>NZ_FNJJ01000013.1 GCF_900104265.1 Ectopseudomonas guguanensis
AGACTACGACGTTGATAGGTGGGGTGTGTAAGCGCTGTGAGGCGTTGAGCTAACCCATACTAATTGCCCGTGAGGCTTGACCATATAACACCCAAACAATCTGCCCTCACAGCAGAGGGTGTCGATGGTGAAGTCGACAGAAAGCCGAAAATTTGCAAGAACTACAAAGCCTCTATCACGTATCCAAGGGATAGCGCCTAACCGCGACATCCCAACCGAATTGCTTGACGACCATAGAGCGTTGGAACCACCTGATCCCATCCCGAACTCAGAAGTGAAACGACGCATCGCCGATGGTAGTGTGGTGCTTCACCATGTGAGAGTAGGTCATCGTCAAGCTCCTATACGAGCGCCCTGATCAGGTAACTGGTCAGGGCGTTCTTCTATGTGCGAAAAGTGTGGCGGTGAGAGTCCCGGGGCGCCGGCCACCGGAATGCCGGCCGGATCATCGTCAAGCTCCTATACGAAACCCCAGATCTCGAAAGAGGTCTGGGGTTTCTTCTTTGCGCGCGGGAAAATAGTGCGCGTAGGGTGCGCTGCGCGCACCGCTGATGATGCAGACATGCTGGTGCGCACGGCGCACCCTACGGTGATCGCTGACGCTTCGCGAGCAGAGCTCGCTCCTGCCCGTTCAGCGTCGATCGCTGGCGGCGGCCCCGCCGCGAAACTGGTCGGTGCGGTTAGGGGACAGGCATCAACAAAAAGGCCACCTTGAAGGTGGCCTTGGATGTTTCTGGGGCTGATCAATCACCGCGGTATTCGCAACCGCTGGTGCAGGTTTCATGGATGCGTACGCGTGACAGTTCCGGCAGCAAGGGTTTGACCTGTTGCCAGATCCACTTGGCCAGTACTTCGCTGGTTGGGTTTTCCAGGCCGGGGATGTCGTTCAGGTAGTTGTGGTCGAGCTGCTCGTAGATCGGTTTGAAGATCGCCTTGATCTCGGAGAAGTCGCGAATCCAGCCGGTATAGGGGTCGACTTCACCTTCGATATAGATGGCAACTCGGAAGGAATGCCCATGCAGGCGGCCGCATTTGTGGCCTTCCGGTACATGAGGCAGGCGGTGGGCCGCCTCGAAGATGAACTCTTTGAACAATTCCACTGAACAGCGCTCGCGTAGAAGATTGCGCCTGACTGGCGTGAGTTGCGCAGTTTATCAGGTCTGGCGTCAATAGCCGCCTTATCACCCGCTCTGAGCCCATCAAAGGGGTTGCAGGCGCTCGACCAGGCGGCCGCTTTCGACCAGCTCGAGAAACTCGTCGCCTAGTCGTGCACTCTCGGCCATGGCCTGACGCCAATAACGCTCGCGCCCCTCATCATTGCCCAGATAACGCTTGAAGTCGGTGCGATCCGGCAGTTTTCCGTGTGGCAGGCGCGCTAGATACTCCCGCGACGGCGCAACCAGCAGCGCATTTTGCAGACGCGTACGGTCGCCACGGCGCCAGGGCATGCTCTTGTCGAACCAGCCCGGTATCACTCGATCGGTGAAGTGCGGGTAGAGGACGATATCGTCGCCGTCGTAGGGCAGGTCGAGGTGGTAGTCGAGCAGGCCGCCATCACGATAGGCGCCTGGCTCCAGCCCCGGGATTTCGCGAATCGCTTCCATCACCATGGGAATCGAGCCTGATGCCAGCAGCGCGTGGCGCAGGTTTTCCGCGGTCAGGGAGTGAAAATGCGAGCGAAAGTCGCTGAGCTGCGCCAAAGGTGGCGTCTGCCGCGCATCATGCAGAATGACGCGGTCGAAGTGACGCCCCAGGCGTTGGCGTGCGAGCAAGTTGTTGCCGATCACCGACGACAGGCCAAGGCTCAGTTTGCCGCGATGATCGTGCTGCAGCAGGCCATGGCTTTTGACCACGACGATATGCAGGCGATAGTGCGGGTTGGCGATGATGGCGGCGTCCTGATCGGCGAGCAGCTCGTTGAGCATCATTCGGCAACTGCTCGATACCTCGGCCATGCTTACGCCCTTGGCGAAGCGCTGAGAAGTGTACAACTCGCCGAGTCGCCTGATGCCGGCAGCCGGATCGGGCAGACAGGCGCTGGCGAAGCGCCAGGAGCCGATGGAGGCGCCAATCAGCGCGCGTTCACGCGGAGCACGCGGTAGCCAGTCGCCAAACAGCGCCAGATCCAGTCCCTGGATGCCGATGCCCTTGGGCCCACCAGCCGCGCCGGGCAGGATGCCGACATCTGCCGGGCTCAGGCCGTTCTGGCGGATGCGCGCCAAGGCCCTGGGGCCGGCCTTCAGGGTAAGGGCAGGGGATTTGATATGGATCGCGCTCATCGATGCCTCCTTTCGAACAGGCGATTATAGAGCGCCGACTGAGCAGGCCAAGCCACTTCATGCGGTGAATGACTCAGGTGAATTCAGCTTGAGTTAAGTGCCTGGCCCTAGAGTGGCAGTCACTGATCCATTGCGGGAGAACCCCATGAAACGATTGCTCAGCCTCGCGACACTTGCCACCCTGATCAGCGCCGCTACCATTGCCCAGGCCCGTGATCTCGGCCCGGACGAGGCTCTGCGTCTGCGCGATGCCGGGACCATCAAATCCTTCGAGCAACTCAATGACGCGGCGCTGGCTCAACACCCGGGCGGACGCATCGAGGAGACCGAGCTGGAAGACGAATACGGCCGCTATATCTATAAGATCGAGCTGCGCGACGCCCAAAACGTGCAGTGGGACCTGGAGCTGGACGCCAGCACCGGGGAAATTCTCAAGAACCACCAGGACGATTGATGAAGTTTCGACGTATCACCGCGCTGTTGCTGGTTCTGGTCTGCGGTATCGCCAGCGCGCCGGGTATTGCGCGCGATCTTGATCAGGACGAAGCCCTGCGTCTGCGTCGCGAGGGTGTCATCATGCCGTTCGAGCAACTGATGCAGCACGTCGGCAAGGCTTATCCCGGCTCCACGCTGCTCGAGGCAGAGCTGGAAGAAGAGGATGGCGTGCTGGTCTATGAGGTGGAGATCCTGACCACCTCGGGCGTGGTACGTGAGCTCGAACTGGATGCCCGTAACGGCAATATTCTGAAGGATGAGGAAGACGACTGATGCGCCTGTTGCTGGTGGAGGATCATGTACCCCTGGCCGATGAGCTGATCGCCAGTCTGACCCGCCAAGGGTACGCCGTGGACTGGCTGGCCGATGGTCGCGATGCAGCCTATCAGGGGGCTAGCGAGCCTTATGACCTGATCATTCTCGACCTCGGTCTGCCGGGCAAGCCGGGGCTGGAAGTGCTGCAGGAGTGGCGCGCAGGCGGCCTGGTGACGCCGGTGCTGGTGCTGACCGCACGTGGCTCTTGGGCCGAGCGCATCGAAGGTCTCAAGGCCGGCGCCGACGACTACCTGACCAAACCCTTCCACCCCGAAGAACTGGCGCTGCGCATCCAGGCGCTGTTGCGTCGTGCCCATGGCCTGGCCAATCAGCCGCAACTGGAGGCGGCCGGCCTGCAACTGGACGAGAGCCGTCAGTGCGTGACCTCAGGCGGCGAGGCCGTTGACCTGACCGCCGCCGAATTTCGCCTGCTGCGTTATTTCATGCTGCATCCGGGGCAGATTCTGTCCAAGAGTCATCTCGCTGACCACCTCTACGACGGCGAAACCGAGCGTGACTCCAATGTCATCGAAGTGCATGTCAACCGCCTGCGTGGCAAGCTCGGGCGCAACGTGATCGAGACGCGGCGCGGGCAGGGTTATCGCTTCACCGGAGAGCAGGGTTGAGGTCCATTCAGCGTCGGCTCGGTATCGGGCTGGCTGCGACGCTTTTGCTGGTCGGACTGGTTCTGGCGCAGGCCAGCCTCTGGGTATTCGACCGTGGCCTGCGCGCATACCTGGAGGAGGACCTGCGCGACGAGGCCCAGGGCTTGCTGGCTGCACTGGTACGGGGACCGTCCGGTCTGCAGCTGGACGAGCGACGTCTCGATCCCTCGTTTCAGCGGCAATTCTCCGGGCATTATTTTCGTATCGATTTTTCCGACCGCAGCTGGCGTTCGCGCTCACTGTGGGACCGCGAGCTGCTCAAGCCCGAGGGCACCGGCATGCAGGCCGAGCTGGGCGATGGCCCGCAAGGCCAGCGCCTGCTGGTCTACCGCGCCGATTACCGCCGCTATGGGGAGAACCTGTCGATCAGCGTGGCGCAGGATTATCAGCCAATCCTGCAGAGCTTCCGCCGCATGCAGTGGGTCGGCCTGGGCCTGGGCGGTGCTGCGCTGCTGCTGATCCTGATTGCCCAGCGCTATACCGTGCGCCGCGCGTTGCGCCCACTGGAGCAGGTGCGCCAGCAGATCGCACAGTTGCAGCAGGGGCGACGCAGCGACCTGGATGCCGAGGTGCCCGAGGAGCTGGAATCGCTGGTGGCGCAGATCAACCACCTGTTGGCACATACTGAAGACACGCTCAAGCGCTCGCGCAATGCCCTGGGTAACCTCGGGCATGCGCTCAAGACTCCATTGGCCGTGCTGATCAGCCTGGCCGGCCGTGAGGAGCTGGCTGCCCACCCGGCGTTGCGCGCGAGCATGCGCGAGCAGCTGGAGCAGATCGAGCAGCGCCTCAGTCGCGAGCTGGGCCGTGCGCGCCTGGCCGGCGAAGTGCTGCCGGGCGCGCGCTTCGATTGCGCGCAGGAGTTGCCGGGGCTGTTCGAAACCCTGTCGATGATTCATGACCGCGGTCTGAGCCTGGACTGGCAGGCGCCTGCCGGCCTGGTCCTGCCGCGTGACCGCGAGGATTTGCTGGAGCTGCTCGGCAATCTGCTGGACAACGCCTGCAAGTGGGCGCAGCAGCGCGTGCAACTGACGGTGGAGGAGAGCGCCGAGGGTTATCGCCTATGTGTCGATGATGACGGCCCCGGCATCGACGCCGAGCGCCGGGAAGCCGTGCTCGGCCGCGGCACCCGCCTGGACGAACAGGTGGCGGGCCACGGCCTGGGGCTGGGTATCGTGCGCGATATCATCGAGGCCTGGAACGGCCGTATCGAACTGCAGGACAGTCCGCTGGGCGGGTTGCGAGTGCTGGTCAGCCTGCCACGGCGCTGAGCTGAGGCCGAGTTCATGGCCTTGTGCCGGGCGAGCCATCGCTGGTGGGTTACGCGGCGCGATAAGTCCGCTGGCGTCTGCAAGCGCAGTGTTCAGCGCCGCTAACCCACCCTACGGGACGTGCAAGACGATCCCTTACATACCGTTGGCGAAAGCCGGATTGTCGAAACTGATCGCTGCGCGTACCGGCTGCAGGGCGTGGGCATAACGCACCAGCACGTCGAGTGCATAGTCGATGCGCGCGCGGATGCGCTCGTCGGCTTCGTCCACGGGTTGCGGACCGTTCAGAACCTTCTCGACCTGCCGCACGATCAGGTGCTCCGGGAGGTAGCAGAGGCGGCAGTTCTTGTAGCTGGAGGCGCGCAGCTCTCCGATGGGATAGGCGCCGCCGATGCCGGAGGAAACGCCCACCAGCAGACCCGGCTTGTGCGCGAGCTCGGCCTTGCTGGCGTAGATGAAGAAATTCTTGATCGCCGGACAGGCCATGCCGTTCCACTCCGGTGCGATGATCACCACCGCATCGGCAGCCGCCAGTTGCTGCTGATACAGGGCCCAGGGGCCGGCATCTTCGGCCGGCCAGAGCGGCAGCGGGGCCAGGCCCAGATCGATGATGCTGCTGGCGTCCTGAGTGGTTTGCCCCATCTCGATCAGGCGCTGGCGCAATACACGAGCGACCTTTCCCGATTGGCTGTTGTTGCGGCTGGAGCCGGCGACCAAGGCGATATTGAGCATGCTGCTTCCCCGAAAAAGAACGCAGGCTAGGCGATTGCCTGCCTGCACTGCAAGGGAGGCGCCGCCAGATCAAGGATGATTTGGCGTCATGCGCGAGGCTGACCAATCGGTGGTGCGCACGGCGCACCCTGCTGGTTTCAGACGCGGAACTGGTCCATCAGGCTCTGCTGGTGATTGGCCAGGCGATTAAGGTTCTGGCTCACCTGCGCCGACTCGTCGGCCTGCGCTGTGATGGCTTCGGTGACGTCGCGGATCGAGGCGACGTTGCGGTTGATCTCCTCGGCCACCGAACTCTGCTCCTCCGCGGCGCTGGCGATCTGCAGGTTCATGTCGGTAATGGTGCTGACTGCCTGGCTGATGCGTTGCAGGGCGGCCACGGCCTGCTGCACCTGTTCGACACTGCCCTGGGCCTGGCGATGGCTGCTGTGCATGGTGCTGACCACCTCGCGGGTGCCGCTCTGCAGGCCCTCGATCACCTGGCGAATTTCCTCGACCGAATCCTGGGTGCGTTTGGCCAGGTTGCGTACCTCGTCGGCGACCACGGCAAAACCGCGACCGGCTTCCCCCGCACGTGCCGCCTCGATGGCTGCGTTGAGGGCCAGCAGGTTGGTCTGCTCGGCGATCGAGCGAATCACCTCGAGCACCGAGCCGATCTGCTCGCTGCTGCTGGCAAGGCCTTCGACTTCCTGCATGGCCACGTTCATCTCATTGGCCAGCAAGTCGATGGTGCTGGTGGTGCGGTCTATCACCTGCAGACCTTCGCGGCTGGCCAGGTCGGCGTTGCGTGCCGCCTCTGCCGCCTGCGCCGCGTTGTGCGCGACATCCTGTGCAGTGGCGCTCATTTCCTGGAAGGCGGTGGCGACCTGATCGACCTCGCGGTATTGCTGCTGCATGCCGGCACTGGTCTGGCTGGCGATGGCCGCGGATTTGTCGGCGGTGCCGCGCGCATCGATCACGCTGCTTTTCACGTCGGCGATGATCGGCTGCAGCTTGTCGAGGAAGCGGTTGAACCAGCCGGCCAGCTCGCCCAGCTCGTCCTGCCTGGCGTACTGCAGGCGGCGGGTCAGGTCGCCTTCGCCACTGGCGATGTCCTTGAGCATGGCGGCCACACCAAGAATCGGTCGCGTCACGCCACGTGCGGTCAGCCACATCAGCAGCAGGCCCGCAATCACCGCGACGAGGCCCACCAGCAGGGCGAACAGGCTGTCACTGGCACGATTGGCGTCGAGCTGTGCGCCCAGTGCGATGGCGCGCTCGAGCAGCACCTGTTGGGGCACTTCGAGCAGCACCGACCAGGGCTTGGCCTCGGGAATGGGCGTGAAGGGGCTGACCTCGCGCAGCATGTCGCCGTGATTCAGCTCGGCATCGCTGCCCGCCTGGATCAGGCGGCGCAGCTCGCCTGCGTGATCGCCGTAGGCGCGCTCCACGGGTTGCGCGAGCAGGTTGCCGTCGCGGCTGTGGCCGGCAAGCAAGGCGCCGGGGCTGAAGATACTGATGTGCCCCTGGCCGCCATACAGCTCGCGATTGGCCTCCTGGCTGATCTGTTGCAGGCTGGCCAGGCTGATATCCACGCCCATCACGCCAATGATCTTGCCGTCGAGCTCCAGCGGGAAGGCGATGCTGGTCATCAGTGTCTTTTCACCGCCGACTTCGTCGTAGTAGGGCTCCAGCACGCAGGCGCGACGCGTTTCACGCGGGCAGGTGTACCAGGCGTTGTAGGCGACGCCGTTGGCCCCGGGCGTGGTGTCGCCGAGCAGCTCCTCGGTCATCGATTCGGATTCGAGCTGGCCCGGAGTGGGCTGCGCCCAGTACAGCGAGAAGCGCCCGGCATCGTTGCTGCCCAGCTCGGCCTGGTCGGCGAACAGTTCGTCCTTGCCGTCCAGCGCATTGGGTTCGAAGACCAGGTACAAGCCAAGCAGGGTAGGGTTGGCTTCCAGGCTGCTGCGCACCTGGCGGGTCAGGTCTTCGCGCAGGTCGAAGGCATCGAGAAAGCGTTTCTCCGCTTGATCGCGCAGAAAGAGAATCTGCCGGGAAAATCCCTTGCCGTACTGGTAGGCATCCATGAAGTAGCGCTGGATACGGATCGCCTGCAGTTCGCCGCGTGCCTTCAGTCGCAGCTTGGCGCTTTCCTCCAGCATGCCGGAGCTGGCCTCGCGTACCATGCTGGCGCTGCGGCTGGCCTGATACTGCGAGGCGCTCACCAGCAGGGTGACGATGGCCAGCAGGCAAAGTCCGGCGAGCAGGGTGATCTTCCATTGAATCGAAAGACGGCTGAACAGCATGGTGCGTTCCTTTCTACATGGATCAATACGGTTATCGGTACGCGGCGCGCATTCTTGATCGCGAGTTTTATGCTCGGGATTATGCACGTTTAGCTTGAAATTCTGAACATTTGCCCGTTTTGACAGGATAGTCCGCATGCGGCAGAGTACGCGGCTTTTTGCGTTGTGCAGGTGGAGTGCTTATGAACGCTGTAATCGCTGCGGTCGGCATCATGCTGGTCCTCAGTCTCTGTCGCGTACACGTGGTCGTGGCACTGATCATCGGTGCGCTGGCCGGTGGTCTGCTGGGTGGGCTGGGCGTTGAGGGCACGCTGAAGGCCTTCAACCAGGGGCTGGGGGGCGGGGCGACCGTCGCGCTGTCCTACGCGCTGCTCGGCGCCTTCGCCGTGGCCATCGCCAAGTCCGGCCTGGCGCATGCCCTGGCGGACCGCGCCCTGGCGCTGGTCGACAGGCAGCAGGCAGATGCGGGCGGCGCGCTGAAATGGCTGCTGATCGCCTTGCTGCTGGCAGTGGCGATCTCCTCGCAGAACCTGCTGCCGATTCATATCGCCTTCATTCCGTTGCTGGTGCCGCCGCTGCTCTACGTGCTGAGCAAGCTGCAGCTCGATCGCCGGCTGATCGCCTGCGTACTGACCTTCGGCCTGATCACGCCGTACATGTTCCTGCCGGTTGGTTTTGGCGGCATCTTCCTCAACGAGATCCTGCTGGCCAACGTGGCCAAGTCCGGTGTCGACGTCACGGGTATTAGCATCACCCAGGCCATGGCCATCCCGGCGCTGGGCATGCTGGTCGGCCTGCTGGTGGCGGTACTGTTCAGTTATCGCGGCAAGCGCGTGTATGACCTGGAAAAGGTCGCGCAAGCCGAGCGCGTGGACGTGCAGTACAACCCGTTGAGCCTGCTGGTGGCGGGGCTGGCGATCGCTGCGGCGTTCGTCGTGCAGTTGTGGCTGGACTCGATGATCATCGGCGCGCTGGTCGGTTTCGTGATCTTCTCGGTGTCCGGCGTGGTGCGCTGGAAAGAGGCGGACGGGCTGTTCACCGAAGGCATGAAGATGATGGCCATGATCGGCTTCATCATGATCGCTGCCGCCGGCTTCGCCGAAGTGATGAAGACCACCGGCGAGGTGAAGACGCTGGTCGACAGCTCGGCCGCGCTGATCGGTCACAACAAGGCGGTCGGTGCACTGCTGATGCTGCTGGTCGGCTTGCTGGTGACCATGGGCATCGGTTCTTCCTTTTCCACCATCCCGATCATCGCGGCGATCTTCGTGCCGCTCGGTGTGCAGCTGGGCTTCAGCCCGCTGGCGATCGTCTGCATCGTCGGTACCGCGGGCGCGCTGGGCGATGCCGGTTCACCGGCATCGGACTCCACCCTCGGGCCGACTTCCGGGCTCAACGCCGATGGGCAGCACAACCACATCTGGGACAGCGTGGTGCCCACCTTCCTGCACTACAACCTGCCGCTGCTGGCGTTCGGTTGGGCGGCCGCTATGCTGCTGTAAGGGCACATGCATGCGCCCAGCTGAGTCTCGGCGCCTTGGTTCGCTCAATTCCTTAACGGGGCTGCCGACATATCGGTAGCCCCGTATAACAAGGACAACAAGAATGCGCCTCACATTGAAAGCCAAGGTCATCCTGCTTGCGCTGGTTCCCGTCATCCTCTTCGCACTGGTGCTCAGCGGCACTGCGGCGCGGGTGTTGCAAAGTCTGGCAGCCGAAGAGGTGGCCGAGACGCGCGAACGCCTGCTGCAGGAAAAGCGCAGCGAGCTCGAGCACTACATTCAGATCGCTCTGGGTTCCGTGAAAGGGCTTTATGACGGCGCCGCGCAAGGTGACATGGCCAGCCGCGAGCAGGCCATCGCCATCCTTTCCAAGATCAAGTACGGCGCCGACGGCTATTTCTTCGGCCACGATTCCAACGTGGTGCGCCTGTTCCGCGGCGACAGCCCGGTCGACGTCGGCAAGAGCCTGGCCGACCGCCGCGACCCGAATGGCGTGTACATCAACCGCGAGCTGGTCAACGTGGCGAAGAACAACACCTACTTCGTCAACTATTCCTCGCCGCTGCCGGGCAACGAGTCGGTGCTGGTACCCAAGCTCGCCTACAGCTATTACCTGCCCAAGTGGGACATGGCGCTTGGCACGGCGCTGAACCTCGACGGCATCGAGGCGCGCATCGCTGAAGTGCAGGCGGAGATCGACCGGCGCATCGGCACCATCATCACCAGCATCGTGGTGGTCGCTGCAGTGCTGCTACTGGTATTCGGCGTGATCGGCGTGTGGCTGGGCAACGCCTTCCTGCGGCCGCTGCAGCAGATCAAGGCCAACCTCGATGACATCGCCGCAGGCGAGGGCGACCTGACCCGCCGCTTGCCGGTCACCAGCAATGACGAGCTGGGCCAGTTGGCCGGCTCGTTCAACCGCTTCGTCGAGAAGGTGCATGGTCTGGTGCGGCAGATCGTCGAGATGACCGGGCAACTCACCGAGCTGGTCAACCAGGTTTCCGACCAGGCGCAGCGTTCGGAGCAGGCCATGGCGCAGCAACGTCACGAAACCGACCAGGTGGCCACGGCGATCAACCAAATGTCGGCCGCCGCTCATGAGGTGGCCAAGAGCGCGCAGAACGCCGCCGAAGCCGCGCAGCAGACCGACCGCGAAGGGCAGGCGGCGAAGACTGTGGTGGACGGCAGCATCCAGCGTATCCACTCGCTGGTCGAGGACATCCGCAGCAGCGGCGTATCGCTCGACAGCCTGCAGCAGGACGTACAGTCCATCGTCAGCGTGCTCGACGTGATCCGCTCCATCGCCGAGCAGACCAACCTGCTGGCGCTCAACGCGGCCATCGAGGCGGCACGTGCCGGTGAGGCAGGGCGTGGGTTCGCCGTGGTCGCCGACGAGGTGCGGGCCCTGGCCAGCCGGACCCAGCAGAGCACCCAGGAAATCCAGGGCATGATCGACCGCCTGCAGCAGGGCACGCAGCAGTCGGTGACTTCGATGCGCCGCTCCAGCGATGCCGGCGAGCTGACCAGCGAGCAGGCCAACAAGGCCGGCGAGTCGCTCGATGCCATTGCCCAGCTGATCGCAACCATCAATGCCATGAACGCGCAGATCGCCAGTGCCGCCGAGGAGCAGACGGCTGTGGCCGAAGAGATCAACCGCAGCGTGCACCAGATCGCGGTGGCCGTTGACAGCGTCGCCGACGAAACCGAGCGCGGCGCACAGACGGCTCGCAGCCTGGCCGGCCTCGGCGAACGCCTGGGGGCGTTGGTGCGTCAGTTCCGCATCTGACGATTGTCCAGTGGTGCGCTGCTCTTGGCAGCAAAACAAAGCCCGCTTTCGCGTAATGCTGTTCACATAAGAAACGGTCGAACGCGATCAGTCCCCTCGCCCCTCCGGGGAGAGGGTTAGGGCGGGCCGCGTTCGGAGAGGGGGAAACTGGCAGTTTTGCAGTGTTTTCAGCCCTCTCCCCCAGCCCCTCTCCCATAAACGGGAGAGGGGAGCCAAGCGCGAGTACCTTAAGTGAACAGCCTTCCCGCTTTCGCGGGCTTTGTCATGTCAACGGCAGGCCTCAGACGATGATGCCCTGGCTGCGCAGGTAATCGTCGTAGGTGCCGGAGAAGTCGGTCACGCCGTTGTCCGACAGCTCGATGATGCGCGTGGCCAGGGAGCTGACGAACTCGCGGTCGTGGCTGACGAAGATCAGCGTGCCCGGGTAGTTCTCCAGCGCCAGGTTGAGCGCCTCGATCGATTCCATGTCCAGGTGGTTGGTCGGTTCGTCCATCACCAGCACGTTGGGCTTCTGGCAGGCCAGCTTGCCGAACAGCATGCGGCCCTGCTCACCACCGGAGAGCACCTTCACCGATTTCTGGATTTCGTCGGAGGAGAACAGCATGCGCCCCAGCGCGGCGCGGATGTTCTGCTCGCCGCTGGTCCACTGGCCCATCCACTCGAACAGGGTTTCGTCGGCTTCGAAGTCGTGGGCGTGGTCCTGGGCGTAGTAGCCCACCTCGGCGCTGTCGGTCCACTTCACGCTGCCGGCGTCCGGCTGCATTTCCCCGACCAGGGTGCGCAGCAGGGTGGTCTTGCCGATGCCGTTGGGGCCGATGATGGCCACGCGCTCACCGGCCTCGACGGTGAAGCTGAAGTTCTTGAACAGCACCTTGTCGTCGAAGGCCTTGGACAGCTTCTCGATGGTTACTGCCTGGCGGTGCAGCTTCTTGTTCTGGTCGAAGCGGATGAACGGGCTGACGCGGCTCGACGGCTTGACCTCGGCCAACTGGATCTTGTCGATCTGCTTGGCGCGGCTGGTGGCCTGTTTGGCCTTGGAGGCGTTGGCCGAGAAACGGCTGACGAAGGTCTGCAGCTCGGCGATCTGCGCCTTCTTCTTGGCGTTGTCGGCCAACAGTTGCTCACGGGCCTGGGTGGAGGCCGTCATGTACTCATCGTAGTTGCCGGGGAACAGGCGCAGCTCGCCGTAATCCAGGTCGGCCATGTGGGTGCAGACCGCATTGAGAAAGTGACGGTCGTGGGAAATGATGATCATGGTGCTGTTACGCGCCGTGAGAATCGATTCCAGCCAGCGGATGGTGTTGATGTCCAGGTGGTTGGTCGGCTCGTCGAGCAGCAGCACGTCCGGGTCGGCGAACAGCGCCTGGGCCAGCAGCACACGCAGCTTCCAGCCGGGGGCGACTTCGCTCATCGGGCCGAAGTGCTGCTCCAGCGGAATACCCAGGCCCAGCAGCAGCTCGCCCGCGCGGGATTCGGCGGTGTAGCCGTCCATCTCGGCGAACTCGCCTTCCAGCTCGCCCACCTTCATGCCGTCCTCTTCGCTCATTTCCGGCAGCGAATAGATGCGGTCGCGCTCGGCCTTGACCTTCCACAGCTCCTCGTGACCCATGATCACGGTGTCGATCACGTTGAATTCTTCGTAGGCGAACTGATCCTGGCGCAGTTTGCCCAGGCGCACGTTCGGCTCGAGCATCACCTGGCCAGCCGACGGCTCCAGATCGCCGCCGAGAATCTTCATGAAGGTCGACTTGCCGCAGCCGTTGGCGCCGATCAGACCGTAGCGGTTGCCGTTGTTGAACTTGACGGACACGTTCTCGAACAGCGGCTTGGCGCCGAACTGCATGGTGATGTTAGCGGTGGAGATCAAAGGACTTACCTATCAGTAACTTGAGGTGCGCTGTTTAAAGGGTGATACCGTTTTCGAGCCTTTCGGGCGGCTGGAAACGAGGAAGACGAACCTGCGCACAAGAGTGAACGTCACGGCCCTGCCGGCAGGCTAGCGGGCATGGGTGGGCGTGTCGGCATCGTGACGCCGGTGCCTGATGGTGCTCAGGGCGGCGTCGAGGCGCGCAATGGTATCACCTGGCACCTGCAACTTCAGCCATCGCGGCGATGGGCAGCGCCGTGGTGCGTGCGTCCACGTCAAGCTTGTGCTCCAGGTTCGCCTGGCCATGGCGGTCGTATGGGCGTTCAACAGCGGCCAGCCGTTCAGATGCGTGGCCGCAGTTTCAGTTCGGGGGTGGGTTTGGGCGCCTCCCTGGCCGGGTGGCTGTCGGGGTGCTGTTCGATCATCTGGGCGATTGTCCGCAACTGCTCGAGCATGGCCTTGGCCAGTCCGGCCTGGGTGCGGTAGCGGCCGGTATCCGGGTCCTGTTCCAGGTCGCTGAGGCCCTTGAAGGGGTAGCTGTGGCGCCGGGCTTCGGGGGTGAAGAAGCGCTGGTAGTCATGCTCGGTGCCATGCAGTTCGCTGCAGGCGCGTTCCAGACTCTGCAGCTGTTCGGCGACGCTCGCCAGTAGCAGGCGCAAGCGAATGATCTGGTGATTTTTCCAGTTCATCGGCGAGGCCTTGGCGCCTGGCGGCCAGCATGCCGGGTCGCCGAAGCGCAGCACGAACTGCTGGCCGGCCTCGCGTCCGTAACGGGTCAGGCGTTCGATGCGCTCGGTAGGCATGGTCAGGTTGAGACCGCCTTCCTCGCGTGTCAGCTGAATCAGGCCGATGCGGTCGCGAAAGCCCGGCATCAGCGACAGGGTTTCATGGTTCCAGTCCTTGGCTACGTTGCTGAGCTGGGCGAGAAAGCCGCGCAGCGCCGGCAGGCCGCTCTGCGGGAAGCGCCGCCAGTAGGCGAGGCGCGCGTCGCCGTTGTTGCGCGGGAAGCGCACGCGCTGTTCGTCTGCGCCGTCGGTCGGTCCGAGGTCCAGGCCGAAAGTGGGACGCCGGGGCAGGGCGGCATCGAAGAAGTGAATGGGGAAGTTGGAGCTTATACCGCCGTCGGTGAACCAGCAGCGTTCCAGTTTCTTCTCGCGCTTGCGGTAATCCACGGCGTGCAGCGGTACCGCGCTGAGCAGCAGCGGGAAGCTCAGGCTCATGCGCACCGCGACGATCACCGGCAGATCATCCGGCATGGGCATGCGCAGATAGCCGTCGTGGCGTTCGTCCTCGCCGGGGCGCTGGTGCGCGCGCATCCAGACCACTACGCGACGGGGGAACAGGCGGGCGAATTCATCCTCGCGAAAATGGAACTGGTTGTTTTCACGCACCTGATCGTCATCGCGAAAGGGCAGGCGAAAGGGCCGCGCCATGCTCAGGCAGGTGGTCATGACCTGCAGGTCGATGCCGTGCGCACGCAGGTCGCCGAAGGTCAGTGGCTTCTCGCATTCGACAGCGCCTGCCTGCTGCGCGCAGAACGCCTGCTGTCCGCTGAGCCGGTCGAGGTAGTGGGTCAGCCAGTTGGTCAGGGCTTCGTCCGGGGCCTCGTCATCGGCCCCAGGCAGACCGGTGCACAGGCCGAAACCATTCTGCGGCAGCTCCCGTAGCGCGGGCAGCAGCAGGCGGCAGGCAGCGGCGAACACACCGCCAAGCGCCGCGAACGACAGCACCCAAAGCCATAGCAGCGGATTGCTGCTGGCCATGGCGCTGCCCCATAGCGGCCCGCCCGCGGCGAGCGCGCCGAGCAGCGCGGCGATCTTGTGTCGCGTCAGCATCACCTTGAGTGGCGCCAGCAGGCGCGCTCGCGGCCCCTTGCCCTTGGCTTCGAGCGTGGCGATAAAGGTATCGAATAGCGGTCGCAGCGCAGGAATGGGCTTGAACAAGGCCTGCAGCTTGGTGCCATGGCCGTCTGCTGCGGGAGTACAGAGGTGCTCAGGCAGGCGCTCGATCTCGGCGAAGCCGGCCGGATCGCTGCTCAGTTGCCCGCTCTGGAAACGCTGGCGACCGAGCTCGGCGGCTGCCGCTGCCGCAGCGGCGATGGCCCCGGCGCTGGTGCCGCCGATGCTGCGCAGACGAAAGGCCTTGGCGATCTCGGTGATGGCCAGCGGATAGACGATGCCGCTGGTGATGCCGCCTTTCATGATCAGGTCGCATTCCCTGGCGAATGCCGCCTGGCGCGAATCGTTCATCTACTGCTCCTTGTCGTCGTGCCGAACGCAGGCGCAGGCATGATAGCGCGGCTTTGCTGTCGTTGTGCCGGCAGCTTGGTGATGACGCGGCAAGGAAAGGAAAACAGGATAGATCTATTGCTGCTCATGCAGTCCGATCTCAGACTACAGGCAGCCTGTACCAGCGACCTTCATTCGATATGGGTAACGAAGCGTGTCTCGATCTCCGCGTATGCTGGTGGCGGCTTGTTGATCAACACGGCGCCATTGTCGCCCTGGTTGAGGAAGATCAGAAAGTCGCCAGTCTCGAAGGTGATTCTGAAGCCGGTGAGCCGAGGTTGCTGCTCCTTGAGAGTGTCGATAATGCCTTCGACCTCGCAGATAGTTGCGTTCACAAGGTGGGTTGCCGACAGGCCTTCCAGCAGGTTTGCCCGTTGCCAGGCGCAGGTCACGTTAGGCTCTATTTCAAAGGAAATCGGCTCCTTGAGCGGTAACGCGTCAGCCCCGACGCTCTTGCCGTCGTTAAGGAGATACATGGAAAGAACCTCCTGTTCGCCGAAATGCCACTCCAGGTCGCCTACATTTTCCCGGCTCTTTTCGCCATTGAAGTAGTACTGGTCATGCAGCAGCCCGCTGAGTCGTTTCCCCAGCAGCGCCCGGGCATTTTGCAGGTCTTGAGCTGCTCTTGCCGGGCACCGGAGACGGCGGTCATACATTGGGCACCTCTTCACATGAAATGAGCGCCAGATATTACACAAGCGTCATCTGAGTCTGCCCGTCACCTTGAGGGCCATCTGACGCTGCAGGGCAGTCCCCTGCTGTTGGCAATCAAGCAGATCGTGGCAGAGCAAACTCAGGCGAAGCGGTCGAGCAGGAACTTGCTGAGAAACTGTCGCGTGCGTTCGTGCTGCGGGGCGCTGAACAGGGTCTTGGCCGGACCCTGTTCGACGATGCGTCCCTGGTCGATGAAGATCGCCCGATCCGCCACGTCGCGGGCGAAGGCCATTTCGTGGGTGACGATGACCATGGTGCGCTTTTCTTCGGCCAGGTCACGGATGGTGGTCAGCACTTCGCCTACCAGCTCCGGGTCGAGCGCCGAGGTGGGCTCGTCGAAGAGGATCACCTGTGGGCGCATGGCCAGGGCACGGGCGATGGCCACGCGCTGTTGCTGGCCGCCGGACAGACGCTTGGGGTAGGCGTCTTCCTTGCCGCCCAAGCCCACCTTGGCGAGCAGGGCGCGGGCGTGGGCGAGGGCTTCTTCGCGGGGCTCCTTCTTCACCTGCACCGGGCCTTCGATGACGTTTTCCAGCGCCGTGCGGTGGGGGAACAGGTTGAAGTTCTGGAACACGAAGCCAGCCTGCTGACGCAGCTGGCGGATCAGTTTCTGCTGGCCCTTGAGCGGGCGGTCGGCGTCGATATGGACAGCACCCACGGTGATCTGCCCGCCGCTGGGCTGTTCCAGCAGGTTGAGGCAGCGCAGCAGGGTGGTCTTGCCCGAGCCGCTGGGCCCGATGATGGCCACCACCTCGCCGGCGGCGACGTCGAGATCGATGCCCTTGAGCACCTCGGTGCCATTGAAGGCCTTGCGTAGATTGCGCACGGAAATCATCAGGTGTCCTGCTCGTGCCGGTTGACCCTGGCCTCCAGGCGCGCCTGGAAGTGCGCCAGGATGCTGGCCAGCGCCCAGTAGATCAGCGCGGCCGCCAGGTACATGGTGAAAATCTCGAAGGTGCGCGCGGTGATCAGCTGCGCCTGGCGGAACAGTTCCGGCACCTGGATGGTGGCGGCCAGGGCGGTGTCCTTGACCAGGGAAATGAAGCTGTTGCCCAGTGGCGGCAGGGCGGTGCGCGCGGCCTGCGGCAGGATCGCGCGATACAGCGTTTGCGTCTTGCTCATCCCGATGCTGGCGGCCGCTTCCCACTGGCCGCGGTCGATGGAGGCGATGGCGGCGCGGAGAATCTCCGAGGTGTAGGCGGCCATGTTCAGCGAGAAGCCGATCAGCGCCGCCGGCAGCGGATCGAGCTGGATGCCCAGCTGTGGCAGGCCGTAGTAGATCAGAAACAGCTGTACCAGCAGCGGCGTGCCGCGGAAGAAGGAGACGTACAGGCGGGTGAGCCAGCGCAGCGGCGCTGGCCCGTACAGGCGTCCGACGGCGAGGGCGAAGCCCAGCAGCAGGCCGAAGAACATGCCGCCCAGGCTGAGTATGACCGTGTAGTAGGCGCCCTTGAGGAGAAAGGGCGCAGACTCCAGAGCCAGCTGCAGGGCGGACTCGATCATCGGGTGACGTCAGCCTTGAACCATTTTTCGGAAAGTTGCTTGAGGGTGCCGTTGGCACTCAGTTTGGCCAGCGCCTCGTCGATGGCGGCGAGCAGCGCGGGGTTGCCCTTGCGCAGGGCGATGCCGGCTTCCTGGCGGGAGAAGGCATCGCCGGCCACGGCCAGGCGACCACCGGTTTTCTCGACCATCTCGAAGGCAGCCAGACGATCCACCAGGATCGCGTCGATGCGACCGACATTGAGGTCCTGGAACTTGGTCGGGTCGTCGTCGTAGGTGCGGATGTCGGCTTGCGGCACGTTGTCCTTCAGCCACTGTTCGTAGTTGGTGCCCAGGCCTACGCCGACCTTCTTGCCGGCCAGATCCTGCGCGCTCTTGATGCTGTCGCCGTCGGCCTTGCGGGTCAGCGCCTGGATGCCGGAGACGGTGTAGGGCGTGGAGAAATCGTATTTCTTCTTGCGCTCCTCGGAGATGGTCACCTGGTTGATCACCACGTCCAGGCGCTTGGACTCCAGCGCGGCGAGGATGCCGTCCCACTTGGTCGGCTGGAATTCGGCCTTGACGCCCAGCTCCTTGGCCAGCGCTTCGGCCAGCTCCACTTCGAAGCCGGTCAGCTTGCCGTTCTCGTCCTGGTAGTTGAAGGGCGGGTAGGTGCCCTCCAAACCGACCTTGATGGCGCCACGCGCCTTGATCTCGTCGAGCAGGTCAGCGGCAAAGCTTGCTGTGCTGAAACTGGCGCCCAGAGCGAGGGCCAGACTACCGAAGAGGAAATGGCGACGCAGGGTGGAAAATGTCATGGTGACCTCGTGTCAGTGGGAAGGTGGCGCCACTCTAGGTGGAAATGTTTATTCCGTTAAATAATTAAAAATTATCTATATATTCACTTTGGTTTGTAGGCGAAGAGGGCGGGTGAGCCACCCGTGTGCAGGAACAACAGCGGGCCATTGCCAGGGAAGGCGCCTCGCCTGAGCCCATCGAGCAGCCCTGCGAAGGCTTTGCCAGTGTAGACCGGGTCGAGCAGGATCGCCTCCAGGCGCGCCAGCAGGCTGATAGCCTCGAGGCAGGCGGCATTGGCTTCGCCATAGCGCGGTGCGAAATAGCCGTCCCATAGCTCCAGGTTCAGTCCGCGCGGCACGTCAACCTCCAGCAGTTCAGCCGTGCGCTGCAGTAGACCTTCGACCTTGGGCTTTTGTGCCGCCTCGCTGCGTGAAACGGTGACGCCGATCACGCGCGTGCCGGGGCGTGAGCCTTCCAGCGCCAGGGCCAGCCCGGCATGCGTGCCGGCGCTGCCGGAGGCCAGCACCACAGCAGCGAAGTCCTGGCCGCTGGCGGCAATCTGCTCGGCCAGTTCCAGCCCACCGCGGACGTAGCCGAGTGCGCCCAGGGCATTGGAGCCGCCGATCGGCACGGCATAGGGGCGCCGCCCGGCTGCACTGAGGCGCTGGCAGGCGGCCTCCAGCAGTTGATCGGCGTTGTCCAGGTTGGCGACGTTTTCCACCTCGGCGCCGAACAGGTCGAGCAGCAGGCGATTGCCATTGCCCAGGTAGTCGTCGCTGTGGCTGTCGATGGGGTTTTCCAGCAGGGCCAGGCAGCCCAGGCCCAGCTGCGCAGCGACCGCCGCGGTCTGGCGCACGTGGTTGGACTGGATGGCGCCGGCAGTGACCAGCACGTCGGCACCCTTGGCCTGGGCGTCGGCGGCGAGGTATTCCAGCTTGCGCGCCTTGTTGCCCCCGAGCGCCAGCGGGGTGAGGTCGTCTCGCTTGATCCAGATTTCCCGACCCAGGTGCCGGGACAGGCGCGGCAGTGGGTGCAGGGCAGTGGCCTGGGGAATCAGTGGCAGGCGCGGGAAGCGGGCAAGGACGGCTGTGAGCATGGGAGCCTCCTGAAAACGAAGGCCGACCACTCTAGGGGCAGGAGGGCCAAGGCGACAAGCGAAAACGTTATAGTGATTTTGAGTATAAGAAAATAATAAATAAGTATTTTATGGAATAAATATTTCTTCGTACCGTCGCGCTCAGCCCGTCACATCCGCCGGGCATCTGCCAAACGCGCCGGACTGTCGATCCAGCCGGTGCCCCAGACCGAGAACAAGGAAACCATGAAGAAGACCCTGCTGTTGACCGCCCTGGCCGCTGCCCTGACCGCCTCCCTGGCCCACGCTGGCGAAAAGCTCAGCGTTGCCGCTACACCGGTGCCGCACGCCGAAATCCTCGAGCTGATCAAACCCGAGCTGGCCAAGCAGGGTGTGGATCTGGATATCAAGGTCTTCACCGACTACGTACAACCGAACCTGCAGGTGAGCCAGAAGAATCTGGATGCCAACTACTTCCAGACCAAACCCTACCTGGACACCTTCAATGCACAGCGCGGCACCGAACTGGTGATCGTGCAGGGCGTGCATGTCGAGCCCTTCGGTGCCTATTCGAGCAAGTACAAGTCCCTCGACGAGCTGCCGAACGGCGCCACCATCGCCATTCCCAACGAAGTCAGCACCAGCGGTCGTGCGCTGCTCCTGCTGCAGAAGGCCGGCCTGCTGACCCTCAAGGACCCCAACAGTGCCCAGGCGCTGCCGCGCGACATCGCCGATAACCCGCGCAACTTCAAGTTCCGCGAGCTGGAAGCGGCCACTGTGCCGCGCGTGCTGAATCAGGTCGACCTGGCGCTCATCAACACCAACTACGCGCTGGAAGCCAAACTCAATCCCAAGCGCGATGCGCTGGTGATCGAAGGTAGCGACTCGCCTTACGTCAACTACCTGGTGGCCCGCCCGGACAACCAGGACAGCGAGGCGCTGAAGAAATTGTCCGCCGCGCTGACCAGCCCGCAGGTGAAGGCATTCATCGAGAAGCGTTATGAGGGCGCGGTGCTGCCGGCCTTCTGATCGAAACTGTAAGGCGGCTCTTTTTGTGTCTTGGCTGCCCACCGTTGAACACGGTAGTAAACCTGTACAAACGGGTTTGCGTTTACGCCGAGCCGGCCTTGCCGACTCGGCGTTTTTTTATGGCTCTTCGCATTCTCGCGGGGAAGATACGCTTGACACCGGACTGGCAATTACGTGTTAGCTGTCGATGACTTGGCACTATCCCTTAGCGTGTCGTCTGATCTGATGGGTTTCGCCCCTTACGGGCGACTCACTTTCTTTGCTTGTGCAAAGAAAGTAAGCAAAGAAACACACCCCTGCATGCGGCCCCGGCTGCGCCGGGGTTCCCTCGCTCCATCACCGCTCCAGGGGTACGCTGCGAAGGGCCATCCCTGGCCCATCGCAGCTCTCGCGACATCCATGTCGCTCAACCCCTTCCACGGTGATTCCACTCGGCCTCCTGAAGGGGACTTGGGCGTCGTCTGTTCCATCGCAGTTGAAGAGCACAGGCAAAAGCCAGACGCCGCCAATTTCAACTTCGCAAAGATTATGCAAGCTCGCGCCTCGGTCCCGTCAGGAGGCCGAAACGTAGCGCAGCGGAGTAACAGCCGCAGGCTGTCCCAAAGGGTGAGTGCAGCGAATCAAGGTGTGGCGCCCGTAAGGGGGCGCAACACAAACGCTCAGTACACGCGGTAATGAATAGTGCTAAGTCAGCAAGCGATACGCACACAAACTTGCCAGTCCGCTGTCAACCGCATTTTCCCAAAAATATGCGAAGAACCTTTTTTATCGTCGGCAGGGCCTTCTTGGGGTGAGCTTCAGGTTTTCGCCGTACGCTTGCCGCACTTCGGCTGCAGGGTGAAGGTGCGCGACGCGTCCACGGCGCCCAGATGTTCCAGGGTGCGGCGCCCGATCAGCACCGGGTAGAGCATCCTGTCGCGGTCGTTGAGCGAGAACTGCTCGTCGTAGACCTGATCGCCGATGCACATGCGCATCGACACCACGGGGCGTCGCTCGGCGCCGCCCGCTCCACGTACCCGGACGTTGCGCTCGACCCGGCGTTCGAAGGGAAGGCTCACCTGCTTGCCGGTTTTGCTGTCCTTGAGCTCGACCTTGAAGCGCACCCACTTCTCGCCATCGCGCTCGAACGCTTCCAGGTCCCTGGCGTCCAGGGACGAGGTGAGGGCACCGGTATCCAGCTTGATCTTGACCGATACCTGCTCGGGCAGGAGCAGGCCTTCTTCCACCCAGCCCAGAATCCTGGGCGTCTTGTCGGCAGCTGTCGCTCCGAAGGAAACGGCCAGGAGTATGAGAAGCAGCGCGGCGATGCGTTGAAATATCCAACAGGTCATGGTGGTGCTCTCTGGCAATGGCGGCGTGAGCGTTGCGCGGCGAGCGTCCAAGGCCTGCCAAGGCACCAGAATGGCGGCTGGCTTGACGCTTGCTGCACAATCACTCAGGCAAGCGGATCGCGACTTCGTTCGGCTGATGTCGTGATCTGGCTGGCCCTGGCTGCTGCGCTCGGTCACGCCCTCGTCCTTCATGGGCGCGGGTAGCCACGAGCCAGGCAGGCGTGACAGGCCCGCACGGCTTGACCAATAATCCCGGCCTCTCTTGTCCCGCCGCCCGAGATCGCCATGAGCGCCACCCTGCCGCCCCTCGTCCTGTCCATTCAGTCGCACGTCGCCTGGGGCCACGTCGGCAATGCAGCAGCGGTCTTCCCCCTGCAGCGCCTGGGCTTCGAGGTGCTGCCGATTCACACCGTGCAGTTCTCCAACCACACCGGCTACGGCCAGTTTCGCGGCCAGGTGTTCGGTGCCGAGCACGTGCGCGAGGTGTTGCTCGGGCTGCGTGAGCGCGGCGTGCTGCCGCGGCTGGCAGCCGTGCTGTCCGGTTATCTGGGGGATGCCGATAGCGGGCGGGTGATTCTCGAGGCGGTCGGCGAGATTCGCCAGCACAACCCGGCAGTGCGCTACCTGTGCGACCCGGTGATGGGCGACGTCGGCCGCGGCGTGTTCGTCAATCCGGCGATTCCCGACTTCCTGCGTGACCAGGCCATCCCCTTCGCCAACATCATCACGCCCAACCAGTTCGAGTTCGAACTGCTCACCGGCTCGCAACCGACCAGCCTGCGCGAGGCGGTGAAGATCGCCAGGCAACTGCGTGGCCGGGGGCCGGACGTGGTGATCGTGACCAGCCTGGCGACCCCGGATATTGCCGACCATGAGCTGGGTACGCTGGCGGTGAACGGTGACGGCGCCTGGCTGGTGACTACGCCGCGCCTGGCGCTGCACCCCTTGCCCAACGGCATGGGCGATGTGTTCTCGGCTGTGCTGCTGGGGCGCCTGCTGGCCGGTCAGGCACTGCCGCAAGCGCTGGAGCTGGCCACGGCCACGCTCTATGCGCTGGTCGAGCAGACCGAGGACGGCGCCCGCGACCTGCCGCTGGTGGCTGCTCAGGAGCAGATCATGGCCCCGGCCGCGCGCTTCGTCGCGCGCCGGATCGGCGCTGACTGAGGTAGGGCAGGGCCGATGGCCCTGGCGGGGCTTGCACGGCCGCAGCGGTAAGCACTCGGGGTTGGCCCTGCCTGCGCGTGGGATTTTCTTTTTTTCATTGAAACTGCTGCTGCCGATGAGCGCTTTTTTCATGCCGCGGCCTGCTTCAGACTAGCGCCCATTTCGCTCCATCCATTCGATCAGGAGGTTGTCCATGAGCCCCGTTTCCTTCGCGCGTCAGCGCTACACCACCAAGGCCTACGATGCCAGCCGCCAGGTGGACCAGACGATCATCGACGAGTTGCTCGAGCTGCTGCGCCTGTCGCCGTCGTCGGTCAACTCGCAGCCCTGGCATTTCGTCGTGGCCAGCACCGCCGAGGGCAAGGCGCGTCTGGCCAAGGGCGCACAGGGCGGCTTCGCCTACAACCAGCCGAAGATTCTCGATGCCTCGCACGTGATTCTGATCTGCGCCCGCCGCGACCTCGACGAAGCCTACCTGGCCGAGGTGCTGCAGCAGGAAGCCGAGGACGGCCGCTTCCGCGATGACGCGGCGCGCACCACCCAGCACAACACCCGCAGCAGCTATGTCGAGCTGCATCGCGGCCTTGGCGACATGCAGCACTGGACCGAGAAACAGGCCTATCTGGCGCTCGGCACCCTGCTGCTGGGCGCGGCCGCCAAGGGCATCGACGCCACGCCGATGGAAGGCATCGACCGCCAGGCGCTGGACGAGGAACTGGGGTTGGCCGCTCAGGGCCTGAGCAGCGTGGTGGCCGTGGCGCTGGGCTATCGTAGCGACAGCGATTTCAATGCCGCACTGCCGAAGTCGCGCCTGCCGGCCGAGCGGGTATTGACCCGCCTCTGAGCGCGGCGCCGGCCAGCGCTTCTCCGCACGCGGCTCAAGACGTGCCCTGGCCGAGCAGTTCGTCCAGGATGTCCAGGCGGAACTGGCGCTGCAGGGTGACGGCGAAGAACTGTTCGGCGATCTCCGGAATCTCGGCGTAGAGCTGCAGCACGCCGGATTGCAGTTCGTCCTGCACCACCACCGCCGGCAGCAGCGCCATGTCGCCGGAGTCGCGGGCCAGCAGGCGCAGCATGGCCATGTCCTCGACCTCGGCGCAGATGTCCGGGCGCAGGCCCTGGCTGTCGCAGAACAGTTCGAACTGGCTGCGGATGTCGCTGCTGCGGCCCGGCACGATCAGCCGCGCCCGCTGCAGGTCGCGGTGCAGATCGAAACTGCCGCTGCGCGGCGGGCCAACCAGGCACACGCTCTGCCGGTCCAGCAGGCGGCAGCGCCAGGAGCGCTGCGCATCGCTGCTCACCGCCTGGTTGGTCAGCACCACGTCGAGCTTGTGCAGGGCCAGGCGCTCCAGCAACTCGCCCAGGCTGCCGGATTCCAGGGTGATGCGCAGCTCCTTGCGGCCCAGGAAGCGCCGCAGCAGGTTCTCCTGGAAGTTGCGCGACAGCGTGGCCACTGCGCCGATACGCAGCTGGCGGTTGGCCTGCAATGCGCCCTGCAGGGTCATCTGCAGCTCGCTGCCGAGGGCGAAGATGCTGTCGGCGTAATCCAGCACCAGTTGCCCGGCTTCGGTCAGCAGCAGGTTGCGGCCGGAGCGGATGAACAGGGGGTGGCCAAGCTGTTCCTCGAGCGCGCGGATCTGCGTCGACAGCGCCGACTGGGCGACGTGCAGCGATTGCGCGGCGCGGGTCAGGTTGCCTTCCTTGGCCACGGCCCAGAAGTAGTGCAGGTGATGGAAATTGAGGCGGCGCACGGATAGTTCTCTAAAGAAGAATGTTTGATTCTTATCAATCTATTTTAAATAAATAAAGCACTCCCCGAGACTAGCGTCATCGCTCATCTCCTGGAGATCGCTCATGCTCCCTCTATCCGCTGAACTGGTCACCTGGTTGCCCTGGCTGTATGCCGCGGCAGCGGTGCCCGTGGCGCTGTGGCCGACGCGCCTGGCTGCCAGCCTCTGGTTCCCCGGGCGCCTCGCCGCGATGGCGGGCCTGGCTCTGCTAGTGGCGGCGCTGCTGCAAGCCGGGCTGGACGACCAGCCTGCTGACCGCCTGGGGCTGGCCATGGCCAGCCTGATCAGCCTGCTGGCGCTGGTGATCGTCGAGTTCTCCGCGCGCTACCTGCAGGGTGAGCCTGGCCAGCGCCGCTACCTGCTGGCACTGCTCGGCACCCTGGCGGCGGTGGCGCTGGTGGTGGTCAGCGCCGATCTGTACTGGCTGGTGGCGGCGTGGATCGCTTCCAGCCTGTGCCTGCACCAGTTGCTGACCTTCTATCGCGACCGCCCCATGGCGCTGGTGGTGGCGCACAAGAAGTTCCTTGCCAGCCGCCTGGCCGATGTCTGCCTGATCCTGGCCAGCGTACTGCTGGCGCGCGCCGCCGGCGGTAGCGAGCTGGCGCAGATACTCGATCAGGTAACGTTGCGCCTGGAGGCTGGGGCGCTCGGCTGGGACCTGCACCTGGCGGCCGTACTGCTGGTGCTGGCGGTGATTCTCAAGTCCGCGCAGCTGCCGGTGCACGGCTGGCTGATTCAGGTGATGGAGGCGCCGACGCCGGTATCGGCGCTGCTGCATGCGGGGCTGGTCAACCTCGGCGGCTTCGTCCTGCTGCGCTTTGCGCCCCTGCTGTCGGCCGCGCCGCTGGCGCAGACGCTGCTGGTGGTGGTCGGCGGCCTGACTGCCGTGCTCGCGGCGCTGGTGATGATGACGCGCATCAGCATCAAGGTACGCCTGGCCTGGTCGACCTGCGCGCAGATGGGCTTCATGCTGCTCGAATGCGGCCTCGGTCTCTACGAGCTGGCGCTGGTGCACCTGCTGGCCCACTCGCTGTACAAGGCCCAT
The DNA here is from genome assembly GCF_900104265.1 of Ectopseudomonas guguanensis. Classification (GTDB taxonomy): domain Bacteria; phylum Pseudomonadota; class Gammaproteobacteria; order Pseudomonadales; family Pseudomonadaceae; genus Aquipseudomonas; species Aquipseudomonas guguanensis. The sequence goes on from NZ_FNJJ01000013.1 coordinate 25,908, forward strand.
GCCTTTCTCACGTCCGGGGAGACGGTGCTGCAGGTGCGCCATCAGGCCTTGCAGCCGCAGCGGCCGGCGCCGGGGTTGCTCTCGCTGCTGCTGGGCCTGGCGCTTGCGGGGCTGGTCATGGCACTGCTCGACCAGGCCTGGCACTACGCCGTACCGGCGCATGCACTGCCGCTGGAGGCCCTGGCCATCCTCGCGGTGGGGTTGGCGCCCTGGTGCCTGCGCCGCAGCCAGCCGGTATACGCCGCGCTGATGCTGGTGGCGCTGCTTGGCCTGTATCTGCTGTGGCACCTGGCGGCAAGCTGGATTCTCGCCCCGGGGGGCGCCTCTGCTGCGGCGCCGCTGCATCTCAGCCTGTTGGCCCTGGCGCTGTTCCTGGTGCTCTACCTGCTGCAGGCCTGGATAGTCGCGCGGCCGCACAGCGCGCTGGCGCGACGTCTGTATCCGGCGGCGTTCGCCGGGTTCTTCCTCGATGAACATTTCACTCGCCTGACCTTCCGCCTGTGGCCGGTACGTCCGCCGCAGGGCAACGTCGCCGCCACCGGAGAGCGCCCATGACCGCCATCGAATACTTCGTCGCCATTGACCGCGATGTCCTGCACGGCGCCGCCGCGCGTGCCTGTGAACGTATCGCGCCGACCTGGCCGCTGGATCGTCTGATCGCCGTCAGCCCGCTGTGGGAGCGGCGCCAGCAGCGCTGGTCCGAGGTCGCCGAGCAGCTCTGGCGGCGCGCCGGCAGCCGGCTCACCCTGGCGGCCGAGGACTATCGCCAGGCCTGGGCGCAGGGGCAGATCGGCGAGCACCACTTGCACCAGGTGCTGATCGACAACCCGCATGGCTGGACGGTGGCGGATCTGCTGCAGGCGCTGCAGGCGGCAGACGAGGAGGGCCGTGGCCTGCCGCTGCTGGAGGACATGGCCGATGCCGAGATCGCGCTGCCAGGCTGGCCGACCCTGATCACCCAGCAGATCGGCCAGTGCTGCGCCGCCTGGTTCGACGAGGCGCAAGCCGACTGGCATGTCGAACGCCAGGGCGGCCTGTATCAGGCCTGGCGCAAGGCCATGCAGGACGACCGCGGCCTCAGCGTGCTCAGCGCCTGTCGCGACCTGAGTGGACGTATCGCCGAGCTGCCGTTGCAGCCGCAGGCGGCGCTGGAGGTAGCGGTGCAGCGTCTGGGGGTGACGGTCGACGAGCTGGACGAATGGTTCGACTGCCTGTTGTTGCGCAGCCTGGGCTGGGCCTCCTGGTGCGCCTATCGGCGCTGGCAGGCGCGCCAGGAGGGTGGCGACGACGCCACGCTGCTCGAACTGCTGGCCATCCGCGCAGCCTGGGAATGGCTGGTGGACGACCGTCGGCGTGGTCCCGGCAGTCGTTGGAGCGCCTGGCGCGAGGCCTGGCAGGCCGGCCGCAGCCGCCAGCCGTCGCATGCCTGGCAGGCGCTACAGCTGTGGCAGCGCGCCGAGGAGCTGGCCTGGCAGGAGCACCTGCAGCGTCTGCTGCGCCCGCGCTCGGCGCAGCCCATGGTGACGGAGCAGGTGCTGGCCAGGGTCTATTTCTGCATCGATGTGCGCTCCGAGCCGCTGCGCCGTGCCCTGGAGGAGGTTGGCCCGCAGCTGCAGACCGGTGGTTTCGCCGGCTTCTTCGGTCTGCCGATCGCCTATACGCCACTCGGTACCGCAGCCACCCGGCCGCAGCTGCCGGGACTACTGGCGCCGCAGCTGAGCGTCGGCGACAGCTGCGGTGACGTGGCCTGCGACGCCCAGCTGGCCGGGCGGCGCCAGGCGCGACTGGCGCGTCAGGGGCGCTGGCGCCTGTTCGAGCGTCTGCCGGCCTCGGGTTTCACCCTGGTCGAGTCCCTCGGCCTGGGGTACGCCGCAGCACTGCTCGGGCGCACCGGGGGCTGGCTGCGCGGCCCGGCGCCGGCCGAGCGTGGCGGCCTGAAGGCCGCCGAGTGGCAGCGGCTCAGCCCGGTGCTGGCGCCGCTGGCCGCGGATGAGCGGGTGCAACTGGCTGCGCGCATTCTGCGGGCGATGGGGCTGACGCGGGATTTCCCGCCGCTGGTCCTGTTGCTCGGTCACGGCAGCCAGAGCGCCAACAACCCGCAGGCAGCCGGACTGGATTGCGGCGCCTGCTGCGGGCAGAGCGGCGAGGTCAATGCGCGGGCGCTGGCCGAGTTGCTCAATGACCCGCTGGTACGGCAGGGGCTGGCCGGGCAGGGAATCTCCATGCCGGCCGACTGCCAGGTGCTGTCGGGCCTGCACAACACCACCACCGACGAGGTGCAGGTGTTCGCCAGCCAGGCGCTGCCAGCGGCCCTCGCGCCGACCTGGCAGTGGCTGCGCCAGGCGCTGGATAGCGCCGGGCACAGGGTACGCCAGGCACGGGCGGCGCGCCTGGGCCTCGGTCATCTCGATGAGCGACCTGAGCGCCTGCTGGCTGCGCTGCGCCGGCGCGGCCATGACTGGGCGCAGACGCGACCCGAATGGGGCCTGGCCGGCAACGCCGCCTTCATCGCGGCGCCGCGGGCGCGCAGCCGCGGCCTCGACCTTCAGGGGCGCGCCTTCCTGCACGACTACGACTGGCGGCTGGACGAGGGCGGCAAGGTGCTGGAGCTGATCATGACGGCGCCGATGGTGGTGGCGCACTGGATCAACCTGCAGTACCTCACCTCGACCACCGACAATCAACGCTTCGGCAGTGGCAACAAGGTGCTGCACAACGTGGTGGGCGGCAATATCGGGGTATTCGAGGGCAATGGTGGCGACCTGCGCATCGGCCTGGCGCGGCAGTCGCTGCATGATGGCGAGCGCTGGCTGCATCGGCCGTTGCGCCTGAGCGTGATCATCGCCGCGCCGCGCTCGATGATCGATCAGGTGATCGCCAGCCATCAGGTGGTGCGTGAGCTGGTCGAGCACGGCTGGCTGCACCTGCTACGCCTGGATGACTGCTCCGAAATCCCGCTGCAGCGTCGCGATGAGCGGGGCTGGCAGCCACTGCTGAGGTACTGAGGCGTCTGCCTGCCGCGGTTGCCCTGCGTTGCGGGGCAGCCGCGGTGCGGCTCAATCCGGCAGCCTGGCGATCACCTTGATCTCGAAGTCGAAGCCGGCCAGCCAGGTCACGCCAATGGCCGTCACCGTCGGATAGGGCGCTTCGCCCCAGTAGTCGGCTGCCACCTCCCAGAGGGTTTCGAACCTGGTGTGCGGGTCGACCATGAAGATGGTGGTGTCGACCACGTCCGCGAAGCTGCACCCAGCCTCGGCGAGGATCGCGTCGAGATTGGCGAAGGTGCGCCGCACCTGGTCTTTCAGGTCCGGTTCCGGTGAGCCGTCCATGCGGCTGCCGACCTGGCCGGAGACGAACAGGAAGCCGTTGGAGCGAATCGCCGGCGAGTAGCGATGACGTTCGTACAGGGCGTGGCGTTCGGCCGGGAACACCGCATCACGTTTGTTGCTCATTGTTGCCTCCGTGGGGCCTGCGTGGCCCGCTGTTGTCGATGGCGCCACTTTAGGAGCCCGGCGGGAGTGGATAAACGAGCAACTCTGGTCATGACTGTTTGTAGAATCCAAACAATCTACGGCTGAGAGAGACGAGCAATGGACCGTTTCGATGCGATGCAGGCCTTCGCCCGGGTGGTGGAAACCGGCAGTTTCACCAAGGCGGCTGCGACCCTGCACATGAGCAGGACCAGCGTGACCCAGCTGGTGCAGCAACTGGAGGCGCGGCTGCGCGTGCGCCTGCTCAACCGCACCACGCGCAAGGTCAACGTCACGGCCGATGGCGCCGCCTACTACGAGCGCGTGGTGCGTCTGCTGGCGGATGTCGACGATGCCGAGACCAGCCTGTCCAGCGCCTCACTGACCCCGCGTGGCCGCCTGCGCGTGGACGTGCCCAGCCCCTTCGCGCGCATGCTGCTGATCCCGGCACTGCCGGCCTTCTACGCACACTATCCGGAAATCCAGCTGACCCTGGGCGTGAGCGACCGCCTCGTCGACATCATCGGCGAGAACGTCGACTGCGTGGTGCGCGGTGGCGAGATTACCGATCAGTCGCTGATCGCACGACATATCGGTGATTTGCAACTTGGTATCTATGCCACGCCGGGCTACCTGCAGCGAGCGGGAGTGCCGGCGCATCCGCGCGAACTGGAAGACAGCGGCCACAGTACCGTGGGGTTTCTCTGGTCACGCACCGGCAGGGCCTTGCCCTATGCCATGCACCGTGGCGAGGAGCGTATCGAGGCGCAGGGCCGTCCGCTGCTGATCGTCGACGACGGCAACGCCTACCTGGCTGCCGGGCTGGCGGGCCTCGGCATGCTCTGGCTGCCGCATTACATGGCCAGACCGCATCTTGCCAGTGGCGAACTGCTGCGCCTGTTCGACGACTGGCAGATGACGCCGATGCCGATGTACCTGGCCTTTCCGCCGAACCGCCATGTCAGCGCCAAGCTGCGGGTGTTCATCGACTGGGTGGTGCAACTGATGGCCGAACATGCGCCGCTGCAGGGGCATTGAGCGCGACCCTGTGGCGTGTTCGGCAGGGCGCCCGGCTGCGCCTCAGTCGCGAAAGAACACCTGGATCAGGTGATAGCCGAACTGCGTCTTCACCGGGCCGTGCACTTCCCGCAGGGGCTTCTTGAAGATCACCTGATCGACCGCCCGCACCATCTGCCCGGGACGCACTTCGCCGAGGTCGCCGCCTTTCTTGCCGGAAGGGCAGGTGGAGTGCTTGCGCGCCAGCACGTCGAAGGCTTCGCCGGCAGCGATGCGCTTTTTCAGGGCGGCCGCTTCCGCTTCGGTCTTGACCAGGATGTGGCGGGCCATTGCCTTTGCCATTGATGGGGTCCTCAATTCTGTCAGGGCGCTATTGTGCCAGCATTCGTCGCGCCAGCAGAATGGCGTCAATTTTATGGGTCGTGCCTGATCCGCGACGCGGGCGAAACATGGCCTATGGTATTTCAATCGTGCCTTACGGAAAGCGCCGCCATGGATCTCCACGCAATGCTGAAAATCCTCTCCACTCAGGATGGCTCCGATCTGTACCTGTCCACCGGTGCGCCGCCCTGCGCCAAGTTCAATGGCGTGCTCAAGGCGCTCAGTCAGGAGCCGATGAAGGCGGGCGACGTGGCGGCCATCGCCGATTCGATCATGGATAGCGCGCAGCGCGAGGAGTTCGAGCGCGAGCTGGAGATGAACCTGGCCATCTCGCTGGCCGGCGTGGGGCGCTTTCGCATCAACATCTTCAAGCAGCGCAACGAGGTGTCCATCGTCGCGCGCAACATCAAGCTGGACATCCCGCGCTTCGAAGACCTCAAGCTGCCCGAAGTGCTGCTCAGCACGGTGATGGAAAAGCGCGGCCTGGTGCTGTTCGTCGGCGGCACCGGCTCGGGCAAGTCGACCTCCCTGGCGGCGCTGATCGACTACCGCAACCGCAACAGCGGCGGGCATATCATCACCATCGAAGACCCGGTGGAGTACGTGCATCGGCACAAGAAGTCGATCATCAATCAGCGCGAGGTGGGCGTGGACACCCGCAGCTTTCATGCGGCGCTGAAGAACACCCTGCGCCAGGCGCCGGACGTGATCCTGATCGGCGAGATCCGCGACCGGGAAACCATGGAGCACGCCCTGGCCTTCGCCGACACAGGGCACCTGGCAATCTCCACGCTGCATGCCAACAACGCCAACCAGGCGCTGGACCGCATCATCAACTTCTTCCCCGAAGACCGCCGTCCGCAGTTGCTCAACGACCTGGGCAACAACCTCAAGGCGTTCGTCTCCCAGCGTCTGGTCAAGACCGTCGACGGCAAGCGCCGGGCGGCGGTTGAGGTGATGCTGGGTACGCCGACGGTGCGCGACCTGATCAAGCGCAACGAGTTTTCCGAGCTCAAGGAAATCATGGAGAAATCCAAGAACCTGGGCATGCAGACCTTCGACCAGGCGCTGATCGACCTGGTACACGAGGGCGCCATCGACGAAGAGGAGGCGGTGAAGAACGCCGATTCGGCGAACAACGTGCGCCTGAAGCTCAAGCTCTATCGCGACAACCCGGCCAATGCCAGGCCGGCACCGGCCGCGGCAGCACCGGTGGCAGCGCCCGTTGCGGCGCCCAAGGCCGCCTCGGCAGGCGATTGGGGGCTGGAGCTGAAACTCGAGGATATCGAAGAGGAGCTCCCACCGGAGGACCCGGGGCGGCAGGGCATCTAGTCGCCGGGCTGGGGTTTGGGCAGGTAGGCCTGCTGCAGGCGCTGGCTGATGCCCTCCAGCTCCAGTTCTTCGATCGCCCTGCGCAGCTGTTCGACCAGCTGCTCATCGCATTCCCTGGAGCAACCCAGGTACAGGCCGGTGCTGGCCAGCGACGGACTTCTGCGCAGGTTCCGCTCGCGGTAGGGGGAGTTACCCCAGATGTACAGTGCCTCCGGCACGCCGGTGAACCAGGCGTCGATACGTCCCAGCACGAGCAGGTGGGTCGGGTTTTCGCCCAGCTTGAGCTGCACGATCTGCTCGTCGCTGAAACCTTCGCGCTGCAGGATGCCCACCTGCGCGGTGCCCATGCCCACCCCGATGCGGCGATAACGCGCGCGGGCCCGGGCAAAATCCGCGACGGGCTCGTCGAGGCTGAAGAACGCGCGCTCGAGCTCCATGATCGGGGCGATCCAGGTGTAGAGCTGCTCTCGCTCGGGTGTGCGCGACAGGGGAATGATCAGCATGTCCTTGCCCTTGCTCACGTTGGCCTGGGCACGCGGCCAGGGCTCCGCGACGATGCGGGTGAGCTTGCCGATGCGCGCCAGCGCCGCCAGCGTCACGTCCCCCACCATGCCGTGGCCGCCGGCGTATTGGTTCATCGCCAGCGGCGGCGCCTCCGGTATGTAGAGCCTGATAGGCTCATCGGCTGATGCAGCTCCGGCAACCAGCAAGACAAAGAGCAGGCAGAGGTGGTTGGGCACTACGAACACCCTGTTGTCACGAGTGGCAGAAGTATAGAAGGCATTCGCGCAGGGTGTTCCGGCCCTGCCTGCCACGCGCTACTCGTACCGGACGCTGCGATTCCTTCCCTGGGCTTTCGCGGTGTAGAGGGCTTTGTCGGCTGCCGCCAGCAGGTGCTGCAGATACTCTGCGCATGGTTGCAGGCTGGCGATGCCGATGCTCACCGTGACCGATTCGTCGGCGACCTCCAGCGACCTGATCTGATCGTGCACGCGCTCGGCAATATCGCTGGCCTCATCGAGATCGGCGTCGGGCAGCCAGATCGCGAACTCTTCGCCACCGTAGCGCACCACGCCGTCGCCGCTGCGTACGCTGGCCAGAAGGCGCTGCGCCATGTCCACCAGGACGCGATCTCCCTCGGCGTGACCGAAGCGATCATTGATCTGTTTGAAATGATCGATATCGATCAGCAGGAGGCTGGCGCAAGCATGATCGCTGACGCTGCCGATCCATTGCTCGACATGCAATGAAAGCGCTCTGCGATTGCCCAGTGCAGTCAGTGGATCGGTATGGCTCAGTTGCGCGAGTTGCTCGGCCTCGCTCTTGATTTCCACCGCGTAGTCGGCCAACTGGGCATATGCGCCCTGCAGTGCCAGGTTGACCTTGGCCAGTTGCGCAGCGCTTTCCTGTGCCTGCTGGCGCGCCTTGAGCAGTTCCGCCTCGAAACGCTGACGGTCCTCGGCGACGAAGAACAGCCAGATCACTTCCGCGCCTCCATCGACCTCGCTGATGCGCGCGTTGGTCATGACGGGTATGGACTGACCGCTCGCTGCTCGCAACTGCAGGTAGATCTCGCTGAACTCGCCGTTGCGCAGGAGCAACGGCCAGGCGTGAGTTTGCAGGAAGATACGGCTGGCTGGCGGAAAGAACTGATCCATTTCGGCGGCCGAGGCCGCGCCCGCCAGGCGCCTGAAGTCGCTGTTGGCGTGCTTGATCCGGCCATTGCAATCGGTCACCAGCACCGGGCCAGGCAGGCGATCAAGGTAGAACACGTGCGCGTGCTCCCTTCAGGTAGCGATGCATGGCGGCACTCACCAGCTCGGGATGGCTCATGTGCGCGCAATGGCCGCTGACGTCCAGCGTGTTCAGGGTACTGTCCGCCAGCGCGGCATGCAGGTAGTCGGCGACTGCCATGGGTACCAGGGCATCGCGCTGGTGGTGCAGGATCAGGCTGGGCACCGGGCACTGCTGCAGCGCTGGACGAATGTCGGAGAAGAAGGTGGCCTGAGCGAACAGTCGGGCCATGACGGGGTCGGTCGAACAGAAACTGTCGGAGAGTTGCGTGGTGACGGCCGCATCCTCGTCGGCGGCCACCAGCGGGGCAAACTGTTGGGCCCAGCCCAGGTAGTTGTGGGCCATCAGATCCAGCAGTCCCTCCAGGTCGCTGCGTTCGAACCCACCGTGATAGTCGGGCTGCTCGTTGAGAAAACAGGGCGAGGGGCCGAGGAGAATCAGCCGAGAGAACAGCCTGGGGCGTCTGATGGCCGCGAGAATGCCGATGCTGCAACTGATCGAGTGACCCACGAAGGTCAGATCGCCCGACAGTTCGAGGGCGTCGCAAACTTCCAGAAGGTCCTCTACGTATCCGTCCAGCTGGGCATAGCGGGCAGGCTGGAAGGCACTGGCATCGGAGCGCCCACTGCCGACATAGTCAAACAGCACCTGATGCTCGTGCTGGGTGAAGGCAGGTGTGACCTTGCTCCACATTTCCTGGCTGCAACCGAAGCCGTGGCCGTAGATGAGCGTTGGCGCGTCGGCCGCTTTCGCTCGCAAGCATTGAACGTTGTTGCGCTGGATGATGTTCATGCAGCCACCTCGCCATTGCCGAGTCTGCCTTTGTGAGAACTCGGCTGCCATGTAGACGAAAAAATGGCGTCAGTATAGTGATTTTTCCGACGGGTGGCTTTTGCTTGCAGTCAGCTCTGCAACTGCGCCAGGTCGCGATACAACTCCAGCGCCTGCGGGTTGGCCAGGGCGTCGGTGTTCTTCACCGGGCGGCCATGCACGACGTTGCGCACCGCCAGTTCGACGATCTTGCCGCTGATGGTGCGCGGGATGTCGGCGACCTGGACGATGCGCGCCGGCACGTGGCGCGGCGTGGTGTTGGCGCGGATGATCCGGCAGATTTCGTCGCGCAAGGCATCGTCCAGCGTCACGCCCTCGCGCAGCCGCACGAACAGCACCACGCGCACGTCGCCTTGCCAGTCCTGGCCGATGGCGACGGATTCCAGCACCTGCGGCACCTTTTCCACCTGGCGGTAGATTTCCGCGGTGCCGATGCGTACACCGCCCGGATTCAGCACCGCGTCGGAGCGGCCATGTATGACCAGGCCGCCGTGCTCGGTTTCTTCGGCATAGTCGCCGTGAGCCCAAACGCCGGGGAATGTATCGAAATAGGCTGCGCGGAATTTCTCGCCGCCTGCGTCGTTCCAGAACCCAACCGGCATCGAGGGGAAGTGCCGAGTACAGACCAGCTCGCCCTTGCCGCCTTGCAGCGGCTGGCCCTGCTCGTCCCACACCTGCACGTCCATGCCCAGGCCCTTGCACTGCAGCTCGCCTGGCCAGACCGGCAGGGTCGGGTTGCCCAGGGCGAAGCAGGAAACGATATCGGTGCCACCGGAGATGGACGACAGGCACAGATCGCGTTTCACCTCGCGGTAGATGTACTCGAAGCTTTCATGGGCCAGCGGAGAGCCGGTGGAGAGAATGGCCTTGAGGCTGGGCAGTTTATGGCTTTCGCGAGGCTTGACGTCGGCTTTCTCCAGCGCGGCGATGAATTTGGCGCTGGTGCCGAAGATGGAGATGTCCTCGGCGTCGATCAGGTCAATCAGGCGCGTGGGTTCGGGGTGGAAGGGCGAGCCGTCGTAGAGCACCAGGGTGGCGCCCAGGGCCAGACCGGACACGAGCCAGTTCCACATCATCCAGCCGCAGGTGGTGTAGTAGAACAGGGTGTCGTCGGCCCCCAGGTCTGTGTGCAGGCCCAGCTCCTTGACGTGTTGGAGCAGGGTGCCGCCGGTGCCGTGGACGATGCATTTGGGCACGCCGGTAGTGCCGCTGGAGTAGAGGATATACAGCGGCTGGTCGAAGGGTACCGGCGTGAACTGCGGCGCGCCGCCGGGCTGGTAGAAGTCCTGCCAGAGGGTCGTCAGAGCAACTGACTTGTAATCAGTAGGGCTGGCCTCGTCGCGTGAGTAGGGCACGATAACCAGCCGCTCCAGGCTGGGCAGTTGCGGGAGGATTTCGTTCAGCTTGTCGGTCAGGTCGATTCGCTTGCCGGCATAGCGATAACCAGCAGCAGCGATCAGCACCTTGGGTTCGATCTGGCCGAAGCGGTCGATCACCCCCTGAGTGCCGAAATCCGGCGAGCAGCTCGACCAGGTCGCGCCCAGGCTAGCACTGGCAAGCATACCCACCACGGTTTGCCAGGTATTGGGCATGAACGCGGCGACTCGGTCGCCGATGCCTACGCCTGCGTTACGCAGCGCCCGCTGCAGACCGGCGACATGCGCGGCCAGCTGTGCGTAGCTGAGCTGCTCGCGGCTGCCGTCCTCGGCAATGGCCACCAGCGCCGGATGGCCATCGCGGCGGCGCAGCAGGTGCTCGGCGAAATTCAGCGTGGCACCCGGGAACCACTGCGCATCGGGCATCGCCGGGCCTTCGCGCAGCACGCATTGGGCGGGGCTATGAAAACGAATCTCGAAGAAGTCGACGATGGCCTGCCAGAAGGCCTCGCGCTGCGCGACGCTCCAGGCATGCAGGGCAGGGTAGTCGGCCAGTTGCAAACCGTAGCGCTGATTGGCGAAACGGCGGAAGGCATCCATTCGGCTGGCGGCGATACGCTCGGCGGAAGGCGTCCACTGAGGTTGCTGCATGGTCAGTCCTCGTCGTTCTTATCCCTTGGCTTCAGCTTAGTGCGTTCGGGGCATTTGACCTTTAACTCAGACGACCTTCGCTGCTATCGCACCGACCTTCTCATGGTTCCGAAACTCTGGATAAAACGACGGGGCGATACGCTGCAGTCCCTTGTAGGAGCGGCTTTAGCCGCGAAGATCGCGAATGAATCCGCCCCTACAGCCTGTAGGGTGGATCACCCTTCACCGATCCCCCCCACGGCGCCTTATCGACTCAGGCGGGCACGCGCGACCCGCGAGCCATTGGCCTTGCCCAGCACCTCGCAGATGCGCTGACCGGCGGCGATCAGCTTGTCCATGTCGATGCCGGTGTCGATGCCCAGGCCCTGCAGCAGATAGAGCACATCCTCGGTAGCGACGTTACCGGTGGCGCCCTGGGCATAGGGGCAGCCGCCCAGACCTGCGACCGAACTGTCGAACACGCTGATGCCTTCGAGCAGGCTGGCGTAGATATTGGCCAGCGCCTGGCCGTAGGTGTCATGGAAATGCCCGGCCAACAGGTGGCGTGGCACCTGACGGGCGACCGTTTCGATCAAATGCCGGGTCTTGCCGGCGGTGCCGGTGCCGATGGTGTCGCCCAGCGACACCTCGTAGCAGCCCATGGCATGCAGCTCGCGAGCGACGCTGGCAACTTGCTCCGGATCGATTTCACCGTCGTAGGGGCAGCCGAGCACGCAGGACACGTAGCCGCGTACACGCACGCTCGCGGCTTTGGCCGCCTCCATCAGCGGCACGAAACGCTGCAGGCTTTCGGCGATGGAGCAGTTGATGTTCTTCTGCGAAAAGGCCTCGCTGGCAGCGGCGAACACCGCCACTTCCTCTACCCTGGCCTCGAGCGCGGCCTCGAAGCCTTTCAGGTTGGGCGTCAGTGCCGCGTAGGTGATGCCCGGCTGACGCTGGATGCCGGCGAATACCTCGGCGGAGCCGGCCATCTGCGGCACCCACTTGGGCGAGACGAAGCTGCCAACCTCGATATAGCGCAGGCCGGCGGCGCTCAGCTCATCGACCAGGTGCACCTTGTCGGCGACGCTGATCGGCTGTTTCTCGTTCTGCAGGCCGTCGCGCGGGCCGACTTCCACCAGGCGTACGGATTTGGGCAGGTTCATCGGGTGTCCTCGTGTTTATCCTGGGGGCGCCGTGCGCACCGTATGCGGCAAGGCTGAGCTAAAACGGTGGGCTGAAGCTCACCCTACAAGGTGAAATGGATCGCCGCCCGGCCCACCCTACGAAGATCGGCGGCGTAGGGTGGACATCGCTTTTCATGTCCACCTTATCCAGCGCGAAGGCGGTGGATCGATAAAGCGTGATCCACCCTACGGTGCCAGCTCCACCAGCAGCGTGCCTTCACTGACCATTTCCCCTTCGCGGCAATACAGCGCCTTGACCGTCCCGGCTTCGGGCGCGCGGATGCTGTGCTCCATCTTCATCGCCTCCAGCACCACCAGCGCGGTGCCGGCCTCGACCGCCTGGCCGGGCTCGACCAGCACACGGACGATGCTGCCGTTCATGGGGGCGCTGAGGCCGCCGTGCTGGGCATGGCTGGCCTCGGCGGCGGCGATGGGGTCGAAGCGCGTGACGGCATGCAGTTCGCCTTGCCACTGCAAGTAAAGCGTGTCGCCACGGCGAATGGCGCGCAGACGCTGGCGCGTACCTTCTATCTCCGCCAGCAACTCTTCGCCTTGCAAGCAGGCTGTGTCAGCCGCGCGCACCTTGCGGCTTTCACCCTGGCAGCTCAGGTGAAGCTCGATCTCTGCCTTACCACCGGCACGCCAGCCTTTGCGGCTTGCCCAGGGCGAATGCGGGTCGTCGTCGCGCTTTAGCGGCGTCTCGCTCTGCACCCAGGCATCGGCGGCCAGTTGCCAGAAGGTATCCGGCAACTCGCCTGGGGCAGGTAGCAGTTGCGGCTGATGGCGCGGGATAAAGCCCGTATCCAGCTCGCACGCGGCGAACGCCGGGTGGGCGAGGATGCGGCGCAGGAACGCCAGGTTGGTCTTCACGCCACCGACCAGGGTGTCGTCGAGCATGGCCAGCAGGCGCAGGCGTGCCTGCTCGCGGTTCTCGCCCCAGGCGATCAGCTTGCCCAGCATCGGGTCGTAGAAGGGCGAGACGCTGTCGCCCTCGGCCACGCCGCTGTCGATACGCCGCCCGTCGCCATTGCCGGCTTCGCGGTACAGCGCCAGGGTGCCGGTAGCGGGAAGGAAGTCATGATCCGGGTCTTCGGCGTACAGCCGCACCTCGATGGCGTGGCCGTTGAGCGGCACCTGCTGTTGGGTCAGCGGCAGCGGCTCGCCACGGGCGACGCGAATCTGCCAGGCCACGAGGTCGAGCCCGGTGATGGCCTCGGTAACCGGGTGCTCCACCTGCAGACGGGTGTTCATTTCCATGAAGAAGAAGTCGCCACGCTCGTCCAGCAGGAATTCCACGGTGCCGGCGCCGACATAGCCGATGGCCTGCGCCGCCTTGACCGCCGCCTCGCCCATGGCGCGTCGCAGCTCGGGGCTCAGGCCCGGTGCCGGTGCTTCTTCGACCACCTTCTGGTGGCGACGCTGGATGGAGCAATCGCGCTCGTTGAGGTACAGGCAATTGCCGTGCTGGTCGGCGAACACCTGGATCTCCACGTGGCGCGGCTTGAGCACGTATTTTTCCACCAGCATGCGCGAGTCGCCGAAGGCCGATTGCGCTTCGCGCTGCGCGGATTCCAGGGTCTCGGCGAGTTGCGCTTCGGACTCGGCCACCTTCATGCCCTTGCCGCCACCGCCGGCGGCGGCCTTGAGCAGCACCGGGTAGCCGATGCGCTCGGCGGCCTGGCGGAAGGTGTCGATATCCTGCGCTTCGCCGTGATAGCCGGGTACCAGCGGCACGCCGGCGGCCTCCATCAGCGCCTTGGCCGCCGACTTGCTGCCCATGGCTTCGATGGCCGATGCGGGCGGGCCGAGAAAGATCAGCCCGGCTTCTTCACAGGCGCGGGCGAAGCCGGCGTTCTCCGAGAGAAAACCGTAGCCGGGGTGGATGGCCTGGGCGCCGCTGGCCTTGGCGGCGGCAATGATCCTGTCGATCAGCAGGTAGCTTTCGCTGGGTTTGGCGCCGCCCAGGTTAACCGCCATGTCGGCTTCACGCACATGCCGTGCGCCGGCATCGATGGCGCTGTGCACGGCGACAGTGCGAATGCCCATGGCCTTGGCCGTGCGCATCACGCGGCAGGCGATTTCGCCACGGTTGGCGACCAGCAGGGTGTCGATCATGGTCATTGCTCCTGCCAGGAAGGTTGGCGTTTTTCAAGGAAGGCGCGCAGGCCTTCCTGGCCCTCGGCGCTGACGCGCAGACGGGCGATGGCGTTCTCGGTATAGCGGCGCAGGGCGGGGGTCAGCTCGCCGCTGCCGACTTCGCGCAGCAGGTCCTTGCTGGCGCGCATCGCTTGTGGGCTGTTTTGCAGCAGGTTGGCGACCCAGGCCTCGACCTGGCTTTCCAGGTCAGCGGCTGGGTAGCATTCGGCGAGCAGACCCAGTTCGCGGGCACGCTTGCCGTCAAAACGCTCGGCGGTGAGCGCGTAGCGTTTGGCGGCGCGTTCGCCGATGGCCTGCACGACAAAGGGGCTGATCACCGCAGGAGCCAGGCCGATGCGCACTTCGGATAGGGAAAACAGCGCGTCCTCGGCGCCGATGGCCATGTCGCAGCAACTGGCCAGGCCCACCGCACCACCGAAGGCTGCGCCCTGGACGACGGCCAGGGTGGGGATCTTCAGGCCGTGCAGGTTGTACATCAGCTCCGCCAGCTCGCGGGCATCACTCAAGTTGGCGTTGTAATCCAGGGTGGCCGCGTGCTGCATCCAGGCCAGATCGGCGCCGGCGGAGAAGTGCTTGCCACGCCCGCGCAGCAGGAGGAAACGCAGGCTCTTGTCCTCACCCACGGCATCGAGGGCGAGGATCAGCTCGCGGATCATCTCGGCGTTGAAGGCGTTGTTCTTTTCAGCGCGGTTCAGCCATAGGGTGGCGAAGCCGCGCGGGTCTTTCTCAAGCTGTACGGTGGTGAAGTTGGTCATGGTCGATCCTGTAGGGTGCGCTGTGCGCACCAATTGCCGAGGTTGTGGTGCGCACGGCGCACCCTACGGCGCGTTTTACATACGGAACACCCCGAAACGGGTCGGCTCGATGGGGGCGTTGAGGCTGGCGGACAGGGCCAGGGCCAGCACGTCGCGGGTCTGCGCCGGGTCGATCACGCCGTCGTCCCACAGCCGGGCGCTGGAGTAGAAGGCGTGTGCCTGCTGCTCGTACTGCTCGACGATGGGCTGCTTGAGGCGCTGTTCGTCCTCGTCCGAATAGTGCTGACCGGCGCGTTCGGCCTGTTCGCGCTTGACCTGCACCAGCACCCCCGCGGCCTGCTGCGCGCCCATCACGCCGATGCGCGCGTTGGGCCACATCCACAGAAAGCGTGGGTCGTAGGCGCGGCCGCACATACCGTAGTTGCCGGCGCCAAAGCTGCCGCCGATGATCACGGTGAACTTCGGCACCTGGGCGCAGGCCACGGCGGTGACCAGCTTGGCGCCGTGCTTGGCGATGCCGCCCTCTTCATATTTTTTTCCGACCATAAAGCCGGTGATGTTCTGCAAGAACAGCAGCGGAATGCCGCGCTGGCAGGCCAGTTCGACGAAGTGCGCGCCTTTCTGCGCTGATTCCGCAAACAGGATGCCGTTATTCGCCAGGATCGCCACCGGGTAGCCATTGATGCGGGCGAAGCCGCACACCAGGGTGGTGCCGAACAGCGCCTTGAATTCATCCAGTTGCGAGTCATCGACGATGCGCGCGATCACCTCGCGTACGTCGAACGGCTGCTTGGCATCGGCCGGGATCACCCCGTACAGCTCCTCGGCCGGGTAGCGCGGGGCGATGGGCGCGCGGCAGTCGAGCTGGCCGAGCTTGCGCCGGTTCAAATTGCTGATGCAGCGCCGGGCCAGGGCCAGGGCATGTTCGTCGTCCTCGGCGTAGTGGTCGGCCACGCCGCTGGTCTTGCAGTGCACCTCGGCGCCGCCCAGTTCTTCAGCTGTCACCACTTCGCCGGTAGCCGCCTTCACCAGCGGTGGGCCGGCAAGGAAGATGGTGGCCTGTTCGCGCACCATGATGGTTTCGTCACTCATGGCTGGCACATAGGCGCCACCGGCGGTGCAGGATCCCATCACCACGGCGATCTGCGGGATGCCCATGGCGCTCATATTGGCCTGGTTGAAGAAGATCCGGCCGAAGTGCTCGCGATCCGGGAACACCTCGTCCTGACGCGGCAGGTTGGCGCCGCCGGAGTCCACCAGGTAGATGCACGGCAGGCGGTTTTCGCGGGCGATGGCTTGGGCACGCAGGTGCTTCTTCACCGTCAGCGGGTAGTAGCTGCCACCTTTTACTGTGGCGTCGTTGGCCACGATCATGCACTCGACACCTTCCACGCGACCGATACCGGCGATCACTCCGGCGGCCGGTACGTCCTCGCCGTACACCTCATGGGCGGCGAGCTGGCCGATCTCGAGAAAGGGCGAGCCGGCATCGAGCAGGCGGTTGATGCGTTCGCGCGGCAGCAGCTTGCCACGCGAGGTGTGGCGCTCCTGCGCCTTGGCGCCACCGCCTTCATGGACGCGGGCGAGCAGGGCGCGCAGCTCGTCCACCTGGGCAAGCATGGCCGCCTGGTTGGCGGCGAACTCAGGGGAGCGGGTGTTGATCTGGGTATGCAGGATGGTCATGGTCGCTTCCTGTAGGGTGCGCCGTGCGCACCATGCCGTTGTCTGCGGTGCGCACGGCGCACCCTACGGTGTTATTTCGTCTCGTTGAACAGCTCGCGGCCGATCAGCATGCGGCGGATTTCGCTGGTGCCGGCGCCGATCTCGTAGAGCTTGGCGTCACGCAGCAGGCGCCCGGCCGGGTACTCGTTGGTGTAGCCGTTGCCGCCGAGCAGCTGGATGGTATCCAGGGCCATCCTGGTGGCCATCTCGGCGGTGTAGAGGATCACCGCGGCGGCGTCCTTGCGCGATTCCTCGCCGCGGTCGCAGGCGCGGGCGACGTTGTACAGGTAGGACTTGGAGGCGTTCATGCCGGCGTACATGTCGGCCAGCTTGCCCTGCACCAGCTGGAATTCGCCGATGGACTGCTTGAACTGCTGGCGCTCGTGTACGTAGGGCAGCACCACGTCCATGCAGGCGCTCATGATCCCGGTCGGGCCGCCGGAGAGCACGGTGCGCTCGTAGTCCAGGCCGCTCATCAGCACGCGCACGCCGCCACCCTCGATGCCGAGGATATTCTCCTCGGGCACTTCGCAGTCCTCGAACAGCAGCTCGCAGGTGTTGGAGCCGCGCATGCCCAGCTTGTCCAGCTTCTGGTGGCGGGAGAAACCCTTGAAGTCGCGCTCGACGATAAAGGCGGTCATGCCGCGCGAGCCGGCGTTGATGTCGGTCTTGGCATAGATCACGTAGGTATGGGCATCCGGGCCGTTGGTGATCCACATCTTGTTGCCGTTGAGCACGTAGCGGTCGCCGCGTTTTTCTGCGCGCAGCTTCATCGACACCACGTCGGAGCCGGCATTGGGCTCGCTCATGGCCAGGGCACCGATATGTTCGCCGGAGCACAGCTTGGGCAGGTACCTGTGCTTCTGCGCCTCGCTGCCGTTCTTGTGGATCTGGTTGACGCACAGGTTGGAGTGGGCGCCGTAGGACAGGCCCACCGAGGCCGAGGCGCGGCTGATTTCCTCCATGGCCAGCACATGGGCCAGATAGCCCATGTCGGTGCCGCCGTACTCTTCCTTGACCGTCATGCCGAGCAGGCCCATGTCGCCGAACTTGCGCCACATGTCCATGGGGAATTCGTTGTCACGGTCGATCTGTGCGGCGCGCGGCGCCAGCTCGGCCTGAGCGAACTGGTGCACCGAGTCGCGCAGCATGTCGAGGGTTTCGCCGAGGCCGAAGTTGAGGGTGGGGTAGCTCATGGGGTCACCTGCGATTGTTCTTGTAGTGGGGGCGATTAGGCGGTCGTTTCAGCCAAGGCTGCCAGGCAGCGCTCCTCGGCGGTATCCAGTTCCAGTTGCATCTGTTCGATGTCCAGCAGCTGCTGTTCGAGCTGGGCGCGGCGTGCGGCGATCTTGTCCATGAAGGTTTCCAGCTGCTTGCGATTGCCACTGCTGGGGTCGTAGAGATCGATCAGCTCCTTGCATTCGGCCAGGGAGAAGCCGATGCGCTTGCCGCGCAGGATGAGCTTCAGCGTCACCTTGTCCTTGGCGCTGTAGATGCGTTCCTGGCCGCGCCGTTCGGGGGCGAGCATGCCTTGCTCCTCGTAGAAGCGGATGGCGCGTGGTGTCACATCCAGTTCGCGGGCCAGGTCGGATATGGAGTAGGTCGTCATGGTCATTGCTCGTTTACCTTTACGTTAACGTAAACCTGTGCAAATCTGGCTGTCAATCTCACCCAACAACAATCACAGAGGTTGAGCATGCGCATCGACGAATCGGTATTCCTCATCAGTGGCGGCGCCTCGGGCCTGGGGTTGGCCACGGCCCGTGAACTGGTCGGACAGGGCGGCAAGGTCGTGCTGCTGGATATCAACGAGCAGGCCGGTCAGCAGGCCATTGCCGAGCTGGGCGATGCCGCGCGCTTCGTGCGCGCCGATATCACTCGCGAAGAGGATGGCCAGGCAGCCGTGGCGCAGGCGCTGGAGGCCTTCGGTTCCCTGCACGGGCTGGTCAATTGCGCCGGTATCGCGCCGGCCGAGAAGGTGCTCGGGCGCAACGGCGCACATGGCCTGGACAGCTTCCGCCGTACGGTCGAGGTCAACCTGATCGGCAGCTTCAACCTGCTGCGCCTGGCCGCCGAGGCCATGGCGCGCAACGCGCCGAATGCCGAAGGTGAGCGCGGGGTCATCATCAACACCGCCTCGGTGGCGGCGTTCGACGGGCAGATGGGGCAGGTGGCCTATGCTGCCTCCAAGGGCGGCATCGCCGCGCTGACGCTTCCGGCAGCGCGCGATCTGGCGCGCTCCGGCATCCGCGTGATGTGCGTCGCCCCAGGCGTGTTCGAGACGCCGATGATGGCCGGCATGCCGCAGGAGGTGCGCGACTCGCTGGCGGCCAATGTGCCGTTCCCGCCGCGCCTGGGGCGACCCGACGAGTACGCAGCGCTGGTGCGGCATATCGTCGAGAACCCGATGCTCAATGGCGAGGTGATTCGTCTCGATGGCGCGCTGCGTATGGCGGCGAAATAGCGAGTTTTAGCTTTTGTAGGAGCGGTTGGGCGGCATTCCGCTTTAGCCGCGAAATAAATGACGCTGCCTTCGCGGCTGAAGCCGCTCCTACGGTCAGGACATGGCCCGGATGCGCTCCGGGAATAATGCAGATCAAAAGGTGAAAACCATGAACCAACATCTCGACCCCGTCGTCATCGTCAGCGCAGTGCGCACGCCCATGGGCGGCTTTCTCGGCGATCTCGCCGGCTTTAGCGCTGCAGAACTGGGCGCTGCGGCCATTCGCTCAAGCCTGGAGCGTGCCGGTCTTGCCGCCGAGGCGGTGGATACGGTGCTGATGGGCTGTGTGCTGCAGGCTGGCCAGGGGCAGGCCCCGGCGCGTCAGGCTGCGCTGGGCGCGGGCCTTAGCCAGGCAGCGCAGTGCACCACGCTGAACAAGATGTGCGGCTCGGGCATGCAGGCGCTGATGCTCGGCCATGACCAGTTGCTCGCCGGTAGCGCCGATGTGCTGGTGGCCGGCGGCATGGAGAGCATGTCCAACGCGCCGTACCTGCTGGCACGTGCGCGCGGCGGCTACCGCATGGGCCATGGTCAGGTGCTCGACCATATGTTCCTCGACGGCCTGGAGGACGCCTACGAGCGTGGCCGGCTGATGGGCACTTTCGCCGAGGACTGCGCGCAGCAGTATCGCTTCAGCCGCGAGGAGCAGGATGCCTACGCACTGGAGTCGCTGCGCCGCGCCCAGCAGGCGATCGAGCAGGGCAGTTTCGCCAGCGAGATCGTCGCCGTGGAGGCGTCACAGGGGCGTGAGCGGCGCCTGGTGGCTACCGACGAGCAGCCGCCCAAGGCCCGTCCGGACAAGATTCCAGGCCTGAAACCGGCATTCCGTGAGGGTGGCACGGTGACGGCGGCCAATGCCAGTTCCATTTCCGATGGCGCTGCCGCGCTGTTGCTGATGCGTTTGTCCGAGGCGCAGGAACGCGGCCTGAAACCGCTGGCGCGCATCGTCGGGCATGCCGGCCACGCGCAGGCGCCGAACCTGTTCACCACCGCGCCGGTGGCGGCGATCCAGCGTTTGCTGGCGCGCATCGAGTGGACCTTGGAAACGGTCGATCTGTTCGAGATCAACGAGGCGTTCGCCGTGGTACCGATGGTGGCGATGCGCGAACTGGGCATCGCTCACGACAAGCTCAACGTGCACGGTGGCGCCTGCGCCCTGGGGCATCCCATCGGCGCGTCCGGTGCGCGCATTCTGGTGACGCTGCTGGCGGCGCTGCAGCAGCGCGGCCTAAAGCGTGGAATGGCCTCCGTGTGCATCGGCGGTGGCGAAGCTACTGCCGTGGCCATCGAGTTGTATTGAATCGACCTGCAGGGTGCCCTGTGCGCACCGAGTGTTTCCGCCAACCAGTGGTGCGCACGGCGCACCCTACGCCTTGACCTGTGGGAGGGGCTTCAGCCGCGACTGTCGCCGCTGAAGCGCCTCCCACGGTGATTAACCCGTTACCGGAGTCAGCCATGCTGCCCACTGAAGAAGAAATCCTTATCCGCGACATGGCTCGCCAGTTCGCTCAGGAGCGGTTGAAACCCTTTGCCGCCGACTGGGATCGTGAGCATCGTTTCCCCGCCGAGGCCATCGCCGAGATGGGCCAGCTGGGCTTTATGGGCATGCTGGTGCCCGAGGCGTGGGGTGGCGCCGATACCGGTCATCTGGCTTATGCCATGGCTCTGGAGGAGATCGCCGCCGGCGACGGCGCCTGCTCCACCATCATGAGCGTGCACAACTCGGTGGGCTGCATGCCCATCCTCAAATACGGCAGCGAAGAGCAGAAACAGCGCTTTCTCCGCCCATTGGCCAGTGGCGAGATGCTCGGTGCCTTCGCCCTGACCGAGCCGCAGGCCGGCTCCGACGCCAGCGACCTGCGCACCCGCGCGCGGCGTGACGGCGAGCATTACGTGCTCGATGGCGCCAAGCAGTTCATCACCTCTGGCAGCCACGCCGGCATGGTCATCGTCTTTGCCGTCACCGACCCGCAGGCAGGCAAGAAGGGCATCAGCGCCTTTATCGTGCCCACCGATACGCCCGGTTTCTCGGTGGTACGGGTGGAGGACAAGCTGGGTCAGCATGCCTCCGATACCTGCCAGATTCAGCTCGATGCGCTGCGCATCCCGGCCAACCTGCGCCTGGGCGAGGAGGGCGAGGGCTATCGCATCGCCCTGGCCAACCTCGAAGGCGGGCGCATCGGTATCGCCGCGCAATCCGTAGGCATGGCGCGCGCCGCGTTCGAGGCGGCGCGTGATTACGCCCACGAGCGGGTGACCTTCGGCAAACCGATCATCGAGCACCAGGCGGTGGCGTTTCGGCTGGCCGACATGGCCACGCAGATCGCCGTCGCCCGGCAGATGGTGCATCACGCCGCCAACCTGCGCGAGGCGGGCCAGCCATGCCTGACCGAGGCGTCGATGGCCAAGCTGTTCGCCTCGGAGATGGCCGAGCGGGTGTGCTCGGCGGCGATCCAGACATTGGGTGGCTACGGCTACCTCAAGGACTTTCCGGTCGAGCGCATCTACCGTGACGTGCGCGTGTGCCAGATCTACGAAGGCACCAGCGATGTGCAGCGGATGGTGATCGCACGCGGCTTGTAGGCGCCGGCTACCGTAGGGTGCGCCGTACGCACCAGGGGGCTTAGGCTGGTGGCCAAGCGAACCTATCTTCTCCCACAAGCGGGAGAGGGGAGCGGATTTGCGTCGTGTTCAAGTCTTGACGCTAGCCCAGGCGGTGCGCGCAGCGCACCCTACGGGCGTCAATCGAACTGATACTGCACGCCCGCGCCGACGTACCAGGCGCGTTCAGGGCCGGGTTCGTAATAGCGGCCGTTGCCATCGCCGACGATCACCGAGCCGATGTATTCACGATCCAGCAGGTTGTCGATCCGCAGTACCTGGTTGAAGGTCATTGCACCGACTTTCTGCTCGAAGCGTGCCTGCCAGTTGAACAGTGCGTAGCTGGGCGCCGCCTTGGCGGTGTTGCTGTCCTCGAGATACAGCTCGCTGCGATAAAGACCTTCGATCGCAGTGCTGAACCCGTCCAGCGGCTGCCAGGCCAGTTCGCCATACAAGGTGCGCGCCGGAATGCCCGGCAGACGATTGCCCGAATCGATCAGCCGGCCATTGCTGGTGAAGTCCTTGCTGTAGGTGGCATCGATCTGGGTATAGGCGAGGCTGCTACGCAGGGTATCGCTCAGCTGGCTTTCCAGGGCCAGCTCAGCGCCGCGGCGGCGGGTTTGCGCAGCGTTCTGGAAGCGTGAACGACCGCCACTGGCCGATTCGACCACCAGCTCGTCGTCGGTATCGATCTGGAATAGAGCCAGTTGCAGACTGGTCGCATCGGCCAGGCGCGCCTTGAGGCCCACTTCGATCTGTTCGCTGGTGGCCGGTTTCAGGTCGAAGCCGAAGCTGTTGTCGGGGCCTGAATAGGACAGCTCGTTGAGCGTCGGTGTCTCCAGGCCCTTGCCCCAGCTGGCGTAGAGGTTCAGGTCGGGCAACAGCGCATAGCTGGCACCCAGGGTCGGCGTCAGCTCGCGGTAGGTCACCGAGCCGCTGTCGTCGCCATTGCTCAGAAAACGGTCGTCCACATCGAATGCCACCTGGCTGTGGCGCAGGCCGGCCTGCAGGTCGAGTTTGCCCAATTGCCAGGCGGCCTGGACGTAGGGCGACAGGCTGGTGACCTCGTTACGTTCGTCGCGGCGCAGATTGCCTTTCACTCCCAGGGTGTCGCCGACGAAGTTCTCGTAACCCTGCCGATCATCACGCGAATGGTCATAGTCCAGGCCGGTGGTGAGGGTCAGCAGGCTGCTGACGAGGTCGAAGGATTGAATCCAGCGGTTGCCGATGCCGTGGAAGCTACGTTCGAAATCGATCACGCCACCGGACTGCGAAGCCGGTATTTGCGCGGCGACCGGAATCGACTGGTACTGAATCACCCGCCGCGTGCCGCTGTACAAGGTGCTTTGCCAGGTGCCGGCGGTAAAGCTGCGTTCGTAGTTGAGGGCGAACTGGCGGTGATCCACGGTCTTGCGGGTATCGAACTGCAGCGCGCTGGGAGCGGCGGCGCGGCGATCACTCTGCACCTGAGCCCAGGTCAGGCCCTGCGGGTCCTGGGTGTCGTTCTGATCCAGCTCGCTGAAGCTCAGGCTGAGCTTGCTGACATCGTCCGGGTACAGCGTCAGCTTGGCGAAGGTCTTGTCGAGGATGGCGCCACTGTGGTCACGGTAGCCGTTGGTTTCGAAGTGCGAGCGGTTGACGATGAAACCGGCCTTGTCGTTGCCGCCTTCGGCCGCGACGCGGGTACGGCTGCTGCCGTAGGCGGCCTGCGAGGTATCGAGCGAGACTTTGGGCGCGCCTTCGCCATCGCGCGAGAACAGCTGAATCACCCCGCCGGAGTTGCTGCCGTAGACGCTGGCGAAGGGGCCGCGCAGCACTTCGATACGCTCCAGGGTGTCGAGGTCGAAGGTCGCTGCCTGGCCCTGGCCGTCGGGGTTGGACAGCGGCACGCCATCGACCAGCAGCTTGATGCCGCGAATGCCGAAGGCCGAACGCGCGCCGAAGCCGCGTGAGGAAATCTGCAGGTCCTGCGCATAGTTCTGCCGGTTCTGCACCACCAGGCCGGGCACGCTGCCGAGCGCTTCGGACAGGTTGACGCCCGGTTTGCCCAACGTGGCCTGCTCGGCATCGACGCGGTTGACCGAGAAGGGCAGTCGCCAGCCGCTGGCCTGATAACGGCTGCCGGTAACCACCAGCGGCTCAGCCTGGTACGTGGCGTTCTCGGCCTGTGCGGCCAGTGGCAGGAACAGCGTAGGCAGCCAGACGCAGCGTCTCAGCCGTTGCATAAGCGAAATGTCTCCCTTGTGGCAGGTAGGCGATCTTGACCGTGTCACGCGTTCAGGAACCAGTACCGGCTGCAGATCATCAGGAGAAATGCTCTACCAAATGTTGCCGGGAGAGGGTTGTCGAACGTTTTGGATAGCGCTAACATCCGGCTCAAACAATGAGCGGCCCACACGATGGTGCCCATGGAGTTCCCATGCAACAGCAGCCTTCCGCATTGCCTGCCCGTACCACGCTCGTGGTGATGGGAGTCAGTGGTTCCGGCAAGAGCGATATCAGTCAGGCGGTTGCAGCTGCACTGGGCTGGCGCCATATCGAAGCCGATCATTTCCATCCTGCCGAAAACGTCGAGCGCATGCGTGCGGGTATCCCGCTGAGCGACGAGGATCGTCGCCACTGGCTCGATGCGCTATGCGAGCAGATGCTGGCAGCGCAGGCCGCCGGCGAGTGTTTCGTGCTGGCCTGTTCGGCGCTCAAGCGTGCCTACCGTGAGCGCCTGCGTCAGGCGATTCCCGGCCTGCAGTTCGTTCACCTGAATATCGACCACGCCACTGCGGTGCAGCGTGTCGGTGCCCGGCCCGGACATTTCATGCCGATCTCCCTGGTCGATAGTCAGTTCGCCACTCTCGAAAGCCCGGCGGGTGAGCCGCATGTATGCGTCGTGGATGCGCAGCAGCCCCGGCAAGTCGTGGTGGCCGAAATCCAGGCCTGGGTGCGCCGCGATGCCACGGAGGCGGTTTCCAGCGAAGCTCAGGATGTTCTCGATAGCGAAATTGATAGCGCTAACCAAGCGGCCCGGCTGGGTGCCGAGCCAATCTATGAGGGCCGCATCGCGCGGCTGTTCGATCGTCTGACCGACGGCCTGATGGCGGTTCTGATGGCCTTCATGGTGGTGGCCGTGTTCGCCAATGTGGTGCTGCGTTACGTATTTGGCACCGGCTGGCCGGGCGCCGAGGAGCTATCGCGGCTGGCCTTCGTCTGGCTGGTGTTCGTCGGCGTGGCCTCCGGCATGCGCCGCGGCGAGCTGATGACCTTCCGCATGATTCGCGACCGCTTCCCGTTGCTGGCGCAACGTCTGGTGGATTCGCTGAGTTGGGTGCTGGTTGCCGGCGCCAGCCTGCTCTCGGCCTGGGGCGCCTGGAATCAGGTGCAGTTCGGCTGGGGCAACGTCAGTACGGTGGTCGGATACCCCGTGGTGCTGGCCATGCTGCCGGTGCTGGCCAGCATGCTGGTGCTGGCGATTCTGGCGGTGGTGCAGCTGGTCAACCTCTGGCGGCGTACGCCGCAGGTAACGCTGACCCAGGCTCACGTCGAATGATGCTGCCCCAACTCCAACAAGACGGGCACTGCCCACCGAGGACCTGCCGATGACTGTCGCGGTATTTCTTTCCTCCCTGCTGGGGTTCATGGCCTTTGGCATGCCCATCGCCTTCGCCCTGATCCTCACGGCGGCCGTGCTGATGTGGTACCTGGATTTCTGGGACGTGCAGCTGCTGGCGCAGAACCTGCTCGCTGGTGCCGACAGCTTCCCGCTGCTGGCGGTGCCTTTCTTCATCCTGGCCGGTGAGTTGATGAACGCCGGTGGTATTTCCCGACGCATCATCGCCATGGCCCAGGCTTATTTCGGCCACCTGCGTGGCGGTCTGGGCTACGTTGCCATCGCTGCCGCCGTGCTGTTGGCCAGCATGTCCGGCTCGGCCCTGGCCGATACCGCGGCGCTGGCCACCTTGCTGCTGCCGATGATGCGCCAGCGCGGTTACCCGGTGCATTCCTCGGCTGGCCTGGTGGCCGCAGGTGGCATCATCGCGCCGATCATTCCGCCGTCGATGCCTTTCGTGATCTATGGCGTAGTCACCAACACCTCCATCAGTCAGCTGTTCATGGCCGGCCTGGTACCGGGGCTGATCATGGGCGCGGGGCTGATCATTGCCTGGACCCTGATCGCCCGTGGCTTCACCGAGCCGACGCCAGCCAAGGCCAGTGCCGCCGAGCGGCGCCGGGTACTGATCGACGGTGCGGCGGCGCTGATGTTGCCGGTGATCATCGTCGGCGGCCTGCGCTTCGGCATCTTCACGCCCACCGAGGCAGCCGTGGTTGCAGCGGTCTATGCGCTGGCGGTGTCCACCTTGCTCTATCGCGAGCTGAGCTGGAGCGACCTTATGGAAACCCTGACCCGCGCCAGTCGCACCACGGCGTCGGTGATGTTCCTCTGCGCCGCTGCCACGGTATCGGCGTACATGATCACCCTGGCGCAGCTGCCGGACGAGATCGGCGCCATGCTCGGGCCGCTGGCCGAGCATCCGCGGCTGCTGGTGCTGGCGATCATGCTGCTGATGATCGCAGTGGGCATGGTGCTGGACCTGACCCCGACCATCCTGATCCTGGCCCCGGTGCTGGCGCCCATCGCGATCAAGGCCGGCGTCGATCCGGTGTACTTCGGCGTGATGTTCGTGCTGATCGGCTCCATCGGACTGATCACTCCGCCAGTCGGCACGGTGCTCAACGTCGTCGGCGGTATCGGCAGGTTGCGCATGGAAGTGCTGGTGCGCGGCGTCATGCCGTTCTTCCTGATCTATCTGGCCATCGTCGTCGCCCTGGTGGCTTTCCCGGCCATCGTTACCGTGCCGCTGGCCTGGTTGCGCTGAGTTGACCCACCGGCGCCTGCGCGCCGGCAACATTCACAACAATAAGAGGTAGACCCAATGAAACGTCCGCTGCTCGCCATCCTCACTGCTGCCATGCTGTGCAGCCCGCTCGCCAGTATCACCGCTCACGCCGATGAGGTGCGCTCGCGCATGATCCGCTTCGGTTACGGCCTCAACGAGAACAGCAACCAGGGCCGCGCGGCCAAGCTGTTCGCCGAGGAAGTGGCCAAGGCCTCAGACGGCAAACTCAAGGTGCGTACCTTCGGCGCCGCCAGCCTGGGTTCCGATGACCAGATGCAGAGCGCGCTGATCGGTGGCGCGCAGGAAATGATGGTCGGCTCCACCGCGACGCTCGTGGGCATCACCAAGGAAATGGCGGTGTGGGACACGCCGTTCCTGTTCAGCAGCGCCGAGCAGGCCGATGCGGTACTGGACGGCCCGGTCGGCCGCCAGGTGATGGACAAGTTGGAAGAGAAGGGGCTGGTCGGCCTGGTGTACTGGGAGAACGGCTTCCGCAACCTGACCAACAACACGCGGCCGATCAGCAAACTGGAGGACTTCTCCGGGGTCAAGCTGCGCGTGATGCCCAACCCGGTGTTTCTCGATACCTTCAAGCTGATGGGCGCCAACGCCGTGCCGCTACCTTTCTCCGAGCTGTTCACCGCGCTGGAAACCAAGGCGGTCGATGGTCAGGAAAACCCGTTCAACACCATCCTTTCCTCGAAGTTCTACGAAGTGCAGAAGTACCTGACCGTGACCAACCATGTGTACAGCCCGTGGATCGTCACGGTGTCCAAGCGCTGGTGGGATGGCCTGTCGCAGACCGAGCAGAACATTCTCATGGAGGCGGCCAAGAAGGCGCGTGACTTCGAGCGTCAGGACACCCGCGAGGAGGCCGCTCGCGCCCTGGCCGAGCTGAAGGACAAGGGCATGCAGATCAACGAAGTGGACCCGGCCGAAGTGCAGCGCATGCGCGAGCAGGCTGCGCCGGCGATCCAGAAGGTGGTCGATACGGTCGGCCAGCAGCTGTTCGATCAGGTGCAGGCCGAAGCCGAAAAGGCCGCCCTGTAAGAACCTGTTCACGATCTCGCGAGCTAGGGCCATACAACACCGATGGCGGCCCCGCAAAAACAGGCGAGGAACGGTCGGAGTCGCGCTCGACTTTACGAGCTGTAAATGAGCAGTCCGAGCCTGTTTTTAACGCAGTAGGGCCGACGCGCAGCAGATCGTGGATAGGTTCGCAGTTTCGCGGGGCACGCAGGTGGTAACGCTCCTTGCATGGTGGCGGTACCCCGGGCGGCGTGTCCCGCGCTTTATTCGCCAGCGGGGCTGGTAGAATCGCCCGCTGTCAAACAATGGAGGCGCTATGACTCAACGCCGTCGCCGGTCTGCCGAACGCGTCACCCTGTCCGATGTGGCCAAGGCCGCAGGCTGTTCGCTGATGTCCGCTTCGCGTGCGCTGTCGCAGCCGGGACGGGTCTCCGATGCGCTGCGCGAGCAGGTGATGCGCGCTGCGCAGGCGCTTGGCTACGTGCCCAACCCGGCGGCGCGGGCATTGGCCAGTTCGCGTTCCAATCTGGTGGCGGTGGTGATTCCTTCACTGTCGAACTCGGTGTTCGTCGATACCGTCGAGGCGATCCAGCGTGTGCTGATGCCGGCCGGTTTCGAGATGATGATCGGCGTCAGTCATTATCGGGTCGAGGAAGACGAGCGCCTGCTGCGCTCCTACCTGGCGCACCAGCCGGCGGGCCTGCTGGTCACGGGGTTCGAGCGTAGTGACGCAGCGCGGGAAATCCTCGGTGCCAGCACCTGCCCGCTGGTAACCCTGATGGAACTGAGCGAAGAACCTGAGGACTACTGCGTCGGCTTCTCGCAGGTCGAGGCCGGTGCCGCCATGACCCGAGCCCTGGTGCAGCGCGGTTATCGCCACATTGCCTTCGCCGCCGCCCAGCTCGACCCGCGCACCCTGCAGCGCGCCGAAGGCTACCGTCAGGTGATGCGTTACCTGGGGCGCCATGACCCGGCGCTGGAGTTGCTGACGCCGCAGCTGTCGTCCATCGGCCTGGGGGCCGAGTTGCTCGATCGTCTGCTGGCGCAGCAGCCGCAGATCGATGCGGTGTTCTTCAACAACGACGACCTGGCCATGGGCGCACTGTTTCGCGCCCGTCAGCTGGGGCTGGAGGTGCCGGGGCGACTGGCCATCGCCGGCTTCAACGACCTGCCGGCAGCGGCCTGGATGCATCCGGCGCTGAGCACGGTGCGCACCACCCGCGGCCGCATCGGCGAATTGGCAGCGAACATGCTGCTGGCGCTGATGCGCGGTGAAACGCCGGAGCAGCACTGCATCGACGTCGGCTTCGAACTGGTGATGCGCGACAGCGCGTGACGCTACGGCTTCTTGCTGGCGGCCGCCACTTGCTCGGCGGCATCCAGGCGCAGGCGCTCGCGCTCATCGAAGCGCTCGGTAGCCAGTGCCTCGATCGCCGCACGCTTGTCGCTGCTGCTGAGCCCCTCGGTCGCCTGAATCTTCGCCTTGGCGGCGAGGTAGTCCTCCAGGCGCTTCTGCCACTGTTCCCGCTGGCTATCCAGCGCCTCCAGGCGCGTGGTGGCTTCGGCACCGACCAGTTGCTGGCGCATCTGGCGGATCTGCGCCGCGCTGGCGCCTTCGGCCTGCAGCCGCGCCGTGTTGTGCCGCAGTTCCTGTTGCAGTTGCGGCAGGACCATGTCCTGCATTTCCTCGGGCAGGGATGCGCGCAGGCGATCGACGGCGACGCCTTTTTCGTCGGCGCTCATGCGGGCGTCGTGCTGAATGGCCAGGCGCTCCAGCGTGAAGCGGTTGTAGCCTTCCTCGCGGGCGAAAAAGGCCTGGTGCGTCTCGCTGTCGAATAGCCGGGCGCGCAGTGCCTGCACGGCGCTCTCGCGCTGGCGCAGGGCATCCAGATTGGCCATCTGGGGCAGGTCGCGCTCCAGCAGGATCAGTTCACGCTTGTAGCTCAGGTACTGCTCCAGCAGCGCCCGGGCACGGGCTCGCGCCGGCTCCTGAAGCTGGCTGTCGATATAACTGCGCAGCCGCGACACGCTGGCATCCAGACTTTCTTCGCCGATGCTGGCGAGGAAGTAATCGAAGATTCGCCGAATATCCTCGCTGACGATCAGATTGCCGGCAGCATCGACGCGAAAGCTGCCATCGACTTCGGTGCCGACGAAGGAGCTGGGCAGGGCAAGCTTGCCAGTCTGTTTCTGTGAGGCTTCGCTGGTCGACGTCAAGGTCTCTGCAACCGGCGCCGTGGGCTGCGTAGCCGTGGCAGTGACGGCGGGAGGCGCGAATGGGGGCCGTTGGTGTCCGGGTTGCAGGTAAAGCATCGACGCCAAGCCGGCAACGATCAGTAAAGGCAGGGCAAACAGGGCTTTGTTCACGGCAGCTTCCAGTAAGACGTCGGATCGGAATCGCGCGTAGGGCGCGCCGTGCGCACGGGATGCCGACGTTCCCGGCATCCGCTGCGCGTGGCGCACCCTGCGAAGCGTGGCGCTTATAGCCCGGCGTTCTTCAGGCGGTTGGCGTGCTGACGGTAGACGGTCACCGGATCGGTCTCGAACAGGCTGGTCAGGCCCAGGGTCTGGTTGACCTCGTCGAGGTGGTTCATCCGGTAGTTGTCGCGGATCACCTGGCCCATGCGCGAACTGCAGCGGCCGACCAGGCCGTCGTTGGCCTCGGAGCCGAAGGTCAGCGAGGAGGCACCCATCAGCAGGTCGCTGGGGTCGAGCACGTTGGTCAGCGGGCTGGTGCCGCTCCAGGAGTAATAGCGCACACCGTTCACGCTGTAGGCGCCTTCACCGCAGGCGCTGGTGGGGATGCCCTGCGGGAACTTGGCATTGAAGCGTGCGGCGCCTTCGCTGTTGAGCGACTCCAGCGAACCCAGGGCGTTCTGCGGGGTGGTGCTGGAACTGCCGGAGAGGAAGTTGATCAGCGTCCCCAGGCCGTTGACGATGCCCACCAGGATCGGCGTGGCCACCGGCCCGGCGGGGCCATCGCTGATGCCCTTGAGGAAGTCGGCGGTTGCCGAACCCTTGTGCGGTGCACCGACGCTGGTGACCGAGGCGACCAGGTCCGGACGCACGGCGGCGACGTAGCGGGTGGTGGGGCCGCCATGGCTGTGGCCGATCAGGTTGACCTTGCCCTTGCCGCTGATGGCGACGATGTCCTCGACCTGCTGCAGCAACTGCTCGCCGCGCGCTTCGGAGGTGTCCAACTGGCTGACCTCGGTGACGTAGACGCTGGCGCCATCACGGCGCAGGGCGGCCGGTATGCCGTACCAGTAGTCGACGCCAAGGATGCTGTCGAAGCCGAGCATGCCGTGGCCGAGGACGATGGGGTACTTGGTCTGGGTATAGCCGGAGGAGCCGAACCAGAACGCCTGGGTCTGGCCGCTGGCGAGCAGGCCGGCGCCGAGGCAGAGGGCGAGCAGGGTTTTATTGTTCTTCATGGGCGCTCTCGATGGTTTTTGTTGAGGCAGTCAGCTGCTTCCCGCAACACAGATCGCGTCCATCCCATGACGCGTACCGCGCCAGAACGATGGCAGGAAACATGCCAGCACCTCTGGTTCGCCAGCGAGCGCTCTATCTCGGTGGATTGGCGGCGCCAGAGAAAATCCGGCGGCGGGGTCGCCAGCGGGGTTCTGTTACGTGATGACACGTCGAACCATGCGCAAAACCGCCGCAGAGGAGGGGCTCGCGGTCGCTGGAACGCCCTTATGGCAGCGGCCCGGGATATGGCTCGCCCCTCCGCCAATCGAAGGATGGGGTGGCATTTTGATGCGCCTTGACAGTTCGCCGTGGGCTTCTCTAGGATGCGCCCTGCGCCGATTTAAACAGCTACTTGCGGGGCGCCACAGGGTGTTGTCATCAGCGCCTGAAATTCCGCTAAAGCGCTGGTTCGGTGTCGCCTCCCACCGCTGCCCAGCGGGATTCTCGAGGCGGAGACTCGACCATGATCTGTCCCCAACCGCATATTCGCCTGGCGCCCATCACTTCGGGCCTGCTGCTGCGCAATCCGCGCGTACTGCTTGGCGGTAGCCACCAGCCCACCTTGCTGCGTTATCTCGAAGGCTGGCCCAAACGCTGGGCCGGATCGCGTGCCTTTCGCATCCAGTTCGTGCAGAACGGCGAGTCCCTAAGTCGTCTCGCGCGCGACAGCTTCGATCTGGCCGTGATCCAGGCCCCCGGCGCCGATGAGCTTGAGCAAACGGTTAGCGACCTGGTGCGCGTGGCGCGTCAGGGATTGATCACCCGGGGGTAGGGTGGGACGGCGGTAACTCGTAGGGTGCGCCGTGCGCACCGAATGCCCCGTTTACCGGCGGTGCGCACGACGCACCTACGCTTTAAGTCGATGTAGAGCGGGTGCAACCCGCCAGAGCGACCATGGCGGGTACACCCGCCCTACGCGGCGCAGTGTCTAGGGATATTCGATCTCGACGATGTAGCAGGTTTTCTCGCCGGTGGGCGTGTGCACGCGCACTTCGGCGTCCAGTGGCTTGCCGACCAGAGCGCGGGCCAGTGGCGAATCGATACTGATCAGCCCCTGCTTCAGATCCAGCTCATCCGGGCCGACGATGCGGTAGCGCGACTGTTCGCCGTCCTCGTCCTCGATGGTGACCCAGGCGCCGAAGTACACCTTGTTCGGATCGGACGGTTTTTCGCTGATGACCTTGAGCTTTTCCAGGCGCTTGGTGAGAAAGCGTACGCGGCTGTCGATTTCGCGCAGCATCTTCTTGCCGTAGGTGTACTCGGCGTTTTCCGAGCGGTCGCCCTGGGCTGCCGCTTCGCTCACCGACTGCGTCACCTGAGGCCTGCGCACATGCCACAGCTCGTGCAGCTCGGCGCGCAGGCGCGCTTCGCCTTCAGGCGTGATCAGGGGAGTACCAGCAGGACGAGGGGGGCGATAGCGGCTCATGGCGTCTCTGAAAGATGAAAGGGGCGCCAGTCTAGCAAACCCCTTCCTTCAAGCTCAGCCTTCGCGCAGCACGCTCAAGGGGCTGGCATTCAGTGCGCGGCGGGTGCCGAGCACGCCGGCCAGGCCGATCAGCAGCGCGCCGATCAGCGGCAGCAGGAGCAGCCATGGGTGAGGTTGCCAGCTCATGTCGAAGGCATAGCGATAGAGCAGGAAACTCACCAGCTCACAGCCCAATGCAGCGAGCAGGCCGGCGGCCGCGCCGAGCAGGCCGAACTCGGCACGGCGAGCGCTGATCAGCAACTTGCGCTCGGCACCCAATGCGCGCAGCAGCGCGCCCTGGCGAATGCGCTCGTCCAGCGTGGCCTGCAGCCCGGCCAGCAGTACGGTGATGCCGGCGGCGAGCACGAACAGCAGCACGTATTCGATGGCCAGGGTGACCTGGGCGAGGATGCTGCGCAGCTGCGCCAACAGCGCGTCGACCTGCAACAGGGTGACGCTGGGGAAGGCGCGGCTGAGCTTGATCAGCTCGGCATCCTGGCCAGGCGGCAGGTAGAAGCTGGTCAGGTAGGTGGCGGGCAGGTCCTGCAGGGTCTGTGGCTCGAAGATCATGTAGAAGTTGGGCTGGAAGCTGTCCCAGTCCACCTGGCGCAGACTGGTCACCTGCGCTTCGCGCTCGATACCGCCGACGTTGAAGCGCAGGCGATCGCCCAGTTGCAGTTGCAGGCTTTCGGCCAGCTCGGCCTCGACGGACACGCCAGGCAGCTCGCTGGTGTGCTCGGCTCCCCACCAACTGCCGGCGCTGATCAGGTTGTCCGATGGCAGCTCGTTGGCCCAGGTCAGGCTCAGGTCGCGCTGGATGGCGCGCTCGCCGCGGCTTTCCTTGGTCACCAACTGGCGCACCGGCTCATCGTTGATCATGATCAGCCGGCCCGGCACCACCGGATAGAGCGGCGCAGGATGAGGCGACAGTTCGGCCAGGCGGGCGGCGAAAGCATCACGCTCGGCCGGCAGCACGTTGAGGGCGAAGTGATTGGGCGCATCGTCCGGCAACTGGTCCTGCCAGGTGTCGAGCAGCTCGCCGCGCAGCAGGGCGATCAGCGCCATGGCCAACAGGATCAGGCCGAACGCCAGCGATTGACCGGCCGCCGCCAGAGGATGGCGCAGCAGTTGTCCCAGCCCCAGGCGCCAGGGCAGGGCGGCGCGCTGCAGCAGGCGGCGCAAGCTCTGCAGACCAATCAGGAGTAAGCCGCCTAGCACCAGCGCCGCCAGCAGGCCGCCGCCGAGCAGCGCCAGCGTCAGTTTCAGATCCAGGCTCAGGCGCCACATGATCAGCCCCAGCGCAACCAGCGCCGCGCCGTATACCAGCCAGGAGCTGGCCGGCACCGGCAGCATGTCACGACGCAGCACACGCAGCGGCGGCACGCGGCCGAGAGCTGCCAGCGGCGGCAGGGCGAAGCCGGCCAGCGCCACCAGGCCGGTGGCCATCCCGGCCAGAGCAGGCCACAGATCGGCGGGCGGCAGATCATCGGGAATCAGGCCGCGCAACAGATGGAACAGCACGTGCTGGCCGGCCCAGCCGAGCAGCGCGCCGAGCACGCTGGCGAGCAGCCCGAGCAGGGCCAGTTGCAGGCCGAACAGGACCAGCGCTTCGCGTCGTGACAAGCCGAGGCAGCGCAGCAGGGCGCTGGCGTCGAAGCGCCGTGCGGCGAAGCGTGCCGCCGACAGCGCCACGGCGACGCCAGCGAGCAGCACCGCCGCCAGGCTGGCCAGGTTCAGGTAACGCTCGGCACGGCCAAGTGCGCCACCGACCTGTCGATTGCCATCGCGGGCATCCTCCAGTCGCTGATTGGGTTCCAGGCCGGCCTCGACTGCCTGACGGTAGGCTGCCAACGCGTTGGCATCGCCACGCCAGAGTTCGCGAAAGCGCACACGGCTGCCAGGTTGCACCACCTCGGTCGCAGCCAGGTCGTCCAGATGCATCAACACCCTGGGCGTCAGGCTGTAGAAATCGCCAGCGGTGTCCGGGTCATAGGTCAGCACGCGACTCAGGCGCAGGGTCTTGGCGCCTATCTCCAGCTCATCGCCGATCTTCAGGTTCAGCGCCACCATCAGGCGCGCTTCGGCCCAGACTTCCCCCGGCCGAGGCCCTGGCCCCACCTCTTCGCGGGCATAGGGTTCGGCTGCGCTTCTCAGTTCACCGCGCAGCGGATAAAGGCTGTTGGCGGCCTTGACGCTGGCCAGCTGAATACCATCCTGTGCCGCAACGACGCTGGAGAACTCCACCGCCTGGGCGTGATCGAGGCCCAGCTTGAGTCCCGCATCGATCTGTTCCTGACTGGCTGGCGTGCTGCCGCTCAGGCGCAGGTCGGCGGCGAGAAATTCGCTGGCGCGTAGCAGCATGGCGTCGTTCAGGCGCGCACTGAAGTAGCCGATGGCGCTGCTGGCTGCCACCGCCACCAGCAAGGCGAAGAACAGCACGCGCAACTCGCCGGCGCGGGCGTCGCGCAGTAGTTGGCGGGCTGCGAGCGAAAACAGGCGGGCGAAGGGCACGCGTTTCATCAGGGCTCCACGCGGTCGATCAGATGTCCGGCTTCCAGGCGGATCAGACGCTGGCAGCGGTGCGCCAGGCGCTCGTCATGGGTGACCAGCACCAGGGTGGTGCCACGCTCCTGGTTGAGCTGAAACAGCAGGTCACTGATGCGCTCGCCGGTATGGCTGTCGAGGTTGCCGGTGGGTTCGTCGGCGAACAGCACGTCCGGCTCGGCGGCGAAGGCGCGGGCGATGGCCACGCGCTGTTGCTCGCCACCGGAGAGTTGGCGTGGGTAGTGCGTCAGGCGCTGGCCGAGGCCGACGCGTTCGAGCAATGCGCGCGCACGCTGACGGGCATCGGCATGACCTTCCAGCTCCAACGGCAACATCACGTTCTCCAGCGCATTGAGGCTGTCGAGCAACTGGAACGACTGGAAGACGAAGCCGACATGTTCGGCACGCAGACGCGCACGCTGGTCTTCATCGAGTTCGCTGAGGTTGTTGCCGGCCAGCAGCACGGCGCCGGCGCTGGGCAGGTCGAGGCCGGCGAGCAAACCGAGCAGGGTGGATTTGCCGGAGCCGGAGCTGCCGACGATGGCCAGGCTGTCGCCCTTGTTCAGCTCGAGCTCGAGATCGTGGAGGATGGTCAGCTCGCCTTCCGCGCTCTCGACCACTTTGCTAAGGTTCCGCGCAGCGAGAATGCTCGAAGTCATGGAGATTCCAAATGCGTGCATGGTGGCTCAGTGGTGCCTTGGCCCTGATGTTCTGGGCTCAGGGAGCGGTTGCAGGCACCCTGCTTGTGGTCGGCGATAGTATCAGCGCCGCTTTTGGCCTGGATAGCCGCCAGGGATGGGTCGCAATGCTGCAAGAACGCCTTCGCGAGGAGGGTTTCGAACACTCGGTGGTCAATGCCTCGATCAGCGGTGATACCAGCGCAGGCGGCGCCGCGCGGCTCTCTGCGCTGCTTGCCGAGCACAAGCCGGAGCTGGTGATCATCGAGCTGGGCGGCAACGATGGCCTGCGCGGCCAGCCTCCCGCGCAATTGCAACAGAATCTTGCGTCCATGGTCGAGAAGTCGCAGCAGGCAGGGGCCAAGGTACTCATTTTGGGGATGCGCCTGCCCCCCAACTATGGTCAGCGTTACACCACAGCCTTCGCCCAGGTGTTCGCAGATGTTGCTAAGGCGAAAAAGGTGCCGCTGGTGCCATTCTTCCTCGAGGGCGTCGGTGGCGTGCCGGGGATGATGCAGGCCGACGGCATTCATCCGACTCAGGCTGCGCAGGCGGTGTTGCTGGATAACGTCTGGCCGACGCTCAAACCCTTGCTGTGAACACCGCTTTGCTGCGGGAAAACTGCACGGGCAGAGGCTTTTCCGCCTGAAGCCTTTCGGCTAATGTGGCCGACCTGTCACGGAGCCCCAGATGCCGCGTCCCGCCTGGTCCCTTTATGCCTATCAACTGATCGAGCCGGATGAGCAGCTGGACCTGTTCGCCTGTCGCGAGGTGCGCGTGCATCTGGTGGCTCGTCAGTTGCGCCTGGGTGGGCATGCCGATCGCACATTGTGTGGCGGTTTGTTACCGGCGCAGCCGCGTTGGCGGGCGCTGGAAAAGGTCTGGCTGCGCGATCGCCGGCTCTGTCCTGACTGTCTGGCGACTTTCCAGGCGCAGCGTCAGGGCCTGTGCTCGAACTGGGCGGATGGCTGAGGTCTGCCCGGCCGTTTAACGGCGGTGTACAATCGCCGCAATATTCATTCAATTCTTCAAGGGACTCCCGGATGTTGTCGCGCTTTTCTGCGGTCAACCGCTGCCTGACTCTGGTCGCACTGTGCTCCAGTGCCGCAGTGCAGGCTCTCGAACTTCCATTGCCGCCGCCAGGCGAGGACGTGGTGGGCCAGGTACAGGTGATCAAGGCCAAGTACGAGGACACCTTCGCCGATCTGGGAACGGCCAACGATCTCGGCTATCTGGAAATGGTCGCTGCCAATCCGGGCGTGGACCCCTGGCTGCCGGGCGAGGGCACCGAGATCATCCTGCCGACGCGCTACGTGCTGCCACCGGGCCCGCGTGAGGGCATCGTGATCAACCTGGCCGAGTACCGCATGTACTACTTCCCGAAAGGGCAGAACGTCGTGCATACCTATCCGCTGGGTATCGGTCGTGAAGGTTGGGGCTCGCCGCTGGGCGTCGGCCGCGTGACGCTGAAGACGCCGAATCCGGCCTGGTATCCGCCCAAGTCGATCCGTGAGGAGCACGCTGCCGACGGCGACATCCTGCCCACCGTGGTGCCGCCTGGCCCCGACAACCCACTGGGTCCGTACAAGATGACGCTGTCGTTCCCCGGCTATCTGATCCACGGGTCGAACAAGAAGTTCGGTATCGGCATGCGCGTCAGCCACGGCTGCTTCCGCATGCTCAACCACAACGTGCTGGAGCTGGCTGCCATGGTCCCGGTGGGCACGCCGGTGCGCATCATCAACGAGCCGTACAAGTTCGGTGTCAGTGCCGGCAAGATCTATCTGGAAGCACATGCGCCGCTGGATGACGAGGGCGATCCGTCCGTGGTCGACAAGCACACCGCAGTGATCAACGCCTTGCTCAAGCGCGACGAACTCAGCGGCCTGCGCCTGGATTGGGAAATGGTGCGCGAGGTGGTGGCTTCCGAAGACGGCATGCCGGTGCCCATCGCCACCCAGGCCGAGAGCGTGGTCGCCAGCAGCGACAATCCGTTCTGATCTTCAAGTTGTCCAGAAACCCGCCCGCATTCGCGCCGGCGGGTTTTTTATTGCCGCCATGCCGTGGACATGGCATGGGTTGCAGGCAACAAAAAAGCCGCACCAGTTGCCTGGGGCGGCTTTCGGAAAAACGAGTCGCAGATTACTTGCGGCTGGCTTTTTCCAGCATGCGCAGAGCACGCTCGTTGGCTTCGTCAGCGGTCTGCTGAGCTTTCTGAGCAGCAGCCAGGGCTTCATCAGCCTTGCGGTAGGCTTCGTCGGCACGGGCTTGAGCGCGAGCAGCTGCGTCTTCGGTAGCAGTCAGACGAGCTTCGGTTTCTTTGGACATGCTGCTGCAACCGGTAGCCAGAACTGCGGCCAGAGCCAGAGCAGAGAATTTCAGAACGTTGTTCATCGTGTTCCCCTTGAGGTGGAGTTTTCCATAAAAAGCAATTCCCCAACTGCGGGAAATTAGCCGGCGTACATACTACCTATTACTTTTAGTAAGTAAACGGAGCGAAGGCAAGAGTTGCAATTTTTTTTTCATGTGGCAGGGCGCTAAGGCCTACGGGCTGCGGGGGTTGGCTAAAAAATAGTCAGTTACGCAATCCATACAGCAGGACGCTTGTGCGAACTGTTATAAGTGTCCTGGCTTGCAACTAAAACAATAAAGAGGGGAATGCGGATGCTTGGCAATTTGGGGCTCTTGCTGGGGCTGGCGCTACTTATCTTCATGGCGCTGCGTGGGGTGAACATCTTCATCGCGGCATTGCTTTGTTCGATTCTGGTGGCGCTTACCAATGGTGTCGCCGTACCTCGCGCATTGCTCGAGCACTTTCCATTCGGCCCATTGGGTGCATTCACCTTCGCCGGCAAGTTTTTCGTGCTGTTTCTCTGCGGTGCGATCTTCGGCAAGGTCATGGCGGCGAGTCAGGCCGCAGGCAGTATCGCCCAGGCCATTACCCGTGGATTGGGTACGCAGCGCACGCTGTGGGTGGCGATGCTGGTTTGCGCTGTGCTGACCTACGGTGGCGTGGTGGTCTTCGTGGTGATCTTCACCATGTATCCACTGGGTATCACGCTGATGCGCGAGGCCAATCTGCCCAAGCGCCTGTTCTGTGCCGCCACGGCGCTTGGTGCCGGCACCTTCACCATGACGGCGCTGCCTGGCTCGCCTTCGATTCACAACGTGATCGCCGCCAGTGCGCTGGGCACCGACCTGTTCGCCGGGGCCTGGATCGGGCTGTTCGCCTCCCTGGTGATGATCGTCCTCGGTATGGCTTATCTGCAGCGCGAGTGGCGTCTGGCGCGTGAGCGCGGCGAGGGCTTCGAGCCCAACGCCCAGGACGAGCGTATGCAGCAATTGGCCGGCGCCCCGGGAAGCGGGCCGCACTGGGGGCTGGCGCTGGTGCCGATCGTCGTGGTGCTGGGGATCATCCTGCTGCCGCGCCTGCTTGCCCTGTCCGGTGCGGTCGTGCCGGGCGAGGGGGCGCTGGGTGGGCTTCTGGCCTTCAGTCAGGCGCAGCCGATCCTCTGGCCCAGCCTGGCCCTGGTCATCGCCACGGGGGTGGCTGTGCTGATGTTCCCGGCCTTGCGTCGCAATACCGTGGCTTTGCTGGGGCAGGGGGCGGACGACTCGATCATGCCGCTGCTCAATACGGCGGCGGTGATCGGCTTCGGCGGGGTCGTCACCCAGACCGCAGGTTTCGCCCAGTTCGCCCAGTGGATACTGGCGGTGGACCTGCCGCCGCTGCTCTCGGTGTTCGCCTCGGTCAGCGTGGTGTCGGGGATCGTCGGCTCGTCCTCCGGTGGCTTGCAGATATTCATGCAGACGCTGGCGCCCCGTTACCTGGAGATGGGTGTGGAGCCCGAGGTGCTGCATCGTATCGCCAACATCACCGCTGGCGGTCTGGATTCGTTGCCGCACTGCGGCGCGGTGATCGCGATGCTGATGATCATGGGGCTGACGCACAAGCAGGCGTACAAGGACATCTTCGTCATCACCGTGCTGATACCGGTGATTGCAGCGTTGCTCTGCATCGCGCTGTTGAGCTTCTGATTGCTCGTGGCTGGGTCGACCTGCGCCTGATAAGCTTGGTCAATTACACGGGCGCAAGCAGGATATGAAGTTTGCGCTTTTGCCCAGGCAGCGGTATGAAGTCAAAGCGGATGCGCCGCTAACGGTTGCGGCTAGAGGAGAGAAGATGAGCGAGGGGTTGTCCATTCATCATGACCAGGCGAGTCACCAGTTCGTGACCACGGTCAACGGTGATCGTGCCTATCTGGCCTACATGGATCTGGGCAAGCAGACGCTGGACATCTATCGCACCTTCGTACCCAACGCCCTGCGTGGCCGCGGCATTGCCGCGGCCTTGACCGAGCATGCTCTGCGGTATGCAGAGGGCAATGGGTACACGGTGATTCCATCGTGCTCCTACGTCGAGCGCTATATGGAGCGGCGTTCGCGGCACCAGTAGGACTGCTCGGAGCGGTGGGCTGAAACCCACCCTACGTGTGAATGCGGATATGAAAACGCCGGGCGATGCCCGGCGTTTTCATTGGTGCAGTCTCGGTCAGCCGCGTTGACGCTTGGGCAGTACATCCCTGAGCTTGGCGTGCATGCTGCGCAGACTCTTCTCGGTGGTGTCCCAGTCGATGCAGGCATCGGTGATGGAGACGCCGTACTTGAGGTCGCACAGGTTCTTCGGGATCGACTGGTTGCCCCAGCCCAGGTGGCTCTCGACCATCAGACCGACGATGGAGTTGTTGCCTTCCAGAATCTGGTTGGCCACGTTCTCCAGCACCAGCGGCTGCAGGGCTGGGTCCTTGTTGGAGTTGGCATGGCTGCAGTCGACCATGATATTCGGACGGATGCCGGCTTTGGTCAGTTCCTGCTCACAAATGGCCACGCTGACCGAATCGTAGTTGGGTTTACCGTTGCCGCCGCGAAGTACCACATGGCCGTAGGCGTTGCCCTTGGTGGTGACGATGGACACGCCGCCTTCCTGGTTGATACCGAGGAAGCGGTGCGGGCTGGAAACCGACTGCAGCGCATTGATCGCCACGGTCAGGCCGCCATCGGTGCCGTTCTTGAAGCCGACGGCCGAGGACAGGCCCGAGGCCATTTCGCGGTGGGTCTGGGATTCGGTGGTACGCGCGCCGATGGCTGACCAGCTGATCAGGTCCTGCAGGTACTGCGGGGAAATCGGGTCGAGCGCTTCGGTGGCGGTGGGCAGGCCCATCTCTGCCAGGTCGCGCAGCAGCTGGCGGCCGATGTGCAGGCCATCCTGGATCTTGAACGAGTCGTCCAGATACGGATCGTTGATCAGGCCTTTCCAGCCGACCGTGGTACGCGGCTTCTCGAAATACACGCGCATGACCAGAAACAGCGTGTCGGACAGCTCGGCAGCCAGCACCTTGAGGCGCTCGGCGTACTCGTGAGCGGCCTTGATGTCATGGATGGAGCAGGGGCCGACGACCACGAACAGGCGATGATCCTTGCCGTCGAGGATGTCGCGTACCACCTGACGACCATGGGCGACGGTCTTCAGCGCGGCATCGGTGAGGGGGATTTCGCGTTTGAGCTGATCGGGGGTGATCAGGGTTTCGTTGGAGGCGACGTTGAGGTCGTCGATCGGTAAATCAGCCATCGTGCTATTCATCGGGTCAGGTCGTCAGGTCACGGGTGCCGGCCGCCAGCGATCCCCTATGGCGGTGCACAGCTAGTTGGCGCAGGGGGGAGCCGAACCTTAGCGCGTACCGGGCTGCGCGACAATGGGCGTTAAGTTCAATGGGCCTCATAGTTTGGCCGCATGAGGTAGCGGATGACCGGCTGAGGGGGGCTGTGCTGCCTTCAGGCGAGATAGGGAAACTCGGCGGCATGCTTGGCGATCCAGTCCCGGGCGCATTGCTCGATGGCCATGGGCTGACCTGATTGCTGTTCCAGCTGCTGTCGGTAATGCTGGATCTGGCAGACCTGCTCGACCATGCGCGCGCGAAACAGGGTGTCCTCGTCGATGAAGGCAATGCCCACCAGATAGCCGTTTTCCTGGCGCCGGCACCAGGCCACGACACCCGGATAACGCGCCTGATCGCCCAGCAGCGGAATGCGCAGTTCGACCGAGGTACCGCGGCGAAAGCCGCGCAACGAGTTGCATGCAACCCCGCCCAGGCTGATATTGTTCAGCCGTTGCCGAGGCACGCAGGCCTGTCTGCGCAGGACCAGTTCCACCGGCATATCGCTTGGATGACGCAGAAA
This sequence comes from Ectopseudomonas guguanensis, assembly GCF_900104265.1. Classification (GTDB taxonomy): domain Bacteria; phylum Pseudomonadota; class Gammaproteobacteria; order Pseudomonadales; family Pseudomonadaceae; genus Aquipseudomonas; species Aquipseudomonas guguanensis. The sequence continues at coordinate 67,979 of NZ_FNJJ01000013.1, forward strand.
CTTACGCATGAACACCGACCTTGAATGCAGGCAAACTGACATCAGTGAATTCAGTATAGCGACGCAGCTGGAATTGACCGACCTGAATGCCGACCGCCGCCTGCTCGATCTTCCCGGCACCTCGCTACTGGTGTTCACAAGCACGGGCTGTGCCAGCTGCCGCTGGGCGCGCCGGAGCCTGCCTGGCATGCCGCTTCCGCTCGAGCGCCTGTGCTGGATCGATGCCGGGCACAACGCCGGTTTGGTGGCGCGTTACGAGGTCTTTCACCTGCCCGCGCTGTTTCTGGTCAAGGACGGTCATTTCCTTGGCGCATTGCAGGTGCGCCTTACCCATTCCGATCTGCTAGCCGCCATCGGCGAAGCCCTGCTTCGCCCGGCTGAGGAGCTTCCCTGATGTCGCAACCCCCCGCGCCGCGTATCGGCATCATCGGCACTGGTGCCATTGGCGGTTTCTACGGCATGTTGCTGGCACGTGCCGGCCATGACGTGCACTTTCTGCTGCGCAGCGAGTACCCGGCCGTCGTCGAGCATGGCCTGCAACTGAACAGCGCCGTACACGGCGCCCTGCATCTGGCGCCGGTGCAGGCCTATCGCGATATCGACGACATGCCGCAATGTGACTGGCTGCTGGTGGGCGCCAAGACCACGGCCAATGCCGAGCTGGCGCCGCTGATCGCCCGGGCAACAGCGCCTGGAGCCAGGGTGGTGCTGCTACAGAACGGTCTGGCCGTGGAAGACGAGTTGCGTCCGCTGCTGAATGACGACCTGCATCTGCTCGGCGGGCTCTGCTACATCTGTGTTCACCGCAGTGCGCCGGGCGTGATCGAGCACCAGGCGCTGGGGGCGATCAACCTGGCCTATCACTCCGGTCCGTTGCACGATGATGAAGCGCGCCTGGCGCTGGCCGAGCAGGGCGCGGGTCTGCTGCGCAGTGCCGGTCTGGACTCGGCGGCGATGCGCGATCTGGCGCAGACGCGCTGGCAGAAGCTGGTGTGGAACATCCCGTACAACGGCCTGTCGGTGCTGCTCGATGCCGATACGCGGCGCCTGATGGGGAATGCCGACAGCCGGGCGCTGATCGCCGACATGATGCAGGAAGTGGTACGGGCCGCTCAGGCACTGGGGTATGCGATGCCGGAAAACTATGCGGACAAACTGCTCGCGGCGACCCAGCGCATGCCCGATTACCTGCCAAGCATGTACCACGATTTTGCCCAGGGGCGGCCGGCCGAACTGCACGCCATCTATGAAGCGCCGCTGGCGGCTGCCGATGCAGCGGGTTTCGATATGCCCAAGGTGCGTGCGCTGTATCAGGCGCTGCGTTTCATTCAGGCTCGCCGGGAGGCCTAAGCATGGGCAAGGGGCTGGGGGACAAATTGGTGCTGGCGATTTCCTCGCGGGCACTGTTCGATCTGAGCGAGAGTCACCAGATCTACGAGAGCGAAGGGGTGGAAGCCTACCGCCGCTATCAGATCGAGCATGAGGACGAGGTGCTGATGCCGGGCGATGCCTTCCCGCTGGTGGAGAAGCTGCTCGGCTTGAACACTCGGCTCAGTGAACAGCGCGTCGAGGTCATTCTGGTGTCGCGCAACAGCGCCGATACCGGTTTGCGTGCATTCAACTCGATCCAGCATTACGGCCTCGGCATTTCCCGCGCCGCCTTCGTCGGCGGTCGCAGCCCCGATCCCTATCTGGCGGCCTTTGGTTGCCATCTGTTCCTGTCGACCCATGCCGACGACGTGCGCAATGCACTGAAAGCCGGCTTCGGCGCGGCCACCCTGCTTTCCGGTGGTACCCGGCGGGCCAGCAGCAACGAGCTGCGCATCGCCTTCGATGGCGATGCCGTGCTGTTCTCCGACGACTCCGAACGTGTCTATCAGAGTGGCGGCCTCAACGCCTTTCAGGATCATGAGCGCGAATCTGCCCGGCAAGCCTTGCCAGGTGGCCCGTTCAAGCCGTTTCTCGCCGCGCTGCATGCGTTGCAGCAGGAGTTTCCCGAAGCCGAATGCCCGATCCGGACGGCGCTGGTCACTGCGCGCTCGGCGCCGGCGCACGAGCGGGTGATCCGTACGCTGCGTGAGTGGAACATCCGCCTGGACGAATCCTTCTTCCTTGGCGGGCTGGACAAGTCGGCGGTGCTGGAAGCCTTCGCCGCCGACGTGTTCTTCGACGACCAGACCGGGCACTGCGAAAGAGCGCGCCAGGTGGTGGCGACCGGCCATGTGCCGCATGGCGTCAGCAACGAGTTGCTGCCCTGAACTCGGCGCGCGCAGGCGTGCGCGTGCCTGCATATAGCCATTCGTCCTAAATAACGTCGCCGATCTTGCTTTGTCTGATGCGCTGCTAAGCTCATTCAAGGGCCTGTGCCAGCAGTCGAGGAGGCCGCGTGATCCGCTCGATACTTTATGCCACCGATCTGGGGCTCTACGCCTCCTACGTCCTGCAGCACGCCCTCGCACTGAGCCGCAGCTTCAAGGCCGATCTGTACGTGGTGCACGCGGTGGAGCCCATGGGGTTGTTCGCCGAATCCGTGCTGCAGACCTACCTGGACGAAGATACCCTCGCCGAGCTGCGCAGCAATGGGCTCAATACCGTCATGGCCAGTATCGAGCAGCGCGTACTGGAGGGCTTTCGCGACGAGCTGGGCGACGGTCAGCAGGACCTTCAACTGATCAGCGCGGTGCGTGTGCTGCAGGGAGATCCGCCTGCGGTGATTCTCGAAGAGGCGCAGAAACTTGGGGTGGATCTGCTGGTCGTAGGCAGTCACAGCCATGGCACGGACCTGACCGTACCGCTGGGGCGTACGGCCGCGCGTATCGTGCAGTTGTCGGAGGCACCGGTGTATCTGGTGCCCATGCTGCAGCATCGTGGACACGGGGAACTGTGAAGGACGGAGGTGTAAAAAAGTTCTATGCTGTTCGATTAAACCAATAATATGGTTATATACGGCATTGGCGGCAGTTGCCTGCCTTACTGCTCTGAGGGAAATCTATGAAGCTTCAGCAACTGCGCTACATCTGGGAAGTCGCGCACCACGACCTCAACGTATCGGCTACCGCTCAGAGCCTGTACACCTCGCAACCAGGGATCAGCAAGCAGATTCGCTTGCTCGAGGATGAACTGGGCGTGGAAGTCTTCGCCCGCAGCGGCAAGCACCTGACCCGCGTGACCCCGGCCGGGGAGCGCATCATCACCACGGCCGGCGAGATTCTGCGCAAGGTCGAAAGCATCAAGCAGATCGCCCAGGAATTTTCCAACGAGAAGAAGGGCACGCTGTCCATCGCCACCACCCATACCCAGGCGCGCTATGCCCTGCCGCCGGTGATCAGCGCCTTCATCAAGCAGTACCCGGACGTGTCGCTGCACATGCATCAGGGCACGCCGACACAAATTGCCGAGATGGCAGCCGACGGCAGTGTCGACTTCGCCATCGCCACCGAAGGTCTGGAACTGTTCAACGACCTGATCATGATGCCCTGCTATCGCTGGAACCGCTGCGTGGTGGTGCCGCAGGGGCATCCGTTGACCAAGCTGCCGAAACTGACCCTCGAGGCCCTGGCCGAACATCCCATCGTCACCTACGTATTCGGTTTCACCGGGCGTTCGAAGCTGGACGAAGCCTTCAATCATCGCGGCCTGACGCCCAAGGTGGTGTTCACCGCGGCCGACGCCGACGTGATCAAGACCTACGTACGCCTGAACCTGGGCGTGGGCATCGTGGCCAAGATGGCCGTCGACCCCAAGCTGGACCCGGACCTGGTGGTGCTCGATGCCGACGACCTGTTCGAGCCCAGCGTGACCAAGATCGGCTTCCGTCGCGGTACCTTCCTGCGTGGCTTCATGTGCGACTTCATCGAGCGTTTCGCCCCACACCTGAACCGCGACATGCTGGCCAAGGCGGTGCAGTGCCACAACAAGTCCGAACTCGAGGACCTCTTCGCAGGTGTCGAGCTGCCGATGCACTGACGCAGCACCAGAACGAAACATGGCGCCCAAGGGCGCCATGTTTCGTTTCAGCCGGTGATCAGTGGCTCAGGTGCAGGCCGCACTCACGGTTGTCCTCGCCCTTGGTCGGATCGAAGTAATCGAAGTTGTTCGGCAGGTCGTGAGCGACCAGGTACTGGTAGAGGTCCTTGGAAGACCAGTGCAGCAGCGGGGCGACCTTGATCAGACCGTCCGGGTTGATGCTGATCGGCTCCATCTGCGCGCGCACTGCCGTGTCGGTGGCGCGCAGGGCGGTGAACCAGACGCTTGGCGCGGTTTCGCGCAGGGCGCGGGCGAAGGGCTCGAGCTTCACTTCTTCGGTGAAGGCGGCGTGGCGCGGATCGTCCAGGCCGGGCACCGGGCCGTCGATGGCTTCGCGATGGGCGCGCGAGCGCTTGGGCAGGTAGGTGATCAGATTCAGGTTGAGCTTGCGCGTCACCTCGTCGGCGAAGCGATAGGTGGCTTCGGTGTTGTAGCCGCTGTCCATCCAGACCACCGGGATATCCGGTTTGACCTGGCTGACCATGTGCAGGATCACCGCTTCGAACGGGCGGAAGTTGGTGGTGCAGATGGCAGGTTTGCCCAGTCCGATGGCCCACTGCACCAGTTTTTCAGGCTGGTTGCCGAATTCGGCATTGAGCGCGTCCAGGTCGAGTTCCATGCTGAGGACTCCAGATCGTGTGCGAGAGGGCGCGATGGTAGCAAAGGCCGGTTATGCGGCTAAATAACCAAGACTATTGTCGAGCTTTCTTATGGTTATAAGAGGCCGCATTGCACGAGCCCAGCCCAGCGGCTACAGTGCCGGCTCCTTTTTGGCTCAACCGAGGAGTGGCCTGTGGAAATCGCGTGTCTCGACCTGGAAGGCGTACTGGTCCCGGAAATCTGGATCGCCTTCGCGGAAAAAACCGGTATCGAGTCGCTCAAGGCGACCACCCGCGACATCCCCGATTACGACGTGCTGATGCAGCAGCGCCTGCGCATCCTCGACGAGCACGGCCTGAAGCTCAAGGACATCCAGGATGTGATTGCCACGCTCAAGCCGCTCGACGGCGCGGTGGAGTTCGTCGACTGGCTGCGTGAGCGCTTCCAGGTGGTGATCCTCTCCGACACCTTCTACGAATTCTCCCAGCCGCTGATGCGCCAGCTCGGTTTCCCGACCCTGCTGTGCCACCGCCTGATCACCGACGAGAACGACCGCGTGGTCAGCTACCAGCTGCGTCAGAAGGACCCCAAGCGCCAGTCGGTCATCGCCTTCAAGAGCCTGTACTACCGGGTGATCGCGGCGGGCGACTCGTACAACGACACCACCATGCTCAGCGAAGCCCATGCCGGCATCCTGTTCCATGCGCCGGACAACGTGATCCGCGAGTTCCCGCAGTTTCCGGCGGTACACACCTTCGATGCGCTCAAGCAGGAATTCCTCAAGGCGTCGAACCGCAAGCTGAGTCTGTAAGATCGATGCATGAAAAACGCCGCGATTTCGCGGCGTTTTTCGTTTGCGGGCTTATTCGGCTTCGGCCGACAGGCGCTCCAGCGTCTCCAGCAGCACCTTCACCTTGGTGATCGACTCCTGATACTCGGCCTGCCAGTTGGAGTCGGCGACGATGCCGCCACCGCCCCAGCAGCTGACCACGCCGTCCTTGACCAGCAGGCTGCGGATGGCGATGGAACTGTCCATTTCGCCGCGTACATCGAGATAGAGCAGGGAGCCGCAGTAGAGCCCGCGCCGGGTCGGCTCCAGCTCGTCGATGATCTGCATGGCGCGGATCTTCGGCGCGCCGGTGATGGAGCCGCCGGGGAAGCTGCCAGCGATCAGGTCCAGGGCATCCTTGCCGGGCGCCAGCTCGGCGGTCACGCAACTGACCAGATGATGCACGTTGGGGTAGCTCTCCAGGGCGAACAGCTCGGGCACCCTGACCGAGCCGATGCGGCAGCTGCGGCCGAGATCGTTGCGCAGCAGATCGACGATCATCAGGTTCTCGGCGCGGTCCTTGCGGCTGGCCAGCAGGTCCTGCGCCTGGGCCTGATCGTCGTCTGGGTCATTGCCGCGGCGTCGGGTGCCCTTGATCGGGCGGGTTTCCACCTGGCCCGCGCTGACCTTGAGAAAACGTTCGGGCGACAGGCTGACAATGGCGTCGCCACCACCCAGGCTCTGGAAGCCCGAGAACGGTGTCGGGCATGCCTGGCGCAGCGCCTGATACGCCGCCCACGGATCGCCCGCGCAGGGCGCCTGAAAGCGCTGGGCGAAATTCACCTGATAGCAGTCGCCGGCGAGGATGTAACGCTGGATGCGTTCGATCGCCTGGCGATAGCTGTTCTGATCGAGATCGGCCTGGAACGGCCGGGTCAGTCGGAAGGGAGTCAGGTTTTCGCCATGGGGGGCCTCGAACAGTGCCTGTAGACGCTCGCGCTCGGCCTGCGGCAGGCTCGGGTGATACAGCAGGGCGCTGGTGCGGAGCTGGTGATCGCTGATCAGCGCCCAGGCATAGAGACCGAAGCGCGCATCCTCGAGCCCCAGGTCGTCGACGCTCTGCTCGGGCAGGGCCTCCAGGCGGCGGCCGAAGTCGTAGGACAGGTAACCGATCAAGCCGCCGACGAATGGCACCTCCTGTTGGGCTGGCGCCTCGGCCTGGCCAAGGCTCTGCAGGGCGCTCCGCAGTCGCTGGAGGAAATCGTTGGCCGATTCGTCGGCCGCTGGCGCCAGTTCTGCCAATGGCCAGGCGCTCATAAGGTCATAGCGTCCACGCTCGGCATGCGGACGTCCGGCATCCAGCAGGACGGCACCTGGGGCCTGGCGAATGCGCCGGAAGTAGTCGCTGGGGTCTGTCCGGTAGGGAAGAGGGTGCAGGGAGCAGCTGGGCATGCGTGGCAGTCGGGAGAGATGAAAAGGCGATTGTAGTGCGCCGCTAACATTCATCCTAGAGCTTGCGCCGGGTTTACTCGGCTGCGTGCGGCTGATTAGTATGGCGCTATGCCAGGACGTTGAATCCAGGGGCTGCCTTCGAGTGGAATGAAGAGCGGACCCCGATAACAGAACAATAATTTACAAGGGATCCAGGCCATGGATGTAGTTATAGGTCCAGCCGCCGGAAGCCTGCTGCGCTCGAAACTGTCGCCGCCTCAGGCATCCGCGGACTATCTGGCAAGACCCCAGGTCGAAGCCGCGCTTTCGGCCCATCCCCATGCCCGTCTCGTGCTGTTCTGTGCGCCAGCCGGCTTCGGCAAGACCACCGCACTGGCGATGCTCGGCGAACAGCGTCGGCAGGCCGGCAGTGCGCTCGCCTGGCTATCGCTGGGCTCGGATGATGACGAGCCGGTGCGTTTCTTCCAGCAACTGATCGAAGCATTGGGGCGCGCGCTGCCGGGCCTGGGTGACGACGCCCTGGGCTACCTGCGCAATACCATGCGCGTGCCGGTCGAGGCGGTGATGGAAAGCCTGCTGGCGGACCTTTCGCAGCGCTCGGAGCCGCTGCTGCTGGTCCTCGATGATTTGCATCTGATCCAGGATGGCGAGCTGCTGGCCGCGCTCAATCGCCTGGTCAAGCTGGCACCACCGACGTTCACCCTGGCCATCGGTAGCCGTTCGCAACCGGCCCTGAGCCTGGCCACCTTGCGCGCCAAGGGCCTGCTGCTGGAGCTTGGCAGCGATGAACTCAGGCTCAACCCGCAAGAGGCGCGCAGCTATCTGGAGCGCAGCGGCCTGCAGCTCAACGCCGAGACCTTCGGTGCCCTCTACAGCCATACCGAGGGCTGGATGGTCGGCGTACACCTGGCCGCCCTGTGGCTGCGCAATCACCCGCAGCCGACGGAGCGCATGGCCGAGCTGGGCGCCGACAAGCATGCGGTCGGCGACTATCTGCTGCGCTCGGTGTTCGAGCAGTTGCCCGCCGAGCGTCAGGAGCAGTTGCTCGCCCTGGGCGTGGCGCAGCAGCTCAGTGGCGACCTGGCCAATGCGCTGACTGGCCGCCACGACGGCCAGCAGTTGCTGGAAGACCTGGAAGCGATGCAGCTGTTTCTCCTGCCCATGGACCGCGAGCGCCAGTGGTATCGCTTCCATAACCTGTTCGCCGAGTTCCTGCGCAGCCGCCTCAAGGAGCGTGACCCGGAGCGCTTCAAGCAACTGCACTTCAATGCCAGCCTGTGGTTCACCAATCACCACATGCAGAACCTGGCCATCGAGCACGCCTGCCTGGCCGAAGATGCCGAAATGCTCGCCGCGCTGGTCGATGGCTGCGGCCTGGAACTGATCAACCGCGGCCAGCTCAATCTCATCTACAAGTGGCGTCAGCACGTGCCGGACGAGATCGCCGCGCGCTTCCCGGTGCTGGTGCTCGCCGACGTCTGGACGCGGGCGACCGAGCTGGGGCTTGGCGAAGCCAACCGCATGCTCGACGAACTGCTCGAACGCTGGGGCGAATCGCGCGCCAAGGGGCCCTTGAGTGACAAGGTTCTGGCGACCCTGGCGATCAAGGCGGTGATCGCCCTGCAGAAGGACGACCTGGACACCTGCGTCAGCCTGGCCCGGCGTATCGAGGCGCAGCTCGGGCAGCACACCGCGTTCCTCGAAGTGGCCATCCTCACCGTCGGCGCCCTGGCCAACGTCATGCTTGGCCAGGGCGAACAGGCGCGCAAGCTGCTGGCGCTGGCGCAACAGCGCAATCACTTCCTCGAAGGCCGCTATCTGGACATGCAGCTGGCCAACGTGGAGGTCCTGCTGTGTCTGGAGCAGGGGCGGGTGAAGCAGGCGCAACTGCTGTTCGAGCAACTGCATGGGCGCATGATGCCCTGGTTCGGCGAGAAGTCCCGGGCCCTGGCATTGCCGACCATCACCGAGTCGCTGGTGGCCTACCACCAGGGCCGTGTGGAGGGTCTGCAGGAGCGGCTGCGCTGGGCTCTGGCCACGGTCGACGTGATCAACCCGATCGATCTGTACGCCCAGGCGATGCTTTGCCTGGCGCGCATCCAACGTCTGCAGGAGGCGCCGAAAGAGGCGGTGGCGACCCTGGTGCTGATGCAGAACCTGGCGGCGCGCAACCATTCCTGGCGCTTCTACGCGCAGGCGGTGGGCGAAGAGATCGCGCTGATTCTGCAGGAGCCGGCAGCCGACCGCTGCAAGCGCGCCGAGCAGCGCCTGAAGTCGGTGGACTGGGCCAAGCTGGCGGGCCATTACAGGCAGCGCAGCTTCAATCCGGTGTCATGGGTGCTGGGCCTGACCCGCATTCGCCTGCAGCAGGCACGCGGGCATTACAGCGAAGCGCTGCATGAGATCACCCAGCTGCGCGGCCAACTGCAGAGTGGCTGGCACGCTTTGCAGCGTCTGCGTCTGGACCTGCTGGCGGCGCTGAGCTATCAGCGTCTGGGTTACCAGGAACGTGCGCAGAGCCTGCTGGTGCAGTGCCTGATCGGCGCGGAGCGAGAGGAGGCGCGCAGCCTGTTCATCGAGGAGGGCGAGGCCATCCGCCAGTTGCTCCAGCAACTGGAAGCGGCCGAGCGCCAGCCGGCCTTGCAGGCCTTCATCCGCAGCCTGCTGAGCGCCTGGCCCGGCCAGGATTCGCGGCAGCCGCAGGACGTGCCGGAGGAAGGGCTGACCGAGCGTGAGCGCGAAGTGGTCTGCCTGGCTGCCAAGGGCATGTCCAACGAAGAGATCGGCCAGCAGTTGTCGCTGGCCCTGGGGACCGTCAAATGGCACCTGCACAACATCTACGAAAAGCTCAAGGTGCGTAATCGCACCCAAGCCATCCGCCGTGCCCGCGAGCTGAGCCTACTCGAATCATGACCAGTCAGAATCCCGCCTGCCAAACGGCTGCCCCGCTGTTGCGCACCAAGCTGTATCCCGCCCATGCCGAGGGCGCTCCTCTGCTGCAGCGCTCGGCCTTGCTCGAGCGCCTGCTGGAGGCGCGCGAGCAACGCCTGATCGTACTCAGCGCACCCGCCGGCTTCGGCAAGAGCACCGTCCTGAGCCAGCTGCGCAGTCGCTTGCAGGGGCAGGGCGCGCGCGTCGCCTGGTTGTCCTGCGATGAAAGCGACGGTGAGCCGGCGCGGCTTCTGCAATATCTGGTGGCCGCGATCGGGGCGGTCTGCCCCGGCTTCGGCAGCAGTGCCACGGCGCTGCTGCAGGGCGAGGTCAGCTGGCCGCTGGAGGCGGTCATCGATGCCTTTCTCGACGACCTGCGAGGGCTGTCGGACGACCTCTATCTGATGCTCGACGACTTTCACCGGGTTCACCATCCCTCTCTGGGCCAGTGCTCGCGCTATCTGATCGAGCGTCTGCCCAGGCAGGTGAGGCTGGTGGTCAGCACCCGTCATCAGCCACGCTTTCTCGACGAGCAGCCGGCGCTCGGCGCCTGGGCGTTCTGGCTCAAGGCCGAAGACCTGCGCCTGACGCGTGCGGAGACTGCAGCCTACTTTCGCGACATCAAGTGCATCGTTCTCGAAGAAAGCGAACTCGACCAGCTGTATGCGCGCACCGAAGGCTGGATCACCGCCTTGCATCTGGCGGCCCTTGCCCTGCCGCGTCAGCGCGATCGCGCCGCCTTTCTTGCCGGCCTCTCCGGTGCCGAGCGCAACATCGCCGATTACCTCGCCGAAGACGTGGTGGCCAGCCTGCCCGAAGCCCTGCAGCTGTTTCTCGACCAGACCTCGGTACTCGACGAATTCAATGCCGAGCTGTGCAATGCGCTGACCGGGCGCCAGGACGGCCGCGACATGCTGCGCCGCCTGCAGGGCGAGCAGCTGTTCGTGATCGCCCTGGACGAGCAGGGCGAGTGGTTCCGTTATCACCACCTGTTCGCCGAGTTCCTTCAGGGCCGCCTGGCCAGGCGCGGCGATCCTGCGCACCTGCTGCATGCGGCGGCGCGCTGGTGCGAAAGCCACGACCTGGCGGACAAGTCGATCAAGTACGCCCTGCGCGCACGTGACTATGCCTTCGCCGCCGAACTGCTGGAGCGCCAGGGCGCCAGGCTGATCGCCGGCAACCGCGTCTACGGCATTCTCGCCATTCTCAAGGACATCCCGCCGCTGGTGATCACCGAGCAGCCGGTGTTCCAGATCTTCTATGCCTGGCAACTGGCCTTCGAGCAGAAATTCGCCGAGTCCGAGGCACTGATCGAGGAAGTCAGCACGCGCCTGACCCAGGGGCGTGGCAAGGGCATGCACTTCGGCCTGATCGAACTGCTGGCGGCCGCCCAGGTGCTCAAGGCGCTGGTACTGCTCTATCAGGACAAGCTCGAGGCCTGCCTCAAGGTTGCCGGCCACTGGCTGTCCCTGGTGCCGCAGAACCAGCCGGTGTTCCGCGCCAGCCTGGCCTGCGTGCAGGCCGCGGCATTCGCCCTGCTCGGCGAGTTCGGTGAGGCGGCCAAGGCCATTGCCGTGGCGCGGGAGAACCTGCGCCAGTGCGAGAGCGAATACCTGCACGTGATGGCCAGCCTGATCGAGGCGCTGATCTGCAAGGAATATGGCGAGCTGGAGCGTGGCCGCGCGCTGGCCGAGTCGGCACGGGCGCGGGTCGAGCAGGTGTTCGGCCGGCGCAGCCGGGTCGGCGGGCCGCTCGGGCTGGCCTACGCCGACCTTCTGTACGAGCAGGACCGGCATGGCGCAATCCTCGCCGAGCTGCCGCTGGCCACCACCTGGCGCGATGTCGCCACGCCGGTGGAGCTGATCAGTCGCGGCAAGCTGGTGATGGCACGCGCCCGCTTCTTCGCCGGCGCGGCCGAGCAGGGGCTGGAGGAACTCGATGAGTGGCTGGCCGGTCTGCAGGGGCCGGGCTACGAGCGGGTGTTCGCCATCGCCATGGGCTGCAAGGTGCAGTTCCTGCTGTGGCTGCGCAGGCCCAACGAGGCGCAGCGCATCTACCTGCAGCTGGAGCGCCACCTCGCAGCGCTGCCCATCGAACGCTATGGCGATGCGCATACGGCACTGGCGCTGAGCGAGGCGCGCCTGGCGCTCAGCGAGCGCAGGGTGGAAAAAGCCCAGGCCAGCCTGGAGGCATGCCTGGCCAAGCAGGGCGCGGAGCACCAGCGCGACCGACGCCTGCGTCTGAGCCTGTTACTTTCTGTGGCGTACTGGCGCAAAGGTAACAGCGAAAAAGCCTTCGCGCTGTTGCGGACGACGCTCGAGGAAGCCTGGCAATGCGGCTATCGCCGCCTGTTCCAGGACGATGCGCTGTGGCTGCTGCCGCTCTGGGACGCCTGGAAAGGTGCCGAGCCCAAGCGCGCCGCAGCCTGGCAAGGCGTTGCCGAAACGCTTCGCGAGCAGTGCCGCAGGCTGGCCATCGATCCGGACAGTTTCGATGAAAATCAAGATGTTAGTCATCGCGAGCGAGAAATCCTGCGGCTCGTGGCGGCCGGTCTGTCGAATCGCGATATCGCCCAGGCCGTGCATCTGTCCGAGGCCACCATCAAATGGCACCTGCATAACCTGTTTTCCAAACTGGGCGTACGCAGCCGTACTCAAGCCGTGCTCAAGGGCAAGAGTCTGGGGCTGCTGAGCGAGGCGTGAAGGGCGGCACGGAAAAACGAGCGGCATGCTCCATCCCTTGGATGGGCTGGCAGCTGGATGGCGGGTCAGTAGCTTGTAGCCATCTCGAAGCGCGATGCGTTTCGTGAATCCAAACCTGGCGTACCTAGGGAAGCCGCGACAGGTCTGGTGATCGGCATGGGCCGATCAGGCTGCTCGTGACAGGACGTCACCGGCAGAGCCCGGGGACCCCCCATTTGAACTGTGGAGATAACAACAATGATGACCCTGAAAAAACTCGCTCTTGCCGCCGCCGTCATGACCGTCCCGTTTATGGCTCAGGCGCAGATGCAGTCCCTCGACGACGCAGCCCTGGCCGATGTGACCGGTCAAGCCGGTATCAGCATTGCCGGTAACTTCGATGCCACCATCGGCTCCATCGTCTACACCGACACCGAAGCCGGCGTCACTGACGGCAGCAACAGCCTGAGCCTCAATACCGTCACCCTGTCCGGCTTCAACATCAGTGAAAACAGCCCGCTGACCATCGACGTGGTCGACAACAAACTGGAAATCGGCCTGCCGGGCATCAATGGCGGGGTTTCGGTTGAGTCGGTGAAGATCGGTGCCAACAGCATCGGCGGCGTGGCCATCAACGGTCTGGACATGGCCGGCTCCACCGTCAAGATCTGGGGTCACTGATCCTCGCCTGATCTGTTGCACAGGGGCTCTGCCGCCATGGCGGGGCTCCTGCCTCGTTCTACGCAGTTGCGGATTGACCAATGATCGAGATTCTCGTGGGCAGCCTGATCGGTTTGTACGGTTTCAGCGAGGCTGTCGACATCAAACCGCAGCCCGCCGGCACCGTGAACATCACCCAGCCGCTGGTGCCCAACGGCCCGCTGCGCGAGTCGGTGGTGCTCGAACCGATGAGCCAGCTGCAGTTTCGCAACGTCATTCGCCAGGCCTATGACTACAGCTGCGGCTCTGCGGCGCTGACCACGCTGCTGGATTACTACCTCGGGCGCAATCTGGAAGAGCGCCAGGTGATGGAGGGGCTGCTGCATTTCGGCGAGGCCGAGAAGATCGTCGAGCGCCGCGGTTTCTCCCTGCTCGACATGAAGCGCTTCGTCACTGCCCTGGGCTACAAGAGCGGTGGTTTCCGCGCCGGCTTCGATGACCTGGCGCAACTGGAGCATCCGGCCATCGTGCCCATCGAATACGCCGGCTTCAAACATTTCGTGGTGGTGCGCGACGTCTACAACGAGCACGTGTTCGTCGCTGACCCGGCACTGGGCAACATCAGTTTCACGCGCGTGCGCTTCGAGGAAATCTGGGATCAGAACGTGCTGTTCGTGATCTTCCCCAGCGGCAACGAGCCGCCCAACGCCATGGCGCTGACCGACCGCGACCTGCGCATCATCGACGACCGTACCATCAGCATGCTGGCTTTTCGCGAGTTTCCGCAGATGGCCAAGTTCACCACGAATCAGGCCGACCAACTGGGGTCGGGAGGCGACATCCAATACATTCGCCGCAAGTGATTTGCCCGGCATAACAATAACGATCTGGGGATAGCGTCATGGGAGTTTGGGGGTATGCATGGCTGGCCATGCTGACGCTGGTCGCGGCACAGCCTTTGCTGGCCGAGGAGGCCACGGTCGACGATGCGCGCGATGCGTTGAGCAAGAAGGAGGATGACGCCGACAGCGCCAAGGCGCTGGAGGAGGTCTTCCAGGCGGCAGAGAAGAGCTACACCTTGCTCAAGAAGGGCGAGCGCACCCTGACCTACGGCTTCGACTATTCGCTGCTGCGCGACACGCAGATCCAGACCGTGCGCACCGGGCAGAACGTGTTCAGCGTGATCGGCCAGAGCGAGGCGCAGCACACCTTCACCAACTCCTTCACCTTCGACTACGGGGTCTGGGACAACCTCACCTTCAGCATGCGCCTGCCGTTCGTGGCCAAGTACGACACCGAGCGTGACCTGAACAGCTACAGCCTGGGCGATATCTCCGCCAGTTTCCGCTGGCAGCCCTGGTCGTCGGTACGCGGTCGGCCGGTCACCACGCTGTTCGCCACCCTCGGCCTGCCCACAGGCGACAGCCCATACGACGTCAGCCTGGACAACGGCCTGGCCACCGGTAACGGCTACTACAGCCTGGGCGTGGGGGCCAACCTGTCCTATGTGATCGATCCGGTGGTGCTGTTCGGCTCGCTTGGCTACACCTACAACCTGCCGGTGCGTGATGCTGATCAGGTGCGCGGCGGCCGCCTGCTGAAGGAGGTCGATCCGGGCTCCAGCCTGTCGATGAGCATGGGCTTCGCCTATGCACTGTCCTATGACGTGTCCCTGGCCACGTCCTTCCAGATGGCCCACAACCTGGCGCCGAAGTTCAAGTTCAGTGACGCCACGCTCGAGGGCCGGGAGCAGACCAGTGCGGTGATGAACTTCTCACTGGGGCTGCGTACCGCGCCCAATACCATCGTCAACGTCAATGCCGGTTTCGGCATGACCGAAGATTCGCCCGATGTCCTGCTCGGGGTTTCCATGCCCCTGGATATCAAGGGTCTCAAGGCCGAGTAAGCAGCGAGCGAACCTGACATGACTCATCTAGCCAAGCTGCAGGCGCTGCTGCTGGTGGGGCTCGGCGCGGCCTGCGTCCTGCCTGCCCAGGCGCAACTGGCCAACAACCTGACCATCGGCAACCCCAAGGCCATGGCCATGGGCAACGCCGTCACTGCCGATGTCACCGGCATCGATGCGGTGCACTACAACCCGGCGGCGCTGAGCAAGCTCAAGGGGCGGCAGACCACGGTCAAGCTGCTCAGCGGCGTGATGGACATCCGCGCCAAGTTCGACGCCAAGGAAGACTACGGCTTCATGGGCTACGACGATGACCCCTTCAAGCATTCCAGCAGCCGCACGCTGACGCCGACCATGTATCTGCCAGGCCTCGGCGGCATGACCGAGCTGCCGGTGCTGGTGGCGCCGCTGGCCGGGCTGTCGATCAACCCGCCGGGTTCGAAATTCACCTTCGCCACCAACGTCTATGCGCCGATGGCTCTGGGTTATTCGCGCGATTCGGACAGCGATCCCGGGCGTTTCCAGGGGCGTCAGGTGTCGTTGCAGCGCATCACCTACTTCTCGCCATCGCTGGCCTATCAGGTCAATGACGAGCTGTCGCTGGGGTTGTCCATCGGCTTCTCGCATCAGGCCGTGGCGCTCAACCAGGACTTTCGCAACCCCGGCATGCTCACCGGTCTGACCCGAATCCTCAACGAGGCGCTGTGCCTGCCGGGGCTGGAAGAGATCACCGGGCCATTCATCAACGTCTGCAATGGCAAGATCGGCCCCTTCGACTCGCTGGCCAATCTCGATCTGGATCTGCAGCAGAGCCTGTCGCCGACCTACAACCTGGGCATTCTCTGGGAGCCCAGCGACTGGTTCGCCTGGGGAGCGACCTACCAGAGCGAGGCGCGCATGAACCTGCAGGGCAAGTACCGCGTCGACTACAGCGAGGACTGGGCAGGCTTCTGGTCCGGCCTGCAGGGCTCGCTGTTCGGTCAGATCCTCAGCCCGCTGTTTCCCTACGGCGCGGACGAGGAGAGCGGCAACGCCTCGCTGAAACTGACCTATCCGGACGCCTTCAGCACCGGCATCAAGCTGCGCCCGTTCGACAAGTGGCAGTTCAACCTGGACCTGCGCTGGGTCGGCTACAGCGACTGGAACAGCTTCGAGATCGAGTTCGATCGCGA
Organism: Ectopseudomonas guguanensis; assembly: GCF_900104265.1. GTDB lineage: Bacteria > Pseudomonadota > Gammaproteobacteria > Pseudomonadales > Pseudomonadaceae > Aquipseudomonas > Aquipseudomonas guguanensis. Next base: position 84,176 of record NZ_FNJJ01000013.1, read on the forward strand.
GCTGGATCTGCTGCGCATCGCCAAGACCTTCGGCGGTGGCAAGGCCACCGATCGCAGCCTCATTCTCGACCGTGGCTACCGCGATACCTGGAGCTGGGGCGTCGGTGCGCAATACGACGTCAATGATCGCCTGGCCCTGCGCGCCGGCTACGAATATCGCCCCTCGGCCATCCCGAAGAACCGGGCGGACGTGCTGGCGCCGGTGGGCGATGCCGATCTCTACGGGCTCGGTCTGGGCTATCGCTGGGACAAGGACACCACCATCGACGTCGGCTTCAACTACTTCGTTTCCAGGCAGAGCATTCCCGCGGGCAGCAGCTGCAACGTCAGCTGCGAAGGCCTGGACAACCTAGTCTACAACCCCTATGCCGGGCTCAATATCGAAACCACGGTCAAGGCCTATATCTTCGCCATGACCTATACCTCGAGGTTCTGAGGCGATGCGCAGTCTGATCTTCATCCTGGCCTTGCTGCCCCTGATGCCGGCCACGGCCGGCAGCCGCTACCTGACCTGGGTCGATGACCTTGGGCGGGTGCACAACACCTTCGTCGACGGCCGTTTCGCCGAGCAGCAGAGCCAGGCCAGGCGCCGCGCCGAACAGAGCGACCAGGCGCGGCTCGGTGACGGTGGTGCCTGGCCGGGCAGTGCGCCAGGCACGGGGGAGAGCAAGCGCCGCTATTTCACCTGGGTCGATGGCAATGGCCAACTGCACAACAGCTTCTATGCCGGCACGCAGCTCGCCGGTGCGTCGGGTCGCGATCAGGTGCTGGCCAGCGGGGAGCGGGCAGGGGAGTACATCGACTCGGCCGTGCTGGAGGGGCGCGGCTTTGCCCGCGACAGCTACGACAGCCCCTATTACACCTGGGTCGACGAACAGGGAAGGACGCACAATTCGCCCGTACCCGCCCAGCCGCGGGCCGTTGCTTCCAGTACGACTGCTTCATCGGTGCGCTACAGCGAAGGCCGGCAGATCGAATTCGAGCGCAGCAAGCCTTCGTTGCCGATGCTCGATGGCCAGCCCACGGCAGCCATGCAGGCGCTGCTGGAAGGCAGCCAGGCACGTGGCGAGAGCCTGTACGGCGAATTGTCGACACGCTGCTGCGGGCAGTTGCGCGATAGCGATTTCAGCGTGCTGTCGGTGGAGGAGCCGCGCTACGAAGAGCTGGATCGTTTCTCGCCCAGCTTCGACTTTCCCATGGGCCGCAGTTACTACGCGGCGCTGAAACTGCCGGCATCGCGGCAGAGTTACGGCCTGCGCGTGCGCAGTTTCGCCAACCGCCAGGTGGTCTACCCGTCGCTGCTGTTTCTCGACGAGGCCAAGCGACCGACCCGCCTGGTCAGCGATGCGGTGTACCGGCTGCACCCGGAAACCTGGTATCGCTACGCCTTCATCGAGGGCACGGTGCAGGTGCGGGCCGAGCGTGGCGAGCGCTATGTCCTGCTGATCACTACCGATGAAGATCGCAGCCTGCAGACGCTGGACAACAAGCCGTTCAAGCGGCCGCTGCAGGATCTGGCGGTGGATGAGGCGGGCATGCAGCGACATGCGCATGCCGACGAGGGGGCGTTCGAGCTGGCGATCGTGCGCTGAGCGCGAGGCGCACGCAGGCGCCATGGCGGGATGTACCTGCCGTGCGCACCAGTGGCGCGCACGGCGTACGAGTCAGATTTCCTTGCTGACGACGTGGCCGAACAGTTCCTGGGAGAAGCGCACGCGCTCCTCCGGGGTTTCCTGAATGCCCTTGGCTTTGAGTTCCTCCAGGTGGGCTTCCACGGCGTGGGCGCGATGGGTCAGGCCGCAGTCGTTGGCGATCTGGATGTTCAGGCCGGGGCGGGCGTTGAGCTCGAGAATCAGCGGGCCCTTGTCCTGGTCCAGCACCATGTCCACACCGATGTAGCCCAGGCCGCACAGCTCGTAGCAGCCGGCGGCGAGCTTCATGAAGCCGTCCCAGTTCGGCAGTTGCACGCCGTCCACCGCATTGGTGGTGTCCGGGTGCTTGCTGATCTTGTTGTTCAGCCAGGTGCCGCGCAGGGTCACGCCGGTGGCCAGGTCGACACCCACGCCGATGGCGCCCTGGTGCAGGTTGGCCTTGCCGTTGGACTGGCGCGTCGGCAGGCGCAGCATGGCCATCACCGGGTAGCCCATCAGCACGATGATGCGGATGTCCGGCACGCCTTCGTAGCTGATGCTCTTGAAGATGGTGTCCGGGGTCACACGGTACTCGATCAGCGCACGGTCGCGGTGGCCGCCGAGCGAGTACAGGCCGGAGAGGATGCTGGAAATCTGCTGCTCCAGCTCCTCGTGGCTGACGATCTTGCCGGATACCGTCTTGAAGCGATCCTCGAAACGGTCGGCGATGACCATGATGCCGTCACCGCCGGCGCCCTGCGCCGGCTTGATGACGAAGTCGTTGCGCCCGGCGATGATCTCGTCGAGCTTGTCGATTTCCTTCTCGGTTTCGATGATGCCGTACAGCTCCGGCACATCGATGCCGGCCTCGATGGCCCGCTCCTTGGTGATGATCTTGTCGTCGACGATGGGGTACAGGTGCCGTTTGTTGTACTTCAGCACATAGTCCGCATTGCGTCGGTTGATGCCCATGATGCCTTTGGCTTCAAGGGCCTTCCACGTCTTGATCAGGCCGAACATGGCGTTAGTCCTTGAGGAAGGCTTTGAAGCGGAACAGTTCGGTCAGGCGGTAGCCGCGGTAGCGACCCATCGCCAGCATGAAACCCACCAGGATCAGCAGGACCGCCGGGAAGGTGAACACGAAGTACACCAGCTCCGGCACGCTCATCAGCAGATGGGCGATGGTGGCGGCGAACAGGGTGCCGATGGCGACCTTGAAGGCGTGGCTGCCGCCACGCTCTTCCCAGGTGATCGACAGGCGTTCGATGGTCATGGTCAGAATCACCATCGGGAACAGCGCCACCGACAGGCCGCGCTCCAGGCCCAGCTTGTGGCTGAACAGGCTGATGGCGGCGATCAGCACCACGACGAAGGTCAGCACCACCGACAGGCGCGGCAGCATCTGCAGTTTCAGGTGCTCCAGATAGGAGCGCAGCGACAGGCCGAGCGCGGTGATCACGGTGAACAGGAAGATGCCGAAGCCCAGCTGGGTTTCGCGGAAGGCGAGGGCGATCAGCACCGGGGTGAAGGTGCCGAGGGTCTGCAGGCCGCCCAGGTTGCGCAGGATCAGGATGACCAGCACGCCGATCGGGATCATGACCATGATCATGAAGGTCTGCTGGGTCTGCAGCGGCAGGCCGTACAGCGAGTATTCGAGGAAGCTGGCGTCGGTGTTCTCGTCGGTCAGCTTGGCCAGGCGGATGGCGTTCATCTCGCTGTTGTTCAGGCTGAAGCTGACCTGCGCCTGGCGGCCGCCTTCGAGGCTGACCAGATCGCCATCGCCGATCCACCAGACCAGGCGGTCGGCCGGCAGACCCTGCTCACCGGTCTCCGGGTTGAAGTACAGCCACTTCTGGCCGTTGAAGCTGCGCAGCCACAGCTCCGGCGACTGCGCCACCTCGGCCTGCAGGCGAATGGTGTGCACGCGCTCCATCGGCACGTGGGCGATGGACAGCAGCAGGTCGACCACCTTGGCCTTGTTGGCGGTGGAGGCATCGCCGCCGAGCAGCAGCTTGACGTTGTCGTCATTGGCGTTGTTGACGCGCTTGATGGTCTCGCTGATGAAGGTTTCGACGTCGGCCGAGTGCTGGCGAATCGGCGCTAGCAGGGCTTCGGCGGCGATCTTCTCGGGGCCTTCGACCGGGATGCTGTCGCGGAAGATCGGCCCTTTGGCCGGCGGTTGTTCGCCGCTGTAACGCTTGGTCAGCACCAGGCGGTAGTAGAGCGTTTGCTTGCCGTTGGCACGACGGGCCGACCAGGTGACGCGGCGGTTGCCGTCGACGCGGTTGACGCTGACGCCGTAATTGTTGGAGATGAAGCTCTCGTTGAGGCTGACGTAATCCTGGTTCAGCGGCGGCACGAACATCTGCAGCTTCACCGGCTCGCGCGGGGTGGCCTGGAATTCGACCTTGGCGTCGATGTTCCACAGATCGTCGGTCTCGTCCTCCGTCACCGGAATGCCGAGAATGAAGATTTGGTATGCCGTAATCAGAACGCCCAGGGTCACCAGGAGGGTGATCAGGACTTTCAGATGCAGGTTCAGAGAGCGCATGGGAATTACTCGCCAGGGGTTGCGTCGTCGGTGCAGTCGGGTTTGCCGGCCGCGTATTTAAGGCTTGGGTCGACCATGGCCTCGAAGTGCTTGAGCGCTTCGGAGCCAATCAGAAGCGGGTATTGGAATGCGCTTCGGTCGGTCAAGTTCACTTCTATCGTGCGCAGGGTCTGCCCCATGCACAGTTCGAGGTCGATTACCGGGCGTGCGGTGTAGGTCTTGTCTTCCTCGGGATCGAAGTCGCCTGCACGTCGTTTGATCTTGCTGATGCGCGCCAGCGGCCGTTCGATGGTCCGCTCGTGGGCTTCGTCGATGGCCAGCACGAAACGCACCCAGGTCTCTCCGTCACGTTTGAAGCGTTTGATGTTGCGAGCGCTCAGGGACGCGGTCTTGGCTCCGGTGTCGAGCTTGGCCGCGACCTGCAGGTCCAGTTCTTCTATGTGGATGTATTCGTTCAGGCCATAGATCGACTTGCCCATGGCCAGAGCCGGGCAGGACAGGGTCAGCAGGCAGAGCAACAAGGAGAAGGGTTTCAGTCTCATGGGTCCTTGAGAGGGTGTTGCCAGGGGCGGGTGAGCGACAGCGTCTGGCGGCATCCTGCCATATAACTGTCTGCCGGGAATTCTAGCAGGCATGGCAAAAGGCGTTGGCCGGGCGTGAGTGCGCGGATTCTAACATGGGGATTTTCCGTGCTGACAGAAGGTTATGCAGCTTTCTGCAAGTCAGGTCTCGCGTTGATGCACTTGTCGACGTGAAACTATTGTCGACAATATGCGATTTATTGTTTGACAGCCATGCTTGTCTGCCATAATTTTTGGGCGTCTAAAGCCATTGGTGTCGACAATCATGCTGCTTGAATCAGATGCTGCCGCCGCGCCTCAAGTGGATTCGGAAACACTTTCCGAGCACGTTTTTCGCCTGATCCAGGCGGCCATCGTCAAGGGCGAGATCGCTCCTGGCAGCAAGATCTCCGAACCCGAGCTGGCGCGCACCTATGGGATCAGTCGCGGTCCGCTGCGTGAGGCGATCCACCGGCTGGAAGGGCAGAAGCTGCTGGTGCGCGTACCACATGTGGGTGCACGGGTGGTGGCGCTCAGCCATGCCGAGCTGATCGAGCTGTACGAAATCCGTGAATCCCTCGAGGGTATGGCCTGCCGCCTGGCGGCCGAGCGCATGACCCAGCAGGAGATCGACGAGCTGCGCCGGGTGCTGGAGCTGCACGAGCAGGACGCCGCCTTCAAGGCCGGCGTCGGCTACTACCAGCAGGAAGGCGACTTCGATTTCCACTACCGGATCATCCAGGGCAGCGGCAACCGCACCCTCGCCAAGCTGCTATGCGACGAGCTGTACCAGCTGGTGCGCATGTATCGCCTGCAGTTCTCCGCCACGCCCAATCGTCCGCGCCAGGCCTTCGCCGAACACCACCGCATTCTCGATGCCATCGCCGATCGTGACGGCGAACTGGCCGAATTGCTGATGCGCCGTCACATCGGCGCCTCCAAGCGCAATATCGAGCGCCACTACAAGGAAGCGCTCGCCACTTCATCCAAGACCCGAGGTGATTCATGATCCAGCTTTCCGCCGGCCAGCGCTTCCGCCAGGCCCTCGCCGAAGAGCAACCGCTGCAGGTGATCGGCGCGATCAACGCCAACCATGCGCTGCTGGCCAAGCGCGCGGGCTTCCGTGCCATCTACCTGTCCGGTGGTGGCGTGGCGGCCGGCTCCCTCGGCCTGCCGGACCTGGGCATCAATACCCTCGATGACGTGCTCACCGACGTACGCCGCATCACCGACGTGTGCGACCTGCCGCTGCTGGTAGACATCGACACCGGCTTTGGCCCCTCGGCCTTCAATATCGAGCGCACCATCAAGAACCTGATCAAGGCCGGCGCCGCCGCCGCGCATATCGAGGATCAGGTCGGCGCCAAGCGCTGCGGCCACCGCCCGGGCAAGGAGATCGTCTCCTGCGAGGAGATGGTCGACCGCGTGCGCGCCGCCGCCGATGCCAAGACCGACCCGGACTTCTTCCTCATCGCCCGTACCGATGCGATCCAGGCCGAGGGCGTGGACGCCGCCATCGAGCGCTGCCAGGCCTACGTCGAGGCCGGTGCCGACGGCATCTTCGCCGAGGCTGCCTACGACCTGCCGACCTACAAGCGTTTCGTCGACGCGCTGAAGGTGCCGGTGCTGGCCAATATCACCGAATTCGGCGCCACGCCGCTGTTCAGTCGCGACGAGCTGGCTTCGGTCGGCGTGGCCATCCAGCTCTACCCGCTGTCGGCCTTCCGCGCGGCGAACAAGGCGGCAGAAAGTGTCTACACCTCGATCCGCCAGAACGGCCACCAGAAAGACGTGATCGAGCTGATGCAGACCCGCGCCGAGCTGTACGACCGCATCGGCTATCACGCCTTCGAGCAGAAGCTCGACGCGCTGTTCGCTGCCGGCAAGAAGTAAACAGTTGGGTGGGCCGGGTGACGATTCGCTTCAGCCCACCGCATCAGCGCTGCCGGTGGGCTGAGGTGGTGGGCTGAAGCCCACCCTACGCACTACGCAGAGCACAGCAGAACAAAAAGAGTCGAGGAGATATCGATGAGCACCACCGAAACCACCACTCCGGGCTTCAAACCGAAGAAATCCGTCGCCCTCTCCGGCACTGCCGCCGGCAATACCGCGCTGTGCACCGTTGGCCGTACCGGTAACGATCTGCACTACCGCGGCTATGACGTGCTGGATTTCGCCAATCGCTGCGAATTCGAGGAAATCGCCCACCTGCTGGTGCACGGCAAACTGCCCAACGTCGCCGAACTGGCCGGTTACAAGGCCAAGCTCAAGGCCCTGCGCGGCCTGCCGGCCGGGGTCAAGGCCGCGCTGGAGCAACTGCCGCCCTCGGCGCACCCGATGGACGTGATGCGCACCGCCGTGTCCGTGCTCGGCTGCCTGGCCCCGGAGAAGGACGACCACAATCACCCCGGCGCCCGCGACATTGCCGACAAGCTGATGGCCTCTCTGGGCTCGGCGCTGTTGTACTGGTACCACTACAGCCACAACGGCAAGCGCATCGAGGTGCAAACCGACGACGACTCCATCGGCGGCCACTTCCTCCATCTGCTGCACGGCGAGAAGCCCCGCGAGTCCTGGGTGCGCGCCATGCACACCTCGCTGAACCTGTACGCCGAGCACGAGTTCAACGCCTCCACCTTCACCTCGCGGGTGATCGCCGGCACCGGCTCCGACCTGTTCAGCTGCATCGCCGGTGCCATCGGCGCGCTGCGCGGCCCCAAGCACGGCGGCGCCAACGAGGTGGCCTTCGAGGTGCAGAAGCGTTATGACAGCCCGGACGAAGCCGAGGCCGACATCCGCGAGCGGGTAGGGCGCAAGGAAGTGGTGATCGGCTTCGGTCACCCGGTCTACACCGTCAGCGACCCACGCAACAAGGTGATCAAGGAAGTGGCCCGTGAGCTGTCCGTGGAGCAGGGCAACACCAAGATGTTCGATATCGCCGAGCGTCTGGAGAGCGTGATGTGGGAGATCAAGAAGATGTTCCCCAACCTCGACTGGTTCAGCGCCGTGAGCTACCACATGATGGGCGTGCCCACCGCCATGTTCACCCCGCTGTTCGTCATCGCCCGCACCGCCGGCTGGTCCGCTCACGTCATCGAGCAACGCATCGACGGCAAGATCATCCGCCCGAGCGCCAACTACACAGGCCCCGAAGACCTGAAGTTCGTGCCGCTCAAGGACCGTAAATAAGATGAATGACACCGTGAATAGCCAATATCGCAAGCGCCTGCCCGGCACCGCGCTGGATTACTTCGATGCCCGTGAGGCGGTCGAGGCGATCCAGGCCGGCGCCTGGGACAAGCTCCCCTACACCTCGCGCGTGCTCGCCGAGCAGCTGGTGCGCCGCTGCGATCCGCAGGATCTGACCGCCTCGCTGGAGCAGCTGGTCTACCGCAGGCGCGACCTGGACTTTCCCTGGTACCCGGCGCGCGTGGTTTGCCACGACATCCTCGGCCAGACCGCGCTGGTCGACCTGGCCGGCCTGCGCGATGCCATCGCAGAAAAAGGTGGTGACCCGTCCAAGGTCAACCCCGTGGTGCCGACCCAGTTGATCGTCGACCACTCGCTGGCCGTCGAGGCGCCGGGCTTCGACCCGGACGCCTTCGAAAAGAACCGCGCCATCGAGGATCGCCGCAACGAGGATCGCTTCCACTTCATCGACTGGACCAAGACCGCGTTCAAGAACGTCGACGTGATCCCGGCCGGCAACGGCATCATGCACCAGATCAATCTGGAGAAGATGAGCCCGGTGATCCAGGCGCGCGGCGGCATCGCCTTCCCCGATACCTGCGTCGGTACTGACTCGCACACACCGCACGTCGATGCCCTGGGCGTGATCGCCATCGGTGTCGGCGGCCTGGAGGCCGAGACCGTGATGCTCGGCCACCCGTCGATGATGCGTCTGCCCGATATCGTCGGCGTCGAGCTGACCGGCAAGCGTCAGCCGGGCATCACCGCCACCGATATCGTTCTGGCGATCACCGAGTTCCTGCGCAAGGAAAGGGTGGTGGGCGCCTGGGTCGAGTTCTTCGGTGAAGGAGCGGACAGCCTGTCCATCGGCGATCGCGCGACCATTTCCAATATGTGCCCCGAGTATGGTGCGACGGCTTCGATGTTCTATATCGACGGCCAGACCATCGATTACCTCAAGCTCACCGGTCGCGAGCCGGAGCAGGTGGCATTGGTTGAGAACTACGCCAAGACCCTTGGCCTGTGGAGCGACGCGCTGAAAACCGCCGAGTACGAGCGTGTGTTGCGCTTCGATCTGGGCAGCGTAGTGCGCAATATGGCCGGCCCAAGCAACCCGCATCGTCGCCTGCCCACTTCGGCGCTGGTCGAGCGCGGCATCGCCGACGAGGCCAAGTTGCAAGCCGGCAAGGGCGAGGAGGCCCAAGGGCTGATGCCCGATGGCGCGGTGATCATCGCCGCTATCACCAGTTGCACCAATACCTCCAACCCACGCAACGTCATCGCCGCCGGCCTGGTGGCGAAGAAGGCCAATGCACTGGGCCTGGTGCGCAAGCCTTGGGTCAAGACCTCCTTCGCGCCAGGCTCCAAGGTCGCCAAGCTGTATCTGCAAGAGGCCGGTCTGCTACCAGAACTGGAGAAGCTCGGTTTCGGCATCGTCGCCTACGCCTGCACCACCTGCAATGGCATGTCCGGCGCGCTGGAACCAAAGATCCAGAAGGAAATCATCGACCGCGACCTGTACGCCACCGCCGTGCTCTCGGGTAACCGCAACTTCGACGGGCGCATCCACCCCTACGCCAAGCAGGCTTTCCTCGCCTCGCCGCCGCTGGTGGTGGCCTATGCGATCGCCGGTACCGTGCGCTTCGATATCGAGCAGGATCCACTGGGCAGCGATGCACAGGGCAACCCGATCACTCTCAAGGACTTGTGGCCGAGCGACGAGGAGATCGACGCCATCGTCGCTGCCTCGGTGAAGCCCGAGCAGTTCAAGCAGATCTACATCCCGATGTTCGATCTGGGTAGCGTGCAGGAGGCAGAGAGCCCGTTGTACGACTGGCGCCCGATGTCCACCTATATCCGCCGCCCGCCTTACTGGGAGGGTGCATTGGCCGGTGAGCGTACGCTCAAGGGCATGCGCCCGCTGGCGATCCTGCCGGACAACATCACCACCGACCACCTGTCGCCGTCCAACGCCATCCTGGCGGATTCGGCCGCCGGTGAGTACCTGGCGAAAATGGGCCTGCCGGAAGAGGACTTCAACTCCTACGCCACCCACCGTGGCGACCACCTGACCGCGCAGCGTGCCACCTTCGCCAACCCGCAATTGGTCAATGAGATGGTCGTGGTCGACGGCCAGGTGAAGAAGGGCTCGCTGGCTCGCGTCGAGCCTGAAGGGCAGGTGATGCGCATGTGGGAAGCCATCGAAACCTACATGAATCGCAAGCAGAACCTGATCATCGTTGCCGGTGCCGACTACGGCCAAGGGTCATCGCGGGACTGGGCGGCCAAGGGCGTGCGCCTGGCGGGCGTGGAAGTGATCGTGGCCGAAGGCTTCGAGCGCATCCACCGCACCAACCTGGTGGGCATGGGCGTGCTGCCGGTGGAGTTCAAGCCGGGTACCACGCGCCTGACCCTAGGTCTGGATGGCACCGAGACCTATGACATCGAGGGCGAGATTTCGCCGCGCTGCGACCTGACCCTGGTGGTCAATCGCCGCAATGGCGAGGTGCTGCGTGTGCCAGTCACCTGCCGTCTGGATACCGCGGCGGATGTCAGCGTGTACCAGGCCGGTGGCGTGCTGCAGCGCTTCGCCAAGGACTTCCTCGAAGGCGCGGTGGCGTGATCGCTCCCTCTCCCATTTATGGGAGAGGGCTGGGGAGAGGGTGGTGCAGGCGGCTCGGTGTTGTCTGATAGACCCTCTCCCCCGGCCCCTCTCCCGCAAGCGGGAGAGGGGAGACAAGCGCGTAGCCCGGATGAAATCCGGGGCAAGGTTGAATGATTCGATCCCGGATTGCATCCGGGCTACTTCAGGACTGCACTCATGGCTCATCTGCCTCAAGTGAAAATCCCCGCCACCTATATCCGTGGCGGCACCAGCAAGGGCGTGTTCTTCCGCCTGCAGGACCTGCCCGAGCGCTGTCAGGTGCCGGGCGAGGCCCGCGACAAGCTGTTCATGCGCGTGATCGGCAGCCCCGACCCCTATTCGGCGCATATCGACGGCATGGGCGGTGCCACCTCGAGCACCTCCAAGTGCGTGATCCTGTCGAAAAGCAGCCAGCCCGAGCATGACGTCGATTACCTCTACGGCCAGGTGTCCATCGACAAGGCTTTCGTCGACTGGAGCGGCAACTGCGGCAACCTGTCCACGGCGGCTGGCGCCTTCGCCATCCATGCCGGCCTGGTCGATCCCGCGCGGATTCCCGAGAACGGCACCTGCGTGGTGCGCATCTGGCAAGCCAATATTCAGAAAACCATCATCGCCCATGTGCCGGTCACGGATGGCCAGGTGCAGGAAACCGGCGATTTCGAGCTGGACGGCGTGACCTTCCCGGCGGCGGAGATCGTGCTGGAGTTCCTCGACCCGTCCGACGATGGCGAGGACGGTGGCTCCATGTTCCCCACCGGCAACCTGGTCGATGACCTGGAAGTGCCCGGTATCGGCAGCTTCAAGGCGACCATGATCACCGCCGGCATCCCGACCGTGTTCGTCAATGCCGAGGACATCGGCTATCGGGGCACCGAGCTGCGCGAGGATATCAATGGCGATCCGGCGCAACTGGCGCGCTTCGAGCAGATCCGCATTGCCGGTGCGCTGCGCATGGGGCTGATCAAGACGGCCGAGGAGGCTGCGACACGTCAGCACACCCCGAAGATCGCCTTCGTCAGTCCGCCCAAGGACTACCGCACCTCCAGTGGCAAGGCGGTGAAGGCCGGCGAGGTCGATCTGCTGGTGCGTGCGCTGTCCATGGGCAAGCTGCACCACGCGATGATGGGCACCTGCGCGGTGGCCATCGGCACGGCGGCGGCGATTCCCGGCACGCTGGTCAACCTGGCTGCCGGTGGCGGCGAGCGCGAGGCGGTACGTTTCGGCCATCCGTCCGGCACCCTGCGTGTCGGCGCGCAGGCCAAGATGGTCGATGGTCAGTGGACGGTGACCAAAGCCGTAATGAGCCGCAGTGCGAGGGTTCTGATGGAAGGCTGGGTGCGCGTGCCTGCTGAAAGCTTCTAGGTTCTGAATGAGAAAAGGCTCGAGGTGTCGAGCCTTTTCCCTTTGTAAACATGTGCTTGCAGCGGTTATTTGAGGCGCCTTTCAACACCTTTCTCCACCAGGATCTTGGCGGAGATTTCCTCCACCGAGAAATGCGTGGAGTTGATGAAGGCGATGTTTTCGCGGCGGAACAGGTTCTCCACCTCGCGCACTTCGAACTCGCACTGGGCGAAGCTGGCGTAGCGGCTGTTGGGCTTGCGCTCGTGGCGGATGGCAGTGAGGCGATCCGGGTCGATGGTCAGGCCGAACAGCTTGTCGCGGTGCTTTTTCAGCGAGTCGGGCAGTTGCAGACGCTCCATGTCGTCTTCGGTCAGCGGGTAGTTGGCGGCGCGGATGCCGTACTGCATCGCCATGTACAGGCAGGTGGGCGTTTTGCCGCAGCGCGAGACGCCTACCAGGATCAGATCGGCCTTGTCGTAATAATGGGTGCGCGCGCCGTCGTCATTGTCCAGGGCGAAGTTCACCGCCTCGATGCGCTCCATGTAGTTGGAGTGCTGGCCAATGGAGTGCGACTTGCCGACGGAATAGGAGGAGTGCGAACTCAACTCCTGTTCCAGGGGCGAGAGAAAGGTGGAGAAGATATCGATCATGAAACCATTTGCGGTATCGAGGATCGCACGAATATCGCGATTGACGATGGTGTCGAAGATGATCGGGCGTGCACCGTCCCTTTCGGCGGCAGCATCGATTTGTTGTACCATGGCGCGCGCTTTATCGACGCTGTCGATATAAGGACGCGTAAGTTTGGTGAATTGAATATTCTCGAACTGCGCGAGAAGGCTCTGGCCCAGGGTTTCGGCCGTGATGCCGGTGCCGTCGGAGATGAAGAAAGCGGTTCGTTTCATTTGCGCCAAAGGCCTTAAGCTGAGATCGATTCTTGGCTATGATAGGCCGCGTTTTTCGCCGGGCCCATGGGGTTCAGGCATTGTTACTTATTCAAGGGCACGGCCACAATCGCGCGACTTCGGTCGTTCGACATTGCGCAGCCCACTGAGCTTTTCCAACACCGTTAGTGGAGAGATCACCTTGGTAGAGTACGTAGTTTCCCTCGATAAGCTCGGCGTCCACGATGTAGAGCATGTGGGGGGCAAAAACGCATCCCTCGGCGAGATGATCAGCAACCTGGCCGGCGCCGGCGTCTCGGTTCCCGGCGGTTTCGCCACTACGGCTCAGGCCTACCGCGACTTCCTCGAGCAGAGCGGCCTGAATGCCCAGATCCACGCGGCCCTCGACGCGCTCGACGTCGACGACGTCAACGCCCTGGCCAAGACCGGCGCGCAGATTCGCCAGTGGGTCATGGAAGCCGACTTCCCGGCCGAGCTGGACAAGCAGATTCGCGAAGCCTTCGCCACCATGAGCGCGGGCAACGACAACATGGCCGTGGCCGTGCGTTCCTCCGCCACCGCCGAAGACCTGCCGGACGCTTCCTTTGCCGGCCAGCAGGAAACCTTCCTCAACATCCGCGGCGTGGACAACGTGATCCGCGCCACCAAGGAAGTCTTCGCTTCCCTGTTCAACGACCGTGCCATCGCCTACCGCGTGCACCAGGGCTTCGACCACAAGCTGGTCGCCCTGTCCGCCGGCGTGCAGCGCATGGTGCGTTCGGAAACCGGCACCGCCGGGGTGATGTTCACCCTCGACACCGAATCCGGCTTCCGTGACGTGGTGTTCATCACCGGTGCCTACGGCCTCGGCGAGACCGTGGTGCAGGGCGCGGTCAACCCTGACGAGTTCTACGTGCACAAGCCGACCCTGGAAGCCGGCCGTCCGGCGATCCTGCGTCGCAACCTGGGCAGCAAGGCGATCAAGATGGTCTACGGCGACGAGGCCAAGGCCGGTCGTTCGGTCAAGACCGTGGAAGTCGACCGCGCCGAGCGTGCGCGCTTCTGCATCAGCGACGCCGAGGTCAGCGAGCTGGCCAAGCAGGCGCTGATCATCGAGAAACACTACGGCCGCCCGATGGACATCGAGTGGGCCAAGGACGGTGACGACGGCAAGCTGTACATCGTGCAGGCCCGTCCGGAAACCGTGAAGAGCCGCTCCAGCGCCACCGTGATGGAACGCTACCTGTTGAAAGAGAAGGGCACCGTGCTGGTGGAAGGTCGCGCCATCGGTCAGCGCATCGGCGCCGGCAAGGTGCGGGTGATCCACGACGTGTCCGAGATGGACAAGGTGCAGCCGGGCGACGTGCTGGTTTCCGACATGACCGACCCGGACTGGGAGCCGGTGATGAAGCGCGCCAGCGCCATCGTCACCAACCGCGGCGGTCGTACCTGCCACGCGGCGATCATCGCCCGTGAGCTGGGCATCCCGGCGGTGGTCGGCTGCGGCAACGCCACCAGCGTACTGAAGGATGGCCAGGGCGTGACCGTCTCCTGCGCAGAAGGCGATACCGGCTTCATCTTCGAGGGCGAGCTGGGCTTCGACATTCGCAAGAACTCGGTCGACGCCATGCCCGAACTGCCGTTCAAGATCATGATGAACGTCGGCAACCCGGATCGTGCCTTCGACTTCGCCCAGCTGCCGAACGAGGGTGTGGGCCTGGCCCGCCTGGAATTCATCATCAACCGCATGATCGGCGTGCACCCGAAGGCGCTGCTGAACTTCGCCAGCCTGCCTCCGGAAATCAAGGACAGCGTCGAGAAGCGCATCGCCGGCTATGGCGACCCGGTCGACTTCTACGTCGAGAAGCTGGTCGAGGGCATCAGCACCTTGGCCGCTGCCTTCTGGCCGAAAAAGGTTATCGTGCGCCTGTCGGACTTCAAGTCCAACGAGTACGCCAACCTGATCGGCGGCAAGCTGTACGAGCCGGAAGAAGAAAACCCGATGCTCGGCTTCCGTGGCGCTTCACGCTACATCAGCGAATCCTTCCGCGACTGCTTCGAGCTGGAATGCCGTGCGCTGAAGAAGGTGCGTGGTGAAATGGGCCTGACCAACGTCGAGATCATGGTGCCCTTCGTGCGTACCCTGGGCGAGGCCTCGCAAGTGGTCGAGCTGCTGGCGAGCAACGGCCTGGCCCGCGGTCAGGACGGCCTGAAGGTCATCATGATGTGCGAACTGCCGTCCAACGCGCTGCTGGCGGAAGAGTTCCTGGAGTTCTTCGACGGCTTCTCCATCGGCTCCAACGACCTGACCCAGCTGACCCTGGGCCTGGACCGCGACTCCGGCATCGTCGCCCACCTGTTCGACGAGCGTAACCCGGCCGTGAAGAAACTGCTGGCCAATGCCATCGCCGCCTGCAACAAGGCCGGCAAGTACATCGGCATCTGTGGCCAAGGCCCGTCGGACCATCCGGATCTGGCCAAGTGGCTGATGGAGCAGGGCATCGAAAGCGTGTCGCTGAACCCGGATTCGGTACTCGATACCTGGTTCTTCCTGGCCGAAGCGCAGCCCGCCTGATACCCGTCGCTGAACCGGAAAAAAGGGCGGGTCGAACCCGCCCTTTTTGCTGATCAGTCCCCGAGCCGTCGCCAGCGATTCGAACATCGCTCCGGCGGTTTTTTATGAGTGTCGTTCCTCTTTGTGGCACAGCGCCAGTGCGGTTTCCGATTCATGCAAAGCAGTAGTGAGCTTTTTCCCGTTGCCCTGATCAGCGCCGAACTGCGTGGCGATCTGAGCGAAGACGTCTATCTTCTCAAACCCAACAACAGCCCGGACTCCAGCGTCGAGCTGGCCCTGACCCGGCTGGGGCTGGCCGGCAGCGAAGGGGCGCGCGGCGTGCCCGTGGTGTTGCTGCATGGCAGCTTTTCCAACCGGCGTTTCTGGTATTCACCCAAGGGCATCGGCCTGGGCGCCCACCTGGCGCGTTCTGGTTTCGATGTCTGGATCGCGGAAATGCGCGGTCACGGTCTGTCGCCACGCAATGACAGCTACCGCGACAACAACGTGGCGCAATACGTGCGCTACGACCTGCCGGCCATCGCGGGCTTCATCTTCGAACAGACAGGACAGGCCGCGCACTGGATCGGCCATTCCCTGGGCGGGGTGATCCTGGCGGCGGCGCTGGGTGGCGGTTATCTCGGGCAAGCGCACGCGCGCTCGGCTGCCCTGTTCGGCAGCCAGATAAGCCGCATCTACTGGCCGCTGAAGGTGCCGCCGGTGGAGTGGGGCGGGCGCCTGCTGCTGCGCGCCTTTCCCTACCTTTCCGGGCGCCGTTTGAAGCGCGGGCCGGAGGACGAACCGATCGGCCTGGCGCTGGAAACCCTGCGCTGGCTCAGGCTGTTCGGGCGTTTCGGCGATGCCGAGCGTGATTGGTGGGCAGGCCTCGCCCAGGTGCGTATACCGATCCTGGGCGTGGCGGCTGCAGCCGATCATCAGGATCCCGCCTGGGCCTGTCGCAAGCTGCTGGAGCAATGCAGCGCCGCGCCGACGCAATTTCTCCTGCTGGGCAAGGACACGGGATTCACCAGCGACTTCGGACATGTCGAAATGCTGGTCAGCAAGGACGCCCAGCGCGAGGTCTGGCCACTGGCCGAATACTGGCTACGGCATCTGCAACTGCCCGCGGAGTTTGCCGAGCAGGCCTCTGCGGCGGGTGCTTGAGCTAGAGTGACCGTTCCTTCGGCGATTGCTAACCGGTACTATGACGCATCATGCGTTGGTGGTCATTTCCGGGGCTATCGCCCGTTCGCCGTTCATTGCGAGCGAAGCGCGGTGCTGAATTGTTCCGTTGCAAGCAGGTCCATGCAGGTGGCTGCGTTCATCCATTCTCGAAAGGAGTTTTGTCATGCACTACATCACCCCTGATCTGTGCGATGCCTACCCGGAGCTGGTCCAGGTCGTCGAACCGATGTTCGCCAATTACGGTGGTCGTGACTCCTTTGGCGGCCAGATCGTGACCATCAAGTGCCACGAGGACAATTCGCTGGTCAAGGAACAGGTCGATCTGCCCGGACAGGGCAAGGTGCTGGTGGTCGACGGCGGCGGTTCGCTGCGTCGCGCGCTGCTGGGTGACATGCTGGCCGAGAAGGCCGCCAGGAACGGCTGGGAAGGCATCGTGGTGTACGGTTGCATTCGTGATGTCGACGTGATCGCCCAGACCGACCTGGGGGTCCAGGCGCTGGCCAGCCACCCGATGAAGACCGACAAGCGCGGTATCGGCGACCTGAACGTGCCGGTGACCTTCGGCGGCGTAACCTTCAAGCCGGGCGAATACCTGTATGCCGACAACAACGGCATCATCGTTTCCCCGCAAGCGCTGAGCATGCCGGAATAAGTCGATGCAGGATCAGGATTCGTCGCTGCTGCACGCCTTCGTGCTCGATGGGCGGGGCGGGGCGCGCAGCATCAGTCGCAGTGAGCTGGACTGCCTGCAACTGAGCGGGCAGGAAAGCCTCTGGCTGCACTGGGATCGCAGCCACGAGCAATCGCGGCGCTGGCTGCGCGAAAGCAGTGGGCTGGATGAGTTCAGCTGCGATCTGTTGCTGGAGGAAAACACCCGACCGCGTCTGTTGCCGTTGCCGGGCAACGAGATGCTGATCTTCCTGCGTGGCGTCAATCGCAATCCCGGCGCCGACCCGGAAGACATGGTCTCGGTGCGCATCTTTGCCGATGCCCGCCGGGTGATCTCCCTGCGCCTGCGTCCGCTGCTGGCGACCGATGTGCTGATCGCCGATCTGCTGGCGGGCAAGGGGCCGAGGACCTCTTCCGAGCTGCTGCTTGAGCTGGCGCGCCAGCTCACCATTCGTGTCGATGATCTGGTCAACGAGCTGAGCGAGCAGCTCGATGTCGAGGAGGTCGGGCTGGATGAGGATGAGCGTTACCGTCCCAACCACGCTCTGATGCTGCAGGTGCGCCGACGTGCGGCCAGTCTGCGCCGCTTTCTCGCGCCGCAGCGCGATCTCTATGCGCAGTTGGCGCGCAACCGGCAACCCTGGTTCGTCGAGGACGACGGCGATTACTGGAATGAGCTGAACAACCGCCTGACCCGCTATCTCGAGGAGCTGGAGCTGATTCGCGAACGCGCCAATCTGGTTCTCGAGGCGGAAAGCCGGCGCCTGAACGAGCGCATGAACCGGCTGATGTATCGCTTCAGCATCACTGCCGTACTGTTTCTGCCCTTGACCTTCATTACCGGTCTGCTGGGCATCAATGTCGGCGGCATTCCCGGTGCCGAAAGCTCAGTGGGTTTTCTTGTCGCCTGTGGCCTGATATCTGCGCTGGCGCTGGGGCTGCTGGTACTTTTTCGCCGTTGGCGTTGGCTGTGATGTGTGACTCATCCGCTGGCTGCTGCGTCTAGCCGTGACATCCCGTGAGGTGCGCATGCACGATCCATTCGAAGAGTCTCTACGCGATTTGCTCAAGTCCTCGCCGTCCAGCCATGACGACGATGCTTGCCTGCACCGGGTTCTCAAGACCGCCAACCGCCAGGTCGGTGCTGGTGATCTGTTCAGCCTGATGGGGCACTGGGCGCAGGCCCTGATGATCGCCCTGAACAACGGTTCGGCGCATGTCGCGCCGGTATCGCGCCGTACCCAATCCTCTGCTTCTGCTGACAAGGCCGACTGAAATGGAACTCGATCCCTGGACCCAAAGCCTGATCTCCGCGATGACCGCCCTGTGGACCAAGGTGGCCGGATTCATTCCCAACCTGTTCGTCGCACTGGTGCTGGTGCTGCTCGGCTTCGTCGTCGCCAAGTTGCTCGACACCCTGTTGTCCAAGCTGCTCGGCAAGGTCGGACTGGATCGCCTGATGATGGGCACCGGCCTGACCAAGCTGCTGGCGCGCGTCGGTATCCACGCCTCGGTTTCGACGCTGATCGGCAAGATCGTCTACTGGTTCGTGCTGCTGATCTTTCTGGTTTCCGCCGCTGAATCGCTCGGCCTGCAGCGTGTCTCCGCCACTCTCGACGTGTTGGCGCTGTACCTGCCCAAGGTTTTCGGCGCGGCTCTGGTGCTGCTGGCAGGCGTGCTGCTGGCGCAACTGGTCAGCAGCCTGGTGCGTGGCGCCGCCGAAGGGGTGGGTCTCGAGTACGCCAATGGCCTGGGCCGGGTGGCGCAGGGGCTGGTGATCATCATCAGCATCTCGGTTGCCATCGGCCAGCTGGAGGTCAAGACCGATCTGCTCAACAACGTCATCGCCATCGTGCTGATTTCCGTCGGCCTGGCGGTGGCGCTGGCGCTGGGTCTGGGCAGCCGCGATATCGCCAGCCAGATCCTGGCCGGCATCTACGTGCGCGAGCTGTATCAGGTCGGGCAACAAGTGCAGGTTGGTGATGTCGAAGGCCAGATCGAAGAGATCGGTACAGTGAAAACCACCCTGTTGACCGATACCGGCGAGCTGGTATCGGTGGCCAATCGAGTGATGCTCGAGCAACGCGTGAACAGTCGCTGACGCCAATCTGTTATTTTATGCAGCTGCCCGACAGGTGTGACCTGCCGGGCACTTTTCGTCCTGACCGTCGGCCCGACTCGTTTTGAACAAAGCTCAAGCCCTGCCCACGCGCTACGACCCCCGCGAGCTCACCGATGAAGAGCTGGTGGCGCGCGCCCACGACGAGCTGTTTCACATCACTCGTGCCTATGAAGAGCTGATGAGGCGTTACCAGCGCACATTGTTCAACGTTTGTGCGCGCTACTTGGGGAACGAAAGAGATGCCGACGATGTCTGTCAGGAGGTGATGCTCAAAGTTCTTTATGGCCTCAAGAACTTCGAGGGCAAGTCCAAGTTCAAGACCTGGCTCTACAGCATCACCTACAACGAATGCATCACGCAGTATCGAAAAGAGCGACGCAAGCGTCGATTGATTGACGCCTTAAGTTTGGATCCGCTCGAAGAAGCTTCCGACGAAAAGACACCCAAAGTCGAGGAGCGAGGCGGTCTGGATCGCTGGTTGGTGCACGTCAACCCGATCGACCGCGAGATTCTGGTGCTACGTTTTGTCGCAGAGCTCGAGTTTCAAGAGATTGCCGACATCATGCACATGGGCTTGAGCGCAACGAAAATGCGCTACAAGCGAGCATTGGATCGGTTGCGGGATAAATTTTCGGAAAATTCCGAAACTTAGTTCAGCTTCCTGACCACTAAGGGAGTGGCGAACCCTGATAAAATCGCCGCCAAGTTGCCGACTGATGTTCGCGGCGACTTATTAACCACCAAGATGGGGATTTAACGGATGAAAGTAAAAAACACCTTGGGCGTAGTCATTGGCTCTCTCGTTGCCGCTACTTCCTTCGGCGCGCTGGCACAAGGCCAAGGCGCTGTCGAGGTGGAGGGCTTCGTCAATCGCTACTTCGCCGACTCTCAGCGTGACTTCGCTCACGATGAAGGCAACCTGTTCGGCGGCAGCATTGGCTATTACCTGACCGACGATGTAGAGCTGGCGCTGTCCTACGGCGAGTACCACGACATTCGTGGCACTGGCGCTCTCGGCAGCAAGAACATCAAGGGCAACCTGACCGACCTGAAGGCCATCTACCACTTCGGTCAGCCGGGTGTGGGTCTGCGTCCCTACGTCTCCGCCGGTTTCGGCCATCAGAGCATCGGCGACGCCAACAGCGGCGGCCGTAACCACTCGACTCTGGCCATCGCTGGCGCCGGTGCCAAGTACTACTTCACCGAGAACTTCTACGCCCGTACCGGCGTCGAGGCTCTGTACAACATCGACCAGGGCGACACCGAGTGGCAAGCTGGTGTGGGTGTGGGTCTGAACTTCGGCGGCGGCAGCAAGCCGGCCCCGGCTCCGGCTCCTGTAGCCGCAGCTCCGGCTCCGGCACCCGAGCCTGCTCCGGAGCCGGCTCTGGAAACCGTTCGCGTCGAGCTGGACGTCAAGTTCGACTTCGACAAGGACCGCGTGAAGGAAGAAAGCTACGGTGACATCAAGAACCTGGCTGACTTCATGAACCAGTATCCGCAGACCACCACCACCGTTGAAGGCCACACCGACTCCGTTGGTACCGACGCCTACAACCAGAAGCTGTCCGAGCGTCGCGCCAACGCCGTACGTAACGTGCTGGTCAACCAGTACGGTGTAGACGGCAGCCGTGTGAACGCTGTTGGTTACGGCGAGTCCCGTCCGGTAGCCGACAACGCCACCGACGCTGGCCGCGCCATCAACCGTCGCGTTGAAGCCGAAGTGGAAGCCCAGATCAAGCAGTAATGCTTCTGGTGCTGTAAGGAGAAACCCGGCCTCGGCCGGGTTTTTCTTTTTCTATTGGCTGTTGCTGGGGGCAAGGAAAGCTCGGAAGCCTTGTACGGGGCGATCCGCTTTAGCTGACCAACCACTGCTGGTGGGCTGAAGCCCACCCTACGGCCTTAGCATCCGCCCCAACACTTCAGGCAAACATAGCCTTTCTTTTAAACGTTTTACTGACGACAAAAAGCCCGCCGGGGGCGGCGGGCAAAAGACGACTTCGCAGGAGCGCGAAGCGGTCAGGCATGCAGGAGCTGGGGCATACCGAGCTGGCTACTGGCGCGGGCGACTTCGCCGATCACCAGAATGGCTGGACTGCGCAGAGCGAAGGCGCGGGCGTCTGCGGTCATATTGGCCAACTGGCTGCGGCATTCGCGCTGCTCGGGTAGCGAGGCGTTCTCGATCATCGCCACCGGCATTTCGCCGCTCATGCCGCCGACGAGCAGGCCGGCCTGAATGTCGGCCAGCTTGGCCACGCCCATATAGACCACCAGCGTCGTACCGCTCTGCGCCAGCGCCTGCCAGTTCAGCGAGCTGTCATCCTGGGTATGGGCGGTGACCAGGGTCACGCCGCGCGCCACGCCACGCAGGGTCAGGGGAATGCCGCAGTTGGTGGCGCCAGCCAGACCGGCAGTGATGCCGTTGACCATTTCCACTTCGACGCCGTACGAGGCGAGCCAGTCGGCTTCCTCGCTGCCGCGGCCGAAGATGCACGGATCGCCGCCTTTGAGGCGCACCACGCACTTGCCCTGGCGTGCGTAGCGCAACATCAGGCGATGGATGAAGGCCTGCGGGGTGGAGCGACAGCCGCCGCGCTTGCCCACCGAGACGATACGCGCGCCCGGGCAATGTTCGAGCACGGCCGGGTTGACCAGATCGTCGATCATCACGATCTCGGCCTGATTCAGCGCCTTGACCGCCTTGAGTGTCAGCAGCTCGGGGTCACCAGGACCAGCGCCAACCAGCCAGACTTTCGCATTCATATCGCTTACCTCTCGTTGGGTGTCGCGGGGGCGCCTAGGTCGTGCGCACCTGGATATCGGTGTGATTGGTGCGCATGGCGCACCCTACGCATGTGTCGCCATCCGCTGTTGAGCCAGCAGGCGTTTGATTTCGGGTACGCAGGAGCCGCAGCTGGTGCCGCACTTGAGCTCGCGTTTGAGGCCGTCCAGGTCCAGGCCACGTGCGATGCCGGCGCATACCGCGCCTTCGCTGACGTTCAGGCAGTTGCACAGGGTCTTGCCGCGCGTGTTGACGCCAGCGTTGCCCGGCGGTGCGGAAACCGGGGCGAGCAGCCAGCGGCGCAGGTCGGCGTCGGCCTGGCCGTCCAGCCACAGGCTTCTGAGCCACTCGCTGGCGGCGGTTTCCCCGGCCAGGCGGATGCTGACGATGCGCCCGTCCTCGATGCGCACGCGCTTGCCCACCGCGCGGCGCGGATCGTCGTAGGCCAGTACCGGGCCCTGGTTCAGGCGCAGTTGGCGGTCGATCTGCGCCAGCAGTTCGGGCTGTGGCGCCACGGCGCTGGCAGCGCGGATCAGCAGGGCGGGACGCTCGCGGCCGGTGAGGGTGAGGCTGGCGTAGGCGAAGCTCTCGAACAGCGGGCGCAGGGCCTCGAAGCGACTCTGCACCTCGCCCTCGACCAGGGCGAACAGCTGCCAGGGCAGCTCGACCTTGTCCACCTCGACGCCGGCATGCTTGAGTTCCGGCTGCTTTGACAGGGGGTCGAAGGCCGGCTGGGTCAGCACGTTGGTGCCCAGGCCCTTGAGGAAGCGGTCGCCCCAGTGCATCGGTAGCCAGGCCTGGCCTGGGCGCACCGACTCGTCGGCCTCTACCTGCAGGATCAGGCTGCCGCGGCGGCTGCGCAGCCTGACCAGATCGCCATCGCGCAGGCGGCGGCGACGCAATTCATCCGGATGCAGGCCGAGCACGGCGGCCTCGACATGGCCGAACAGGCGCGCCGCGGTGCCGGTGCGGCTCATCCCGTGCCACTGATCGCGCAGGCGGCCGGTGTTGAGGGTGAGCGAATAGCGCGCCTCGCGCTTTTCCTTCGCCGCGCGGTACGGGTCGGCATGGAACTGCGCACGCCCGCTGACGGTGGGGAAGCGGCCGTCGGCATAGAGCCGCGCGGTGCCTTGGCGCGCGCCAGGCGCAAACGGCCATTGTTGGGGACCTTGATTATCCAGCAGCGCGTAGCTCAGCCCCGAGAGGTCGAGGTCGCGCTGGGCGGTCAGGTGCTTGTATTCCTCGAACAGCGCTTCGCTGTCGGCGAAATCGAACAGGCTGGGCAGGCCGGGGCGGAGCAGAGTTTCCAGGCGACGGGCGAAGTCGCAGGTGATCGACCAATCGGGCCGCGCATCGAAGGGCGCTGGCACGGCGCGGCGTACATGGCTGACGCGGCGCTCGGAGTTGGTCACCGTGCCTTCCTTCTCGCCCCAGCTGGCGGCGGGCAGCAGCAGGTCGGCGTAGCGGCAGGTCTCGGTGGTGAAGAAGGCTTCCTGCACCACGACGAAGGGGCAGGCGGCCAGGGCCTCGTGCACCTTGCTCTGGTTCGGCAGCGACTGCGCCGGGTTGGTGCAGGCGATCCACAGCGCCTTGATGCGGCCGTCGTGCACTGCATCGAACAGCTCGATGGCGGACAAGCCGGGCGTCTGCGGCAGGGCGTCGACGCCCCAGTAGGCGGCGACTTCGGCGCGGTGCTCGGCATTGCCGGCCTCGCGGTGACCCGGCAGCAGGTTGCTCAGGCTGCCGGTCTCGCGACCGCCCATGGCGTTGGGCTGGCCGGTCAGGGAGAAGGGGCCGGCGCCGGGCTTGCCGATCTGCCCGGTGGCCAGATGCAGGTTGATCAGCGCGCTGTTCTTGGCGCTGCCGGAGCTGGACTGATTGAGCCCCATGCACCACAGCGAGAGGAAGGAGGGCGCGCGGCCGATCAGTTCGGCGCAGCGCTGCAGATCGTCCAGGCTGATGCCGCAAAGGTCGGCGGTGACCGCCGGGCTGTAGTCGCGCACCAGCTTCTTCAGTGCATCGAAGCCTTCGGTGTGGGCGTCGATATAGGCGCGGTCGATCCAGCCCTCCCATAGCAGGATATGCAGGATGCCGTGGAATAGCGCCACATCGGTGCCGGGCAGGATCGCCAGGTGCAGGTCGGCCAACTCGCAGGTGTCGGTGCGCCGCGGGTCGACGACGATGATCTGCATCTCCGGACGGCGGGCCTTGGCTTCTTCCAGGCGGCGGAACAGCACCGGATGGGCGTAAGCCATGTTGGAGCCTGCGATCAGCAGGCAGTCGCTCTGCTCGATGTCCTCGTAATTGCAGGGTGGGGCGTCGGCGCCGAGGCTGCGCTTGTAGCCGACCACCGCCGAGCTCATGCACAGGCGCGAATTGCTGTCGATATTGTTGGTTCCCACCAATGCTCTGGCCAGCTTGTTGAAGGCGTAGTAGTCCTCGGTCAGCAACTGGCCGGAGATATAGAAGGCGACGCTGTCGGGGCCGTGCTCGCGGATGGTCTCGGCGAACACCGCTGCCGCGTGATCCAGGGCGCTGTCCCAGTCGGTGCGCGAACGGGCCAGGCCCTTGCCCAGACGCAGCTCGGGATGGAGGGCGCGGGCGTCGAGGTCGCCGGTCAGGTGCAGGGTCGAGCCCTTGCTGCACAGTTTGCCGAAGTTGGCCGGGTGGCTGGGGTCGCCGGCGACGCCGAGAATCTTCTCGCCGTCGTGCTCGATCAGCACGCCGCAGCCCACGCCGCAGTAGCAGCAGGTGGAGGCGGTGACTTGAGTGGGGCTGGCCATATTCGTGGTTCCTGCAAGGCGCGGGGAAGTTCTGGTGGGAGGGGCTTCAGCCGCGACCGTCGCCGCTGAAGCGCCTCCCACGAGGCGGGCTAGTTGCGTTGCGCGAATGCCAGCAACACGCGGCCGCTCTCCACCTTGGCATGGTGCCGGTGGGCACAACCGACATCCGGCGCCACGGCCTCGCCGGACTCCAGCTCGATCTGCCAGTTGTGCAGCGGGCAGGCCACGCGCTTGCCGTAGATCAAGCCCTGGGACAGCGGGCCGCCCTTGTGCGGGCAGCGGTCATCCAGCGCGAAGACCTCGTCGGCGGCGGTACGGAAGATGGCGATATCGCCCTTGGGACCGCTGACGATGCGCGAGCCGAGCACGTTGATTTCGTCCAGGGCGCAGATATCCAGCCAGTTCATACGGTGGCCTCCTCGATTTGCACCACCTTGATGGTGTCGAACTCTTTCTTCAGTTGCGGCGTCTCGATGCGCTCCTTCCACGGGTCCTGCTCGAACGACAGGGCGTAGTGCAGGCGCGCGGCCAGGGCCTTGCGGTTGGCTTCGTCTTCCAGCACCGCCTTCTTGATGTGCTCCATGCCGACGCGCTGCATGTAGTGCACGGTGCGCTCCAGGTAGAAGGCCTCCTCGCGGTACAGCTGGAGGAAGGCGGCGTTGTATTCGCGCACTTCCTCGGCGGTCTTCACCTTGACGAAGAACTCGGCCACCTCGGTCTTGATCCCGCCGTTGCCGCCGATGTACATCTCGAAACCGGAGTCCACGCCGATGATGCCGACGTCCTTGATGCCGGCCTCGGCGCAGTTGCGCGGGCAGCCGGAGACCGCCAGCTTGACCTTGTGCGGCGACCACATGTTGAACAGGTCGTGCTCCAGGTCGATGCCCAGCTGGGTGGAGTTCTGCGTGCCGAAGCGGCAGAACTCGCTGCCGACACAGGTCTTCACGGTGCGGATGGACTTGCCATAGGCATGGCCTGAGGGCATGTCCAAGTCCTTCCACACGGCCGGCAGATCGTCCTTCTTGATACCCAGCAGGTCGATGCGCTGGCCGCCGGTGACCTTGACCATGGGCACGTTGTACTTGTCGGCGACGTCGGCGATGCGGCGCAGCTCGGACGGGTTGGTCACGCCGCCCCACATGCGCGGCACCACCGAGTAGGTGCCGTCCTTCTGGATATTGGCGTGGGCGCGTTCGTTGATCAGGCGCGACTGCGGGTCGTCCTTGGCCTCGCCCGGCCAGGTGGAGATCAGGTAGTAGTTCAGCGCCGGGCGGCAGGTGGCGCAGCCGTTGGGCGTGCTCCAGTTGAGGAACTCCATGGTCTGCGCCATGGAGGTCAGATGCTGCTCGCGGATCGCCTTGCGGATCTGCCCGTGGTTGAGCTCGGAGCAGCCGCAGATGGCCTTCTCGCTCTTGGGCTTGACGTCGGCGGCGCCGCCGACGGTGCTGATCAGGATCTGCTCGACCAGGCCGGCGCAGGAGCCGCAGGAACTGGCGGCCTTGGTGTGCTTCTTGACCTCGTCGACCGAGAACAGGCCGTTCTCCTGAATCGCCTTGACGATGGTGCCCTTGCACACGCCGTTGCAGCCGCAGATCTCCATGCTGTCGGGCATGTTGGCGGTCTTGTCGGCGCCCTGGTGGCCGACGTCGCCAATGGCGCCTTCGCCGAACATCAGGTGGTCGCGAATCTCGCTGACGTTGTGGTTCTCGCGGATCTGGCGGAAGTACCAGCCGCCGTCGGCGGTATCGCCGTACAGGCAGGCGCCGACCAACACGTCGTCCTTGATCACCAGCTTCTTGTAAACGCCGCCGATGGGGTCGGACAGCGTTATCGTTTCCGTTCCCTCGCCGCCCATAAATTCGCCGGCGGAGAACAGGTCGATGCCGGTGACCTTGAGCTTGGTCGAGGTCACCGAGCCCTGATAGCGGGAGAAACCGAGCTGGGCCAGGTGATTGGCGCAGACCTTGGCCTGCTCGAACAGCGGTGCCACCAGGCCGTAGGCGATGCCGCGGTGGCTGGCGCACTCGCCGATGGCGTAGACGCGCGGGTCGAAGGTCTGCATGGTGTCGTTGACCAGGATGCCGCGGTTGCAGGCGATGCCGGCGCTCTCGGCCAGTTCGGTGTTGGGACGGATACCGGCGGCCATCACCACCAGGTCGGCGGGAATCACCTCGCCGTCCTTGAACTTCACCGCGCAGACGCGGCCCTCGCCGTTGTCCAGCAACTCGGCGGTGTGCTTGGGCAGGAGGAACTTCAGGCCGCGGTCTTCCAGGGACTTCTGCAGCAGCTCGCCGGCGGTGCGATCCAGCTGGCGCTCCAGCAGCCAGTCGCCGATATGCACCACGGTGACGTCCATGCCGCGCAGCTTGAGGCCGTTGGCCGCCTCCAGGCCGAGCAGGCCGCCGCCGATGACCACCGCGTGCCTGTGGGTCTTGGCGGTTTCCATCATGGTCTGGGTGTCGGCGATATCGCGGTAGCCGATCACCCCCTGCAGGTCCTTGCCCGGAATCGGCAGGATGAAGGGGTTGGAGCCGGTGGCGATGAGCAGGCGGTCGTACTCGGCCTCGCTGCCGTCGTCGGCAATCACCAGGCGCTTCTTGCGATCGATCTTGACCACCTTGCGCCCGAGCAGCAGTTTGATGCCGTTATCGGCGTACCAGTTGAGATCGTTGAGTACGATCTCCTCGAAGGTCTGCTCGCCGGCCAGTACCGGCGAGAGGAGGATGCGGTTGTAGTTGGGGTGCGGCTCGGCGCCGAACACGGTGATGTCGTAGAGATCGGGGGCGAGCTTGAGCAGCTCCTCGAGGGTGCGCACACCCGCCATGCCGTTGCCGATCATCACCAGCTTGAGTTTTTGCATGCCGGCCATCTCCTGAAAAATCACGGTAGAAAAGAAAAAACAAAAAAGGCGTCCCGCTAGTCACCTAGCGAGGACGCCTTTGTCCAGGTCCCGTTCTATCGGGAAGTGCAGCCTTCTTCGTTGAAGGTCGCGCTTTATGTGTTTGCTGCCAGTAACAATGCAGTGCCTGTGCCAACTTTCTCGAAGCTCGGTTTTCCCGGCTTTTCAGCGACTTGGCGTGTCTGCCGGACGGGGCTTGTGCACCTTTGCGAGGCGTTTTGCGCTGCTTTGGTGCGGCTCGGGCTATTTAAGCAGCAACACGGCCAACAGCAGGTTGAGCAGCAGCGACACCAGCGCCACGCTGCGCCAGACCAAAAGCGGCTCGCGTTCCAGCAGCGGTCGTGGGTGGTTATTCAGGGATTGGCGCTCGCCGCTTTCCAGGGCCAGTAGCCATTCCTCGGCGGTTTCGAAGCGCTGCGCCGGGGTGGCGGCTACCGCGCGGTTCAGTACCTCGTCGAGCCAGGCCGGCAGGTCCGGGCGATAGCGGCTGGCCGGGGTCGGCTGGCCGAAGCGCGGGTGCTGGAAGGCCTCGACCTCGCCATAGGGATAGTGACCGGTTAGCAGGTGATAGAGGGTCACGCCAGCGGCGTAGAGATCCTGCTGCGCGCTGGGCGGGCTGCCGGCGAAGGCTTCCGGGGCGATATAGCTGGGGGTGCCGGGCAGGGCATGCGCCTCGTCGCGGGTCAGGCCCGGGCAGTAGGCCAGGCCGAAGTCGAGCACGCGCAGTTCGCCGTCGTCGCCGAGCAGGAGGTTCTCCGGCTTGATGTCGCGGTGGATGATATTGCGTCGGTGCAGCAGGCCGAGGGCCTTGATCAGCCGCGGCGCCAGGTCCTGCCAGTCGGCCAGGCTCAGCGGGCCGGCCTGCTGCAGGCGTGCGGCCAGGGTCTGGCCAGCGTACTCGCGCTGCACGTAATACAGGTGCTGGCGCTGCGGCAGGGCGTGCAGCTCGGGAAAGTGGCGGCCGGCGACGCGACGCAGGAACCATTCCTCCTGCAGTAGCGCCGGGCCGGCCTGCTCTTCACCGGCGCGACTGGGCGGCAGGGTCTTGAGCAGCCAGGGCTGGTTGTCCGCGTCGCGCACCCGGTAGATCAGCGACTGGCGCGATTCGCCGAGCAAGCTTTCGACCTGCCAGCCCTCGAACTCCTGGCCGTCGCGCAGACGCGGCGGCAGCGGCCAGTGCTCGAGCTGGGCCAGGGTGTCGGCCAGCGCGGCTTCCGGGAGCTGCTCGACCTGCACCAGCAGGGCGCTGGCGTTGTCCTGGCTGCCGGCACGGTGCGCCTCGTCGACCAGCGCCTGGCAGATCGCCTGGGCATCGTCGCCCTGTAGCAACTCGCCGATGCGCTTGTCGCTGAGGCTGGCCCAGACGCCATCGCTGACCAGCAGGACACTGTCGCCGGCCTGCAGCTCGCCGTCGCGGTAGTCCACCACTAGGTGCTGGTCCAGGCCCATGGCGCGCTTGAGCACGTGCTGCATGCCCGGCTGTTCCCAGACATGGTCCTCGGTCAGGCGCAGCAGCTGGCCGTCACGCCACAGGTAGGCACGGCTGTCGCCGATATGCGCCAGGGTATAGCGGCGGCCGCGCAGCACCAGGGCGGTGAGGGTGGTCAGCAGCGGCTGGCCGCCGCCGTTAGCCTGCAGCCAGCGGTTATGCGCGGTGAGCAGACGGTCCAGGCTGTGCTGCACCGGCCAGGTTTCCGGCGTGGAGTAGTAATCCAGGGCCAGCGCCTGCAAGGTGGCGCGCGCGGCCAGGCCGCCGTCGGCGCACTGGCTGACGCCATCGGCCAGACCCAGCAGGTAGCCCTTGCTGGCGGCCAGGGCCGGCGCTGGAGTTACCACCCGCAGGGCGTCCTGGTTCTCGCTGCGCGGGCCGATGGCGCTGGTTTCGCCGATGCTCAGTTGCAGGGGCATGGGACGGTTTCCGCAGATCGTTGATTTGCCTCGGTGCTTCGGGTCGTAGGGTGCGCCGTGCGCACCAGGTTCGACGATAGAACGCTGGTGCGCATGGTGCACCCTACGGTGGAGAATCGCCCAAGGTTCGCTTACACCCGCGCGGCGGTGACCGCGGCGCTGCCCCAGGTGGTGCGCCAGCGCTGCTTGACCCCGTGCAGGCCGATCCAGGCCAGTACGCCGAGGCTGGCGAACAGCCACAGGCCCAGCTGGTAATCGCCGGTGTGCTGCTTGATGGTGCCTAGGCCGGCGGCGAGGAAGAAGCCGCCGATACCGCCGGCCATGCCGATCAGCCCGGTCATCACGCCGATTTCCCTGCGAAAGCGCTGCGGTACCAGTTGGAACACCGCGCCGTTACCGGCGCCGAGGCCGAGCATGGCGGCGACGAACAGGGCCAGGGCGGCGGTCGAGCTGGGCAGGTTGAAGCCCACCACAGCGATGCACAGCGAGGCGATGGTGTACATCATCAGCAGCGTGCGAATACCGCCGATGCGGTCGGCCAGGGCGCCGCCGAGCGGACGCAGCAGGCTGCCGGCGCAGACGCAGGCCGCGGTGTAGTAGCCGGCGGTCACCGGGTTCAGCCCGTACTGGTCGCTGAAGTAGCCGGGCAGGGCGCTGGCCAGGCCGATGAAGCCGCCGAAGGTGACGCTGTAGAAGAACATGAACCACCAGCTGTCGCGGTCTCCGAGGGCCTTGAGGTAGTCGCCGAAGGCTTTGGGTTTGGGCCGCTCCGGCGCGTTCCTGGCCACCAGGGCGAAGATCACCAGGGTCGCCAGCAGCGGGATCAGCGCCCAGCCGAACACGTTCTGCCAGCCGGACAGCGCCGCCAGGCCTGGGGCGAACAGCGCCGCCAGCACGGTGCCGGAGTTGCCGGCGCCGGCGATGCCCATGGCCTTGCCCTGATGCTGCGGTGGGTACCACTGCGAAGCCAGCGGCAGGGCCACGGCGAAGGCGGCGCCGGCGAAGCCGAGGAACAGGCCGAGCAGCAGCGCCTGCTCGTAGCTGCCGATGCCGATCTGCCAGGCGCAGAACAGCGCGACGATCACCACCACCTGGCCGAGCAGGCCGGCGGTCTTCGGTGACAGGCGGTCGCAGAGAAAGCCCATCAGCAGGCGCAGCACGGCTCCGGCAAGGATCGGCGTGGCCACCATCAGGCCGCGTTGCTGGGCGTTGAGTTCGAGGTCGGTAGCGATCTGCACTGCCAGCGGGCCGAGCAGGTACCAGACCATGAAGCTCAGGTCGAAATAGAGGAAGGCGGCGAACAGGGTGGGGGCGTGGCCGGCTTTCCAGAAACTTGTATTCATCGATCACCTCATCAGCGAGAAGGAGCCCGGCCTGGCGCGGCGAACCGTGGTCGTGGACACGGCGGCCGCGCCTGCCGGGGAGGCCGTGCACTTGTGGTGCAGGGCCCTGCGGCCGAGGCCACAGCAGGGTTGAACGATTGCAGTGCAGGCTCGGATCGCGACGCCTGCGCCGGCCCCGGACGCTGGGGCGAACACGAAAAAAAACGCCGCTTCACCGCAGGCCATGAAGGCCGGGTGAGGCGACGTCTTTGTCGTGAGGGAGGTGGCCGCCGTTGGCTACCTGGTATCAGGGACTAAGCAAGTGCCGGGCCAACCGATCGAAGGCCCTGATAGGGGGCGTTGCGGCATTTCGGCGAGCGCAGGGCTGCCGCAAAACGAGGCGTTTGCGCCGTCAATGCACCCGAACGGGGCGGGTGCTTCGCTCAGCTATGCGACGAGCTGAGTGCAGTTCGTGCTTCGATGCTGGCCAGTTGAGCGATGCTGGTTGCGTGAGTCGGTAGCGGCAGGGTCAGCAGGGCGATTGCCAGCAGATTGCTCAGCAGCCCAGCCTGACGGGCACGGCGGTAGGTGTCGGTCATCCTCGATCCCCCTTTTTCTGTTCTGACCTAGCAGGCTGTTGAAAAACTACCTGCGTTGCCATTGCTGCGTTAAAAACAGGCTCAAAATGCTCATTTACAACTCGTAAACTCCGCTTTTTCGCCTGTTTTTGCCTTGCACTGGCTGCCTCGCCTACGTTTTTCAACGGCCTTCTAGGCGTAGCAGACGATTGGCGATGTGTCACGGTGCTTGCAGCAATAACTGTGCAAGTTCCTGCCAGGGCCTGCTTCGTCAGCGTGCGCCTGGCGCATGAGGAACCCGCTCAGTCGAGCCGATTGACCTTGGGGAACTTGGCACTGAAGGCGTCCGGCATCGGCACCACCTTCGACTGGCGGTAATCGAAGAACACGAAGCCGGACTTGGCCATGGCCACCAGTGTGCCGTCGGCCGGGCGGGTGATGCGGAAGGTGATATCGCCGCCATAGCGGTTGAAGTCCATCACCCCGACTTCGAACAGCAACTGGTCGCGGGCATGGGCTTCGGCTCGGTAGGTGGTGGCCAGATCGGTGACGATGATGCCGGTGCCGTCCTCGTCGGTCTCGCGAATGCCGAACTCGTAGAGAAAGCGCGCCCTGGCTTCGGAGATCATCGAAATCATCGAGTCGTTACCCAGGTGGTTGGCACCGTTGATGTCGGTGACCCGCACGGTGAGCTGGGTGCTGTAGCAGTACTGGTCTTCGGGAAATTCCAGGGTCAGGCGGGCCATGGTCGAGCCTTCGTCGAGAAAAGCGGCGATTGTATGTCGCCGCGTGCCTTAGCGGTGCGTGCTGTTGAGGTGATAGAAGGTGACCCGGCCGCCTTCTTTGTCCGGGCCGTAGTTGTCCTGAATGTAGGCGCCGGCCTTGAAGTAAAGGTACTGGGTGTTCCAGCGGCTGCTGAGCTGGCGATAGACGGCACCCTCGTCGCCGTCGCTGCTGGCTACGCTGACACCGAGGCGGCCGCTGGGCGTGACGCGCAGGTCGTAACCGAAGCGTTCGCCGAGTTGCACGTTGTCGGCCAGCAGTATGTTCTGCACTTCGCTATCACCGGGACGGGGGCGCAGTAACAGTTCCACTCGCCCGACGCCGCGGCGATAGTGGTACTGCACCTTGGCCAGCGGATCGTTCTGGCTGCCCGGCACATCTGTGCTGTGAATCTGACCTATCACCACCTTGTTGCGGCTGGGCACCTGATCCACCTGCAGCACGGCGCTGAGGTAGCTGTCGTTGCTGGCGTGCTGCCAGTTGCTCAGGCTGCCATCGCGCTGGGTTTCGCGCAGTTCGCTGCGGGGGTAGCGGGCGTCTTCGGTGGTCGAGCCGGTGACGGGGACCCAGAACGTCACGCTGCCATCGCCGTTGCGGCGAAAATAGCGGCTCTGGTAGCCGTTGTTCAGACGTTCGGTGGTGATGGTGGTGGGGGTGGGTTCAGTGGGAATCGACAGGTTCCAGGTGGTGAGGTCTAGCACGGTGTTCTCTGCTCGTCGGTTTAAGGCACAGCTTCGTCCGTGAAATACCCCAGAGGTTCCCCGCCCCAGCGCCCGCGCCAGAGCGGTTGTCGTAAACTCAGGCGGCCGGGCGCTGCTGACGCTGGTAGAGGAACTCCAGCACGGCGGTGCGGTAGGCGTGGTACTGCGGGTCGTTGGCCAGCGCCAGGCGGTCGCGCGGGCGCGGCAGCTCGACGGCGAGAATTTCGCCGACGGTGGCCGCCGGGCCGTTGGTCATCATCACGATGCGATCGGACAGCAGCACGGCTTCGTCGACGTCATGGGTGACCATCACCACGGTGCTCTGGGTCTGCCCGACGATGCGCAGCAGCTCGTCCTGCAAGTGCGCGCGGGTCAGGGCATCGAGGGCGCCGAACGGCTCGTCCATCAGCAGCACCTTGGGCTCCATGGCCAGGGCGCGGGCGATGCCGACGCGCTGCTTCATGCCGCCGGAGATCTCGTTGGGGTGCTTGTGCATGGCATGGCTGAGGCCGACCATGTTCAGCGCCTGCTCGGTGCGGGCCTTGAGCTGGGCCTTGCTTTCGCGCGCGCCGAAGACCTTCTCCACGGCCAGATGGACGTTGCCGAAGCAGGTCATCCAGGGCAGCAGGCTGTGGTTCTGGAACACCACGGCGCGCTCCGGGCCGGGCCCGTCGATCTCGCGGCCGTTGCAGATCAGGCCGCCTTCGTTGGCCTCGAGCAGGCCGGCGATCAGGTTGAGCACGGTGGATTTGCCGCAGCCGGAATGGCCGATCAGCGCCACGAACTCGCCGCGGGCGATGCTCAGGCTGACGTCTGCCAGGGCCTGGAAGCGGCCTTTCTTGGTGTCGAAGTGCTTGCTGACGGCGGTCAGCTCCACGAATTTGTCCATCGGAGTTCTCCCGTTATGGCGCTGTGTCCCGGAGTAAATCAGAGACACTTTCATTTAAAACAAAGACTTGGAATCTATTGTTGAACTGCCTTGTAAGCTTGCGTAGCCCGGATGCAATCCGGGGAAACCGAGATCGCACTCCTGATTGCAGCCGGGCTACGGGGTTGGCGAAACGCGCCTCTTCAGCTTGCGTAGTCAAAGCGTTTGGCGATCAGCAGCAGCGTCTGCTCCAGTGCCAGGCCCACCAGGCCGACGATGATGATGGCGATGAGAATGTGCTCGACATTGAGGTTGTTCCACTCATCCCACACCCAGAAACCCAGGCCGATGCCACCGGTGAGCATCTCCGCGGCGACGATCACCAGCCAGGCCACGCCGATGGCCAGGCGGATGCCGGTCATCAGGTGCGGCAGCACGGCGGGAAACAGGATGCGCGTCAGCACCTTGAACTCCGACAGCTTGAGCACGCGGGCCACGTTCAGGTAGTCCTGTGGCACGCTGGCTACGCCGGCGGCGGTGTTGAGGATGATCGGCCAGATCGAGCTGATGAAGATCACCCAGATCGACGCCGGGCCGGCCGCCTCGAACACCAGCAGGCCGATCGGCAGCCAGGCCAGCGGCGAGACCGGGCGCAACAGGCTGATGATCGGCGCCAGCATGCCGGCCAGGAAGGCGAAGCGGCCGATGGCGAAGCCCAGGGGAATGCCCACCAGCGCGGCAAGGCCGAAGCCGACGCCGACGCGGCCAAGCGAGTTGAGGATGTTCCAGCCGATGCCCATGTCATTGGGGCCGTTGTCGTAGAAAGGATCGGCGAACAGCACCAGGGCGGCTTGCCAGGTGCTCAAAGGCCCGGGCAGGCCCTCGCTGTGCTGCGCCAGCAGCGACCAGAAGCCGATGAAGGCGAGGATGCCCAGCAGCGGAGCGATGCCGGCCTTGAACAGCGTGCCGAGGGTTTGCGCGTCGGGTAGCAGCGTCGCGATGCTCGCGTGCTGCTTGGCGACTGGGGGTAATGGCGTTTTCAGGGGCGCATTCATGCTCACCTCCGATCAGGCTTTGATGGCGAAGGAATCGGCGTAGGCGGCCGGGTTGCTGCCGTCCCAGACCACACCGTCGATCAATGTGCTGCTGCGCAGCGGGCTGCTCGGCACGGCCAGTTTCAGCGCGCCGGCGGCCTCGGCGTAGAGCGCGGTCTGGTTGATCTGCGCAGCCACGGCCGCGTAATCCGGTGCGTCCTTGAGCAGGCCCCAGCGCTTGAACTGGGTGAGGAACCACATGCCGTCGGAGTGATAGGGGAAGTTGACGCTGCCGTCCTTGCAGAAGGCCATGGCATGTTCGTCCTTCCAGCTGTTACCCAGACCATCCTCGTACTGGGCGAGGAAGCGTGGCTCGATCACCTGCACCGGGGCGTTGACGTAGGCCTTGCCGGAAATCAGCTTGGCGGTGCTCTTGCGGTTCTCCTCGCTGGCCTCGATGAAGCGGCTGGCGTCGAGAATGGCCATGATCAGCGCGCGCGCCGCGTTGGGATACTGCTCGATGAAGGCGCGGGTGGTGCCGAGCACCTTCTCCGGGTGGTCCGGCCAGATCTGCTGGGTGGTGGTGGCGGTGAAGCCGATCTTGTCGAAGATCGCCCGCGCGCCCCAGGGCTCGCCGACGCAGAAGCCGTCCATGTTGCCGACGCGCATGTTGGCGACCATCTGCGGTGGCGGCACGACGATGGTCTTCACGTCGCTCATGGGGTTGATGCCCAGGCTGCCGAGCCAGTAGTACAGCCACATGGCGTGGGTGCCGGTGGGGAAGGTCTGGGCGAAGGTCAGCGGCGTGCCGCCTTTCTTCACGTGCTCGGCCAGCTGCGCGCCGTTGGTCACACCGGCGTCGCGCAACTGTTTGGAAAGGGTAATGGCCTGGCCGTTCTGGTTCAGGCCCATCAGCACCGCCATGTCCTTCTGCGGGCCGGCCAGGCCGAGCTGGGCGCCGTACATCATGCCGTAGAGCACGTGGGCAGCGTCCAGTTCGCCGGTGTTGAGCTTGTCGCGCACGCCGGCCCAGGAGGCCTCCTTGCTCGGGTTGATGGTCAGGCCGTATTTCTCGCCGAAACCCTGTGTCGCAGCCACCACCACCGAGGCGCAATCGGTCAGGGGAATGAAGCCGACCGTCAGCGCGGCCTTCTCTGGCGCATCGGAGCCGGCGGCCCAGACCGCGCTGCGCAGCGAAGCAGGGGCGGACAGGCCGAGCGCGGCGATACCGCTCACGGCGCCGGCCAGGGCGATGGATTGCTTGAGGAAGTTGCGGCGGCTGGTGTCCAGCGGCTTGTTCGAATCACGATCAGTCATGGGTCTAATCCTTGTCAGGCGCATAAACAAAAACGGCGTACGCCAGGCCACCTCAAATGAGAGGGGGTGACCTGACGGACGCCGTTGTCCGTGATCCTCGGCCCGCCGCCGTTGGCGTGCTACGCAGGATGGTTGACAGGGACTTAGCAAGGGGCTTGCCAGCTTTCATGCAGAACGGCCGAGCAGCGCCATGCGGCGCCTGGCAGGTATAGGCTGGATATAAGCCGGCCAGCAGCTAGCCTTTTTTAATCAAGAAGTTGCGGCTGCTTGTTGAGATCGCTTGGCAACATGCACGGCGAGCGAGCGCGCGGCTCGCCGTGCATGTTTCTGAGCCAATGCCGTGCATGGGCAGGCGACGCTGAGCCTTTTTGGTTCGCCTGGAGGGCTCAGGACGCCGGTTGAACGCGCGCCTCCTCGACGAAATCGCGCAGCCAGCGCAGCACTTCGACGGCTTCCCAGCGGGCCGGATCGAACAGTGCGTAGGCCAGCCCCTGATAGCCGACCACGTCCAGCTGGCGGTGGTAGCCGGCGCGCTGCAGCAGGGCCTCGATCTCGGCGAAACAGGTATTGAAGTGCTGACGATTGAAGGGGGTGCGGCTCTCGGTGACGATGCCCTCGAGCTGCAGCTCCTCGACCATCTCGCGCACCCGCTCCAGCGGCATGCGGTTCACCCGGTGTTTCAACTGCAGTACGTCCAGCATGGTAGCGCTCCTGTGCAAACGGTCATTTACCTGTGATGCCAAGCCTAATCTAAAAATACTGTACAAATAAACAGTATTGAGGAATAGTAAGGCCACTGCAGACCTGTCCGCCCGCAAGACGGGCGCCTTGCGAGAGGAGAATTGGCAATGCAACAGATGCTGATGACGATTGTGCTATCGGTCTTCCTGTACGGCTGCGCTCAGCCCCAGGTCGAGCGACCGCAGGCCAATGGCGCGTACCTGGTAATCGAGGGCGAGCAAGCCTGGGCCGTGCTGGTGTCCGATGGTCGCAGAGTGGAGGAAGCCGGTCGGGTGCTGGATGTGATTCGCCTGCCCAGCCATCACTCCAACATCGCCGCCAGTTACGTGATCGACACCCCCAATTGCGGCAAGCTGCAATGGCTGACCGAGCGACATGGCGCCGCGGAGGGTGAAACCACGCTGCTGCCGGCCGCCTTCAACGAACAACTGGGCAACCCCAACTGCGTATTGAACCAGGGGCTCAGCCGGGCCTGGACGGCGCTGGACTATTCCGGCTGAGCGCAGCGCGCCCCGACATTCGACAGCCGAGACGCGCAAAGAAAAAGCGCCGCGACCTTAACGGAAGCGGCGCTTTTCATTTATGCGTTAGCGCGTGCTTACAGCAGGTGTTGCTTGTCCATCTCGATGGCGGCGTCGAGGGTTTCCAGCAGCGCCTTGCGCACCTTCAGCTTGGTGTTCTTGTGCGCGGTCATGTTGATCTTCTTCATCTGCTGCGCCACTGCCTGAGCGGTGGCCAACAGTTGTTCGGCCGGCACGATCTTGTCGAGGAAGCCGGCATCCACTGCCCCGGCAGGGTCGAACATCTCGCCATTGATCACCGAACGATGGAAGGCCGACTTGCGCAGGCGGTCGCGGGCCAGCTCGATGCCGACATGGTGCATGGTCATGCCGATCTGCACTTCGTTCAGGCCGATGTTGAACGGACCTTCCACGCCGATACGGTAATCGGCGGACAGCAGGATGAATGCCCCCTTGGCCACGGCATGACCCGGGCAGGCGACGATGATCGGGTAGGGGTGAGCGAGCATACGCCGCGCCAGGGTAGAGCCGGCAGCCACCAGGTTGATCGCATTCTGCGGGCCAGAGGTCATCACCTTCAGGTCATAGCCGCCGGAAAGAATGCCTGGCTGACCAGTGATGATGACGATGGCGCGATCCTGCTCCGCACGATCGAGCGCGGCATTGAAGGCAGCGATCACGTCAGGGGAGATGGCATTGACCTTGCCGTTGCTCAGGGTGAGGGTGGCGATGCCGTCCTCGAGTTGGTAGCTGATCAGGTCGCTCATGGCAGTTTTCCTTGTTAGGGCCTTTGGGGCGAATGTGGGCAGAAGGTACTCAGCCGGGCCGCTCTGGTAAAGCGCCGTGGCTGACTGGTGGGTCAGTGTTTTTGCCTATCGCGCCGATGCCGGATGGCAATTGGCGGAACGATGTCGCGCGGCAATAAGGTGTAGCGAACCTAAGGAGAGCTACCCATGAATGTCCTGTACTCCATCCTTTATGTCATCGCCGTGATTGGCCTGTTGCTGGCAGCAGTCCTGTTCAGCGAGAACCAGCTGCTGCGCAGCCCTACGGGCGTCCTTATGCTGTTCGGCGCTGGCCTGTTCGCCTCGCTGGGCTTCCTGTTGTTTGGCCATACGCGCTTCGACGAGCAACCCTCCAGCGAGCAGGACGAAAACCCGCTCCGCTCTTAAGCGCATGAATCCTTTAAAAAAAATTTGCCATCGGGAAAACATTCGACTACATTAGCGCGCCTCGACGGGGTAAACGCCAAAACGTCGAGATCCGGTGAAGTGTCCGAGTGGTTGAAGGAGCACGCCTGGAAAGTGTGT
Organism: Ectopseudomonas guguanensis; assembly: GCF_900104265.1. Taxonomy (GTDB): domain Bacteria; phylum Pseudomonadota; class Gammaproteobacteria; order Pseudomonadales; family Pseudomonadaceae; genus Aquipseudomonas; species Aquipseudomonas guguanensis. The sequence goes on from NZ_FNJJ01000013.1 coordinate 123,053, forward strand.
ATACGGGAAACCGTATCAAGAGTTCGAATCTCTTCTTCACCGCCACTTTCGCAATACCTAAAGCCCTGAAAGCTGAGAAGTTTTCGGGGCTTTTTGCTTTCTGGCTTTGGGCAGGTGTCGAAGAAGTGTCGAAAGCCCGGTTTACTCGTAGTGCGACCAGAGGCGGAGCACTTTGACGGTCTGTTCATCCTGCAGCACCTGATAGACCAGGCGATGCTGGATGTTGATACGTCTGGAGTAAGCGCCGGCCAGATCCCCGACAAGCTTTTCGTAGGGCGGAGGGTTCTGGAACGGGTTTTCTCGCACGACTTCCAGCAGTGCCTTTGCTTTGTCTTTCAAGCCCGCCGAAGCGAGCTTCTGTGCGTCTTTCTGTGCCTGTTTCGTGTAAACGAGCTGCCAAGTCACCAGTCCAGTTCCTTCGCACATTCATCTACAGGTTCGGCCATGCCTTCCTTGATGGATTCGCGCATGCCAGGAATAGAGAGCAGGTACAGGGTTTCCTGAATGGCGTCCCAATCCTCAGCCGAGAGCAGGACAGCATTTGTCCGCTTGCCAGAGATCAGAATGGGCTGGTGAGATTCGGCGGATTGATCCATCAGCCGATAGAGGTTGGTGCGTGCTTCGCTTGCTGTAAGGGTGCGCATGGAGCAGTTCTCCTGAGTCATGCCGCAAGCGTACGCCAAAACGTACGACATGTTAATGCCCCTCGTCGGTTAGTGGGTTAAGTCGTAATGCGTCCTGCAGGTGATCGGGCGACAGGTGCGCATAGCGCATGGTCATTGCCAGTGACGTATGCCCAAGGATTTTCTGCAGCGTCAGGATATTCCCGCCCCGCATGACGAAGTGACTGGCGAAGGTGTGCCGCAATACGTGCGTGGCCTGGCCGGCCGGGAGCTTGATCGAGGTCTTCTCCAGTACGCGGCTGAAAGTCAGCATGCAATTGGTGAACAGACCGTGTCGTTTGAAGTAGACATGCAGGGCTTTCTCCAGTGCGCTATCGATCGGAATAGACCGGGTCCGCTTCGACTTGGTGTTGGCGAAGGTCACCATGCCGTTTCGCACTCGCTCAGGTGTCAGCGCCTGGGCCTCTCCCCACCGGGCACCCGTACTCAAGCAGACGCGAGCGATCAGGCCAATACCTGGGCTGGTAGTGCGTTCATCCAGGGCATCGAGTAGTTCAGCTATCTGGCAGGTCGAGAGGAAGGAAATAGGGCGTTCCTGTAGGCGTAGCGGACGGACCTTGGCCAGTGGGTTGGGGTAGTCGATATCGCCCAGGCGGTGCAGCTCGTTGAACAAGGCTTTCAGATAGCCGAGCCGGTTGTTGAGCGTCTTGCCCTGGATGCCAGCCTTGAGCAGCGCGTTTCTGGTTTCACAGAAGGCGTTGCCGGTGAGCTTGACCGCGATGGGGTCGCCGAGGTCTTTGGCCAGGTTCTGCAGGGTGCGGAGGATCGCGGCACCATCAGCCAGGGCATGGCCGTGCAGTTCGTGATACCGGATGCAGAGTTCTGAAAGGCGGCGACGGTCTTTCGGCTTGGGCGTCCAGGCGGGCGACTCGATGCAATTGGCCCTGCAGGTCGCTTCGAAGCGCTGAGCCTCACCCTTGGTCTTGAAGGTCTTGCGAAAGCGCCGGCCTTTGATGGGTTCAACGTCGACCTTCCAGCGGCCATCGCTGAGTTGCTCAATTGCCATGATGTCGGCCCCGGCCAAGAGCGTGAACGTCAGCGTGTTTGTCTTGTTTGTGTATTTGGCAAACAAACATCAGACAGCACGCCCCCAACGCACATGCCGTTCTTCAAGGATGCCCTTGATGTGCTTATACAGGCCGTCTTCGTCCATGCCTTTGGCGGCATAGTGGTCGCGGATCACCGGCCAGCACTCCCAATCCTTGAGCCGATAGAAAGCCTTTCTAGCGCCCACTCGCTCCCGTGCCAGCAGGCTGACGAAGTTTCCCAGGAATAGCTCGACGTTCTTGCCGGAGAAGCCCCGCGAGGTCTTGTATTGGCGCTTGTACTCGGTTTCGTCCACCAGGGAATCGACCGGCAGATCCACGCGCACATCGTCACGGATCAGCGTCCAGATGGGTTCGAAGTAGCCAGGGCGAGCCAGCAGCTTGAATTGGCGCAGGCCATAGCGCCACAGGCCGTCTAGGTGCGGAGCAAAGGCAGCGTAGCTGTTGGTTTCGATGGTCTCGCCGCTGTGCAGATCGAACGAGCCGGAGGCGAACTGCTGGATAACCGAGTGGTGGTAACGCAGCTCGACGCGCCACACGTCCTGATCAGGGTTGTAGTTATCCGGGTCGCCTTCATCGAAGCTATCGCGACGTTTCCAGATGCCTTCCCAATAGTCGAGCTTGTCAATGGAGCGGGCCTGTTCGGTCTTGTTGTAGATCCCGAGCTGGACGCCTCCCGCTGAGCCGAACAGGTAGGACTGGCCTTTGCCGTAGGTGGCTGATTCCAGCGTCCACTGGATTTCCTTGATACCGGAGATATCACGGGCAGCACGTGCGCGGCAGTGCATGCGGGCGACCAGATCAGCAGGCGGTTGCCATCCCTGCAGGTCTAGCGCGAGGTGAACGGCGCACTGGTTACGCTCGACGTTGGTCAGGACGTGGCTGGCGTAGTAGTCGAGGCGCTCCTGCAGGCGCTCGGGGCAGAATTGGTCGATAGCGTGGGGCGAGACTTCGATTTTCAGGTGGGGGCCGATGTTCTCGATTTTGGCGTTGAAGTTCTTCACCAGCAGGATGATGCCCAGGTCAGCATTCTGGAGCTTGTACTGGTAACCAGAATCCTTGCTGACGCGACCCGAGTGCCAGCGCTGGCCAGCGAAGTCGACGATGGTCCCTGGCTTGTCGAAGAGACACATGATTTCCGGGCGGATCAGGCCGCGATACAGCTGGCGGACGGTATCGACGCTGCAAGCCAGGATTCGGACGTTGGAAAGGTCAGTTATCCGAGCGGTCATGCTGTCGAAAAACAGCCTACCGGTCGGGGTTTTCTTGAACTCACGATCAACGCGGAGTTGGTCTTTAACTGCCATTTCTAATGCTCCAAATAGTGCCGAATTGACACGTTTAACCTTGGTTTATCTGACGTGCTACAGGGACGTCAGCGGCGTGCGCGCCGCTCGCTCCCTCTGAACTGAACCGCTCGCTCGCGGCGCGCTCACCGCCACGGCCTTGCCGCGTATTCGCTGTTGGGAACAACATTCACCGGTAAAGCGCTAACCGTAGGAGGGGGCTTGCTGGTACCGGTAGAGCCGATGGCTGCCGCGGCAGAAATGCCGTTGAGATCCTGCCGAGTGCCGGAGGCATCTCGTTGCTGGGGGCGGCCAGGGCAAAGGGCTGTTGCGACGTAACCCATGGGGTGGCTGATGTGAACGACGCAAGGGCCGAGGATGCGCACCAGATAGCCCAGGTTGCGTAGTTCGCCGAGGGACTGGCGCAGAATCTGGCCATCAGCATCGATGACATCGAACTGGCCAAGCTCGCGAATCTGGCCATCGACATTGGCAACCATGACGGCACGAACGGCGAAGGTGCGAGGTGCGTAGGGGTGGTTCAGCTCACCAGCCAGTACATCAGGCGGCTCGTTAACCAGAAGATCACCAGCAGGATCAGTGCGCGTATCAGGAGGAAGCGCAGGACTCGCCACACCGGGCGAAGCAGCTGGAACAGCAGATTTCGCAGGGGCTTGAGCGCCGCCAGGAGAGCCGAACTTAGGCGTACCAAGAGATAGTAAAGCGACAAACAGACAGGCAATAAATGCCAGTAGAAAAAGTAGCTTAGGCGACTTGAGCAGGCTTTTTCCGGCTTTGGTGTCTTGGGCCTTTCCGGTGGCGGTGGATTGGTAGAGCCGGAAGGTGTCGGGCTTGATTCGTTTGTATTCAATGATGGTGCCTTCGGCGGGTGGCCGGTTGAGCTGGGCGTCATGCTGGGCCTCCTTGTAGCGACCTTTGATGCCGATGACGGCAAGGTTGGAATGCTTGTAAGCCATCTCGCAGGTCATGCGGATGTCGTCGCGGATGTAGCTGATGTTCGGGGTGGTGAGCACCACATCCCAGTTCCAATGGCGGTGGCGGGTCCAGCCGTCGAGCCAGTTCATGGGCCGGTCAGCGGCTTGGGCGGCTTCGGAACCGCCCGGGAAGTCGAAGCGCTCGAGGTCGCGTTCGCGCCAGGCTTTGGGGAAGACCAGCTGGGTTTCATCAAAGATGATGAACGCGCCGCGGGGTGCCCACTGGAACCACGTGCGCATGCGCTCCATATCGGCTTGCTGCTCAAGGTCGAGGTTGATGATATCGACCCACTCCGGCAGATCAGGCATGACCTGCAGCACCCGCTCCAGGGTGAAACCGCGCACGTTGGTGATGATCAACCGACCCTCTTTGAGGGCCGGCACGGCGTCGTCTTGAATCGCACCACAGGTCTTGTAAGAGCCGTTGGGGCCGTGGTGGATTTTGATCGACATGGTTAGCGCCCTATGAACGGTACGAACTTGAGGGCGAAGCGGGTGGAGAGCGCTGAGAAGATGATGTTCAGCGCTTGAGGTATGCCGAAGAAGTTGAGCGCGCTGACGACTTCGGCTGGCAAGGCGCCCCAGCGCTGCCGCACGGCTTCGGCCAAGCCGATGTCTTGCATGACCCCTTGGGCCGCTTCATAGGCCACTTCCAGGGCGAGCAGTTGCACCTGTACCCAGGAGTAGATCGCAGCCTTGGTCAGCAGGACCAAGCCGTCTTTGACGAAGGTGTAGATGCCAGAGCTGAGGAAGTCCCACACGAACTGGAAGAACGCGAGGACTTGATCGAGAAAGCCGGAAAGCCAATCGAGCATGGTGGTTACCCTCTGAGGACGATGATGGCGGCCAGGGCGACGGCCGCCAGGAGAAGCACGTAGCGCAGGTAGGAGAGCTGGTCGGAGTAGTCGGCCGGACAGATGCGCAGGGAGACACCGCCGGTACTGATGGAGAAAACTTCGCAAGGGAGCGAGCCGCTGCTATCGCTGAGGTTGAGGTCGAACACGCCCTTGAACAGGGCGCTGTATTCCCCCAGTTTCTGGTCCAGTTCGGCGCGGGCGTCAGCGATGCGCTGATCCCACTCGCTCAGGCCTTCGGCAAAGCTGCCGACTTCGCCTTGCTGGAGACCACGAGTAGGCCCCGCAGGGCCTTCGCTATCCTGATCTTCGCCATCACCATCGCCATTGCCGTTCCCAGTGCCCGAACCATCTTTGATGCCGCCTGAGCTGCTGCAATTGGGTCCAACGCACTTGGAGCTTTCGGAGGTGACGTTGCCATTGGCATCTTTGGTGGTGTGGCTGACGTTGGTCGTAACTTGGGTTGAGCAGGAGCCAACGCCCGAGCAAACGACCTTGGTTTGTGTATCGGTCTTGGTCGTAGTGGTGGAACCATCAGCGTTCTGCTTGGTTTCGACCTTGGTGTCGGTCATGGTCCCGGTAGAACTCGGGCTCTTGCCGTGGCAGGTGAACTTCCCGCCATTGACGTGGCTGGCGGTGCCGCAGTTGGTGTAATCGCCTGGCTTGCCGGAGTAGTCAGAGGACTTGCACGCCAGATGACCGCCAAGGCTGTCTTGCACGAAGACATACACGCAGGGTTCTTTTTCGTTAACGATAGGCGCGTCAGGCGGCAGGCACTCTTCACCCTCAGGGCATATATCACCCGGCTCGACTGGTGGCGGAGCAAATACAGGCGGCGGACCCTCTGCGACTTCACCGGTGAAGTTGACCGCTACCCGGCATTCGACCGGGGCAGGCCCCAAGCTGATGGTGCCGGTCTTCTTCGGGGCAGGTGCTTTGCAATGGCTGAAGTCGAGAACGTTGGCTACGCAACCTTGCTGAACAATAGGCGGCGGCGGGATGGGGTTGCCGTTGTCATCGACGGCGACGACGACGCTCGTAAAACGAGTGGACTCAGAGAAATGCTTGCACTGAGAAGGCTTATCCGCTTCGCGGAAAGGTACGCATTCACCTTGGGCGTTTTTGATTTTGGGAATCGTGGCGCCGCCAATGAATTCTTCACCGCACTTTTCTCCGTTGGGAACTTGTGGGGCTTCGCAAACACCATTGCCAGGATTGTAGGTTGTGCCTGATGGGCAAGAAGTGCCCTGACGATCTACGTGGACTGCGTTATTAGATGAAACAACGCCAGCAACATCAGTTCCTGCCTTGCCGCGAGCTTCATAAACACAACGAAACCTCACAGATGACAGCAGAACCATATCAGTAACTGAGTGGGTGTATTTCGGGGAGTAACCATCCAGCCAAGACATATATTGGTCACATGCGCCGCGCGGAGACGCAGAGGTAAAATGCTGTGCCTGCGCAGAAACCCGCCAGTAGTAATCTTCAGCACTAACACTCTGAGAGCAGAGCAAAGAAAGCAGCAAAGCTGCCGCAGTGACCCAAGCGCGATAACGCATCCTCACACCCCGTTGAGGAACATGAGACACAGCGCCCGGGCGGTGGGCTGCAGAAATAAACAACTCATCGTTCATGGCAGCATCCAAAGAGAACCCCGCCGAAGCGGGGTCTGTTGCAACGGCTCTGTTGGTCAAAAGAACTCGCCGATTCGAAAGCCGGTGATGAAGGCACCGGCTATGAAGGCGCCGAGCATTACTGACCAGAGCATTGGTGCAGGCCCTTAGGCTTTGCGCAGCATGGAGAACACCACGCCGACGCAGGCCAGAACGGCCAGTGCCAGTGCGATGTAGCCGGCGATGGTGCTGGCGTCGGCCTGGCCTTCCTGGATCTGCGTCTGGATGGCAGCGGTATCGACCACAGCGGCGAAGGCCGGGACGGTTGCGACGGAGACGACAGCGCCGATGCAGGCGTTGCGAGCGAAGCGACGAGCACGACCGAAAGCGGTGGCGCCGTTTTGCAGCTGGGTTTTCAGTTGTTTCATGGTTGTTACCTCATGCGTCGTAGGACTGATGCGACCAATCCACCGGAAAGGCCGATTGCAAAAGCCATCAGCGTCCCGCCAAAACCAATGCCGAACGCCTCTGGCGAAAATCCCCCTGAGACCAAGATGTCTACATAGCCAGCGGCCTCGGGAGGGATCAGGTAGGCCTGTTGCCATCCGTACTGCGAGCAGGACACCGACGCATCTGCGTTGATGGTCCACTGCATGCACACTTGAACGGCAACGACCGACATACAGCCCCCTTACTCGGCCAGGCTGGGGTCGCGGACGACCTCAGCCATGTCCTGGCAGTCGGGGCAGATGGTTTGGTGGGGCGCCGTGCGCAGATCGGGCAGCAGGTCGGCTTGTGGTGCCGGCTGCTGGTAGAGCTGGCCCATGGGCTGCCCGCAGCAGTCGCACAGCACGCGATCAACGATCAGCACGGCGGCGCCCTCCCGTCAGGCCTTGGCCGGGTCCGGCTGAGTGCCGGTCGGCTTGGCTTGTTGTTGGGCGGCGAGCTTGCGAGCCTCGGCGGCAGTGTCAGCAGCGCCAGCGCCACGGGCAGCCTTGGCCGACTCGACGTGCAGGACGATGAACTTGCCGGCGTTCTTGGAGCCGCGTTCGATTTCCACGGTTACGCGGACGGTTTCGAGCACGTCGAGGCCTTTGCAGGCGCCCCATACTTCTTCGCGGACGTCTTCGGATACCTGCATCGAGAGCAGGGAAACGCCCAGGTCCTTTTCGCCGTCCGGTTCATCGCCAAAATAGAGTTTGATCAGGTCAACGTTGTCGAACTTCACGCGCTCAGCGCTGATGAATGCCAGTTCCATAGTGGTGCGTGCCATTTGTGTTTCCTCGCTTGGTTGCGCCTTATTGCGCGGGTTTGCCTTTCAGCAGGCCGAGCGGGTCCACACGGGCAAACTTCTCGTTTTTGCCCGGATGGGGTTCTCGACTTGCCGAGGTTTTCAGTTAGCGCCGCTGGTGCAGCGGGTTGGGTTCAACACCAAGGGCTTTGCCCTTGTCATCCCACTCTTGCCGCCGAGGGCTCGGGAGCGCGGGGCGGTGGAGCTGCCCCACACTCACGAGCGGAGGCTGTTTAGGGTGGTGGGCGCTCAAGGGTGCGCTCCGCCCGTGCTTCCGTTTGTCCGAACGGTGGAGCGTGTTCGGACAAGCCGGGAGCGCGGCCCTTGACCGACATAGCAACGAGCGCGGCGGTCAGGCCTTTTAAGAAGCCGCGTGTTTCCGCCTGGGTATTGGCTAGGCGCGGGTCTGCAGGGCGGGTGGTGCGGGCACCATCCATGCGGCCAAACCAGTAGGCGACGCCGATGCAGTTAATGAGCAGCAGGCCGAGCATGACGATAGAGGGAGTGTCGAGAACGATCATGCGATCACCCCACCAGTTCGAACGGTTCGCGTAGCGGCACGAAGGGCGTTGGTTTGCCGGTGTCGTGCACAACGTGCCAATACTTGGGCGGTCGGTTGCTTGGGGTGTGTTTCGCGCAGATGAAGGCAGGCGTCAGCTTCCAGCGTCCACCGACCTTTAGGACCGATACGGGGCGGCACTCGGTGCAGGGTGTGGACGGGCAGGCTGCGGGGCGAGCCGTTTCGCGTCGGGACCAGCACACAGAGCAGTCGCAGGCCTCGGGGTGCGGCTGGTGCAGGTAGCGGGAGAGGTTCATAAGTCATGCCCTCACCTGGGAGGCCGGAGGTTTGGCGGATCATGCCGTCCACTCCTGTTCCAGCAGCCAGGTGCGGAGCAGGGCGCTATTGACCATGCGGCGCTTGCCTAGCTTTACGGTGGGGAGAACGCCTTTCATTGCCCAGGCACGCGCGGTGCCGTAGGTCAGGCCGTTGCGGTCGGCCCAGGACTCGACGGTTTCCACGTCCTGTTGCGGGCCTATCAGCTTCGAAGGTTCCAGCTCTTCCAGTTCCATGCTCGTTCCGTCACTATTCGTGTCATTAGGACAAAATGTCCTAGCGACAAATTATTTGTCGTCGTCAGCAATCCTAATGACAAAATATTTGTCTATCAAATAATTTGTCATTGCTTTTTAGAGCATTTTGGAATGATCGAGGAGAGGCTTAGAACTCTTGTCCGCCATATCGGCCCATCGAGGCTGGCACAGGTAACTACGATCAAAAATCGTCGCAGATGGCAGACGGTGGCCACCGAGATGAAGGTGAAGACCCGAATCGAGGATCTAGAAGAGCTACTCAAAGCCTTCCCTCAATACGAGCTATGGCTCTGGAAAGGTGAGGTAGACCCTTCTAGAGGCCAGGTTTCACCTGGATATGAAGACGCCGATTCAAACTTGCACGATCAAAGCGCGGGATAGCGATTACAGAAGAAGTGGCCAAGCGCTGGTTTAGGCGTGGCAAGTAGATAGGGATATAAGCAATGGCAAGATTTCTCAATACAAGCGCAACAAACTATTTTCTCGAAGAGCTGATCAAGAATGCCAAGGAAAGGCTGGTTCTCATAAGCCCATTTCTCAAGCTAAATGATCGAATAAAAGAGCTTCTCATAGATAAAGATCGGTTAAAGATCGACGTTCGCATTGTCTATGGTAAAAGCGAGCTTCAGCCGGAAGAAATACGATGGCTGAATGAGTTGGCTTATGTTCGGACTAGCTTCCGCAAAAACCTGCATGCAAAGTGTTATATGAATGAAGAGTTGTGCATTATTAGCAGCCTGAATTTATATGAATTTAGTCAGGTTAATAATAATGAGATGGGTGTGCTGATCGAGCGCGGCTCAGATGCTGAGTTGTATAAAGATGCCTATGAAGAAGCGCAGAGAATAATCCGAATCAGCGAAGAGGTGCGGATCAGCCTTGAGCGAGTCAACAATGACGCTGAGAAGGATGAGGATGGCTCAGAAGAAGAAAAGACAACCAAGCTAACCTCCTCGAAGCTAGGTCAGCGATACAAACTAAAGGCCGCAGAGTTTTTAGATAAAATGGTTGAGTTGGGCTATCTAGAGCTCAATAGTGGTAAGCACCAGCTGACAAAGAAAGGCGTGGATGTGGGTGGGGAGCTAAAGGTGAGTCCAAAATTCGGGGCTTATTTCCTATGGCCTGAGGATATTACGCTGTGAATGTATGTGTTCTGCTTTGCCGGAAGCAGGGCAGATAGCACTGAATGCGATCAGGCTAATTCAAACTTGCCCAATCAAAGCGCGGGGTAGCGATTACGGCACGAGTTGCTAGAAGTTGGTTCGCTCGAAAGGCTTGATTTAAAGTTGTGCTGCCCTTAGTTGTAAGCTTTGTGAGTTAGGGTTTTGGAGGAAAGTAATTAGATGGCGGATGCTGAAGAGAATCTTAAGGATTATGAGGTTATTGCAAGCTTCTATGAAAATGTCGGGAAAATGTTAACGGCTATTTTTAAGACGCAGCAAAGCTTGTTGGGAGCTAGTGTCGCAGATTGTCTGCAGGAAATTCATAGCTTTGCGTCGGATTACCCTCCGCACGAACTGATAGACTCTCCAAATGCTCTGCAGGTTCTAGATGTTAGTGCATCTATGCTGTTGAAAGATTTGAATGCACTAAAAGACTCGAAGCTCAGGGGGGATACGATTGAATTAAGAGAGATTTTGGTTAAGACGATACAGTATTCCTTGCGCCCTCTAATAAAAAGAAGAGTAGGTGATATTCCTTTAGCTGAAGCGGAACGAGCCAGGGAAAAGAGAGAAATCGAGCTTTTGACAATAAGAGCTCGTGAGCTTATTCGGCAAATGGCGAGTCAGGTTCTAGAGGTTGAAAGAATTAAGAATACTACTGCGGAGGTTATAAGCAGGACAGATGCAGATGTTAAGAGCTTAATCAGTAGGGTTGACGGAATTGAGTCGCTGGCAGATGAAAAGTTATTGAATATTGATAGTCTCTATGAGGACTCGCTGCGAAACGTTATTGATAAGGAAGAGCAGGTTAATCAGATGCTTGGGCATCTGTCGGGGCGCGCGATATCAGGCGACTTTGAAAATAATGCAGCAGATGAAAAGGGCATGGCGAACAATCTTCGTTATGCATCTGTTTTTTGCATGTTTTTAGTTGTTTTGATTGCGGGATATTCTTTTTTTGAAAGTACTAAAGAAGGCTTCGATTGGGGAAGTCAAATTAGTAGATTTCTGTTAATGCTCTTAATTACCGTTCCTGCTGCTTATCTTGCTCGAGAGTCAGAAAGACACCGTAGGCAGCACTATAATTATCTCCAGAAATCGCTTGATTTGAAAACTATAACGCCATTCCTTGCTTCTCTTCCTGAAGAAGAACAGCATCGAATTAAGGCGCAAATAGCAGGTAAGCTTTTTGTTTCTACTGAAATAACTGCAAGTCCGCTGGAAACCTTTCCAATTAATACGCAGGAGCTAATTCTTGAGCTGCTAAAGAAAATTGAGTTGACGAGCGCAAAGGCAGCCAAGTAGCAAGTGATTTATAAAGGCAAGGAAGCAATATGAAAACCGACTGGGACGACGCACCGGACTACCTACGCAGCAAGAAAAAGCCCGGTCCATGGCGAATGGTGGTCATCCTGGGCGTGGGTTCCGCGATTACCTGGGGCGTGATTGCGTTGTTTGCCAAGTCAATCGTGATCAATGTGGATCAGCTCAAGCAGGCGATCCACGTAGACGGCAAACCCCTGTTCAGCCAGCAACCGGCGCCACAGCCCTACAGCGAGCCGGAAGAGCCTATAAGGCTGCCATCCATTCCCATCGATCCACCAGCGCAACGGGTTGCATACGAGCCGGTAAGCCAGTCTCAGCCATACGCCTCGATGGAATGGACTGAGGAAGAAAAGGCGAGGGCGATAGCCAGTTCTCAGAACGTGTTCAGTGACAAGAACTACACGCTCAAGCAGCCGGCCAGCACCTACTCACCACCCGCAACCCATCGTATAGCCCAGGCACCCCAGCAAACGCAGCAGCGCCAGACCAGACAGGTGAGCAACGAGCGTACATCACGATGGATCAAGAGCTGGAACGGAGGCAGCAACTACCTGGCGGAGTGGCTATCGGTGAACAACTACATCGACGGCACCAGCGTCTGCGCCAATCACCGGCGCGGATCAATCGATTACCGAGAATGCCGCAAGGCCGCCAAGCAGCACTTTCACGAACAGTGCAGAACCTGGCGTGCCCGCTATGACAGTGACCGCAAGACGCATAGTGATCGCATGAAAACACGCTATTGCTCTGCGGCGAGTAGCTTTAATCCGATGGGGTAGAGGATTAGATTTATGTGGATCAATTAGAATGCTATGAAATAGTAGTGATCAATTCTGCGGGATACTTCATGTATAGATTCATCCTCAACTCCAATTTCTTTCAACAAAGCAACTGTTAGTAGTGCGTCGAGAAATACAAGATTTTCGATGAGGGCGGAGTCGTCAATTGAGTAGTCGTTTGCATGGGTTATATCATTTCTAAGCTTGCAAATTTCCGATATTTTTTCCTTGTTAAATTTCCATAGATTTCTTGTCTTGCTTGGAAGTGTCTTGTAAAATTCTTGTATACATTTTTCGGTATTGTACTTGGATTTGTTTAGCCGCTTCATTCCCCTAATGAAGCTCACTGCGTCTTTGTTCGATATTTTCTTCTGCAGAAGTGATGATTTCGTCTCTGCGCATATCTCGTTTATTGTCTCATCGCTAAAATGCTGCTTCTCTATGATGCATAGGTTTTCTAGTATCCTAAAGTACCCTAGAAATGAGTCCTCAGGATTGGTCATCCTGCTATATTTGAGGTATTTGTAGAAATATTCTTGGGATTTATCTTCTAGCTCGAAATAATTTCTTATGTAATCAATAAGGAAGCGGGTTTTTCCTAGCAATTGAGCTTTGTCTGGTTCTGAGTAAGGATACAGAATTGTGTCGATTTTTCTCTCTTCGGGAAGTAGGGTGTATAGATATGTCTTATGTGTACCGCTATTTAAAATTATTTGATTAATATTCATTCCTTTGTTTGTTATGAAGGAGAAGAAGCTATAGATTTTTTTAATTTTGTTTATGGCGTCTTCTAGTGATAGTGGTTCGCAAGAGTAATAGTGTATGTATGGTGGGAATTTCATTCCAGCGTGGAAATTTGGTAGAGAGTATGATTTTTCAATGCTGTATGATATGCCTATTGTGTCTTGGTTTTTGAGTCCTACCTTGAACTCACTAATGGAACCATTGTAGTTGGGTGGGGTTATTTGGCTTGCAGCTATTTCGCGCTGTTTTTCTGTCTGGCCAATCCATTTTTTTATTGTGTCGGAATGTATGGTAATACTGTGATAATTTGATCGGTTCGCTTGGTGTTTATGTGACATTGCCACGCATTCAATGGAATACGTAATTTGAATTGATGATATGAGTTTGGGGTGAGTTGCCAGAAGCATTCCTGACCAGTTATTCATTGTCAGGCCAATAAGTTTAAAATGCTCTCGTGTTGAGTGGCATTCTAGCTCTTTATTTTCTGGCTCACTATAAGGCCATTTCCTGTCCTCGAACTCATCACCTGAAACTACTAGTGTTATTTTTTTTGGAGTTATCTTGAGTGATCCAAAAAATGTTCCGCCGGAAGTTGGTATGGTGACTTGCGTTTCGTAGCTGCTTCCCAGCTTAAGCTCTGTAATTTTTTCATGTCTATAGTTTTATTGTTTAAGCCAAGCAGGCATATCACGCATTTCGTGCAGCACGCGCCAAACATCGATGTGACTGTGTTGCTCGACATAGAACACTAGGTACGGGTAGCGCTGGAGCGGCCAAGAGCGTAGGCCGGGCAGATCCAGTTCATGGGCGTAGCGAGCAGAGCCGGAAGCAGGGTGGCGGCTGATTTGCTTATAAGCTCGCTCCAGGGCATCAACGAAGCCTAGCGCGGCTCTCTCGGCCTGTTCTTCAAGGTAGTAGGCAATGGCGTTGTCTACGTCTCGGTTAGCTAGCTCACGCGGGATGATGGGCTTTTGCTTCATCCTTGAGCGTTCCGCACGCGGGCGCGGAGCGATTCGAAGTAGTCTGCATCAGCAGGAGCGGCTGGAGCAGATGCAGCACCGGCAAGCAGCAGGCTACGAAGGTGTTGGCGGTCTTGATCCTTACGAATCAGTTCGCGGACGTATTCGCTGCTGGTGCCGTAACCGCGCTGGTTCACTTGCTCATCGACGAAGCTTTTAAGGGCGTCCGGCAGGGAGATGTTCATGGTGCTCATTGGGCGTGCCTCTTGCCAAATTTTGCCAAAGATCATAGCGCGGGTTTTGCTGGCGGTGTCGAAAAAGTGTCGAAATCATAGAGCCAAATAGCGACGAATCGAGCAGGTGAGGAGAGTGCAAGGCGCGTAATGAGCGGGTTTGGTACGGATTGAGACGCAATCGAAACGGGTTCGAATCTCTTCTTCACCGCCACTTTCGCAAAACCCCTGCAGGGAAACCTGCAGGGGTTTTTGCTTTTCTGGTCCCGTTTTTTTTCGAGCTGCGCGCCCGCAGAATGCGTACACGTATCCTGTTGATGGGAATTCGGGTGCTGCTGTCTGAACGCAAATTGCGTTTTCTGCGTCTTTCTTGGTCAGTTCACGTGTGTCGACGGGCTTTTGCTTAATTCTTGAGCGTTCCGCACATGCGTACGGAACGGCTCGAAGTAGTCCGCGTCGGCTAGGGCGGCAGGAGCGGATGTTGCGCTCGCAAGCGGCAGGCTATGAAAGTGTTGGCGGCATTGATCCTTGCGAATCGACTCAGGCATGGGCTCCTTACCGGCGCCGTGATCTCACTGGTTCACTTGCTAATCGGTGAAGCTCTTGAGGACATCCGGCAGAGAGGTAGTCATGGCGCTGATTGGGGGTGGCCATTCTTGCCAAAGGCTACGCGCGCTGGCTTGTCAGCATGGCGTGATGGACTGCCGGGTTTGCGCTGGTCGAGCGAGGTGCTGGCAGCCGCCGTATCGCTAGATGTGGGCTGACAAGGCGCGTTTGCTGGTGGGGTTGAACACTTCATCGCGGAGCATGCGCAGGTCCACGGCGTCTTGGTTCAGGCGGTGAATCAGCCGCAGCATGTGCTGGCGTAATACTTCGTCCCGGGTGCTCTCAGCGGCTCGCATCAATGCGAAAGCAGCGTCCTCGTTATTGGCTGCGATGGAATCCAGTGTCTTGCGTACATTGCGAATCAAGGTGAAGCCCTCGGTTTCAGTGGGCTGCAAGGTACTGGGCAAGTGTTTCTAAAATATTGCAACGAATGGGTTGGCAGACCTATGGACACTGCAGAAAAGACGGCTATTTTCATCAGTCTGTAATGCGCTTCGGCGAGATTGTGTAGGCGCTCCATGAAAGTTGGTGCGACTCATACCTCTTTAGGCAAGGCCAACCGCATGGTTGGCCTTTTTTTGCGTGTTCGGCTCTGGATCCGTATCTCATGGAGGCAGTATGGACATCTCAATCGAGCAATCAGGCGGTGCTGATTCCGAAACATGGTTGGTCACTGCAGGTTCGCTGAGGCTCTATTTCAGAAACCAGCGTTCTGCCTTGGAGTTTGCCAGCAAGCTCAAGGAGCGGGTCGACTCGCCACATTCGTTGCCCGAGATCGAGGTAGGGGCTTTCGAAGAAGTTGCAGAGATGAGCTGTACGGGCTAACTGCTGTGGGCCGTGTCGCAAACACTACGCCGAACTGATTCGAATCGAGCCCGACGGGGGAAGCAGAAAGCCCCTATCGAGCGTTCACTTGAGCGGCGGTCGTCGCCTTCTGGGGGAGAAAGGTGCGTTGCGAAGTCTCGCCTCAATCTGGTCCGGTTGCCCGCTCAGCGGACCATTGGCAATAACCATGGTCACTATCGAGAACGCTGATTTCTATCTGGCGAGCCGGTGGCCTACTGTCGATCTCAACAAAGGTTGAGTTGGATTGGAGGTCGCTATGCCCCGTATCGATGTGGTGTCCCTGGTTGGTAGCGCCGTGCCGGCTGAGCTGAGAGCCGATGGTCATATGGTGTGCTGGCTGCTGATGGTCGATGGTCAACCCAAGGCCGGTCCCTTCGCTTCGCGGGAGGCGGCGCTGGCTTGCCAGGCGGTGTGGCTGCTCAGCACCGCTGCCCGGCGCGAGGGTGATTCGCTGCTGGCCTGATTACCGTTTTACCCCGCGCTCGCTCCAGCGCTCCCCTTGGCCCGCCTCTGGCGGGCTTTTTCTTGTCTGCCGGGTAGAATGGCGATCATTTGCTCGAGGGGCGCCGTGTGGCCAGGTGGGACATTTTCTGCAGCGTGGTGGACAACTACGGCGACATTGGCGTGACCTGGCGGCTGGCTCGGCAGCTGGCGGCGGAGCAGGGGCATGCGGTGCGCCTGTGGGTCGATGAGCTGAGCGCCTTCGTGCGCCTGTGCCCTGCAGCGAGTCCCGACACCGAGAGTCAGCTTTGTTCGGGCGTCGAGGTGCGTCACTGGCGCGAACCGTTCCCCGCGGTGGATCCGGCGGAGGTGGTGATCGAGGCCTTCGCCTGCCAGTTGCCACCCTCCTATATAGAGGCGATGACGGCCTGCGGCGCGCGGCGCCTGTGGCTGAACCTGGAATACCTCAGCGCCGAAGACTGGGTTGCCGGGTGTCATGGCCTGCCATCACCTCAGCCGGGCGGTTTACAGAAGTTCTTCTTCTTCCCCGGGTTCGTGGCGGGCACGGGGGGCTCGCTGCGTGAGGCCGAGTTGCTGGCGCGGCGGCGCGCCTTTCAGGCCGATGCGTCGGCGCAGCAGGCGTTTCTGCAATCGCTCGGTGTGGTTCGGGAAGCCGGGGCGCGCTTGATCTCGCTGTTCGCCTACGAGAATGCCGGGCTGGCGGGCTGGCTCGATGCGCTGGCGGCCAGCTCGCAACCGACTCAGCTGCTGGTGCCGCAAGGCAAGATTCTCGCCGATCTGCAGGTCTGGCTGGGCGATGTGCGGCTGGCGCCGGGTGATCAGCGCCGGCGCGGCAATCTGCAGATTCATGTGCTGCCTTTTCTCGCGCAGGAGGATTACGACCGTCTGCTCTGGAGCTGCGACCTCAATGCGGTGCGCGGCGAGGATTCCTTCATCCGTGCGCAGTGGGCCGGGCGGCCGCTGCTCTGGCATATATACCCGCAGGAGGAGGGGGCGCACTGGGACAAGCTGGAGGCTTTCCTGGCGCTCTATGGCGCCGAGTTGCCGTCGGACGTCGCCGCTGCGCATGCCAAATGGTGGCACGCATGGAATGCCGGCGAGGGGATGGAGCAGGCCTGGCCTGCGCTTCTGCGCGCGTGGCCGGTATTGCAGCAACATGCCGAGCGCTGGTGCGATTCGCAGGCCGCTCGGCCGGACCTTGCCACAGCGCTGGAACAGTTTTACCTAAATTGGCTATCATACGCGGCCTAGATTTCTGTACCTCCCGCATATTTCGGATATCCGCATGAAAACTGCACAAGAAATGAGAGTCAACAGCGTGGCCCTGATCGATGGCCAGCCGTGGCTGATCCAGAAGGCCGAGTTCACCAAGTCCGGTCGTAACAGCGCCATCGTCAAGATGAAGCTGAAGAACCTGCTCAACGGTTCCAAGACCGAGACCGTCTACAAAGCCGACGACAAGATGGAGCCGGTGATTCTCGAGCGCAAGGAAGTGAACCTGTCCTACATCAGCGGTGAGGACTACGTGTTCATGGATCCGGAGTACAACTCCTACGAGCTGCGTGCCGAAGATCTGGAAAGCGTTCTGCCGTTCATCGAAGAAGGCATGACCGACGTCTGCGAAGCCGTGTTCTTCGAAGGCAAGGTGATCTCCGTCGACCTGCCGACCACCATCGTGCGTCAGGTTGTCTACACCGAGAACGCTGCCCGTGGCGACACTTCCGGCAAGGTGATGAAGCCTGCCAAGCTGCGCAACGGTACCGAGATCAAGGTTGCCGAGTTCGTCGACATCGACGACTGGATCGAGATCGATACCCGTGACGGTTCCTACAAGGGCCGCACCCAGGCTCCGGCCTGAGCTTGAACGCTACGAAGAACCCGGCCTAGGCGCCGGGTTTTTTGTGCCTGATTTTCAGAGCGCTATCGCGGCTGAAGCCTTATTGCTGTGGAGCAGCGAGGCTGGCCTGTAGCGCCTGGTCCCAGGGCGGCGGGAAGCCGAAGCGCTGCTTGAGAAAACTCAGCAGCAGCCGTGTGCGCGGGCTGGCTTCGCGCTCCAGGCGCAGGGCGTAGATGCTCACCGGCTCAGCGGCCGGCAGGCCCTGCTCGCAGAACAGCGGGATCAGCTCGCCGCGCTGCAGGTGCTCGCTGCTCATCCAGGTTGGCAGGTGGGCGACGCCCAGGCCGGCGAGGGCGCTGAAGAGTAGGGTTTCGGCGTTGTTACTGGTCTGTCGCATGCGCTTGGGCTTGCACAGCTGCAGCTTGCCGTCGACTTCGAAACGCCAGGCGTAGGGCGGGGCGAGGCTGTCCCAGTCCAGGCCGTCGTGCTGTTCCAGCTCCAGCGGACTGCGCGGGATGCCGCGGCGGCGCAGGTAGTCGGGGCTGGCGCAGACGATGCGGGTCATCGACGCCAGTGGCGTGGCGACCAGGCGACTGTCCGGCAGCGGGCCGATGCGTACGACGATATCCACTTCGCCCAGATGTTCGCCCAGCAGATCGGTGAAGCTGTCGATCAGACGCAGCTGCACGTCGAGCCCGGGGTTGGCGCGCAGGAACTCGGCAATCGCTGGCGCCAGGTGGCGGCGGCCGAAGGGCGAGGGCGCATCGATGCGAATCAAGCCTTCCGGTGCCCTGCTCAGTGACACCGCCTCGGCCCTGGCCAGGTGCAATTCGGCAAGGATGCGTCGGGCGCGTTCGGCAAAAGCCAGGCCCGCCGGAGTCACCCGCACGGCGTGGGTAGTACGGCTGAACAGGCTGCTGCCCATGGCCCGCTCCAAGGCGTCGATGCGCCGCGCCACCGCCGAAGGCGTGAGCGGGTGACGCCGGGCAGCGGCAGAGAAACTGCCGGTTTCCAGCACGTCGAGAAAGAGTTCCAGTTGGTCGGTCAGGGCATCGGGATTCATGGCAGTCTGCTTATGCGTAATCAGCAAAGCCATTTTGCGTTGCTATGCGTTTCCGCGCTAGCCGTGGCTGCTTAACATGCACGCCACAGTTTGGAGGTGCCATGAATCTGTTCGACCTGTTGCTCAATCTATTGCTCGGCCTGGGTCTGGGGACCCTGGGCGGTTTGTTCGGCATCGGTGGCGGGCTGATCGCCATTCCGGTACTGGGCATTGTCTTCGGGCTGGATCAGCAACTGGCGCAGGGTACCGCGCTGGTGATGGTGGTGCCGAACGTGATGCTGGCGATCTGGCGTTACCATCAACGCAATCGCATCGACCTTCGCTATGCACTGCTACTCGGCGTTACCAGCTTCGTCTGCGCCTGGCTGGCCTCGTTGTACGCGGTGGAGGTGGATTCACGCACCATGCGCTGGGCCTTCGTTGGCTTCCTGCTGGCGCTGGCAGCCTACAACCTGCTGCGCATGCTGATGGCTCAGGCACCAGCCAGCGGCGAGCTGCGTCATCACTGGGGCTGGTTCGGCGTGCTGGGCGGGGTTTCCGGTGCCATGGGCGGGCTGTTCGGTGTCGGTGGCGCGGTGGTGGCGACGCCGGTGCTGACCAGCGTCTTCGGCACCACCCAGGTGGTGGCGCAGGGGCTGTCGCTGTCGCTGGCGCTGCCCAGCACCGGGGTGACGTTGCTCACCTATGCGCTGCATGATCACGTCAACTGGTGGATGGGCGTACCGTTGGCCGTAGGTGGCCTGCTCAGCATCAGCTGGGGCGTGCGCCTGGCCCATTCGCTGCCGGAGCGCCTGCTGCGCAGCCTGTTCTGCGGCTTCCTGCTGTTCTGCGCGCTGCTGCTCGCGCTGGAGTCGGGCGGCCGTCTATAGGCGAAAACCTTCGACGATATGATCGGCCAGGCATTCGGTAACGGGTGACTGACTGCTTTCGTTGCGCAGCAGCACGATGCTGGTCAACGGCAGCAGCGGCAGGCCTTCGGCTTCGCCGAGGATGCGCAGATCCGGCGTGATCAGGCTTTGCAGCTGTGCGGTGACCGCCAGGCCGGCGCGCACCACGGCGAAGATCGCCGACAGGCTGGGGCTGGTATAGGCGATGCGGTAGGGGCGGCTCATCGCATCCAGCGCGTTGCAGGCCCACTCGCGGCAGAAACAGTCGGCGTTGAACATGGCCAGTGGCATGGGGTTCTGCTCGTGTGGCGTGAATCCCTGGGCCACGGCCCAGGCGAAGCGCTCCTGACGCAGCAATTGGCCAATCTCCTTGCCGGGTTGGCGGGTAACGATGGTCAGATCCAGATCCTGGCGCAGCAGCAGCTGGCCGGAGGGTTCACAGTGCACCTCCACCTGCACCAGCGGATAGGCCTGGGCGAAGCGCGAGAGAATCTCCGGCAGAAAACGCATCACATAGTCGTCCGGCGTGCCGATGCGCACGGCGCCGACCATATGCGGTTCGCGCAGGGTGTTGAGCACTTCGCCGTGCAGCTTGAGAATGCGCCGCGCATAACCCAGCAGCACCTGGCCTTCGGGTGTCAGTCGTACATGGCGGCCGTCGCGCTCGAACAGCGGCCGCTGTACCACATCTTCCTCCAGCCGCTTCATCTGCATGCTCACCGCCGATTGAGTGCGATTGACCGTTTCCGCGGCGCGGGTGAAGCCGCCGGTGTCGGCAATGGCAACGAAGCTGCGCAGCAGTTCGGTATCGATACTGGGGTGGTAGGCCATTCATCAATCCTCGAGATGGATAGCATAAGAAACATTCGTTGGATTGATCTTAAGTGCGGACCGACACTGACGCCAACCCCACAGGGAGGGCGAACAGATGAAAGGTCAAAAAGGTTATGCGCTGGCTCATGCCATCCACTTCGAACGTCTGCCGTCATTGGCCGGCGTTTGGCGTATGCTGCGGCGCTGGCGTCAACTGGCTCGTGAGCGGCAGCAGTTGGCTCGGCTTAGCGATATGGCGCTCAAGGATCTGGGTTTGTCCAGAGCCGATGCGTTGCAGGAGGCCGAGCGGCCGTTTTGGGATGATCCGCTGAGAAAGTGACGGGTAATGACTGGAGTTATTGAATGAGCGCGGTACGCAAGGGCGCCGATCTTTTCCTGTTCCAACTGATGCTGCTGCTGTGCGCCATCTGGGGCAGCCAGCAGGTGGCAATCAAACTGGCGGCGGACGACATCGCGCCCATGCTGCAGGTAGCCTTGCGCTCCGGCATCGCCGCACTGCTGGTCGGCCTGTTGTTGATCTGGCAGGGCGGTTGGCGTGAATGGCTGGGTTCTACCTGGTTGGCCGGCGTGCTGGCGGGTGTGCTGTTTGCTCTGGAGTTCTTTTTCATCGCGCTGGGTCTGCGCCATACCACGGCCTCGCATATGGCGGTGTTTCTCTATACCGCGCCGATCTTCTCGGCGCTCGGGCTGCATCTGCTGCTGCCCAGCGAGCGTCTGCGGCGTCTGCAGTGGCTGGGTATCGCGCTGTGTTTTGGCGGTGTGGTGATGGCCTTCGGCGTTGGCGGCAACTGGGCCGGAATCGATGCCGGCATGCTGCTTGGCGACGCGCTGGGACTGTGCGCCGGCATGGCCTGGGGCGCTACCACGGTGGTGGTGCGTGGCTCGCGCCTGTCCGAGGCGCCGCCTGGGTTGACACTGTTTTATCAATTGGCGGTGGCCTTCGCGCTGCTGCTTGGCTATGCGTTGGCGGTAGTCGATCTCGGCCAGTTGCGCTGGAGCCCGATCGCCATCGGCAGCATTCTGCTGCAGGGCGTAGTGGTGTCGTTCTTCACCTACCTGACCTGGTTCTGGCTGCTGCGCCGTTACCTGGCCTCGAACATGGCAGTGTTTTCCTTCATGACCCCGCTGTTCGGCGTCAGTTTCGGCGTGCTGGTGCTGGACGAGCCGCTGACGCTGAACTTCATTATCGGCGCAGCTCTGGTGCTGTCGGGCATCACCCTGGTCAGCAGCGAGGCCTGGCTGCGTCGACGCTTCGCTGACTGGCGTGGATCGCCGCAACGATCCTGATAGCTCGCTCGCACAAGGAGTCTGGAATTTGCCCGCTTATCATTTGGCCCAACTGAACATCGCCTGGATGAAGGCGCCGTTGGAGTCGCCGGAAATGGCTGACTTCGTCGCCAATCTGGAGCGTATCAATGCACTGGCCGAAGCTTCGCCCGGCTATGTCTGGCGTTTGCAGGACGAGGCGGGCGACGCCACGGCGATCCGCCCGTTCGGTGATGAGGTGCTGGTGAACCTGTCGCTCTGGCGGGACGTGCAGTCGCTCAGCGATTACGTCTACAAATCGGCGCACACCGAGATGCTCAAGCGCCGCCGCGAATGGTTCGGGCGCGTCGAACAGGCGCACCAGGTATTGTGGTGGGTGCCGGCCGGGCATCGTCCGGACGTGGTCGAGGCGGCCGAGCGTCTGGCGCACTTGCGCGAGCATGGCGCCACGCAGCAGGCCTTCACCTTCCGCCATGCGTTCGCGGCGCCGGCCTGATAGGCTGGGTCGCCATGACGCTCTCACTTTCTCTCGCCGAAGCGCGCCGCCTGGCCCTGGCTGCTCAGGGTTTTGGCCGTACCCCGCGCGGCGCCGTCGCCCATAAGCATTTGCAGGCGCAGATCGAGCGTCTCGGCGTGCTGCAGATCGATTCGGTCAACGCCCTGGTGCGCTCGCATTATCTGCCGGCGTTTTCCCGCCTTGGCCATTACCAGGCCGAACATCTTGACGAGCTGGCCTGGGGGCGGGCGCGCCGTCGGCGCCTGTTCGAGTACTGGGGGCACGAGGCTTCGCTGTTGCCGCTGGAACTTTACCCGCTGCTGCGCTGGCGCATGCGCCGGGCCGCCGCTGGCCAGGGCATCTACCCGGGCCTGGCTCGCTTCGGCGCGGAGCGGCGCGATGCCATAGAGACCGTGCTGCAGGCCGTGCGCGAGCGCGGCGCGCTGGGCGCCGGCAGTCTGTCCAGCCGTACCGAGAAAGCCGGCCCCTGGTGGGACTGGAGCGCGGAAAAGATGGCGTTGGAATGGCTGTTCGCGGCAGGCGAAGTCACCGTTGCCGGCCGTCGTGGGTTTGAACGCCTCTACGATCTGCCGGAGCGCGTCATCCCTGGCGAGCTGCTCAATCACGCCGAGCTGGAAGAGGGCGAGGCGCAGCGGCGCCTGTTGCTGCGTTCGGCCGATGCGCTGGGTGTGGCGACGGAGAAGGATCTGCGTGACTACTACCGGCTCGATGCCGGCGACAGCAAGCGCCGCATCACCGAGCTGGTGGAGGCGGGCGAGTTGCAGCCGGTCGCGGTGCAGGGCTGGCGGCAGCTGGCCTACTGTCGGGGTGAGCCGCGCGTACCTCGACGTATCCGTCACAGCGCGCTGTTGTCGCCGTTCGACTCGCTGATCTGGGAGCGTGATCGCACCGAGCGGCTGTTCGGCTTCCGCTACCGCCTGGAGATCTACACCCCGCAAGCCAAGCGCGTATACGGCTATTACGTGCTGCCGTTCCTGCATCACGAGCGTCTGCTGGCCCGTGTCGACCTGCGCAGCGAGCGCGCCGCCGGGCGCCTGGCGGTGCATGCCGTACATCTGGAGGAAGCGGTATTGAGCGAGGAGGCGCGCCTGGCACTGGGCGATTCGCTGCGTGCGCTGGCGCACTGGCTGGGTCTGGATGAGGTGTGGCTGGCGCCGAGCGTGAAAACGCTCGGCGTACCTCTTGCCTAGCGCCGCACCTGTTTGAGCGTTTCGGCGATCATGAAGGCCAGCTCCAGCGACTGGTCGGCGTTCATGCGCGGGTCGCAATGGGTGTGGTAGCGGTCGGACAGACCGTCCTCGGTAATCGGGCGTGAGCCGCCGATGCATTCGGTGACGTTCTGCCCGGTCATCTCGATATGGATGCCGCCGGCATAGGTGCCTTCGGCCTGGTGCACGGCGAAGAACTGCCGGACTTCGCTGAGAATCTGCGCGAAGTCGCGGGTCTTGTAGCCGCTGCTGGCCTTGATGGTGTTGCCGTGCATGGGGTCGGAGCTCCACAGCACCTGGCGGCCTTCTTCCTTGACCTTGCGCAGCAGGCGCGGGAAGTGCGCTTTCACCTTGTCCGCGCCCATGCGCACGATCAGGTTGAGGCGGCCCGGATCGTTGTCCGGGTTGAGCGTGTCGATCAGGCGGATCAGTTCGTCCGGGTCCATGCTCGGGCCGACCTTGACGCCGATGGGGTTCTCGATGCCGCGCATGAATTCGACATGGGCACCATCGAGCTGGCGGGTGCGGTCGCCGATCCACAACATGTGCGCGGAGCAGTCGTACCAGCGGCCGGTGAGGCTGTCGCGACGGACGAAGGCCTCTTCGTAGTTGAGCAGCAGCGCTTCGTGAGCGGTGAAGAAGCTGACTTCGCGCAGCTGCGGCGCGCTGTCCATGCCGACGGCACGCATGAAGGCCAGGGTTTCGTCGATGCGATTGGCCAACTGATGGTACTTCTCGGCCAGCGCCGAGTTGGCGATGAAATCGAGGTTCCACTGGTGCACCTGATGCACGTCGGCGAAACCGCCCTGGGCGAAGGCGCGCAGCAGGTTGAGGCTGGCGGTGGCCTGGTGATAGGCCTGCAGCAGGCGCTCGGGGTCGGGCACGCGGCTGGCGGCGTCGAAGCCGATGCCATTGACGATATCGCCGCGGTAGGCGGGCAGGGTGACGCCGTCGATGGTTTCGCTGCCGGACGAGCGCGGCTTGGCGAACTGGCCGGCCATGCGCCCGACCTTGACCACCGGGCAGCCGGCGGCGAAGGTCATGACGATGGCCATCTGCAGCAGCACCTTGAAGGTGTCGCGGATCTTCGCGGCGGAAAACTCGGCGAAGCTCTCGGCGCAGTCGCCGCCCTGCAGCAGGAAGGCGCGGCCCTGGGTGACCTCGGCGAACTGGCGGCGCAGCTCGCGCGCCTCGCCGGCGAAGACCAGCGGCGGATAGCCGGCCAGGGTCTGCTCGACGCGGGCGAGGTGGGCGGCGTCAGGGTATTCGGGCTGCTGCTGAATGGGCTTGGCCCTCCAGCTATCGGGGCTCCAGGCGTGCGACATGCTGCGTCTCTAGCGATTGATCAGGCGGAGGCGCATGGTAACCGATAAGCCCCGTCACGTGAGGGGCTTCGCGCCGCTGCGGCCATATCGAATCGGGTCAAGAGTGCACTGGGCAGCAACCGACCATGGTATCGACGTGTCAGTTGCTCGAGGACTGCAGCCATGCAGCCGACGTTGAATTATCACGTGACCCGGGGCCGTTTCTTCAATGACAATCGACGCTTTGGCCCGGCTTCTGTGCTGGGGGATTTCACTGTGGGAGAGGTATCGATGCCAGGCTTGCCGCCAGAGGACGAATTGCAGGACGAGGTTCTGCTGGCCGAAGTGCGCGATGCCTTCGGGGTGATTCGCGTGGTGCAGATTGGTGCCTACCGCTTTCTCGAGTTCGGTGATGCCATCGAGCAGAGCTGCGTGTTCCAGGGTGATCCCAGCTGGCTGGAGTATGACTACACCCGCGCCATGCTACTGGGGGCGCTGTGCCACGATGCGCCGGAGACCGCGCTGTTTCTCGGTCTGGGCGCCGGCAACCTGACTCAGGCCTGCCTGAAGTTCCTGCCGTTGGAGGATGTCGAGGCCATCGAGCTGCGGCCGGACGTGCCGCGCCTGGCCATGGAGTTTCTCGGCCTCGACGACGATCCGCGGCTGACCATTCGCATCGGCGATGCCACCGAGCTGCTCGACAGCGCGGAAACCGCCGATCTGATCTTTCTCGATCTGTACACCGACCAGGGGCCAGGTGTCGGTCATCTGGCCTGGCGCTTTCTCGACCGCTGTCGTGAAAAGCTCAACCCGGGCGGTTGGTTGATCATCAATCAATGGGCCGGCAACGACGGCAAGCCACTGGGTGCGGCATTGCTGCGCGGGCTCTATCACCGGCATTACTGGGAATGCCCGGTGAAGGAGGGCAACGTGGTGCTGTTGATCCCGGCCGACCTCGACCAGCGCCTGAACATGGGGCGTTTGCAGATGCGTGCGGGTGAACTGGCGCCACGCCTGGGTTACTCCCTGCAACCTCTGATCGAGGTTTTGCGCCCGGCCACCTGAAGCGACGCGTGGTGTGAAACTGCACAAGCCGCCTGAAAGCGGCAGCAGAGAGCGGCGCAGGGAGGTGCAAAAGATAAAAAACAGCACCCTGGTCAGGATTTTCCGGTATGATGCGCGCCGGCCAAATTTCTGGCCACGTTCAGGTAGTGCAACTCGCCCGGGGAATTGACCCCCGGCAGCCAGTCCCCAAGCGGACTATCCTTGACGATTCACTTTCATCACGTTTTCGCAAATCCCCGCCGACCAGGCTGCCAGGGTGACCCACAAGGTCTTGCACGGCATGCGCAGCTTTGGAACATGGGTCTTTGCGGATGCACTTGAGGCAGACCCATGACCCAGGAAATCGGCGGCTTCGCCGCGCTCGGACTTCACCCCAATATTCTCGCCGCTCTGACCGCCGTCGGTTACGAAGAGCCGTCCCCGATCCAGTCGCAGGCCATTCCAGTGATCCTCGCCGGCCACGACATGATCGGCCAGGCGCAGACCGGTACCGGCAAGACCGCCGCCTTCGCCCTGCCGCTGCTGAGCAAGATCGACCCGGCCAAGCGCGAGCCGCAGGTGCTGATCCTCGCTCCGACTCGCGAGCTGGCCCTGCAGGTGGCCACCGCCTTCGAAACCTATTCCAAGCAAATGCCGGGCGTGAACGTCGTCGCCGTCTACGGCGGCGCGCCGATGGGCCCGCAGCTCAAGGCCATCCGCCAGGGCGCGCAGATCATCGTCGCGACCCCGGGCCGTCTGGTCGACCACCTGCGTCGTGACGAGAAGGTGCTGTCCACCATTCAGCACCTGGTGCTCGACGAAGCCGACGAGATGCTCAAGCTGGGCTTCATGGACGATCTGGAGATCATCTTCGAAGCCATGCCGGAAAGCCGCCAGAGCGTGCTGTTCTCCGCCACGCTGCCGCATTCGATCCGCGCCATCGCCGAGAAGCACCTGCGCGAGCCGCAGCACATCAAGATCGCGGCCAAGACCCAGACCGTCTCGCGCATCGAGCAGGCGCACCTGATGATTCACGCCGACCAGAAGACCAACGCCGTGTTGCGTCTGCTGGAAGTCGAGGATTTCGACGCGCTGATCGCCTTCGTGCGGACCAAGCAGGCCACTCTGGATCTGGCCTCCGCGCTGGAAGCCAAGGGCTTCAAGGCCGCTGCGCTGAACGGCGACATCGCCCAGAACCAGCGTGAGCGCGTGATCGAGTCGCTCAAGGATGGCCGTCTGGACATCGTCGTCGCCACCGACGTCGCCGCCCGTGGTATCGACGTGCCGCGCATCACCCACGTGTTCAACGTCGACATGCCGTACGACCCGGAATCCTACGTGCACCGTATCGGTCGTACCGGCCGCGCCGGTCGCGATGGCCGTGCGCTGCTGCTGGTGACCCCGCGCGAGCGCCGCATGCTGCAGGTGATCGAGCGTGTCACCGGGCAGAAGGTGGGCGAGGTCAAGCTGCCGAACGCCCAGCAGGTGCTCGATGCCCGTATCAAGAAGCTGACCAGCAGCCTGGCGCCGCTGGTCGCTGACGCCGAAGGCAGCCATGGCGATCTGCTCGACCGCCTGACCGCCGACATCGGCTGCAGCCCGCGCGCCCTGGCCGCCGCGCTGTTGAAGAAGGCCACCAATGGTCAGGCACTGGATCTGGCCAGCGTCGAGCGCGAGCAGCCGCTGGTGCCGGGTGTTGCTGGTGCACCGCGTGAGCGTCGCGAGCGTGATGGTGATCGTGGCGGTGAGCGCGGTGAATACCGCGAGCGCCGTGCGCCAATGCCGCTGGCCGAAGGCCGTGTGCGCTGCCGTACCGCGCTGGGCACTCGCGACGGCATCGCCGCGAAGAACCTGCTGGGCGCCATCCTCAACGAGGGCGGCCTGGCGCGCGAAGCCATCGGTCGCATCCAGATCCGCGAGACCTTCAGTCTGGTCGAGCTGCCGGAAGACGGCCTGGACCGTCTGCTCGGCAAACTGAAGGACACCCGCGTGGCCGGCAAGGCGCTGAAACTGCGTCGCTACCGCGAGGATTGATCCGGCAGGCTTGATGCCTTGCCACAGGATCAAAAAAACGCCGCGCCCTACACAGGGCGCGGCGTTTTTGTTTCTGCGCCGCCCTGTCAGCCGGTCTCGAGATTGGCCCTGGGCGCCAGGCGGTCGAACACCTCGGGCGTCAGCGCCGCTTCGCCAGCTTCATCGAGCACTTCGCGCGGGTGCTCGCTGCCGGGGATGCTGCTGTCGAGCATGCTCAGCAATTGTGCGCCGCGCGCGGTGAGGATGAAGTTCTCGCCGTTGCCGCCTTCTTCCTCCGGGCGCGGCTCGATAAAGCCGTTCTCCAGCAGGCGCGCTTCGTAGCGGGCGGCCTCGGCGCGCAGGTGGTCGAGATTGTCCACGGGCTGGCCGGCATTTTCCTGCTCTGCGGCCAGGTCCTCGGCGTAGCGACGCGGGGCGAAGGGTTTGCCAGCGGAGTTCTGCGCCTCGTGCAGCAGGCGTTCGATCAGGTCCCAGTCATGTTTCATGGCGGTACTCCCTAAGCGATGGGCTTATAGGGTCCGACTTCACCGACGCGGTACGGTTCGACCCAATTGCCGAGCGGTCCGTGCAAAGCAAAACGCCCCGAACCAGTCGGGGCGTTTCGGTCGCTTCTGCCAGCGCTGATCAGGCGCGGCGACGGAACAGCGGCAGCGGCTGATCGGCTGAGGCCTGATAGACCTCGCTGTAGTCCTCGAAGGCCTTCAGCGCATCAAACGGGTCCTTGTCCGCGCGCAGGGCGAAGGCATCGAAGCCAACGCGCTTGAGGGCGAACAGCTGATCGCGCAGTACGTCGCCAATGGCGCGGACTTCGCCCTTGTAGCCGTAGCGGGTGCGCAGCAGGTAGGCGGTGGAGGAGTGACGGCCATCGGTGAAGGCGGGGAATTCCAGGGCGATGACCTGGAAATGCGCCAGGTCATCGGCGATTTCCTCGATCTCGTCGCCGGCTTCCAGCCATACGCCGAGGCCGCCGTCGCGGGCTTTCAGCGCATGGGCATGCTCGCGCCACAGGTTCAGCGGAACGATGATGTCGTCGCAGTTGGGAATGACGTCCAGGGTCACGTCCTTGGCCAGCAGGTGCCAGGTTTCGTCGACCACCTGGCCGTTCTTAATGATTCGCTGCATAGACGCGCTCCTTGAACGGGTCGATACCGACACGGCGGTAGGTATCGAGGAAGCTTTCTTCTTCGGTGCGTTGCTCGACGTAGACCTTGATGATCTTGTCGATCACGTCCGGCATGTCGTCCTGAGCGAAGGAGGGGCCGAGGATCTGCGCCAGGCTGGCTTCACGACCGGCGCTGCCGCCGAGCGATACCTGGTAGAACTCCTGACCTTTCTTGTCGACGCCGAGGATGCCGATATGGCCCACATGGTGGTGACCGCAGGCGTTCATGCAGCCGGAGATGTTCAGGTCGATATCGCCGATGTCGAACAGGTAGTCGAGATCGTCGAAGCGGCGCTGAATGGCTTCGGCCACCGGGATCGACTTGGCGTTGGCCAGCGAGCAGAAGTCGCCACCCGGGCAGCAGATGATGTCGGTCAGCAGGCCCACGTTCGGTGTGGCGAAGCCTTGTTCGCGCAGCTCGCCCCACAGGGTCAGCAGCTGACGCTGCTCGACGTCGGCGAGGATGATGTTCTGGTTGTGGCTGTTGCGCACTTCACCGAACGAATAGCGGTCGGCCAGGTCGGCGATGGCGTCGAGCTGCTTGTCGGTGACGTCGCCCGGCGCCACGCCGGTGGGCTTGAGCGACAGGGTCACGGCGACGTAGCCGGGCTTCTTGTGGGCGAAGGTGTTGCGCTGGCGCCAGCGGGCGAAGCCCGGGTGCTCGGCGTCCTGCTGGGCGAGCAGGGCGTCTTCGTCCTCCAGGGCCAGGTAGGCCGGATCGACGAAATGCGCGGCGACGCGGGCGACTTCGGCCTCGGTCAGGGTGGTCGGGCCATCCTTGAGGTGCGCCCACTCGGCGTTCACGCGCTCGGCGAACACCTCGGGAGTCAGCGCCTTGACCAGGATCTTGATGCGCGCCTTGTACTTGTTGTCGCGACGGCCATAGCGGTTGTACACACGCAGGATGGCGTCGAGGTAGCTGATCAGGTGCTGCCAGGGCAGGAATTCGTTGATGAAGCTGCCGACGATCGGGGTACGGCCCAGGCCGCCGCCGACGGAAACGCGGAAGCCCAGCTCGCCGGCTTCGTTCTTCACCGCTTCCAGGCCGATGTCATGCACTTCGATGGCGGCGCGGTCGCTCACGGCGCCGTTGACGGCGATCTTGAACTTGCGCGGCAGGTGGCTGAACTCGGGGTGGAAGGTGGACCACTGACGGATGATCTCGCACCAGGGGCGCGGATCGACGATCTCGTCCTTGGCCACGCCGGCGAACTGGTCGGTGGTAGTGTTGCGGATGCAGTTGCCGCTGGTCTGGATGGCGTGCATCTGCACGGTGGCCAGCTCGGCAAGAATCTCCGGCACGTCTTCCAGGTCCGGCCAGTTGAACTGCACGTTCTGCCGGGTACTGATATGGGCGTAACCCTTGTCGTAGTCACGGGCGATCTTGGCCAGCATGCGCACCTGGGTGGACGACAGCAGGCCATAGGGCACGGCAACGCGCAGCATGGGCGCATAACGCTGGATATAGAGACCGTTCTGCAGGCGCAGCGGACGGAATTCCTCGCCGCTCAGCTCTCCGGCGAGGTAGCGGCGGGTTTGATCGCGGAACTGCTTGACGCGATCCTCGACGATCTGTTGATCGTACTGGTCATATACGTACATGAAGGGTCCTGTTTTCAGGCTACTTACTGCCAATCAGCGCGCACGGCCGCGCACTCCCCGAGGAGCCGGGGCACGATACCAGCTCAGGTTTATGCGTAAAAGTGATGTTTGAATATATAAACATAGCTTTAAGGAATAAGACTGTCGCAGAGCATAACCAGATGGTTTGAGCGAAGGCCGAGGCTGGTCTTAAATGCAGTATGCGTCACCCACAATCACAAGAAGAGGGGGAGCCATGAGCGAACACACCGATATGGACAATTCCGATAGCGTCGTCGATGCCTGGGCGATCTTCTGCCTGATCCTGTTAGCGGTAGGCACGGCGGTCTTCTGGGTCAGCGGGCAATGAGAACGAAGGCCGGCGCGCATTAGCGGTCGGCCTTTTTTCATTTGCGCCCTATACTGCGCTCCGTCAACTGGGGAGGGGGCGTCGTGATCAGGTGGGTGTTGGGCCTGTGGTTGCTACTGTGCTGCGCTTTGGCGCCGGCGCAATCGCCTGCGCCATCGGTGGTCTTTCTCAATCCCGGTTATTCCAACGAGCCGTTCTGGACCGATTACACCCTTTACATGCAGGACGCCGCAGGCGATCTGGGCATCGAGCTGAAGGTACTCTACGGCGAGCGAGACCCGGCGCGCATGCTGCACAATGCCCGTCAGGTTCTGGACGGTTTGCCTCCCGATTACCTGATCTTCACCAACGAGCTGTTCCTCGGCCCCGTGTTGCTGCGCCTGTTCGAAGGAAGCCCGATCCGTCTGTTCGCCCTGCACAGCACGCTTACCGACGAGCAGCAGGCCCTGATCGGCGGCAGCCGTGAGCGTCATCGCAACTGGCTGGGCAGCCTGGTTCCCAATGACGAAGAGGCCGGCTACCTGATGGGGCGCGACCTGATCGCACTCAGCCGCGGGCAGCCGGCCGAGTTGCTGGCATTCTCCGGGGTCAAGCAGACGCCATCCTCGATACTGCGCCTGGCCGGCCTGCAGCGCGCGCTGAACGAGGCGCCACATGTGCGGCTGGTGCAGGCGGTGCAAGGCGAGTGGCAGGAGCAGCGCGCCTATGAGCAGGCGCTCAGCCTGTTGCCGCGTCACCCGGAAGTCAGCCTGATATGGTCCGCCAACGATGCGATGGCCTTCGGCGTTATTCGGGCCGCTGCCGAACAGGATCGGGCGTTGCACTATGCCGCGCTGAACAACTCGGCACGGGTGCTGCAGGCGCGGATCAACGGGCAGATCGAAGTGCTGGCGAGCGGGCATTTTCTTCTGGGTGCCTGCGCCCTGGTGATGCTGAGCGATCATGCCCGCGGGCTGGACTTCGTCGAGCGCGGCGGCAAGGATCAGGAGGCCCGACTGCTGCGCATCATCGATCGGGAGCAGGCGCAGAAGCTGCTCAAGCGTCTCGGAAAGTCGGATATCGGCCTGGACTTTCGCCGTTTCAGCGCAGTGACGCAGCCTCGGCTGCAGCATTATGACTGCTCGATCGCTGCGCTGCTGGACTGATCAGCCAGTCGCCATGTGCAGGATCAGTTTTACCGCGCCCAGCAGCACCACCACGAACAAGGCAGTGAACAGCACGCCGAGCAGAATGAAATGACTGGGTTTGCCGCGGCTGAAGTCGCGGCTGCGGTTCTTCCCGCTCTGCACGCCAAGCGCGGCTGCCAGCACGCTCTGCAGCATCTCGCGCAAGGTCAGTGGTTGCTGTTGCGGGTCTTTGTCCTGATCGGTCATGGTCTGCCTCTCCTGCGGTCCTGCAAGCATAGTCCGCAACCGACGGGGCAGCGTGAGGGGCTAGGCTGGCTTCGGCGAATCAGGCAATCTGCCTGGCGCTGACCACCGACGCCGACCATGCCTGACGACTTCTTTGCCGACGATACCGCGCAGACCGAGCGCACCCGCGACACCATCCTGCGCTATCACCTGAGCTGGAAACACCGCGACCTCGAAGCGGTGCTGGCGCTGTATCACCCGGACATCGAGTACAACGACTTCTATCAGCAGCGCTGCATGCGTCTGGCCGAGCTGCGCGAGTACGTCGAGGCGAACCTGCCGCGCCGCCCGGGCGAGTTGCTGGAGCATGTCGACCGTATCCGCATCGACGGTCACACCGCCTTCATCCAGTACTGCACCAGCCTGCAGGGCGGGGAAGGGCTGGTGTCGTTTCGCACCGGCGAGGCCATCACCGTGCGGGATGGGCTGATCTGGCGCATCAACGAGTACGCCACCCTGGTGCATGAGGCGCGCCGGTCCGGCGAGGCGGCCCGTATGCGACCGGCGATCAGCCGTCTGGGGCTGTCGACGCGTCAGCTCGGGCAACTGGCGCAGGACCTTCAGGATTATTTCCAGCGCAGCCGGCCATTTCTCGACCCGGAGCTGGACCTGCAGCAGGTGGCGGCGGCCACGGGTTATAGCCGCAACCAGATTTCCCATCTGCTCAACCAGGTGTTGGGCGAGAGTTTCTATCGCTACGTCAATCGCGCTCGCCTGCAGTACCTGCTCGACGGCCTGCAGACGGGTAGCGACCTGAAACGTATCGACGAGCTGGCCTTCGCCGCCGGCTTCAACTCGCTGTCGGCCTTCTACAACTGTTTCAAGCGCCACACCGGGCTGTCGCCGAAGGCTTATCTCAGGGAAATTTCCTCGCGGGCACGCACGCAAGACAGCGCCTGATCGGCGCTACTAGCCTTGCGTCATCAATCGATGACGGAGGCGTGGATGAACTGGCGCAACATCAGTCTGTGGATGGATCAGCTCGATGATCCACTGCAGGCGCGGCCCAGCCTGCAGCACGATATTCAGGCGGACGTAGCCATCATCGGCGCCGGTTATACCGGCTTGTGGACGGCCTATTACCTCAAGCGCCAGGCGCCGCAACTGCGGGTGGTGATCGTGGAGGCCGAGACCGCCGGTTTTGGAGCCTCCGGCCGCAATGGCGGCTGGCTGATGGGTAACCTGCTTGGCGAAGACCGCTTGATGGCCAGCTTGCCGGCGAACGAACGCAAGGCGTCCTTCGATCTGCTGCACGCTATTCCCGACGAAGTGGCCGAGGTGGTGGCCCGCGAAGGCATCGACTGCGACCTGCGCAAGGGTGGCGTGCTGTATTGCGCCGCGCGCTATCCGGAGCAGGAAGTGCGCCTGCGCGATTACCTGGAGCACTTGCGTGAGCTGGGCCTCGGTGAAGACGATTACCGCTGGCTGTCACCGAGCGAGCTGGCCGCGCAACTGCGTGTCACCAATGCCTATGGCGCGCTGTACAGCCCGCATTGCGCGACCATTCAGCCTGCCAGGCTGGTGCGGGGTCTGGCGCGTAGCGTCGAAGATATGGGCGTCGAGCTCTACGAGCTCAGCCCGGTGATCGACTGGCAGCCAGGCCAGGTGCGCACGGCACAGGCTCGCGTCACGGCTGATTGGGTGGTGCCGGCCATCGAGGGATATGCGGCCACCTTGTCGCCGCTGGGCCATTACCAATTGCCGGTGCAGAGCCTGATCGTGGCCACCGAGCCGCTGCCGACGGACATCTGGGCCGGTATCGGCCTGGAGCGTGGGCAGGCGTTCAGTGAATTCAGCCGGCAGGTCACCTACGGCCAGCGCAGCCGCGATG
Organism: Ectopseudomonas guguanensis; assembly: GCF_900104265.1. Classification (GTDB taxonomy): domain Bacteria; phylum Pseudomonadota; class Gammaproteobacteria; order Pseudomonadales; family Pseudomonadaceae; genus Aquipseudomonas; species Aquipseudomonas guguanensis. The sequence goes on from NZ_FNJJ01000013.1 coordinate 157,384, forward strand.
ATCGTCTGATCTTCGGCGCACGCGGCGGTTATCGCTTTGGCGGCCGGCTGCGCAGCGATTTCAACCTCACCGAAGAAGAACTGGGCCTACGCCGCTATTTGATGGGGGAAATCTTCCCGCAACTGCGCAATGTGCGCTTCAGCCACTCCTGGGGGGGCAACCTGGGCATGGCACGGTGCTTCCAGCCGCACATGCTGCGCGACTCGCGCAATCGCATCGCCTTGTCCGGCGGCTATGGCGGCGAGGGCGTCGGTGCCAGCAACCTCGGCGGACGCACCCTGGCCGATCTGATTCTGGGCCGCGACAGCGAACTGCTGCGCCAGCCCTGGGTGCTGAGTGACAGCCCCATCTCCCGCCTGCGCCGCTGGGAGCCCGAGCCGTGCCGCTGGCTCGGTTACAACGCGATCATCCGCAGCTTCGTCCACGAGGACGAAGTACTCGCCAACCCGCGCAGCCCTGCCTGGCGCCGACGTCTGGCGCAGGCGCTGGCGGCGCGTATGGAAAGCCTGATGGGCTGAGCGAATGCCAGCCGTTCCTTTATCTGGAGTCCCCATGAATATCACCCACTTTCGTAACACACCCAGCGTCTGCCTGGACGAGTCCAATCCGGTTGCCGCGCCCCTGAGCGAGCCGGTGGCGGTTACCTCGACCATCAGTGTCGAGCGCAGTGACGGCGTCGAGACCGGTGTCTGGGAGTGCACCCCAGGGCGTTGGCGTCGGCAGATCGTGCAGCAGGAGTTCTGTCACTTCGTGGCCGGGCGCTGCACCTTCACGCCTGACGACGGTGAGCCCATCGAGATTCGCGCCGGCGACGCCCTGATGATGCCGGCCAATACCCTTGGCATCTGGGACATACAAGAAACGGTGCGCAAGACCTATGTGCTGATCTTCTGACTCGGCGCCTTTTCAGTACTGCCTAAAACAACAACTCATGAGGTATTCCATGCTGAAGAAACTCCTGCCGTGCCTGATCCTGGCCGGCACCGCCCATGCCGCTGACAGCGTGCGCATCTACAACTGGACCGACTACATCGCCCCGGACACCCTCAAACGGTTCGAAAAGAGCAGCGGTCTGGGCACCCATTACGACGTCTATGACAGCAACGAGACGCTGGACGCCAAGCTCATGGCCGGTCGCTCCGGCTACGACGTGGTGTTCCCCTCCAACCACTTCATGGCCCGGCAGATTCAGGGTGGTGCGCTGAAGAAGCTCGACCGTAGCAGGCTGCCGAACTGGAACAACCTCAACCCGGTGCTGATGAAGGCGCTGGAAGTCAATGATCCGGGCAACGAGCACGGCTTCCCTTACCTGTGGGGCAGCACCGGTATCGGCTACAACGTCGACAAGGTACGTGCGGTGCTGGGTGATGATGCGAAGATGGACAGCTGGGACGTGCTGTTCGACCCGGCCACGCTGGCCAAGCTAAACCAGTGCGGCGTGGCGATCCTCGACAACGGCCCGGAAATGCTGCCCATAGCCCTGCATCATCTGGGGCTGCCGCACCATAGCAAGAATCCCGAGGATTATCGGCGCGCCGAAGCGCTATTGATGGAGATGCGCAAGAACGTGCGCTATTTCCACTCGTCCAAATACGTGGGTGACCTGGCCAACGGCGAGATCTGCATGGCGGTAGGGTTCTCCGGCGACATCATGCAGGCTGGCGCCCGCGCCGCCGAGGCGGGCAACGGGGTGAAGATTCAGTACGAGATTCCCAGGGAAGGCGCGCCGATCTGGTTCGACATGGTGGCCATGCCGGCCGATGCGGGTAACGAGGAGGGCGCTTATGCCTTCATGAACTACCTGCTGCAGCCCGAGGTGATGGCGGCCATCAGCAACCATGTGAAGTACGCCAACGGCAACGCCAAGGCCGACAGCCTGGTCGAGCCCGCGCTCAAGGCGGACCCGACCGTCTATCCACCTGATAGGGTGATGGACAAGCTCTACACGCTGGAGGCCATGCCGCTGCAGATAGACCGGGTACGCACGCGCATCTGGAGCAAGGTCAAGAGCGGCGTCTGATCGCTACGATTAAAGAGCCCCGGCATGCCGGTAATGCTGTTCACATAAGAAATGGTCGTACGCGATTAGTCCCCTCGCCCCTTTGGGAAGAGGGTTAGGGCGGGCCGCGTTCGGAGAGGGGAAAACCGGCAGTTTGTGGTGTGCTCAGCCCTCTCCCCCAGCCCCTCTCCCATAAATGGGAGAGGGGAGCCACACGCTTGCAACCTTAAGTGAACAGCATTACGGCATGCCGGGGCTTTTCGCGCGTGCGGATTGGCTGCGCGTGGTTCAGACCTTGAAGCGGCCCAGCAGGCGATCCTGCTGACCGACCTGCTCCACCATCGAGGCGCACTGCTGCACCTGCTGTTCGGCACCGCCAGCCAGTTCATGGCTGATGTCGCGGATGTTGGTGGTGTTGCGGTTGATCTCCTCGGTGGTGGCGCTCTGCTCCTCGGCGGCGGTGGCGATCTGCAGGTTCATGTCGTTGATGCGGGTGATCGCTTCGCGGATACGGCCAAGCATGTCGTTGGCCGCGCTGGCCTCTTCGGCAGTCTTGCTGGCCGTGTCGCGGCTCTGTTGCATGCGGCTTTCGGCCTGACGCACGCCGCCTTGCAGCTGATCGATCATCTGGCGAATTTCCTGGGTAGCCTGCTGCGTGCGCGAAGCCAGCGAGCGGACTTCATCGGCGACCACGGCGAAGCCGCGACCGGACTCGCCGGCACGAGCGGCTTCGATGGCGGCATTGAGCGCCAGCAGATTGGTCTGCTCGGCAATGCTGGTGATCACCTGCAGGATCGACTCGATGTTGTGGCTGAGCTTGGCCAGCTCGTTGATGGCGTGGCTGGTTTCGTCCATCTCGTCGGCCAGGTGGCGAATCGCCGAACTCGACTGCGATACCACGCGCACGCCGTTCTCGGTTTCCTCGTTGGCGGCAACGGCCGCCTGGGCCGCGGCCTGGGCGTTGCGCGCCACTTCCTCGGCGGTGGAGGCCATTTCCTGCATGGCGGTGGCGAGCTGGTCCAGCTCCTGCAGCTGCTCCTGCAGACGGCGAGCAGCCTGCTCCGACTCGTTGGAGGTCAGGGCGGTGCTTTCGCGGACCTGATGAGAGCTGCCCATGACATCGCCGATCAGGGTCTGCAGGGTCTGCAGGAAGCGGTTGAACTCCTGCGACAGCTCGCCAATCTCGTCGTTGCTGGTGATCGCCAGGCGGCGGGTCAGGTCGCCTTCACCGCTGTTGATCTCGCGCAGCGAGCTGTTGAGCAGGCCCAGCGGCTTGAGCAGGCTGTTCATCAGCAGGCCCAGTACCAGCAGGCTGATGGCCACGCCGACCACGGTGCCGACAACTGCCAGCCAGGTCAGGCGGTTGGCCTCGGCCATGACCACGCTCTCGTCCAGCACCACGCCGATGTACCAGTCCATGCCGCGCAGGTTCGGCAGGGGGGTGAAGGAGATCAGCAGGTTCTTGCCGCCGGCGGCGACTTCGCGCAGCTCCTTGCCCAGCGCCGGGCTCTGGCCGTCGAACAGTTCGCTGTAGGACTTGCCGTTGTAGTCGGCGTTGGGGTGGGAAATGATGTTGCCCGAGCGGCTGAGCAGGAAGGCGTAACCAGCGCCGTTGAAGTCCAGGGTGTTGACCGCGTCGGCTACCGACTGCAGGCGGATGTCGCCACCGAATGCACCGAGAAACTGGCCTGCATCGGTGATTCGGGCGACCGCGGAAATGAGGATTTCATTGGTGGTGGAATCGACATAGGGCTCGGTCAGCACGGCCTGGCTGCCAGCCTTGCCTGTGGCATACCAGGGTCGTTTGCGCCCGTCCCAGTCTGCGCTCGGTTTCCATTCGTCGCTGTTCTTGATCGGTTTGCCGTCAGCTTCCAGGGCACCGAAGACCAGGATGAACTCGTTCTTCAACAAAGGTGCGTTGAAAATCCGCTGAATTTCATCCGTGCTGTAGTTGCTATCTATGGTCTGCGCCATAAGGTCGATCAGGCGTAGCTTGGCGTTGAGCCAGTTCTCGATCTGACGGGCCAGGGCATTGCTCGACTCGGCAATGCTCGATTCGACCTGGCTGCGCAGCGTCTCCCGCACCTGGCTGACCTGCAGCAGCGACAGCAGGCTTATGGTGAGAAAAAGCACGGTAGCGGCGGCGATACCGACCTTGTGGGCGATTTTCATGAATGGGGCTCCAGGGCGCAAATACGACAGGGCTGCATCCATGCAATGCGGTTCATTACAAACCTAGTACAGTGCTGGCATTCTGCTTGCCAGGCATTGATCCGTAAGCTTCTTATCGGTCTGCAGTGACGATTCTTGAGCCTTTGCCGCGATTTCCCTGGAGGCGGCTGGTATTGACCACATCCACTGCCCGCGCACGCAACTGGCCGCAACCGCCATCCACATCCTGGCCGGCGGAGTTGCGCACCTTGGTCAGCACGCCGCGGCTATGCAGGTAGCGCACCATCTGCACGATGCGCTCGCCGTCGGGGCGCTGGTAGTCATCGGCTTTCAGGCTGTTGTAAGGGATCAGGTTGAGCACGGCGAACTTGCCCTTGAACAGGCGCAGGATGTTGTCCATCTCCTCCTGGCTGTCGTTGATGCCCTTGAGCAGCGTCCACTGGTACTGGATCGGGTAGTCGATGCTGCGGGCATAGGCCTCGCCCAGTTCCATCAACTGCTCGGGGTCGATGCGCGGCGCTCGCGGTAGCAGGCGCTGGCGCAGCTCGGCATCGGTGGTGTGCAGCGACAGGGCCAGGGCAGGGCGCACGCGCTGTTTGGGCAGGCGTTCGAACACGCGTGGGTCGCCAACCGTGGAGAAGACCAGGTTGCGGTGACCGATGCCGCCTTCTGTTCCGAGCAGGTCGATGGCCTCCAGCACGTTATCGAGGTTGTGCGCCGGCTCGCCCATGCCCATGAACACCACTTTCTTCACCGCGCGCCGGCGACGGCCCAGTACCACCTGCGCGACCATCTCGGCGCTGCTGAGTTGGCGCAGCAGGCCGCTCTTGCCGGTCATGCAGAAGGTGCAGCCGACCGCACAACCGACCTGACTGGAGATGCACAGGCCGTCGCGCGGCAACAGGACGCTCTCGACCATCTGTCGGTCGGCCAGCTCCACCAGCAGGCGCGAGGAGCCGTCCGCGCCCGGGTGCTCGGCGCTGACCCGGGCCAACTGCTCGAGGCTGGCGGCGATGGCCGGCAGCCCCTCACGCACCGTAAGCGGCAGGAAATTCTCGGTCTTCTGGTGCTTGGTACCGGTGTCCAGCGCCTTGCCCTGCAGCCAGGCACGGGTAATGCGCCCGATATGCTGGGGTTTGGCGCCGAGGTCGGCGAGGCGTTGGCTGAGTTCGGTGAGCTGCATGGGGCGCGCATGCTATCACTTGGCCTGGGCGTCGACCACGTCGAAGCGCAGCACACCGATCATCTGTCCGGCCTCGGTGACGACTCGCACCTGCCAGCGGCCCTCGGGTGAGGCGGGGAAGTTGAGCTTGTGCGTCCAGGCGCGATAGCCCTCCTTGCGCCCGCCGCTGATGTCCAGGGCGATGCGATCGACTTCCCGGCCGTTGTGCTGCCAGACGTGATAGATGCGCTCGTCGAGGCCGCGCGGGGCATTGATCGAGGTATAGGCGTAGAGCCCATCGTCATGCATCTGCTGCGGCGTGATGCGCGCCAGACTGAGGCCCGGGGCACGCTGCGCGCCATCGAAGCGATCGCTGATCGCCACCTCGGTCAGCCACAGTGTGGCCGGCGGCACCCACACCCGTGCCAACCACCCGGCGCCGGCCATTGCCAGGGGCAGGGCGGCCAGCAGCAGGATGCGACGCCAGCCGGCACCACCGATCAGCCCCGGCAGGCTCGGCAGCGCCAGCAGCGTGGCGACCAGCAGGGCGATGCGGTAGCTCTGTGGCGTGCTGAGGTGGAAGATGATCGGCAGCGCGGTGAGCATCACCGCGAACAGCGTCAGACTGTGAAAGATCAGCAGCAGCCAGCGCCTGGGCGCCAGCCATCGGTAGTAGATCGGATCGGTGATCGAGGCCAGCGCAGCGATCGCCAGCAGGCCACTGAACAGCAATTGCCCACTGTTCCAGGTGGTAGTGATGAAGAAGAACGGCAGGACGAAGAACAGGCTCTCCTGATGGATCATCTGCGTGCCGTAGCGCAGCAATGGCAGCGGCAGCTCGAAGCCGAAGCGCTGGGCAATGCGCTCGAGCAGCAGGTTTTCCAGGATCAGCCAGACCCAGCTGACCACCAGCACCACGCCCAAGACCTTGGCCAGATGCGCCTGGCGGTCGACTAGCAGGAAGCTGGCCACGCCCGAGCAGAAGCCGAACAGCGCGACCAGGCCGGGATAGCGCTTGAGCAGGGCAATCAGAATGGGAATACGGTCGAGCAGGACTTTCATGAAAACGGCGCGTCTCTGTGTTGGCCGCGCATGCTAGGTAGCGCGTGCTTTGGGCGCAAGCGAGTCGTCAGCTGCGCTGGCGATGCCGCGCCGCTTGCGGCACTATTGCGCCCCCGTTTCACCACCGAGTCCGAATACGATGAAATTCATCCATCAACGCGAGCATCTGGAAGAGGGCGATCTGGTGGTCATCCAGTGTTCGCAACCCTGCAACATCCGCCTGATGAACGATGCCAACTTTCGCGCCTTCAGGAACCGTGGTCGGCACAGTTACCACGGCGGCGCCTTCATCAAGTTCCCGGCGAAGATTCGCGTACCCTCCAGCGGCTTCTGGAACATCACCCTGGATACCGTCACCCGGCGTGCCGTGAGCATGACGCGTAAGCCGCAGATGGAGTACAGCATCAGGGTCGTTCGCCGCCCGGGCGCCTGATGCGTGCTCGGCGCGCCCCGTGGCAAGGCACTCAAGAAAAAGGCTAAACCCTGGCCGCCGAGGCAGGGTCACAACTGATGAATCCGAAACCATAGAGGGAGCATCAGCATGTTGAAATTTCTCGGCAGCACCGTTGGCATCATCTTCATTATCGGCCTGATCGTGGTGATCGGTCTGTTCAAGCTGATTTTCTAAGCGCGTGCTCAAACCCTTCCCCGCTGCCTTCGGCAGCGGGGAAGGGGTCTTTCAAATGCGGCGTCTGTTTTCGAAATACTGCGCGCAGGTCATGAAGCCCTTGCTGTCGACACGGCCGTTGACGTCGAAATTCACGTAGTAGGGCTGTTCGTGCCCGTCGACGTTGAGTACATAGTTGTTGCAGGTGCTGCCGCTGAGACTGTGCTCGGCCTCTGAGGAGGGCGGGCCGCCGAGGGTGCGTACCTGTTCCCTGGTCATGCCGTGGTCGACCTGCTTGACCAGAGGTTCGTTGCGAAAGGTCACGTAATCGACCGGGTTCTCGATGGTCGAGCAACCGGTCATCACGGCCGCTACGGCCAGTACTGCAAGGCTGTGCTTGTACATGTCATCGCTCCGTCGAATGAGCCAATTGGCTCGACATGAGTTGGAGGCGTGTTCATGCAGCGGAGTTCGTGTTTTTCGATGATCGGCGCGAGTCGTCTCCCTTCGAATGAAAAGAGCCCGCTTTCGCGGTAATGCTGTTCAATTAAGGTTGCACACGTTTGGCTCCCCTCTCCCATTTATGGGAGAGGGGCTGGGGGAGAGGGCAGAAGACACCGCAAAACCGCCAGTCTTCCCCCTCTCCCTAACCCTCTCCCCGGAGGGGCGAGGGGACTGATCGAGCTCGACCATTTCTTAAGTGAGCAGCATTACCGCTTTCGCGGGCTCGTTTGCATCAGTCGTCGTAGCCGAGGTTCGGCGCCAGCCAGCGTTCGCTGACGGCGATGTCCTGACCCTTGCGCTTGCTGTACTGCTCGATCTGATCCTTGTCGACCTTGCCCACGGCGAAGTACTGCGCCTCGGGGTGAGCGAAGTACCAGCCGGATACGGCGGCGGCCGGGAACATGGCGTAGTGCTCGGTGAGGAACACGCCGCTGCGGCCGGCCTTGTTGTAGTCGGCTTCGGGGTCGAGCAGCCTAAACAAAGTGGCCTTTTCGCTGTGATCCGGGCAGGCCGGGTAGCCAGGGGCAGGGCGGATGCCCTTGTACTGCTCGCGGATCAGCGCCTCGTTGTCCAGTTGCTCGTCCGCCGCGTAGCCCCAGTACTCCTTGCGCACCCGCTCGTGCAGCCACTCGGCGCAGGCCTCGGCCAGGCGGTCGGCGAGGGCCTTGACCATGATCGAGTTGTAATCGTCGCCCTTGGCCTCATAGGCCTTGGCCACTTCCTCGGCGCCGATGCCGGCGGTGGTGATAAAGCCTCCCACATAATCCGTAATGCCGCTGTCCTTCGGCGCGACGAAATCGGCCAGGGACAGATTCGGCTTGCCATCGGGCTTGATGGTTTGCTGACGCAGGTGGTGCAGGGTGGCGAGCTGTTCGCCGTTGTCGCCGTAGACTTCGATATCGTCGTCACGCACCTGATTGGCCGGCCAGAAGCCGAAGACGGCACGGGCCTTGATCAGCTTCTCGTCGATCAGCTTCTTCAGCATCGCCTGGGCGTCGTTGAACAGGCTGGTGGCGGCTTCGCCGACCACTTCGTCGGTGAGGATGCGCGGGTACTTGCCGGCCAGATCCCAGGAGATGAAGAAGGGCGTCCAGTCGATGTACTCGGCCAGCACATTGAGGTCTATGTCGTCCAGCACCTGCGCGCCAGTGAAGCCCGGTTTGGGCGCGACGTAGCCGTTCCAGTCGAAGGCCGGCTTGTTGGCGATGGCATCGGCATAGCTCAGGCGCTCGGTGCGAGTCGCGCGGGCGGCGGTGCGCTCGCGCACCACCACGTATTCCTCGCGGGTCTTCTGCACGAAGTCGGCCTTGAGCTCCTTGGACAGCAGCTGGGTGGCCACCCCCACGGCGCGCGAGGCGTCGGTGACGTAGACCACGGCGTCGTTGCTGTACTGCGGGTCGATCTTCACCGCCGTGTGCGCCTTGGAGGTGGTGGCGCCTCCGATCATCAGCGGCAGGGTGAAGCCCTGGCGCTGCATTTCCTTGGCCACGTGGACCATCTCGTCCAGCGACGGGGTGATCAGCCCGGACAGGCCGATGATGTCGCATTTCTCGTCGCGGGCGGTCTGCAGGATCTTCTCCGCCGGCACCATCACGCCCAGATCGACGATGTCATAGCCGTTACAGCCCAGCACCACCCCGACGATGTTCTTGCCGATGTCGTGCACGTCGCCCTTGACAGTGGCCATGAGGATCTTGCCCTTGGCTTCCGGCTTGTCGCCTTTCTCGGCTTCGATGAAGGGGATCAGGTGCGCCACGGCCTGCTTCATCACCCGGGCGGACTTGACCACCTGGGGCAGGAACATCTTGCCCGAGCCGAACAGGTCGCCGACCACGTTCATGCCGGCCATCAGTGGGCCTTCGATCACCTCGATGGGGCGCGCGCACTGCTGGCGGCACTCCTCGGTGTCTTCGACGATAAAGGCAGTGATGCCCTTGACCAGCGCGTGCTCCAGGCGCTTGTCGACCGGCAGCGAGCGCCATTCCTCGTTCTCGACTTCCTTGGCGGCGCCGTCACCCTTGTACTTGTCGGCGATGGCCAGCAGCGCCTCGGTGGCGCCCTCGTTGCGGTTGAGCACCACGTCCTCGACCGCGTCGCGCAGCTCCTTGGGAATCTCGTCGTAAATCTCCAGCTGGCCGGCGTTGACGATACCCATGGTCAGGCCGTTCTGGATCGCGTAGTAGAGGAACACCGAGTGGATCGCTTCGCGCACCGGGTTGTTGCCGCGGAAGGAGAACGACACGTTGGACACGCCACCACTCGATAGGGCGAAGGGCAGCTGGTCACGGATATAGGCGCAGGCTTCGATGAAGTCCACCGCATAGTTGTTGTGCTCTTCGATGCCGGTGGCCACGGCGAAGATATTCGGGTCGAAGATGATGTCTTCGGGCGGGAAGCCCACTTCGTTGACCAGAATGTCGTAGCTGCGCTGGCAGATTTCCTTCTTGCGCGCGGCGGTGTCGGCCTGGCCGACCTCGTCGAAGGCCATCACCACCACGGCGGCGCCATAGCGCTTGCACAGGCGGGCGTGATGCTTGAACTGCTCGACGCCTTCCTTCATGGAGATGGAGTTGACGATGCCCTTGCCCTGGATGCATTTCAGGCCCGCTTCGATCACCTCCCACTTGGAGGAGTCGATCATGATCGGCACGCGGGAGATGTCCGGCTCGCCGGCGATCAGGTTGAGGAACCTGACCATGGCGGCTTTCGAGTCCAGCATGCCTTCGTCCATGTTGATGTCGATCACCTGGGCGCCGGCTTCCACCTGCTGCAGGGCGACTTCCAGGGCCTCGGTGTAGTTCTCCTCGCGGATCAGGCGGGCGAACTTGGCCGAACCGGTGATGTTGGTGCGCTCGCCGACGTTCACGAACAGCGAGTTGCGGTCGATGGTGAAGGGCTCCAGGCCCGACAGGCGACAGGCCTTGGGAATGTCCGGGATCACCCGCGGCGGGTACTTGGCCACCGCCTCGGCGATCGCCTGGATATGCGCCGGAGTGGTGCCACAGCAGCCGCCGATGATGTTGAGGAAACCCGAAGCGGCGAACTCTTCGACTACCGCCGCCATCTCGGCGGGCGACTCGTCGTATTCGCCGAAGGCATTGGGCAGGCCGGCGTTGGGGTGGGCGGACACATGGGTGTCGGCCTTGTTGGCCAGCTCTTCCAGGTACGGGCGCAGGTCCTTGGCGCCGAGGGCGCAGTTCAGACCCACGGAAATCGGCTTGGCGTGGCGCACCGAGTTCCAGAACGCCTCGGTGGTCTGCCCGGACAGGGTACGGCCGGAGGCATCGGTGATGGTGCCGGAGATCATGATCGGCAGTTCGACGCCGTCCTCCTCGAACACCTGCTGCACGGCGAAGATTGCCGCCTTGGCGTTCAGGGTGTCGAAGATGGTCTCGATCAGGATCAGGTCGGCGCCGCCCTCGATCAGGCCGCGCGTGGCTTCGGTGTAGTTCTCCACCAGCTCGTCGAAGGTGACGTTGCGGTAACCGGGGTCGTTGACGTCCGGGGAGATCGAGCAGGTGCGGCTGGTCGGACCCAGAACGCCTGCGACGAAGCGCGGTCGATCCGGGGTTTCCAGGGTCTTGGCGTCAGCCACTTCACGGGCCACACGGGCGCCGGCCAGGTTCAGCTCGTAGACCAGCTCCTCCATGTCGTAGTCGGCCTGCGACACGCGGGTGGCGTTGAAGGTGTTGGTTTCCAGGATGTCGGCGCCGGCATCCAGATAGGCCTTCTCGATGGCGGCGATGATCTGCGGCTGGGTCAGCAGCAGCAGGTCGTTGTTGCCCTTGACGTCGCTCGGCCAGTCGGCGAAGCGCTCGCCGCGGTAGTCGGCCTCTTCCAGCTTGTAGCTCTGGATCATGGTGCCCATGCCGCCGTCGAGGATCAGGATGCGCTCCTTCAGGGCTTGCTGGAGGGCTTGGAGGCGGGCGCTGCGATCGGACATGAGAACTACCTGAGCAAAGCGGGAACAAAGGCCCGCGATGATATCAAAGCTGCAGGGGTCTGGAGCGCCTGGCGGTTTCCATGAATTTCATTCATGTTGCCGCGGACGCCGTCTCGCTAGAATGGTCAGCATCGAACCAAGGATCTGGCCATGCTCAAGCCTGCTGCATTGTTGTTTCTTTCCTTCGCAGCAGGCATGGCCCGCGCCGAAGCGATTTCCTACGTCGACGACATCCAGCCCATCCTCACCCACAAGTGCGTGGCCTGCCACACCTGCTACGACGCTCCCTGCCAGCTCAATCTCGGTAGCGCTGAGGGCATCCTACGCGGTGCCAGCAAACAACTGGTCTATGACGGCACGCGCAGCAAGGCGCAGGCCACCACACGGTTGTATCTGGACGCGCAGGGCGAGGCAGCCTGGCGCCTGCGCGGCTTTCATTCGGTGCTCGCTGGCGAGAACGGCCAGGCTGCACTGATCAGGCGCATGCTGGAGCTTGGGCGCAGCCAGCCGCTCGAGCCCAACGCCAAGCTCCCCGACAACCTCGACATAGCCATCACCCGCAGCAACAGCTGCCCATTGCCGGGTGAGTTCGCCGCCTATGCGCAGAAGAATCCCCACGGCGGCATGCCGTTCGCGGTGACCGGGCTGAACGATGACGAGTACGCCACCCTGGAACGGTGGCTGGCGCAGGGGGCGCCGGTCGCCGAGCAGGCGCTCAAACCCAGCGCGGTCGAGTTGCGTCAGGTGGCGCAGTGGGAGAATTTCCTCAATGCTCCCGGTGCACGGCAGAGCCTGGTTTCGCGCTGGCTGTACGAGCACCTGTTCCTGGCGCATCTGCACTTCGAGGGTGGCGAGCCTGGCCACTTCTTCCAGATGGTGCGCTCGCGTACCCCCAGCGGCAAAGCCATCGACCCGATTGCCACGCGGCGTCCGAACGATGATCCGGGCTCCGAGTTCTACTACCGTCTGTGGCCGATCCAGGGTGTGATCGTGCACAAGACGCACATCACCTATCCGCTGGGCGAGGACAAGCTGGCGCGGGTCAAGGCGCTGTTCTTCGCCGAGGACTGGACGTTGGACGCGGTGCCGGGCTACGGCGCGCAACGTCGGGCCAACCCGTTCGAAACCTTCGCCGCGATTCCGGCGCAGGCGCGTTATCAGTTCATGCTGGATAACGCCGAATACTTCGTGCGTACCTTCATTCGTGGCCCGGTGTGCCGTGGGCAGATCGCCACCGACGTGATTCGCGACAATTTCTGGGCCCTGTTCCAGGCACCGGAGCATGATCTCTACCTCACCGATGCCGACTATCGAAGCGAGGCCACGCCGCTTTTGGCCATGCCCGGCCAGTTCGACGATATCGGCGATCTGCTGGGCCTGTGGCGCGACTATCGCAACAAGCGCAACGACTACGAGAACCTGCGCAGGGACGCCTACGCCGATGCGCCGCCGGCCGACTGGACACATATCTGGAGCGGCAACGACAACGCGCTGCTGTCGATCTTCCGCCAGCATGACAGCGCCTCGGTGCGCAAAGGCCTGCTGGGTGAGATACCGCAGACCCTCTGGTGGCTGGACTATCCGCTGCTGGAGCGCACCTACTACCAGCTGGTGGTCAACTTCGACGTTTTCGGCAATGTCTCGCATCAGGCGCAGACGCGCCTGTACTTCGACCTGATCCGTAACGGCGCCGAGGTGAACTTCCTGCGCCTGCTGCCGGCTCGTTCGCGTGAGGCCTACCTGGACGACTGGTATCAGAACAGCGGCAAGCTGAAGATGCTGCTGGACTACACCTCGGTCGATCACCGTTCGCCGAGCGCCATCGCGCTGAATGGCAAGGACCCGAAGCAGCAGTTCGCCGAACAGTTGCTGCAGCGCTATGACAGGCTGAATGCACGTCCCGATCCGATCAACCGCTGCGCTGGTGCGCACTGTTATCGCGACGGTCTGCCCAAGGAGCTGCAACATGCCGAACAGGCGCTGTCGCGTCTGGCCAGTCGTCCGGCGGGCGGTTTGCGGGTGATCGATCAACTGCCGGAAGCGACCATGCTGCGAGTGCAACTGAGCGACGGTTCGCGGGAGATCTACAGCCTGTTGCGCAACCGCGCGCACAGCAATGTGGCCTTCATGTTGGGCGAGGAGCTGCGTTATCAGCCACGCCTGGACACCCTGACAATCTATCCCGAGGTGATGAGCAGCTATCCGAACTTTCTCTTCAACCTCAAAGCCGGGGAGGTGGATGCCTTCGTCAAGCAGATGGAAGGTGTGCGCGACGCACAATCCTTCGAGCCTATCGTCGAGCGCTGGGGCATACGCCGCAGCCATCCCGAGTTCTGGCGTTATTTCCATGATCTGGCCGAGCACATCCGCGAAACCCAGCCGCTGGAGGCCGGGGTACTGGACATGAACCGCTACCAGAATCTCTAGCAGGTCGTTTCCCCTGGCTTTTGCCGACCTTTCTCCCATCGTTGCGGTCGGACCCTGTGGTTGCCTGATTCAGGCAGCCGGGTCTCGAGTTCAGCGAAAGGGGGAATGGCGGTTAGATGCTGGTTTCAGTACAGGCTTTACGGGCATTGGCGGCCTGGGTTGTGGTGTTTCATCACGTCATGCAGGTGTTCTTCAATTTTCAGGCCGACAGCTTCGTCGGTCGCCTGTTCGCCGAAAGGGGGGCGGTTGGCGTCGACATCTTCTTCGTCATCAGCGGGCTGGTGATCTATCTCTCTACCCAGAGCAAGACCATCACGCCCTGGCGCTTCATGCTCAATCGCGTGCTGCGCATCGTCCCGGCCTATTGGCTCTACTCGTTGATCGCGGCGCTGATCATCGCCTTCGCCAATCAGGTGATGCCCGTGCAGGAGTTCGACCTGCACCATTTGCTGCTCTCGCTGTTTTTCATCCCGGCCGAAAACCCCGGGGGCTTTGGCCTCTATCCGACGCTCAACGTCGGCTGGACGCTGAATTACGAGATGTTCTTCTACCTGCTGTTCGCCCTGGCCTTCATCGTGACCGAGCGCCTGCGCCTGCTGTTCATCGTCCTGGCCCTGGCCACGTTCAGCCTGCTGGCAACCCAGCCGTGGATGAGCGACTTCTACCGCAACAGCATCGTCTACGAGTTCATCTTCGGCATGCTCCTGGGTGTGGCTTACAAGCGAGGCTGGATTCGCCAGGGTTTGTGGCTGCCGCTGCTGGTCATCGCGGCTTCGCTGCTGACCATTTACCACTTCGACAACTCCATGCGCCTGCTGCATTGGGGGCTGCCGAGCGCGTTGATCGTCGCCGCCTGTATCGCCATGGAGCCCTGGTTCAAGGACAACCGGCTACTGAGTCATCTGGGCGACTGCTCGTATTCGGTCTATCTGCTGCACGTGATCGTCCTGTCCCTGGGCTGGTACCTGCAGACCCGTCTGGATCTCGCACCTGCCGTCGTGATCGCGGCATGCATACCGGTGATTGCGGTTGCGGCCTGGGGCAGCTACGAGTTGATCGAAAAGCGTTTTGTCGTTCGTGCCAAAGTCTGGGTCGGGCAACGAGCAGGGCGGGAAGGGCTGCAGTCGTTATCCTGAGTAAATTAGTAGGACTATATTCAGGTCGTCACTTGGCGTACAATCCGCGGCATGACCGTGAGGAGTTGCCATGAGTGCCATCACCATTACCCAAGCTGCCGAAGATTACCTGGCCGAGCTGCTGAGCAAGCAGGACACCCCGGGTATCGGCATCCGCGTTTTCATCACCCAGCCAGGTACGCCTTATGCGGAAACCTGCATCGCCTACTGCAAGCCGGGTGAACAGAAGCCCGAAGACACCGCCGTTGGTCTGGCCAGCTTCACCGCCTGGATCGATGGCATCAGCGAGCCTTTCCTGGAAGACGCCGTAGTCGACTACGCCACCGACCGCATGGGCGGCCAGCTGACCATCAAGGCACCGAACGCCAAGGTGCCGATGGTCAATGAGGACAGCCCGCTGAACGAGCGCATCAACTATTACCTGCAGACCGAGATCAATCCCGGTCTGGCCAGCCACGGCGGCCAGGTGAGCCTGGTCGACGTGGTTGACGAAGGTATTGCCGTGCTGCAGTTCGGTGGTGGTTGCCAGGGTTGTGGTCAGGCTGACTACACGCTCAAGGAAGGCATCGAGAAAACCCTGCTCGAGCGTATTCCGGAGCTCAAGGGCGTGCGTGACGTGACCGACCACAGCAATCGCGAAAACGCATACTACTAATGCGGGCTGCGCGGTGAGAAGGGCGACCCAGGGGGTCGCCCTTCGTCGTTTCTGGCTACCAGTATCTGGGGTAGCGCCCACTGCGCGTGGCGTTGTTGTAGAGCAGCGCCACCAGTAGCAGGATCAGCGCGCCGGCCAGGGTGGGAAAGAGCAGGAAGCCCCAGCCCGGCTGAGCGAGAAAGATGATCACCGGATTGGAGCCGGCCGGCGGGTGCACGCTACGAGTCAGCATCATCAGCGCGATGGCGCTGCTTACCGCCAGAGCCAGCGACCAGATGCCAGGGCCGAGCAGATGCAGGCAGATCAGCCCGACCAGGCTGCTGAGTACATGCCCAAGCACCAGGTTGCGCGGTTGCGAGAAAGGTAGATCGGGAAAGCCGAACACCAGCACGCAGGACGCGCCGAACGAACCCAGCAGCAGGCTGATCGACAGCGCATCACCGCTACCTGCGATGCAGGCGATGGCAAGAAATCCACCAAGCCAGGCCAGCAGCACCTGACGTAGCGAGGGCGGAGGCGGTAGCGCCGCACCATCGCCGCGCAATTTGCCAAGAAAACTCAGCATGGCGTACTCCTGCCCACTCGCACGGTGGATGCCGGGTTGCGCGCGAGCTTCTGTGCGGGGCGAGTCGGCCTGCGCAGAAGCTCACCGCCGCAGTTGGGACAGTGCAACGCCAGCTTGTTCTCGGCGCAGCTGCGGCAGAAGGTGCACTCGAACGAGCAGATCAATGCATCCGTGCTGTTCGCCGGCAGGTCTCGGTCGCAGCACTCGCAGTTCGGGCGTAGCTCAAGCATTCAGGTTCTCCTGGCGTGCCTGGCCGAAACGCTGCAGATAGTCCTGCGGGCTGATGGCCAGGTGTTTGTGAAAGCTGCGGCGCAGGTTCTCCGTGTGGCCGAAGCCGGTCAGGCGCGCCACGGTGGCGATAGAGGCTTGGGCGTCCTGCAGCAGATTGCGTGCTGCTTCCAGGCGCACCCGCTCGACGTAACGCCCCGGCCCCATGCCCAGTTCCTGAACGAACACCCGAGACAGCGTGCGTGGGGTCATGTGCGCCTGGGCGGCAAGCGCCTCGAGCGACAGGTCGTCACCAAGGTGCGCGGGAATCCATTCGAGCAAGGCGGCAAGTCGCGGCACCCGGCTCGGCTCCGGGCTGAGCAGGGCGCTGAACTGCGCCTGGCCCCCGGGGCGACGCAGAAACATCACCAGGCGACGCGCGACCGCCAGGGCCAGCGCACGTCCCAGGTCGGCCTCTATCAGCGCCAGAGCCAGATCGATGCCCGCGGTCACGCCGGCCGAGGTGAAAATGTGCGCAGCGCCGCCGTGGTCGTGCGGGTCGTAGGTATGCAGGCAGTCGCCCAGTACCTCGACCTGCGAATAGCCATCACGCAGGGACTGCACATCGGCCCAATGGGTGGTGGCGCGGCGGCCATCGAGCAAGCCGGCCGCAGCCAGGATCAGTGCACCGGAGCATACCGAGCCGAGCCGCTGCAGCTGTGGCTCGACATCCCGTAGCCAGTTCAACAGGGCCGTATCCTGGCACTGCCGGTCCACACCCAGCCCGCCTGGCACCAGCAGCGTGTCGATCTGGCTGGCATCGACACTGCGCCAGGCCCTGTCGGCAATCAGCTGAATGCCGGCCGAGGTGCTCACCGGACCGGACTCTTCAGCCAACAGGCAGATGCGATAGCAGGGCGGCAGGCCCTGGCGCTGCCGCTCGACGTTGGCAGAGG
This sequence comes from Ectopseudomonas guguanensis, assembly GCF_900104265.1. Classification (GTDB taxonomy): domain Bacteria; phylum Pseudomonadota; class Gammaproteobacteria; order Pseudomonadales; family Pseudomonadaceae; genus Aquipseudomonas; species Aquipseudomonas guguanensis. Next base: position 174,779 of record NZ_FNJJ01000013.1, read on the forward strand.
CGAAGACCTGCAACGGCCCGGTTACGTCCAGGCTCATGACGTCGGGGTAGGTCAGGCACGCGATGGTTCTGAGCGCATCCATAAAAGCCTCCGGGGTAATGGAAGGCAGTCTGCGCTGAGGCGGTCATGGCAACAAGGACAATAAGCCCACGAATATTGCCAAGCACTTAGGGGCGCCGAACGGCGCCCCGTGGGGGATTACTCCGGCATGCTCCACGGCGCAAGATCGAAACCCTGGCTGCGCAGTTCGTCGCGGGAGCGCTGCAGCGCAGCTTCCAGCTGTTGCGGGTCGGTGTAGGTCGCGCTGGACAGCTGGCGACCAAGCAGGCGAGTGTTGGTGCGGTCGATGACGCTGATGCTGACGACGCCGGTACCGTCCTGCGGAGCCCAGGCCACGCACTGGAACGGGCGGAAGGCGCGATCGGCAATCAGCAAGGCTTCGTTGAAACGCAGCGGTGTGTTCATGGGTTCGGTTTCTCCGAGTTGATCCCAGCAATTAGTTGCGGCCAGCAGGTTATTGCGCTTGGCCTTACATTGCTGTTGATGAACGCAGCGAGCCCATAAGTCACACATCGCTGAAAAAAGTTTTATTGCTGTGCGAAGTGCCTCAATAAAAACTTTCGGCGTCTCGGCGAGTACAACTTTCTATTGCGAAAGTTCCGCCTCCGCTTCCTCGGCAATCGGCTGCAGCTCAGGTGCCGCGGGGGCTGGGGCGTTACGCTGGTGGCGGTAGGCGCTGACCGCTTCATATACCGATTTGCGCAAACGGTTTATTCCCCCGATCGGACGATGCTCGGGCAGCGCATGCCAGGGGTTGAAGGACAAATTGTCGCAGAAGAGGTTTTGTTCGCGACTGTCGAAGTCCTGAGGCTGCACGGTAATACGCGCGACGCTTTCGAAGGGCGATATCTTTTCGCTCCATTCGACGGTCGGATCCTCGATGGGCATGTAGTACTGCGCATTCTGTTTTTGCACCTGAAGTTCGAAACATGCGGGCGCGCGATCCAGTGACAGCTGCTGGTAAAGCGCATTGCGCAGGAAATTGGGCAGGTCGGTGTTCTGCTCCGGCAGCTCGTAGGGCGGGCAGTTCTGCGGAGCCGGTATGACCCGGTACTTGATGTTCAGCTCGCCGAGCTTGAACGGCGCAATGGAGTTGTAGGTGGTGGCCACCGGGCTTTCCGGCGCCGGCGACAGGGTCTTCAGGGCGATGATCAGGTGGCGTATTTCCCAGCTGCGTGGGTCCCAGCTGGGAAAGAACGCCAAGGCTTTCTTGCCATCGGCCTGGGCGGCGAAATTGCTGCGGTATTCGGCGACGTCGCGTACGAAGAAGGCAGGGTGATTGAACATCACGAAATCCTGCTCGCCCGCATGTGCCGGGCTCTTCATCAGTTTTTCGCCCGGCACGTCGAGCAGCTTGATGGCCATACCGCGGGCATCGCGGGCACGGTCGAACTGCGGGTAGGCGTTGCCGTTGGATAAGCGCATCCAGGCTCGCCAGGTATGCCCTGGCTCGCTGAATACGCCCTGGCGCAGCGATTCGTCCAGGGTGTCGAGCACCTGCACCTCGGCCCTGACGCAGCCGTGTGCCTTGGCATGGGCATCGCGCAGCACGCGGGTGTTGTCACGGTGCTGCTCGACGATGCGCACGGCATCCTCGATGATCAGCCGGCTCAATGCGGCTTCATCCGGGGCGATTTCTTCCTCCGTGGAAACCGGACCGGAGAATTTCCAGGCGTAATAGGCCTCGCCCAGCCCCCAGCCAATCAGACCGACCAGGACGAGGGTAAGCAGCAGTTTGCCGAGCAGGCGACCGAGCCAGAGCCAGAAGCGTTTCAACATCGTAGCAATCCTTGTTCCTGATATCGGTTGAAATCAGCCTTCGCAGCTCGGGCCGGGTGTCCAGGGTCGTGCCGGCACATCGCTGAGCCGGGTTTCCAGCTCGGCGTTGCCGAGCACCTTGAGGTATTCGATCAGCGCCAGGCGCTCGTCCGGCGACAGGGCGCGGCCGATCACGCCTTCCTGGCGGCAGCCATCGCGGAATTCATGGCCGCCGTTGCCATTGCCGGTGACGCGGGTGTCGAGCAGGAAGCCGCCTTCGAACGCCTCGCTGCGATAGCCCACCCTTACCGGATCGTATTCGAAGTTGCCTACCCAGAACCGGGCCTGCCGCTCGTAAACGGGGGACAGCAGTTCGAACAGGTTGGCCACCGAGCCGTTGTGCAGGAAGGGCGGGGTGGCCCAGATGCCGTCCAGCGGGCGCGCCTTGTAGCCGCGTTTCTCCTGAACGCCGATGGGCAGGCCGTAGCCATCCATTTCCTGGCGCTGGCGTGGGCCTATGCCGGCGTCCTGGTAGGCGCGGTTTTCCACGTAGGCGGTGATGTAGGCCAGGGCCTTGGCGCTGGAGATGCTCTTGAAATCGACCTCGTCGAGACTGGAGCCGAACAGCTTTACGTCCAGGCGCGACAGCTCGGCCTTGGTCCAGCCCAGGCGGCTGATGTCGAAACGATGATCGGCGATGTTGTCGGCGGTGGTCGGGTCGGTGCCGACGACGCTGATCGGCACCACGCGCATCCGCCACTCGGGATCGCGTGACGGCGCCAGACGCTGGTCGCGCGGTTTGGGATCGGGGGCGTGGCAGTAGGCGCAGTTCTCGCTGTAGAGGGCCTTGCCGCGACTGGCCAGGGGCAGGTCCACCGCGCCGAATATGGCCTCCGGCCATTGCGGTGGTTGCAGGCGCTTGAGGGTTTCCTCGAGCGTGTAGAGATCATGCAGACGCACACTGGAGGCATAGCGATCGGCTTCGATAACGCCTTTGCCGTGTTCGTCGAGCAGATGCAGGCTGGCGCCGACGCCGAGAGCCTCGCCGACGTTACGTGCCATCGGCTGCATGGCCGAGCCGTTCCATTGCACCCAGTCGAACTTCCAGATGTCCCAGAGATGCGGATAGCTCACCGGGGCGTTGGCGATGCGGTAGTTGGCCTCGTCCAGGGTGTCGCCGAACACGGTGTTGGCGATGCGGCCGAACGCATCGGTACGGCCGAAGCCTTCTTCGGTCGGATACAGGCCGCGATGCCAGTCGTTGAATGCCGTGGCCAGCAGCCGGTCCAGCACCTGTTTGAAATCCTCGCGCAGCCGGTCGCGACCCTGCGGGTACTGGTCGCCCAGCACTGCCTGAGCGAAACGGCGGAATTTCAGTGGGTTGTAGTAGGTGAAGGCCATGCTCATGCCCAGCGCCTGGCCGAAGCCGCCGCCGCGCAGGGTGGGTACGGTCGAGGCCAGTGAATGCAGGGCGGCGCCGCCGTCTATGCGCACGGCCTGGCCCTTGTAGCGCAGCTCGCCGGTATGGCAGGCGGCGCAGCTGATATCGAGAAAGTGCTCGCCGCTCTCGCTGTCCTGATGGCGGGTGAAGCCCACCGGCAGGTTGCCGGGGTTGAGCGCGCTTGGCTGTTGCCTGGGATCGGTGAGGAAGCCGAAGCGGGCGAGGTAGTCGAGGCGGGCGAACTTTTCCGTGCCGAATGGCATTTCCAGCGCAGTGAACCAGTCGTAGCGCAGGCCTTTAACCGTGGTGCCCTGGGGCGTGTAGTAATAGGTCTGGCGCTGCTCGTCGCTCCACTGCGACAGGTAGTGCAACTCGCTGGGTTGCTGGTAGACCGGCAGGTTGGGGTTGGCCACGTAATACAGCGCGACCGCCACAGCTATCAGGGCCAGCACAACGACGATTTTCAGGGTACGACGCAGCAGACGCATTGGGGGACATCCTTGTAGCGTTCTTATTCGATTGGCTCGTTATGCCAATACTGCGTGCTGTTGGCAAGGTGCCATCGCCGTGATCACGAAAACTGCGCAATAACCCACAGGAACAACGCTTATAGAGAAATGATCCATTAAGCGTCAAAGTTCTTGCTAGCGTTACAGTTATGAGCGCCAACGTATTGTTTTTATTGGAATTACAAAATAATGGCGTCAAGGATGGGGTATGGAGGCTGTTTCCGTCGTATCCCGGCGTTTGCTGGTGCTCGAACCTTTCGCGGCATGCGCGCCGCTGATTCAGCCGTTGCAGGTGGCGGGCTGGACCTTGCAGCGTTGCACGCCGGAAACCTTCACCGCCCAAGCCGGCGATGCGCTCCTGCTCCATCTCGATGAGCACCCGGGCCATGAGCTGCGCAAACACCTGCAACGAACCGGGCTGGCTTGCGTGGCGCTGGCCAATACCCAGCGACTCGAGTCATTCGATATGCAGGAGCTGATCGGCGAATGGTTGTTCGCCGTACTGCCATTGCCGGTGGAAACGCCACGCCTGCTGGAGGCCTTGCAGCAGGCGCAGGCAGCTACGCGCTTGCGCCGCCTGAAAAGCGGGCGCCAGGCGCTGCAGTTTCTCGGCAACAGCGGCCCGGCGCGCAGCCTGCGCAAGCAGATCGACCGCCTGAGCCGTGGCGATGCTCCGCTGCTGATCCGCGGCGAGCGGGGCAGCGGCAAGCACCTGCTGGCGCGCCTGCTTCACCAGCATTCCGCTCGCCGCGCGCAGGCCATGCGCCACATCGACTGTGCCGAGGTTTTCGATGACGCGCTAATGGCCGCATCGAGCGCCACCACCCTGTTGCTGGAAAACGTCGCAGCGCTGCCAACTGCTGCGCAGCAGCGCATGTTGGGCTACCTGCAGGCCCATCCGCGTGCGTCGCTCGTGACCCTGGATCAGGGGGCGCTGGTGCAGGCGGTGCAGCAGGAGCGCTTCGACAGCGCGCTGTTCGGCCTGTTGTCGGCGCAGCAGGTCGATACACCGAATCTGCGCGAGCACCCCGGCGACCTGTTGCTGCTGGCCGAGCACTTCGCCAGGCAGCATGGTGCGTCGATCGGGCGCCATCACCGGCACTTCGGCGAGGATGCGATCAGTGCCATGACCGCCTATCCCTGGCCGGGCAATGTGCGCGAATTGCGCCATCGCGTGCTCCGCGCCCTGGTCCTGGCGCAGGGGCGACAGATCCTGGCCGCGGACCTGGGCCTGCAGCCGGTACGCGCCCACCTCGACACCCCGGTGACGCTGGAAGATTACATCCTGCGCGCCGAGCGCCAGGCGCTGAACGATGTGCTTGGCCGCTACACCCACAACATGAGCCAGGCGGCGCGCACGCTCGGAATTTCACGGCCGACCTTCTATCGCCTGCTACACAAGCATCGCCTGCGCTGAGGCCAGTGGCTGTAACGCCGGAGAAACACTGCTAAGGTGCTGCTCGACATCGCTATCGCCAAGGAGAACCTCATGCATCCGTTCGACGCCGAGAAACCGCCGCAACTGGCCGTGCTGCTGGGATATGCCGGGCTGTTGCCATTCGTGGGCGGTGCGCTGGGCATCTGGGTCATCCCCCTGGGGTGGCGGCCGTTCGTGCTGAACGCGCTGCTGGACTTCTCGGCGGTGATCCTGGCGTTCATGGGCGCCATTCACTGGGGCCTGGCGATGCGCGCCGAAGAGACCGACGAGAATGCCAAGTTGCAATTGGGGCTGTCGGTGATTCCGCCGCTGCTGGGTTGGGCGGCGCTGGCAGGCGGCTTGCCGATGGGCCTGTCGCTGCCGATCTTCCTGTTCTCCTTCATCGGCCTGTACCTGGCCGACATGCACGCAGTACGTGTCGGGCTGGCGCCGCAATGGTATCCGGCACTGCGCACGCCGCTGACGCTGGTGGTGTGCCTGAGCCTGCTAGTGGCCTGGGCCAGCGTGCTGATCCGCTGAGCCGAGCAGCGCGGCGACCTGCACCAGCGCTGCCTGGCGCCGCTCGCTCCAGTTGCCGGACAGCTCGCTGAAGGGCTGGCCGTTGCGCAGCAGCCAATCCCGGCAGGCCCGGTGAAAGGCCTGGCGCTCGACCAACTGCGGCTGACAGCGCTGGCCATCCCCGACCCAGGGCACGCCCGCAGGGTCGAGCAGCAGGTGCTGGTCGTAGTGACGCGCACGCAGCTCGGTTTCCAGCCAGTCTGGGCAGTCGCCGAACAGGCAGTGGCTCCACAACATGTTGCTCAGCAGATGGGTGTCGAGAATCAGCAGCGAGGGTTCGGCTGCCCTTGCGGCATCCTCCCAGGCCAGTTGCCCACGGGCGATCTCGGCTATATCGGCGTAGCAGGTATCGCGCCGTTGTTCGTCGATGAAATGGCGAACGTACTCGCCCACCACCACACCACCGAAACGGGCCTGTATTTCCCCCGCCAGCCAGCTTTTGCCGCTGGACTCCGGCCCGGTCAGCACCAGCACTTTCATGGCGCGTACTGCAAGGCCGGGTCGCGGCGCCAGCTCAGCCAGCCGCTCACGGCGAGGGCGGTGAAGGCTGCATAGAGGAGCGCAGTGAGATACAGCTGGCTATCCAGGAAGAAGGCCACGTAGCAGAGGTCCACCACCACCCAAAGCGCCCAGCACTGCAGGCGCTTCTGCGCCATCCACAGCTGTGCGACCAGGCTGAAGGCGGTCAGCGCCGAGTCCAGCCAGGGCGAGCTGGCGTCGGTATAGGTGGCCATCAGATAGCCGAGCAGCCAGGCGCCGAGTGCGCCGACCAGCAGGCCGGCAGCAACCGCGAGCGGTCCCAGGCGGCTGACCTTGCGTCCATCATGACGATCGCCGCCGCGGGTCCACTGCCACCAGCCGTAGAGCTGCAGGGCGGCGAACAACAGTTGCAGGAGCAGGTTGGAGTACAGCCGCCAGTCGTAGAACAGCCAGGCGTAGAGCAGCACCATCACCAGCCCGATGGGCCAGCACCAGGGGTTCTGCCGGACGGTCAGCCATACCGCGACGATGCCGAGCCCGGCAGCAATGAGTTCGAGCCAGGACATGCGGCGTACTCAAAAGAAATGGGGAAGGGCGCGATTGTACTGATGTGGGCGGCTCAGCACACCAGGCTGTCGGCCTGTCGGTAGAGCATCAGCAGCTTGCGCGTGATGGTCTGCTGGATGTCATCGCGCTCGAAACTCGACAACCGCTCCAGGCGCGCCAGCTGCAGGCGGTGCAGGTGAATGTAGGGCATCTGCTGGTCGAATTCGCGCAGGTCGCCCTTCATCAGCACCGGCAGGAACAGGTCGCCGATTTTCTTCTGGTTGCTGATGATCTGCGCCAGCGCCGGCTTGAAGGGCATGGTCTTGGGCGCCGGGCCGCCGTCCTTGATCTGGGTGCTGAGCAACAGGCCCGGCTTGCCCACGACCCGGCCCGGCAACACGCACAGGCCGGTCTTGCGAATGGCCTGGCGGTCGATGCCGTGCAATGTGTCGTGGAAGGCATAGGGGTTGGGCAGCACCACCATCTTGCGGCCGAGATCGCTGGGGAAGTGCAGGCTGTAGTTGGTGTAAAGCTGCCCCACCGATTCGGAATAGACGCACAGGCGGTTCTCGAACAGCTTGATGAAGCGTTCGGCCAGCTCGCGGCGCGCAATGCTGTCCAGGTCCCAGATCAGGTCCTGGTTCTGCGGTCGACTGAAATCGACCTCCTGGTGCTGCATGTTGCTCATGTGCGCCTCATACGCGGAATTGCCCGAGCAGACGGTTGAGCTGGTCGGCCAGCTGTTTCAGGTGCTGGCTGGCCGCATTCGACTGTTCGGCGGCTTCGGCGGTGTTGTGTGCCAGTGCTGCCGTCTGCGTGACGTTCTGGTTGATGTCCTCCACCACGTGCGACTGCTCAAGGGTGGCGCTGGCGATCGAGGCATTGAGCCCGCTCAGGTTGCGCAGCGACTGGGCGATCTGCGCCAGGCTGTCGCCGGCCAGGCTGGCCTGTTCCACGGTCAGTTGCGACGCGCGGCTGCTGTCGTGGATCACCTTGACGGCGGCTTCGGAATTACCTTGCAGACGCTCGATCATGCCCTGGATCTCGGCGGTGGACTGCTGGGTACGCTGCGCCAGCAGCCGTACCTCGTCGGCGACCACGGCGAAACCGCGGCCCTGTTCGCCAGCCCGTGCCGCCTCGATTGCGGCATTGAGGGCCAGCAGGTTGGTTTGCTCGGCAATGGAGCGGATCACCTCCAGCACGCTGCCGATCTGTGTGCTCTCGCTGGCCAGCGACTGGATCACCTCGACGGCCTTGTCGATGGTACCGGAGAGTTGATCGATCTGGCGCAGGCTCGCTTCGATGTTCTGCTGGCCCTGGCCAGCCTGGTCCTCGGCCGTATGCATTTCGCTGGAGGCGTGCTCGGCGTTCTTCGCCACGTCCTGCACGCCGTAGGTCACCTGGTTGACGGCGGTTGCCACCAGTTCCATCTGCTGCGCCTGCTGCTGGCTGTGGCGTTGCGCTTCGCTGGAAATATCACCGAGCGAACGGGCAGCCTGGTCCAGCGAGCCCGCCGAGTCGAGCATCTGCCGGATGACCTGGCGCAGCTTGTCGGTAAAGGCGTTGAAATAGTTGGCCAGCGCGGTGAGCTCGTCGCGGCCATGGGCATCGAGGTTGCGCGTCAGGTCGCCTTCGCCGCTGGAGATGTTGGCCATGGCATCCACCGCCGCCTGCAGGGGCTGCACGATGCTGCGGGTGATCAGCACCACCAGCACCGCCAGCAGTACGGCGATCAGCAGGCCGATGCTCATGGCTTTCAGCGCCTGCGCCTTGAACACCGCCTGCACTTCATCGACATAGACGCCCGAACCGATGATCCAGCCCCAGGGCTGGAACAGTTCGACGTAGGAAATCTTCGGCACCGGATCGCTGGCCCCAGGCTTGGGCCAGCGGTAGTCGACCTGGCCGGCGCCCTGGCTGCGGGTTATGGCGACCATCTCGTTGAACAGCGCCTTGCCATCCGGGTCCTTGAAACCCGAGAGGTTCTGCCCCTCGAGCTTGGGGTTGGTCGGATGCATGATCATCACCGGCGTCTGGTCGTTGATCCAGAAGTACTCCTGGCCGTCGTAGCGCAGCCCGCGGACCAGTTCCATGGCCTGCTTCTGCGCCTCCTCGCGGCTCAGGCTGCCGGCGCTTTCCAGTGCATGGAAATGCTTGAGGATGCCCGCTGCGCTCTGCACCACGTGCTCGGTCTTTTCCGCTTTGCTGTGATAGAGGTCGGTATGGATCTGGCGCAGCATGTAGGCGCCCTGCAGGACCAGCGTCAGGATGGCCAGTGCGAGGATCAGCCATAGGCGCCGGCTGATGGGAAGACTGCGTAAGCTGTTCATGGACGAATACCTGATTGTTGTAATTGTCAGCGTCAGGGCGACTCAGAATGCGCAAGGCAATACTGTCACATCGGGACATTATTCACTCTAGTTGTCTGATAGCATTTCGGCCGCCGGGCGCAAAACCTGAACGAGCAAGCGAGCCAGACACGCGCGAGGAACCTGCGTGGCGGGTTTTTGTCCCACGGCGGGGCCTGTGTTTCATGTCGTTGTTTTATGCGTAGGTAGTTGCCACGCTTTGGGGGATTTGATGGATATCTGGATGGCCTTTCAGGCCCTGATTCTGGGCGTGGTGGAAGGTCTGACCGAGTTCTTGCCCATTTCCAGTACCGGGCACCTGATCGTGGTCGGCGATCTGTTGGGGTTCAATGGCGACGAGGCCACCGCTTTCAAGATCATCATTCAGCTCGGCGCCATTCTGGCGGTGATATGGGAATTCCGGGCGAAAGTGCTCGGCGTGGTCGTGGGCCTGCCCAGCGATCCCAAGGCCCAGCGTTTCACCTTCAACCTGCTGCTGGCGTTCATTCCCGCGGTCATCTTCGGTCTGGCCTTCGCCGATCTGATCGAGCACTGGCTGTTCAATCCGATCACCGTGGCCATGGCACTGATACTCGGCGGCATCATCATGCTCTGGGCGGAAAAGCGTGACCATGCGATCAAGGCCGAAACCGTCGACGACATGACCTGGAAGCTGGCCCTGAAGGTCGGCTTCGCGCAATGCCTGGCGCTGATTCCCGGCACCTCGCGCTCGGGGGCCACCATCATCGGCGGCCTGGTGTTCGGTCTGTCACGCAAGGCAGCGACCGAGTTCTCCTTCTTCCTCGCGATGCCGACCATGGTTGCAGCCACTGTCTATTCGCTGATCAAGTACCGCGACATCCTGCAGTGGAGCGACCTGCCGATCTTCGCCATCGGTTTCGTCAGCACCTTCATCGTGGCGATGATCACCGTGCGCGCCTTGCTCAAGTTCATCACCAATCACAGCTATGCGGTGTTCGCCTGGTACCGCATCGCCTTCGGCCTGGTGATCCTCGCCACCTGGCAGTTGCACCTGATCGACTGGAGCACGGCGCAGCCGTGATCGGTAACGAGCGCAAGGGGCGCCTCAAAAGCTGGGATGACGCCAAGGGTTTTGGTTTCATCCAGCCGCTCAAGGGCGGCGCTGAAGTCTTCGCGCACATCTCGGTGATGCGCGGTGATCGCCGCCCGCAGCCGGGCGACGAGGTGCTGTTCATCGAAGGGCGCGACGAAAGAGGGCGACCACGTGCCGAGCACTTGCGCCTGGCTGGTGAGCTCGCCCTCGATCGCCAGTCCATCCGGCGCAAACCGAAGACGCCCGGCACGGCAGCACCGGTAGTGCGAAAGGCTGCTGCCAAATCCACGCACCGCTCATCGACTCAAGGCTCCATCCAGAACTTCTCCAGCAAGGCCTTGGTGCTCGCTTTGCTGTGCTTCCTGCCATTGCTCGGCTGCGTGACGCTGTTCGGCAAGGGGCTCTGGTGGGTACTGCCGCTTTATCTGCTGGCCAGCCTGCTGAGTTTCCTGCAGTACTGGCTGGATAAACGCAGCGCTCGGAGCGGTGGCCGACGCACGGCGGAAAACACCCTGCATCTGGTCGAGCTGGCGGGTGGCTGGCCAGGTGCGCTGATCGCTCAGCAGAGATTCCGGCACAAGACGCGCAAGGCGTCCTATCAGGCTGTGTTCTGGCTGATCGTCGCAGTTCATCAACTGTTCTGGATCGATCTGCTGCTGCTCGACGGCGCCTACATCGCTCGCCACATACCCTTATTCGTCCAGTAGCAGGCCGGGTTGCAGGCGCTTGGGCAGGCGGCGCACCACCAGTTGATGCGAGCGCGTCAGCAGCTGGCGCAGCTCATCGTCGCCCAGCGGCGGCCGCTGGGCGCTCATGCTGATCCAGTAAGCACGGGCCAGGTACGGGGCAGGGCGGATGCCCGGACGGTCGACATGACCGAGAAACAGGTCGTTATCGACCTTGAATGCGAGGTCCGCGCCGAGAAAGTCGAGAATGGCGAACATCTTGTTGCCGGCCACCGAGAACACCCGGTTGCTGCCCCACTTGAGGTCTTCGCGGGCGCCGGGCAGGGCGAGGCAGAAGGCGGCTATCTGATCCGGTGTCATGGCTCTTTCCCTGGCGGTAGGCAGGCCAGTCTAGCGAAGGCAGATCAGTCTGCGTAGGCGCGCTTTGGCGCCGCCCGGTTGTCTTGTAGACTCTGCCTCCCCCGTGCTCACCCGCGAGCCGGGCTCGTCCGAGCCCCGTCGATACCCGCCATGAATGCCCGTCACCGTCTGCGCTTGTCCCCCTGGCTGCTGCTGAGCCTATTGCTGTGCTGGTCGACATGGGCCGGTGCCGTCCCTCTCGATGTCGCACAGCCGAGCGAGCAGCCGCTGTCGCTGACCACCCACGCCGGAATCCTGGAGGATGCCTCGCGGGCGCTGCAGCTTTCGGACGTGCGATCAGCAGAGATGGCCGCACGTTTTCGTTATCAGGAGTCTCCCAGCACTTCCTTCGCCCTGGGCTTCACCCGCTCGGCATACTGGTTTCGGCTTGACGTTGGCAACTCCGGCGATCAGCCGTTGACGCGCCTGCTGGTAGTCGACAACCCGCGTATATCCCTGGTCGATGCCTACGTGCCGGACGGGCAGGGTGGCTACCGCACCTGGTTCACCGGCGCGGATCGCCCGCAGACGGGCAAGGCCTACGCCAACCGTAACTTCGTCTTCCCGCTGCACCTGCCGGCGCACACGCAACAGGTGGTGTACCTGCGCGTCGAGTCGAGCATCGGCCTGCACGTGCCGCTGCAACTCTGGACGGCCGACGCGCTGCGCAGCTACGAGCGCGAAGACGATATGGCCCGCGCCGGCTACATGGGCATCGCCATCGCGATGCTGCTGTTCAATCTGATGCTGTTCATCGCCCTGCGAGATCGCCTCTATCTGCTCTATGTGACTTTCGTGCTGATCACCGCCAGCGCCCTGACGATCAAGAACGGCATGGCCCCGGACTGGACGCTGCTCGGCCTGCCGCTCAACGGCAACGTGGTCTACTACTCGGCGGTCTCGCTGACCCTGAGCGCCATGCTGCTGTTCATGCGCGGCATGCTGCAGACCGCGCGCCAGCTGCCACGGGTCGATCCTGGCTTGCGTGCATTGATTGCGCTGTATCTGCTTTCGCCGCTGATCTATGCCTTCGCGTTGCCCCAGGTGTCGCGCGTGGCCATCGTGGTCAACCTGCTCACCGCCTTCGTCATGCTCGGCGTGGGCCTGGCCTGCGCTCTCAAGCGTCAGCGCAGCGCCTATTTCTTCCTCGCCGCCTTCGGTCTGCTGATCCTCGGCGGTGCCAGCACCAGCCTGCGCGCCATGGGCCTGTTGCCGACCAACGCCTTCACGGTCGACGGCCTGCAGCTCGGCTCGTCGCTGGAGATGCTGTTGCTGGCCTTCGCCCTGGCCGACCGCATCAACGTCATGCGCCAGGAAAAACTGCAGGCTCAGGCCAGGTTGCTGCAAACCCAGGAGCAACTGGTGGATACCCTGCAGCGCTCCGAGCGCGAGCTTGAGCAACGCGTCGCCGCGCGCACTGCAGAGCTGCAGATACTCAACAGTCGCCTGGAAACCCTCAGCCTGACCGACGCCCTGACCGGCATCGCCAATCGTCGCCACTTCGACGAGGTGCTGGACAAGGAATGGAAGCGCGCCCAGCGTGTCGGCGAGCCGTTGGCCCTGGCCGTGCTGGATGTCGACTGGTTCAAGGCCTATAACGACCATTACGGCCACCCGGCCGGCGACAGCTGTCTGCAGCAGATCGCGCAAACCCTGGCCGCCACCATCAGCCGTTCCACCGACATGGTGGCGCGCTATGGCGGCGAGGAGTTCGTCTTTCTCGCGCCGTCGACCGGTCCCGACGGGGCGCACAGCATGGCCGAGAAGCTGGTCCGAGCCGTCGAGGCCCTGGCGTTGCCACATGTGCGCTCGCCCTTGGGTCACGTCAGTATCAGCGTCGGTATCGCCTCGATGCACAACGATGGCAACAGCCCGGCACAGGCGCTGGTGCAGCGTGCCGATGCGGCGCTGTATCGGGCCAAGGCACAGGGCCGTAATCGGGTGGAAGGCGGCTGATAAAAGGTTTCTTGCATGGTTTGGGAAAATGCGGGGTGACGCTGGACTGGCAATGTAAGTGTTAGCTGTCGATGACTTGGCACTATCCATTACCGCGTGTACTGAGCGTTTGGGTTGCGCCCCTTACGGGCGCCACACCTTGATTCGCTGCGCTCACCCTTCGGGTCAGCCTGCGGCTGTTACTCCGCTGCGCTACGTTTCGTTGCTTGCCCAAGAAAGGTGTGCCAAAGAAGGGCACCCCGACATCCGGGTTTCGCTACGCGAAACTT
>NZ_FNJJ01000016.1 GCF_900104265.1 Ectopseudomonas guguanensis
CCTTCGAGGGACAGATACGCGGGTGTTGGCATGAGTGCTCTCCTTGCCTGGGTCATGGATCGTGATCGATCCGGGAGCCAGACCTATAGCGAGCGGCGTGCCAGGTATTAAAATTTCAACAAGATCAATAAGTTGAAGTGACCATCAAATCACTCGTGGTCATATTGAGCGGTGTCGCACAGATTGTTGCGCAAAAAGTTGCGCAGTGCTGCGCAAGTTTTTGCGCAGTGTCATGCAGGCCTTTGAGTGCTTGGCCTGTAGCGATATATCCACAGGCTTATCCACATTTTGCTGTGCAGGAAGTTGCGCAGTTGGGGCGATGCTTACTGGTGATCATCCCCGCAACACCAGATGTCGGCTGAGCAGCGCCCGCAAGGCCGCCGGCTTGACCGGTTTGGGCAGATAGTCGAGCCCTGCCGCATGCACCTCGGCCACCAGCTCCGGGCGGCCGTCGGCGCTGATCACCACGCCGGGCACCGGTTCGCCCAGACGCGTGCGTAGCCAGGCCATCAGTTCGGTGCCGGTTTCGCCCTCGTCGAGGTGGTAGTCCACCAGCGCCAGTTGCGGATGCACGTCTTCGCTGAGCAGGTGTTCGCATTCCAGGCGGTTGCGCGCTGTCCACACCTGGCAGCCCCAGCGCGACAGCAGGCTGTACATGCCGGTGAGGATGCTGTCCTCGTTGTCGATGCAGATCACCTGGGTGCCCTGTAAGGGCTGGCCATCGACTGCCGGCACGACTGGGCCTTGTGGCTTCGGTGCCGGTTTTCTCGCCAGCGGCACGCTGACGCTGAACACGCTGCCCTTGCCCGGCCAGGAGCGCACCTCCAGGCGATGGCCGAGCACGCGGCACAGGCCGTCGGCGATTGCCAGGCCCAGCCCTAAGCCTTTCTCGGCGCGGGTCTGGTGGCTGTCGAGGCGCTTGAATTCCTCGAAGATCACCTTGCGCTTGTCCTCGGGGATACCCATGCCGCGGTCCCAGACTTCCAGACGCAACTGCTCGCCCTCGCGGCGTACGCCCAGCACCACGCGGCCCTTGGCATAGCGGAAGGCGTTGGTCAGGAAGTTCTGCAACACCCGGCGCAGCAGCTTGATGTCGCTGTCGATCCATTGCCGGCTGCCGTGCACGCGCAGGTCGATGCCCTGCTCGGCAGCCAGCACGCCGAACTCGGCGGCAAGGGTGTCGAACAGGCTGGACAGGGCGAAGGGGTGGCGATCCGGGGTGATCCGGCCGTTCTCCAGGCGCGAGATATCCAGCAGGTCGGTGATCAGGTCCTCGGCCGAGCGTAGTGAGCTGTCCAGGTGCCGGACCAGCTCCTGTGCTTCGCTGGGCAGGGCGTCATCCTGATGTGCCAGCGCTGCGGAGAACAGGCGCGCGGCGTTGAGCGGCTGCATCAGGTCATGGCTGACGGCGGCGAGAAAGCGCGTCTTCGACTGGTTGGCGGCTTCGGCGTGGGCCTTGGCTTCGGTCAGCGCCTGGTTGAGCTTCGACAGTTCCCGGGTACGTTCGGCGACCCGCCGTTCCAGGCTCTCGTTGGCATCCTTGAGCGCGCGCTCGGCTTCGCGGAACTCGGTGATGTCGGTGAAGCTCATGACGAAGCCGCCGCCGGGCATGGGGTTGCCGATCAGCTCGATTACCCGGCCATTGGGGAACACGCGCTCGTAGCTGTGCGCGGTGCCCTGGCGCATCCAGTACAGGCGCTTGGCGACGTTCTCTTCGACGTCGCCACTGCCGAGCATGCCGCGCTCGGCGTTGAAGCGGATGATCTCGGCAATCGGCCGGCCGACGTAGATCAGCCCCTCGGGGTACTCGAACAATTCCAGGTAGCGGTGATTCCAGGCCACCAGGCGCAGGTTCTGGTCGACCACGCTGATACCCTGGGTGATGTTCTCGATCGCGCCCTGCAGCAGGGCGCGGTTGAACTGTAGCACCTCGCTGGCTTCGTCGACGATGCGCACCACGTCCTCGACCTGCATCTCGCGGCCTTCGATGGCCGCCTTGACCACCGCGCGGGTCGACGAGGCGCCGAGCACACCGGCCAGCAGGCGCTCGGTATGGGCGATCCATTCGCTGTTGGCCGGCTGGTTGGGGTCGAAGTCCTTGCCCTTGCCCTGACGCAGGGCGAAGCGGGCGAAGCTCTGCCGAGCGCGTTCCTCGCCGACGAAGCGGCTGGACAGCATCAGCAGATCGGCCACTTGCACCGCCAGCAGGCTGCGGTTGCTGGGCTTGGTGCCCAGGTCATGGCCGATGAAGCGCCCGGCCTGCCAGTGCTCCGACACCCGGGTGCGCGAGAACCAGGAAACCCAGGC
Organism: Ectopseudomonas guguanensis; assembly: GCF_900104265.1. Classification (GTDB taxonomy): domain Bacteria; phylum Pseudomonadota; class Gammaproteobacteria; order Pseudomonadales; family Pseudomonadaceae; genus Aquipseudomonas; species Aquipseudomonas guguanensis. The sequence goes on from NZ_FNJJ01000016.1 coordinate 2,308, forward strand.
GAACAGCAGCAGGTTGCCGGCCAGCGACATCACCACGCCGCGCGTCAGCGGGTCGACCTGCAGGCCGATGGGGGCGTAGAGCAGGGTGGTGAGCCCGGGGAAGCTCTCCAGCGACCAGCCCATGCCACGTGCCGCCAGCGGCAGCACCAGGGTGTAGAACCAGAGCATGGCGCCGACGATCAGGCCGGCGAACACACCGCGGCGGTTGGCCTGTTTCCACACCAGGGCACCGAACATCGCTGGCGCCAGCTGGCCGATGGCGGCGAACGACACCTGGCCGATGGTCGCCAGGCTGGCACCTTCGCCGAGCAGGCGATAGCAGACGTAGGCCAGCAGCAGGATCAGCACGATGCTGACCCGGCGCGCGGTGAGCATCCAGTGGCGGAAGGCTTCGAAGGGGCGTTCGGTGCTCTGCCGGCGCAGCAGCCAGGGCAGCAGCATGTCGTTGGAGATCATGGTCGACAAGGCAACGGATGCGACGATCACCATGCCGGTGGCGGCCGAGGCGCCGCCGATGAAGGCCAGCACCGCCAGGCCCGGATGCGCCTCGGCCAGCGGCAGGCTGATGACGAAGGAGTCCGGGGTGATGCCCGCCGGCAGCAGCATCTGCCCGGCCAGGGCGATGGGGACGACGAACAGCGCGGCCAGCATCAGGTAGGCGGGGAATACCCAGCGTGCCAGGCGCAGGTCCTTGGGCTCGGTGTTCTCCACCACGGTGACGTGGAACTGCCGTGGCAGGCAGACGATGGCGATCATCGCCATGCCGGTCTGCACCAGCAGGGCCGGCCAGTTCACCGCCTCGTTCCAGAAGGCGTCCAGCTCGGCGGTGTCGCGCGCCTGGTGCAGCAGGTCGTTGAAACCGTCGAACAGGCCGAAGGTGACGAAGGCGCCCACGGACAGGAAGGCCAGCAGCTTGACCAGCGATTCGAAGGCGATCGCCAGCACCATGCCGCGGTGGTGCTCGGTGACGTCGAGGTTGCGCGTACCGAACAGAATGGTGAACAGCGCCAGGGCCAGCGACACGATCAGCGCCGTGTCCTGAGCGCTGGTGCCGATGGTCTGCGGGTCGATGCCGATCAGCAGGTTGACGCCGAGCACGATGCCCTTGAGCTGCAGGGCGATATAGGGCAGCACGCCGACCAGGCAGATCAGCGCGACGACTATGGCCAGCGATTGCGACTTGCCGTAGCGCGCGGCGATGAAGTCGGCGATCGAGGTGATGTTCTCCTGCTTGCTGATCATCACCATCTTCTGCAGCACCCAGGGCATGGTCAGCAGCAGGATGGTCGGACCTAGATAGATAGGCAGGAACGACCACAGTTGCTCGGCGGCCTGGCCGACGGCACCGAAGAAGGTCCAGCTGGTGCAGTACACCGCCAGCGACAGTGAATATACCCAGGCACGGACTTTCGACGGCAAGGGCGTGTTGCGCCGGTCGCCATAGAAGGCTATGGCAAACAGAATGGCCATGTAGATCAAGGCGACCGCGGCGATCAGCCCGGGGGACAGCGACATGCAGACTCCGAAAACACCCAGTGGAACGAAATGAGGCGAGGCGATACTGATCAGTGTTGCACAAAGCCCGAGTCTGTCGGCTGCGACCAAGGTCGCAGCCGAGCAGGCGAGCTTTGCGACGGGACTCGATTGTGCCGCAAGCGCCGGGCTGATAGCGTGGTCGGCTCGCAACCGCGCCAGGAGAAAGCATGTTCAAACCGCAATTGGTCACGCTGCAGCGAGGTGCCCTGCGCCTGGAGCCACTGGCCGATGCCGACATTCCGGCCCTGGTCGCGCTGGCCGAGGCCAACCGTGACGAGCTGCTGTACATGAGCGGTACCCAGCGTCTGGACTGGTATCGCAGTGCGCTGGCCGAACTGCGCGAGCAACGCGCACTGCCGTTCGCCGTTCGCCTCGGCGACCAACTGGTCGGCACCACGCGCTTCGGCGATTTCATGAACAGCCTGCCGGCCTGCGAGATCGGCTGGACCTGGCTCGATCGCGCCCAGCATGGCAGCGGCCTGAACGCCACCATCAAGTACCTGATGCTCAGGCATGCCTTCGACAGCTGGGGCATGGTGCGCGTGCAACTGAAAACCGCCGCCAGCAACCTGCGCTCGCAACGCGCCATCGAGAAACTCGGCGCCGTGCGTGAGGGCCTGTTGCGTAACCACAGGCGCCTGGCTGACGGTCGTCTCGACGACACCGTGCTGTACAGCATCACCGACCAGGAATGGCCGGCGCTGCGCGAGGCGATGGAGGCGCGCTTCGGCGGCTGAACCATGCGGCCACTGACGGCAAGCGAACGCGCGCGGTTCAGCGCCAGTGACGATCTGCACGGGCTCGAGCTGCTGTCCGCGCGCTTCATCGAGCACCGTTTCGCCCCGCACGTGCATGACGGCCATGTGATCGCCGTGCTCGAAGCCGGCGCCGAGCGCTATCGCTATCGCGGCGTCGACCACCTGGCGGGCGCCGGCAGCATCGCCTTGCTCAATCCGGACGAGGTACACACCGGCTCCAAGGGTGTCGAGCAGGGCTGGCAGTACCGGGTGTTCTACCCCCAGCCCGGTACATTCGAAGCGCTGCTGGCCGAACTCGAACTGCCGTCGGCATCGCCGATGTTTCACGACAGCGTGCATCACGACCCGCTGCTGGCGGCGCGCCTGAGCGCGCTGCATCGTCTGCTTGAGGATCCGTACAGCGAGGCGCTGCACCGCCAGACCCTGTGGCGTGAGGCAATGCTCGAGCTGCTGCAGCGTTACGCGCGCCTGCCGGCGCCGCGTGGCGTCGGCCAGGAGTCTCGGGCAGTGGCGATGGCCAAGGAGCTGCTGGCCAGCCAGTTGAGCGAACCGCCTTCGCTGGAAGAACTGGCGGCGGCGGTCAATCTTTCGCCTTTTCACTTCACCCGGGTGTTCCGTCGAGCGACAGGGCTGCCGCCGCATGCCTGGCTCAGGCAGCGCCGCCTGGAGCAGGCGCGGGCGCTGCTCAGAAGCGGCTGTGCGGCCATCAGCGTCGCCATGCAGCTGGGCTTTGCCGACCAGAGCCATCTGTCGCGGCAATTCAAGCAGGCCTATGGCGTCAGCCCCGGCGAATACCGCGCCGCGGTGGCGCGTATGTAGGGTGCGCCGCGCGCACCGGGGGCACTGCCGCGGTTGCTGATGCGCACGCAATAAAAAGGTTCTTCGCATAGTTTGGGGAAAATGCGGGGCGACACCGGACTGGCAATAACGTGTTAGCTGTCGATGACTTGGCACTATCCCTTAGCGTGTCGTCTGATCTGATGGGTTTCGCCCCTTACGGGCGACTCACTTTCTTTGCTTGTGCAAAGAAAGTAAGCAAAGAAACACACCCCTGCATCCGGCCCCGGCTACGCCGGGGTTCCCTCGCTCCATCACCGCTCCAGGGGCACGCCGTGAAGGGCCATCCCTGGCCCATCACGGCTCTCGCGACATCCATGTCGCTCAACCCCTTCCACGGTGATTCCACTCGGCCTCCTGAAGGGGACTTGGGCGTCGTCTGTGACGATCGCGCTTCAAGAGCAAAAGCCAAACGCTACCGACTTTGATCTTCCTGAGATTTCGCAGGCTAACGCCCCTCCCCCGGCGGCGCACCGGAGCATGGGGAGTTTCGCGCAGCGAACCCCGAATGCAGGCTAATGCCGATCAGATAAGGTTGCCAAAGCGGCCTTTCGTAGGAGCCCCGCCTCGGGGCGAAGCTTTCAATGGATAGTGCTCAGCCCGTGAGCGATACGCACACAAACTTGCCAGTCCGGTGTCAAGCGCATCTTCCCCGCGAGAACGCGAAGAACCATAAAAAAGCCGGCGCTCCTTAGCGGGGCGCCGGCTTTTTCAGCAGGCTGCGTCGATCAGAATTGGTGATCGGCGGTGTCCGGGTTCAGGTCGCTGATACCCAGCTTGGCGGCGGCCTGCTCGATGGCGCCGGTCTGCTTGACCAGGGCGGCGATGGCGTCACGCACCAGTTGCTGGCCTTCGGCGTTGTCGGCCGCGATCAGTTGGTCGAAGTGCACGTTGTTCTTCTCGGCGCTGTCGACCAGGGCCTGCAGCCTGGCTTCGGTTTCCTGCAGGTCGGCCTTGAGCGTGGCATCGGCCTGGGCATCGACCTTGGCCACCAGCTCGGACAGGCTCGGGCCGCTCAGGGTGCTGCCGTCGACCTTTTTGTACTCGCCCAAGTAGACGTTGCGAATGCCCTTGCCATTGTAGAAATGCGAGTTGTGGGTGTTGTCGCTGAAGCAGTCGTGCTCGTCTTCGGTGGAGTTTGCCTCCAGCGCCACCTTCATGCGCTCGCCGGCCAGCTCGCCGAGCGACAGGCTACCCATGCCGAACAGCATCTTGCGCAGGCCGTTCTCGGCCGAGTCGGCGACCAGCTCGCTGCGATAGTTGTCTTCGACGCCGTCCTTCCACTGCTCGACCATGTCGTTGAGGTCGCTGACCAGCAGGTCGGCGGCGGCTTTCAGGTAGGTGCGGCGGCGCTCGTTGTGGCCGCCAGTGGCGCCTTCACCCACCAGGTAGTCGGTGTAGGGACGCTCGCCAGCGCCCGGCTCGGTGCCGTTGAGGTCCTGGCCCCAGAGGAGGAATTCGATGGCGTGGTAGCCGGTGGCGACGTTGGCTTCGGAGCCGCCCAGCTCGTTCAGGCTGGCCAGCAGCTCGCCGGTGATCTCGGAAACGTCGATCTTGTCTTCACCGACCTGGATCTCGGTGTTGGCGATGATGTTGGCCTGGGCGCCCGGGTTGCCCAGTGCGTGCTGGTAGTCCTCGGCGACGTAGTCGATCAGGCCTTCGTCCAGCGGCCAGGCGTTGAGTTGGCCTTCCCACTCGTCCACCACCGGGTTGCCGAAGCGGAACACCTCGGTCTGCATGTACGGCACGCGCGCGGCCAGCCAGGCGTCGCGGGCGGCTTTCAGAGTCGCCTCGCTGGGATCGGCGAGTAGGGCATCGACTGCGCTCTGCAGGGCCTGGCCGGTGCTGGCGGCGTCGCTGAACACGGCCAGGGCGAGGTCGGCGTAATGATTGACCACGGCCTTCGCCGCTGCCTCGTCGACCTTCGCCGCAGTGGCCGGAGCCGCGCTCTCGGTGGCGGCGGGCGTTGCCGCCTGGGTTGCGGGGGCTTTGTCTTCGCCGCAGCCAGCGAGGGAAATGGCGATGGCCAGCAGACTGGCGGAGGCCAGGGGCATACGAATCATGGCGGGGTCCTTTGCATGTGCGAATGTGGACGGTACGCAGGAGTACCTGAAAAACCGCGACATAATGCAAATGTTTCCCATTATGTGTAAAGGCCATTATGCGTCGTTGTGCGGGATATCGCTGCCGGGCCATCTGGTTGCCGTTAGAATGCCAGCACCCGATTCGCAGTTCTGCCTGGAGAAAACTGCATGAGCCTGACCGCCGTGATCGTCATCGTTGTTCTCGTTCTGCTTGGCGCCTATGCGGTGTCCCTGTACAACGGCCTGGTGCGCCTCAAGCATGGGGTGAGCAAGGCCTGGTCGAACATCGACGTGCTGCTCAAGCAGCGCCACGATGAACTGCCCAAGCTGGTGGAAACCTGCAAGCAGTACATGCAGCACGAGCGCACCACGCTGGAGCGAGTGATCGCCGCCCGCAGCGCCGTGGCCAGCGCCCGCGAGCAGCATGACGTGGGTGCCCTGGGCAAGGCCGAGAGCGGCCTGCGTGCCGGCCTCGGTCAGTTGTTCGCGCTGGCCGAGAACTACCCCGAGCTCAAGGCCAACGACAGCTTCCAGCACCTGCAGCAGCGCATCAGCGGTCTGGAGAACGGCATCGCCGACCGCCGCGAGCTGTACAACGAGGCCGTCAATCTCAACAACGTGCGCATCGAGCAGTTCCCCGACGTGATCCTCGCGCGCCTGTTCAATTTCCAGGCCGCCGAGCTGCTGGTGTTCAGCGATGCAGAGAAGTCGGACGTGAACCTGAAGTCGCTGTTCAACTGAAATGATGCAAAGCGACCCCATCGGCTTCTTCCTGGCCCTGTCATTCGCCCTCGGCGCATTCCTGGGCGGCGGCTGGTGGTGTCTGCGGCGCCGGTCGCAGGCGCGCCACCTGCTCGATACGCCCACCTCGAAGATCCGCTCGGCGGCGCAGGGCTACGTCGAACTCTACGGTGTGCTCGAGGCGCTGCCGGACATGCAGATTCGCGGGCCGTTGACCGGCAAGCCTTGCGTCTGGTGGCGCTTTCGCATCGAGGAATACCGCTCCAGCGGCAAGAAGCGCAACTGGCGGGTGATCGAGAGCGGCGCCAGTGACGCCTGGCTGCGCCTGGCCGACGGCACCGGCCAATGCCTGATCGACCCGCGCGGTGCCGAGATCAGGGCAGCGGTGCGCGAGGTCTGGGAGGGCAGCCAGCGCCACCCGCTGGGGCCGGCCAAGACCGGCTTGCTCAGCTTTCTCGGCGGCGGCCAGCGCTATCGCTACAGCGAGGAGCGCTTCCATGTTGGCCAGCCGCTGTATGCCATCGGCGATTTCCGCACCTTGGGTGCGTCGCAGCAGGGCTTCGACAGGCACGCCGCTCAGGGCGAGGTGATCCGTGAGTGGAAGGGCGATTACGCGGGCCTGCTGCGACGCTTCGACAGCGACGGCAACGGTGAGCTCGACGAGCAGGAATGGAATCGCGTGCGTCTGGCGGCGCAGCTGGAAGCCGAGGATCGGCACCGGCACAAGGCCGCCGAGCCGGCGTGGCATCAGATGGGCAAGCCCGCTGAGCGCCAGCCGTTCATCCTCTCCAACAGCGGAGAGGATGAACTGGCCCGCCACTTCTACTGGCAGGCTGCCGCGGGTGCCGTGCTTTGTGTGGCCGGCGCCGTGGCCACGGCCTGGTTGCTGGGCGTGCAGCACTGGTGAAGTGCTGGCTCTTCGCGCAAACAAGAACGCCGCGAGAAATCGCGGCGTTTTTCTTGGTACAGGGTTCAGAGCGTCGCAGCTGAACTCAGACGCCTTGCCTGCTTGAGGAACAGGGTCAGTTCGCGTGCCGGCAGCGGCTTGCTGTACAGGTAGCCCTGACCTTCGTGGCAGCCCTGGGCGATGATGTAGGCCTCCTGCTCGGCGGTCTCCACGCCCTCGGCGATGACCTGCATGCCCAGGCTCTTGCCCAGCTGGATGATGGCGCGAACGATGGTCGCATCGTCTTCGTCTTCGAGCAGGTCCTGCACGAAGCTCTTGTCGATCTTGATCTTGTCCAACGGCAGGCTCTTCAGGTAGCTCAGCGACGAATAGCCGGTACCGAAGTCGTCGATGGCGATCAGCGCGCCGGAGCGGCGCAGGCTGAGCAGGTGCTGGGCGGCGGTGCTGATGTCCTCCATCAGGCCGGTTTCGGTGACTTCCAGCTCCAGGCTTCTGGGCGGCAGGCGATAGACCTGCATCAGGTTGTTGACCACTCGAGGCAGCTCGGCGTGATGCAACTGCACGGTGGACAGGTTGATGGCCATGCGCAGGTCGCTGAAACCCTGATCGTGCCATTCGCGCAACTGGCGGCAGGTCTGGTCGAGAATCCACTCGCCGATGGGGATGATGGTGCCGTTCTGCTCGGCCAGCGGGATGAACAGGTCGGGCGCGACGAAGCCGTGCTGCGGGTGCTGCCAGCGCAGCAGCGCCTCGACGCCGACCACGCGGTGGTCGCGATAGTCCACCTGCGGCTGATAGACCAGGTGCAGCTGGTTCTGCGCCAGGGCATCGCGCAGGTCCTTCTCCAGCTCACGGCGGCGGCGCATCTCGCTGTCGACGCTGGCGATGTAGAACTGGTAGCGGTTGCGCGAGCGGCTCTTGGCCAGGGTCATGGTCTGTTCGGCTTTTTGCAGCAGCTTCTCGGTGCTGTCGCCGTCTTCGGGGAACAGGGTGATGCCGATGGTGGCACGCAGGCGCACTTCATGCTGGTCGAGCAAAAAGGGCAGTTCCAGATCGTCGAGTACGCTCTGCGCCAGCTCGGCGGCTTCGTAGGGTTGCTCGATGTCGGCCTGAACCAGGGCGAACTGGTCGCCACCCAGTCGGGCCAGGGCGCCGAGGCGACCGCTGTGGCTGCGCAGGCGGTCGGACAGTGCCAGCAGCAGCTGGTCGCCGCTCTGGTAGCTGAACTGCTCGTTGATGCCCTTGAAGTCGTCGAGGCCGACGCACAGCACGGCGACGCGGCGCTGCAGGCGGCCGGCGTCTTCGAGAATCTGGTCGAGCTGCTGCTGCAGTTGCTGGCGGTTGGGCAGTCCGGTGAGGAAGTCGTACTGGGCCATGCGCAGCAGGCTGTTCTCGGCTTCGCGGCGCAGGTGGGTATTGCGTTCGATGGAGGCCAGCAACTGGTTGGCGGTGTTGATCCACAGGCCCAGCTCGTTCTTCTCGTTGCCCTTGAGCATGGGCAGCTTGTGTTCGCTGGGACGGTCGGGATTGATGTTGGTGAGGTGTTCGATGATCTTCGACAGCGGCTTGGTCAGCAGCCAGTGGTAGACCAGATAGAGCACCAGGCCCATGGCCATGGCACGCAGCACGCCGGATATGAAGATGATCACCGAATTGGTGACGAAACTCTCGCCGTAGTGCGCGGTGTCGAGGGTGATGTTGAGGTCGCCGTAATACTCGCTGTAGGGGCCACGGCCGACCAGCTTGGTGGCGAACTGCTGTTCCTGGCCGAGGATCGGGTCGGTCAGCCAGCGCGTGGGCATCTGCGCCAGATCGCGCGAGCGTTCGGCGAGCATCGGTTCGTTGGGGTGGCCGATGGAGGCGTAGCGTACCGACTCGTGCTGGAACAGGCCCTCGATCACCTGCATGCCCATTTCGCGGTCCAGGCTGTAGACCGCCTGGGTCGAGGGATCACGGAACATGCCGAGAATGCGATGGGCGTCGTTGGCCACGGCCTGCCGGGTCTTGTAGGCGTCGAACACAATCTGCGCGCAACTCAAGACCACCCCGACTACGAATGCCGACAGCAGCACCACGCGGAGCAATTTGAGCGACAAGCTGTTTTTCAATTCCAGCTTCAAAGGCCATTCCTTATGTCGATGCTTACAGCGTCAGTCAGACGAGAGTATTGGCAATCTAGCCCTGGCCGTCAAAGGGCCATCATGACCGGTGGCACTATTTATCCCACAAGGAACGCTCCTGGTGCGAGTCGGCACCAAAGCGCCGCTCCACTGCTCTGTGTCGGTGCGGTTGCGCCGGACTTGAGCGCCTTTGGTCAACTCGACCATTCGTCGCCATGACGCCCCGCAGCGCCTGCTTCGCCTCTGGCACAAGAGTTGCGAAGGCCGGGCATCGACCAGGAGGGGACTCGTGATGAAAACGCTCATGCTGTTGCTCGTCGCTGTCAGTTTTACCCCACAGGCCCATGCCGCCAGCGAGGAGGCTGCGAACACGGCCTGGCTGGTCTTGGCCAGCGTGCTGGTGTTCTTCATGCAGGCGGGTTTCGCTCTGCTGGAAAGCGGCATGTCGCGGGCCAAGAATGCCGTCAACGTGATGATGAAGAACTACATGGATTGCTGCGTGGGCGGCATCGTCTTCTGGCTGCTGGGCTTCGGCCTGATGTTCGGCGCCAACCTCACCGGCTGGTACGGCATGAGCCACTTCGCACCGAACGATGGCGAGCCCTGGGATCACACCTTCCTGCTGTTCCAGATGATGTTCGCCGCCACGGCTGCGACCATCGCCAGTGGCGCGATGGCCGAACGCACACGCTATGGCGCCTACCTGATCGGCGCGGTGCTGATCAGCGGTGTGATCTATCCGATATTCGGCAGCTGGGTGTGGGGTGGCCTGTATGGCGGCCAGGGCTGGCTGGCCAGGCTGGGGTTCATCGATTTCGCCGGCTCGACCGTGGTGCACAGCATCGGTGCCTGGTGCGCGCTGGCGGGGATCCTGGTCCTTGGCCCGCGTCTCGGTCGCTTTGCGGCGGACGGTTCGCCGCGCCTGATTCCAGGGCACAACCTCGGTCTGGTGGCGCTGGGCGGCTTCATCCTCTGGGTCGGCTGGTTCGGTTTCAACGCCGGCAGCAATCTGGAGGTCAGCAGCAGCCTCGGGCTGATCGCCCTGAATACCCATCTGGCTGCGGTCGCCGGCGCGCTCGGTGCATTGCTGGCGCAACGCAGCACCGCCAGCCCGGTGCTGCTGACCACGACGGTGAATGGCTCGATCGGCGGGCTTGTCGGCATCACTGCCGGTTGTGCCAGCATGGCGCCGGGGTTCGCCCTGCTCAGCGGTCTCATTGCCGGTTTCGTCGTGGTCTACGGCATGCGTCTGCTCGATTACCTGCGCCTGGACGACGTCGTCGGGGCGATTCCCGTGCATGGCTTTGCCGGCGTCTGGGGCACGCTGGCGGCAGGGCTGTTCTACCAGGGCGATCCGTTCAACTGGGAGCGGGTCGCAGTGCAGGCACTGGGCGCTGCCGCCGCCTTCCTCTGGGCCTTCCCGCTCGCCCTGGTGCTCTACTTCCTGCTGGCCAGGACCATGGGGCTGCGGGTCTCGACCCAGCACGAACAGCGCGGGCTGGATTTCGCCGAGCATGCCGAGGTCGGTTATCCCGAGTTCAACCTGACGCAGACCTTCGACACCGAGCAATGGTCGAGGAGGGGCTGACGATGAGATTGAGTCTGCGCCGTCGCGCGATCTACACCGGTCTGGCCGGGCACTTCTCGGACGAGGAGGTGTGGCCGTTGCTGGCGCTGTGGGAAAGCAAGTATGCGGAGCAACCGCCGTTCGCCCTCAATGAATTCCTTGCCGAGGTGGTGCTGCGAACCGAGCGCAAGGTCGAACGGGCACGCCTGTATCGTGAACTGGTGGGCGCCCTCACGGGGGCGCCTTCGCAATTGTTGCCGGACCCGGAAGAACAGTTGGCCGCCTGGCGGCAGGGGCGCAATGAGGCGGTACGGCAGGTCGCGACCCCGGACAGCGCCGCGCAAACGACTTTCCTGGCGCTGAACCAGGCTTTGCTGGCGCAACTCGATGGCGCGCAGCAGAGCGCGTTGAGACATTTTGCCGCCGGCAACCTGTCCGGCATGGGGGTGAGCGCCGAGGTGTCGACGCGTCTGCGCATCTGGTGCGAGCAGGGTGCTGGCGACGGCATTGCCAGTCTCGGGCTGGAGCAGCTGCGCAAGCTGCTGAACCTGCTCTATATCGGCCTTTGCGAGTTTCTCGGGCCGGTGCGTGCCGACCGTATCCTGAGCCAGGCGGTCAGCCGGGTGGAGCAGCAGGGGGTGGCGTTTTCACCGCGCCGATTGCTCTAACCGCGCAAACGAAAAACCCGGCCGCAGGGGCCGGGTTTTCGTATTACGGGGCTTGCACTCAGGCCGCGTAGTTCTGGGCGACGAAGTCCCAGTTGACCAGGTTCCAGAACGCCTCGACGTACTTCGGACGCAGGTTGCGGTAGTCGATGTAGTAGGCGTGTTCCCAGACGTCGCAGGTCAGCAGCGGGGTGTCACCGGAAGTCAGCGGGCAGCCGGCGCCGATGGTGCTGGCCAGGGCCAGGGAGCCGTCAGCCTTCTTCACCAGCCAGCCCCAGCCGGAACCGAAGGTGCCGATGGAAACCTTGCTGAATTCTTCCTTGAACTTGTCGAAGGAACCGAAGGCGGCGTTGATGGCGTCAGCCAGGGCGCCGGTGGGCTGGCCACCGCCGTTGGGCGACAGGCAGTTCCAGTAGAAGGTGTGGTTCCACACCTGAGCGGCGTTGTTGAAGATGCCGCCCGAGGAGGTCTTGACGATCTCTTCCAGGCTCTTGCCTTCGAACTCGGTGCCCGGCACCAGGTTGTTCAGGTTCACGACATAGGTGTTGTGGTGCTTGTCGTGGTGGAACTCGAGGGTCTCGGCGGAAATGTGCGGCTCGAGGGCATTCTTTTCGTAAGGCAGCGGCGGCAATTCAAAAGCCATGGTCTATCTCCTACTCAGGTCGTGTGCGATATGCGCCAGGCCGATCACGGGCGGCCCGTGGAGGGTGTTCACAAGCGCTGTGCTGCTGCCTTGCGAACACCACTCTGAGCGGCGTCGAGTTTGTACTCCTTGCGCCGCAGACTCCGGATCATAGCACCCGGTCACGGCCATAACCACGCAACATCTGTGTGGGAAAGCCGATGCCAGGGCCTCTGCGGCAATGGCTTCGACCGTCGTGCGTGGCAGCAGTTGCCTCAAAGGGCGCCAGCTTTCTTCCAGGCCAGGTAACTGCTGACCAGTTCCGGGCCCAGTTCGCCGGGGCGCGTATCGAGCACCGGCACCTCATGGGCAGCCAGGCGTTCGTGCAGTTCGGCGCGGGCGTTGAGGTAGTCCAGCGTGCCGCAGTAGGCCAGGGCCTGGTCGAATTGCTCCACGGGCGTCTGGCGCAGACGGTCCAGCGCTTCCTCGCGCAGGCTGGCGATCAGCACGCGGTGCTGGCGCGACAGGCGCCGTACCGCGGCGAGCAGGTCCTGGTCGTCCTCGTCGCGCAGATTGGTCACCAGCACCACCAGCGAGCGACGGCGCTGACGCGCCAGCAACAGGTCGGCAGCGGCGCTGAAGTCGGCCGGCTGCTGGCTGGTGTCCAGATCGTAGACGGCGTTGAGTAGCACGTTGAGCTGGGCCTGTCCCTTGACCGGCGCCAGGTAACGCGACTGTTGGCCGGCGAAGGTGGCCAGGCCCACCGCGTCGCCCTGGCGTAGCGCCACGTAGCTGAGCAAGAGGCAGGCGTTGAGGGCGTGGTCGAAGTGCGACAGCTCGTCGTCCTGGCTGCGCATGCGCCGGCCGCAGTCGAGCAGGAAGACGATCTGCTGGTCGCGCTCGTCCTGATACTCGCGAGCGATGGGCGTGCGCTTGCGCGCGGTGGCCTTCCAGTCGATCTGGCGCAGGGTGTCGCCATCACGAAACTCGCGCAGCTGGTGAAACTCCAGGCCCAGGCCGCGGCGCGGGCGCTGGCGCACGCCCAGCTGGCTCAGCCAGTCATCCACGGCCTTGAGCTGCGCGCCATAGAGGCGAGCGAAATCGGGGTAGACGCGGCTTTCACCTTCCAGCGGCAGCAGGCGCCTGGCCTGCCACAGGCGCAGTGGGCTGGGCAGCAGCAGTTCGCAGTGATTGAAGAGAAAATGTCCGCGTACCAGCGGTTTGAGGCGATAGCTGATGCGCGTCTGCTGGCCGGGGCGCAGCGCGACATGCTGCGGCATGTGCTCGAATTCCATGCCTTCCGGCATATGGTCGAACACTTCGATATCCAGCGCCTGGCTGTATTCATGATGCGCGCTCAGCTGCACCTCGCTCCAGCGGCCCAGCGGCAGGTTGCCGGGCAAGGTGCGTTCGATGCGTGGCGAGGGCAGGCGGCGCAACCATAGGGCATCCACCGTTGCCACCAGCAGCAGGGCCAGCAACAGCCCCCAGGCCAACAGCATCAGGCTGCCTGCCAGGCGAATACCGAGCAGGGGCAGAGCGCCGAGCAGCACGGCAGCGGCGAACAGGCCGCCGAGCAGCCCGAGGAGCAGGCGCGAAGGTTTCATAGGCGCGGTGCCGGCACCTGATCGAGCAGCTGCTGCAGCACCTGATCCACCGACAGGCCCTCGATGTCCAGCTCCGGCGCCAGACGTACGCGATGGCGCAGCACGGCCAGGGCACAGCTCTTGATGTCATCCGGCAGGACGAAGTCGCCACCGCGCAGTAGCGCGCGCGCACGGGCACCGCGCACCAGGGCGATGGAGGCGCGCGGCCCGGCGCCCATGGCCAGACCCGGCCAGCTGCGGGTAGCACGGGCCAGGCGTACGGCGTAATCGAGCACCTGGTCGTCCAGGGGCAGGTCGCTGGCGATCTTCTGCAGCGCCAGCACGTCCTTGGCCTGCAGCAGGGTGCGCAGCGGGCTGACTTCGAGCATGTCGGCCTTGGCCGAACGGGTCACCTGGCGCACCATGTTCAGCTCTTCGTCCTGCTGCGGATAATCCATGCGCAGCTTGAGCATGAAGCGGTCCAGCTCCGCTTCCGGCAGCGGATAGGTGCCTTCCTGCTCGATCGGGTTCATGGTCGCCAGCACCATGAACGGCAACTGCACCGGCAGGGCGCGACCTTCCAGGGTCACCTGGCGCTCCTGCATCACTTCCAGCAGCGCGGCCTGGGTCTTGGCCGGCGCACGGTTGATCTCGTCGGCCAGCAGCAGGTTGGTGAATACCGGGCCCTTGCGCAGCTTGAACTGCTCGCTCTGCATGTCGTACACGGCATGGCCGGTGACATCGCTGGGCATCAGGTCCGGGGTGAACTGGATACGTGCGAACTCGCCGCCGAAGCAACGCGCCAGGGCGCGTACCAGTAGGGTCTTGCCCAGGCCCGGTACACCCTCGACCAGCACGTGGCCACCGGCGAGCAAGGCGGTGAGCATGTCATCGATCACCGCGCTCTGGCCGATCACGGCCTTGCGCAGCTCGGCGCGCAGGGCCTGGGCCAGCTGGCTGGCGCGCTGGCGTTGCTGCGCCTGCGGGTTGCTCGGCGCGGCGCTCGGGGTTTCCTGCACCGGCAGGTTGTCGTTCTCGGGGATTTCGCTCATAGGGCATTCCTGAGGGTTTGCAGGTGGGCGACCTGGCGGGTGAAGTCACTGGCGGACAGGCGTTGCGGCGGCAATGGGCGCATGGCCTGGCTGATGTCCTTGGCGGGCAGGCGGGTCAGGCGACCGAGCACCTGCCATTGATCGGCGACCGCGAGCTTCTCGAAGCCGGGGTAGCGGCGGCGGGCACGGCGGTTGATGTCCTGTTGCAGGCCCTTGAGCAGACTGTGCTGGCCACTGCGCCGCAGGAGGAAGTCGGCGCTGCCGCGCAGGTGTTCCTCGAGCTGACGCCGTGCTCGGCTGGCCGGCGCCTGCAGCGGGCCGTGGCGCATGCCGAGGTGCCACAGGCTGGCGATGATCAGCAGGGCCAGCACCAGCAAGGCCAGCGGGAAATGGCGCAGCAGCAGGCGCGCCAGACCATCGCTGTCGGCGTGGTAGAGCAGGGTCACGGCGCTGTCCTGGCTCAGATACCAGAGCAGCCAGGCATGGTCGTACTCGTTGATGTTGCGGTTCTGCCAGATCCACGGATCGCTCAGTACGGTGATCAGGCCGTCGCCGTGGTAGAGCTGCAGCAGGTGCGTGGCGGCCTCGCTGTTGGCCCAGGCGTGGGCACGGTTCTGCGCGTCGTACAGGTGGAAGTCGGTGTCGAAGGCGATATAGGCCGGCGCCTGCTCGTTCTCCAGGTAGAGCTTGGTGAGCTGCGGGTAGGCCTCCTGCTCTCCTTTCTGCCCGTTTTCCGCCTCCGTCTCGCTGGCCTCTTCCTCGTCCAGCTCGTCGCTCATGTACTGCTGGATGCCGAGCAGATCGAGCAGCAGGTCGCCGCTCTTGCCTTCCTCTTCGTCCCACAGGCGTTCGGCGATGAACAGCAGGTGGCCGCCATTGGCCGTCCATTGCAGTACGCGCTCGACCTGGCGCGGCGTCATGTTGCCGCGGTCGGCCAGCAACATCAGGGTCTGGCCCTCGCTGGGCAGGCCGTCGAGCACGTCCAGACCTTCGGCGCGGCGTGCGGCGATGCCCTGCTTGCGCAGGAAATGTTCAGCGGCCAGGTAGGGGCTGCTGGCAACCTCGGGGGCAGGGCCGTGCTCGATCACGTCTTCGTAAGGTTCGAGTTTGCCCAGTACGTAACTGGCGATCAGCCCAACCGCCAAGAGCAGGGCCATGGCGAGGATGAATCCGGCGCGCCGACTCATGCCGCACGCTCCTGGCCGAACAGGCTGCGCCAACCCTGACACAGGCCCTGACGGAGCGACTCGGCGGGCAGGCGATGACCATAGGCCAGCGCCTGCCAGTGGCCGGTGAGCAGGCGACTGTAGTCCTCCAGGTTCTGCTGCCCGAGGCCTGCGACCAGGTGCAGCACTTCCCCTTCGGTATGCGACTGCTTCAGGGGTAGACGGTGTTCGTGCAGCAGGCGGCTGAGCAGGGCACGGTAGAGCAGGCCGAGCGCAGCGCGCGGTTGTTCGGCCCAGAGCCGCTCGGCTTCGCTGGCGACGTCATCGGGCAGGGTTTCCGGGGCCAGTTCGAGGCCAAAGAGTTGTTGCGGTGCCACTGGCCGGCGCCGTGTCGGCAGGCCGATGCGTTCGCCAAAGACTTGCAGCCATTGGCGATAGCGCCATGCAACGAAGGCCAGCAGCGTGGCCAGCGCCGCCCACAGCAGCACTTCGAAGATTTGCGCAACGACATCCAGGCTCTTCCACCATTCGCCCAGCTTCAGCAGGTTCCTGAGCATCTCGAGGAAGGCTTCGACATCTTCCGGCTTGGGTTCCTCGGCCGGTTTTTCTTCGCCCAGGCGCCAGCGGGTGACGGTTTCGCGGTGCTGGAAGGGCGGCTCGTCGAGCAGCGCCTCGATGCTGGCGCGCGCGGCCTGGCTGGTCAGCGGCTGCTTGAGCAGGCGCGGGGCGTCGGGGCCTTGCGGGTCGGCCTGCTCAACTTCTTCGCTGACGATGGGCGGCGTGTCGGCCCAGGCATCGCCTGGCAGCTGCGCCAGCAGCAGGGCGCAACCGAGCAGCAGGGCGTAGGCGCTGCCGGTCAGGCGCTGGCGCAGGCGGCGGAAGGTCAGCTCGATATCCCAGGCCTCCAGGGCGGTACGGCGATTGAGATAGAGGGTGAAACCGCAAGCGACGTAGACCGGTTCCCAGAGGATCAGCAGCAGCACGTAGAGCAGGTTGGACAGGTGCTCCAGCCACAGCCACTGACCGCTGCTGGCGGCGATCAGGCTTTCCCAGGTCCAGTCCAGCTCCACCTGCTGCGGCAGCATCAGATAGAACAGGGCGACAAGGCCCATCCACAGGGCCATTTCCAGGTGCACGCCGACCAGTGTCAGCCAGGTAGCGGCGCCGCTGTCACGCTGGCCGAGCACCACCAGGCGCTGGCTACGCGCCTGGCCGGACAGGCCTTCGAGCTGCAGCACGGGCAGATCGAAGCTGCGTGTCGGGCTCAGACGGCGCCAGGTCAGGCTGGCCAGCAACTGTGGCCACAGCAGTTTCGGCAGTGCGCGCAGCGATTGTTTCAGCGAGGGCGTATTGCCGAACAGCGCCTGCGACAGGATGTACAGCGGCAGCCGTTCATAGGCGGGTTTGAGCCACCAGAACAGGAAGATGGCCCAGCCCGGATACTGCCAGAGCAGGGCGCAGAGCAGGGCGAACAGCGGCAGGGTAACCAGCGCCCAGCTGGCCATCAGCAGGCCGGCGTGACGACGGGCGAGCAGCACGCCGAGGTCGATGGCTTCCCAGGCGCTGCGCGGGCGGATGGCCACGCTGGCTTCAGTCAGGCGCATGCTGCCTCCGCCCGGCCAGCAGCAGATAACTCATTACCAGCGCCCAGAGCCCGGCACCGACGATGTACTTGATGTGCGGGCTGGCGAAGGTGGTGGATGACCAGAACGCTTCGATGAAGGCGGCCAGCAGCAGGAACAGGATCACCCCGGCCACCAGCTGGATTGCCTTGCCGGCCGCCAGGCGCAGGGCCTCGCCGCGGGGCAGGCGGCCGGGGGCGAGCAGCGCCCAGCCGAGCTTGAACCCTGCCGCGCCGGCCAGGGCGATGGCGGTCAGCTCGAAGGCACCATGACCGATGACGAAGGACCAGAACGGCTCGCCGTAACCGATGCGTGTCAGGTGGCCCGCCACGGCGCCGATCATCAGGCCGTTGAACAGCAGGAAGAACAGGCTGCCAAGGCCCAGCAGCAGGCCGCTGGCGAAGGTCTGAAAGGCGATGCCGATGTTGTTCATGATGTAGAAGCCGAACATCACCCAGTCATCACCGGAGCCTCGTTCGCTGAAGCGGCCGAGGCGGCGCGCGTCGGGATCGTACATGCGCTCCATCTCGCTGACCTGATCGGGGCTGACCAGGCTGAAGATCAGTTCGGGATAGAGGTAGGTCAGCAGCCCCATCAGGGCCAGGCTGCCGAAGAACAGCAGGCTGGCGACGCAGACGCTGCGCCATTCGCTGCGTACCAGGCGTGGGAATCCGCCTAGCAGGAAGCGGATCATCTGCGCGCCGAGGTGGCTGTGGTGGCGATAGAACTGCTGGTGGCCGCGCATCGCCAGTTGCTGCAGCTGATCGATCAGGTGGCTGCTGTAGCCGCGCGCCTGGGCCAGGGCCAGATGCTGACAGAGCTGGCGGTAGCGGGCGGCGAAACTCTGACAGGTCCGCGCATCGGCCTTGCCGCGCTCGAGCGCGTCGAGCTGGCCGTTGAAGGCATCCCAATCCGGCTGATGGCGACTTTCGAACAGGCTCTGCTTCATGGCGCGTTCCCCAGCAGGCCACGGGCGATGCCATTGAGGCGCGGCTCGGCCTGTTCGGCAGGCACCTGCAGCGGCTCGGCCAGCAGCGCCGCCAGTTCCGCTCTGCGGGCGGCGGACAGCTGGCCGCCGCGTTCGGCGAAACCGAGGATGGCGCGTTGCTCGTCCAGGCTGAGCGGGAAGGGCGCTGGCAGAGGTTCGGCCTCGGCCAGCTGCGGTTTGCTCAGCGGCGCGTCGCGATAGACCACCAGCGTGCCGGCGGCGATATCGCCGAGGCGCTTGAACGCCGGATGGTTCAGGCAACTGATGATGCCCAGGGTGTAGCCGAACGGCAGGATATCGACGGAGCGCAGCAGGTTGCGGGTCAGCGAGGCAGCCCAGCCGATGGGCGTGCCGTCATCGTGCACCACGCGCAGGCCGAGCATCTGCTTGCCGGGGGAGCGACCCTGGTTGAGTACCTCGAACAGCACCATGTACCACCAGGTCACGAGAAACAGCAGGATGGTGCCCAGGCCCATGCCGAACTGACCGAGCAGGCCGAGGACGATGAACATCAGAATGAGGATCAGGCCGCGGATGGCCAGGTCGATGGCGAACGCCAGGGCGCGCGGCACCAGCCCGGCCGGCCGCAGATGCAGATCGATGCCTTCCGGCGTTTCGACCTGATAGCGGGTGTCCAGAGGGGGCTGGGTGGGCGGAAGGCTTGCGCTTGAGCGTGAGGGCATCGGCGGACTGCATCAAGGAAAGCCCGATGCTAGCGAGCAGCGGGCCTCGAACGCAACCGGGCCGGTGCACCGGCCCGAAGGTGACGTCGGTTTATCGAGTGGCCGGCAGCACGCCGAAGATGGTGCGATACAGCACGCCCATGGCCACGACCATCAGCGGAATGCTCCACACCAGGCCGATGCCCAGCGGCAGGGCGCTGACGATGACGATCAGGCCGAGCACGATGAACAGGCCGAAGACCTTGAACCAGTGCTGGGTGATGGCCTTGCGCGAGGCTTCCAGCGCCTGCCAGGGCGACAGGCCGCGCTCGACCACCAGCGGGATGGCCAGCAGATAGGCCACGCCCAGGTAGATGCCGGGGATCAGCAGCAGGATCAAGCCGAGATAGATCAGCAGCATCATCACCACGGCGGTGATGATCAGCGGCACGGTGCGGCCGAAGTGGCTGAAGATCTCGTTGAAGCTCAGCGACTGGTCGGCGGCGCGGCGGATGCCGACCATGTTGATGCCGGCCATGAAGGGGTAGGCCAGTGCCGAGGCCAGCAGCGAAATCAGGATCTCGCCTACGAAGACCATGAACAGGTTGTCGCTCAGGGCGCCGAAGATGCCGAGCACGCCGCCGAGGATGAAGGAGGCGGCCAGCAACACCACGTAGAACACCAGGAAGCCGCCGATGATGATGCCCTTGGTGCCCTTGACCTTGCTCCAGGACTCGCTCAGCAGTGCGCCGATGCTGAAATCGTAACCACGCGCCAGGGCCTCTTCGATGCTCGGCGCATGATCAGGCGACGGCTGCTGCAGGTTGCTGGCGGGCGCAGCGTAGGGGTTGGGGGTGATCGCGTCACTCATGATTGCATCCTTGTACACAGAGTGGAGGGGTGGGGCTTTCATGCTAGTGGCTGGGGCGTTTGCCCCACAAGTGCAGCGCGTCCGCTCGTGTGGCAGCTGTGCGCTGGTTCATGCTTTGGCCGGCGGCGGTGAGCCTGGAGGTGAATGATAGACTGCCGGCAATTCTGCGTTGGGTACGGAACCGCCAATGACTTCCAGCATCTTCTGGTACGACTACGAGACCACCGGCATCAATCCGCGTTGCGATCGTCCGCTGCAGGTGGCGGGCATCCGCACCGACGAGGCGCTCAACGAGATCGGCGAGCCCCTGAACCTCTACTGCCGGCCCGGCGACGACATCCTGCCGCACCCGGCTGCCTGCCTGGTGACCGGCATCGACCCGCAGCGCCTGCTGCAGCTGGGGCTGGACGAGGGCGAGTTCATGACCCGCGTGCACGCCGAACTTTCGGCTCCCGGCACCTGCGGCGCCGGCTACAACAGCCTGCGCTTCGATGACGAGGTCACGCGTTACAGCCTCTATCGCAACTTCTTCGACCCCTATGCGCGCGAATGGCAGGGCGGCAACAGTCGCTGGGACCTGATCGATCTGGTGCGTACCGCCTACGCACTACGGCCCGAGGGCATCGCCTGGCCCGAAGAGGACGGGCGCGTGTCGCTCAAGCTGGAGCGGCTGACCCAGGCCAACGGCATCGATCACGGCCAGGCCCACGATGCCTTGTCCGACGTGCGTGCCACCATCGGCCTGGCGCGCCTGCTGCGTGAGCGGCAGCCAAGGCTCTACGACTTTCTCTATCAGCTGCGCAGCAAGCAGCGGGTGATGGATCAGATTCGCCTGCTGCAGCCTGTGCTGCACGTTTCCGGACGCTTTTCCGCGGCGCGCCACTACCTGGCGCCCGTATTGCCGCTGGCCTGGCACCCGCGCAATCGCAACGCCCTGATCGTCTGCGACCTGCAGGCCGATCCGGCGCCCCTGCTGGAGCTGGATGCCGAGACGCTGCGCAGCCGCCTCTACACGCGTCGCGAGGCCCTCGCCGAAGGTGAGGCGCCGGTGCCGTTGAAGCTGCTGCATATCAATCGCTGTCCGGTGGTGGCGCCGTTGTCGGTTCTGCGCGAGCCGGATCGGCAGCGCCTGCAGCTGGATTGGTCGGTCTGCGAGCGTAACGCCGAGATGCTGAAGAATACACAGGCGCGTTGGCGGGACAAGCTTCCTGCCATCTACCACGAAGAGTCCTTCACAGGCAGCAGCGACCCGGAGCAGCAGCTCTACGACGGCTTTATCGGCGATCGTGATCGGCGCTTGTGCGAGCAGGTGCGCAGTGCGCAACCGCAGGCATTGGCCAAGGATCAATGGCCGTTCGACGATGCGCGACTACCGGAGTTGCTGTTCCGTTATCGCGCGCGCAACTTTCCCGACAGCCTTTCAACCGCCGAACGTCAGCGCTGGACGGATTTCTGCCGGCAACGGCTGAGCGATCCGCAGTTCGGCGCGCCCAATACGCTGGCGCAATTTCATGCAGCACTCGAGCAGTTGTGCCGCGACTGCGACAGGCCGGAGCAACTGCAACTTCTGCAGCAGTGGCGGGCGTATGCAGAACAAGTGCAGGCGCGTTTTTCCATCGGCCCTTCCGGCATCTGAGTGCGCAGAAGAAATACCCGCGCTATGCCAAGGGACTTTTGCAAAACAGGGATTCGTAAGAAAAGTGTAAGAGGCGGGAACTTTTCGCCGACTCGGCATTATTGCTGCAATCGCCAACCCGATGTGCCGGCCTAGACACTCTGAAAGGGATTGCCTTTCCGTCCAGATGGCACCTTGGTGCCGATTCTACGGTTGTTGCGGGAGTGACGGTGACGGGGCTTTTCAGAACTTCCCAACTTGAACGCGGGCATGGCGTGGCGCCGGGAATTGCCCAAAGCTGTTTTTACCCAGGGCAGGAGAAAAATATCGGCAATAAAAAACGCCAGCAGGGCTGGCGTTTTTGCTGTGTCACTCTGGAATTAGCCCAGCAGCGTGGCCCAACCTTCTACGACGTCGGCGCCCCACTTGGCTTTCCACTCTTTCAGCGTCTTGTGATTGCCGCCTTTGGTTTCGATCACTTCGCCGCTGTGCGGGTTCTTGTACTGCTTGACCTTGCGTGCGCGCTTGGTCGCGGCAGGCTTGGCGGCACGAGCGCCCTTGGCGGACTTGGCTTCGGGATCGAGCAGGGCAATGATGTCGCGCAGCGACTTCTGATATTCGCCCATCAGGGTGCGCAGCTTGCCTTCGAATTCCAGTTCTTTTTTCAGTTTGTCGTCTTGCGACAGGTTCTTCAGGCGCTCTTGCAGTTCCTTGATGGCTTCTTCGGTGGCGCGGTATTCGTTGATCAGCGACATGGGCATTACCTTGGCGTGAATAAGTCTGTGACAGTGAACAGTGCTCCAATAATAGTCAGGCCTTAAAAACAAGTAAACAGCGAGCCATGAAATTACTGCAGCGCAGTGCAACCCTTTGTGTCATCACAGCTGAATAAATCGAGTATTGCAAATAGCCCGGGAAGTTTCCTGTGCGCTGCAATAGTGCATTATCCATCCGCTCGCGCCGCGCGTCTGTGGTCAGGGCCTACTGCAGTTTTGCCGGGGTATCGTTACAATGCCCGGCTTTATGCGCCGCCATTGGGATTTTAGTTATGCGCACGTTCAGATTGGTGATTTCCTGCCCCGACCGCGTCGGCATCGTTGCCAAAGTCAGTAATTTTCTCGCCACCTATAACGGCTGGATTACCGAAGCCAGCCACCACTCCGATACGCAGAGTGGCTGGTTCTTCATGCGTCACGAAATTCGTGCCGATTCCCTGCCGTTCGACTTGGATGGGTTCAAGCAGGCCTTCTCGCCGATCGCCCGCGAGTTTTCCATGGAGTGGCGCATCACCGACTCGGCGCAGAAGAAACGCGTGGTGCTGATGGCCAGCCGCGAGTCGCACTGCCTGGCCGATCTGCTGCACCGCTGGCACAGCAACGAACTCGATTGCGAGATTCCCTGCGTGATCGCCAACCATGACGACCTGCGCAGCATGGTCGAGTGGCACGGTATCCCGTACTTCCACGTGCCGGTCGACCCCCGGGACAAGGCGCCGGCCTTTGCCGAGGTGGAGCGTCTGGTCAAGGAGCATCGCGCCGACGTCATCGTCCTGGCGCGCTACATGCAGATCCTGCCGCCAGCGCTGTGCGCCGAGTTCGCCCAGCGCGTGATCAACATCCATCACAGCTTCCTGCCGTCCTTCGTGGGCGCCAAGCCCTATCACCAGGCCTCGCTGCGTGGCGTGAAGCTGATCGGTGCAACATCTCATTACGTTACCGAAGAACTGGATGCGGGACCGATCATCGAACAGGACGTGGTGCGCGTGACCCATCGCGACGATATCGAGGAAATGGTGCGCCTGGGCAAGGACGTAGAGAAGATGGTGCTGGCGCGTGGGCTACGCTATCACTTGGAAGACCGAGTGCTGGTGCACGACAACAAGACGGTGGTGTTCGACTGATCTTGCTGCGTGGCCGGCCTGATGCACGTCAGAGGAGAACGGCCATGCTCAAGTCCATCAAGGTGCGCGACTACATGACTCGCCATCTGGTGACCTTCAGATCGGATACCGATCTGTTCACCGCCATCAACCGGCTGCTGGAACACCGAATTTCCGGTGCTCCGGTGGTCGACTCCCAGGGCCACCTGATCGGCCTGCTGTCGGAGGGCGACTGCTTGCGTGGCATTCTCTCCGGGGCGTATTACGAGGCGACCGGCGGGACGGTCAGCACGTACATGACCACCGAGGTGGAGACGGTGACGCCCGAGGCGGACATCATCGAGCTGTCCGAGCGCTTCCTGCGTGGCCGGCGCCGGCGTTTGCCGGTGATCGAGCACGGGCGTCTGGTCGGGCAGATCAGCCGCTGCGACGTGCTGCGCGCGGTCAAGGAGTTCGCCCAGCACGAGCAGGGCGAACTGAGCATCGGTTGAGGATGGAAGCGATGAGCGATCCACTGGACAAGGCGACCTCCAAGGCGCCGCCGACCCTGGGCGAGGGCTGCGTGCGTCGTTACGACCCTGATGCGCTCAGCGACGAGGACGGCACCGAGTTCGCCGAGGCGGCCGAGCTGTGGCGGCAGCTGCAGGAGCAGGCGCCGAAGCCCGAGCAGGATTGACCACCAAGGGCGCTACGGCGCCTTTTTCATGGCCTGCTGCTGCGCATCCGCGCACCTTCGCGCCGATACCCGCGAGACGGCCGCCTTCAGCGCGGGCGCAATCGGGCTGTGTGGCTGCAGGTTTTTGCTCATGCGATCTTGCGTCCGCACGGCGCTGCAACCAGTCTTGTGGGGCACGGCTGCGCTTGACGCGCTTGGCCACGATAGAGCTTCCAGGGGATGGCAGATGTCTTTGAATGCGCAGTTGGTATTGGGTGCGGGCAGTGATGGACAGGCGGTGGGGCAGCCGCTGCGTCTGGGCAATCGCCACGGCCTTGTTGCGGGCGCCACCGGCACCGGCAAGACGGTGACCCTGCAACGCTTGATTGAAAGCTTCAGCGATGCCGGGGTGGCGGTGTTCGCTGCCGATGTCAAAGGCGATCTGTGCGGCCTCGGCGCTGCCGGTGCGCCGCAGGGCAAGATCGCCGAACGCATCGCCAGCATGCCCTGGCTCGATTACCAGGCGCAGGCGTACCCGGTGACCCTGTGGGACGTGCATGGCCGCAGCGGCCACCCTTTGCGCACCACGCTCAGCGAGATGGGGCCGCTGCTGCTTGGCGCACTGCTCGAATTGACCGACAGTCAGCAGGCCGCGCTCTATGCCGCGTTCAAGGTGGCCGATCGCGAGGGCCTGCTGCTGCTCGACCTGAAGGACCTGAAAGCGCTGCTCGGCCATCTCAAGGACAATCCGCAGGTGCTCGGCGAAGATGTCGCGCTGTTCACCAGTAGCTCTGCCCAGGCGCTGCTGCGCCGTCTGGCGGGGCTGGAGCAGCAGGGCGCCGAAGCGCTGTTCGGCGAGCCGGCGTTGCAGCTCGAAGACCTGTTGCACCCGGACCGCGACGGCCGCGGGCGCGTGCACCTGCTCGACGCCACGCGTCTGGTTCATGAGGCGCCCAAGGTCTACGCGACCTTTCTGCTATGGCTGCTGGCCGAGCTGTTCGAGCAGTTGCCGGAGCGTGGCGACGCCGACAAACCGCTGCTGGCGCTGTTTTTCGATGAGGCGCACCTGCTTTTTCAGGGCACGCCCAGGGCCCTGCAGGAGCGTCTGGAACAGGTGGTGCGGTTGATCCGCTCCAAGGGCGTCGGGGTGTATTTCGTCACCCAGTCGCCAGGCGATTTGCCGGACGATGTGCTGGCCCAGCTGGGGTTGCGCATCCAGCATGGCCTGCGCGCGTTCACGGCCAAGGAGCAGAAGGCCCTGCGCGCCGTGGCCGACGGTTTTCGCCCCAACCCTGCGTTCAACACGTTGAGCGTTCTCACGGAGTTGGGCATAGGTGAGGCTCTGGTCGGCACCCTGGAAGACAAGGGTACGCCGGCGATGGTTCAGCGCGTGGCCATCGCACCGCCGCAGTCGCGCATCGGCCCGCTGAGCGAGGCCGAGCGTGCGCTGCTGGTGCGCCAGTCATCGCTTGCCGGGCGCTATGACAAGCCCGTCGACCGCGAGTCGGCCTACGAACTGCTTACCGCCCGCGCCAGCCAGGCGTCCGCCGAGGCACCCGCACAGGCGAGTACGAAGACCAGGGCCGCAGCGCAGGAGCCGGGTCTGGGCCAGATGGCCGGCGATTTGCTCGGCGGCGCGATGAAAAGCGCCTTGCGCCAGGCGGCCAACCAGCTTGGCCGGCAACTGGTGCGAGGGCTGATGGGGTCGCTGATGGGTGGCAGAAAACGCTAGGTTCTGTACGGAAAGTGCCTGCGCTCGGTGATGCTTCGTTAAAAACAGGTTCGGAATGCTCATTTACAGCTCGTAAACTCGAGTGCGAGCCCAGTCCGTTCCTCACCTGTTTTTTGCGGGGCCGCCATCGGTATCGCCTGACCTTCGCTCGACTACTTTCGTACAGAACCTAGGTGATACTGCGGCCGCAGGTTGTGCGGCTGCAGGGCACGCTCAGGGCGTCATTCGTATTCGCCGGCCGCTTCCTTCCTTTCCTGGCGTTCCTTCTCGATTTTCTCGATCTCTTTCTCGAAGGCCTGGTCGAGCAGGCTGGGTCTCTTGCGCCAGGGTTTGCGGTCAGGGTCCGGTTGAGCGGCATAGGTGATGACTTCACCGCCGTATACATCCTTGTAACGCTGCGCCTGGCGCTCGAGTTCGGCGCGCAGTTCGTCTTTCGTCACGAGTTATACCTGTAGGTTGTGATCGACCCACACGACACGTGAAACACCTGCTTTCACTGCTGCGGTCAGGAATCGATCGGGAGGCGCCTGTTGGAAGCGGGGGTAGAGGCGGCAAAGTTTAAGGCTTCGCATCCTTTTCCGTTCACGTCGGCTAGTTATCTATCTGTAACTTTCTTATGGAAAAAGTTGCACGGTGCAACCGGCGCGTATTATCGCCAACGCCTTGCGGATGTCCAGTGATCAGCCCGCCAGCGCCTGATATTGCAGGCTGAAATGCAACCGGCAAGTTTGCCCCGGGGCCAGCAACTGCAGCCCCGGGCGCTGCGGCAGATGATGCGCGTTGACCGGGTGGGTGACCGGTTCGAAACAGAAGAAGTTCTGCCCCTGCGGGCAGAACAATAGAAATACATCGGCGCCGTGCGCATGGCAGACAAGTTGATAACCGGCGTCCGTCTGAATGATGCGAGCGTCGCCCGGCCAATGGCTGAAGGCATTGTCGACAAGTTGCTGCGGCAACAATCTCGGTTCGGCGAAGTTCCAGGCCTCGGGTAATTCGACCCAGTGACTGGAAAGTTTGTCTTCGCCACATAACCAGACGCCGTCAGCTTTGGCTTGCACGCGGGTATGCGTCGTACGCGGCAGATAAGGATGCAGGCCGAGGCCATACCAGGTGGGCTGCTGGCCCAGGTGGGTGGCGTGCAGGCTCAGGCGCAGGCAGCCGTTCGCCAAACCAACCTGCAGCGTGGCGCGGTAGGGGAAGGGTACTTGGCTATCGAGTTGCAGGCTTGCGCTGTCGGATGTCACGTCGACTACCTGCCAGGGCTGCTGCCAGGCGCTGCCATGAATCGGCAGAGGCTCATGGTCGGTATTGGCGCTCAGAGACTGCCAGCCGGCAGGCGTAGCGAAGCCGCCGCCGCCGATGCGATTGGACCAGGGCAGCAACGGGTAGCAGGCCAGGCGTCTAGGGTTGGCGGCGTCCAGCGCCTGTTCGTCGCTATGCCGAAGCAGTGCTCGACCATCGCTCAGACGCACCCAGTTGACCAGACTTGCGCCCAGTTCCGGGGCGAGGGTCAATTGTGTCAGGCTATCGCGCAGGGTCAGCAGAGTCGTAGGCATTTGGCGTTCCTGGGGCGGTTGATGTCGGGAATTCATAGTGTCATCGTACAACTGCTGGGCTATCATTACGGCAAAGCCTCCAGTCGAGAAGTCGTCCACCATGGAAATGCAGAACGCTCAACCCCGTGCTCGTCGCAAGCACCGCAGTCTGGCCCAGGAGCTGGTGGCCGAGCTGTCGCAACGCATTCGCGATGGGCATATCAAGCGCGGTGAGAAGCTGCCGACCGAGTCGGCGATCATGGAAGAGCAGGGCGTCAGCCGCACCGTGGTGCGTGAGGCGCTGTCGCGGCTGCAGGCGGCCGGGCTGGTGGAAACCCGCCACGGCATCGGCACCTTCGTACTCGACACGCCCAGCGCCAGCGGTTTTCGCATCGACCCGGCGACCATCGTCACCCTGCGCGACATACTGGCGATTCTCGAATTGCGCATCAGCCTGGAAGTGGAGTCCGCCGGCATGGCGGCGCAGCGCCGCAGCGATGCGCAGCTCAAAGCCATTCGTGAGGCGCTGGACGCCATCAACGAGAGCGCTGCGCATGCCAGCGATGCGGTGTCCTCGGACTTCCAGTTCCACCTGCGCATCGCCGAGGCCACCGGCAACCGCTACTTCACCGATATCCTCAGCCATCTGGGTACCAGCATCATCCCGCGTACCCGGGTCAATTCCGCCAGCCTGGCGCGTGACGATCAGACCCATTACATGGCGCGGCTGGAGCGCGAGCACGAGCAGATCTTCGAAGCCATCGCGCGCCAGGATGCCGAGGCGGCACGCGCTGCCATGCGTCTGCACCTGACCAACAGCCGCGAGCGTCTGCGCCAGGCGCACGAGGCCGCCGAAGCCGAGGCGCTGCACGGCTGAGGGCCCATGGCCTCGGGCGCCGACGGCCGTAGGGTGTGCCGTGCGCACCAGCCTCAGTGCGGAGTTCTCGGTGCGCACAACCTCGGCCCCACGGCACCTTAGCGGCGGTAGGCCAGGGCGATGATGCCGCCGACCACGATCATTCCGCCGACTACCTGCAGCGCGCCGAGCAACTGGCCGAGGATCAACCAGCCGAACAGCATGCCGGCCACCGGTTCCATGTTCATCACCGGCGCATTGCGCGCGATGTCCAGGCGCGGCATGAGTATGAACAGCAGCGAGAAGGCAGTGCCATAGAGCAGCACCAGCACCGCCAGGGCAAGCCAGCCGGCCAGGGCGTTGGGTAGGCCGAGGCCGCCGGGCAGCGCACCGCTGGCGCCGGCCAGGGCCGAGGCGCTGAACACCACCGCCATGGTCAGCATGCTGCGCACTCGTCCGGGCATGGCTGACAGGCGATGCTCGGTGATCCACAGGGCCACGGCGAATACCGCCGCCGCCGTCAGGCTGAACAGCACGCCTTCGACCCAGCCTTCGTCGATGACGCCCGGGCCGGCCAGGCGCGCCGGTACGTCCAGTACCAGCACCAGGCCGAACAGGATCACGCCCATGATCAGTGCCGCGCGGCGGGTCGGTGCCGGGCCGCCGAGTGCCCAGGTGAGCAGCGCCAGAAGGATCGGCGAGAGGTTCACCACCAGCAGCGCCAGGCCTACCGGAATGCGCGCCACCGCCGAGTAGATGCAGAAGCTCTGCACCGCGATCAGCAGGCCCAGTACCAGCTGCCAGCCCCAGGTGGCGCGGCTCAGGCGCAGCGAGTCGTGCTGCCACAGCACCAGCGCGGTGAGCACCAGGAAAGTCACTCCGGAACGGCAGAGAATCGCCAGCAGCAGACCAGCCTCATGATCGAAGGCGATGCGTGCGGCGATATGGTTGCCGGCGAAGGAGCAGGCCAGGGTGGCGAGGATCAGCGCGGCGATATGCCGGGGGAACGCGGTGGCAGGCATGGCGAAGCAAAGCATCCTTACAAAGCGAGGAGCCGCCAGAAGGCGGCTCGGGTTGGGCACAGCGGGCCCTGCAAGCAGGGCGGCGAATCAGAGCACCACGCTCGGCAGCCATAGCGAGATGGCCGGGATATAGGTGACCGCCATCAGCACGGCGAACAGCGCGACATAGAAGGGCAGCAGCGCCTTGACCGTGTTCTCGATGCTGACCTTGCCGATGGCGGCGCCGACGAAGAGTACCGCACCGACCGGTGGCGTGATCAGACCGATACCGAGATTGACCAGCATGATCATGCCGAAATGCACCGGATCGACCCCGAAGGAGGTCACCACCGGCAGCAGGATCGGGGTGAGGATCAGGATCAGCGGCGCCATGTCCATCAGCGTGCCCAGCATCAGCAGCATGAAGTTGACGCACATGAGGATCACGTAACGGTTGTCCGACAGGGTCAGGAAGGCCGTGGTGATCTTCGACGGAATCTGCATCAGGGTCATGATGTAGCCGAAGCTGGCGGCGAAGGCGATGAGGATCATCACGATCGACAGGGTGCGCACCGTGCGGTGCAGCATCTTCGGCAGTTCACTCCACTTGTAGTCGCGGTAGATGAACATGGTGACGAAGAAGGCCCAGACCACGGCCACGGCGGCCGACTCGGTGGCGGTGAACACGCCACTGAGGATGCCGCCGAGGATGATCACCATGGTCATCAGGCCCCACAGCGCCTCGACGCAGATCTTCAGCGCCTGGCGCAGCGGAATGACCTCGCCCTTGGGGTAGTTGCGCTTGCGTGCGAACAGCAGGCACAGCGTGGCCATGGTGGCGCTGAGCAGCAGGCCCGGGCCGATGCCGGCGACGAACAGCGCGGCGATGGACACCGTGCCGCCGGCAGCCAGGGAGTAGATCACCGAGTTGTGGCTGGGCGGGGTGAGCAGCGCCTGCACCGAGCCGGAGACGGTGACCGCGGTGGAAAATTCGCGCGGATAGCCCTTCTTTTCCATTTCCGGGATCAGCACCGAGCCGACCGAGGCGGTATCGGCCAGGGAGGAGCCGGAGATGGCGCCGAAGAAGGTCGAGGCGGTGATATTGACCAGCGACAGGCCGCCGCGGACGAAACCCACCAGCACACCGGCGAAGGCCACCAGGCGCCGCGCCATGCCGCCTTCGGCCATGATCGCGCCGGCCAGGACGAAGAAGGGGATGGCCAGCAGGGAGAATTTGTTCACGCCGCCGGCGATCTGGATCATCACCGCGTGCAGCGGGATGTCGATGTACCAGGCACCGACCAGGGTGGCCAGGCCGAGGGCATAGGCGACCGGGACGCGCAACAGGATCAGGGCAATGAAGCTGCCCAGCAGGATGGCGGCATCCATTACACGGACTCCTTGGAATCTTCGCAGTTCTCGTAGTCGACGACCCGGCGCTTGCTCTGGTCGCCGTACAGCAGTTGCTCGATGACGAACAGCAGGGTGATCAGGCCGCCCAGGGGAATCGGCGCATAGCTGACGCCGACACGCATCCAGGTCAGGGTGCTGAGGTACTGGTTCCAGGTGGCGACGCACAGCTTGTAGCCCCAGATCAGCATGAACAGGGCGATGGCGGCCATGGCCAGGCGGACGAACAGGGTGAGAAAGGGCTGTGCCACGTCGGGCAGGCGATCGCTCAGCACCTGCACGGCCATGTGCGCGCCGGCGCGGTAGCTGGCAGCGGCGCCGACGAAGGTAAACAGCACCATCAGCAGGATGGCGATCGGCTCGGGCCAGCCGAGGCCCTGGCCCAGTGCGTAACGGCTGAACACGCCCCAGGGGATGATCAGGGCCATGATCACGATGGCCAGGCCGGCGGTCGCGATACAGGCGCGGTAGATGACGTCATTGACGCCCAGAACCAGGTTTTTCATGAGGCTTCACCGGTGGCGCGGCGCGGGCAGGGAGCCGGCGCCGCGCGCTTGCGCGTGGATTACTGAACGGCTTCGATGCGCTGGATCAGTTCGGCGAACTGCGCGCCGTACTTCTCACGGACCGGGGCTGTGGCGTCGTAGAAGGGCTTGGTGTCGACTTCGATGAACTCGACGCCTTCAGCCTTGAGCTTCTCGTCGCTGGCCTTTTCCTTGGCGACCCACAGGTCGCGCTCTTCCAGCTGGGCTTCCTTGGCCAGCTTCCTGACCAGCTCCTGTTGCTCGGGGGTGAGCTTGTTCCAGGTGGTCTTGGACATCAGCAGCGGCTCGGGGAGGATCAGGTGATGGGTCTGGGTGTAATACTTGGCCGCACGGAAGTGGTTGTGCTCAAGCAGGGTCGGCGAGTTGTTCTCGGCGCCGTCGATCACGCCGCTCTGCAGGGCGCTGAAGATTTCGCCGGTATCCATGGCGATGCCATTGGCGCCCATGGCGTTGAGCGTGTCGATGAACAGGGGGTTGCCGATCACGCGGATCTTCATGCCCTTGAGGTCTTCCAGCTTGCGTACCGGCTTCTTGGTATAGAGGCTGCGGCTGCCGGCTTCCATCCACGCCAGGCCGACCATGTTGAAGTCGGAATTGGTGATGGCGTCGAGAATTTCCTGACCGATCTCACCGTCGACTACCTTGCGCATATGGTCGATGTCGCGGAACACGAACGGCATGTTGAACACGTTGGTGGCAGGTACCACCGGGCCGACCGAACCGAGGCTGACGCGGGTCAGCTGCACGGCGCCGATCTGGGTCTGTTCGATCACTTCCTTCTCGGAACCCAGTACCCCGCCTGCGAACATGCGTGACTTGATTTCACCATGGGTGGCGGCTTCCAGTTTCTTGCCGAGGTTCTCCATGGCCACTACGGTCGGGTAGCCGGCAGGATGGATTTCGGCAATCTTCAGGGTCGTCTCGGCCTGTACGAAGGAAGACAGACCGAGCGCTAAAGGAAGTGTGGCGAGAAGCAACTTGCGTTTGAGGTTCATGCGGAAACTCCGTCTTGTTGTTGTTGGTGAGCAGCGTTGCAGCCGGTGCCGCGAATGGCCCGGGGTGAAGCGAATCAGGGGATGAAGGCAGGCTCCTCGATACCACTCACGCCGGCCCTGAGGGCGAACACGCCGCCGGCCAGTGGCTGGTCGGAGATATCGCCGCCAGGGCGGATCGAGGTGACGAACAGGGTGTCCAGATTGGCGCCGCCAAAAGCGCACATGGCGGGCTTCTTCACCGGTACGGCCAGTGAGCGATCCAGGCGACCATCCGGTGTGAAGCGGTGCACCAGGCCTGCGTCGTTGCCGCAGATCCAGTAGCAGCCATCGACGTCCACGGCGGCGCCGTCCGGCCTGCCGGGGTGCTGTTTCATGTCGATGAACAGGCGACGGTCGTGCGGCGTGCCGCTGTCGGTGTCGTAATCGAAGGCCCACACGGCCTGCGCCGAGGGATGCGAGTCGGACAGATACATCGTGCGGCCATCGGGACTGAAGGCCAGGCCGTTGGGCACGATGAGGTCGTCGAGCACCTGTTGCAGCTGGCCGTCGTAGCGATACAGCGCGCCTGCGGCGGTACCTGCAGCCATGTCCAGCAGCATGCTGCCGGCCCAGAAACGGCCCTGACGGTCGCAGCGACCATCGTTGAAACGCATGTGCGGGCGGGCGTGCTCGACCTGCGCCAGCCGCTCGGCCTTCAGACTGCCATCGTCTTGTGGCTGCAGATGAAAGATGCCGCTCTGCATACCGGCGAGCCAGCCGCCTGCCGGATGCAGGGCGATGCAGGCGAGCATTTCCTCGGCCTGCCAGCTCTGCGTCTGGCCAGTGGCGGCGGACCAGCGATACAGGCGTCCGGCAGGAATATCGACCCAGTAAAGAGCCTGTTCGGCTGTGTTCCAAACCGGGCATTCGCCCGTGGCGTTGCGCGCATCGACAATCAGTTCGGCTGTCATGGCTGGGGCGCTCTGGTTGTTGTCATGGCTCGGGCGGTGAGGCGTTGTCTTAGTCGTCGCCGAACGGGCCGGCCGCCACGAAGGCGCCGCCCTGGTAGATGCGCGCCGGATCGTCGGCGGCCGGCATGGGTTGCGCTTCGACCTTGTCGCGGAACACTTCCGAGCTGTCCTTGGGGGTGAAGCCCAGGTGCGCGGCCTGGCTGTTGTCCCACCACACCTCGCGATTGGCCGACATGCCATAGACCACGGTGTGGCCGACGTTCTCGGTATAGAGGCTGCGTTCGATCAGTTGGGTAAGGTCGTCGTAGCTCAGCCAGGTGCTCATCATCCGGCGGTTGGCCGGCTCGGGGAACGAGGAGCCGATGCGGATGCTGACGGTCTCGATGCCGTAGCGATCGAAGTAGAAGCTGGCCATGTCCTCGCCGTATGACTTGGACAGGCCGTAGTAGCCGTCCGGGCGCCGTGGGCTGTTGGCGTCGAGCCGTTGGTCCTGTTTGTAGAAACCGATGACATGGTTGGAGCTGGCGAACACCACGCGTTTCACGCCATGGCGGCGGGCGGCTTCGTAGATGTGGAAGACGCCACAGATATTGGCGCCGAGGATTTCCTCGAACGGGCGCTCGACCGAGACGCCGCCGAAGTGCAGGATGGCGTCGACGCCTTCGACCAGTTGATGCACGCCCGCCTTGTCGGCCAGGTCGCAGCGCACCACTTCTTCATGCGGGCCTTCGGCAGGGGCCATCTCGCCGATGTCGGACAGGCGCAGGATGTTGGCGTAGGGGCGCAGGCGCTGGCGCAGTACCTTGCCCAGCCCACCGGCAGCGCCGGTCAGCAGCAGGCGATTGAAGGGACGCAGTTCGCTGGAGGTCGTGGTCATGGCGGGGCCTGGACTCTTGTTGCTTGTTGTTATTGGTTGTCATACGTTGTCGTATGACTTGGCTCGATTATCAGCACCCGCCTGAGCAATGTCAACGTGAGCAGGGGGAAAACCAGCCATGTGCTGCGCCTGTCGCTCGACTTCGCGCGTGCGCCGTCGATTGCTGGAAGGTCAGCGAGATTCTGGAGTGAGCTGCTCTAACGCGATGCTTTGTGGCGTTTCGCATGGGCCGTGCGCTGCCCGTGGTCACGCCGTCGGGCAGAGGGCGGGGCGATATCGCTTCGGCCTATATGACTAAAGTTGTATGACAACGTATCTCGATTCAAATCAAGCGCCTTCCATGCAGGGCGCTCGCATGCGGGAGGCAGGACATGGGCAGGAAAGCGATGGGCATTCGCAGCAGCACGGCACCAACGCTGATCGATGTCGCCAGGGTGGCTGGGGTGTCGCCGATTACCGTATCGCGCGCCCTCGGTCGCCCCGAGGTGGTCACCGATGCGACCCGCAAACGTGTGCTGGAGGCCGTGCGGGCGACTGGCTATGTACCCAACCTCGCCGCCGGCTCTCTGGCATCCAGCCGCAGTCGGTTGGTGGCGATCTTCCTGCCGACCATCGCCAACTCGATCTTCGCCGACACCGTGCAGGCGCTGACCGACCGCCTGGCTGCCGCCGGCTATCAGACCCTGCTGGGCCTGACCGGCTACCGTCCCGAGCAGGAGGAGGCGCTGCTCGAAGCGGTGCTGGGGCGGCGCCCGGACGGCATCGTGCTGACCGGTACCGAGCACACCCAGGCCAGTCGCGAGCGCCTGGCGCGGGTCGGCATTCCGCTGGTCGAGGCCTGGGACCTGTGCGAACGGCCGCTGGACATGCTGGTCGGCTTCTCGCACGAGGCCGTCGGCCAGGCGGTGGCGCTCTATCTGCTCGGCAAGGGCTACCGTCGGGTGTCGGCGGTCGGCATCGATGATCCACGTGGCTTGCGCCGTTATCGCAGCCTGGTCGCGGCGCTGCAGGGGCAGGTTTGTTGCGCCGGTGACAGCGCAGATTCTGCCGGCACCGGCGACGCTCGCGGTCGGCCGCGAGGGGCTGACGCGCCTGCTGCAGGAGGGCGCTGCCGGGGAGGTGGTGGTGTGCAGTTCCGATACGGTGGCGCAAGGGGTGATGGCCGAAGCGCTGAGCCGTGGCCTGCGCATCCCCGAGGATCTGGCGGTGATGGGCTTTGGCGATCTTTCCAGCGCGGCGCATACCCATCCGCCACTGTCTACCGTGCGGGTGGACGGGCCGCGTATCGGCTGCGCCATTGCCGAAGCGCTGCTGGCGCGTATTGCCGAACCGGCGGCTGCGCGTCAGCCGCTGCGAATGGACGTGGGCTGCGAGCTGATCGAGCGTGGCAGCGCCTGAGCCCGGCTCAGGCCAGGCGCAGGTGGTTGTCCCACAGGCCGGCCGGTAGCTGCAGGGCGTTGGTGACGATGCGCGCGCCGCGGCAATCGTACAGGCGGCAACGGCCCTGGCCAGACGTGACGACGAAGCCATCGGCCACCGCGCCGACGCCTGCGCAGTCAGGCAGCGGCACGTCGAGACGCACTTCGGCGCTGTCCAGATCCCAGATGAAGAAGCGGTTGCCGCGCGGTGCGGTCATCGCCAGCAGGCGCAGCTCGTCGTGGATGGCCACGCTGGCGGTGTACTGGTTCATCGCCGCGCGCTGCGTCTCGCCGAGGGCGAAGGGCTGGTACGGCTGGCCGGGGCGTTTGATCGCCAGCAGCGGCACGGCATCGTGCATGTCGCCCATGTACTGCTGGCCGCTGACCACGGTGCCGTCGCGGGCCACGGCCAGGTGGCGGATGCTGTTGCGCTGGTCGGCCAGATACTCCTGGCTGACCAGGCTGCCGTCGCGGCGCATCAGCACCAGGCTGGCCTGCATGGCATCGAGATTCATGTCGACGCGGCTTTCCGCTTCGGTGCGGATGCCGCCGTTGGCCACCACCAGGGTTTCGCCATCGGGCATCCACAGCAGCTGGTGCGGGCCGACGCCGTGCGTGCCGTGTTCGCCGTCGCGTTGCAGTCGTTCACCTTCCAGGCGATAGACGCCGAGCACGCCGCGACCCGGTTCGGTGGTGTCGTTCTCGGTGGCGTACAGCCACTCGCCGCCCTTGTGGAACACTGCATGGCCGTTGAAGTGGCGCCCGGCTGGCGAGGCGAGCGTTTGCAGCAGGCGACCGTCGCGGGTGTCGATCAGGTAGCTTTCGGTGCTCGGGCGACGGCCGACGAACAGCGCCAGCGGCAAGGCCGGGTGCGGCACCACATCGTGGCAGCGTTCGCTCACCAGAGTGGCGAAGGCGCGCTGGCCGTCCAGGCGATAACCGACCGCGTAGTGCTTGCCATCGGCATCGTCACGGGCCGACAGCAGCAGCGGTTGTCCCGAGGGGCCGAACAGCGTCCAGCCGCCGAAGGCGCCCGCTGCCGCCAGGCTGGCCGCGGCGGCGCCGAGACCGAGAAAGGTTCTGCGGTGCATGCGTCAGTCCCCGTCGTGGGCGTTGAAGCCGATCTGTACGCCGAGCGCCTTGGCCAGGTCGCTTTCCTGCAGGCGATGCAGGCGGTTGAGGCTGTCGTACAGCTCGTTCAGCTGCTTGCGGCCGTCTTCGCTGGCCAGCAGTTCGGTCAGCGGCAGATCGAAAGCGGCCAGGCGCTGACGGGTGTCGAGGTAGGCGGCGTCGATGCGCTGCACCAGCTCGGCCTGGTCGCTGCCCAGCAGCGATTGCAGGCCATCCTTGTTGTTGCCGTGCCAGAGCCGTTCGGCACTGGCCAATGCCGAGCCGAGGTTGGCCAGGCTGGCGCTGCTGCGCCAGGATTCGGCCTGGTAGGGCTGGGCGATGCCCTTGGTCTGGCGGCCGAGCGGCGCGCCGAGCTTCTTCTTCAGACCGTCGATGCCGCTGACCTGAACGCGCAGCAGTTCTGCCACCGCTTCCCTGGAGTCGGCGTAACGCTCGTTGGGGAACTGCTTGAGCTGCGCGGCCATGCCGCTCTTGTCAGCCTGCCATTGCGCCACGATATCGGCGGCCAGGGCCTGCTGATGCTGACCGATGGCCTGCAGCAAGGGGCAGTAGCGGGCTTTCTGCTCTTCCTGGGTCAGGTCGATATCGGCGTCGAACAGCACGTACTCGGAGGCAGTCAGGCCCTGCACCACGACACTGGCGCTGGCCAGGTCGGCCTGGGTCAGTTGCGGCCTGCTCTTGAGCAGCGCCTCGACCTGGCGCTGCACCAGGTTCTTCTTGTCCGGCCAGAACTGTACCTGCCAGGCGCGGTTACCCTCGGCCAGCGGGCCGAGCATCAGCGGTTGCAGCGCCGACCAGGCGCTCATGGCACCGAGAAAGGCCTGGCGCGCGGCGGGCAGATCGGCGCTGCCGGCGCAGAAGGCCGCGGCACGCTCGGCCAGTTGGCGATCGGCTTCCTGCCAGCTGGTATAGGCCGGCAGCAACACGCCGTCGGTGAGGGCGCCGGTGACCTTGGCGGTCTGATCCTGCTGGCCGCAGCCGACCAGGGCCAGGCCGAGCAGGGAGGCGATCAGGCTCTTGTGCAACATCTCGGGCTCCTTAAAGGGAATTGAGGAAGGCGAGCAGCGCGGCTCGCTCATCGGCATCGAATTTCAGCACCTGCTGCCTGGCCGCTTCGGCCTCGCCGCCGTGCCAGAGTATGGCTTCCAGCAGGTTGCGGGCGCGACCGTCGTGGAGGAACTGGGTGTGGCCGTTGACCGCCTGGGTCAGGCCGATACCCCACAGCGGTGGCGTACGCCACTCACGGCCGCTGGCGAGGAACTCCTCACGGCCATCGGCCAGGCCCTCGCCCATGTCGTGCAGGAGCAGGTCGGTGTAGGGGCGAATCAACTGATTGGCCAGTTCCGGCTCGGCGGCATCGGCCGAGGTGTTGAAACTGGGCGTATGGCACTTCTGGCAGCCGGCCTGGTGGAACAGGCTCTTGCCCTTGAGCACTTGCGGATCGTCGACGTCGCGCCGCGCCGGCACGCCGAGGTTGCGGCTGTAGAACAGCACGCTGGCGAGGATGTTGTCGCTGACCTCCGGCACGCCGCCGTTGACCGCCGCCAGACAGTCGGGCTGGGCCTGGGTGCAGCTGTCATGTGCAATCAGCGTGGTGGTCAGGCCCATGTCACTGGCGAAGGCGTCGGCATTCTGCTGATTGAGGTTGGGTTGGCCGGCCTTCCAGCCGAAGCGGCCAAGCACAGTGCGTTGCTGCTGGCGATCCCAGACGAGGTTGGGGCGACCGGAAATGCCGTCACCATCGGCGTCATCCGGGTCGGCATTGGCCAGGATATCGGCCTCGGAGATGGCTTCGAGCAGGCCGAGGCCGATCATCGGCGGGGCGATACGGGTGGAGAACAGGGTGTCCGGGTGCAGGTCGCCATAACCGAGCTGGGTGATCTCCAGTTGCGGTTTGCGCAGCTCCACCCGCGTGCCGTCGGCAAAATGCACCGGCACGCTGCTGTAGGTCACCCGCACCTTGCCCTCGGCGGCCACGCCGGGATTGGCCATGTCCTGCAGCTGAGTGCCGTAGGTGGGCTCGGCGACCACGCCCTGGCGTTGCAGCAGCTCGGCATGCTCGGCTGCGGCCGGGATGGACAGGCGCACCAGCATGGAGGCTGCGCTGAGGTCACCCGGCTCGGGCGGATGACCGCGGCCGTCCTTGAGGTGGCAGTTCTGACAGGCGTTGGTATTGAACAGCGGGCCCAGGCCGTCGCGCGCGGTGGTGGAGGCGGGCGCAGGCACCCAGGGGTTGCGGAAGAAGCTGTTGCCCACCGCAAAATCCAGACGCCGGCTCGGCGCCAGATTGGCCGACGGCTGGGAGAAGGCGTTGTGATCGAACTTGCGTACCGTGGTGGCGCCGGCAGAAAGGGCTTCGCCGGGTTCTGCCGCGGTGAAGTTCGGTTGCTGCTCGCAGGCGATCAGGGTCAGGGCCAGAAGGGGCAGCAGGCAGCGCTGGAGCGGCGACATCGAGGGGGACTATCCGGGCGGGCAGTAAACGAAGCGCCAAGATTAGCAGGCTAACGTAATTTAAATAAGATCAATTAGCGTTATCCGGGCGTGGCCAGAGGTCGCGGGGCGGCCCGATGCGAGCATCGGGCCGCGTGGTTCAGGCGACCCGGAAGCGGTTGACCTGCTGCTGCAGGTCGCTGCCCAGGCGCGCCAGGTCGACGCTGGCCACCGAGGTCTGCTCGGTGGCGGCTGCCGACTGTTCGGCGATGTCGCGGATGTTGGAAATGCTGCGGTTGATCTCCTCGGCCACCGAGCTCTGCTGCTCGGACGCAGTGGCGATCTGCTGGTTCATCTGCTGGATACGCGACACGGCCTCGTCGATCAGTGTCAGCGCGGTGCCGGCCTGGCGCGCCGCCTCCACGGTATCGCCCGTCATGCTGCGGCTTCTGGTCATCACCCCTACGGCATTTTCGGCGCCACTTTGCAGGGTTTCGATCAGTTGCTCGATCTGCTGGGTGGACTCCTGGGTGCGGCGCGCCAGCGCCCGCACTTCATCGGCCACCACGGCGAAGCCGCGGCCGGCGTCACCGGCGCGCGCCGCCTCGATGGCGGCGTTGAGCGCCAGCAGGTTGGTCTGCTCGGCGATGCTCTTGATGACGTCCAGCACGGTGCCGATGTTGGCGCTGTCACCCTTGAGCCTGCCGATGGCTTCGGCAGAGGCTTCCACCGTTTGCGCCAGCTGCTCGATGCTGGCGATGGCCTGCTGCACCACGCTGCCGCCCTGACGGGTCTGGTCCTCTGCATCGCCGGCCGAGGTCGCGGCGCTTTCGGCATTGCGCGCAACGTCCAGCACGGTGGCCGCCATCTGGTTCATGGCGGTGGCGACCTGCGCGGTCTCCATGCGCTGTTCGGTGACGCCGGCGCTGGTCTGCTCGGTGACCGCCGACAACTCCTCGGCCGCGGTGGCGAGCTGGCTGATGCCGGCACCGAGGCGCCCGATCAGGTCGCGCAGGCTCTCGGTCATGGCCTGCATGGCCTGCATCAGTTGGCCCAGTTCGTCGCCTCGTTCGCTGCGGATGTCCAGGGTCAGGTCGCCTTTGGCGACCTGGCGGGCGACGCCGACCACGCGTTGCAGCGGGCCGACGATCACCTGGGTGATGAGCATGGCGCAGAGCAGGCCGAGGGCGAAGGCGACTGCAGCGGCGACGAAGAGCATGTGCCTGGCGTCGTTGGAGTCGCTCTCCAGCAGCGTGCGTTGCAGGCCCAGCGACTTGCTGGAGGCGGCTGCCACTTCGCGGGCGCGCTCGGTCATCGCCTGCTCCGACTGGTCGCGGGCCTGCAGGCTGGCGCGCATGCTCTGGAACTGCTCGCGGTACTGGTCGAGCGCGCGCATGGCTTCGCCGAGCGTCTGGCGCGACTGGGCGTCCAGGGCCAGGCGCTGAAGCTTCTCGCCATTGCGCTCCAGCGACTGGAAATGTTCATCCAGCTTGCTGACGTAGCTGTCGTCGCCGCGCAGCAGGAAATCCTTCTCCCGGCGCCTGGCTTCGAGCAGCTCGGTGGACAGGGTGTTGGCCAGGTTGGCATGGTCCAGCAGCTCGATGCTGGCCGTGTCATTGGTCTGGCGAATCTGCTCGATGGCGGTCTGGCGCAGGCTTTCGGCCAGTGACTCGAAGCGTTCCAGCGCCGCCCGGGCGGACGCCTCCATGGCCTTCTGGGCCTGCTGGTTGTCATCGGTGGTTTGCTGCAGGAGCAGCAGCTTCTCGCGGTAGCGCCCGACGTCCTCTCTGATCTGGCGCATCAGCGCCTTGTTCTCCGGCAACTGCAGACGTGCTTCGCTGACCTGCGCCTGGGCACCGACCTCGTCGGCGAGGGCGACGGCCTGGTTCAGGTACTGGTTGTCTCCGCGCAGGATGTAGTTCTTCTCCTGCTGGCGTGCCTGGCTCAGTTTGCCGTCGATCGCGTTGACGCCCAGCAGGTTGTCGAAGCGGGTCAGGCTGGTTTCCAGCGCCCAGTGTCCGATCCAGACGGTACACAGGGTAATCAGCAGTATCAGACCGAAACCGGCCATCAGTTTCTTGCGAACACTCAGATCAAGCAGGACTCTGGCAAGCGTATTCATAACAACTCCTTGTAACGCGTTAGTTCTCTTGGAACCTGTGGTCTGCAGCGTGCGTGACTGCCGGGGAAAGTGGTTGGCAGGCATGCACGACCGTTTGTGCAGCGGGTAGCCGTGCAACGAATGGATCGCGATGGATGGGGGGCTGGCCGGTCGTGCGGCCAGGTTGGGACGGGAGAAAGCTCGTTCAGGTTTGCCCAGCGTCGCCGGCCACGGCGAGTGGCCTTGCGGGAGTACCTGAAAGCGGGCGCTTGAGACTCGACATTCGAAGTGAGCGGGCACCTGCAGAATAGCAAGCTGCCACATGATGGCAATGTGATATCTGTAACTTGCTTGAAAAAATGACGCCGACCTATTGACGACATGCCGGGCAGGTTTGCCGCATTCGCCGCTGCTAGCTGGATTTACCGCCCAGTTCGAGGGAAATCGCATCCGCGCACTGTTGCAGGCTTTCCCGGTAGCGTTCACGCGCTATGGGGCTGTCCATCACCGCTTCCGGGCCGGAGAGATTGATCGCCGCCACCACGTCGCCACGATGGTCGCGTACCGCGCAGGCGATGGCGGTGGAATAGTCGGAGCGGTGCATCACCCAGCCGCGCTCGCGGTCGCGTTCGAGCAGTTGCTGCAGCTCGGGCAGGGTCTTCGGTGCGGGCGGCGGGTAGTCGTCCAGGCGTACGTGCTGATAGAGCTTGTCCAGCTCCATGGGCGTCAGGCCGCTGAGCAGCATGCGGCCCATGGCCGTGCAGTGGCAGGGAATGCGGGTGCCGATGGGGATGTTCACCGACAGTCGCTGGGCAGCGAAGGCGCGGCCGATGTAGAGGCTGTCGGTCTGTTCGCGGATGGACAGGTGGCACGACAGCGAGGTGCGGTCGCGCAGGGCATTGAGGTGCGGCATGGCGATGTCCACCAGGTCGCGGCTGGCCAGGTAGGCGAAGCCGTCGCAGAGCACCTGCGGACCCAGCTCGTAGCTGTTCTTGCCGAGCTTGCGCAGGTAGCCCATGTCGGTGAGCGTGACCAGGATGCGGTAGATGGCCGAGACGCTGACCCCCAGGCGCTCGGCGATGGCGTTGCTGCTCAGGCTGCGTTCGCTGGCGTTGAACATCTGCAGGATGCTCAGGCCGCGTTGCAGGGCGGGTACGCGGTAGTCCAGTTCGTCTTCGTGGATGCCCATGGTTGTCCTCCGAATTCGATGGGAAGGTGGTGCGCATGGCGCACCCTACGTGTGGCTCATGGCCGTAGGGTGCGCCGTGCGCACCTTGGGGCTCAGGGCAGGGCGTCGATCCCGACCGGCTGTCCACCGAATTCCTGCATGGCATCGAGCAGCGCGCCCCAGAAGTAATGCACCGAGGCGCGGTCGCAGAGGATGTGCAGGCACGGCACTTCGCCCAGCGGCAGCTTGGCGACGATGACGTTGATCCGCGCCGCCGAGGTCTGCGCCACCTGGCCGACGGCGAAGGCCGGCGCGCTGAGGTCGACGCCGCAGAGCTTGGCCATTACCTCGGCCTGGCAGGTGCCGGTCAGCACCAGCCAGGCGTGGCTGTCCTGGCGCGGCAGCAGGTACTGGCCGGCGCTGGCGTGCCACTGGCTTTCCTCGCGCTGCGCTTTGCTGCCGGCATCGTGCAGGCTGCCGAGCAGCAGGTACTCGGTTTGCGACAGGCGCAGCACATGGCTGCCATCGGCCTGGCTCAGCGCCTGGTTGGGCGCCTGTGGCAACTGGTAGCCCAGGGCGCCCAGGTATTGGGCGGCCGCCGGGCCGCGCAGGCCGTAGCGGGCGAGGTTGGTCAGGTCGAGCAGGGCGCAGTGGCCCAACAGGGCGCTTTCGTCGCCTTGGCCGTAGGTGGTGACGATGCAGCTCTCACCGAACGGAGCGAGGGTGGCGCCGGCCTGCAGGCGGTAGAGCGGGCTGCGCGCTGCGAATTGATCGGCTTGGAGGGTCATCTCACAGCTCCTGGCGTTGGCTTTCAGGGTCATAGAAGGGCGGTTGCACCACGGTGGCCTGCACCATCTCGCCGCCTTCGACGCGGATCGGCAGGCGCTGGCCCGGCGTGGCCTGGTCGGGCGCACAGTAGGCCAGGCCGATGATCTGGCCGAGGGTCTGCGAGTATTCGCAGGAGGTGACGTTGCCGCTGATGTCGGGCCCCTTGAGCACCAGATGGCCTTCCAGCGGCTGGCTGCTGCCCTTGGGCAGGGTGAAGCCGACCAGCTTGCGTATCGGCGCCTGCGCCTCGAGGATCTCCACCGAGCGCTTGCCGACGAAGAACGGCTTGCTGCGAGCGATGGCCCAGCTCATGTCGATCTCGGCCGGGCTGGTCATGCCGTCGGTGTCCTGGCCGATGATCACGTGGCCCTTTTCCAGGCGCAGCAGGCGCTGCGTCTCGACGCCGAAGGGGCGAATGTCGAACTCCCGACCGGCTTCCATCAGCGCATCCCACAGGGCTTCGCCGTAGCGCGCCGGGACGTGGATCTCGTAGCCCAGTTCGCCGACGAAACCGACCCGCAGCAGGCGGGCGGGAATGCCCGTGACCGTGCCCAGGCGCACCGCCAGGTAGGGGAAGCCCTCGGCGGACAGGTCGACATCGCTGCACAGCTTGGCCAGCACCTTGCGCGAATCCGGCCCGGCCAGGTTGACTGCGGCCAGCGCGGCGGTGACGTTGGTGATGTCGATGTTCAGGCGCCACTGCGCGTTCCACTTGAGCATCTGCTGGTAGACGCGGTCGACGCCGCTGGTGGTGGCGCTGACGTAGAAATGCTCGTCGGTAAAGCGTGCGCAGACGCCGTCGTCGATCACCACACCCTGCTCGTTGGTCATCAGCGCATAGCGCGAGCGGCCCACCGGCTGTTTGGCGAAGGCGAAGGTATAAAGGCGGTTGAGCAGCTCGGCGGCGTCCGGGCCGCGCACGTCGAGGCCGCCCAGGGTGGACACGTCGATCAGGCCGACCTTCTCGCGCACGTGGCGCGCCTCGGCCTGCATGCAGGCGTCGCGCTCTTCGGG
Organism: Ectopseudomonas guguanensis; assembly: GCF_900104265.1. Taxonomy (GTDB): domain Bacteria; phylum Pseudomonadota; class Gammaproteobacteria; order Pseudomonadales; family Pseudomonadaceae; genus Aquipseudomonas; species Aquipseudomonas guguanensis. Next base: position 46,232 of record NZ_FNJJ01000016.1, read on the forward strand.
CTTGCCGTAGTAGGCCGGGCGCTGCCAGATGCCGGCGGGCATCATCTTCGCCCCCAGCTCCAGGTGCCGCGCGTGCATGGCGGTTTGCCGATACGGATCGAAGCCACGGCCGGCGACTTGCGCCAGGGTTTCCGGGCAGAACGGCGGACGCGCGGTGGTCACCCCGGTTTCGCTGACGCTGCGGCCGGTGGCCTGGGCCACCAGACGCGCGGTCGGCAGCGCCGAATGGCGGCCCTGCGAGGGGCCCATGCCGACGGTGGAGAAGCGCTTGACCAGTTGCACGTCGCGGTAGCCGTGGCGGGTGGCATTGACGATGTCACGCACCTGCAGGTCTTCGTCGAAGTCGACGAACTCCTTGCCCTTGGGATGGGGGAAGATCGGCCAGGGAAAGTTGACCCGCGGCTCGGCTGGTAGCTCGCGCGGGCTCGAACCCGCCTCCAGGCCAAGGGCGGCGAGCGCGCGCAGGGCGCCGTTGGTGGCATCGGCGAGCAGCGCGTCGAGGGCGTTGCGGCCGTTGACCGAGCCGACCACCTGCAACCCGCTCGGCAGGCCGGACAGGCTGAAGGCGGCGCTGGCGTCGTCGTAGGCCAGCTTGCCACCGGCCTGGCACGGCAACTGGTACACCGGCATGTAGCCGGCGGACATGCACAGCAGGTCGCAGTCGATGCGCAGGCTGCTGTCCGCCACCTTGCCCTGGCCGCTGATGCGGCGCACGCCCACGGCGTTCAGGTGCTTGTCGCCCAGCGCTTCGTACACCGTGCTGCCGGCATGGCAGGTGACGCCTCGGGTCTGCAAGGCAGTGACCAGACTGTCGTCATCGGCGCGTTCGCGCATGTCCACCAGGGCGACAACCTCGACGCCAGCATCGAGCAGATCGAGGGCGGCCAGGTAGCCGTCGTCGTTGCCGGTCAGCACCACGGCACGCTGGCCCGGCTTGACCGCGTAGAGCTTGATCAGGCGCTGCGCGGCGCTGGTCAGCAGCACGCCGGGCAGGTCGTTGTTGCGGAACACCACCGGCTGATCGAAGGCGCCAGCCGCGACGATGCACTGGCGGGCGCGCACCTTGTACATCCGCCTGCCCTGGATCACCGGCAGGTAGTGGTCGGTGAACCAGGCGTTGCAGGTGGCTTCCTTGAGGATGCGGATATTGGCGTGGCCTTCCACAGCGGTAAGCAGCTCAGCGCGCAGCTCGGCGGCACGTTTGCCTTCGACGTCGAAGCGGGCCCAGGCCAGCGCGCCGCCCAGATAATTCTGCTGTTCGATCAGCAGCACCTTGGCTCCGGCGTTGGCAGCACTCAGCGCCGCGCACAGGCCGGCCGGGCCGGCGCCAATCACCGCCAGGTCGGTGAACAGGAAGGCCTTGTCGTGGTACAGCGGCTGCAGCTTGAGGTTGAGCACACCGAGACCGGCTTTCTTGCGGATCAAGGGTTCCCAGACCTTCCACATGCCCTTGGGCTTGTAGAACGAGCGGTAGTAGAAGCCCACCGGCATGAACCTGGAGAAATGCCCGAGCAGGGCGTCACGATCCTTGTCCAGGCTGCCGTTGTAGTTCTGCGCGGTGACGTCGAGGCCTGCGGCCAGCGGCTGCATATCGGCCAGCACGTTGGGTTCGTCCGGCAGTTGCACCAGGGTGTTGGCGTCCTGCCCGGCCATCGACAGCGGGCCGCGCGGGCGGTGGTACTTGAACGAGCGCGACAGCAGCCAGCGCTGGTTGGCCAGCAGGGCGCTGGCGATGCTGTCGCCGGCCAGGCCCTGGTAGGTGGTGCCCTCGAAGTCGAAGCTGATCGGGCGGCTGCGGTCGATCAGCAGGCCCAGCGGGGCCGGCAGGCGGACATCGGCGCTCATGCGCTCACCTCCTGGGGTTTGGCGGGCGCGGCGAAGTCGACGCGGCGGTCGAACAGTTCCTTCGGATCGAAGGTGCGCAGGATCTCGTCGCTGACGGTGTGGCGTTCGGCCAGGAACCAGTAGCTGGAGGCGTTGTGCATCCACCACTCGGTGACGACGCCGGCGATGTTCTCGCTGTTGAACACGTAGTCGGCCCATTCGGCGTCCGAGCAGGTGTTCGGGTCGGGCATGCGCTTGAGTTCGCCGCCGTAGGTGAATTCGTTGATATTGCGAGGCCCGTTGAGCGGGCAGGGCATGATCTTCATGGGTTCAACTCCTTGACGAGCAAGGCTGGGGTAATGGGATCGTAGGAGCGAGCTCTGCTCGCGAAGCTTTCGTCTCGGTTGGATTCGCGAGCAGAGCTCGCTCCTACAAAGGAATTCATCAGTGGCTCGCCGCCGTGGCGCCCATCTCGTTGACCTGGCGGAAGGTGGTGAAGCGCTCGAGGGCGAAGGGTTTGATCAGCGCCGGGGTCTTGCCGGTGGCGACCAGCTCGGCCATGGTCCAGCCACAGATCGGCGTGGCCTTGAAGCCCCAGGTGCCCCAGCCGGCGTCGAGGTAGTAGTTGTCCAGCGGCGAGTGACCCATGATCGGGCTGTAGTCCGGGGTCATGTCGGTGCTGCCGGCCCACTGGCGCATCAGCTTGGCGCCGGCCATGAAGGGGAACATCTCGATGGCTGCTGTCAGCAGGCTTTCCTTCAGGTCGAGGGTGGAACGGGTGTTGTACAGCGGGTAGGGGTCGGAGCCGCCGCCGAAGACGATCTCGCCACGGCTGGTCTGCTGCACGTAGCAGTGCAGCGCCGAGGAACTCACCAGCGGATCGAGGAAGGGCTTGAACGGCTGGGTGACCATGGCCTGCAGCGGGTAGGTGTGGATCGGCGCCTTGATGTTCAGCTTGTTCATCAGCAGCGAGCTGGCGCCGGCCACTGCCTGCACCACGCAGCCGCAGCGCACGTCGCCACGGTTGGTGCGCACGGTGGTGACGCGACCGTTCTCGACGATGAAATCCTGCACCTCGGTGAGCTGGTGGATTTCCACGCCGCGCTTGGCCGCCTGCTTGGCGTAGCCCCAGGCCACAGCGTCATGGCGGGCGGTGGCACCGTCGATGTGCCAGAGCCCGGCAAGCACCGGCAGGTGGCCGGGGTCGAGGTTCAGGCAAGGCACCAGCTCACGGATCTGCTGGCGGTCGATCATCTCGGTGCGGCCACCGAAGTGCTTGTTGACCTCGGCGCGCTGGCGGAAGGCGCGCACCGTGGCGTCGGTGTGCGCCAGGGTGAGCTGGCCACGCTCGGAATACATGATGTTGAAGTCGAACTCGTTGGACAGCTCCTTGAACATCCGCACCGACTCGGCATAGAAGCGCACGCCTTCGCTGGTGAGGTAGTTGGAGCGGATCACCGCCGTGTTGCGCGCGGTGTTGCCACCGCCGAGGTAGGACTTCTCCAGCACCGCGACGTTGCTCACGCCGTGGTACGTGGCCAGGTAATAAGCGGTGGCCAGGCCATGGCCGCCACCCCCGATGATGACCACGTCGTAAGCCGGCTTGAGTGCCTTCGGCGCAGGCAGGTCGACCTCCACCGGGTAGTCCGAGGACAGGCCGTACTTGAGCAGGGCAAGGGGCATCGCAGTTACTCCTGGGCCGTCAGGCCGTGTTGCTGGCGGGCGGCGAGCAAGGTGTTGTGCATCAGCATGGCGATGGTCATGGGGCCGACGCCGCCGGGTACCGGGGTGATGGCCGAGGCCACCGGCAGCACGGCGTCGAAGTCCACATCGCCGACCAGGCGCGAGCGGCCGTTTTCCTCGATGCGGTTGATGCCGACGTCGATCACCACCGCGCCGGGCTTGATCCAGTCGGCGCCGATCAGCAGCGGCCGGCCGACGGCGGCGACCACGATGTCGGCCTGGCCGCAGAGCTTCTCCGGCTTGACGCTGCGCGAATGCAGTACGCTGACGCTGCAGTTGGCGGCCAGCAGCAGCGCCGCCATCGGCTTGCCGACGATGTTCGAGCGGCCGACCACCACGGCATGCTTGCCGGACAGATCGCCGAGGGTGTCACGCAGCAGGCGCATGCAGCCGGCCGGGGTGCAGGGCGTGAGCACCGGGCGACCCTGGCTGAGGCCGCCGACGTTCTCGCTGTGGAAGCCGTCGACGTCCTTGGCCGGGTCGATGGCCTGCAGCACGCGGGTTTCATCGATGTGCGCCGGCAGCGGCAGTTGCACCAGGATGCCGTTGACCGAGGCGTCGGCATTGAGCCCGGCCACCACCTCCAGCACCGCCTCGGCGCTGGTATTGGCGCCCAGGCGATATTCCAGCGAGCGGATGCCCACCTCGTTCGCACGCAGCACCTTGTTGCGCACGTAGACGTGGCTGGCCGGGTCATCGCCGACCAGCACCACGGCCAGCGCCGGCTCGATGCCCCGGGCCTTGAGCACGGCCACCTCGGCGGCGACCTCGGCGAGCACGCGCGCGGCGGCGGCCTTGCCGTCGATCAGTTGCGCGCTCATCGGAAGATCACCGTCTTGTCGTGGTTGAGGAACACGCGGTGCTCGAGGTGATACTTGACCGCCTTGGACAGGGCCACGGTCTCGGTGTCGCGACCTACCGCCACCAGGGCGTCGGGGGTGTAGTTGTGATCCACGCGCTGCACTTCCTGCTCGATGATCGGGCCTTCGTCGAGGTCGGAGGTGACGTAGTGGGCGGTGGCGCCGATCAGCTTCACGCCGCGCTCATAGGCCTGGTGATAGGGCTTGGCACCCTTGAAGCCTGGCAGGAAGGAGTGGTGGATGTTGATGGCGCGGCCGGAGAGCTGCCTGCACAGGTCGTCGGAGAGGATCTGCATGTAGCGAGCCAGCACCACCAGATCCGTCTTGGTCTCGTCGACGATCTTCAGCAGCTCGGCTTCCTGCTGGGCCTTGGTGTCCCTGGTCACCGGCAGGTAGATGAAGCGGATGCCCTCGCGCTCGGCCATCGGCCGCAGGTCGAGGTGGTTGGAGACGATGGCGGTGATCTTCATCTGCAGCTCGCCCTTCTGGTGGCGATAGAGCAGGTCGGCCAGGCAGTGGTCGTACCTGCTGACCATCAGCAGCACGCGCATCGGCTCGCGGGTGTCGTGCAGCTCCCATGCCATCTCGAAGCGCTCGGCGACCTCGGCGAAGCCGTCTTCGATCTGCTGGATTTCACCGACGAAACCTTCGTTGAAACGGAACACCGCGCGCATGAAGAAGGAACCACTGACCTCATCGTCGAACTGCGCCATTTCACTGATGTAGCAACCATGCTCGGCGAGGAAGGACGTCACGGCGGCGACGATGCCGGAGGTGGCCGGGCAACTGATCTTGATCACGTATGGGTGCTTGGCGTGCTGCATGGCGAATCCTCTGCTGGGGGCGGCGGCAGGAAATCTTCATGAGTGAAAGGAGTGTTCGCCTATGAATAAAAATTACTGTGGCGAATCTATTTTTCTTGATGGTGATTTTTATAAGTGAATGAAGCAGGCGTGTCTATGCCTGCTAGGAATTTTTTTATCTTTCAGGGAAATTCCTGGTGGCGTCCTTGCCATGCAGCAGCGCGTCGGTCCTAGAGCCGTGCGTAGGCGAAGGGGCGCGGGTCGACCAGCGGTGTGCTGCCGTCGATCAGGTCGGCCAGCAGATGCCCAGCGCCTGGCGCGATGCCGAAGCCGTGGCCGGAATAGCCGGTGGAGAGAAACAGACCTGGCAGCTTCTGCACCGGGCCGATCACCGGAATGGCGTCGGGGGTGACGTCCATCACCCCGGCCCAGCTCTGCTCCACACGCATCTGCCGGAAGAAGGGAAAGGCCGCCGTCAGGGCGTCGCGCGCTTCGGCCAGGATGGCCGCCGAGGGCCGCGGATCGAGCACCCGGCAGCGCTCGAAGGGGCTTTCGGCGTCCATGGCCCAGCGCCTGGGTTGGCGCAGCTCCTCGATGAAACGACCATCCAGGCGCAGGCGCACTTCGCGAAACTGTTTGCTCAGCGCTGGTAGAAAATCGCCCAGATAACGGAAGCTGTCCGGCGTGATCGGCGCCAGGTTGCCGTTGCGCTGGGCAATCGTATAGCCGCCATCGGCGCGCTTGCGAAAGGCATAGCGGCCGGCGCCCACGGCCAGTTCCGGGCCGCCGGCCATTGGCGCGGTACGCAGTACCGAGGCCACCACCTTCAGTTGCGGCAGGCGCAGGCCGAGGTTGGCGCAGAACAGCGTCGACCAGGCGCCGCCAGCCAGCACCACGCTGTTGCAGCGCAGCCGCCCGTGCTCGCTGTACAGGCCCCTGACCCTGCCCGCCGCGATATCCAGCCCGCGTACCGCGCAGCCGGTAACGAGACGCGCGCCCAGGCGTTGCGCGGCGCGGGCGATCACTGCGCTGGCGCGGTGCGGTTCGGCGCGGCCATCGCTGGGGGTGTGCAGGGCGCCGCTCCAGCCGGCGGCGGCGCCTTCGGGCATCACCCGCAGCAGCTCGCTACCCTCCAGCAGGCGTGCCTGTACGCCATGGGCGCTGGCGGCCTGTAGCCAGTGCGCCTGCTGCTGCAATTGCTGCGGGTTTTCGCAGGCATAGAGCACACCGCTGCGACGAAAGCCGAGGTCTTCGCCAAGTTGCGTCTGCCAGCTATCCCACAGGCGCAGGCTGGCCAGGGCCAGGGGAATCTCCGCCAGGTCGCGGCCCATGCTGCGGCACCAGCCCCAGTTGCGTGAGGATTGCTCGGCGCCGATCAGCCCCTTCTCCAGTAGCGTTACGGCGATGCCGCGACGGGCCAGCCAGTAGGCGGTGCTGACGCCGATGATGCCGCCGCCGATGATGGCCACCTCGGTGCTCTCCGGCAGCCTGTTGCTGGCCACCTGTTCGATCTGCGGATACATGCGCGTTCTCCGGCATGGGGTGCGCCGTGCGCACCCAAGGAAGGTTCAGCGAGCATGCCCAGGCCGATGGGGCGTGCAATTTGCATCGAGCTCGCCAGCCCTTCTTTATCAGCATGTGAGAAATGCCATGAGCGGCACCCAGAGCCTGGAGCGGGCCTTTCTGCTGCTACGTGTGATCGCCGCTGCCGGCCAGCAGGGCGCCAGCCTGGAAGAGCTGCGGGCGGTGCTCCGTTGCTCGCAGGCCACCGTCTACCGTCTGCTGCAGTACCTGCGCCGCCAGGGTTTCGTGCGCGGTGCGCAGCAGCGCGGGTGCTACGTGCTGGGTTACGAGCTGTTCGCCCTCGGTGCCCAGGCGGGTAACGCCAGCGCCCTGCGCGAACGGGCGCGGCCAGTGCTGCTGCGCCTGGCGCAGCGTTTCGGCGATACCTTCTTTTTATTGGTGGCGGATGGTCACCAGGTGCTGTGCCTGGACATGCTGGCCGGTGAGCTGCCGGTGCAGAGCTACAGCGGCGCGGTGGGCGGGCGCATTCCCATGGGCGTCGGCCAGGCCTCGCAGGTACTGCTGGCCTGGCTCGGGCGCACCGCGCGCAACGAGATCCTTGCCCACAACGCCGCCACGCTGCGCTTGGACTATGGTCTGGAAATCGAGCGCATCATTGCCAGCCTGCCCAGCGTCAGGCGCCTGGGCTACGCCAGCGGCCTGGTGGACAAGCGCCTGCCGGGCTACACCGGTCTGGCGGTGCCGATTCTCGCCAGCGATGGCCAGCCGCTGGGTGCCCTCAGCTGTGCGCTGGCGCGGCCGCGCATGACCGACACCCGGCGCCAGGCGCTGGCGCAGGCCATGCAGGACGAGGCGCGGCGGCTGGTGATCGCCTTGGGCGAGCAGGGCGCCTGAGACGCAGCGGCCATGCAGAGCGTTGCCTTGGTGCATCCAGCGAAGCCCGCTTGCGGCGCACATGCGTGGCCGTCCTGCAGGCCTCACCGGGCACCTGTGTCCGGCGCCTGCGGCATGCGCTGGAAGCGCTTGCGAAAGGCTGCCGGCGAGATGCCGACCCGCTGGCAGAACAGGCGGCGGAACGAATTGCTGTCCTCGTAGCCGACCCGGCTGGTGATCACCTCGAAGGTCAGGCGGGTGGTTTCCAGCAGTTCCTTGGCCTTCTCCAGGCGCAGGGCCTGCAGGTAGGCCAGCGGCGTATGGCCGGTGGCCTCCTTGAAGCGGCGTTTGAAGTTGCGCTCGCCGAAGCCGAAGCGCGCGGCCAGTTCGTCGATGCCGCAGGGTTCGGCGAAGTGGGCCTCCATCCAGCCCTGCACTCGCTCGATCGCCTCGTCGCCGTGGCCGCGCGGCAGCGACCAGCTGATGTAGACGGATTGCTCGTTGCGCACGTTGTCCACCAGCAGGTAGCGGCTGCACTGTTGCGCCAGTTCGCGCGAGGCGAAGCGGCGGATCAGGTGCAGCAGCAGATCCATCGCCGCCGTCGCGCCGCCGCTGGAGATCACCCGACCGTCCTCGCAGAGGATGCGTCGCTCGTCCACCCGAGCCTCGGGGTAGCGACGCCGCAGCAGATCGGCGAAGGCCCAGTGGGTGGTGACTTCGATGCCGTCGAGCAGGCCCGCCTCGGCCAGCATGAAGGTGGCCGTGCACATCGAGGCGATGACCGCGCCCTGCGCATGCTGGCGGCGCAGCCAGTCGCGATAGTGCCCGAACGCCGGCAGCGCCTCGCGCAGGCTGAAGAGAAAACCGGGGATCAGCACCAGGTCGGTGTGCTGCACCGCATCCAGCGCCACGTCCACCGCCATGGCGCGGCCCAGCGCGTTGGCCACCGGTCGGCCGTCCAGCGAGGCCAGCGTCAGGGTGAAGGGTGGGGTGGCCGGCGTGGCGAAGCGATTGGCCGCATCGAGCACTTCGAGGGCCAGGGCGGAACTGGTCAGCGAGCTGTATTCGGCCAGCAAGAGGGTGATGTGCATGGAGACTCTATTGCCTGATCGGCATGGTATTGGTCATTTCTGCACCTACTTTACTGCAGAGCTCCTGCTTAGAGTGCGGCACTCCTCATTCAAACAGGTGTTTGTCGCATGAACCTATGGTTTCGCCTTCTGCTGATGTTGCTGCGCCGACCCTGGCGCAAGCCGGTGCCAGCGCTTGCCACCACCGTCGTGCGCATGCGCGTGTGGCCGCTGGATCTGGACTTCAACCGGCATGTCACCAATGGCCGCTACTTCACCATGGCCGACGTCGGGCGCATGGACTACGTGCTGCGCAGCGGCGCCTTTCGCGTGGCCCTGCGCCACCGTGCGCTGCCCATCGTCGGGGATGTTTGGGGCAAGTTCCGCCGAGAGCTGAAGCTGTTCGAGCGCTTCGAGATTCACACGCGCATGCTGGGTTGGGACGACAAGTGGAGCTTCGTCGAGCACCGCTTCGTCAAGGACCGGCGAGTCATCGCCGTGGTGGTCATGCGCGGGCTGTTCCGCGGGCCGAAGGGCAATGTGGCGCCCGGCGAATTCGCCCGTGCGCTAGGCCTGGACGAGCAGTCACCGGCATTGCCCGACTGGCTGCAGCAGTGGTCGTCCAGTTGCGAGGGCCTGAGCCTGCAGCTGCGTGATATGGAGCTACCCTAAGTGCTTGGCGATCAATCCGCCCCGTAGTTCATGATCGACAGCAACCGGATCGGCACCTTCACCAGCTTTTCCGGGCCGTGCGGGACCTCGCCGTCGAAGGTCAGGCTGTCGCCGGCCTGCATCGGATAGAGCTGGTTGCCGTGACGGTAGACCAGCTCGCCTTCGAGCAGGTGGAGGAACTCGGTGCCGGGGTGGGCGAAGGTGGGAAACTCCTCGCTGGCGTCGTCCATGCTCACCATGTAGGCCTCGAAGCTCTTCTTCGGCCCACGGGTGTGGTTGAGCAAATGATAGGTGTGGCCCTTGTCGGTGCCGCGGCGCACCACCTCCAGGCCTTCACCGGCCTTCACCAGCAGGGCACTGCCGCCTTGCTGGTCATACTGGCTGAACAGCTTGGACATGGGCATGCCCAGCACGTCGCAGAGGCGGCTGAGGGTGTCGAGGCTGGTGGACACCTGGGCGTTCTCGATCTTGCTCAGCATGCCCTGGCTGATTCCGGCGATGCGCGCGACGTCGGCGATCTTCAGTTCCTGGGCCTGGCGCTGGCGGCGAATCTGCATGCCCAGGTACTGCTCGAGCTTGAGGCGCGGAGGGTTTTCCGGGGTGGTGGTCATACAGGCTTATTTCTTCTGTGAATAAAAAATTCGCACTAGGAATGTGCGGGCTGCCTTGCTTCGGTGCGTTTTTCGTTCGTGACTTTCCTCCTATGAAAGCATTTTTCCTCCATCCATAGAAGAAAGACGCGGGCTGCAACGGCAGATCGCGAGGGCACATTCAGTTGGCAAGCTGCTTGCATTTCTTTTGGGGAAATTAAAATTCCCCTGCGGAATAAAGGCGACGCCACTGGAGGCCCTACCCATGTTGCCCAGCGAAACCCAGAAAATCATCGACCAGCACGGTATCCGGTACGTGCTGGCCCAGTTCGTCGATATCCACGGTGCGGCCAAGACCAAGTCGGTGCCGGTGTCCGGGCTCAAGGCGGTGGCCGAGGAGGGGGCCGGCTTCGCCGGGTTCGCCATCTGGGGCATGGGCATGGAACCGCACGGCCCCGACTTCATGGCGCGTGGCGATCTGTCGACGCTGATGCCGGTGCCCTGGCAGCCCGGCTATGGCCGCGTGGTGTGCATCGGCCACGTCAATGGCCAGCCCTGGCCCTATGACACCCGCTTCGTGCTGCAGCAGCAGGTGCAACGCCTGACCGATCGTGGCTGGACGCTCAACACCGGGCTGGAGCCGGAGTTCAGCCTGTTCCGCCGCGATGCCGACGGCAAGCTGTGCCCGGTCGATGCCAGCGACAAGCTGGAGAAGCCCTGCTACGACTACAAGGGCCTGTCGCGTTCGCGCGCCTTTCTCGAGAAACTCACCGAGTCGCTGCAGCCGGTCGGTTTCGACATCTACCAGATCGACCACGAGGACGCCTGCGGCCAGTTCGAGATCAACTACACCTACAGCGATGCCATGGAGTCGGCGGATCGCTTCACCTTCTTCCGCATGGCAGCCGGCGAGATCGCCAACGACCTGGGCATGATCTGCTCGTTCATGCCCAAGCCGGACCCGCGCCGCGCCGGCAACGGCATGCACTTCCACCTGTCGATCGCCAGCGCCAGCAACAAGAACCTCTTTCATGACGCCAGCGACCCCAGCGGCATGGGGCTGTCCAAACTGGCCTATCACTTCCTCGCCGGCCTGCTGGCCCATGGCCCGGCGCTGTGCGCCTTCGCCGCGCCGACGGTGAACTCCTACAAGCGCCTGGTCGTCGGCCGCTCGCTGTCCGGCGCAACCTGGGCTCCGGCTTTCATCGCCTACGGCGACAACAACCGTTCGGCGATGCTGCGCATCCCCTACGGACGCATCGAATTTCGCCTGCCGGATGCCGGCTGCAACCCCTACCTGGTCACTGCCGCGATCATCGCCGCCGGCCTCGACGGCATCGACCGCCAGCTCGACCCCGGCAGCGCCTGCAACGAGAACCTCTACACCCTGAGCCTGGAAGCGATCGCCGCACGCGGCATCAGGACCCTGCCGCAATCGCTCAAGGAAGCCTGCGACGCGCTGGAGGCCGACCCGCTGTTCCGCGAGGTGCTGGGTGCGGAAGTGGTCGACGAGTTTCTCAAGCTCAAGCGCATGGAATGGGTCGAGTACAGCCGCCACGTCTCCGACTGGGAGATCGAGCGCTACACCGAATTTTTCTAGAAGCGGCTGCAGGCTCCAGGCGGCAAGCCACAGGCGTTCTTCTGCCTGCGGCCCGAAGCCTGCGGCCTGACGCTCCGAACGCAGTGAGGACATTTTCATGTGTGGAATCGTAGGCCTGTACCTGAAGAACCCGGCGCTGGAGCACCAGCTCGGCGCGCTGTTCGAACCCATGTTGCTGGCCATGACCGACCGTGGCCCGGACAGCGCCGGCTTCGCCATCTACGGTGACGAGGTGAAGGACGGCTGGATCAAGCTGACCCTGCAAAGCACCACCGCCGGCTATGACTTCAAGGCCCTGATGGGCGAGCTGGAAGGCCGCCTGGGCTGCTCGCTGGACTGGTTCCAGAACGCCAGCGCCGCCGTGCTCAAGACCAATGCTGACGAGGCGGCGGTGCGCGCCGTGCTCGCCGAACTGGCACCGACCGTGCGCGTGATGAGCGTCGGCCAGAGCATCGAGATCCTCAAGGGCATGGGCCTGCCCAAGGAAATCGCCGAGCGCTTCTCGCTGGCCAGGATGAAGGGCAGCCACATCATCGGCCACACCCGTATGGCCACCGAGAGCGCGGTGACCATGGAGGGCAGCCATCCGTTTTCCACCGGCCAGGACCTGTGCCTGGTGCACAACGGCTCGCTGTCCAACCACTTCCGTCTGCGCCAGGAACTGCGCCGCCACGGCATCGAGTTCGAAACCGAGAACGACACCGAGGTGGCCGCCGGCTACCTGACCTGGCGCCTGCGCCAGGGCGATTCGCTCAAGGAAGCGCTCGACCATTCGCTGGAAGATCTCGATGGCTTCTTCACCTTCGCCATCGGCACCCGCGACGGCTTCGCGGTGATCCGCGACCCCATCGCCTGCAAGCCGGCGATCCTCGCCGAGACCGACGACTACGTGGCCATGGCCTCGGAATACCAGGCCCTGTCGACCCTGCCGGGCATCGACAAGGCCAGGGTCTGGGAGCCGGAACCGGCCACCATGTACATCTGGGAACGCAGCGCTTGAGTCGCTCCAGGCCTGCTGCGCACACCGATTGCTGCGTCAGATCCTCGCGATCCGCTCGCCGTACTGCTCGTACTGTCTCGCGGCTCGCTGCGGTTCTTCCTTGCCCTCGGCGCGCTCGCGACGGCCTGAATTCGACTCTCTACTCTTTGGAGACACGAACATGAAAACCATCGACCTTTCCAGCGCCACCGTGCGCGAGCTGAACCAGGCGCTGCACGAGCAGGCCAGGGCCCTCACCGAGCGCGAGTGGGTGGTGAGCAATCCGGGCGGCAAGCACAACCTCGCCGTGGGCCTGAACGAAGCCCTGAGCGTGGAGATCGTCGGCCACGCCGGCTATTACTGCGCCGGCATGAACCAGAAGGCCAGCGTCACCATCCACGGCAACGTCGGTGTCGGCGTGGCCGAGAACATGATGAGCGGCATGGTGCGCGTCAAGGGCAGCGCCTCGCAGTCCGCTGGTGCTACCGCCCATGGCGGTTTGCTGGTGATCGAGGGCGATGCCGGCGCGCGCTGCGGCATCTCGATGAAGGGCGTCGACATCGTGGTCGGCGGCAACATCGGCCACATGAGCTGCTTTATGGGCCAGGCGGGCAGGCTCGTCGTCTGCGGCGATGCCGGTGACGCGCTGGGCGATTCGCTCTACGAGACGCGCATCTACGTCAAGGGCAGGGTCAAGTCGCTGGGCTCGGATTGCATCGAGAAGGACATGCGCCCCGAGCATCTGGAGGAGCTGGCAGAACTGCTCAACCGCGCCGGTTTCGACGAAGACCCGGCCAGCTTCAAGCGCTACGGCTCGGCTCGCCAGCTTTACAACTTCAAGGTCGACAACGCTTCGGCGTACTGATCCGCACTGCCCGGTGCGCGCGGCGCACCCTACCGATTACCGAGGCCCGTAGGGTGCGCTATGCGCACCATCGCCCGACGAGGAATGTGCAATGAGCGAGAAAATCACCCCGGTGCTGCGCGAGTCCGCCACCTTCGACCGCCTGTCCATCCAGGAAATCCAGCGTGCCGCCGAGACCGGCATCTACGACATCCGTGGTGGCGGCACCAAGCGCAAGCTGCCGCATTTCGACGACCTGCTGCTGCTCGGCGCCTCCATGTCGCGTTACCCGCTGGAAGGCTACCGCGAGAAATGCGGTACCGACGTGGTACTGGGCAACCGCTTCGCCAAGAAGCCGATCCACCTGAAGATCCCGGTGACCATCGCCGGCATGAGCTTCGGCGCCTTGTCGGCCCAGGCCAAGGAAGCCCTCGGCCGTGGCGCCAGCATCGCCGGCACCAGCACCACCACCGGCGACGGCGGCATGACCCCGGAGGAGCGCGGTCAGTCGCAGCACCTGGTCTACCAGTATCTGCCGTCGCGCTACGGCATGAACCCGGATGACCTGCGCAAGGCCGACGCCATCGAGATCGTCCTCGGCCAGGGCGCCAAGCCGGGCGGCGGCGGCATGCTGCTGGGCATGAAGGTCACCGAACGCGTGGCCGGCATGCGTACCCTGCCGATCGGCGTCGACCAGCGCAGCGCCTGCCGTCACCCGGACTGGACCGGCCCGGACGACCTGGCGATCAAGATCGCCGAGCTGCGCGAGATCACCGATTGGGAAAAACCCATCTACGTGAAGATCGGCGCCAGCCGCCCGTACTACGACGTCAAGCTGGCGGTGAAGGCCGGTGCCGATGTGATCGTGCTCGACGGCATGCAGGGCGGCACCGCGGCGACCCAGGAAGTGTTCATCGAACACGTCGGCATCCCCATTCTCTCGGCCATCCCGCAGGCCGTGCAGGCCCTGCAGGAGATGGACATGCACCGCAAGGTGCAGCTGATCGTCTCCGGCGGCATCCGCACCGGCGCCGACGTGGCCAAGGCCATGGCCATGGGCGCCGACGCGGTGGCCATCGGCACCGCCGCCTTGATCGCTCTCGGTGATAACCACCCGCGCCTGGATGAGGAGCTGAAAGCCATCGGCTCGGCCGCCGGCTATTACGACGACTGGCAGAATGGCCGCGACCCGGCCGGCATCACCACCCAGGACCCGGAGCTGGCCAGGCGCCTCGACCCGGTCGCCGCCGGCCGCCGCCTGGCCAACTACCTGCGCGTGCTGGTGCTGGAAGCGCAGACCATGGCCCGCGCCTGCGGCAAGTCGCACCTGCACAACCTCGACCCCGAGGACCTGGTGGCGCTGACCGTGGAAGCCGCTGCCATGGCCCGTGTGCCATTGGCCGGTACCAACTGGGTGCCGGGGCAATTGCAATACTGAAGCGGCAGGCGCTCATTCATGGATGAGCGCCTACAGGGTGCTTCCCCATCCCAGAGGTCTGCATGCGGCCGGTCGACGCGGATTCATCCGCGATCGGGACTGGCCGCTGCGGCCACGGATACCAACCCAGGCGCCGTTCGCCAGCGCTTGGGTTGGTGCCGGCCGAAGTCACAGGTCTTCGTCGAGAGTGTTGAGGCGCGTTCGGTTGACCTGACTGCGCGCGCACTTCATCCGTGGTCTCTCTTCGTCACCCTGGTTTCACCGCTCAAGAACGCTCTTCAAAAAATGCCCAGGTGCGCCATCGCAGCGCGCTTTGCCCTGCCGCTGTGCAGGTTTTGAGCAGTTTTGGCTGCCTGCGTGTCGTTTCCCCAGTGGCTGCGCGCCGATCAAGAAATGGCATATTTCATGCTTTCTCTGTAAGAACAAAAAGTTCTCCAGGGGAATTTTCTCTGGGGCGAAATCGACCATCGCCTTGCTCTCACCCGGAGGGTTTCCGATGACAGCATCCAGTGCCGAACCCCTGTTCAGTACCCCGCGTTATGCCCTCGAGGCGTCCAGGCATCCAGCCCGTTTTCGTCTCGTGGTCGCCCAGCAGGCGAGCCTGGCTCGCGGGCTGCTCGATGACCCGGCGCCAACCCTGCTGCTGTGCCTGGGCGAGACCCTGCCGGGCAGTGCCGAGCAGGAGAGCCTGCCCAGTGCCGAAGCGCTCTACCTGCGCCTGCAGATGTTGCTGGAGCAGGCCCAGGCCGGCACCCGCCTGTACGTCTGTGGCGATGAAAGCTTTGTCTGGCACGTCCACTGCTTGGCGCGGCAGGCCGGCCTGCTCGGCGATGAAATCGAGCTGTTCAGGCAGGGTGCGCGCCGTCGCCTGTACTGCGTGCACTGTGGGCACTTCCAGGATATCGGTGGGGAAGGGGAGTGCACCTGTGCGAGCTGCCGGGTGAGGCTGTTCGTTCGCGCGCATTTCTCCCAGCGCCTCGGCGCCTACATGGGCGTATGCCTCGATCCGGACCGCCCCTACGTGCAGCAGGTGCCGGCATGAGCGCGCTGATCGAGGTGCAGGTCACCGACGTGCGTCAACTGACCCCGGTGGTGCGTGAGTTCAGCTTCCGCGCGATCGACGGCACGCTGCCGGGCTTTTCCTGCGGCAGTCACGTGCAGGTGATTTTGCCCACCGAGGGGCGCACGCTGCGCAACGCCTATTCGCTGCTGGGCGACCCGCGCGACACTGGTGTGTACCGCATCGCCGTGCGCCTGCAGGAGGCCTCGCGCGGCGGTTCGCGTTACCTGCACGAGCAGGTGCGGGTCGGCGACCGTCTGCACATCGGTGCGCCGAGCAACCTGTTCGCCCTGCATTCGCAGGCCCGTCACCACATTCTGGTGGCCGGTGGCATCGGCATCACACCCTTCATGGCCTATCTGGCTGAGCTCGGTGCGCAAGGTGCTTCGTTCGAACTGCACTACGCCTACCGCAGCGGCCTGACCGACGCCTACGCCGGCGAGCTGCGCGAGCGCCTGGGCGAGCGCTTTCATGGCTACGACGCCGCTGCCGGTCAGCGCCTGGACTGCACCAGCCTGTTCGCCGGCAAGCCGCTTGGCAGTCACCTTTACGTCTGCGGCCCGCAGCGCCTGCTCGATGAACTCAAGACTTTGGCTGGCGCCCACGGCTGGTCGGCCGGGCGCCTGCACTGGGAGGCCTTCGCCGCACCCGAGCCGGGCCAGCCCTTCACCGTCGAGCTGGCGCGCAGTGGCCAGCGTCTGCAGGTGCCGGGCGACCACAGCCTGCTCGAAGCGCTGGAGGCGGCCGGTGTCGAGGTGCCCAACCTGTGCCGGGGCGGGGTATGCGGGCAATGCACCACGCGCTACCTGAGCGGCGAGGTGGAGCACCGCGATCACTACCTGGATGAGCAGCAGCGCGGTGAGGCGCTGATGCCCTGCGTTTCCCGTGGCGGCTGCCGCGGCACGCTGTTGCTCGATTTGTAGGGTGCGCCGTGCGCACCACAACGATTGTGACCGGTGCACTCAGCGCACCCTTCAGGAGAGAGTCATGCCCGTCGTAATGAAACCCGTGGAAACCTATCGCGACGATTTCACCTTCAGCAACAGCCCGCAGGCCATCGCCCGTTTTCCCTTCCCCTTTGCCGAGGACAGCTACATGTACTCGGTCAATATCGAGCCGGCCACGCCACGCGAGCCGGGTTCGGTGTTCGAGCACTGGTTCGATATCGACGAGCACTACCTCTCGGAGATGGCCGAGCGCGCCTGCGTGCTGGAGCGCGACCCGCAGCGCTGCCTGGTGATGCCACACATGGCCCAGGCCGCCTGGGACACCCTGGAAATGCTGATGGAGCACCTGGCTGCCGACTACCCCGAGCACTTCACCCTCGAGCGTGACGGCGACCAGTGGCTGTGGATCAACCGCCCGCTGGGCATCGAGCAGCGCTTCACCTTCGGCGATGCCGGCACGCTGCCGTTCGAGCCGCTGGAGTACATCACGCGCCAGGCGCAGGGCGACTTCGCCGTACTCGATCAGCGCGACGGCGACCTGTTCATGGACGCCGGCATGGTCACCTGCCCGGCGGACTGGTCGATCAAGTTCGACGCCGGCATGAGCTTCAAGCAATGGCACGCCCCGGTGCCGGGCGTGGCGCACCAGCTCGGGGTATTCGACCGTGCGCTGAAGTACCTGCTGAACATCCAGGTCGGCCAGCCGGTGCGCCGCCTGAACTGGACCATGACCATCAACCCGCGCCTGGACACCGCCTCGGAGACCTTCCACGAGTGGGGCCATGAGCGCGGCCTGGTGACGCCGCAGAACGTCGCACGGCTGGTGCATCTGCGCGTCGAGCTGCAGTTCATGCCACGCCTGCCGCGCAGCAATGCGCTGCTGTTCGGCATCCGCACCTATCTGATCAGCCTCGAGGAGCTGGCCACCAATCCGGCCTGGGCCTGCCGCCTGCACCGCGTATTGCGCGACCTGCCGGACGAGATCGCCGACTACAAGGGCCTGACCCGCTATCGCCAGACTGTGGTGGATTGGCTGCGCCAGTTCGACCCGCAGGCCCAGGCCGCCTGAACGCCACCGAGTTCCCGCTCCCCGGCCCCTCTCCCACCAGTGGGAGGGGGGAGACACAACTCCGCCTGCGTGCGCAGGCTCAACGACGGACAACAGGAGACACAGACATGGCCAATTCCTGGCGTATTTCCGCCCTTGCCGAGCGTCACCGTACACTGGGTTCCAAGCTCGAGGACTGGAGCGGCATGGGCACCGCCTGGACCTATGCCGGCGACCTGGCCGACCAGCACGAGGCGATCCGCACCCGCGCCGGCCTGATGGACGTGTCCGGGCTGAAGAAGGTGCACTATGTCGGCCCGCATGCCGAAAGCCTCTTGGAATACGCCACCAGCCGCGACATCTCCAAGGTCTACCCGGGCAAGAGCGTGTACGCCACCATGCTCAACGAGGCCGGCAAGTTCGTCGATGACTGCGTGATCTACCGCACCGGCCCCAACGCCTTCATGGTGGTGCACGGCTCAGGCAACGGCCACGAGATGCTGGTGCGTTCGGCTCAGGGCCGCCAGGTGGCGGTGCTGTTCGATGACGACCTGCATGATCTGTCGCTGCAAGGCCCGCTGGCGGTGGACTTTCTCGCCGAGCACGTGCCGGGTATTCGCGAACTGCCGTACTTCCATCACATGCAGACCAAGCTGTTCGAGCGCCCGGTGATGATCTCGCGCACCGGCTATACCGGCGAGCGCGGCTACGAGATCTTCTGCAAGGCCGCCGACGCCCCGGCCATCTGGGACGGCATCCTGGAGCAGGGCAAGGGCCTGGGCATCATCCCCTGCGCCTTCACCGCGCTGGACTGGCTGCGGGTGGAGAGCTACCTGCTGTTCTTCCCCTACGACAACTCGGAGATGTACCCCTTCGCCGACCAGCCGGCTGGCGACACCCTTTGGGAGCTGGGCCTGGACTTCACCGTGTCGCCGACCAAGGGCGATTTCCGCGGGGGCAACGAGCATCGCCGCCTGCAGGGCAAGGAGCGCTTCAGGATCTTCGGCGTGCTGCTCGAGGGCGACAGGGCCGCCGAGGCCGGCGACACCCTGTGGGCCGACGGCAGGCAGGTGGGCGTGATCACCTGCGCCATGTACTCGCGGCTTTCCGGCAAATCCATGGCCATCGCACGCCTGGACGTGCCCTATGCCGAGCAGGGCGTGCCTCTGCAGGTCAAGGGCAGCCTGGCGGTCAATGCCATCGCCCATACCCTGCCGTTCGACGAC
Source organism: Ectopseudomonas guguanensis (assembly GCF_900104265.1). GTDB lineage: Bacteria > Pseudomonadota > Gammaproteobacteria > Pseudomonadales > Pseudomonadaceae > Aquipseudomonas > Aquipseudomonas guguanensis. The sequence continues at coordinate 65,333 of NZ_FNJJ01000016.1, forward strand.
CCGGAAAAGAAGAAGCGCACCGCCAAGGGCTGAACGTGTGGTCGTGACCGGGTGCGGTCGCGGCCGGAGAATTGCCGCGGCAGGTGTGGCCACAGGGCAGTGGCCCGACCTGCCGGCAACAAGGAGAAGGCGATGGCCTGGTTGAACGGTTGGGGTTTTCTGCTGCTGGCCGGCATCTGCGAGGTGTTCTACGCCTCGATCATTCCACGTACCGATGGCTTCACTCGGCTGTGGCCGAGCCTGTACTGCGCTTTCTTCCTGGCGCTGAGCATCTACCTGCTGAGCCTGTCGGTGCGCGAATTGCCGCTGGGCCTGGCCTATGCGGTGTGGGTCGGCATCGGCACCCTGGGTACGGTGGCCTATGGCGCGCTGTTTCTCGGCGAGAGCCTGAACCTGCTGCGCAGCCTGTGCCTGGTGATGATCGTCGCCGGCATCGTCGGCCTGAAACTGGCCAGCCACGAAACGGCATGAGAGGAAGGCGAACGGGTGTGCAGGGCCGTGCAGCACCTGCCTTGTCGTCGTATGCACCGCTTGGCTGAGGATGGCGCGGCCCGAACCCGTCGGGCCGCGTCGGGGGCTCAGAGCCGGAAGCGGGCGATGTTCTCGCGCAGCGCCTCGCTGGTGCGCGCCAGGCTCTCGCTTTCCTGCTGCGCATGGTGGAACGCGGAGGCGGACTGCTCCGTGCTGTCGCGCACCGAGACGATGCCCCGGCTGATTTCCTCGGCCACCGCACTCTGCTGCTCGGCAGCCGTGGCGATCTGCTGGTTCATGCCGTTGATGCGCTCGATCATGGCGACGATGCGCGCCACCGCTTCGCCGGCCTCCGACACGCCGGATACCGACTGCGAGCTGGAGCTCTGGCAGCGCTCCATGTAGCGCGAGGTTTCATCGGCGATCTTCTGCAGGCTGGCGATCAGGCCTTCGATCTCGGTGGTGGCCTCCTGGGTGCGTCGGGCCAGGCTGCGCACTTCGTCGGCGACCACGGCGAAGCCGCGCCCGGCCTCACCGGCACGCGCGGCCTCGATGGCGGCATTGAGTGCCAGCAGGTTGGTCTGGTCGGCCACCGACTTGATCACGTCGAGCACGCTGCCGATATTGCCGCTTTCGGTCTTCAGGCGGCCCATGGCTTCGCTGGAATGATCGATCACCTGCGCCAGTTCGCCGATCAGGTTCACCGCCTGACCCGCCTTCTGCTGGCTCTGCAGTGCGGCTTCGTCGGCTTCGCTGGCCGCCTGGGCGGCCGACTCGGCGCTGCGCGCCACGTCCTGCACCGTGGCGGCCATTTCGTGCACGGCGGTGACGATCTGCTCCACCTCGCGCTTGGCCTGCGCCACGCTTTCGGAGTTGCGCAGGCTCGACTCGCTCAGCTCCTGGCTGGAGTGGGCCACGGTACGCGACGAGTTGTCGATGCCCTGGGTGACCTGACGCAGGTTCTGCTGCATGCGCTGCAGGGCTGCCAGCACACTGTTCTGTGCGCTGTCGACGGCCTGCTCCATGGTGCGCAGATCGCCCTCGGCTACCCGTTGCGCGATGCGGTTGAGGTCGCTCGGCTCGGCGCCCAGGGCGCTGAGCAGATAGCGGCTGATCAGGTGTCCCAGCACCGCGGCGAGCGCGAAACTGAGCACGGTGATGAGGATCAGCATGTTGCGCTGCTGCAGGTAGTGCGCCTCGTTGTCGAGTACGCGCTGCTTGGCCACGTCGGTGGTATGGGTCAGGTACTCGTCGATGGTCCGGGTCAGCTCGTCGAGCAGCGGTGTGCACTGCTCCTTGACCATGCGCATGGCCTCGGCGTCGTTGCCGGCGAACAGGTGCTCGGCGATGGTATGGGCGACCGGGCTGTAGCGTGCTTCCACCCGTTCGATGCGCGCGAGCAGTTCCCGACCGGTAGCCGACACGTCACTGTGCGTGGTGATCGCCTGGCGCAACGCGGCCAGGCTGTCGACCACGGCCTGTTCCTGCGCGGCGATCAGGGCGCGCTGTTGCGTCCGCTCCGCGGGGGCGCTGTTGAGCGCCAGGTTGCGCAGCACGATGGCCCGGCTCTTCACCGCGTCGCTGACCTCGCTGGCCATGCGGGCGCGTGCCTCGACGCCGTTGATGTAGCTGGAGAAGTCGCGATCGGAGGTGGCGAGGTTGTACAGGGAGACGCCGGCGATCAGCAGCATCAGCGCCAGGAGGCAGGCATAGCTGGCGTACAGCAGGGCACGAGTGGAGAAACGGGCGGTAGTCGACATGGGTACACCTGCTATGAACGTGGGACGGCATGAACGGAATCGCTCGAGTGCAGACAAGAGCGATGGCCGCGCCTTGGGGTGCATCCTGCATCAGCCGCGGACCCACGACGGGCTGCCGGCTGGCATGAGCTCCTGAGCCGGTGCGCAAGGTGACCGGCTTTGTTCGTCCGCGTGGCTTCGCTGGAAGGAAGTCTTCACGCGTGTGTTCATGGCAATGTGCGAAGAGGCTCGTCACAGGCAGGTTCTCGTCCTGCCTGGGGCCTTGTCGAAAGGTTCCGCTCGAGTGCAGCGGTGGCCGTTGTGAGCGAGTCTAGGACAGATGTCGGCCTGTCGCGCCACTACTTTAGTAGTGGCAAAGTGATATCTGTGAAGGTCAGGCAGGCGCTCGCTCATCGCCAGCCCAAGCCTCCGGGGGCCGGCGGCGAGCGCCGCCGGCCGCGGGCCTACTTGAGTTTGGGCAGCTTGTCGTCCGGCAGGGCGTAGCTGTGCTTCTCGTGGATCATGGTGGCGATCAGGGCGTAGAGGCTGACGCCGGCGACCAGCAGGCTGATGAAGATCAGGATGGCGGGCTTGTCGGCGAAGGTGAACACGGCGCTGGCGCCGTCATAGGTGGTGATGCTCATGGTAGCGCTCCTGTGAGTGGGCCGACCGCAGTGGCGGTCGGCCGGAGGGTGTCAGGCTGACTTGGGTTCGGCGTGGATCAGCGGCGACGGCTCGCTACCGCCAACGCTGCTGCTCTGGCCATACATCGAGCTCCATTCCGGATAGGCCTGGGCCGGCACTTCGGTCAGATCCAGGCCGCGTTCTTCGGCGTGTGCCGGCACCCGCAGCAGGCCGGCCTTGTTCAGCGCGTAGGAGATGACGTAGCCGGGGATGAAGCCCAGCGCGGCCATGACCACGGCGCCGCCCAGCTGGCCGAGGAAGCTGATCGGCGCCATGCCGTTCATGTTCGGGTAGCCGGCGAGGAAGATGCCGCTGATCACCAGGCCGGCGAAGCCGCCGAAGCCGTGCACGGCGAATGCGCCAACCGCGTCATCCAGCTTGAACTTGAGCAGCAGGTTGTTCACCAGCGGTGCGGTAGCGGCGACGCCCATGCCGATCAGGTAGGCCAGGCCGGGGTGGTAGAGATCCAGACCCGGTGCCACCGAGATGATCCCGACCAGGCCGCCGGACATCATCCAGAACGGCTCGCGGGTGGTCAGGTAGGCGCCGATCAGGCCGCCGGCGAAGCCCATCAGGGTGTTGAAGGCGAAGGCCGAGAGGTTGGTCGGCTGGCCGTAGATGTTGATCCACTGCGCCCCCGAGTTGTAGATGATGCAGCCGCCGAGGAAGCCGAAGAAGCCGACGATGATCAGCATCAGGCCGACCACGCTCATCGGCATGCTGTGGCCGACGATGGCGTTGGCGCTGCCGTCTGCGTTGAAACGGCCGATGCGTGCGCCCAGGTTCATGACCACGGCCAGGGCGAAGAAGCCGGCGATCATGTGCACCACGCCTGCGGCGCCGACGTCATGGTAGCCCCACTTGACGGTTAGCCAGCCTTCCGGATGCCAGCCCCAGGCCGCGGCCAGCAGCCAGAGGAAGCCGCCGAGGACGATGGTGAGGATGATGAAGGCGCTCATGCGCGCCCGCTCGATGATCGCCCCGGACATGATCGAGCCGGTGGTGGCGGCGAACATGGCGAAGGCGGCCCAGAAGATGCCGGTGGCGTTGTCCTGGATGTTCGGCCCCATGGCATCGCTCCACGGCATGCCGGCGAGGAAGGCGTCCATGCGCGGTACCAGACCGTCCGGGAAGGCGTTGTACACGGCCCAGCCGAGCAGGAACACGCTGGGCACGATGAAGCCGAAGGCAAGGATGTTCTTCACCCCGGCAGCCAGGGCGTTCTTCAGTCGCGATGCACCGATTTCGTAGGAGAGGAAGCCTGCATGAATGCAGATCATCAGGGCGATGCACCACCAGTAGAATATTTCCATATTCAGGGTGTTGGTCATCTCTATCAGAGCCTGCAGCTCTTCCAGAGTGGGTGTCTTTTGCTCTTCCATCAATCAATCCTCGATGCTGTTCTTGGAAGGTTCGTCGGTATTGGCAGTGGAACTGAAGCGGTCGCGCCCTAGGCTGGAATTTATCTGTAGTTATAAAAAGTTCTTTCAATGAATAAGCAATGGCTGTGCCACAAGTCGCCTGCGTGGCGTGCCCGCGGTCTGCGGCGCCGCTGAAGCCGCTGCTCGAAAAATGCCCCGTTTGTGCTCGTTTCGCCGGTTGCACGCCAGAAAATGGGTCGTCTGTCAGCCGTTCTTCTGCAACATGCCCTGGATCTGCTGCACCGACTCCTGGGTGCGCCTGGCCAGGTTGCGCACCTCGTCGGCGACCACCGCAAAACCACGGCCCTGCTCCCCGGCACGGGCGGCTTCGATGGCGGCGTTCAGGGCCAGCAGGTTGGTCTGTTCGGCGATGCCCTTGATCACCCCGGCGACCTGGGCGATCTGCCCGTAGGTGGCCTGGATGCTCGCCTGCTCGCGCTCCTGCAGGCTGGCGGCGGCCTTCTCGTCGCTGATTTCGCGTACCGCGCCGGTGACGTAGAGCAGCTTGCCCTGGGCGTCGCGCAGGCAGCGGCCGCGCTCGCGATACCAGACTTCGCCGCGGGTCTTGTGGCGCATGCGGTATTCCACGGCGTAGAAACCGTCGCCGCTCCTGTCCACCATCGAGGCGTTGAAGGCCTGCATCACCGCCTTCAGGTCGTCCGCGTTGACCACCTGGAAGTAGCTGTCCCAGCCATCGGGAAACTCGGCGCGGCTGTAGCCGATCAGCTCGCGGAACTGCTCGGACCAGCGGATCAGGTTCTGCGGATGGTCGGGGTCGCCGTCCACCACGTTCATCGCCCAGCAACCTTCGGTCAGGGTGCGCTTGGTCAATTCCCAGACCTGGCGCTCTTCCTCCCAGCGCGCCCGTTCGGTGGCGATGTCCTGGTTCTGCGCCTGGCTGGTGCGCAGCTCGTCGTCGAGCCGGGCACATTGCTGCTCGGCCTGCGTCAGACGCTGCTGCAGGGCGGCGTACTCTTCTGCAGTGCAGGGCGCGGGTGGTTGTTGCTCGCTTTGCCGGCGAATGCGCTGCAGCTCTTCCCAGTCGTGCTGCAGGCGTTGCAGGCTGCCGAGTAGCTGCGGCTGGCGCTGCAGGTACGGGCGCTCGCCGGCCGGCGGGTGCTGGCTGAGCAGGTGTTCGAGCCACTGGTTGAGTTCATTGGCCAGGTTTCGAGTCGTATTGCTGAACCACATCGGCCGATCCTCCTTGGACATTGGCGGGGCACTCGCTGCTTGCCTAGCAATTAGCTGTCCAAGTCCGCTCGGGCGTGCACAGCGAACCCTGTCGCGCCGAAGCGTTCGTGGTGCGCGCAGCGCACCCTACGGGCTTGTTCCATTCCGCCTGGGCACCCTTCACGCGTAGGGTGCGCTGTGCGCACCGAACGTCGTTGCAGTGAAGCGTCCGTGGTATGCAACTGGGGCATCAGGCCCTGACCCGGCTCTTGTCCGGGTCATAGGCCACGGTGCTGGCGGCGACCGTGGCACCTATGCGTTTCTGCTGGCCGTCGAGCTTGCCGATCTCCACGCGGGTGCCGGGCGCGCAGTAGTCCACCGCCAGACGGCACAGGGCGATGTTCTTGCCCAGCACCGGCGAGCGCGTGGCGCTGGTGATCACGCCAACCCGGGCGCGGCCGACATGCACGCAGTCGCCATGGGCGGCCGGCTCGTTGCCGTCCAGCTGCAGGCCGACCAACTGCTGCATCGGATGCTCCTTACGCCGCAGCAGGGCGTCGCGACCGATGAAGTCGTCCTGCTTGCTCTTGAGCGGCACGCAGAAACCGATGCCGGCTTCGAACGGATCGGTCTGGTCGCTGAACTCGTAGCCGGCGAAGATCAGCCCGGCCTCGATGCGCAGCATGTCCAGCGCGTGCAGACCGAGCGGCGCCAGGCCGAGCGGTTCGCCAAGCTGCCAGAGGCGCTGCCAGAGCTGCATTGCATCGTTCGGGTGGCACCAGATTTCATAGCCCAGCTCGCCGGTGTAGCCGGTGCGCGAGACCATCAGCGGCGCGCCGTCGTAGTCGTCGAGGCGGCCGATGAGAAAACGGAACCAGCCCAGTTCCTCCAGCTTCGGTTGCGTGCCCGGCGTCCAGATCATCTGCTTGAGCAGCTCACGGGCGAGCGGGCCCTGCACGGCAATGTTGTGAATCTGCTCCGAGGCGGACTTGATCCATACCTTCATGCCCAGCTTCTCGGCCTGCTGGCGCAGCCAGTCGCCGCCGAAGTCCTCGCCGCCGATCCAGCGGAAGGCATCCGGCCCCAGGCGCAGCAGCGTGCCGTCGTCGAGCATGCCGCCGTGCTCATGGCACATGGCGCTGTACACCACCTGGCCAACGCTGAGCTTGCGCACGTCGCGGGTCAGGCAATGGTTGAGCAGGGCCTCGGCGTCCGGGCCGAGCACCTCGAACTTGCGCAGCGCGGACAGATCCATCACCGCCACCTTCTCGCGGCAGGCGTGGTATTCGGCCAGCGTGCCGTAGCCGTCGAACTGGGTGGGCGTCCACCAGCCGCGATAATTGACGAACTGGCGGGTGAGGGCGGATGTACCGGGGTGAAAGCCGCTTTCGCGGGTCAGCACCGGGTCGGCGTCGGGCGTCTTGCGGTTGGCCATGGCGATACTGAAGCGCTCCTTGTCGGCATACACGCGGATATGGATGTCGGTCGGCTGCCAGCCGTTGGCCGGGTCGATGTCGTCCGGGCAGGAACTGCTGGCGCAGACCAGCTCGCGCATGGCGCGTAGCAGCACGTAGTCGCCGGGGCGCGACCAGGGTTCATCCAGCGTCAGTTGCTGATGGGCATCGACCCCGGTGTTGAAGAAGAAGTTGATCGCCGGCCAGCCGCGGCGGCCCTGCACGCCATGGGCGGCGAGGGCACGGCTGATGTTGTCGCTGCAGTTGGCGTGGCCGAAGTAACCCTGCGCCTCGTAGTAGCGCGCGGTGCAGGCCAGGGCGAAGGTGTCGTGGCGGCCGACGGTGTCGCGCACTACCTCCAGCATCGGTTGCAGGTCGCGGTCGAAGAAGCGGCTGAACAGGCCTGGGCCGGGATAGGCGTTGCCATTGAGGGTGCGGGTGACGGTGGGGTCGAGGTCGATCTCGCGGCCGGCATCCAGGCCGCGGCGGTCGAAGGCAACGAAGTCCGAGCACTGCCGACCGGCGACGTCGATCACCTGGATGTACTGGCCAGGCGCGACGATGTAGTCGCGCGCCGTGCCGGGGGCGATGGTGAATTCGTCGACCAGCTCGCCGAGGGGCGCGGGCAGCGCCGGAACCAGCAGGCTCGACGGGTTGGCGCGCTGAATGATCAGGCGCAGTTCGCTGGTGCGCTGCTGGCTGTCCACCGCCACCTGGCCACCGGGCGCCGCGGCTATCACCAGCAGATTCGCGCTGGCGGTGAGGCTGCGGCTGAAACCGGCGGGCGTGCCGGCTGGCCAGAGGCGCGCAGCCGTAGGCAGGTGGCGAGCGTCGATATGGCGTTTGCGCAGACCGTTGGCGACGTGCTGCGATTCGCGGCTGCCGTCGTTCAACAGAAGCCCGATGAAGTTGGCGCCGGGGCTGGACAGCAGGCCGAGGGCTGCGAGCGCCTCGCGGCCCGTTTCGTCGAACGCCAGCAGCTCGGCGCGCTGGTCGCCTTCGAGGTCGATCACTTCGAGACGGTCGCCCGGCTCAAGGGCAATCACCGTCAGGCCGCCCGGAGCGACGCGGTGGCGCTCCAGGCCGGGGGCGCGGGCGAACAGCGCCGGCTCTAGCGGCCGGGATATCACGGGCAGGTTCATGTCATGGCTCCACGCAAGGATTCGTTCCGTAGGGTGCGCCGTGCGCACCGACAGCCGTGGCATTCGAGGGCCATCCAGTGGTGCGCGCAGCGCACCCTACGGGTACGGTTTCAGCCCACGGCCTTGATGGCCGGTTGCGGCGTGTCGGCCAGGTAGGCTTCCAGCGAGTCGTCCAGCGCCTCCAGCCAGGGTGTGTGGTGCGGCGTGGCCAGGGTGCCGGTCATCAGCGAGCGGTGGCACTTGTTGCGGTAGCCCATGATGTCCTCGTACTTGTCGTGCTTCCAGTCGAGGAAGGTCTGGTTCACTGCGGCGATGTCGAAGCTGGGGTAGTCGGTGGCGTCGATCAGGGTCTGGATGTACCTGCCCTGGAACTCGAACATTTCCTGCGCGTTCTTCAGGGTCAGTTCTTCCTCGCGCCAGGCCAGGTCTTCGGCGTGCATGGCGGCGTGGTCGGGCAGGGCGATGCGCCCGAGGACCACGTCGCGGGCATACCAGGCCTGGGCATCGAACATGTTGAAGCTGTACCACTGATCCTGCATGCCGAGGTAGATCAGTTTCGGGTTGTCCTCCCAGAACACGCCCTTGTACAGGTTCAGCGGCCACAGGCGGTTGTCGGTCTTCAGCCGCAGGTTCTCGGCAAGGAAGGGGAAGTGGTGCTTGTAGCCGGTGCACAGGACGATGGCATCGATGTGCTTGCTGGTGCCGTCGGCGAAGAACGCGGTGCTGCCCTTGACGTGGCTCAACAGCGGTTTCTCCTCCCAGTTCTCCGGCCACTTGTAGCCCATCGGCGCGGTTCGGTAGCAACTGGTGATCGAGCGTGCGCCGTATTTGTAGCACTGCGAGCCGATGTCCTCGGCCGAGTAGCTGGAGCCGACGATGAGCACGTCCTTGCCCTTGAATTCCAGTGCATCGCGGAAGTCGTGGGCATGCAGCACGCGGCCGGCGAAGCTCTCGAAACCCTCGAAGTAGGGGACGTTGGGCGTGGAGAAGTGGCCGCTGGCGACCACCACGTAGTCGAAGCGCTCGGTGCGGGTGAGGTCATGCTCGTAGCTGTGCACGGTGACCTCGAACCGGCCGCTGGTTTCGTCGAAGGTCACCCCGCGCACGGCGGTGTTGAACTGGATGTACTGGCGCACGCCGGCCTTCTCGACGCGGCCCTTGATGTAGTCCCACAGCACTTCGCGCGGCGGGTAGGAGCCCATCGGCCGGCCGAAGTGCTCGTCGAAGGTGTAGTCGGCGAACTCCAGACATTCCTTCGGCCCGTTCGACCACAGGTAGCGATACATGCTGCCGTGCACCGGCTCGCCGTGTTCGTCGAGGCCGGTGCGCCAGGTGTAGTTCCACATGCCACCCCAGTCGCTCTGCTTTTCGAAGCAGACCAGTTCGGGGATCTCCGCGCCCTTGGCGGCGGCGGACTGGAAGGCGCGAAGCTGGGCCAGGCCACAGGGGCCGGCACCGATGATGGCGATGCGAGTGGTCATGGACGGTCTCCCAGGCGGAAATTGATAACTGTCAGGAATTGAAATTTCCTCTTGGGAATTACCATACGGGCTACAAAGCACGGCGCAATTCACTCGTTGGGGATACCTCCTTGGGAGTAGCTGGCCGCCGCGGCATGCCCTCGAGCGGGGCATCCTGGCTTTGCGCTGGTGCGTGAGCAGCTCCGATGATTATTTCCTTTAAAGAAATTTTCTTTCTTATCAGTGTGTTCCACGGTGACGTTGGCGGGGCATGGAACTTGCTGAAGCGAGCAGCAGTGAGCCGTACCCGGAGGGCGGATGATCCCGTTGCTGCTACGCACCCTGCTGGCCCCGCGACAGCCCCGTCAGGCTGCGCCACCGGCCTATCGGCAGGCCTTGCTGGAGTTGCCGCTGCGGCTGTTGCAACAGGGGGGTGATGCGCCCTTGCTGGCCGTGTTGGCGCAACTGGGGCTGGCGCTGGAGGCCGAGCAGGCCTGCCTGCTGCTGCCGAAAGGCTCTGCCGCGGGCTGGCGCCGGCTGGGCGGTGGCGCGGCCGATGCGCCATGCGTCGAGCATGCAGCGCTGCCGGCGGCGGGGCAGGTGCAGCTCTGCCGTGATTGCCTGGCGCGTGGGCGCTTCCACGTGCTGTGCGGGCTGCAGCATGCCGAGGGACGCAAGGCGCTGTTGCTGGTCAGCTTCGCCAGCCGTCCCGCCACCTGGCAGCGCAACCAGCTGCGCGATATCACCCGGCGCCTGGGCGAGGTGCTGCAGGCCTTCGCCGAAGATCGTCGCCTCAGGCGCCGCGAGCTCAGCGCCGAGCGCGGCCTGCTGGCCCGCGAGCTGCACGATTCGGTGGCGCAACAGCTCGGCTACCTGCAGATTCGCACCGCGCGACTGCACGGCGTGCTTGGCGACGCCCGCCAGGCCGAGCTGATGCTCGAAGACCTGCGTCACACCCTGCACGGCCTGCACCGCCAGGTTCGCGAGTTGATCAGCGGCGCGCGTCTGACCATGGACGGCCGCACCCTGCGCCAGGCCCTGGAGGCTTCCGTGGCCGAGTTCGCCCGCAACAGCAGTTGCGTGTTCAGCCTGGACAACAGGTTGCCCGACGACGGCCTGCCTGCGCAGAGCGAACTGCAGGTGCTGCAGATCGTGCGTGAGGCGCTGGCCAACGTGGTGCGCCATTCCCACGCCAGGCAGGTGCAGATTCGCCTGTGGCCGACCGGCAACGGCTTCGAGGTCGAAGTGCGCGACGATGGCGTCGGCCTGCCGGCGGATCTGCCCGACAGCGGGCATTTCGGCCTGAGCATCATGCGTGAGCGCGCCGCTGCCATCGGCGCCGAGCTGCTCATCGCATCGAAGGATGGCGGCGGTACGCGGGTGCAGTTGCGCTGGAGGCGACCATGAGCGCGCCTTTCGACCTGCTGCTGATCGATGACCATCCCCTGCTGCGCCGCGGCCTGGCGGAACTTTTCGAGGCCAGTGGATCGTTCCGCGTGGTCGGTAGCGTCTCCAGCGGTGCGGCCGGTATCGAGCTGGCGCGCGAGTTGAGCCCGCATCTGGTGATACTGGATCTGCACATGCCGGGCATCGACGGGTTGGCCACGCTGGAGTGGTTCAAGCGTGACCTGCCGGCGGTGAACGTGGTGGTGCTGACCGCTTCTGCTGCGCGCGAGGATGTGCGCGCGGCACTGCGCGCAGGTGCCGACGGCTACCTGCTCAAGGACAGCGAGCCGGAGGCGCTGCTGGCTGCGGTGAGCGCCTGTGCCCATGGCCGCGCGCGCCTCGATCCGGCGCTTGCGCTGCTGCTGGCCGGCAGCCCGCGCGAGCGGGGCGCGGGCTGTGCGCGTGTGGGCCTGACCGAGCGCGAACGGCAGACCCTGGCGCTGATCGCCGAGGGCTTCAGCAACAAGCTGATCGCGCGTCAGCTGGGCATCAGCGACGGGACGGTGAAGGTCTACGTCAAGCACCTGCTGAGCAAGCTCAAGCTGCGCTCGCGCCTGGAACTGGCGGCCTGGGCGCATCGCAGTGGCCCATCCGCGGGTGACGGAGGGTGGCGATGAGGCTGTGGCGAGCGTTGCGCGAGGTGTTGAGTGGCAGGCGTCGGTCGCCGGATTTCGATGCGCTGCCGATTGCGCTGGTCCATCTGGACGCCACCGGAGCGCTGCGCCAGGCCAATCAGGGCTGGGAGCAGCTCAGCGGCCATCGGCTGCGCGACTGCCTTCACCTCGACCACGGCGAGTTCCTTCATATCGAGGATCGTCCCGTCTGGCAGCAGGCGCTGCACGGCCTGGGCGAGGGCAGGGCAACCTGGGTCGGCAACCTGCGTTATCTGCATCGCCGGACGGAGCTGCGCTGGGTCGAGGTGCGTCTGGTAAGGCACGGCGATGGCCTGCTCGCCAGCCTCGCCGACATCACCGCACAGGTGCCCGAGCATCAGCAGTTGCAGGCACGCCACCGCAGCCTGAGCAACCTGCTCGACGGCCTGCCACTGATGGTCTATCGCTGCCGCAACAACCGGAGCTGGAGCATGGAGTACGTCAGCGCAGGCTGCCGCGAGCTGACGGGCTATTCGGCGCAGCGTCTGGTCGACAGCCACAGCCTGACGTTCAACGCCCTGATTCATCCTGCGGATCGCGAGCGGGTCTGGCATGCCGTCCAGCAAGCGTTGCGCGAGTCGCGCCCGTTCGCCTTCGACTATCGCCTGTTGTGCGCCGACGGCAGCGAGAAGTGGGTCCGCGAGCGCGGCCGGGGCATTTACTCGGATCTCGGCGAGCTGCTGGGGCTGGAAGGCGTGGTGATGGAGCGAGGAGGCGAGCCGACCAGGCTCGAGGAGGTGGCGGCGGGATTCTGAGCAAGAACGTTCAAGACCTGCTGCGGCCGCCCGGTTATGCTCGGCGGCCCAAGGAGGTTCCATGTCCCGTCATCACGAATTCACCCAGGGCGCCCGCGATATGCTGCCGATGCTGCTCGGCGCCATTCCCTTCGGCATCATCTTCGGCAGTCTGGCAGGCGCCGCCGGGCTCGATCCCTGGCAGACGCTGGGCATGTCCGCGCTGGTGTTCGCCGGTTCGGCGCAGTTCATCGCCATCAGCCTGCTGGCCGGCGGCGCCGGCATCGCCGTGGTGCTGCTGACCACCTTCGTGGTCAATCTGCGTCACGCCCTGTACAGCGCCAGCATGCAGCCCCATGTGCGCCACCTGCCCAAGCGCTGGCGCGTGCCGCTGGCCTTCGGGCTGACCGACGAGGCCTATGCGGTGGTGGTGCAGCGCTATGCGCGTGACGACCATAGCGCCTTGCGCCATTGGTACTTTCTCGGTGCGGCCCTGGCCATGTACTGCAACTGGCAACTGTGCACCCTGGTCGGTGTGCTGTTCGGTCAGGCGGTGCCGAACATCGGCGAGTGGGGGCTGGACTTCGCCATGCTGGCGACCTTCATCGGCATCGTCGTGCCCATGCTGCGCAACCAGCCGCAGGTGGCCGCCGCACTGGTCGCCGGTGCCGTGGCGCTGGCGTGCCATGCCTTGCCATACAAGCTCGGCCTGATGGCTGCGGCCGCCAGCGGCATTGTCGTCGGGGTGTGGCTGGAGCGGCGCAAGCCCGCCCTGCAGGAGGAGTGGGTCTGATGGATACCTGGTTGCTGATTCTGGGCATGCTGGCGATCACCTTCGCCACGCGCTATAGCCTGTTCGCCTTTCCCGATCTGCGTTTCCCGCCTCTGGTCAGGCAAGGCCTGCATTACGTGCCCACCGCGGTGCTGACGGCCATCGTGGTGCCGGGCATGCTGCTGCCGGACGGGCAGCACTGGGCGCTGGCCTGGGACAACGCCTACCTGCTGGCGGGCGTCGCCGCCATCGCCATCGCCGCGTTCACGCGGCACCTGCTGGCGACCATCGGTGGCGGCTTGCTGGTGTTCTTCCTGTTGCGCTGGGCGTTCGGCCAACTGCCGATCTGAGTGAAGCGGCCTTGCCTGCGCAGGATGCGCCGTGCGCACCGGGAATATCGCAGGGCTGGCCTGGTGCGCACGGCGCACCCTACCAAGACGGACCGGTGGAAACCCTCTATACCAGCGTGCTGACCGTCAGCTCGCGCTGGCTCAGGCGCAGGAACCGTTCGTTGGCCTTCAGCAGCAGCGCCTGGTCATCCATGCTCAGTTCTTCGCTGGCATGATCTTCGACCTGGCTGCGGTAGAGGCTTTCCCCGGGGCGCTGGCGCAGGCACTGGTAGCGCTGCCGGCGTGGTTCCACCTTGAGCTCGAGCAGGTCGACGTAGGCGACCTGCATCTCGTCGCTCTGCCCGGTTTCCAGGGCGCTGCGCTGCAGCACAGGGGTGTGGGTGAAGGGCGAGGCCGAGAGCATGACGTGCTGGCATTGCTGCAGTTCGGGGCGCAGCTCGCCATTGAGCACCCAGTTGCCACGCAGGTCACGCTGCAGGCAAAGGCTGCGCTGACCATGGTTGTCGACCTTGAGCCAGAGGCGGCGAAAGCGCCAGCGCGCATCGCAATCGATCAGGTAGTTGGCAACGATGCTGTTGCCCTTGATGACCTGCATGAGGTGGCTGGTGGCGTGAATGCCACTGGCATCCTGGCTCAGGCGCAGGGTTTCCACGCCGGGGGTGTACCGCGGTTTCCATACCAGGGTCTGCTGCATCGAACGACTCCGTGTCGAGCGCGAAACAGGAGGGAAGGGCGGCATCTGCGCGCAGAACACGGTCCCTCGTGTTCCATCAGTTGTTATGGCGCGCAGGATAAGGTGATTGCAATGTGATGTCTGTCAGCTTTTGCCGACAGTTGCGCAGGTTTTTGCGCTACAGCTTCAGGCCTTGGGCGTAAGCGCCTGCCGCTCGAACTTCACGCCTTCCAGGCCATGGGCCATCAGCGCGCGGATATTGCCGTGGTCGCTGCCCTGCGGGGTGGCCAGTACGCTGCGGTAGTGTTCGCCGAAGGCACGCAGCGCCTCGTCCCTGCTCAAGCCTTCCAGCAGTGCCAGAGCCAGGGTCTTGCAGGAACCCTCGTTCTGCCCGGCGGCGTTTTCCACGTCGCCGTTACGAAAGGCGCTGGGCTGATAGTGGTAATGCTCGGCGACGAAGGCCAGGGTTTCACTGAAGGCGTAGTCGTCCTGCTGCAGGCGACTACGCAGTTCGTTCAGAGCGGTCATTCGGGCTTTCCTTTGGCGAATGCGGCTTTCTGCTCGGCCGAGGCTTCCTTCTGGTACTTGGCCTTCCAGTCGGCATAGGGCATGCCGTACACGGTTTCGCGTGCCTGGTCGGCGCTGACGTCGACGCCGAGATCATCGGCGGCGGCCTTGTACCATTTCGACAGGCAGTTGCGGCAGAAGCCGGCCAGGTTCATCAGGTCGATGTTCTGCACGTCGGGGCGAGTGCGCAGGTGCTGCACCAGGGCGCGAAAGGCTGCAGCTTCCAGTTCGAGACGTTCTTGCTCGGTCATGGTGGGCTCTCCGGGGATGGTGGCGGCGATGATAAGAGCCTCGCCGGAGAGCGACAAGCTGTCAGGCGCTAGTCGTCAGCGATGACCGGCGAGGGTGATGGATACCGACTCGGCGAAACGCAGGGCATGCGGCTTGTCCACTTCGACTTCGGCGTAACGCACGGCCTGGTGCGTCATGACCAGGTCGAGAATCTCCTGGGTCAGACGTTCGAGCAGGGCGAAGCGGTTGCCTTCGACGTGGGCGATGATCGCCTTGGTGATGGTGCGGTAGTTGAGGGCGTGCTCGATGTCGTTGACCTGCACGGCGTCGACGGCCGGGTAGAGGATGGTCAGGTTGATCAGCACGTCCTGCTTGTTGTTGATCTCCTCTTCCTTGATGCCGATGTAGGTGCGCAGGCGCAGGTCCTTGACGCGGATGCGCGCCATCCCGGGTTCCAGTCGCGGCATTAGTTGGTCCGTCCGATCAGTTGCAGGAATTCATGGCGAGTGTTGCAGGACTCGCGGAACGCGCCAAGCATCACCGAGCTGCTCATCACCGAGTTCTGCTTCTCCACACCGCGCATCATCATGCACATGTGCTTGGCCTCGATCACCACGGCGACGCCAGCGGCGTTGGTGACTCGCTGAATCGCATCGGCGATCTGCTTGGTGAGGTTTTCCTGGATCTGCAGACGACGCGCGTACATGTCGACGATGCGCGCCACCTTGGACAGCCCGAGCACCTTGCCGGTGGGGATGTAGGCCACGTGCGCCTTGCCGATGAAGGGCAGCAGGTGGTGCTCGCACAGCGAGTACAGCTCGATGTCCTTGACGATCACCATCTCGTCGTTGTCGGACTCGAACAGCGCGCCGTTGACGATCTCTTCCAGCGATTGCTGGTAACCATGGCAGAGGTACTGCATGGCCTTGGCCGCACGCTTGGGCGTGTCGAGCAGGCCCTCGCGCTCGGGGTTTTCACCGAGGCCGACAAGAATCTCGCGGTATTGCTGGGAAAGAGGATGGCTCATGGCAGTGTCCTGGGCAGCCGCCTCACTTGAGGTGGCGGCCGCCGTTGAGGGTAAGGGTGGTTCCGGTTACGTAGGGGTTGTCCAGCAGGTAGCGCAAACTCTGGTAGAAGGCCTGCGGCCCGGGTTCGATGCCCAGCGCCGACTTGGCCAGGGTCCTGCTCCTGTAAGCGGCGTCGTCGTCCGCGTTGAACATCAGCAGTGCCGGCGCGATGCCATTGACCTTGATACGCGGTGCCAGGCGGGCGGCGAAGGAAAGCGTCAGGCTTTCCAGCCCGGCCTTGCTGGCGCAGTAGGCCGGACGATTGGCGCTGCCCTTGCGCACCACGTCGTCGCTGACGTGGACGATGTCCGCCTGCTCCGACTGCAGCAGCAGGTCGCTGCAATGCAGGTTGATCAGGTAGGGCGCGAGCATGTGCACGTTGAATAGCTGGCGGAAGGCTTCGGCCTCTTCGCCCGGGGTTTCGGCCAGCCACTGCGAGGCGTTGTGCACGATCGCGCGCAGGCCGCTGCAGTGCGCCTTGAGCCGGTCGATGAAGGCCAGGATGCCGGCCTCGTCGCTGAAGTCTGCCTGCAAGGCGATGGCGCCGCGTTCACGCAGTCGCACGATGCTGTCGCGCTCCTGGCGATAGCTGACGATCACCGACTGGCCTTCGTCGAGCAGGCGCTCGGCGCAGTACAGGCCGACTCTCTGGCCGGCACCGGTGATCAGGATGGGAAAGCTGGCAGCGCTCATGTGCGACTCGTGCGAAGGAAATGAAGGCCTGGCTCATACCGCCTCGGGATACCTGACCAGTGGCAGGCGGTACTCACCAGACCGAGGATAAAGCTATACCAGAGTGGCAGGTTGTACAACCCTGTGCATCATATGGTTTTGCTATCAGGTCGCTCAAATTTGCCTATTTTACTGACTTGTAAGGGTTTTTCGGCTATTTGGGATGGCGGTATTTTTTGTACTTTTCCTGTACGTATGGCTATTTTTGTACAGGTTGAGGCTCGTGCAACGAAAACGGCCAGCGTGAGGCTGGCCGATGCTTGGGACGGGAGGAGGCGGCTTTCAGGATTTGCCGATGCCAGCGGCTCGTCTGCCCAGACGCTGCGGGTAATGACCCTGCAGCCAGGGTTCGAGCAGGCGGGTCGACAAGGGAATGAACAGGTAGGTCATCAGCGGCGTCAGGGCGAGCGTGGACAGCAGCACGCGGGTGATCAGCGACAGGTCGGCCAGCCAGGGACCCAGCAGCAGGTTGAAGGCCAGGGAAACGGGAAAGAACGCCAGCCAGATCGCCACGCTCTGCTTCCAGCGCGGTGGCTGACGGTGGGCGCTGCCGAACCAGGCGTCGAGTCCCACTGCGCGCTTTTCCTGGGGTTGGGCGAAGAGTCCTGCGCCGCGCTGCAGCCAGGCCTGGCGTGAAGCGGAATGCTCCCAGGAGGCCATGGTCTGCTCGTCGCTGAAACGGAACACGATCTGGAACTCGTCGTCGCCGGCAGGCGGGGCCAGGACGCCTGAGCCGAGATAGCCAGGGAAGTCGGTAGCCAGGTGTTCGCCTTCACGCAGCCAGGCGATGAAGTCGTGATAACGGCCATCGGCGACGCGGCGCGCCACCATCAGGGTAACGGGGGACATTGTGTATCTCCTCGAAAGTTGCCGTCAGCCGGGGTGTGGCCAATGGCGCGATCGAACACGGGGTGCCGTGTTCGATGAAGAAGGCAGCAAGGATTATTCCCGTTTTGCGAAATTTAGCCAGCCCCGCCTGATGGCGGGCGCTGGCTCGAGCAACTGGCGCCGTTGCGGCAGCGCGCCGCACCGTCGGGGTGCGGAAGATGTGCCAAATGAGGGCGCAGGCGGCAGAACAGCCGATAGCCCCATTCCAGCAACGGACGCAGCGGCCGCCAGCGCAGTGGCGCGACCCAGCGCCCGAGACCTGCGGCCTGCCAGCTCCAGAGGCTGGCATCGAGGCCCAGTAGCCATTCGCCGTTGGCCCAGCGTGCGTGCAGACGAGCCTGCATCTCGACCAGGGACAGCCCCAGCGGTGCCGGGTCGAAGTCCTCGGCGGAGATATCGACGAACAGCAGGCGCTGCGGCGTTGCGTGACGGCGCAGCAGGCGTATTTCGCGGGCGCAGAGTGGGCAGTCGCCATCGAAATAGAGGGTCAGTGGCCAGGAATAGTTGTGCATCAGCTTGCCTTGTATAGTTTTTGCACAATGTAAGCTTGCCAATGCTGGGTTACAATGCCTCCTAAATTCGTTGCCGTGATGCCCGCCGCCATGCCCGAACTCGCCTCCGTCACATCGCTCGCGTCCAGCGCCCTGAAGCAGGAAGAGCTGTTCCCCATCCGCGAGGTTTCCCGTCTTACCGGTGTCAACCCGGTGACCCTGCGTGCCTGGGAGCGGCGTTACGGCCTGATCCAGCCAACACGAACCGACAGTGGTCACCGTCTCTATTCGCAGGCCGACATCGATGCGGTACGCAGTATCCTGGCCTGGATCGAGCGTGGCGTGGCGGTGAGCAAGGTCGGCTCGATTCTGGCCAAGAGCACCAGCAGCCGTAGTGTCGCCGCGCCGGCCTATGACGAGGTCAGCACCGATGACTGGAGTCAGTGGCAGGATCAGGTGCGCAACGCGCTGCAGAACTTCGACGAGCCGCGCCTGGAGCGTCTCTACGGGCAGATATTTTCCTGCTACCCGTTGCCCGTGGTGTTTCAGGACATCTTCATGCCGGTCTGGCAGGAGCTGCTGTTGCGTCAGGACGAAGTGGGCCAGCGTGGCCAGTGGCTGATGCTCGACGGCTTTTTGCGTGGGCGCTGCCGCCAGCGCTTGCAGGTGAGGCGCGGCGAGACGTGCGACCGCGTGCTGGTGGTGGCGCTGCCGAGCCACTGCCGGGAGCTCGAATTGCTGGCTGGCGCACTGCTGCTGCATAACCAGGACATCGATATCACGGTGATGGGGCCGGGTGTGCCAATCGGCGATCTGGCCCTGATCTGCGAGCGCATGCGTCCGCAGGCGCTGATCGTCTTCAGCAATCAGCCGCCGGGCGCGGAGTTCCCGCAGCAACTGGTGCGTCTGGCGCTTGGCCTGGAATGCCCGGTGGCGTTGGCCGGTGATAGTGCCGATCTGGCGGAGGAGAGCCTGGCGGGTTCAGCCATCGCCTGTCTGGGTAACGAGGGGCGTCTGATGCAGCGGCGCCTGAAGCAGTTCCTGGCCGGCCACCTCGATACCTGAGGCAGCCTGTACGCAGGCTCAGCCGACGCTTGCGGTCTGCAGCTGCTGCTCGCTGTGCTGTTCGAACAGATACTGGCGCAGGGTTTGCTCGTCTTCGGCATGCAGCGTTCGCAGGCTGTAGGCATAACGCGTCTTGCTGACGCGCCTGACCAGTTGCGCGCGCAGCTGCACGCGGCGCTCCCGCGGCAGGAGCAGTTGCAGCAGCTGGTCCTTGGCCGGCATGCCGGTCTCGGCATATTCCACCAGCATCCCGTTGTTGGACAGCTCCAGTGCCAGCAGGCCGCTCGGGCGTTCGCCGCTGTCCAGCAGCGTCAGCGCGGCAGGCAGGACAAGCCGCCACGGCCGTTCGTTGACCCCCTGCTCGAAGATCAATGGTGCGCCCAGCTCCAGGCGTGACTGGCTCTGCTCGTCCTGAATCAGCTGCAGGGGGAAGCTCAGGTGCTGGTTGTCGCTGTGAGTGTCCAGGCTCAGCTGTTCTTCCTCGCCCAGTCGGCTCAACAGCTCACTGAGCCTTTCGCCCAGGGTCAGTTGCGGCGCGGCGCTCGGGCGCCGCGTCTGCGGGGGTTTGGAAATGATCTTCTGGATGAAGTCCAGCTCGTCCTGAGTCAGCAGCGGGTCGCTTTGCATGGGCTTGATACTGCATGGGGTCAAACCCTTCTGACTGCGCAGCCCGAAGATAGTTTTATCCGTTCGTCTGCTTCAGACGCGCCAGTTCCGCCTTCAGCTCGGCGACTTCGATCTCCAGTTCACGGACGCGCTGCTTGGCTTCGACCTGTTCGGTCACGTCCTTCTGAATGCCGATGTAGTAGGTCAACTGATCGCTCTCGTTGAGCACCGGCGTGATCGACAGCTCGTTCCAGAAGGCGCTGCCATCCTTGCGGTAGTTGCGGATGATCTGCCGGCAGGGCTTGTTGGCCTTGACCGCATCGCGAATGGCCTGCAGACCGATCTGCGCACGGTCACCTGCCTGCAGGAAGCGGCAGTCCTGATAGAGGATGTCGTCACAGGGGTAGCCGGTCAGGCGCTCGAATGCCGCGTTGGCGTAGATCAGGATGTTGTCTTCGCCCTCCTGCTCGGCCACCACGATTCCGTCGTTGGAGGCGTCGACTACCAGTTGCAGCAGCTTGGCATTGATCATGGATGCGATTCCGCGAGAGTTGTGGGCTGCATTCTAAAACATCGGGTCGGGCTGTCCACTTGCGGCATAATGTGCGGCGTTTTTCCTGTATCCGGAGTTGTCATGAAAGTCGCCATTGTCTCGGGGTCGGTCTACGGTACGGCCGAAGAAGTCGCACGTCACGCCGAGCGTCAGCTCAAGGTCGCCGGGCTGGAGGCCTGGTACAAGGCGCACGTCAGTCTCGATGAGTTGCTGGCTTTCGCGCCGGACGCCTTGCTCGCCGTGACCGCGACCACCGGCATGGGCGAGCTGCCGGACAATCTGCTGCCGCTGTACAGCGAACTCCGTGACCGCCTGCCGGCCTGGAGCGGCAAGCCGGCCGCAGTGCTGGCGCTGGGCGACTCCAGTTACGACAGCTTCTGCGGTGGCGGCAAGCTGATCCGCGAGCTCTATGCTGAACTGGGCCTGCGCGAGGTGATGGAGATGCTGCGCCTGGACTCCAGCGAAACCGTCACCCCCGAAACCGACGCCGAGCCCTGGCTTGAGGCCTTCGCCGCGGCGCTGAAGGGCTGACCTGCGCGGTCGCGACTGCCTGGCGTCTGTGTCGAATGGTGGATAAGGGCGGCGTATAGGCCCTTGTCGCACCCTGGCGCAGCCGCGGCGTGACCCGCAAAGCCATCAAGATGGCTGCCAGGGCAACTACCACCACGCAGGCGCATGGCTAGACTGCGGACACCACCGATCAACAAGAACATTGAGGTGTCGCCGTGAATGCTCCGCTGCAACTTCCTGCCGTGAAAAATCAAGTGTCCGAAGCCGAATGGCGCACGCGCGTCGATCTCGCCGCCTGCTATCGCCTGATCGCACTCTACGGTTGGGACGACCTGATCTTCACCCATATTTCCGCCAAGGTGCCGGGGACCGAAGATTTCCTCATCAACCCCTATGGCCTGATGTTCCACGAAATCACGGCGTCCAGCCTGGTCAAGGTCGATCTGGCCGGCAGCAAGCTGATGGACAGCCCGTTCGACATCAACCCGGCCGGCTACACCATCCACAGCGCGGTGCACGAGGTGCGCCCCGACGTCGGTTGCGTGCTGCACATCCACACCCCGGCCGGCATCGCCGTGTCGGCGCAGAAGCAGGGGCTGCTGCCGCTGTCGCAACAGTCGCTGTTCGTCCTTGCCAGCCTGGCCTACCACGGCTACGAAGGGGTGGCGCTGAACCATGACGAGAAGGCGCGGCTGCAGGCGGACCTGGGCGACAAGAACTTCATGATCCTGCCCAACCACGGCCTGCTCACGGCGTTCGGCAGTATCGCCGACGCTTTTCTCGGCATGTTCATCCTGCAGCGTGCCTGCGAGATTCAGGTCATGGCGCAGAGTGGCGGCGGCGAACTGATCCATATTCCGCAGCAGATTCTCGACGGCGCTCGGGCCATGGTCGCCGGGGTGATGAAGACGCCGCAGGGCATGGGCGGCTCGCTGCCCTGGCCGGCGCTGCTGCGCAAGCTGGACCAGCAGATGCCGGGTTACGACCAGTGAGCGAGTTGCCGGGTATCGCCCTGGAGCAATGGCGCGAGCAAGGCCAGACCCTGGACTTTCGTGGCCACGCCATCCGCTACTGGGTTGCCGGTGACGCCGGGGCCGAGCCGCTGCTGCTGATTCATGGCTTTCCCAGTGCCAGCTGGGACTGGCACCGCCTGTGGGCACCGCTGGCTGCGCGTTATCGGTTGATCGCCTGCGACATGCTCGGTTTCGGTTATTCGGCCAAGCCACGTGGCCATGCCTACAGCCTGCTGGAACAGGCCGATCTGCAGCAGGCGCTGCTGGCGCATATCGGCGAACGGCGGCCACTACACCTGCTGGCCCACGACTACGGCGACAGCGTGGCCCAGGAGCTGATCGCGCGGCATCAGGACGGGCAACTGCAACTGGCCAGCTGCGTGTTCCTCAATGGCGGTCTGTTCCCCGAAACCCATCATCCGGTACGCGTGCAGAAACTGCTGCTCGGCCCGCTTGGCCCTCTGATCGGCCGATTGTTCTCGCGACGCAAGCTGGCGCAGAGTTTCGCCCGTATCTTCGGCCCGCAGACGCAGGCCAGCGACGCCGAGCTGGATGCGCTGTGGCAACTGGTGGCCTACAACAACGGCCCAGCCGTCATGCATCGCCTGATCCGCTACATGCCCGAGCGGCGCCAGCAACGGCAGCGCTGGGTCACGGCGATGCAGGCCACCGCCGTGCCGATGCGGGTGATCGATGGCGCCTTTGACCCGATCTCGGGGACGCATATGGTGGCGCGCTACCGGGAGCTGATCGCTGACGCCGACACCGTGCTGCTCGAGGGTATCGGCCACTATCCACAGCTCGAAGCCCCGGCTGCGGTGCTCGAGCATTACCTGCAGTTTCGCCACGCAAGGAGTTCGCATGCGTAGACGTACCCTGCTCAAAGGCGCGGCAGTGAGCGGCGCCGCCGTGCTCGGCGCCGGTTACTGGGCATTGCCCGCCGGCCCGCGGCCGGCCGCGGTCAGCCTGGATGGCGCTCGCCAGGTACTGGCGGATCTGCAGGGTAGGGCGCTGCGAAGCGTCAGCGGCTGGAGCCCGAGTGAGGTGTTCAATCACTGCGCGCAGAGCATCGATTACTCCATCGATGGCTATCCCGAGCTGAAGCCCGCCTGGTTTCGCCATACGCTGGGGCCTGCCGCGTTCGCCGTGTTCAGCTCGCGTGGCGCCATGCGACACCCTCTGGACGAAGCCATTCCCGGCGCCGCCGCATTGACCGAACCGAGCAGTCAGGCGCTGGCCCTGCAGCGGCTGCAGGCAGCCTTCGAACGTTTCGCCGAGTATCGGGGGGGGCTACAGCCGCACTTCGCCTACGGCGTCCTGGATCATGCTGAATACGCCGAGGCGCACGTGTTGCACCTTTACAACCACCTGAGTCTGATTCGACCGGCCTGATACGCGAGCGGTACTGGGATAAATTTTTGTCGAACCTCCTGCGCAGGCAGTGACTCACTAACTGTGTCACTCACAGAAAAGTCGAGGTCACTCATGAACAACATGAACAAGAAGTTATCTGCACTGCTGTTGAGCGGGATTCTGGGCGCGATGGCGCTGCCTGCCATGGCCGAAACCGAGTCCAATGGCACCAGCTCTCCGGGGCCGACCATGCCGTCCGCACCGGGCGAGGCTCCGATGAATCCGGGCGATGAAGGCAACGGCATCCCGCCGGTGCAGGGTCCTAACACCGACGGTAACCCCGGTGGTGATCGCGGGGGTTCCGGTGGCAATGGCACTGACGGCACTGGCACTGGTGGCACTGGCACCGGCGGCAGCGGTACTGGCGGTACCGGCGGCGCTGGTTCCGGCTCCGGTAGCTGAGGCACATAAGGTCGCATTATCGGCCGTCATTCAGGGGCCCCGCGCGCCTTGTGAAGCACGCGGGGCTGCCTGACACTCGGGAGCCTTCACAACCTGCCCGAGGAAGCTTTCGATGAGCGAAGCCATCCGTTTCGAAGATCAAGTGGTCATAGTCACCGGTGCTGGCGGTGGCCTGGGCCGCGCCCATGCGCTGCTGTTCGCCCGTCACGGCGCCAAGGTGGTGGTCAACGATCTCGGTGGCAGCACCCACGGTGAAGGGGCCAACGCCTCGGCGGCCGACAAGGTGGTGGAAGAGATTCGCGCCTTTGGCGGTACCGCAGTGGCCAACCACGACTCGGTCACCGATGGCCACAGGATCGTGCAGACCGCGCTGGATCATTTCGGCCGTATCGACGTGCTGGTCAACAATGCCGGCATCCTGCGCGACAAGAGCTTTCACAAGATGGAAGACGCCGACTGGGACCTGGTCTACAAGGTTCACGTCGAAGGCGCCTACAAGACCACTCACGCCGCTTGGCCTCACTTGCGCGAACAGAACTTCGGCCGCGTGATCTTCACTTCGTCGACCTCCGGTATCTACGGCAATTTCGGCCAGAGCAACTACGGCATGGCCAAGCTCGGCCTCTATGGCCTGACCCGCACCCTGGCCATCGAAGGGCGCAAGAACAACATCCTGGTCAATGCCATCGCCCCGACCGGCGCCACGCGTATGACCGAAGGCCTGATCCCGCCGCAGGTGTTCGAGCAGCTCAAGCCCGAGCTGGTCAGCCCGCTGGTGGTGTACCTCGCTAGCGCGGCTTGCCAGGACACCGGCGGCCTGTTCGAAGTCGGCGGCGGCTGGGTCGGCAAGGTGCGCTGGGAGCGCAGCCTGGGCGCCGGTTTCGACCCCAGGGCCGGTTTCAGCCCCGAGGACGTCGCCGCGCAGTGGTCGCGTATCTGCGATTTCGACGGCGCTGCGCACCCGGCGGACAACGTCGAAGCGCTCAGGGAAATGATGGCGAACCTGCAGAAATATGCGCTCTGAGCGATAGCTGGTTGAAAAGGGGCCGACAGCGATGTCGGCCTTTTTGCGTTGCGGGCTGCGAGCCCCACTTTCGTCGGGTGATGCCGGCGCGCAGCGCGGCTAAGCTGGGCGCATAACCATAAAAGGGAATGTTCGATGCGCCGTCTGCTGCAGTTGCTGCCCATCGTCCTGCTTGCCGCCTGTTCCACCCCGGGCGCCTTCTTCGGCACCGTCAAGGGCGACGCCTTCGCGCCGCATGTCCTCAGTGACGAAAATCATGCCCTGGTCTATCTGTACCGCCTGCGCAGCGACTGGGCCGATCAGGAGCTGGAGGCGCCCGGGCTGTTTCTCGACAACCAGCTGATCGGCAGCCTGCCGAGCAACGGCTACCTGGTGCTGGAGTTCGACGCCGCCAGCTACAAACTGGAGATGCGCCGCCCGCTGGCCGGCAGTTTCTGGACGCTGCTGGCCGACGGGCCATTCGATTTCACCCTGATCGCCAGCTTCACCCTCGACGCCGCGGTCGGCGCCACCTATTACCTGCGTTACGACGAGGATGGCCCGCCGCCTATGGGCGGGGCGCTGGAAGGTGGCGGTGATGGGCCCTTGCAACTGGTAACTGCGGAACTGGCGCAGGCCGAGCTGGGCGCGACCCGCCAGGTGCAGCCGATGGCGCGCATCGCGGCCAGTAAGCAGGAACCGGAGCGCCCGCAACGCGGTTTCTGGCGCGCGATCGGCGAGGCGCTGGACAAGGTCGGCATCTGAGCGCTCGGGAGTAGTACCCGGCTGTTACCTGTCGGAATGAACAGGGGCGAATAATGGCGTTCGTTCCACCTACCTTCAGGAGACGATCATGGCTGCCAAGAAGATTCTCATGCTGGTCGGCGACTACGCCGAGGATTACGAAACCATGGTGCCGTTCCAGGCACTGCAGATGGTCGGTCACACCGTGCATGCGGTCTGCCCGGACAAGGTCACCGGACAGACGGTACGCACCGCCATCCATGATTTCGAGGGCGACCAGACCTACAGCGAGAAGCCGGGGCACAATTTTGCGCTGAACTTCGATTTCGCCAAGGTGCGCGCAGAGGATTACGACGCCCTGGTCATTCCCGGTGGCCGCGCGCCGGAATATCTGCGCCTCAATGACGAGGTCGTGACACTGGTGAAGGCGTTCGCCGCCGCTGACAAACCCATCGCCGCCGTTTGCCACGGGGCCCAGTTGCTGGCGGCCGCAGGTGTGCTGGAAGGGCGCGAATGCAGCGCCTATCCTGCCTGTGCGCCGGAAGTGACATTGGCCGGTGGCAAGTACGTGGACATTGCAGTGGATCAGGCGCATGTGCAGGGCAAGCTGGTCACTGCGCCGGCCTGGCCAGCGCACTCGGCCTGGCTGGCGGCGTTTCTCAAGGTGCTCGGCACGGAAATCCGTCTGTAACCAACGTAGCCCGGATGCAATCCGGGGCCGCACCCCTGTCGGCATCCCCTGATTGCATCCGGGTTACGACGCGAGCAAGACGTAGGGCGGGTGCAACCCGCCAGTCCATATGTGGCGGGTTGCACCCGCCCTACCTTTCAGGAGCACGACCGATGTGCGAACTCTATGTAAAGGCCGACCCCATCCTCTACGAGTCGCGCTCACGCTCGCTGCGCATCCGCGGCGTGGTCACCACCCTGCGCCTGGAGAACCAGTTCTGGGACATCCTGCGCGAGATCGCCGAAGTCGATGGCATGACCACCAACCAGCTGATCGCCAAGCTGTACGAGGAGGTCATGGACTTTCGTGGCGAAGTGGTCAACTTCGCCTCGTTCCTGCGCGTCAGCTGCACCCGCTACCTGGCGCAGAAGGCCGGGCGTCAGGTGCCGCTGCGGGTGGTCGGCGCGGCGGGTTGAATCACTGGTACATCCAGAAGTTCGGGTGTTCCTGCACGCTTGGTGTAGTCACCTGTTGGGCGGGTTGGGCGGGCTGGAAGAGGCGCTTGATCAGGCTCATGCGAGATGACTCCGTTAATGGCTGTTGAACAGGCGTGCATGATCGGAGTAGCGCTTCGATTGATAAAACGGATTGTCTCTATGCTGGCAATTGCATATGTCTATGTTCTGGCCTCACCGCCAACCGCATGCCGAGGCAGTCTGACGCTGACACGCAATCCGCCGAGCGGTGATTCATCGAGGGCGATGCTGCCCTGATGCAGCTCCACCACGCGGCGCACGATGGACAGGCCAAGCCCGGCGCCCTGGCCGTCGCCGATGCGATAGAAGCGCTCGAACAGGCGCTCGCGCAGCTCCACCGGCACGCCTGGGCCGTTGTCGAGCACCTGCAGCAGCAGTTCCTGCGGCGTGGCCTGCAACTGCACCTGTATGCAGCCGCCCTCCGGGGTGTATTGCACGGCGTTGCTCACCAGGTTCTGCAGCAGGATACCCAGGCTCGGCGCATCGGCTGGCAGGCGATAGTCGGCGGGTTCCTGGGCTTCGAGTATCAGCTCCTGCCGGCGATTGAGCGCCAGCGGTGTCAGCTCGGCCAGTTCGCTGCGCAGGAAGGCCAGCAGGTCGAGATCGCTCATGTTCAGGCGAATGCCGTTGGGGTCCAGGCGCGCCAGGGTCAGTAATTGCGCGACCACCCGTGTGGCCCGGTCGACACCGCCGCCCAACTGTCGCAGGGCCTCCTCGCGATCAACGGAATCCGGCGCTTCCAGCGCGTTCTGCGCGTGGATACGCAACACCGCCAGCGGCGTGCGCAGCTCGTGGGCGGCATCGGCGATAAAGCGTTTTTCCTGCTCCAGCAACTGGTTGACCTGCATCAGCAGGCGGTTGAGCGCGGCGGCCATCGGCTCCAGTTCATTGGGTAAGGGCGGAAACACCAGCGGCGCCAGGTTGTCCGGCGCGCGGCCGCGAATGGCGTCGGCCATGCGCTTGAGCGGATACAGCCCCCAGCCGACGGTCAGCCACAGCAGCAGGCCGACGATGGGCAGGCCGATCAACAGCGGCTGCAGCGAGCGCCGGGCGATCTTGTCGATCAGTTCGCCACGCACGTCCTCGCGTTCACCCGCCAGCACCCAGTGGTAGTCGCGGCTGTCATGCAGCACGAAGACTCGCCAGCGATGCTCGCCGATGTTCAGTGTGTGATAGCCGATCAGGTAGCGGGCCAGCTGCGCCAGGCGCTGCTGCATCGGCTGGTCGTTGTCTGGCAGGACCAGGCCGAGCTGCTCGATCATGTCGTTGAGCAGGCCGGGCGGGGCACTGGCGGACTGGAACAGCAGCTCGCCATCGTCGTCGAGCATCTGGAAGGCCAGCTTGCCTTCGTATTCGTGGCCGAGCAGGTTGTCCGGGTTGCGCGCGCTGTGCAGCAACAGCGCCTCGTCGAGCACGGTCTGCATTTCGCGGCGCTCGCTCTCGCTCAGGTCATGGCGTACCAGGCCCATGAGCAGCCGCGCGGTCTGAGCCAGTTGGGCATCGAACAGCTCGCGCACCTCATGCACCGAGTCGTTGTAGATCTTGTGGCTGATCAGCCCGAAGCTACCCGCCACCAGCAGCAGGAGCAGGACCAGCAGACGGGTGCGGATGGAGCCGAAGGTTTTCAGCAGCCTCATTTGTCCACCAGATAACCGACGCCGCGCACGGTGCGGATCAGCTCCGGGAAGAATTTCTTGCGCAGGTGGTGCACGTGCACTTCCAGGGCGTTGCTTTCCACTTCCTCGTCCCAGCCATAGAGCGCCTGTTGCAGCTTGTCGCGGGTCAGCACGCGACCAGGCTGGATCAGCAACTCGTGCAGCAGAAGGAATTCCTTGCGCGGCAGGTTGATGGCCTGGCCCTGGTACTCGACCATCTGGCTCGCCGGGTCGAGGCGGATACCGCGGTACTCCAGCGCCGGTTGCGGACGCTGGAAGCTGCGCCGCAGCAGGGCGCGCAGGCGCGCCTTGAGTTCGGCGACATCGAAGGGTTTGATCAGGTAGTCATCGGCACCGGCATCGAGGCCGGCGATGCGGTCGCTGGTGGCATCGCGTGCGGTGAGCACCAGCACGGGCACCGGGTTGGCCGCGGCGCGCAGGTGCTTGAGCACCTGCAGGCCGTCCATGCGCGGCAGACCGAGGTCGAGAATGGCCAGCTCGAAGCTCTCGTGGCTCAGCGCATGCAGCGCGCTGGCGCCGTCCTGCAGCCAGTCCACGGTGTAGCCTTCTGGTTTCAGCGCGGTGCGAATGCCTTCGCCCAATGCCTGGTCGTCTTCGACGAGAAGAATGCGCATGGCCACTCCTGTAGGGATGCGTCCGAATTATCGGAGTTTACCCTCGACCTGCTGCAAAAGCGCCGTGGCTTCTGC
Source organism: Ectopseudomonas guguanensis (assembly GCF_900104265.1). Lineage (GTDB taxonomy): Bacteria > Pseudomonadota > Gammaproteobacteria > Pseudomonadales > Pseudomonadaceae > Aquipseudomonas > Aquipseudomonas guguanensis. The sequence continues at coordinate 94,358 of NZ_FNJJ01000016.1, forward strand.
ACGGCGCCCCTTGTCGGCTAATTCACGGCCAGGACGGTCCTTGGCGGCCAGAGCTTTCTCCAGCGCGGCGCGGGCCTCCTCGTAGCGTTTCTGTCGTTGCAGGAAGTCGCCATAGAAGTAGTTGGGGTCGATGCCGTCGGGATTGATCGTCAGGGCTTGCTTGAGCATCTTCTCGGCCTGTTCGTCGTCGCCGAAACCGATGGGCCAGCCGGGCACCTGATAGTACAGGCTGCCCAGGCTGGTATAGGCCGAGCCGGCCAGGGCCTGCGGGTCGATGGCCAGGGCCTGCTCCAGGCTGGCCTTGGCCTGCTTGACCAGGCTCAGGGCGCCAAGACCGCCCTTGGCGCCGGCCTGGGTGCCGAGGATGATGCCGCGCCAGATCAGCAGCTCGGGCGCCTTGGGCTCGCTGGCCAGCGCGGCATCGGCCTCGGTGACCAGCTTGGCGAAGGCCGCCTCCCGCTGTTTCTCCGGCGTCCGGTAGTTGATCTCGGCCCAGCGCGTCTGCAACTGCTGCAACTGCGCTTCACCGTTTTCACTCAGGGCGAAGGCGGGCAGGACGCTGAGGCCGAGCGTGGCGATGATCAGCAGGCGAAGTGCTTTCATGGTGAATGTCCTCAGTGTTTGTGACGGGCGAAGCGTTGGATGATCGGCAACTGCTTGCGCAGGGCCTGGTCGACCACGCGTGGCAGCAGACCGTTGAGGCGTACGAACAGGCGTTCCGGCCAGCCCAGGTAACGCTCTTCCTGCTCGTGGTGGATGGCCTGCAGCAGCTCGGCGGCGACCACTTGCGGGTCGTCCATGGCCACGCCCAGTTCGTCGTTCATCGCCACCACGCTGGGGGCGTTCATCGCCGTGCGGGTAGCGCGCGGAGCGAAGTAGAGGACGCGCACGTTGGTGTCGGCCAATTCGCGGCGCAGCGCTTCGGAGAAGCCGCGCAGGGCGAACTTGCTGGCGCAGTAGGCGGCGAAGCCGGGATAGCCGATGGCGCCGAAGGTGGAGCCGAGGTTGATCACCAACGCCCTCCGTTGTGCGCGCAGCAGCGGCAGCAGGCGTTGGGTGAGTTGCAGCGTGGCGGTGACGTTGAGGCCGATCAGCTCGGCGATCTGCTGTTCGTCCTGCTGGTCGAGCAGGCCGAAACGGTTGACCCCGGCCGCATTGATCAGGCAGTTCAGCCCGCCGAAGTTCTGCGCGGCGGCCACCAGTGCATCGCGCCCGCTGCGGGTGGCGATATCGGCCTGCACCAGCTGAATCTGTTGCGGATAACGCTTGAGGAGCGCTTGCAGTGGCTCCAGGCGACGGCCCGCCAGCAGCAGGTGAGCGCCTTCATCGGCCAGGCGCTCGGCCAGGGTCTGGCCGATACCGCCACTGGCGCCGGTAAGCAGGGCGCGGCAATCCGTCGGTTGCATGGCCTTACTCCTCGCCTGAAAGCGGCAGGCTGCGGAACATGTCGCCATAGAGTCTGTAAACCACCTTGGCGGTGTGCACCACGGCGGCCTTGTCGTCGTCGTTGTCCAGGCGGTTCATCAGTTTCTTGAAGAACTCGATATGTTCCAGATCCAGGCTGCCGTGGGAGTTGAGGTAGCTGAAGGCCTGGCTCGGCAGCTGCAGCCTGTCCTGGATGATGCCGGCGGCCTGGGTGGCCAGGGCGATGCTGGTGCCTTCGAGCACGTTGACCATGCCGAAGAAGCTCACCGGGTTGTGCCGGGCGATGCGGTCATAGACGTAGGCCACCATCAGTTCGGTGGGCAGGCGCGGCGTGCCGTTGCGTACGGCTTCCTTGTCCGCACCACAGGCGGCGATGTCATTGAGCACCCACTCCTGGTGGCCGTACTCCTCCTCGATGTATTCGGCGATGGCCTCGCGCAGCCATTCCAGGCGTTCAGGCAGGCGCGCGCCACAGGCCATCAGCAGCGGCACGGTGTGCTTGACGTGGTGGTAGGCCTCGGTGAGGAAGGCGATGTAGCTGTGCAGGGCGACCTGGCCGCTCATGGCCTGTTGGATGATCGGCGCGCCGAGCAGGTACTCGCGCTCGGCCTGGGTCTGGGTCAGCAGGGATTGGTAGAAACTCATGCAGGTACTCCTTCTGCCATCAGTTCATCGATGGCGCGTTGGTAATGGTCGAGCAGGGCGACGCGGCGCAGGCGACCATTGGCCGTGGCCAGGTCGTTGTTCGTAGTGAAAGGTGCGTCGGCGCGCAGCCAGTGGTGCACGCGGGCGTAGTCCGGCAGGCCGCGATTGACCGTATCCACGGCTTCTTGCAACTGCGCGTCGGAGGTGTTGGAAAAGCGCGCTACCAGCACTGCGACGTTGGCCGGCAGCGCTTCGCCGTGCAGCCAGGCCTGCGCGACGGGCAACTGCTGCACCAGCTCGGACTCGACCCATTCCGGGTTGACGTTGCGTCCATAGGCGGTGATGAACTGGTGCTTCTTGCGCCCGTGCAGAACCAGAAAGCCTTGCTCGAAATGACCGAGGTCGCCGGTGGCCAGCCATTCGCCTTGCGGCGCCGGCTCACCGAGATAGCCGAGCATCCGTGCGCCCTTGACCAGCACTTCACCGTCGGCCGCCAGCGTCACCTGCAGGTGGCCAAGCGGCTGGCCGGTACTGCCGATACGGTGCCGCTCGGGCGTGTTCAGGCACACCACCGAAGCGCACTCGGACAGCCCATAACCTTCGAAGATCGGTAACTCGAGCGCGTCGGCGCGCTCCAGCAACTGCGGGGAAACTCGCCCGCCACCGACTGCCACGAAGCGCAGCGAGTCCGGCACCGGCAGCTTGCGTTCGGCAGCGCTGACCAGGGCCAGCAGCAACTGCGGCAGCAGAATCAGGCTGTGAGGCTGCGCAGCCTGTAATGCCTGAAGAAAGCGCATCAGGTCAAAGCCGCTGGCTCCGCTCAGACCGACCTGCGCCATGGGCATCAGCTCGACCCGAGCACCGGCCAGCAGCGGTGCATAGATGCCGGCAATGTTCTCCAGCAGGGTCGCCAGCGGCAGGATGCATAGATGACGTTCGACGTTGCGGCTGGCGCTGGCCGCAACCAGGCTGCGCGCCACCGCCAGTTGCGTGTCCAGGTCCAGGCATACGCCTTTGGGCTGGCCAGTGGTGCCGGAGGTGAAGGTGATCTTGCAGGTGCCCGGGTGCAGCTCGGCAGGCTGCACCACCGTGCGGCGATAGATGTCGTTCTCGACGCAGGCGAAGCCGGGGGCAGCGGCGCCGATCAGGCAATCGATGCCGGCGCTGTCGAGCACGTGACGCTGCTGCTCGGCAGAGAAGAAGCTCGGCAGCGGTACGCAGACCAGGCCGGCATGCAGCGCCGCCAGATCCCAGAGCACCCAGTCGATGCCATTGTCCAGGGCCAGCGCCACACGGTGGGCGCCAAGTGCTCGCAGGTGTCTACCTCGCGCCGCGACGGCAGCGAGCAATTCGGCGTAGGTCAGCCTGCGCTCGCCTTCAGCCAGCGCGACCTGCGGGCCGGACTCGGCCAGGCACTCGAAGAAGGCTTCAGCTGCAGACCACATCGGGCATGTCCTCCAGCGCATAGAGCGGTTGATGGCCGAGGCGCGGGTAGGCGCCAAGCTGCAACAGGCGCTGGTGGCCGCCATGGATATCGCCGGCCATGACCAGTGGACGGTTGTCGTAGTAGCTACCCCAGTCGGCCAACTCCTCGCCAATGCGCGCCGGATCGGCTTCGCCGAGGGCGATGGGCGTCAGGCCCAGGCGCTGGAAGCTGTTGAGCAGGGGTGGCGTTCCGGTAAAAGTGACCCAGCGAAAGCCCAGCGCCACCAGCAGATCGGTCAGCGCGACGATCAGCAGGCGCGCCGCGCCGGGGCTGTCGGCGGCCAGGTTGCCAACTTCCACCAGCTCGTCACGGCTGGGTTCGGTATGACCCAGGCGCGCACCGATGGCCGCCTGGATCGGCTCGTCCAGGTAACGCTCGAGAAACAGCGGCCCGCTGTTGCCGCTACGCACGCCTACAGCGCCGAGCAGCTGTCCGGCCGGATTTCCCAGGCCGAACAGGCAGGGCATGAAATGGCGGATGCGCGCGCCGTGTTGCAGCTCGAAGCGCTGACGGATAAAGCCTTCCAGAGCAGCGCGACGTGCACTGCCGGGAGCGGCCAGATGAAGTTCATAGGTGTCGCCACGGCCGATACGGGCCACGGGACGATCATGCTGCGCCCAGGGTAGTTCCATGCTCGGAACCTCGGTAATGAACCTGGGGCGATTGTGCGAAGGGCTGGCTTAACGCTGTATTAAGGCTTTGCAGAATGTTTCGGGCGTTGCGCTATCGCTGATAAGTCCGCTGCAGGGGCTTGAGCATTGGCTCACGGATGAGGGAGCGGCTAAGGTTCGTGGTGAGCAGGCCATCGCTGGCAGGATCGGTAGTTGAATTCGTTTCGGCATTCAGGGAGGAAAGATGAAACCAGACAACGCTCACCCCAGGCTACAACCCTTGCTCGCCGAACTGGCCGAGCTCATCCGCCTGGCGCGGCACCAGGCAGTGCGGGCTGTGGATGCGATTCAGGTGCAAACCTGCTGGGAAATCGGGCGGCATATCGTCGAGTTCGAACAGGGTGGTCAGACGCGTGCCGCCTACGGCAAGCAGTTGCTACCGGCCCTGGCCAAAGAGCTGGCGGCTGAGTTCGGCAGGGGCTTCGACGCAACCAATCTGCGCCATATGCGGGCGTTCTTTTTGGCTTTTCCAATTCGCGACGCACTGCGTCGCGAATTGAGCTGGACGCACTATCGCACCCTTCTCAAGGTGGACAGCGAAAGCGCGCGGCAGTGGTACATGGACGAAGCCGCCGCGCAGAACTGGAGCACCCGAGCACTTGAGCGGCAGATCGGTACGCTGTATTACGAGCGTCTGCTGGCCAGCCAGGATCGCGCGGCGGTCGAGCAGGAGGCGGCGAGCAAGCTACAGGCCTTGGGTAAGAGTCCGCGTGAGTTCGTGCGCGATCCGGTGCTATTGGAGTTCCTCGGTCTGCCCAATGCCGGCACCATGCTGGAGGGTGAGCTGGAGCAGGCGCTGATCGACCAGTTACAGAGCTTTCTGCTGGAGTTAGGCAAGGGCTTCGCCTTCGTCGGCCGGCAGCAGCGCATCAGCACCGAGAGCAAGGATTTCTACATCGACCTGGTGTTCTACAACTACCTGCTCAAGTGCTTTGTCATTTTCGATCTCAAGCGCGGCGAGTTGACCCATCAGGACATCGGCCAGATGGACATGTACGTGCGCATGTTCGATGACCTCAGGCGTGGCCCGGAAGACGGCCCGACCGTGGGCATCATCCTCTGTGCACAGAAGGATGCGTCCGTGGTGCGTTACTCGGTGCTGCAGGGCAGCGAGCAACTGTTCGCCAGCAAATACAAGCTGGTGCTGCCCAGCGAAGAAGAGCTACGGGCCGAGCTGGATCGGGAGCGAGCGCGGCTGGCCGAGCAACGTGGACTGTATTGGGTTAACTGAGCCGGGAGGCATCTTGTGCGTCAAGGAACCGAGCGGCTGAAAGGCTCGGTCCCTGTCTGAGTAGGTTCAGCCCACCTGCGCAACCCAGTCATTAAGGTTGTAGTAGTTGCTGATGCGCGCGACCTTGCCGTTCCTGATCTCGAAGAAGGCGCCGGCCGGCAGTACATAGGTCTGGCCGTTGGCTGGTGGCAGGCCTTCGTCGTCGGCCAGGTATTCGCCGTGCACCACGAACTCGGCGGCGGCGCGGCTGCCTTCGGCGTTCTGCATCACCACGATGTCGGTCAGGCGCTCGCGGTAGCAGCGGTTCATCTTGTCCATGAAGGCGGCGAAGGTGGCCTTGCCGATTTGGCGTTCACCCTGGTTGATGTCGTGCACCACGTCCTCGGTCAGCAGGTCGAGGAAGGCGGGCATGTCGCCGGCGTTGAAGGCGGCGTAGTAGGCCTGAACCAGTTCGGTGGCGGTCATGGCTAAGTTCCTTTCGTAGCGTGGTTAGTGGTGGGTTGGCACGCATGATAAGTTCGCGCTTTTGTGCCGGCATAGCCGCCGGCGTCACCCTGCTGCTGGCGAACGACTCCAGATGGACATCGAATTGCTCCAGGGGCCGCAGATAGCGCCCCATATCGAAGACCTGGCGCATTTGCGGATCACCGTCTTCCGTGAATTCCCCTACCTCTACGACGGCAGCCTCGATTACGAAGCCGAGTACTTAGGCACCTACGTGCGCAGCGCCGATAGCCTGTGCGTGCTGGTGCGTGACGAGGGTCGCGTGGTCGGCGCGTCCACGGCGCTGCCGTTGGCTGACGAAACCGTGGAATTCCAGCAGCCGTTCCTCTCGGCAGGCTGGGATCCCGCGCGCATCTTCTACTGCGCCGAGTCGGTGGTGTTGCCGGCCTGGCGCGGACGTGGCCTGGGCGTGCGCTTCTTCGCCGAGCGCGAAGCACATGCGCGTAAATTGGGCCGCTTCGACTGGTGCGCCTTCTGCGCCGTGCAGCGCCCGGCCGACCATCCGCGGCGGCCCGCCGATTATCAGCCGCTGGATGCCTTCTGGGCGCGCCGCGGCTATCGCCATCATCCCGAATTGCACACCCAGTACCACTGGCGCGATCTGGACGAGACCGAGGAATCTGCCAAGCCCATGTCGTTCTGGCTCAAGGAACTCACCTGATGATCAAGCTTGCCGCCTGCCAATATCACATCGACCTGCTGACGAGCTGGGACGCCTACGCCGAACATCTGACCACGTTGTGCGAGGAGGCAGCCGGGCAGGGCGCCGAGTTGCTGCTGTTGCCGGAATACGCCGGTCTGGTGCTGACCGGTCAATTGCCGGAGGCCGAGCGCAGCGACCTGCACGGCTCCATCGCCGGCATCCAGCCACTGCTGCCGCGCTGGCTGGAACTGTGCGAAAGCCTGGCGCGCCTGCTCAAGGTCCATCTGCAGCCCGGCTCGGTAGCCATGCTGGATGATGACGGCGTCTACCGCAACCGCGCCTGGCTGTTCGGCCCGGAGGGCTGCCTGGGCAGCCAGGACAAGCTGATGATGACCCGCTTCGAGCTGGAGCAGTGGCGGATCGCCGCTGGCAGCGGGCTCAAGGTGTTCGACACGCCGCTGGGCAAGCTGGGCATTCTGATCTGCTACGACAACGAGTTCCCGCTCCTGGCGCGCACCCTGGCCGAGGCTGGCGTCGATCTGATCCTGGCGCCTAGTTGCACGGATACCGAAGCGGGCTTCCATCGCGTGCGCATCGGTGCCCAGGCCCGTGCCCTGGAAAACCAGATTGCCGTGCTGCAGTCGCCCACGGTCGGCCTGGCACCCTGGTCGCCAGCGCTGGACGAGAACATCGGCCGCGCCGCGCTGTACGTGCCGTCGGACTATGGCATGCCGGCCAATGGGGTGATCGCCGAGAGCGCGCAGCTGTGCCCCACACGCAGCCACTGGCTGATCGCCGAGCTGGATCTGGCCGAGGTACGCCGCGTGCGCGAGCAGGGCCAGGTATTCACCCGCCGCGACTGGCCGCGGCAGTTCGAAGGCGGTCGGCTGGTGCTGCGGTGAACGCCCCGCAGTCACCGGACTCACCGCTGGCCGCCTACCAACGTGCGCTGGCGGGCGGTTTCGTCGCCGATGCCGCGCAGCGCCGTGCCGTGGAGGCGCTGCAGCACTGCCATGAGGCCGTGCATCGTGGTGAGCGCCCACTCGGCGTCTACCTCTGGGGGCCGGTCGGGCGCGGCAAGACCTGGCTGATGGACAGCTTCTACAACGGCCTGCGCGTACCGGCGCGGCGGCAGCATTTCCATCACTTCATGCAGTGGGTGCATCGCCGCCAGTTTCAGCTCACCGGCAATGCCGATCCGCTGCGCCTGCTGGCCGAGGAGCTGGGGCGCGAGGTGCGCGTGCTGTGTTTCGACGAGCTGTTCGTCAGCGATATTGGCGATGCCATGCTGCTCGGTCGCCTGCTCAGCCTGGTGGTGGAGCAGGGCGTGGTACTGGTGGCCACCTCCAACCAGCCGCCGGCTCAGCTCTATGCCGATGGCTACAATCGCGAGCGTTTCCTGCCGGCCATCGCTGCACTTGAGGCGCACATGCAGGTGGTGACCGTGGACGGCGAGCAGGATCATCGTCTGCATCCCGGTACCGAGGTGCAGCGCTACTGGGTGCAGCAGCCGCAGGCGCTGGGTGAGCTTTTCGCTCGTCTGAGCGAGGGGCAAACAATTAGCTGCGAGCCGGTAGAAATCAACCATCGCCGTATCGAAAACCTCGGCCATGGCCCAGCGGCGCTCTGGTGCTGCTTCCGGGATCTGTGCGAGCAGCCGCTGGCCGCACCGGATTTCATCGAGCTGTGCGAGCGTTTCCCGGCGATCCTGCTTGGCGAGGTGCCGTGCCTGGGTGGCGAGCAACGCGAGGGGCGTATCGCCCGTGGCACCGAGGACGGTGCCGAGCGGGTCGATGCCGGGGATCGGCAACTGCCGGCGCTGTCGCGCAACGACGATGCGGTACGCCGTTTCATCGCCCTGGTCGACGAGTGCTACGACCGCCGCGTGCCGCTGTATATCGAAGCCGAGGTGGCGCTGGATGAGTTGTACACCCAGGGCTACCTCGACTTTGCCTTTCGCCGCACGCTGAGCCGTTTGCGCGAGATGCAGCTGGAGCGCTTCGGCCGCTCATAGGATCAGCATCTGCAGCTCGCGGCCGACCGTGACGTTGATGCTGCCGCCGCTCGAGCGCACGCTCTGGCTGGTGCCGCGCAGCGGGTTGTAGAGGGTGCCGCTGCCACTGCGTTGCAGGCGCACGGTGCCGTTCTCCTGCGCCCAGAACATCCACAGCCAGCGCCCATCGGCGCGCTGCCAGGCGATGCTGAACATGCCGGCCGGCGCACTGGCGAAGGCCGGCGCATCCATTGGCGTGAGGCTGGGGCCGCTGATCTGCAGGAAACGCTTGAGTGCCTGGTAGGCGGGTTTCTCGCTGCCGTTCAGGCGCAGGAGGCCATAGAACTGGTCGCGTGGCGTGGCGCGCGCATCCAGATCGCTGAGGGTGAAGAGAAATATGCGGTCGAAATCCATCGCGCTCATCAGCGCCAGGCGCCGCAGCATGTAGTCGGCCTGGCCCTGTTCGCCGATGATCGGTTGCAGTTCCACCGGCCCGGCATAGCTCGACCAGCCGAACTCCGTGGCCCAGATTGGCCCGCTGCCGGAATGGCGCAGATACTGGTTGACCGTATTGGCGTGGGCGATGAAATCGCCAGCACCGGGCACGTCGCCCTCCGGCTCATGACTGTAGGGGTGATAAGCCGTCACTCGATCCGGCCTAACGCTGCCGAGCTGGGTCATGGCCTGCAGCATCAGGCCGCCACGCACGGGCATCTGGCTGTAGTAGGCGTGGCCACCGATCACCTGGGTGGCGTCCGGGCGCGCGGCGCTCAGTGTGCCGAGGCTGCTTTCCAGCAACTGCCGGTACTGGAGCGGATCTTCGGCCGGCTGCCAGAAGGGCGGAATGTTCTGCTCGTTCCAGACCTGCCAGGCGTCGACATGGGGATAGCGGCTGGCCAGTGTGGCGAAGCTGTTGGCGAACAGTTGCGGGTTGGTTGGCGGGTACTGGTCGGGGTTGCTCACGCCGGCCGGTGCGGACGTGGCGAAGGGGGCCGAACCGACCAGGTACACCAGGGGCTTGAGTTGTTCCTGCTCGATCACCTGCATCAGGCGATCAAGGTCCGTCCATTGCCATTGTCCCGGGGCGGGCTCCAGGCGCTCCCAGTGCAGGCCCAGGCGAATCCACCGCAGATCGAGCGCCTTCAACTTGGCGATCTGCTGTCGATAGGTCTGCTCGGGAAACCACTGCAGTTGTACGTTGAGGCCCAGGAAGTCCGACCAGACCACCGGGCGCGGCGCCTTCAGCGAGTTCGAGGGGGCGGCCTGGGCGCTCAGACCGAGGCCCAGTGACAGAGACAACAGGCCCGCGCCCAGGGCGCGACGCAGGCGGAAGGAGGAGATACTGAACATGGCTGCTCTCCCTTGCGAGAGTGACTCGGAATAGCAGCTTAAGACCGGCCCATCGGCTGCAAACCTGGCTGTACCAGGCTTGGTGATGGAGGGCAGCAATAAGGCGACTGACGGTTTAGTGGCGTTTTGCTAGGCCAAAAGATTGACGTTGCGAGTTGCCACTTGGCGGTGCCAGGCCGTCGAACGACGGGTTTGGCAGCGTATCGGTCGCGACGGCGGCGTTGCCTTAGACGGCGTCTTCCGCTGCCTTGCCTGCCGGATTGTCACGGGTCGGCATGGCGAGAATCTCGGGCAGCACTTCGCGGGCGAATACGTCGTGCAGACGGCGCAGCTCGGCCACCGGATCGAGGTGGTGGTCGACGCGGATGTCCCACAGCGGGTACTGCTCCCGGTCGACCACATAGATCACCGCCGAGGACTCGCCATGACGGTCGCCGCCGCACTGGTCACCGGCCGCCAGCGCTTCGATCAGGCGCTCGATCAGCGGGCGTTCTTGCACCTGGCGAAAGGCGTCGGCCACAGCTTCCAGCACCTGCGGGCCGACCAGGCGGTTACCCTGTACGGAGAACTGCTCGCCGGTCAGCGAGCCGGCCCAGGGAATGCATTTTTCCCCGGTCCAGCAGACCGTATCGCCCTGGGCGTCGATCAGCGCGCACTGGCGCAACTCCATGCAGGGATCGATGCCTTTGAGTCGCTGCAGCGCCTGTTGCGCCGAAAGCCCCTGGCGCAGCAGCGCCAGGCCATCCAGGCCCAGGTAGGGATTGACTTGGGCCTGGGTCGCCACCGCGCCGACGCCGGCCGCCGCGTGGCTGAGCAGTTTGCCGACAGCGGGCATGGCGGTGGCGGCAGCGACACCGAACTGACCGCTGCGCGGGCAGCGGGCGATGATGGAGAAGGTCATGGCGACTCCTGGGCGATTTTCAGGTTAGGCCATGGGTGGGCAAGTATCGTTCCGCTTGGTGGTGGACGGTGCGGCCTTTGCCACAGAGCTGCAGGCTTCGTCTAATGCGCGCTGTTCAGTGTCCGCTATGAGGAACGCCGCATGATTCTTGGCCAGCCGCTTGCCCAATGGCGCGCGCGATATCCGCTGCTCGACGAACTGATCGCCCTGCGCGAAACCAGCTGGTTCAACCCGGCCGTGGCGCCTGCTGCCGAAGCATTGGCCGATGTCGGTTTGAGCGCAGCGGACGTGGCCGATGCCCGTGCGCGTCTCGAGCGCTTCGCCCCCTACCTGGCCCGCGTGTTCCCGCAGACGGCCGCCAGCGGCGGCATCATCGAGTCGGACGTAGTGCCGCTGCCGCAGATGCAGGCACGGCTGCGTGAAGAGGCCGATGGCGAGATCGGCGCGCTGTGGCTCAAGCGCGACAGCCATCTGCCCATCTCCGGTTCGATCAAGGCCCGCGGCGGTATCTACGAGGTGCTCAAGCATGCCGAGGACCTGGCGCTGGCGGCCGGCCTGCTCGGTCGCGACGACGATTACGCCCGCCTCGACAGCGATGCGATGCGCGCCTTCTTCGGCGGCTATCAGGTGGCTGTCGGCTCCACCGGCAATCTCGGCCTGTCCATCGGCATCATCAGTGCACGTCTGGGCTTTCAGGCCACGGTGCATATGTCCGCCGATGCGCGCCAGTGGAAGAAGGACAAGCTGCGCGCCCATGGCGTGACCGTGGTCGAGTACGCCAGCGACTACAGCGTTGCCGTGGAGCAGGGGCGCCGCCAGGCCGAGGCCGATCCGCGTTGCCACTTCGTCGACGACGAGAACTCCAGGAACCTGTTTCTCGGTTACGCGGTGGCCGGTGAACGCCTCAGGCAGCAATTGGCGGCAGCCGGTGTCGTGGTGGACGCCGAGCATCCGCTGTTCGTCTATCTGCCCTGTGGCGTCGGTGGCGGGCCGGGTGGCGTGGCTTTCGGGCTGAAACTGGCGTTCGGCGATGCGGTGCACTGCCTGTTCGCCGAGCCCACGCATTCGCCGTGCATGCTGCTCGGCGTGCATACCGGCCGGCACGATGAGCTGGCGGTGCAGGATTTCGGCATCGACAACCGCACCGCGGCCGATGGCCTGGCGGTCGGGCGACCATCGGGTTTCGTCGGCCGCGCCATGCAGCGGCTGATCGACGGCTATTACACGGTCAGCGATGAACAGTTGTTCCGCTACCTGGCGTTGCTGGCACAGACCGAGGGCCAGCGTCTGGAAACTTCGGCCCTGGCCGGGATGCCGGGCGTGTTGCGCGTGCTGGGCGAGCAGCAGGGCTATCGCCAGCGCATGGGCCTGACGCCGCAGCGCATGGCGCGGGCGACCCATCTGGTCTGGGCGACTGGCGGCAGCATGGTGCCGCAGGCGGAGATGGACAGTTACCTCGCGCGTGGCCGGCAACTGTTGCAGGGTTCGGGTGAGGATTGACGCCAGCCTGTGGGAGCCTCGCCCCGGGGCGAAGCTTCTCTGTCGTATGCGCGGGCCAATTCGCCGCGGGCACGGCTCCTACGCAGGCGCGATACGCGTCGCGCCTGAAAACGCAGAAGCCCGGCACTTGGCCGGGCTTCTGCTTTGCAGCGAAGCTAGTCGCTTGCCGCTGCCTTACTTCACTTCCACCGCCAGGCTTTCGGCGATCTTCTTGTTCCAGATCGCAGGGCCGGTGATGTGCACCGACTCGCCCTTGGTATCGACCGCGACGGTCACCGGCATGTCCTTGACCTCGAACTCGTAGATGGCTTCCATCCCCAGCTCGGGGAAGGCCAGCACCTTGGACTTCTTGATCGCCTGAGCCACCAGGTAGGCGGCGCCGCCGACGGCCATCAGGTACACGGCCTTGTTGTCCCTGATCGCGTCGATGGCGATCGGGCCGCGCTCGGACTTGCCGATCATGCCCAGCAGACCGGTCTGCTCGAGGATCTGACGGGTGAACTTGTCCATGCGGGTGGCGGTAGTCGGGCCGGCCGGGCCGACCACTTCGTCACCGACCGGATCGACCGGGCCGACGTAATAGATGAAGCGGCCCTTGAGATCGACGGGCAGTTGCTCGCCCTTGTTCAGCATGTCGACCATGCGCTTGTGCGCGGCGTCGCGGCCGGTGAGCATCTTGCCGTTGAGCAGGATGGTCTCGCCCGGTTTCCAGCTCTGCACCTCTTCCGGGGTGATGGTGTCCAGATTCACGCGGCGCGCGCTCGGGCCGGCTTCCCAGACGATTTCCGGGTAGGCGTCCAGATCCGGCGCTTCCAGAACGGCCGGGCCGGAGCCGTCGAGCACGAAGTGGGCGTGGCGGGTGGCGGCGCAGTTGGGGATCATGCACACCGGCAGGCTTGCTGCATGGGTCGGGTAATCCATGATCTTCACGTCGAGCACGGTGGTCAGGCCACCCAGGCCCTGGGCGCCGATGCCCAGCTGGTTGACCTTCTCGAACAGCTCCAGGCGCAGCTCCTCGATACGGTTCTGCGGGCCGCGGGCCTGCAGCTCGTGGATGTCGATGTGCTCCATCAGCACTTCCTTGGCCATCACCGCGGCCTTCTCGGCAGTGCCGCCGATGCCGATGCCGAGCATGCCCGGCGGGCACCAGCCGGCGCCCATGGTCGGCACGGTCTTGAGTACCCAGTCGACGATGGAGTCGGACGGGTTGAGCATGGCCATCTTCGACTTGTTCTCGGAGCCGCCGCCCTTGGCCGCGACATCCACTTCCACCTTGTCACCGGGGACGATGGAGTAGTGGATCACTGCCGGGGTGTTGTCCTTGGTGTTCTTGCGGGCACCTGCCGGGTCGGCGAGGATCGAGGCGCGCAGGACGTTCTCGGGCAGGTTGTAGGCGCGGCGCACGCCCTCGTTGATCATGTCGTCGACGCTCATGGTGGCGCCGTCCCAGCGCACGTCCATGCCGACCTTGATGAACACGGTAACGATGCCGGTGTCCTGACAGATCGGGCGGTGGCCGGTGGCGCACATGCGCGAGTTGATCAGGATCTGCGCCATGGAATCCTTGGCCGCCGGAGACTCTTCCTTCAGGTAGGCCTCGTGCATGGCCTGGATGAAGTCGACGGGGTGGTAATAAGAGATGAACTGCAGGGCGTCGGCGACGCTCTGAATCAGGTCGTCCTGCTTGATCACGGTCATTGGGGCGCTCCTCTATCAGGGAACATCTACAAGGAAGCGCCGGACAACGACCCGGCGCAACGGCGAAAAACAGTCGGGCACGATTTCACGTCGCCCCCACGTCGCTGCGCGACGGCCTTTCAGGTCGCCGCGGTGAAGGCAGGCAACAAAAAAAGGCGCGGCAGTATAGCGCGCCGGTCGCACAGGGCACAGCCGCCTAAGGTCGATGATGTTGGCTGCATGCGCAGTTATCGGCTCGCTAGGCAATCTGTGATCACAGGGGTAGAGTAACGGCCAGATGCCAGTATGGGATGGAGCCCATGAGCTCAATGACTCGCCGGGGCACGCAGCGTAGCCTGCAAAGCCTCCTGCTCAAACGCTTCGCCATGGCCTGCGCCACCTACGCGATGATGGCGCTCGTTTGCTGGTTCGCCGTGTTCAACGGCCTGTTCCTCGGTCCCGTCAGTGTTGCCGCCTGGCTTACGCTGGGCGTGTTCGGCAGCCAACTGGTATTTCTCTGGATCTTCCTCACCGGGCGCAATCTGCGCTTCGACGATCCCAGCCTCACCGAGGCTCAGGTGCTGGTCGCCCTGGCCTGGCAGCCGCCGGTGCTGGCCTTCTTCGACACCGCCCGTGGCAGCATGATGGTGTTTTACGTGCTGATCCTGTTGTTCGGCGTGTTCCAGCTGGCGCCACGGGTGTTCGTGCGTTGCGCCGCGTTCGCCTTCTTCGGTTTCGCTGCGATGGTGCTGATAGAGGCCTATCGCATGCAACTGGTGGACCCGAGCATGGCCTGGCTGCAGGTGTGGGTGCTGTTCATCCTGCTGGTCTGGCTGTGCCTGTTTTCCAGTTACGTGCAGGCCATGCGCAAGCGCATGCGCCAGCGCCGTTTTGCCCTGCAGGCGCACCAGGACACCCTGCGCGGGATGATGCGCCAGCTCGAGGATCTGGTGGCCACCGACGAACTGACCGGGCTTTTCAATCGCCGTCATTTCCTGCGCCTGGCCAGTCGCGAGCTGGAACACCTCGGTCATGGACATCAGCACGGCCTGGCATTAATCGACCTGGATCATTTCAAGCGGATCAACGATGCTCACGGTCACGCCGCTGGTGACCGGGTGCTGCAGACCTTCGCCGCGGTGGCTCGAGCCTGTCTGCGTGACGGCGACATCATTGCCCGCTACGGCGGCGAGGAATTCGTGCTGCTGCTGCCCAATACCGATGCCGATCAGTTCACCACCTGCTGCGAGCGGCTGCGCGAGGCGTTCGCCAAGGCCGAGCCGGTGGGGGTGAAGGTCGAGAACCTCAGTCTCTCGGCCGGCATGACGATGCTGCACGCCGGCGATGACCTCGACGAAGCCCTGCAGCGGGCCGATCAGGCGCTCTATCAGGCCAAGCGCGGCGGGCGCAATCGCTGCGATGCCAGCTGGGAGCGCGCCGGTGCCTGAGTTGCGCGTGGGCGCCCAACAGCTGCAGGTGGCCCTGCAGACCAACTTGCTCGATGCGCTGCTCGCCGGCGGTGTGGCGGTGCCCTACAGCTGCCGGGCCGGCAGTTGCCATGCCTGTCTGGTGCGCTGCGTGGAAGGCGAGCCGCAGGACCTGCAGCCCGAGGCGCTGGCGGCCGACAAGCGTGCCGAGGGCTGGCGCCTGGCCTGCCAGTGCCGGGTGCTCGGCGACCTGCAGGTCGAACCCTTCGATCCGCAGCGCGATGGCCTGGCAGCGCGAGTGGTCGACCTGGATTGGCCCAGCCCGCAGGTCTTGCGCCTGCGCCTGCAGCCGGCGCGGCCGCTGCGCTATCGCCCCGGCCAGCATCTGCTGCTGTGGAGCGAGCAGGGAGTAGCCCGGCCCTATTCACTGGCCAGCGTGCCGGGCGAAGACGACTGGCTGGAGTTTCATATCGATTGCCGCCTGCCTGGTGCCTTCTGCGATGCCGCGCGGCGCCTGCAGGTGGGCGATGGGCTGCGCCTGGGTGAGTTGCGTGGTGGCGCCTTGCATTACGATGCCGACTGGCAGACGCGGCCGCTCTGGCTGCTGGCCGCAGGCACCGGGCTGGCGCCTCTGTATGGCTTGTTGCGCGAGGCGCTGCGCCAGGAGCATCAGGGCGCCATTCGCCTGCTGCATGTGGCGCATGACGCGGCCGAGCACTATCTGGCCAGCGAACTGCAGGT
Source organism: Ectopseudomonas guguanensis (assembly GCF_900104265.1). Taxonomy (GTDB): domain Bacteria; phylum Pseudomonadota; class Gammaproteobacteria; order Pseudomonadales; family Pseudomonadaceae; genus Aquipseudomonas; species Aquipseudomonas guguanensis. Next base: position 110,552 of record NZ_FNJJ01000016.1, read on the forward strand.
GCTGGCAGCGCAGCATGCGAACCTGCAGGTGGAGCTGGTGACGGCGGCGCAGTTGCCGGCTGCTTTGGCCGAACTGCGCCTTGTTTCACGGCAGACCCTCGCCTTACTCTGCGGCCATCCGAAGACGGTCGACAGCTTTGCGCGGCGTCTGTACATGGCCGGTTTGCCGCGCAGCCAGATGCTCGCCGACGTCTTTCTCACCCGTACCTAGGGTGCCCGGGGCCGCCTCGGCTGTGCACACCAGATCCGATGGCATCGGGCTTCTGGTGCGCACAGCGCACCCTACGGTTTTGGAGCCTTGTATGAGCGAATACCTGCATATCGAGCGCGACGGCGGGCTGCTGACGCTGCGCATGCATCGTCCTGACAAGAAGAACGCGTTGACCCGCGCCATGTACGCCGGCATGGCCGAAGTACTCGACCAGGCGGCTGCGGATCCGAGCGTGCGCGTGGTGCTGTTGACCGGTGGCGAGCAGTGCTTCACCAGCGGCAACGATGTCGCCGACTTCATCCAGGCGCCGCCGACCGGGCTCAACAGCGAAGTGTTCCAGTTCATGCGCGCGCTGTTCGAATTTCCCAAACCCGTGGTCGCAGCGGTGGCCGGCTCTGCGGTGGGCATCGGTACCACGCTGCTGCTGCATTGCGATCTGGTCTATGTCGCCCGCGATGCGCAGTTGAAAATGCCCTTCGTCAATCTTGGCTTGTGCCCGGAGTACGGCTCCAGCCTGATCCTGCCGCGCCTGCTGGGGCATGCGCGCGCGGCCGAGCTGCTGTTGCTCGGTGAAGCTTTCAGTGGTCAGCAGGCGGCGGAGTGGGGCATTGCCAATCAGGCACTCGACGATGGCGCGGCGACGCTGGCCAAGGCGCGCGAGATGGCCCTGTGCTTTCTCGAGCTGGCGCCCTCGGCGGTCGCCGACAGCAAGCGCCTGATGCGTGCGCCGGATCGCGAGCAGCTGCGCAAGGTGATCGAGGAGGAGGGTGCCCTGTTCGGCCAGCGCCTGCGCTCGCCGGAAGCCGTCGAGGCGCTGACCGCATTCATGCAGCGCAGAAAGGCGGATTTCTCTCGCTTCGCTTAGGGTGCCGCCGGGCCGCCCAGGCCATGCGCACCGGCTGTTCGCCAGGAGCGTGGGGCGTCGACGGCGGTTCGGGCTTGAACGTGGCGTGCTGCAAAAGCGCTGGTGCGCATGGCGCACCCTACGGGATGGTGCAGGTTGCGTAGGGTGTCGCGGGGCCGCCTAGGTCGCGCGCACTGCCGGCTAGAAAAAGAAAAGGCCGCTTATCGAGCGGCCTTTTGCGTTTGCAGATCACTTACACCATTGGATCGCCGACGTGGAGGATCTTCATGGTGTTGGTGCCGCCGGTACCGTGGTAGCTGTCGCCCTTGGTCAGGATCACCCAGTCGCCCGGCTCCACCACGCCACGCTTGAGCAGCTCGTCCACCGCCGCCTGGCTGACCTTGTTGGCCGGCAGCGAGGCCGGGTCGAACGGTACGGTGTAGACGCCGCGGAACAGCGCCACACGGGCCTGGGCCTCGCGATGCGGGGTGAAGGCGAAGATCGGGATCGACGAGCGGATGCGCGACATGATCAGCGGGCTGTAGCCACTCTCGGTCAGGCTGATGATGGCCTTGACGCCCGGGAAGTGGTTGGCGGTGTACATGGTCGCCAGGGCGATGCTCTCGTCGCAGCGCTCGAAGGTGCGGCCCAGGCGGTGGCTGGATTGCTTGCTGGTCGGGTGCTTCTCGGCGCCCAGGCACACGCGGGCCATGGCCTGCACGGCTTCGACCGGGTATTCGCCGGCGGCGCTTTCGGCCGAGAGCATCACCGCATCGGTGTAGTCCAGCGCGGCGTTGGCCACGTCGGAGACTTCGGCACGGGTCGGCATCGGGCTGTGGATCATCGATTCCATCATCTGCGTGGCGGTGATCACCGCTTTGTTCAGGCGGCGGGCGTGGGCGATGATCTTCTTCTGGATGCCCACCAGCTCGGCATCGCCGATTTCCACGGCCAGGTCGCCACGGGCCACCATCACCGCGTCACTGGCGCGGATCAGGCCGTCGAGGGCTTCGTCGTCGGCCACGGCTTCGGCGCGTTCGATCTTGGCCACCAGCCAGGCAGTACCGCCGGCCTCGGTGAGCAGGCGACGGGCATAGTCCATGTCGGCGGCGTCGCGCGGGAAGGATACGGCCAGGTAGTCGAGCTCCATCTCGGCAGCGACCTTGATGTCGGCCTTGTCCTTGTCGGTCAACGCCGGCGCGGTCAGGCCGCCGCCGCGGCGGTTGATGCCCTTGTTGTCCGACAGCGGGCCGCCGATCACCACGCGGCAGTGCAGCTCGTCGGCGCCCTTGAGTTCGACACGCATGACCACGCGGCCGTCGTCGAGCAGCAGTTCGTCACCGACATCGCAGTCCTGAATCAGCGCCGGGTAGTCGATACCCACCACCTCCTGGGTACCGGCCGTGCGCGAGTGGCTGGAGGAGAGACGGAACAGGTCGCCTTCCTTGAGCTCGATGCGCTTGTTCTCGAACTTGGCGATGCGGATTTTCGGGCCTTGCAGGTCGCCGAGCAGGGCGACATGGCGGCCGTGCTTGGCAGCCAGTTCACGCACCAGGGCGGCACGCGCCTTGTGGTCGTCCGGCGTGCCGTGGGAGAAGTTCAGACGGGCCACGTCGAGACCGGCAATGATCAGTTGCTCCAGCACTTCCGGCGAGTTGCTGGCCGGGCCCAGGGTGGCGACGATTTTGGTGCGGCGAAAGGTCATGCACGAACTCCCTAGTCAACGATAGCGGGGAGGCTACTACGGCCTTTCGCTGTAGTCATTGTTCCTGTGCACTACCCTTTGCCGTCCGGTTTGATCACCAGCAGATCGCATTCGACGCGTTCCAGCACCCGCTCCGCGGTGTGGCCGATCAACAGGCTGTCCAGCTGGCCGCGGGCGATGGCGCCCATCACCAGCAGGCCGATATTGTGCTCGTGCACGAACCGCGGGATGACTTCCTCGGCAAATCCGTCCAGCAGATGGGCCTGAGCCCGATCGATGGCGTACTGGCCAATCAACTTGTCGAAGGCCTCGCGGTGCTCGCGGCGGCACTGGATCACGTAGTCGTCATAAGCCTGCGCTACCTCGGCATCGAACAACAGCGAATGTGGCAGTGGCGCGTGCGCATGCAGGTACTGGGCATGCAGGCCGAGCGCAGCCTGCAGGGCCTGGCTGGTGCGGATCAGCTGATGATCGAGGGCGGCGGGTTTGTCCGCGCTGTGCAGCGGGTCGAGTGCTGCGCACAGGCTTTGCCCGCGCGGCTTGGCATCGTGCACCAGCCACAAGGGCACCGGGCAGCGGCGGATCAGTTGCCAGCTGGTATCGCTGAACAGGAGGCGGCGCAGTGCATTGCTCGGGTGCGTCGACTTGAACAGGACGTCCGGTTGCAGCACGGCAACCCGGGCGAGTATTTCTTCATGGCGGCGCTTGCCCCAGCGCACGTCCATCTCGATCCTGAAGCCTTCATCGCTCAGATGGGCGACGCTGGCGCGTAGCGCCTCGTGGCTCTGCCGCAGGATGGCTTCGCGGGCGCGGTCGAGCAAATGGCTGTCCAGCAGGCCGCCATCCAGGCTCGGGTGGTATTCGATCTTCAGCAGGTGCAACTCGGCACCGACCTGGCGCGCGATGTCGACGGCGCGTTGCAGGGCAGGTTGTTGCTGGTGTTCGGCGTCGATGACGACCAACAGTCGTTGCAGTTTCATGGCGGCAGCCTCGCTGGTGTCCGTATGGCTATTACAGACCCGGTGAGGTCGCGCGGCATTGATATGGGTCAGCGCTGGCCCGGATTGAGCGCCAGGTCCAGATGACGAGCGGCCTTGGCGCTCAACTCGCCTTCGGGGAACTGCACCAGCAGGCGGCGCAGATAGGCAATGGCCTTGTCGCGGTTGGCGTTGGGGTTGTCCGGTGCCATGTGCATCAGCGCCAGCTGATACAGCGCCTTTTCCTTGATGTCCGCTGGCACGTGCGGGTCGGCCAGGCCCAACAGGTAAAGCTGCTCGGCTTCCTCGACGCGGCCCTTGAGCACGGCGCGACGCGACAGCAGGGTCATGTCCGGATCCAGGCTGGGTTTGTACAGATCTAGGTTCTGGCTCGGTTGCCAGTTCGCCAGCAGCTCGCGCGAGGTCTGCTGGATCGGCTCGTCGGCGCGCTGGCGGATCGTCGCGATGCGTTCCTCGGCACGGCTGGCGGCCTGGCTGGCAGGGAATTCGTTGAGCACCTTGTAGAAATAGTTGAGTGCCTTGGCATCGTCGCGCTGCTCATTGAAGCGGCTCATGTAGATCAGGCCGATCTGATACAGGGCGATGGCGCGTACCTCGCCGCTCAGTTGGCGGTCGCGATAACCGTCCAGGTACAGCGCCTCGGCCTTGGCGCTGTGGGCGTCGCGAATGGCCAGGGCGCTGTAGGTGAGCAGATCGCCTTCCTCTTCGATGGCGGCGGTCATGCGCTTGGTCTTCAGCGCCTTGTATTCCACCACTTCGTTGGTGGTGACCTGGGCGATGAACAGCGGCGTGGTCGGGGCGCAGGCGCTCAGCAGGCTGGCGCCAATGACGAGGGGAAGCAGGCGGGCGAGCGGCATGCGGGCTCCTTGGCCGGAACGGGCCGGTGCCGCGCAGTCTAGTCAGCGCATCGGTCAGCGCCAAGGCGCTGCCGGCAAAACCCATCGGAGGTTTGTCGCTGTTCAGTTTTCCCCCGCGCTGTCGATACACTGCTCACTGGAGGACTTGCCCATGCGTACCCTGATCATTCTGGCCGTGGCCCTGGCTGCCACGGGTTGTACCCGCGTCTCGCTCGATCATCATCTGAACAACGCCTATCGCGCCTACAACGAAGGTGATTGCGCCAAGGTCGCACTGGAGCTGTCGCAGGCCGAGCGCAAGAGCCGCTCGCGCAGCTACCTGCAGCCGGAAATTTCCCTGCTGCGCGGTCAATGCCTGGAGCGCGAAAGCCTGTTCGTCGACGCGGCGCAGACCTATCAGTTCATCATCACGCGCTACCCGGCCAGCGAATATGCCTACCGCGCGCGGGCGCGCCTGCAGACCCTGGAGCAACTGGGCCATCACAGCTCGGCCCCTGCGGCCAAGGTCAGCCCCGCGCCGCTCTGAGCCTTCGGTCGCCGGGCGTTTCTCGCTGCCGCGGTGCGGTATAAGCTGGCGCATGGCCTTCATGGAGGATGAAGATGCGTCACTTGCTGCTGGTCGCCGTATTGCTGCCCACGCTGGCAACGGCGGAAATCTATCGCTGGACGGACGAGCAGGGGCGCGTGCATTTCGGCCAGCGCCCGGTACCCGGGGCCGAAACCGTGCAGGTGAAACCTCAGGTAGTCGAGCGCGACGCCCACACGCGTGAGCGCGAGGCACGCAGCCAGCGCTTCTATGACGCCCGGCGCGAGGAGCAACAGCAGGCAGCGGCCTCGGCAGCCGCGCAACGTGAAGAACGGGCCAGTGAATGCCGCGAGCTGCGCCGGCGTCTGGAGCAGATGCCGGAGGGCTACCGCTATTATCGTGAGGGCGCCGGTGGCGAGCGCATCTACTACAGTGATGAAGAAACAGACACCGCTCGTCGCCAGTTGCGCGAGCGGATAGCCCAACGCTGTACTTGAGGGTGGTTTAGTGGCTGTAGTAGGGCCATACTCAAGACCCTTTGTAGCGATCTGCCACCATGCGTAGCCAGCGCCGAATCGAACGCCACCAGTTGCCCTACTACCTGAAGGTGTTCAACCGCATCACCGACAAGCCGATGGGCTCCATCGGCAACGTCTCGCTCGACGGCCTGATGCTGATCAGCCAGTTGCCGCTGCTGGTGGGCGCGCGTTTCGACATGCGTTTGAAGATTCCCGGTCAGCATGGCATGCATTTCATCGATTTCTCCGCCACCTGCCAGTGGTGCCGAGAGGACGTCACACCCGGCATCTACGACTCGGGCTTCGCCCTGGTGGCGCCGCCTGCCGACTATGTCGAGATGATCGACGCCCTGCGTTACTACTTCAGCTTCCACAGCCTGGCGGCCTCGGCCTGAGTGTCTGCTCAGGGACGTGAGTTGAGCCGCAACATCATTCGACCTTGCTCGCTGAGATCGCCGAAATAGCGGCGGTAAAGCGCTTCGCCTTCCTCGGAACGGTTCAGGCGGCTCAACGCCGTATCGACCAGCAGGCGGAAGTCCTCGTCGTCGCGTGCAAGCGGCATGGCCACCGGCTCCACGGCGAACAGCCGCTCCGGAATCCATAGCTGGGCGCCTTGCGGATGCCGCGCCTGATAGTTGAGCAGCACCAGGCGATCTGCGAAGAAGGCGTCGATCTGTCCAGTGACGACCTGCTCGATACCCTCCTGGTTACTGTCTACTTCGATCAGCCTGGATTGCAGGCCGAGCTGGCGAATGCGGTTCTGCGCCCAGTCAACGCTCACCGTGCCCTTCATCACGGCAAAGCTGTGACGGCTCAGGCCCTGATTGATGGTGGCGCGCCAGGTTGGGCCGCGGTAAGCCGTTTCGCCCTTGAGCGGCAGTGTCAGGGTCGCTGGGGCGCCCTGCCGCACGACCACCCCGAGACCGGCCGTGAAGATCGACAGGGAAAAGCTGACCCTGCGGCGACGCTCCAGACTCTCCACCAGGGGCGAGCAAAGGATGTCGACCCTGGCCTCCGCCACCGCATCGAGTATATCCGTGGTGCTCAGGGGCACATAGCGCACCTGCAACTCGGGCATGGCCAGCTGTTCCCTGATCAGGTCGGCGACCTGATGGCACAGATCGATGGAATAACCGCTGGCCTGCCTGGCATCACCGTCGGAGAACGGCAGGTCGCCTGGCACGAAACCGAGCACGAACTCGGCGTTTTCACGGATGCGCTCCAGGGTGGCGGAATGAGCGGCGATCGGCAGCCATGCGCAGAGAAACAGGAGCCGGGCCAGATATCGAATAGGCATGCGGGAAGCTCCTATGGCCGTCCGAGGTTGTCTAGCGCGCCGACGAAGCGTTTGGCGATGGCGCCGAACAGCAGATAGCCCACCACCATCACCAGTGCAGCGCCGAACACCGCCTCCAGACCCGAGGCATACAGGGCGTAGAAGCAGTACAGCATGGCCACCAGCAGTATCACGCCGTTGCGGCGGAATATCCGCGGCTCGACCTGGGCCTTGTACATGATCACCAGCAGGCCGGTCAGGGAGGTGATGTAGGGGATGATGTTGGTGACCGCCGCCAGACCGACGAGTTTGGTGAACTGTGCGCTCGCATTCGGCGAGATGGTCGACAAGGCGATCAGGGTTTGCAGGACACCGCAGAACAGCAGGCCGATGAGCGGAGCGTTGCGGGCGCTGACGCGGGTGAACAGCTTGGGAAACATGCCCTGCTCGGCGGTGACCTTGGCGGTCTGTGCCAGGGTGAACTGCCAGCCCAGCAGCGAGCCCAGGCAGGCCATCACCGCCAGGGCCATGATGATGTTGCCTACGCTGTCGTTGAACATCTGCGCATAGACCAGCGCGAAGGGCGCGCTGGAGTTCGCCAGTTCCGGGTTGGGAACGATGCCCTGAATCACGCTGGTCGACAGCACGTACACCACGGCGGCGCCAAGCGTGCCGAGCAGGCAGGCCAGGGGCACGTTGCGCTTGGGGTCTTCCACGGCATCGGAGTTCTGCGCCGCCGACTCCATGCCGAGAAACGCCCAGAGGGTGAGCGGAATGCTTTGCGCGATGGCATCGCTGGTGCGCAGGCCATTGGGGTTCCAGGCTTCCCTGAACAGGTTGGGATCGAACCAGAACCAACCGATCACACCCAGCCCCGCCACCGGAATGATCACGCCCCAGACGGTGACCGCACCGAGGCGCCCGGTGACGCTGGGGCCGCCAAGATTGGCCAGTATGGTCAGCCAGATGAGCGCGATGGTCCCGGCTACCAGAGCTGCGGCGCCGCTGCCCAACCAGGGAAAGAAGGGGGTGATATAGCCGACGGCTGAAATGCCGATGGCCACATTACCTATCACCAGCGAGAGAAAGTACAGATAGGAGCACAGGAAGAAGGCGGACTTGCCATGCGCCTCCTCACTGTAGGCGGACATGCCACCGGGTCGCGGGCAATAAATGCCGCACTGCGCGAAGCCATAGGCGATCGCCATTGAGCCGACCGCCGTGACTATCCACGACAGCAACGAAACGGCACCCAGCTGAGCCATGCTCGAAGGCAGCATGATGATGCCTGAGCCCATCATGTTGACCGCCGCAAGGGTGGTCAGGCCTACCAGGCCCATCTTCTTGCTTGCGTCGGCCATGATCCGTTCCTCAGGCTTGAGATAATTGGACGCGGGCGCAGAACGAAACGCTAGAAGCCGTCTTTTTCCAGATTGTCGAAATTCACCGGTTCACCGGTGCGGATATCCAGCTTCTTGCGGATATCCGCGAACATCGCGTCGTACTCGCTGTGGCTGCGCATGATCGGGCTGGCATTCACCGGCAGCCCCTGTTTCGCGGCTGCCTTGGCGATGCGGCTGGCGAAGTTGAATGCGCTGTCGCGGTGCATGTCGAACTCGTCGGTGAAACTGCGGCCGTTGACCTGACCGCTCATGCGAAAGTGCAGCAGCACACCTTCCTTGGGGTCACGGCGGACGTCGTAATAAACGTCGATGTCGAAGTCCGGGACGCCGGGTATTCCCGGTTGTTTCTTGCGGTTGAGGTGGCCAGGCTCGAACATGTTGGGCTCCTGTCTGGCTGATGCGGCGTCACGCTTTCGCAGGGCGCCGCCGATTGCGAATAGGGATCAGTGGAAGGGGAAGATGTAGTTCATCCAGGCCGCCATCCGCAGAAGCACCTTGCGCAGAATCGCCACGTGGGGAAAGTGCTCGGAATAGAGTGCTGCCTGGCCGTAGGCGCCGCCGGGTATGAGGTTCTTGTAAGGTTCGAAGGCCGGATCGGTGATCTCCAGCACAACCGGCACGCGCCCGGCCGGCATGGGACCGGTAACACCCACCAGATTGCCGCTCGGTTGCACCTGACCCTCGGCGATAACCGGCAGTACCTGCTTGACGCGTGCGTGGAACACCTGGCCGGGGAGGCCGTCGAGGGCTATCTCGGCAGAGTCGCCCAGGGTCAGGCGCAGCTGGCTGTTCTGGCGCATCCAGGCGACATAAGCGTATTCCTCATGGGGAACGAAGATCGCCGAAGGACGCAGCGGCATTTTCGTTGCGTAGACGCCCGGGCGCAGCACCACCTGTGTCACGTAGCCGCGCGTCGGTGCCCGGACCACGGTGTTATCCAGTTCGAACTGGGCGATATTGAGTTGCGCCTGCAGGTCGTCCACGCGAGCCGTGGTGATGTCCAGATCGCGCCGGTTGCCCAGGTTGCGCTTGACCAGTTCGCTGGCGCGAAACTGGTCGCCCTTGGCCGACACCAATTGGGCCCTGATGGAGCGAACCCGGTTCTCGAAGGGGGTGGGGTCGATGCGGAAGATCACGTCGCCCTTTTCCAGCATGTGGTTACCGAGTACCGGCACCTCGATCACCTGGCCACTCACCGCCGGCACTATCGGGGTGCTGGCGAAATAGCTGCGCGTGACCTCGGAATAGGGGTGGTTGTAGTTCATCAGGAAGATCAGCGAGCCGATCAGGACGATGCCGCCGAGTACCGCGGTGGGCACCGTCCACTTGTTCAGCGGGATCTTGAAGATCTTGAAGATGGCCACGCAGATGGCGGTGTAGGTCAATATCAGCAGCAGATCCATGGTCAGTCCCTCGCTGCGAGTGTTTCTGTTGGGGGCTGCCGTTCCAGTGCGTCCAGACGGGCCTTGAGTTCCGCCACCTGCTGTTCCATCAGTTGCAGGCGTGCCGAATCATTCCCGGGCGCGGTGCTGAAGCCCCAGCCACGATCCTCGCGATAGAGGGTTGCCCAGATCCACAGGAAGGGCCAGATCACGTGCAGGGTGAACAGACTGACCCAGCCTGCCACGTGGATGGCATCCTGATGTGGGTGTTTGCGATGTACCGCTATTTCGTAGGGGATGTCGTGAATCGCGATGATGCCGTAGAACAGCACTATGGCAGCGAATATCAGTACACCCAAGGCGAAGTAGTCCAGCATACGGCCCCCGAATCATGCGATCTGACGACAGGCTGGGCGGTGCCGCTCGCGTGATTGGCGGCGGCACCGAACCGGTGTTGCTAGCGCTTCGCCTTGAGCTGCTCGATGGACTGGCGCATATCGCTGGCCCAGCCATCGATCACTGGCTTGACGTTATCGGCGCTGAGCACCTGCTGGTCGTTCTCCAGATTGACGCCCGCGCCCTTGCGCACCACCTGCGCGACGACACGGCTGTTCTGCGCGTCGATCATTGCCGCTTCGGTAGCGATCTCCACCTGCTGATCGCGCGTCCCTGCCGCGGTGCTCGCCGCCGCCACGACCAGGGCGATGGGAATGACCTCATAGGGCTGCAGGCCTTCCGTGGATATCGAGACGGCCGTGATGGCCGGGCGCAGCACCAGGGTGCCGACAGAAGGCGAGTCGGTGATGGGCATGACCTTGCCCAGCTCGCGGCGCAGCGCCGAGTCGTAATAACGGGTGATGTCTCGCAGCGTATCCTGCGACAGGCGAGCGCTTGGTTGAGGCTGTGGATAGAACTGGCTCGGCTCGATGAACAACTGGTTGTAACGAGCGATCTGCAGATCCGGATCGACCCAGCGTGCCACCTTTGCCCCGGAGGGCGACTGCTGTTCGCTGAGGCGGCTGTAATCTTTCAGGAAACCCGAATACTGCTCGGGCGCGACCGTGGTGCTGGAACATGCGGCAGTTCCCATGAACGCCGCCAACAACGACATACCGAAGAGCTTGCGCATCTTAGTCCCCACGCAGAATGAGAGTGTTTGCCAAATCGGCAGCGTCCCAAGTACTGGCAGAGTGCCGAGTTCTTCAGCAGTGTAGTTGAGGAAAATAAGGTTCAATGGGAGGGCAAAAAAATTGGAAGATTGCTGAAACGCCCGAAACAAGGGCCTCTTAGTGCAGTGCCGATGCCCTTTGCAGGCTGCGCAGGCGCTCGCCCAGCTTCAGGCGCAGGCCTTCTTCCTCGCAGAACAGCAGTGCGCGCTCCAGGTCGTAGCGTTCGCCCTGCGGGCAGTCGAGTTGGCGGTACACATCGGCGCGAGCCAGGTGGTCGACCAGATTCGGCGGACCCAGCAGCAGGGCGCGCTCGGCATCCTTGAGTGCCGCTTCCGGGGCATCGTTCTGCATGTGCAGCATGCGCAGATTGCGTGACAGGCGACGCAGCATGTCTGTGGCATCGGCCGTTTGCAGGTGCACCGCACTGAGTTCGACGCCCGGTCCCAACTGGCGATAGAGCTGGTCACGGCAGTCGCGGGTGTACAGGCGGCGGCCGCCGCAAGGATCGAGCAGGTGGTCGGCGCCGGGTACGCGCAGCATGAAGTGCCCGGGGAAGTTCACGCCCTGCAGCGGAATGTCCAGGCGGCGCGCCACCTCCAGCGCGATCAGGGCCAGCGTCAAGGGTTGGCCACGGCGTCTGCGCAGCACCTGGTGCAGCAGAGCATGATGCGGCCGCGTGACGCCTTCGTCGTCTTCCTGAAAATCCAGTTCGGCGAGCCGGCGCAGCAGCGGCTGAGCCAGCTCTCGGGCGGGCAGGGCGGGCAGCCCGGCGCTGACCTGTAGCAGCAGGCTGTGCAGGTCGTTCAGTATCTGAACGGGTTGCAGCTGATCATCGTGTTCGGCGGCGATCCACAGCGCCGCCTCGAACAGGGCGGGAGGATCGCGTTGCAGGCACTGCATGCAGGCTTGGCGTGGGCTCATCGCATTCTCCGCTGGCTTGTGCTTTTGTAGCCTCTGGCGGGATCGTCGTCCAGTGTGGTTCTCCTATACTGAGGCCTGAAGTCCGACCGGGAGCTCGCCCATGTTCAGCATGATGGAAGCCGCCCGCCTCGAGGCCCTGCACCTGGCCGAGGATCCGGCCAGCGGTCTCAAGGCCGTTATCGCCATTCACAACACCCGCTTCGGGCCAGCACTCGGCGGCTGCCGTTACCTGGCCTATGCCGATGAGCAGAGCGCCATTGCCGACGCCATCCGCCTGGCCCAGGGCATGAGCTACAAGGCGGCGCTGGCCGGTATCGATCACGGTGGCGGCAAGGCGGTGATCATCCGACCTGCGCATCTGCCCAGCCGCGCCGCACTCTTCGAAGCCTTCGGGCGTTTCATCGAGACCCTCAACGGGCGCTACATCACCGCCATCGACAGCGGCACCTCCAGCGCCGACATGGATTGCATCGCCCAGTACACCAACCACGCCACCAGTACGACCCAGGAGGGCGACCCGTCGCCGCATACGGCGCTGGGTGTGTTCGCCGGCATCCGCGCCACGGCGCAGGCGCGCCTGGGCAGTGATGATCTGGAAGGATTGCGGGTTGCCGTGCAGGGCCTGGGCAACGTCGGTTTCGCCCTGGCCGAAGCGCTGCATGCCGCTGGCGCCGAACTGCTGGTCAGCGATCTCGACGCCGGGCGCGTGCAACTGGCCGTCGAACAACTGGGGGCGCATCCGATCGCCAGCGATGCGCTGCTCACCACACCCTGCGACATCCTCGCGCCCTGCGGCCTGGGCGGCGTGCTCAACGCGCAGACGGTGGCCCATCTGCGCTGCGCTGCGGTGGCAGGCGCGGCCAACAACCAGCTGGCCAGCCCCGAGGTGGCCGACCAACTGGAGTCGCGCGGCATTCTCTATGCGCCGGATTATGTGCTCAACGCTGGCGGGCTGATCTACGTGGCGCTGCGTCATCGCGGCGAGGAGCTGCCGGCGATCACCGCGCACCTGGTGCAGATCAGTCGACGCCTGACCGAGATCTACGCCCACGCCCAAGCCGAAAAACGCTCACCGGCGCGCGTCGCCGACTATCTGGCAGAGCGCCTGCTGTACGGCACCTAGCTGCTATCCGACGCGCTCCCGGTGGGGGCGAAGCGAAAGACCAGGGTCAGGCCGAGCAGGATCATGGCCATCCCGGCCAGGGCGCTGACCGAAAGGCGGTTGCCCAGCAGCAGGTAGTCGAGCAGCACCGTCGTAACCGGCACCAGATAGAACAGGCTGGTGACGTTGACCAGATTGCCGGTCTGGATCAGCCGGTAGAAAAGCAGCTGTGCGCCTACCGAAATCACCAGTCCCATCCACAAAAGCGGCATGATCAACCCGACCTCAAAACGCACCTGCCATTGCTGGCTGGGTAAAAGCAGCAGGCTGCCCAGCAGGCAGAAGCCGTACTGCAGCGGCAGGGCGCGCATGGGGGGCTGCCGCAGGTTCTTCTGCGCGATGGTGCCGCTGGTGATGCAGAGCAGGGCACCCAGTGCCATCGCCACACCTGACAGTGGCATCGCACTGCCCAGCAGACTGTCGGCGACAATGGTCGCCAACCCGGCCAGAGCCAGCAGCAAGCCGAGCAGGCGCAATGGCGAGGCGCGCCGCTCCAGCAGCATGAGAGTCAGGATGGGTTGTACACCGAGCACGGTGGCCAGTACGCCGGGCGTGATGCCTTTGGCCAGCGCCAGCATGTAGCAGATGCTGTAACCGCCGATCATCAGTAAGCCGGCTCTGGCGGTTGCCCAACGCATACCACGTTCGGGTAGCCAGACCCCGGAGTGACTGGCGATCAGCACCAATGCTGCAAAGGCCAGGGCAAAGCGCAGCAGCAGAAAGGCGAAGGGCGAGGCATGGTCCAGGCCCAGGCGAGCGAAGATCGCACCGCCGGACCAGAGCAGCACGAACAGGGCAGTCGCGCCATAGGTGCGCAGAGAAGTCGAAGCGAAATGCATGAGGGAACACCTGTCGAAAATCCGCAAGAGCTCCACACGCGCGCAAAGACGCGTATCGACAAGGTCGATGAATGGAGCGAGGAGGAAGCGGGATCAGCCCGCTTGGACGGAGGCCGGCGGTGGGGGTGTGCCGGCGTGACAGGCAGGTGGTGGCGCACAGCCATCGGCAGCGACGCGATAGGCGGCGCTGGCGAAATCATTGAGGCAGTGCGCGATAAGGGGCATGAAAACGGCTTCGGATATGTCGCGGAGAGCCTGAAGGCTAGCCTGTCGCTGCCATAGGGTCAATGATCGCCGATTTCACCCTGGTAGCACCCCGGCGAGCGGGGCGAGTCGTGACGCTGCAGGGCCGTCGCCCGCTTCGGCCTCGAGATCGAGCCGCTTGCGCTGGATCATGACGCTGCCTTCATGGCCTGCGGCAATGCCGCACTTGGCGCTGCCGTCGGGCTCGATTAGCGTGGTGAAAGGAGGGGTTCACCATGGACTATTTCATCATCGTCGTCACCACGGCAGCCGGCCTGTACTTTCACTGGTGGCTGTTTCACCGCATTCGCCAGTGGAGCGACCGTGACCTGGCGCTGTCCTTCGCCGAAGGCGACCAGGACAAGCGGCAGTACATGCTGGAACAACTGGCCCGAGCCCGGCGCGAGGGCGTCAAGCGGCGCGAGTTGCCTGCCTGGCTGGAACAGGCCGCGGCGCAGTATTCCGTCAGCAGCCTCTAGGTCGAAGCCCCGGTGGGGGAGCGGGGCCTCTGTCTGTGGTCATTCGCTGGCGGCGTCGATTTCCAACTCGTCGAGTGCGTCGGGCTGGCTCTTGAACGCCTTGGCGAAGACGTCGCGGTTCTTGGCCATGAAGATACCCAGCTCCTCGCCCTGTTCCTCGCTCAGGGACGGCACCGCCTTGTGCAGCACCTCGCTGAGGCGTTCGGCCAGCTCCAGCATCTTGTCGTAACGGTCGGCTTCGGCCTTATCCATGAACAAGCGCTCCGGATCGCGGCTGCTGCGGTACACCACTTCGACGGCCATTCATCACCTCGTCTGCCTTCATATGTCGTTGGGAGTTAACTGGTTTTTTATACAGTGGTGGCGAGAATAAAGGACTCGCTGCCGTTTGGCCAGTATTGCATAGCCTCATGGCGCGAATCCCTGCTGCAGGCCCGAATGGGACGGTGGCCCGCGGGTGAATGACTGCCACAAGAAGCGTTACTTTTGTACAGTTGGTCCGTAGGTGCGTATGGCACCTGCCAGAGGTTTCCGGGCAGCGCTTTTACAGGGGTCGAGTGGACATCTATATTCACTGCAGGCGTCCCCCTCGATGCCTCGGCAGTGCCCATTCCATGAGGTGTTTGCCTTGAACGCAGTCGGTCGTGTCGAGCGCAAGCTGCTTGCGCTGGTGGCACTGTTCTACCTGAGCCTGATGCTGTTGATCGGGGCAATATGGGGAAGCCAGGCCAGCCTTTCCAGTGGGCGCGATGTACAAGAGTTGTATCGATCTCTCTACGGTTTGTCGTCACTGCTTTCCACCCTTCAGGATGCGGAGATCGGCCAGCGCGGCTATTTGCTTACCGGCGACAAGCAGTATCTGGCGCCTTACGAGCGGGCCATCGCGCAACTGGACGACCACCTGGCATCGCTGGTGGAGAATCCCAAGCTGCATCCCTACAAGGCCGACATCGAGGCCATAGCCAGGCTCAGCCAGCTCAAGCGCAGCGAGCTGGCGCAGACCATAGTCGTGCGCAGGGAGCAGGGGCAGAGCGCTGCACAAGGCATGCTGAACGGAGACATGGGCAAGCGTTACATGGATGAAATGCGCGTACGCATCGGCAATATCGAACGTGGGGTCGGGGAGTCCCTGGGGGAGCAGAAGGCGGATCTGCAATGGCGTTCGGATCTGGCGCTATGGGGTGGTGGTGGCGGTGCGCTGTTGATGCTCGGTCTTCTCACGCTGCTGTTCGTCGATCTGCGCCGCGATCTCAACGAGCGTGCCGAACTGCTCCAGCGACTTGCCTTCGAATCCCAGCACGACAGCCTCACCCGGGTGCCCAATCGGCGTGCGTTCAACGAGATGCTGGATCAGGCGCTGGCACTGGCCAGGCGAGGCGAGCGCCAGGTGGCGCTGCTCTATCTGGACCTGGATGGTTTCAAGCCCGTCAACGATCGGCATGGCCATGCCGCTGGCGATGCGATGCTCAAGGCCGTGGTCGGCAAATGGCAGGGTCTGATGCGCGAGGGGGAAGTCCTGGCGCGACTCGGTGGTGACGAATTCGCGGTGATCGCTGCCGGTGACGCCGATGCCGTGGAGCGGCTGGCGCAGCGCCTGATCGACGCGCTGGACGCTCCACTGCTGGCGCAGTACCCCGACGTGCGCGTCGGCGTCAGCGTTGGTCTGGCGCGCTATGCCGAACACGGCGAGGATCGCCGTCGACTGATCGCCGCGGCCGATACGGCCATGTACCGCGCCAAGGAAGCGGGCAAGCACTGCTTCGCCTGGCCCGAGGCACGTCAGCCGGCACTGGCTGCGGTCTGAGTCCCTGTGTCTTTCCGTCACATCCCGGCATCATCCTCAAGCTGGTGTTTTTCCTGCATGCTCGTCAGCGGGCATCCATGTCGGATGCCGGACTGCATGCTTGTTTGGGGAGAAGTGAAGGATGAATTGGGCGGAACGTCTGCGTGAGGGCATGCATGGCCTGGCGGAGTCGCTGGGCAATCTGTTGATGGAGGCCTTCCATTACCTGGCGTTGTTCGCCATCGGGGCGATCACGGCCTGGGCGGGGGTGATGACCTTCATCGGCATGCTGGAGAAGGGCCACATCACGGTCGATGACATTCTGCTGCTGTTCATCTACCTGGAATTGGCGGCGATGGTGGGCATCTACTTCAAGACCAACCACATGCCGATCCGCTTCATGATCTACGTGGCGATCACGGCGCTGACCCGTTTGCTGATTTCCGATATTTCCCACACCCACAAGCCGAGCTGGGGCGTAGTGATGGTGTCCGGGGCGATCCTTTTGCTGGCCCTGGCGATTCTGGTGGTGCGCTACGCCTCGTCGCGCTTCCCCGCCGTGGCCGGCCCGCATCCGCGCAGCAAGGCACGCAACCGCGCTGATGCCGAGGCCGAGCGCGACGATACCTCGGACTGAGTCGCCGGGGCGCTGTCAATCGAGCGGCGCGAACAGCGCCGCCAGGTCTTCTTCATCCAGTTGCCACTGGCCCTGGCTGCCACCGTCGAGCACGCCACTGGCCAGGCTGGCCTTGGCCTGTTGCAGCTGCTGGATTTTCTCCTCGACGCTGCCACGGGCGATCAGCTTGTAGACGAACACCGGCTTGTCCTGGCCGATGCGGTAGGCGCGGTCGCTGGCCTGGGCTTCGGCGGCCGGGTTCCACCAGGGGTCGAAGTGGATCACGGTGTCGGCGGCGGTCAGGTTGAGGCCGCTGCCGCCGGCCTTGAGGCTGATCAGAAACACCGGAAATTCCCCGGCCTGGAAGCGTTCGACCGGTGTGCGTCGGTCCTGGGTGCTGCCGGTGAGCTTGGCGTAGGTGATCCTGCGCGCCTGCAGCTCGGCTTCGATCAGGGCCAGCATCGAGGTGAACTGGGAGAACAGCAGCACGCGGCGGCCTTCGTCGACCAGTTCCTGGAGCATGTCCAGCAGGGCGCTGAGCTTGCCCGAGTCGGCGGCGGTCAGCTCGCCGCCGTCCTCGCCGAGCAGGCGCAGGTCGCAGCAGCTCTGGCGCAGGCGCAGCAGTGCTTCGAGGATGACGATATGGCTGCGTGCCAGGCCCTGGCGGGCGATCTCGTCGCGCACCTTGCGGTCCATCGCCAGGCGCAGGGTTTCGTAGCGGTCGCGCTGCAGCTGGGTCAGCTCGACCCAATGGGTGATCTCGGTCTTCGGCGGCAGCTCGCTGGCCACCTGCTCCTTGGTGCGGCGCAACAGGAAGGGGCGGATGCGCCCGTTCAGGTGATTGAGGCGCTGCGCGTCGCCACGTTTCTCGATGGGCGTGCGGTAGTCGCGGGTGAAGGCCTTGGCGTCGCCCAGCCAGCCCGGCATGAGGAAATGGAACAGCGACCAGAGCTCGCCCAGGTGATTTTCCAGCGGCGTGCCGGTCAGGCACAGGCGCAGGTCGGCCTGCACCTGTGCTGCAGCTGTGGCCGCCTTGCTGCGCGGATTCTTGATGTTCTGCGCTTCGTCGAGAATCAGCAGGCGATAGCGCTGCTGGTTCAGCGCCTTGAGGTCGCGCGGCAGCAGGGCGTAGGTGGTGAGGATCAGATCGTGCTCGGCGATCTGCTCGAACAGCGCCTTGCGCTTGCTGCCATGCAGGGCCAGCACGCGCAGTTGCGGGGTGAAGCGCGCCGCCTCGTCCTGCCAGTTGGGAATCAGGCTGGTGGGCATGACGATCAGCGCGGGCTTGTCGAGGCGCCCGGCCTGTTTCTCGCAGAGGATGTGCGCCAGGGTCTGCAGGGTCTTGCCCAGGCCCATGTCGTCGGCCAATACGCCGCCGACGCGCAGCTCGGCCAGGGTCTGCATCCAGTTCAGGCCCTGCACCTGATAGGTGCGCAGTTCGGCCTGCAACCCCTCCGGTGGGGCGATCTCGCGCACTGCCAGATTCTGCAGGCGCTGGGCGAAACCGCGCAGCTCATCGCCACCTTGCCAGCTCAGTGCTGGGCCGTGCGCCAGTTCGGCCAGGCGTGCGGCGTCGGCGCGACCCAGGCGCAGCGGCAGGTGGTCTTCGCCGGGGTCGCGGAAATACAGCTCGCCGAGGGTGGCCAGCAACGGCTTGAGGCGGGCGAAGGGCAGGGCGATGCGCTTGCCGCCCTGCGGCAGGCTGACCAGCAGACGATCCTCATCGGCGCGCTGCGCCAGCGCTTCGGGTGCCAGCAGCCAGGGCGTGCGGCGAATGGCCTGGAGCAGGATCGGCAGCAGGCTCAGGCGCTGGCCTTCGACCTCGATGCCCAGCTCCAGATCGAACCAGTTCTGCTGCGGGTCCTCCTCGACCTCGGCGTACCAGTCGTCGACCTCGGCGAGGTTGTACTGGAAGTCCGGGCGCATGTGGATCTGCCAGCCCTCGGCGCGCAGTTGCGGCAGTTGCTGCTGAACGAAGTCCAGCCAGTCGCGCTCGCGTTCCAGCTCGAACGGCTCGCCGGCATCGCTCGGCAGCGCTTCGCTCTGGCGCAGGGCCACTTGCAGGCCGAGGCTTTCCAGACGTTTGCGCAGGGCGGCTTCGGCGGCGCCGTCGCGGATCAGGCGCAGGTTGGTCTGCTCGTCCAGGCGCTTGACCAGGTCCCTGGCCGGTTTGCCGAAGACCTTGTGCCCGGCGTAGTCGAAGGCCAGCGCCGCGCGGTGCTGGGTCTGCTCCTGCATGCGCCCCTTGCGCGCGTCGAAATGCACGCGCACCTGGCTGCCGAGGCTGAGGATGGCTGTGGGGGCGATGCCTTCCAGGCGCGTTTCCGCCAGCTCCCTGTCCGCCACGATGATGTCCGAGAGGTCGCTGCCGGCGCGTTGCTGGGCTTCCAGAGTGAGCAGGGCGGCGACCACGTGCTTGCAGTTGAAACCGACCGGGCAGTTGCAGTGGCCGGTCACGCTCCATTTGCGCCCATAGGGGTGCAGGGTGATGCGCTGCTGATAGGTCTGCCCAGCCGAGCCTCGGCAATTGGCGAGCAGGCTGTTGTCCTTGAGGCTGAGCAGTTTGCTGCGCTTTTCCTCGGCATAGCCCTGGCCGCGACGCAGGTCACCGGCACCGAACTCCGAACGCCAGTCTTCCTGGCGTAGGTGGTGGATATCCAGGGGCATCAGCGAAGCCCCGTGGGCGAGAATGTGTGGCGCATGAAATCGGTCGCGGCAATGCAAAGCCGCAGATTTTCGCATAGCTGCGCGGCGATTAGCAGGCGTGGCGCCGAGATTGCGACGGCAGGGCGGGTGTAACCCGCCGGCTGCGCTAGCCGAACGCCGCGCGGTACTGCCGCGGCGTGGCGCCCAGGGCCTGGCGGAAGCGGTTGCTGAAATGGCTGGCGCTGGCAAAGCCGCAGGCCAGCGCCACCTCGCTCAGCGAGGGCTGCGGCTGACGCAGCAGCTGGCAGGCGCGGGCCAGGCGTCGGGCCAGTACGTAGCGGTGCGGCGGCACACCGAAGCTGCTATGGAACATGCGCGCGAAGTGATATTCCGACAGGGCACAGAGCGCGGCCAGTTGGCTCAGCGGCAGGGGGGTATCCAGGTGCTGCTCGATGAACTCGCGCACGCGCCGACGTTGCAGCGGTGCCAGTCCACCCTTGAGGCGCAGGCCCTGGCGCAGGCCGACCTGATTGAGCAGGGCGTGGTCGAGCAACTGGTGGGCCAGGCTGCTGGCCAGCAGGCGCTCGCCCGGCTCCTGCCAGTCGAGGGTGCACAGCTGGCGAAAGAGTGCGGCTTGTTCGGCGTCTTCAAGGAAGGTCGCTTCCTCCAGTTGCAGGCTGCGCGGTTCGCGGTCGAGCAGGGCGACCGCGCCAAGGGCGAACTGCTCCTGCTCTATATAGAGGTGGGCCAGTTGAATCTCGCCGTTGATGATCCAGGCCGACTGGTGCTCGGCCGGCAGGATGCACAGCTTGTCCGGTGCGCCCTTGTTGCCGGGGTGCTCGCGGCGAAAGGTGCCGGTGCCGCCGGCCAGGTAGCACGACAGCGTGTGATGACTGGGCGCCAGGTAGTCGCGCGCGTCGTGGGCGTTGCTCCAGCGGGCCACGGCCATGCCGTTGCCCAGCTCGGCCATGGCGTGCAGCCGCGCGTTGGGCGAGCGGCTCATGCTCTGGAATACCTGCAGACGTTCGAATTGCGCCATCACCTTCTCCCGAATGCAGCCATGCTACGCCTGCCAGCCGGCAAAATCAGGGGCGGCGAAAAAAATGCGCAAGTTTGCGCAAGTCTGGAGTCCTAATCTCTGGAACGCCTTTGATTGGTGCCGAAGTTTTTTTGCACTAACCCGCGGCGCGGCGCGAGGACTCGGAGTATCGTGGCGGCCACTCAAACAATGATTCGCATCCCGGATGCCGCTCCTGATGAAATACCTGCGCCAGTTCGCTCTCGCCTCTGTTCTGTTCACCCCCAGCCTGCTGACTGCTGCTCCGTCCATAGACGACAAATCGGCCTTCATCGCCGACCTGGTGGGGCGCATGACCCTCGAGGAAAAGGTCGGCCAGCTTCGCCTGATCAGCATCGGCGGCGACATGCCGCGCGAGCGCATTCGCGAGGAGATGGCTGCCGGGCGCATCGGCGCCACCTTCAACTCGGTGGTGCGCCCGGAGAATCGCCCGATGCAGGAGGCCGCGCTGCGCAGCCGCCTGGGTATCCCGGTGTTCTTCGCCTACGACATCATCCATGGCCATCGCACCACCTTTCCCATCGGACTGGGTCTGGCGTCGAGCTGGGACATCCCGGCCATCGAGAACAGCGCCCGGATCGCGGCCTTCGAGGCCAGCGCCGACGGCCTGGACATGACCTTCGCGCCGACCGTCGACATTTCCCGCGACCCGCGTTGGGGCCGCACCTCCGAAGGCTTCGGCGAGGACCCGTACCTGGTTTCGCGTATCGCCGCGGCCATGGTGCGCGGCTACCAGGGGCAGGACCCCAGCGATCCGCAGCGCATCATGGCCAGCGTCAAGCACTTCGCCCTGTACGGCGCGGTGGAGGGCGGGCGCGACTACAACGTGGTCGACATGAGCCCGATGCGCATGTATCAGGACTACCTGCCGCCTTATCGCGCCGCCATCGATGCCGGCGCCGGCGGGGTGATGGTGGCGCTCAACGCGATCAATGGCGTGCCGGCCTCGGCCAACACCTGGCTGTTGCGCGACCTCCTGCGTCGCGACTGGGGCTTCAAGGGCGTGGCGCTCAGCGACCACGGCGCGATCACCGAGCTGCTGCGCCATGGCGTGGCCGCCGATGGCCGTGAGGCTGCAAAGCTGGCTGTCACGGCTGGGGTCGGCATGAGCATGGCCGACACGCTCTACGACGAGGAACTGCCGGGACTGGTGCGCAGCGGCGCGGTGCCGCAGAGCGTGCTGGACGAAGCCGTCACCCACGTGCTGAACACCAAGTACGACCTGGGACTGTTCCACGACCCGTTCCGTCGCATCGGCCGCGCCGAGGACGATCCCGCCGACGTCAATGCCGAGAGCCGCCTGCACCGTGCCGAGGCACGGGCCATGGCACGCGACTCTCTGGTGCTGCTGGAAAACCATGGCGATACGCTGCCGCTGAGCAAGAAGACCACTGTCGCGCTGATCGGCCCGCTGGCCGACTCACCGGTGGACATGCTCGGCAGCTGGTCGGCGGTCGGCGTGGCCGAGCAGGCAGTGACGCTGCGCAAGGGCCTGGAAGCGGCGCTCGAAGGGCAGGGCAAGCTGCTTTACGCGGTGGGCGCCAACGTCACCGACGATGCCCATGTGATCAATTACCTCAACCAGCTCAACTGGGATCGCCCGGAAGTCGTGCTGGACCAGCGCACGCCGCAGGCGATGCTGGAGGAGGCCGTGCGTGTGGCTTCCCAGGCCGATGTCATCGTCGCGGCGGTGGGTGAGGCGCGCGGCATGTCCCACGAGTCGTCCAGCCGTACCCGTCTGGATCTGCCGGACAGCCAGCAGGCCTTGCTGCGCGCGCTCAAGGCCACCGGCAAGCCGCTGGTGCTGGTGCTGATGAACGGCCGGCCGCTGGCGCTCGGCTGGGAGAAGGAAAACGCCGACGCGATGCTCGAGACCTGGTACAGCGGCATCGAGGGCGGCCATGCCATCGCCGACGTGCTGTTCGGCGAGCACAACCCCTCCGGCAAGCTGCCGATCACCTTCCCGCGTTCGGTCGGGCAGATTCCCACCTACTACAACCACCTGCGCCTGGGCCGCCCCTACACTCCGGGCACGCCCGGCAACTACACCTCGCAGTATTTCGAGGAGCCCAACGGCCCGCTCTACCCGTTCGGCTATGGCCTGAGCTACAGCGAGTTCCAGCTATCGGCGCCGAAGCTGTCTGCCGAGCGCATGAAACCGGGCGAGAAGATTCGCGTCAGCGTCACGCTTAAGAACGTAGGGCCGCGGGCTGGCGCCACCGTGGTGCAGCTGTATCTGCACGATGAGGCCGCTTCGGTGATCCGTCCGTTGAAGGAACTCAAGGATTTTCGCAGGGTCAAGCTTGAAGCAGGTGAGGTCCGCGAGCTGAGTTTCGAGATCGACGAAACCATGCTGCGGTTCTACAACGCGAGCCTGCAGCATGTCAGCGAGCCAGGTGTCTTCCGCGTCCAGCTGGGGCTGGATTCGCAGAGCGTACAGGAGGCGCGTTTCGAACTGTTGCCAGGCCAATGAGGGCGTGGCCCAAGGAGGCGAAAAATATACTCGCGCGAGCACCTGTGCCGGACTTCACGATCTGGTAATAATGCGCAGAAAGAATCCGCGCATGCGGAGACGTCACCGTTCGGCTGGCTGTCTGCATCGTGCTCGCGTTGTCTTTGCACCATTCGCCTGATTTCAACTCCCTGCAGTGGCCGCCTCCGGGTTGGCCGCTGCCTGTCAGTACGTGTCGCCCTGGAGGCTGTGTGTCGATGAGTCGTTGTTCTGGAGCCCGTATGGGCAAGGCCGGCAAGCTGGCCCTCTGTGTGCTCCCTTTGCTGTTCGCTGCCCAGAGCTGGGCTTTCGAGCTGGATGATGTGGCCGTCAAGGCCAAGGCGCTGGCCGCCGAACGCTACAGCGCGCCGCAAAGCCGGTTGCCGGCTTCGTTGCGCGAACTGCCGTTCGCCGGTTACCAGAAGGTTCGCTTCCTGGAAGAGAAGGCACATTGGCGCGACGGCAAGACGCCGTTTCAGCTGTATTTCTTCCATCAGGGCATGCATTTCGACGTGCCGGTGAAGATCAACGAAGTGACCGCCGAGGGCACCGAGGAGATCAAGTACGACCCGTCGATGTTCGACTTCGGCGACCTCAACCTGAACCCCGATGATCTCAAGGATCTCGGCTTCGCCGGCTTCAAGGTGATCCACGAGATCAATGCCAAGGGCACGCACGACGAAGTGATGAGCGTGCTCGGTGCCAGCTACTTCCGCATCGTCGGCAAGGGCCAGGTGTTTGGCCTCTCTGCCCGCGGCCTGGCGATCGACACTGCGCTGCCGTCCGGCGAGGAGTTCCCGCGTTTCACCGAGTTCTGGATCGAGAAGCCGCAGCCGGATCGCCGCAGCCTGGTGATCTATGCACTGCTCGACTCGCCGCGAGCCACCGGCGCCTACCGCATGGAGATCAAGCCGGGCCGCGACAGCGTGCTCGACGTGCAATCGAAGGTCTACCTGCGCGAGAACGTCGAGAAGCTCGGCATCGCTCCGCTGACCAGCATGTACCTGTTCGGGGCCAACCAGCCCTGGCCGCGCCCGAACTACCGCCCGCAGCTGCATGACTCCGACGGCCTGGCCATCCATGCCGGCAATGGCGAGTGGATCTGGCGCCCGCTGAACAACCCGCAGCGTCTCAACGTCAGCAGCTACCGCATCGACAATCCGCGCGGCTTCGGCCTGATGCAGCGTGGCCGCGACTTCAACCAGTATCAGGATCTCGACGATCGCTACGAGCTGCGCCCCAGCGGCTGGGTGGAAACCGTCGGCGACTGGGGCGCCGGTCATGTCGAACTGGTGGAGATTCCGACCCCGGACGAAACCAACGACAACATCGTCGCCCTGTGGCGCCCGGAGCAGCTGCCGGCGCCGGGGGAGTCGCTGGATGTGGCCTATCGCCTACACTTCAGCCGTGACGATGCCAAGCTGCACGATCCGCAACTGGCCATGGTCAGCCAGACCCGCCTGTCCGAGGGCGACATCAAGCAGGCCAACCTGATTCGCCAGGCCGATGGCAGTACCGCGCTGGTGATCGATTTCGTCGGTGAGGAACTGGCCAAGCGTTCGCCCGACGCGGCGCCTACCGTGCAGGTCAGTGTCGATGGCAATGCCGAACTGCTCGAGGACAGCCTGCGTTACAACCCGGTGAGCAAGGGCTGGCGCCTGATGCTGCGGGTCAAGGTGAAGAATCCGGCGCAGCCGGTGGAGATGCGTGCCGCGCTGGTCGAGGACGGCAAGCCTGTGTCGGAAACCTGGAGCTATCAGCTGCCTTCCCATGAATAACACCCTAGACGCTACACAGATCCAGGATTACCTGGGTGAACTGCCGCTCGATCACGAGCGGCAGCAGGCTCTGGCCCATCGTCTGGAAGAGCAGGGCGGCGATCTCGCCACCCTGCATCGTGCCCTGCACGAGGACGATCAGGCGGCGGCCGAGCCCCAGGAGGAAACCCGCGAGATGCTCGAGTCAGTGCCAGCGCGCCTGGCACTGGGCTGGCCGGATGCGCTCGAGCGCGGCTGCCGCATCGTGCAGGACCACCAGGGCCGGCCAACCATCGATTCGACGCCGCCGATCAAGCGCACGCGCATGGTGCCCGAGCCTTGGCAGATCAACATTCTGGATCGCGGCTGGCGCCGTCTGAAGGGCGAGAAGCCCACGCCGCGGCCGCGCACACGCGAGAGCGAAGACTTCGCCGAAGAGCGCTGGCGGCACGTCGCTGCGGTACGCCGCACCGCGCTGCTGGTGCTGATGATCGTGCAGACCGTGGTTGCCACCTGGTACATGAAATCCGTGCTGCCCTATCAGGGCTGGTCGCTGGTCGACCTGGGCCTGGTGTTCGAGCAGCCGCTGCGCGAGTCGGCGCGGCAGATCCTGCCGTACGTGGTGCAGACCAGCATCCTGGCGCTGTTCGCCCTGCTGTTCTGCTGGGTGTCGATGGGCTTCTGGACCGCGCTGATGGGCTTCTTCCAGCTGCTCAAGGGCCACGACCGCTACAGCATCTCGGCCAGCAGCTGCGGTGACGAGCCGATCTCGCCGCGGGCACGTACCGCGCTGGTGATGCCGATCGCCAACGAGCACGTGCCGCGGGTGTTCGCCGGGCTGCGCGCGACCTATGAGTCGCTCAAGGCCACCGGTCAACTCGACCACTTCGACTTCTTCATCCTCAGCGACAGCAACGATCCGGACATCTGCGTCGCCGAGCAGCAGGCCTGGATGGAGCTGTGCCGCGAGGTAGAAGGCTTCGGCCACATCTTCTACCGCCGCCGTCGGCGTCGGGTGAAGCGCAAGAGCGGCAACATCGACGACTTCTGCCGGCGCTGGGGCAGCAACTACCGCTACATGGTGGTGCTCGATGCCGACAGCGTGATGAGCGGCGAGTGCCTGACCCGCCTGGTGCGGCTGATGGAGGCCAACCCCGGCGCCGGCATCATCCAGACCGCGCCCAAGGCCTCGGGCATGGATACCCTGTACGCCCGCCTGCAGCAGTTCGCCACCAGCGTGTACGGGCCGCTGTTCACCGCCGGCCTCAACTTCTGGCAGCTGGGTGAGTCGCACTACTGGGGGCACAACGCGATCATCCGGGTCAAACCCTTCATCGAGCACTGCGCCCTGGCGCCGCTGCCGGGCACCGGCTCCTTCGCTGGCGCGATCCTCTCCCACGACTTCGTCGAAGCCGCGCTGATGCGCCGCGCCGGCTGGGGCGTGTGGATCGCCTACGACCTGCCGGGCAGCTACGAGGAGTTGCCGCCGAACCTGCTCGACGAGCTCAAGCGCGACCGCCGCTGGTGCCACGGCAACCTGATGAACTTCCGCCTGTTCCTGGTGCGCGGCATGCACGCGGTGCATCGCGTGGTGTTCCTCACCGGCGTCATGTCCTACCTGTCGGCGCCGCTTTGGCTGCTGTTTCTGGTGCTCTCGACCGGCCTCCTGGCGATCCACACGCTGATGGTGCCGGAGTACTTCCTGCAACCCAACCAACTGTATCCACTGTGGCCGCGTTGGCAGCCGCAGGAAGCCATCGCCCTGTTCTCCGCCACCATGACCCTGTTGTTCCTGCCCAAGCTGCTCAGCGTACTTCTGATCTGGATCAAAGGCGCCGAGGCTTACGGCGGTCGCATGCGCGTGCTGCTGTCGATGCTGCTGGAGGCGTCCTGCTCGGTGCTGCTTGCGCCGGTGCGTATGCTGTTCCACAGTCTGTTCGTCACCGCCGCCTTCCTCGGCTGGTCGGTGCAATGGAACTCGCCGCAGCGTGTGGATGACTCCACGCCCTGGAGCGAAGCCTTCCGCCGCCACGGCACCCAGGTGCTGATCGGTATCGGCTGGACGGCGCTGGTGGCCTGGCTCAACCCGGACTTCCTGTGGTGGCTGGCACCCATCGTCGTGTCGCTGATTCTCTCGCCGGTGGTGTCGGTGCTGACCAGTCGCACGGCGCCAGGCCTGGCGGCGCGGCGCAGCAAGCTGTTCCTGATTCCCGAGGAACACAAGGTGCCGGTGGAGCTGAGCAATACCGCCGAGTACGAGCAACTGAACAGCTCGCGTGCGCTGCAGCGAGGCTTTCTCCGCGCGGTGGTCGATCCGCTGTACAACGCCCTGGTCTGCGCCATGGCCCGTGCCCGCCACGCCAAGGTGGTGCCGGCTGCCGAGGCGCTGCGCGATGAGCGTATCGAGGAAATCCTCAACGCCGGGCCTGAAGGCAAGGTAGAGGCCACCCGCTGGCGTCTGCTCAACGATCCCGACGGCATGGCGCGCCTGCACGCGCGCATCTGGCAGGAACCGCAATATCACGCCTGGCGCGAAGCGCTGCGCGACGCCTGATCATCCGACGCGCCCCTTCTGGGGGCGCGTCGTGATGCCTTTCTGACATAACCGCTAACATCTGCAGGCGCCCGCAAGCCCGGGTGCACGGCACCATTGCGTGCGGATCGGGTCATTGCCTCGGATGGCAGCGTTTGGCTGTTAGATCTGACCACCGTTTTCGTCGATGACATTTGGAGAGAAGCCATGATGTCGACTCTGCATGATTCCGCGCAGCGCTACGGCGCCGTTACACGCCTGCTGCACTGGAGCATGGCCGTTCTGCTGGGGTGGCAGTTCGTCACCGTGCTGGCCCATGTCCTGCTGGAAGACAGCGCCCTGGACAAGTTCGCCTGGAGCACGCACAAGGCCACCGGCCTGCTGCTGATGGTGCTTGTGGTGATCCGCCTGCTCTGGGCGTTTTGCAGCCGTAACCGCCGGCCGGCAGCGGTCAGTACCCTGGCCCGTTTCGGCCACCTGGCCCTTTACGGGCTGCTGTTCGTCATCCCGTTCGTGGCGCTGCTGCGCCAGTACGGTTCGGGCCGCGAGTTCGTCGCCTTCGGCATGACCGTCATGCCCGGTTTCAGTGATCCCAAGATCGACTGGATGATCGCCCCAGCCAGCCTGCTGCACGGCAATCTGGGCTGGCTGCTGCTGTTCATGGTGATCGGGCATGCGGCCATGGCCTTCATCCATCGTCGCCACGGCGACGAGGATGTACTGGCACGTATGATCGGTCGTTGAATCGGCCGGCTATGGCAAAAGGCTTACACGCCCAGGCGGCAACCTCCACTGTTGCCAGCGCGGGCCGATCTCTAATCTACACACATCCCCTGCAGCGACGGATCGCTGAGGATCAAGGAAGATGACCAGGCCAAGATGGCTACCGACAGGATGTCGGATGGTTGGGAAGAAACCCGCTCAGGCGGGTTTTTTGTTGCCTGTAAAAAAGTACCGGGTCATAACGAGAGCCTGATCAGTCGCCTAGCCCCAGCGTTTTCAGGCGTAGCGCTGACCTGAAAAGCTTCGCCCCGAGGCGGGGCTCCTACGCCAGGCTGCGTTGGGTGCTGCAATTGCTCGAAGCTCAACGCTATGCCGCGAACCTGTAGGAGCGGCGCCTCGCCGCGAATCCGGGCGGCGCTGACACCAACAGCTTCGCCCCGAGGCGGGGCCTCTACGCCAGGCTGCGTTGGGTGCTGCAATTGCTCGAAGCTCAACGCTATGCCGCGAACCTGTAGGAGCGGCGCCTCGCCGCGAATCTGGGCGGCGCTGACACCAAATAGCTTCGCCCCGAGGCGGGGGCTCCTACGCAAAGCTGCCGTGTGAGCTTTACGGGAGCGGAGCATTTCGCCGGGCGTTTTAGCTGGCCAGGTACTGCGTCGCGCCCTGGGCCTTGCGCGTATACCACAGCACCCGGCTTACGCCGCGGGTGATGGCCACGTAGGCCAGGCGCCGGGCTTCGTCCTGCATGACCTGGTCGTAGCTGCCGGCGAAGAAACCGCACTGGGCGTAGAGCGCATTGCGCAGCGGGTGTTTGTCCACCGGCAGGCAGTCGTCGAGGATGATCGCCACCTCGGCTTGCAGGCCCTTGGCACGGTGGATGGTCAGGGCCTTGATCGGCAGCGCCTTGTCCAGCTGCGCGCGCACCTGCTGCAGCGGCTCGTTGCGCCGGCTGAGCAGCAGCACGGCGGTGCGGTCGGCGCCGGGGCGGCTGGCGACATGGGCGCATTGCGCGCGGATCTCCTCGAGCAGCCGCGGCATGCCGTTGGCCAGATCGAAGCGCTGGATCAGCTTCACGCCATGGTCGCCCGGTTGCATGGCCTTGGCTGCGACGCAGGTCTTGGCCTGCTTGTTGTGCACCTCGGCCAGCACCTTCTCGGCATCGCGGATCACCGGCTCGATGCTGCGGTAGTTGGTGTTCAGCAGCAGGGTGGTGCTCTTGCCACGTCCGCGGCTGGGGAAGTGCCGGTCGAAATCGATGAACAGCTCCGGCGAGCTGCCGCGCCAGCCGTAGATCGACTGCCAGTCGTCGCCGATGGCCATCAGGCTGATGCGTTCGCCCGCAGCGTGCAGGCGGCGGTGCACGGCCTGCAGCCACAGCACGATCTGCGGCGAGATGTCCTGGAATTCGTCGATCAGCAGGTGGCTCAGGGCGAGCAGGGCGGGGCCGGGTTTGCCGCCGTCGCTGCTCAGTCGCTCGCTCAACTGCGCGAACGCACCGTTGAAACTGATCAACCCCTGGCTGTGCAGCAGGGCGCTGAAATGCTGGTGGAAGCGCTGCATGGCTTCGATGAAATCGCGTTCGCGGGGGCCGCAGCCCAGCGCTTTCACGTCCAGACGGTCGAGGCGAATGCCCAGGCTCTCGGCGAAGTCGATCTGCCCGTGTAGCAGTTCTAACAGCGGCAGAGCGGCGAACTCACCGGGCAGCTTGCAGACATCCAGTGGCGCCTTGGCCTTGCCCAGTGGCGGCTCTTCGGGGGCCGGCAGCTTGAGCAGGCGGTGAGTCAGGACGCGAAAGCGCGCATCGTCTGCATAGGCGTTCTGGTAGGCCTGCTTGAGCAGGCGCTGCTGCGCGGGGCGCAGGCGCGTGCCTGCGAGCGGGTTGTCCGGTTCGTCGCCGGGCTCGTCCAGTTGCTCGAACCAGCGTGGGTTGCCCAGGCTCTCCTTGGCCAGCGTGGCCATGGCGGCGTGGAAGGTGCGCACGCATTGGCGCGCGTCGTGCGGGTAGTGCCAGAAGTCGAGCAGGCGTTGCAGGCGCTCGCGTAGCTCGTGGCAGGAGGCATTGGTGAAGGAGATCACCGTCAGGCGCTTGGGCTCGATCTCCAGATGGCAGAGCAGGAACACCACGCGCAATACCAGGGTGCTCGACTTGCCCGAGCCGGCGCCAGCGAAGATGCGCGCCAGCGGGGCGCGGCAGAGAATCATCGCCCACTGCTCGTCCGACGGCGCACCGATCAGCCCGGCGCTTACCGCTTCGGCCACGCGCTCGCGCATGGCCTGCACCTGGGCGTCTTCGATCTTCAGCCGGGTTGCAGGGTAGATACCGACGGGGCCGGGTTTGCTGCTGGCGGTCTTGCGACTGCCGGCTTTCTTGTTGCCGGTGGATTTCTTCTTGCTCTGCTTGCGCACCGGCTTGCGCGGCTGCGCCGCTTCGCGCTCGGCGCGCAGGTAGGCGGTGGTGCGGGGGAAGTAACGGGCGAGGGCGCTGGACAGCAGTTGTTTGTAGCGCGCGACGGCAGAAAGCATGCGGTGAGAGTGGCCTGGCTGACAAAGCCCGCATGATAAAGCCTGCAGCGCGATGGCAGGCAGTGATGGCGCAGCGATAAATGCGCAACTTTGTGCAAGCGCCCGGCGTACATCGCTTCCAGACTGTGCTCCAGTCTTGGGAGATACTCGATGAACCTGTCGCTTTACCTGCTGACCGTACTGATCTGGGGC
The DNA here is from genome assembly GCF_900104265.1 of Ectopseudomonas guguanensis. Taxonomy (GTDB): domain Bacteria; phylum Pseudomonadota; class Gammaproteobacteria; order Pseudomonadales; family Pseudomonadaceae; genus Aquipseudomonas; species Aquipseudomonas guguanensis. The sequence goes on from NZ_FNJJ01000016.1 coordinate 141,427, forward strand.
ACCACCTGGATCGCCATCAAATTGCAGATGGGCGAGGTGGCCGTGGCCGCCTCCATCGCCTATCGCTTCGCACTGGCATCGCTGGTGCTGTTCGCCATGCTCTGGTTCAGCGGCCGCCTGCAGCCGCTGGATCGTCGCGGCCAGGGCATCTGCCTGGTGCAGGGCCTATGTCTGTTCTGCCTCAACTTCCTGTGCTTCTACACCGCCAGCCAATGGATACCCAGCGGCCTGATCGCAGTGATCTTCTCCACTGCCACCTTGTGGAATGCGATCAACGCGCGGCTGTTCTTCAAGCAGCGCATCGCGGCCAACGTACTGCTCGGCGGCGGGCTGGGGCTGGCCGGCCTGGGGCTGCTGTTCTGGCCTGAGCTGGCCGGGCATGAGGCCAGCCGCGAGAGCCTGCTGGGCATCGGCCTGGCGCTGTGCGGCACGCTGTGCTTCTCCGCCGGCAACATGCTGTCCAGCCTGCAGCAGAAGGCCGGGCTCAAGCCGCTGACCACCAACGCCTGGGGCATGCTCTATGGCGCGCTGATGCTGGTGGGCATCTGCCTGGTCAGCGGCACGCCGTTCGCCTTCGAATGGAACGCGCGCTATGTCGGTTCGCTGCTGTATCTGGCGATTCCAGGCTCGGTGATCGGCTTTACCGCCTACCTGACCCTGGTCGGGCGCATGGGCCCGGAGCGCGCCGCCTACTGCACGGTGTTGTTCCCGGTGGTGGCGCTGAACATCTCGGTGTTCGCCGAGGGCTATCAGTGGACGGCTCCGGCGCTGCTTGGCCTGGGCCTGGTGATGCTGGGCAACGTGCTGGTGTTTCGCAAGCCCAGGCCGGTGCTTGTCGAGGCGAGGGTCTGATTGCCGGGTCGGTTCGCTGCGCACGGCGCACCCTACCGTAGGGTGCGCCGCGTGTTCAGCCGGGGGACATGGTAAACACCTGTCGGGAGACATGGGTAACAGGTTGATGATCATGTTGCCCGCTGCCTCAAGTCTATCTGGCGTAGCGTTTTTCGAATGAAGACCACATCGTAGACACCATCTTCGGCGGTGGGGCGGATAGCGACATTCTCTCCATACAAACCGCCACTGACGAAGACGTTGAGCCCTTTGAAAGACACCTGCCCGGTCCGACGGACTCTCACCACGTGGTCTTCCGGTTCGTATTCGATTGTTGGCAATTGCTCCGGGTAGCTGCGGGGCTAGGTCGATAGCGCTCTATGGGCGGTCGTTGGTCCAGGGCTTCGTGCGGGCGGTAGTGGTTGTACTCGTCCCGCCACCGGTTCATCACCTGCTGACAGTGCTGCAAATCGCTGAACGCGCGATGCAGTACTTCACGCTTGAGTGTCTGGTGGAAGCGCTCCAGTTTGCCCTGGGTCTGCGGGTGATAAGGCCGGCTATGGCTGACCTCGACGCCCAAGCGCATCAGCCAAACTTCCAGCGTGGATAGCCCGCCGGCGATATTGGAGCCCCAGGGTGGTCCGTTGTCGGCGGTTATGCGCCGCGGCAAACCGTACTGGCGAAAGACCTCGATCAGATGCGGTTTCACCAGCTCCAGCCGCTCTCCCTCGCAGGCTTGCAGGCAGAGCGAAAAGCGTGAGTGATCGTCCAGCAGGGTCAAGGGATGACAGCGAGACGAACGGCGATCATTGAGGGCGATGTGGCCCTTGAAGTCGATCTGCCAGAGATCGTTCGGGTTCGGGTGCTCGAAACGGTGATTAGCCGGCGGTTGCGTCTGTTCGTTGTGATAGCGAACACGACAATCGTGGCGCCTGAGGATCGCATCGATGGTGCTGTGATGGGGCGGATCAATGTCCGCGCTGCGCAATAAGCTGCGCAGCTTGCGAGCACCCCAGTAGGGATAGCGGTG
>NZ_FNJJ01000020.1 GCF_900104265.1 Ectopseudomonas guguanensis
GCCAGCGGTGATCAGACCTTGTTTGGTGCCTTCGAGGGACAGATACGCGGGTGTTGGCATGAGTGCTCTCCTTGCCTGGGTCATGGATCGTGATCGATCCGGGAGCCAGACCTATAGCGAGCGGCGTGCCAGGTATTAAAATTTCAACAAGATCAATAAGTTGAAGTGACCATCAAATCACTCGTGGTCATATTGAGCGGTGTCGCACAGATTGTTGCGCAAAAAGTTGCGCAGTGCTGTGCAAGTTTTTGCGCAGTGTCATGCAGGCCTTTGAGTGCTTGGCCTGTAGCGATATATCCACAGGCTTATCCACATTTTGCTGTGCAAGAAGTTGCCAGAACGCTCACTCGGCCCAGTGCCGGCCGTGGCGCTCCAGCAGGTGCTGCAGCTGCTCCGGGCCGTCACTGCCGGCCGGGTAGGGGCGCGGGCTCTGGTAGTGCTGGTGCCAGCCCTGCAGGATGGGGTCGACCCACTGCCAGGCGGCCTCCACTTCGTCGCGGCGCATGAACAGCGTCGAGTCGCCTTCGATCACGTCCAGCAGCAGCCGCTCGTAGGCGTCCCAGCGGCGTTGCTGGTGGAAGGCAGCGGCGAGGTTGAGGTCCAGCTCGACGGGTTTGAGGTGCATGCCCTTGCCGGGATTCTTGGCCATCAACTGCAGGCTGATGCGCTCCTCGGGCTGCAGGCGGATCAGCAGCTGGTTGGCCTCGCCCTCATGGAACAGGCGGTGCGGCACCGGCTTGAACTGGATGAGGATCTCCGAGGTCTTCTTCGCCAGGCGCTTGCCGGTGCGCAGGTAGAACGGCACGCCGGCCCAGCGCCAGTTGTCGATCTCCACCTGCACCGCGACGAAGGTTTCGGTGTCGCTGTCGTTGTCGACGTTCTTCTCGAAATAGTAGGCCGGCACATCGTGGCCGCCGATCTTGCCGGCGGTGTACTGGCCGCGCACGGTCTTGTCCTGCACGTCGAGGCCGCTGATCGGCTTGAGCGCTTCGAGGATCTTCACCTTCTCGTTGCGCACCGCTTCGGCGTCGAAGCGCACCGGCGCTTCCATGGCCACCAGGCAGAGCAACTGCAGCAGGTGGTTCTGGATCATGTCGCGCATGGCGCCGGCCTTGTCGTAGTAGGCGCCGCGGTTTTCAACGCCGAGGGTCTCGCACACGCTGATCTGCACGTGGTCGATGTGCCCGGCGCGCCATACCGGCTCGAACAGGGCGTTGGCGAAGCGCAGCGCCATCAGGTTCTGTACGGTTTCCTTGCCCAGGTAATGGTCGATACGGAATACCCGCGCCTCGTCGAACACCGCACCGATGGCGGCATTGATTGCCCGCGCCGACTCCAGCGAGTGGCCGATGGGCTTTTCCAGCACGATGCGCGCCGCCGGGCCGGCCAGGCCGGCATTGGCCAGGTGGGCGGCGATGTCTTCGAACAGGCTCGGCGCGGTGGCCAGGTAATAGACCCGCACGCGTTGCTCGTCACGCCCCAGGCGCTTGGCCAGACGGCCGAAGTCGGCGCTTTGTGCGGCATCCATGGCGAGGTAGTCGAGGCGTGCGGCGAAGCTGGCCCAGGTGTCGGTGGAGAAGTCGGCGCGCGCCACCTGTGCGCGGCAGTGACGCTCGGCCAGCGCCTGGTAGGACTCGCGGCTGTGGTTGCTGCGAGCCAGGGCGAGGATGCGCATGTCGGCATGCAGGCGACCTTCGCGGTGCAGGTGATAAAGCGCCGGCAGCAACTTGTGCAGGGCCAGATCGCCCGTGCCACCGAAGACCAGCATGTCGCAGGGAATACTCAAGGGAACACTCCGACTCGTTTTGGCGGACCGTTACACATCGGGCACTGTTCGACCAGTGCCCGACCTTCGTTCGGCGATTTTTCGCACAGCCCTTCGGGCCGTGGCAAAACCGCTGCAAAGAATGCCTGTATTCTGCGGCGCGTCTGCGCTCTCTGAAATATTCGTTCAGCTAATTGGCAGCCGCCCGGCTGTGCGTGGGCGCGAGCTATGTAGTATAACTACAAGGTCACTACAACCGCCGCCCACCGATCATAACCGAGCCATGATCGGCCAAGTGCCGCGGTAGACCCTTTTCCGCATAGAGCCTATCTCAGTGAACCTGTTGCAACACATCGCCCAGTCGCGCCACCTGCTGCGCAAGTCCGAGCTCAAGGTGGCCGATCATGTCCTGCTCGATCCCGCATCGGTGATGCACAGCTCCATGGCCGAGCTGGCGCACAGCGTCGGTATCAGCGAGCCGACCATCGTGCGCTTCTGCCGCGCCATCGGTTGCAGTGGTTTCCAGGACCTCAAGCTGAAGCTGGCGCAGAGCCTGGCCGCCGGTGCCAGCTTCGGCCAGTTCGCCATTCACGAGGACGACTCGGTCGCCGACTTCAGCCTGAAGATCTTCGACACCACCCTGCATACCCTGATGGAGGTGCGCGAGAAGCTCGACCCCGAGGCGTTGCAGCGCGCCATCGCCGCCTGCTCCAAGGCCCAGCGCGTGGAGTTCTACGGTTTCGGTGCATCCGGTGCCGTGGCCGCCGATGCCCAGCACAAGTTCTTCCGCCTGCTGCTCAATGCTGCGGCCTATTCCGACCCGCACATGCAGGCGATGAGCGCGGTGACCCTGCAGCCGGGCGATGTGGCGGTGTGCATCTCGCAGTCCGGGCGCTCCAAGGACCTTTTGATCACCGCCAACCTGGTGCGTGAGTCCGGTGCCAACCTGATTACCCTGTGCCCGAGCCAGACCCCCCTGGCCGAGCTGGCCACGGTCAACCTGGCCATCGACGTGCAGGAAGACACCGAGATCTACACTCCGCTGACCTCGCGCATCGCCCACCTGGTGGTGATCGACGTGCTGGCCATGGGCGTGGCCATGGCGCGCGGGCCGAGCCTGGTCAACCACCTCAAGAGCGTCAAGCGCAGCCTGCGTAGCCTGCGCCTGTCGCCCAAGTCGCTGCGCAATAGTGAGGATTGAGTGCAGGCGGTTTCACCGCCTGTTCATCTTCTCGCCGTCAAAGCGTCATCTCCCAGGACGAAGCTGGGTTCTCCAGTCCTCGTTCCGGGAGAACCGAGATGCCTCGTATCTTCGATGACGCGCAACTGCACGACCAACCTGACGCCAAGACCCGGCGCAAACTGCAAGACCAACGCCGCATGGCCTACCGCCGGGCCATCGAGCACTACGCCGAGCAGTGCCAGCTGCAACGCGAACTGGCCGATTTCCCCGAGCTGGTGTCTGCCGGCTACTTGCAGCACGCCGAGCGCTCCTCGCGCCGCGCCGCCTGACTCTCTCTCACCGCCCTGCCTGGGCAGGGCGGTGGGCTTGCCCGATTCTACGAACTTATTGCCCGGTTCTGCCGATCTCGGCGGCAGGCGGCGACATCCAGTTTTACGCCCACTACAGTGATGATCCGGCACCCTCTGTACGGGGCTGACCGTGACTGCCGGCACGCCATGCCGGAACCATCAGACACCATCAGAACAAGGTGGGCAGACCATGATTACCCTGAATCTCAACGGCCAGGACCATGAACTGGACGTGGCGGGCGATATGCCGCTGCTCTGGGTCCTGCGTGACGTGGCCAACCTCACCGGCACCAAGTACGGCTGTGGCATGGCGCTGTGCGGCGCCTGTACGGTGAACGTCGACGGCCAGCCGACCCGTTCCTGCATCACCCCGGTATCGGCTGTGGCCGGCAAGCGCATCACCACCATCGAGGCGGTCGGCGAGGACGCCGTGGGCAAGGTGGTCCAGGAGGCCTGGCGCCAGCTCGACGTGGTGCAGTGCGGCTACTGCCAGTCCGGGCAGATCATGGCCGCCACGGCGCTGCTCAGCGGCAACAAGGCGCCGAGCGACGCCGATATCGACGCGGCCATGAGCGGCAACATCTGCCGCTGCGCCACCTATGTGCGGATTCGCGCCGCCATTCACGACGCTGCCGGCAAGCTGGCCTGAGGAGGCGCATGAACATGGGCAAGATCGAAACCCCCGATGGTGTCACTCGCGGCATCCTCAACGTCAGCCGCCGCAGCCTGCTCAAGGGCGTCGGCGGCCTGGCCCTGGGCATCTTCTTCGCGCCGCTGCTGCGCGGCATGGATGCACTGGCGGCAGGTGGCCCACTGGAGCCGAACGCCTTCGTGCGCATCGACCTCGACGGCACGGTGACCGTGCTGGCCAAACACCTGGAGATGGGCCAGGGCAGCTACACCGGCCTGGCCACGCTGCTGGCCGAAGAGCTGGATGCCGACTGGGACCAGGTGCGCGTCGAAGGCGCGCCGGCCGACGTCAAGCGCTACAACAACCTCGCCTTCGGGCCGATGCAGGGCACCGGCGGCAGCACCGCCATGGCCAACTCCTGGGAGCAGATGCGTAACGCCGGCGCCACCGCCAAGGCCATGCTGGTGGCCGCGGCAGCGCAGCGCTGGGGTGTGCCGGCCAGCGAGATCAGCGTCAGCCAGGGCGTGGTCAGCCATGCCGCCTCCGGCCGCAGCGCCGGTTTCGGTGAGCTGGTCGAGGCCGCTGCGCAACTGCCGGTACCGGAGCAGGTGCAGCTCAAGGATCCCAAGGACTTCAAGCTGATCGGCAAGCGCGACCTGCGGCGCAAGGACAGTGCGGACAAGACCGACGGCAGCGCCCTGTTCACCCAGGATTACAAGCTGCCGGGCATGCTGGTGGCCATGGTCGCCTACCCGCCGCGTTTTGGCGGCGTGCCGCGCAAGGTGGACAGCAGCAAGGCCAAGGCGGTGCGCGACGTGGTCGAGGTGGTGGAGTTTCGCGACCTGCCGCATGGCCGCGCGGGCGTCGCCGTGCTGGCGAACAACACCTGGGCCGCGCGCCAGGGCCGTGACGCGCTGGTGATCGAGTGGGACGAGAGCCAGGCCTTCACCCTCGGCAGCGAGGAGATGTTCGCCCAGTACCGCGACAGCGCTGGTCAGCCGGGCCTGCCCGCCACGAGCAAGGGCGATGCCGAGGCGGCACTGGCGCAGGCGGCGAAAACCGTCGAGGCCGAGTACGAATTCCCCTACCTGGCCCATGCGGCGATGGAGCCGATGAACTGCCTGGTCAAGCTGTCCAGTGACCGCTGTGAAATCTGGAACGGCGAGCAGTTCCAGACCGTCGACCAGGCCATCATCGGTGGCTACCTGGGCCTGGCGCCTGAGCAGGTGTCGCTGACCCAGCTTTACGCCGGCGGCAGCTTCGGCCGTCGCGCCAGCTCGGTGTCCGACTACCTGCTGGAGGCGGTGGCCATCGCCAAGGCCGCGCGCGACAAGGGCGTCGATGCGCCGGTGAAGATGGTCTGGACGCGCGAGGACGATACCCGTGGCGGTTACTTCCGGCCGGCGTATCTGCATCGCGTGCGCATCGGCCTGGACCAGGCCGGCAAGCTGCAGGCCTGGCACAACCGCATCGTCGGCCAGTCGATCATCGCCGGCACCTCGATGGAGCCGTTTCTGGTCAAGGAGGGCATCGACCACACCTCGGTCGAGGGCATCTCCAACCTGTCCTATGCGGTGCCCAACCTGCAGGTGGAACTGAGCACGCCGACCAATATCAAGGTGCCGGTGCTCTGGTGGCGCTCGGTAGGCCATACCCACACCGGCTATGTGGCCGAAACCATGATCGACGAGGCTGCCGTGGCCGCGGGCCAGGACCCTTACGCTTTCCGTCATGCGCTGCTGGAAAGCCATCCGCGCCACCGCGCTGCGCTGGAGCTGGCTGCCAAGGAGGCTGGCTGGGACAAGCCGCTGGCTGCCGGCGCCGAGGGTGAGAAGCGCGGGCGTGGTATTGCCGTGCACGAGTCGTTCGGCTCGTTCGTGGCGCAGGTCGCCGAGGTCACGGTGAAGGCCGATGGCAGCTACCGTCTGGATCGTGTGGTGTGCGCCGTGGACTGTGGCATCGCCATCAACCCGGATGTGATCCGCGCGCAGATGGAAGGCGGCATCGGCTTCGCCCTGGCGGCTGCCAGGCACAGTGCGATCACCCTGAAGGAAGGGCGGGTCGAGCAATCGAACTTCCATGACTTTCAGGTGCTGCGCATGAACGAGATGCCCAGGGTCGAGGTGCATATCGTGCCGTCCGCGGCGAACCCGACCGGCGTCGGTGAGCCTGGCGTGCCGCCGCTGGCACCGGCGCTGGCCAATGCGCTGTTCGCCGCCACCGGCGTGCGCCTGCGCAAGTTGCCGTTCCCGGCGCAGATCAAGGTCTGACGCCTGATAGTGGAAACAGGAACGCCCGGGATGATCCCGGGCGTTCCTGTTTATGGCGGCTATTTTCCCGGATTGCATCTGGGTTACGGTGGTAACGCGAATCAAGCGGGGCCCGCCTTTTGCTCCTGCAGGTGGATCAGACTCAGCTCGTGGGGGGCGGCGCTCCGCGTCGGCCCGGCAGCCATGGTGGGCTGAAGCCCACCCTACCAGGCTGAGTCCGGCGGTTGAGTGGATGCAATTGAACTGCAGGCCGTAGGGTGGGCTTTAGCCCACCAATTGTGGTCGGCGTGGACTAAAGGGATCACCGCCCGGCCCACCCTTCAGGTCTGTAGCCCGGATGCAATCCGGGGCTTTTATCAGGAGGCGGTACGTCTACTCTCGGGCTCGATCTCGCTGCAATCCTGCGCCGTTGGCGTGTGGATCGCCGCCTGGCGGTGCTTGAGCATGCCGCCTGTGCGCTGGTTTATCGCTGCGGTCATCTCGGCGAGGATCGCCGTGGCCACGCTTTCCGGCGTATCGCCGCCGATATCCAGGCCGATGGGGTAGTGCAGGCGCCCCAGTGCCGGCAAGTGCGGGCTGTGCTGGCGGATCTCGTCCAGTAGTCGCTCGGTACGATCGCGTGGCCCCAACTGGCCGATATAGGCGGGCGAGCCCTGCAGCACGCTGCCAAGCCAGTGGCGATCCTGGCTGTAGCTGTGGGTCATGATCGCCACCATCGCGCCATCGGTGAGTGTGTGCAGGTCATAGGGCGGTCGCGCATCGACCTGAAGCACGGCGTCGGCGTCGGGAAAGCGTTCGGCGCGGGCGAAATGGGCGCGGCCGTCGATCACGGTGACGTGCCAGTCCAGCAGTTTGGCCATATGCGTCAGCGGCTGGGCATCATGCCCGGCGCCGAAGATCACCAGACGTCGCTGCGGCGCCAGGTATTCGCAGAACACCTCGATCTCGCCGCGCTCATCACGGTAGCTGCGCAGCGAGGAGTGGCCGTCGCTCAGGGTGCGCTGCAGATCGGCGCGCACCTCGGCGTCGAGTGCCGCATCGAGCAGGCGGCCACCGTCACCGAGCGAGGGATGCAGGGACAGGCGATCACCGACGCGCACGCGGGCGTTGCGATAGCTGCCGATCACCGTGGCCACCGCGCCGGCCTGGCCGCTTTCGCGCACCTGGCGCAGCAACTCGAGCACCGCCAGTGGCCTATCCGCGCTGTGGCGTTCGAGCAGCACGTGCACGGTGCCGTTGCAGCCGAGGCCGAAGGTGAGTGCAGCGTCCTGGTCGTCATCGTCGTCCTGGGTGGCGGTGCTGTAGCGGCGAATCACCGGCTCGCCACTGTCGGTCAGCCACCAGGCCTTTTTCGCCACTTCCGATTCCAGGCAGCCGCCGCTGATGGTGCCCACGGTGGCGCCGTAGAGTGGAATCAGCATACGCGCGCCGGGGCGGCGGTAGGCCGAGCCTTCGACCTTGACCACGGTGGCTAGCACGGCCTGGCCATTGTCGCGTTCCAGCGCGCGAAGGGCCTCGAGCAGGGCGCTGATTCCCGACAGCATAGGTTTCTCCCAGGCAGGTTTTGTGACGATCCCAGAATGCAATTTCCCTTATCTCGGTGAGCAAGGGTTAGGCCGATCCTGCGAGATTATTGCCCGATCCTGCGCTGGCGGCCTGAAAGCGCTCGGCCAGTTTGACGATGTGCGCGCGCTCGGTACGAATGAAGTCGACGAAGGCCTGCGCCACCGGCGACAGGCGCCGGCCGCGGATATTCACCACACACCAGCTGCGCTGCAGCGGCAGTTCGGCCACCGGCAGCTCGCGCAGCAGGCCGTGCTGCAGTTCCAGGCGCACGGCGTGGCGTGGCAGCAGGGCGATGCCGAGGCCGGCCAGCACCGCTTCGCGCTGCGATTCCAGCGAGCCGATCTCCAGCGTATGGGGGAAGTGCGCGCGTTTCTGGTGGCAGTACTCCTCGCAGGCACGACGCGTGCCCGAGCCGCTTTCGCGAATCAGCAGGGGGTAGGCGGTGAGATCCTGCAGGTGCAGGTCGCCGGCTTCGCACAACGGATGATCCGGCGGCGCGACGGCCACGATGGGGTTGTCGAGAAAGGGCATGAAGTCCAGCGCCATGTCCTGCGGCACCTGGCTCATGATCATCAGATCGTCGCGGCTGAGGGTCAGGCGGCGCACCACCAGGGCGTGGTTGACCACCGTGAGGTTGAGGCTGACTTCCGGGTAATGACGGCGAAAATCGGCGAAAAGGTGGGGTACGAAATACTTGGCGCTGGATTCGACGCACAGGTTGAGCTGCCCCTGCAGCGAGCCCTGCAGGTCCGACAGCTGCATGTCCAGGCTTTCCAGGCGACCGAAGATATCGCTGCTGGCGCGGCGCAGCGCCTCGGCGGCTTCGGTCAGGTAGAGCTTCTTGCCGACGTACTCGAACAGCGGCTGGCCGACCAGCTCCTCCAGTTGGCGAATCTGCAGGCTCACGGCCGGCTGGGTCAGCGCCATTTCGTCAGCCGCGCGGCTGTAGGAGCCGTGCTCGCACACCGCTCGGAACACCTGAAGCTGGCGCAAGGTCATGCGCAGCAGGGTTTTACGCATGTTTTCGTCCTCGTTCGATCAATGCATAAGTAATTACTTATGCACGATCAAATAATTATTCATTTTGGTTAATTCGTATAGCCGGATAGGGTTTCACCACGTTTTGCAACCAAGTGTTGCAGCGAACCTTGCAGCGCTGTGCTGAGGATTGGATCGTGATAAGAAAAATACTGATCGCCAACCGTGGTGAGATTGCTGTCCGCATCGTGCGGGCCTGTGCCGAAATGGGCATCCGCTCGGTGGCCATCTATTCCGAAGCCGACCGCCATGCGTTGCACGTCAAGCGTGCCGACGAGGCGCATAGCATTGGCGAAGACCCGCTGGCCGGCTACCTGAACCCGCGCAAGCTGGTCAATCTGGCGGTGGAAACCGGCTGCGATGCGCTGCACCCCGGCTACGGTTTCCTTTCCGAGAACGCCGAACTGGCAGAGATCTGCGCCGAACGCGGGATCAAGTTCATAGGCCCGAGCGCCGAAGTCATCCGCCGCATGGGCGACAAGACCGAAGCCCGCCGCAGCATGATGGCCGCCGGCGTGCCCTGCACCCCCGGCACCGAAGGCAACGTCGCCGACCTGGCCGAGGCCCTGCGTGAAGCCGAGCGCATCGGTTACCCGGTGATGCTCAAGGCCACCTCCGGTGGTGGCGGCCGCGGCATTCGTCGCTGCAACAGCCGCGAGGAGCTGGAGCAGGCCTATCCGCGCGTCATCTCCGAAGCGACCAAGGCTTTCGGCAGCGCGGAAGTCTTCTTGGAAAAATGCATCGTCAATCCGAAGCACATAGAGGCCCAGATCCTCGCCGACAGCTTCGGCAACACCGTTCACCTGTACGAGCGTGACTGCTCGATCCAGCGCCGCAACCAGAAGCTGATCGAGATCGCCCCCAGCCCGCAGCTGACCCCCGAGCAGCGCGCCTATATCGGCGACCTGGCCGTGCGCGCGGCGCAGGCCGTGGGCTACGAGAACGCCGGTACCGTGGAGTTCCTGCTCGCCGGCGGCGAGGTGTACTTCATGGAGATGAACACCCGGGTGCAGGTGGAGCACACCATCACCGAGGAAATCACTGGCATCGACATCGTCCGCGAGCAGATTCGCATCGCCAGCGGCCTGCCGCTGTCGGTCAAGCAGGAAGACATCATCCACCGTGGTTATGCCCTGCAGTTCCGCATCAACGCCGAGGACCCGAAGAACAACTTTCTGCCCTCGTTCGGCAAGATCACCCGTTACTACGCGCCCGGCGGCCCTGGCGTGCGCACCGACACGGCGATCTACACCGGCTACACCATTCCGCCCTATTACGACTCGATGTGCCTGAAGCTGATCGTCTGGGCGCTGACCTGGGAAGAGGCGATGGACCGCGGCCTGCGCGCGCTGGACGACATGCGCGTGCAGGGCGTGCGCACCACCGCACCCTATTACCAGGAAATCCTGCGCAATCCGGAATTTCGTAGCGGCCAGTTCAATACCAGCTTCGTCGAAAGCCACCCGGAACTGACCCAGTACTCGATCAAGCGCAACCCGTCGCACCTGGCCATCGCCATCGCCACCGCCATCGCTGCCCACGCGGGACTATAAAGCGGCTGCGGGCTACAGGCCCCAAGCTACAGGCAAGCGCCAAGGTGCCTTGCCTGCAGCCTGAAGCCTGAGGCCTGTAGCTCTGAAGGAGAATCTGATGAGCAAGAAGATCACCGTTACCGATACCGTCCTGCGCGATGCCCACCAGTCGCTGCTGGCCACCCGCATGCGCACCGAGGACATGCTGCCGATCTGCGACAAGCTCGACCGCGTCGGCTACTGGTCGCTGGAAGTCTGGGGTGGCGCCACCTTCGATGCCTGCGTGCGCTTTCTCAAGGAAGACCCCTGGGAGCGCCTGCGCCAGCTCAAGGCCGCGCTGCCCAACACCCGCCTGCAGATGCTCCTGCGCGGGCAGAACCTGCTCGGCTACCGCCACTACAGCGATGACGTGGTGCGCGCCTTCGTCGCCAAGGCCGCGGTCAACGGCATCGACGTGTTCCGCATCTTCGACGCGATGAACGACGTGCGTAACCTGCGCGTGGCCATCGAGGCGGTCAAGGCCGCCGGCAAGCATGCTCAGGGCACCATCGCCTACACCACCAGCCCGGTGCACACCATCGACGCCTTCGTCGAGCAGGCCAAGGCCATGCAGGCGATGGGCATCGACTCCATCGCCATCAAGGACATGGCCGGTTTGCTCACGCCCTATGCCACCTTCGCGCTGGTCAAGGCGCTGAAGAGCGCGATCGATCTGCCGGTGTTCATCCACAGCCATGACACCGCCGGTCTCGGCTCGATGTGCCAGCTCAAGGCCATCGAAGCCGGTGCAGACCATATCGACACCGCCATTTCCAGCCTGGCCTGGGGTACCAGCCACCCCGGCACCGAGTCGATGGTCGCCGCGCTCAAGGGCAGCGAATACGACACCGGCCTGGACCTGGAACTGATTCAGGAAATCGGCATGTACTTCCATGCCGTGCGCAAGAAGTACCACCAGTTCGAGAGCGAGTTCACCGGCGTGGATACCCGCGTGCAGGTCAACCAGGTGCCGGGCGGGATGATTTCCAACCTGGCCAACCAGCTCAAGGAGCAGGGCGCGCTGAACCGCATGAACGAAGTGCTGGAGGAGATTCCGCGCGTGCGTGCCGACCTCGGCTTCCCGCCGCTGGTGACGCCGACCTCGCAGATCGTCGGCACCCAGGCGTTCTTCAACGTGCTCGCTGGCGAGCGCTACAAGACCATCACCAACGAGGTGAAGCTGTATCTGCAGGGCCGCTACGGCAAGGCGCCGGGCAAGGTCGACGAGCAACTGCGCAAGCAGGCCATCGGCAGCGAGGAAGTGATCGACGTGCGCCCGGCCGACCTGCTCAAGCCCGAGCTGGCGCGCCTGCGTGAAGAGATCGGCAGCCTGGCCAAGTCCGAAGAGGACGTGCTGACTTTTGCCATGTTCCCCGACATCGGGCGCAAGTTCCTCGAGGAGCGCGCCGCCGGCACCCTCAAGCCGGAAGCACTGCTGCCCATGCCCAACGGCCAGGGCAAGGCGGCGCCGGTCGGTGGCGAAGGCGTGCCAACCGAGTTCGTGGTCGACGTGCATGGCGAAAGCTACCGCGTGGACATCACCGGCGTGGGCGTCAAGGGCGACGGCAAGCGCCACTTCTACCTGTCCATCGACGGCATGCCGGAAGAAGTGGTGTTCGAGCCGCTCAACGAATTCGTCGCAGGCAGCGGTGGCAAGCGCAAGCAGGCCGGGGCACCGGGCGACGTGTCCACCACCATGCCGGGCAACATCGTCGATGTGCTGGTCAAGCAAGGTGATGTGGTCAAGGCCGGCCAGGCCGTGCTGATCACCGAAGCGATGAAGATGGAGACCGAAGTGCAGGCGCCGATTGCCGGCACCGTCAAGGCCGTTCACGTGGCCAAGGGCGACCGCGTCAATCCGGGCGAAGTGCTGGTGGAAATCGAAGGTTAACCTCTACGGAGCCCGGCCTGTTGGATGGGCAAGTTTGACGGGGCGTAACCCGGGCTCCTTTTTTTATTCCGCGCTAAGGCGCACTTATGTCCCGGGGGCCGCAAGGCTCCCTTTTTTTGAGTGGCCGCCAGGTGGCCAGGCCGGGCATGCCGGCTAAGCTTTCCGGTCATGCCCCGATGCCTCGCCAGTGGCGAGGCAAGGCAGGGTGATCAGCACCGCCCCGCCGGGGCATGGCCTTTTCCTTTGCGTGCATGTGGCCGTCCGGGTAGGGTGCGCCCTGTGCACCGAGATGGGTGGTGAATAGGGTAGCGGGTGCGCGCAACGCACCCCGAGATGTTGGGGGAGGAGCTGAGGTGGGTCTGGATCCGGTGGTGCTGTTCTTCGTCTTCGGCCTGGTCGCCGGCTTGCTCAGGAGTGAGCTGAAGCTGCCGGCGGCATTGTACGAGACGCTGTCGATCATCCTTCTTCTGGCCATCGGCCTGCATGGTGGCGTGGAGCTGGCCGAGCAGGCCAGCCTGCAGCTGCTCGGCCAATCGGCCCTGGTGCTGGCGCTCGGCGTGCTGCTGCCGATCCTGGCGTTCGTCCTGTTGCGCGGGCTGCGCTTCGACCGCATCAATGCGGCTGCGGTGGCGGCGCACTACGGCTCGGTCAGTGCCGGTACCTTCGCCGTGGTGGTCGCCTACCTGGTGGCGCGCGAGGTGGCCTTCGAGAGCTACATGCCCTTGTTCGTGGCCATTCTGGAGATTCCGGCGATCCTGGTGGGCATTGTCCTGGCCAAGGGCATTACCCGCGACACCCACTGGGGCGAGCTGGGCCGCGAAATCTTTCTCGGCAAGAGCATCATGCTGCTGCTCGGCGGCCTGGTGATCGGCGCCATCGCCGGCAAGGAGGCGATCAAGCCGCTGGAGCCGCTGTACACCAGCATGTTCAAGCCGGTGCTGGCGTTCTTCCTGCTGGAGATGGGACTGATCGCGTCCGGTCAGCTCGGTGCGCTGAAGCAGTTCGGCCTGCGCCTGGCCGGCTTCGCCCTGCTGATGCCGCTGCTCGGTGCGCTGATCGGCGCCTTGCTGGCGCGCTTCATGGGCCTGAGCCTGGGCGGTACGGCGATGCTCGCCACCCTGGCGGCCTCGGCTTCCTATATCGCGGTGCCGGCGGCCATGCGCCTGGCCCTGCCCGAGGCCAATCCGTCGCTGTCGCTCACGGCCTCGCTGGGCATCACCTTTCCATTCAATATCCTGATCGGTATTCCGCTGTACCTGGCGCTGGCCGAACGACTGATCGCCTGGGGGTTCTGAGATGAACGCACATAGCCGCACCCTGCTCACCGTGATCTGCGAGGCGGCGCTGGAGAAGCGCCTGCTGGCCGATCTGGAAACGCTCGGCGCACCCGGCTGGACCATATCCGATGCCCGTGGCCGCGGGCACCGCGGCGTGCGCAGCGCCGGCTGGGACACCGAGGGCAACATCCGCCTGGAAATCATCTGCAACCGCGAGCTGGCCGAGCGCATCGCCGAGCATCTGCAGGTGCGCTACTACGACCACTTCGCCATGGTCTGCTACCTGGCGCAGGTGGAAGTGCTGCGTGGGGAGAGGTTCTGAGCGGCGGCTCGTAGGGTGCGTTGTGCGCACCGGCTACGGAGACGCTTTAGGATAAGAGCGTCGCGGCTACGACCGCATGGATGCAGGAGGTAGAGCGAGGCAGGATGCCCGAGCCGAAAGCCCCCCACGGTCACGGCGCGTTTTGTGGGAGGGGCTTTAGCCGCGACCGGGTGAGGCTCGGTGCGCACGGCGCACCTTACGGCTCACGGTCGCCTTCAGCTCTGCGGATAGCGCGCGCGGGGGGTGGCCATCGGCACCTTGTCACCATCGAGCGGCAGGAAGCTGCCCAGCTCGGCGTCATAGGCCTTGATCTGGCTGGTTTCGATGTCATACACCCAGCCATGGATGAACAGCTGGCCGCGCGCCAGCTTGGCCGCCACCGAAGGGTGGGTGCGCAGGTGGTCGAGCTGGGCCACCACGTTCTCCTCGGTCAGCACGGCCAGCGCTTCCTGGTCACTGCCGCAGTTGCAGTTCTCCGCCACCACGGTACGAGCGACCTCGGCATGGCGCAGCCAGGCCTTGACCGTGGGCATGGTTTCCAGTGATGCCGGGTTGAGTACCGCCTTCATCGCGCCACAGTCGGAGTGGCCGCAGATGACGATGTGCTGCACGCCCAGGGCCATCACCGCGTATTCGATGGCGGTGGAGACGCCGCCCATCATCTGCCCGTAGGCCGGCACCACGTTGCCGACGTTGCGGTTGACGAACAGGTCGCCCGGCGAACTCTGGGTGATCAGCTCGGGCACCACGCGCGAGTCGGCGCAGGTGATGAACATGGCGCGCGGGTTCTGGGCGGTGGCGAGCTTCTTGAACAGTTCTTCCTGCTGCGGGAACACCTCATGACGAAAGCGTTTGAAACCATCGACGATGCTCTGCAGCGCCTGGTCGGCGGTTTCGTTGCCCTCGTGGGCCTGAAGCGGAATCACCTGATGTTTGTAAGGCATGCCCTGAACCTCTGTTATCTGAAAGACGCTGCTAGAACGACAGCCGCTGCCGGGGAGGAGTCACACGCAAGTGTCACCTTCGGCAGGCCGAGCGACAACCGGCGGGTTGTTCCAGGTGCAGGGTGAGGACTGTCGTGGCACAGGTTCACAGCAGGCTCAGTTGCGCGCCGGGCGGGCAGAACTGCGAGCAGTCGAGCGTGACGCTGTCGCGGCGGTCCAGGCCGAGCTTGCGCCGTGCCAGGCGAAAGCGTTGCGCGAGCAGCTCGGCGAACTGGCCCTCGCCGCGCATGCGGCTGCCGAAGCGGCTGTCGTAGTTCTTGCCGCCGCGGCTCTGGCGGATCAGGCTCATGACATGGGCGGCGCGCTCGGGGAAATGCACCTGCAGCCACTGCTCGAACAGCTCGGCGATCTCCAGCGGCAGGCGCAGCAGCACGTAGCCGGCCGAGCGCGCGCCGGCATCGGCTGCGGCTTCGAGCAGGGCTTCGAGCTCCATGTCATTGATCATCGGAATCATCGGCGCGCACATCACGCTCACCGGCACACCGGCCTCGTGCAGCGTGCGCATGGCGCGCAGACGGGCGGCCGGCGCTGCGGTACGCGGCTCCATGATGCGTTTCAGCTCGTCGTCCAGGGTGGTCAGGCTGAAGGCGACGCTGACCAGGTTGTGGCTGGCCAGCTCGCTGAGCAGGTCGAGGTCGCGCAGGATCAGCGAGCCCTTGGTGATGATGCTCAGCGGGTGCTTGTAGCGCAGCAAAATCTCCAGCGCCTGGCGGGTCAGGCGCTGTTCGCGCTCGATCGGCTGGTAGGCGTCGGTGTTGATGCCCAGGGCAATGGGTTGCGGTACGTAACCCGGCTTCTGCAACTGCTCTTCCAGGCGCTCGGCCAGGTTGGTCTTGGCGATCAGGCGGGTCTCGAAGTCGATGCCCGGCGACATGTCCCAGTAGGCATGGCTGGGCCGGGCGAAGCAGTAGATGCAGCCGTGCTCGCAGCCACGGTAGGGGTTCACCGAGCGGTCGAAGCCGACATCCGGCGAGTCGTTGCGGGTGATCGCCGTCTTCGCCTTTTCCTTGCGCACCTCGGTGGCGCGGCTTGGTGGGGTTTCGTCCTGATACCAGCCGTCGTCTTCCTGCTCCGAGCGGGTCGGCGCATAGCGGTTGTGCGGGTTGCTGGCGGTGCCGCGACCGCGCGTGGGCAGATTCAGGGCCATGGGAAACGCTCCATATACTGTATGGATAAACAGTATATGGATTGATCGGTCCGCGCCAGTGCTGCGCGTCGCTCAGTCGTCCTCTGCGACAGGTGGAGGCGGCGGCGTGAACGGCTCGATCAGGTACTGGCGGCCATGGCGGCGGCAGTCTTCCAGGGTGCCGTTGGCGTCGCGACGGGTGACCAGGAAGGTGCTGCCCTGCGGATCATCGGCGTCGATCACACCTGTCTGCAGATCGACGGCCTTGTTGAGGTACCACTCGAATTCATCGTCTGCCCAGTCGCTGCCGCCATGCCAGCGCAGGATCAGGCCGCCCTCGCGCCAGTGCACGGAGGCGAACGCCATGCCGTCGGGCCAGCGGTAGCCGAGCATGCAGAAGTGGTTGCGGGCGCCATGTGCCTTCTGCGACTGCAGCAGGACGCGCGGTTCGGACTCCGGGTTCTGGTAGGGCGGCGTCGTCGCGGTATCGAAGCGGGCGGTCATCCCGGCGTAGATCGAGGGGCCGAAATCGGTGGCGATGGCGAGCGGCGCGGCACCGAGCAGGGCCGCGCCGACCAGGCGTGCGAGCGTGCGCATGGACATCCTTGTGAGGGTGATCGATGCCCGCACGCTAGCGCATCGCGGGGGTGTTCAGGAAGCCGTCCTGGCCTCGATCACCTCGGCTTCCGGGCGGCGCGCATAACGCTGCGCCAGTACCGCGCAGACCATCAGCTGGATCTGGTGGAACAGCATCAGCGGCAGGATCAGCACGCCGATGGTACTGCCGGCGAACAGCACCTGGGCCATGGGCACGCCGGTGGCCAGGCTCTTCTTCGAGCCGCAGAAGAGGATGGTGATGCGGTCTTCCTGATTGAAGCCCAGCCACTTGCCCTGCAGATGGGTGAGCAGCAGTGCCAGGGCCAGCAGCACGCAGCAGGCGAGCACCAGAGCGAGCAGGGTGACCAGCGGCACTTCCTGCCACAGGCCACCGATCACCGCGGCGCTGAAGGCGGTGTAGACCACCAGCAGGATCGAGCTCTGGTCCACGTACTTCAGCCAGCTCTTGTTGCGATTCACCCAGCCGCCGATCCAGCGCTGGGCGATCTGCCCGAGCACGAAAGGCAGCAGCAATTGCAGGCTGATCTTGCCGATGGCATCGAGGGTCGAGCCGCTGTCGCCTTCCACGCCCATCAGCAGCGCCACCAGCAAGGGCGTGAGGAATATGCCCAGCAGGCTGGACGCTGCTGCGCTGCAGATCGCCGCCGGGATGTTGCCGCGTGCCAGCGAGGTGAAGGCGATCGCCGACTGCACCGTGGCCGGCAGTGCGCACAGATAAAGCATGCCCAGGTACAGCTCGTTGCCGATCAGTGGTGCCATCAGCGGTTTGAGCAGCAGGCCGAGCAGGGGGAAGAGCACGAAAGTGCAGGTGAACACCAGCAGGTGCAGGCGCCAGTGCCCGGCACCAGCGAGGATGGCCTGGCGTGACAGCTTGGCGCCATGCAGGAAGAACAGCAGGGCGATGGCCAGGTTGGTGATCCACTCGAAGACCACGGCGACCTGGCCGCTGGCGGGCAACAGGGTGGCGATCAGCACCACGGCGAGCAGGGTCAGGGTGAAGGCATCAGGCAGCAGACGGCGCAGGAACATGGCGAATCTCGGGCTTGCGATACAGGAGGACGCCAGACTATCGTCGTCGAAAAATTCCGGCTAACGCCAAAGAGCCAGCAAGTGTCGCCAAACAGACATCCGGATACCGTCCATCGCAGCCTGCCCGAGCTGCCCAGCCTGCCCCGACCGCTCTATGGGCGGGTCGAGTCGCTGACCAACCGGGCGCTGACTTTCCGCCATACGCATCCCTGGGTACAGCTGTCCTATGCCATCGCCGGGGTGCTCGAGGTGCAGACCGCCGGAGCGCGCTTCGTCGCCCCGCCGCAGCGCGCGGTGTGGGTGCCGGCTGGCGTCGAGCACCGCGTGTTCAGTTCGCCGCGCACCGAGATGCGCAGCCTGTATATCGACAGCGGCGCGGTGCCCTGGGGCCCGCACGAATGTCGGGTGTTGGCAGTCAGCCCGCTGCTGCGCGAACTGATCCGTCGCTTCAGCGCTCTGCCGGCCGAGTACGACGAACAGGGCGCGCCGGGTCGGCTGGCCGCGGTGTTGCTGGATGAGCTGCAGGCCGCGCCGGCAGTGGCGCTGATGTTGCCGCTGCCACAGGACGCGCGGCTGCGCGAGGTGTGCCAGGGACTGCAGGATGCGCGCCTGCGTCAACTGGGGCTGAGCGAATGGGGCGAGCGCCTGGGGGTTTCGGAAAAGACCCTGAGTCGGCTGTTCCTGCGTGAAACCGGCCTGAGCTTCCGCGCCTGGCGCCAGCGTCAGCGTCTGCTCGATGCCTTGACCCCGCTTGAGCAGGGCGAGCGCGTCACCGACGTGGCGCTCGCCTGCGGTTACGACTCGCTCTCGGCCTTTATCGCTGCATTTCGCCGCCAGTTCGGCGCAACACCGGGAGAGTTTTTTCGCGAGTAAGGTCGAGGTAGGTGCAACTCGCCTGCATCATCGGCGCAACGCGTTCCATCGTCTGGTGGGTTACGCGACGCGCGACCTCTATTGGTGCTTGCGAGATCGATGCTAGGCGCCACTAACCGCCCTACGAATATGCATGCCGCCAAGGCAATATGCGGCATGCCATCCCCGGATTGCATCCGGGCTACGCGCTGTATCGATCACCACGATTAGTAGGGTGGGTTAGCCGCTTGTCCCGGGGGTTGAAAAAACCGCTGTGTCTGCTGCGGCGTAACCCACCATCGGCGCAACGCGATCCATCGCCTGGTGGGTTACGTGGGGCGGCCATCCGAGCGCGCCACCTTTATCGGCGCTTGCGGAATCGGCGTTCTGCGCCGCTAACCCACCCTATGGAACTACCGAGCGGCCGCTGTGTAGCCCGGATGCAATCCGGGGCAGCGTACCGAGCATTTCCCTACATCGTTACTCGCTGGGTTTCTTCAATTTGGGATTGGGGAAGAACTGCACCGCCTGCACATTGGGATCGGCCGCCTTGGGCTTGAGGCCGCTGACGTTGACCCGGGTCGGCAGCTCCTTGGGCACCGAGTTACCGCGCGCGTCCAGGGTGTCGGCGTAGCCGCACTTGACGCATTCGCGGTGCGGCACGCCGTCGACGTTCCACATCTTGATGCTGTCGGTCTCGCTGCACGCCGGGCACACGGCTCCCGCGATAAAGCGTTTCGGGGTGCTGTTCACAGGCGCATCGCTCATGCGGCCTCCTGGCTCAGGCCGAGGTGGCGCAGCAGGGCGTCGATGCTCGGCTCACGGCCGCGGAAGTCGACGAACAGCACCATGGGTTCCTGCGAGCCGCCACGGGCGAGGATCGCTTCGCGGAAGGCACGGCCGGTATCGGCGTTGAACACGCCTTCTTCCTCGAACTTGGAGAAGGCATCGGCGCTCAGCACTTCGGCCCACTTGTAGCTGTAGTAACCGGCCGCATAGCCGCCGGCGAAGATGTGCGCGAAGCCGTTGGCGAAACGGTTGTAGGCCGGCGGGCGCAGTACCGAGACCTCATTGCGCACGCCTTCGAGCACGTCCAGCACGCTGCGGCCGTCGCCGTGGCTGGCGTGCAGCTCGAAGTCGAACAGCGAGAACTCCAACTGACGCACCATCATCAGCCCGGACTGGAAGTTCTTCGCCGCCAGCATCTTGTCCAGCATGGCCTGCGGCAGCGCCTCGCCGGTTTCATGGTGGCCGGAGATCAGCGCCAGGCCTTCGGGCTCCCAGCACCAGTTCTCCATGAACTGGCTGGGCAGCTCGACCGCATCCCAGGCCACGCCGTTGATGCCCGAGGCGCCGGCGTGCTCGATGCGGGTCAGCAGGTGATGCAGGCCATGGCCGAATTCGTGGAACAGGGTGGTGACCTCGTCGTGGGTCAGCAGCGCCGGCTTGCCGCCGACCGGCGGGGTGAAGTTGCACACCAGGTTGGCCACCGGGGCGATCAGCTGGCCCTGGGCGTCGCGGCGCTTGTCGCGGGCGCCGTCCATCCAGGCGCCGCCGCGCTTGTTGGCGCGGGCGTAGAGGTCGAAGAAGAAGCGCCCGACGTGCTGGCCGTTCTCGGTGATCTCGAACAGGCGCACGTCCGGATGCCAGGTGTCGAAGCCCTTCAGCTCGCGAATCTCGATGCCGTAGAGCTTCTGCACGATGGCGAACAGGCCGCTGAGCACCTTGTCCACCGGGAACCAGGCGCGCACCTCTTCCTGGGAGATGCTGTAGCGCTGCTGGCGCAGCTTCTCGCTGTAGTAGCCGACGTCCCAGCTTTGCAGGTCATTCAGGCCCTGCTCGGCGGCGAAGGCTTTCAGCTCGGCCAGGTCCTGCTCGGCGAAAGGTTTGCTGCGCACCGCCAGGTCGCGCAGGAAGCTCAGCACCTGGTCGGTGGATTCGGCCATCTTGCTGGCCAGGCTCAGCTCGCTGTAGTTGGCGAAGCCGAGCAGGCGCGCCAGCTCCTGGCGCAGGTCGAGAATCTCGGCCATCAGCGGGCCGTTGTCGTTCTGCCCGGCGTTCGGCCCCTGGTCGGAGGCGCGGGTGCAGTAGGCGGCATACACCTCTTCGCGCAGGGCGCGGTCGTCGGCGTAGGTCATCACCGCGTAGTAGCTGGGGAATTCCAGGGTGATCAGCCAGCCATCCAGGCTCTTGGCCTCGGCGGCCTGCTTCATCTGCGCCTTGGCCGAATCGGTCAGGCCGCTCAGCACGGCTTCGTCGGTGATGTGCTTGGTCCAGGCCTGGGTGGCGTCGAGCAACTGGTTGGAGAATTTGCTGGTCAGCTCGGACAGACGCATCTGGATTTCACCGTAGCGCTTCTGCTGCTCGGCCGGCAGGTCGATGCCCGACAGGCGAAAATCACGCAGGGCGTGTTCGAGGATGGTCTTCTGCGCCACGTCGAAACCGGCGGCCGCCGGGCTTTGCGCCAGCGCCTCGTAGGCCTGGAACAGCGGCTTGTTCTGGCCCATTTCGGTCCAGTACTCGGACAGCTTGGGCAGGCAGGCCTCGTAGGCGGCGCGCAACTCGGGGCTGTTGCACACCGAGTTGAGATGGCTCACCGGGCTCCAGGCGCGGCCCAGGCGTGCGCCCAGTTCGTCCAGCGCCAGCACCAGACCGTCCCAGCTCGGGTTGGCCTGCTGCGCCTCGAGCAGCTTGGCGATGGCGGCGCGGCTGTCCGCCAGGATCTGGTCGACGGCGGGCTCGACGTGCTCCGGTTTGATCTGCGAGTAGGGCGGCAGGTCGAAGTCTTGCAGCAGGGGATTGTTCGCGGTCACGACGAGGCACCTGTGGCGAATGAAGATAGGATTGTGACCCCGGGGCCTTGCTGAATAATCCCCAGGGAGATGACAACCGACATGGGGCTCATCTTAATTAGTATCAAGCCTTCCCGCAGCCTTGGAGATTTCTATCGTGGCGATTCGCAGTTTCCAGCAACACACCCCGCAGCTCGGTGAACGGGTCTTTGTCGACGCCAGCGCGGTGGTGCTGGGCGACGTGGAAATCGGCGTCGACAGCTCCGTGTGGCCGATGGCGGTGGTGCGCGGCGACATGCACAGCATCCGCATCGGCGCGCGCAGCAGCGTGCAGGACGGCAGCGTGCTGCACATCACCCACGCCGGGCCGTTCAACCCGGCCGGCTATCCATTGATCATCGGTGACGAGGTCACCATCGGCCACAACGTCACCCTGCATGGCTGCACCCTGGGCAACCGCATCCTGGTCGGCATGGGCAGCATCGTCATGGATGGCGCGGTGGTCGAGGACGAGGTGGTGATCGGCGCCGGCTCCCTGGTGCCGCCGGGCAAGCGCCTGGAAAGCGGCTACCTGTACGTCGGCAGCCCGGTGAAGCAGGCACGCGCGCTGACCGAGCAGGAGCGCAGCTACTTCGCCTACAGCGCGGCCAACTACGTGCGGCTGAAGGACCTGCACCTGGTCGAGGGGTATGACGGTTGATCGACATCCGCCCCATCACCGCCGCCGATTTCGATCAGGTCTGGCCGATCATCCGTGACGTGGTGCAGGCGCAGGAAACCTACGCCTTCGACCCCGACATGGATAGCGACACGGCCTGGAAGCTCTGGGTCGAACTGCCGCGCGCCACCTTCGTCGCCGCAGAGGCTGGGCAGATTCTCGGCACCTACTACATCAAGGCCAATGCCGCAGGTCCCGGTGACCATGTGTGCAACTGTGGCTATATGACCGCTCCGGCTGCACGCGGTCGCGGCATCGCCAGCCGGCTCTGCGCCCATTCACTGGAAGTGGCGCGCGAGCTGGGTTTCAGCGCGATGCAGTTCAACAGCGTGGTGGCGACCAATACGGTGGCTGTGGCGTTGTGGCAGAAGCACGGTTTCGAGATCGTCGGCACCCTGCCCAAGGCCTACCGCCATGCCAGGTATGGGTTGGTGGATTGTTATGTGATGTTTCGCAGTTTGGTGGATTGACTGGGGCCGCAGACCGCACCTGCGCGTAAACCGAGCAAATGAGTAGCCTGGCTTGAGCACCACGAAGCCCGGGGAGCCCAACGTGGGTATCGTTTCGCTCCGACCCAGGCTACAGGTCTGACGCCGAACATCGACGCTGGACACAGTAGGGCGGGCTTAGGAGCGAAGCGCACACCCCGCCAGGTGTTGCCTATGTAGCAGTGAACGACGAAGCCAACCAGTGCGACGGCTTTCCGTATGGGTGTGGAAGGCCAGGCTGTCGCGCGCGCACATAGCAACGGGGAAGGCTCCGGTGCTTGTCATCTGTATGCAGTGCGGCAATGGCATCGGCATCTGCGGCCAGCAGCAGGTCGAGCGGTGTCTGGCCGTCGTGCTCCAGCTTGAGCAGCTTGTAGACATCCAGCGCGGCGGCATTGCCCACCACATCGCCGGCAAAGTCGTCGCCCAGGCAATGGCTGCCGACCAGCGCATGCTGCGGCAAGCTGTTCGGCAGGCAGTAGAGGTTGGTGCCCTTGGCATCCGGATGAATGGCCTTGAGCGTATGGGTCACCGCCCGGATCTGCCCGGCGCGGCGGGCGGCATCTGCCAGCCAGGCTGCCGGCTGGTATTGCTCGAGCAGGGTGGCGCGCTTGGGGTCATCATTGGCCAGACCTTCGAGCTTGGTGGCCAGGCGTTCGGCGATAAAACCTTGGATGAGATTGCGGATTTCGCTTTGTCGGTGTGGGGACGGGTCGTGCATAGCAGCGTGTCCTTATGCTGGGAGGCAATACGAAACGTAGCATTGTTTTGCCAGTATTTTTAATTGCCACCTGACTCAGAACCATTGAGCTATTTATGCTGCATTCACTTTTAAAAGCAGCATCTATACTGCAAAGAAATGCTTGTGAAGCTTAAAAGCTTCATTCAATAATGAAGCACATATGATTCGAATAAAATTTCTTTGCAGTACATAAGGCTCTTTTTATCCAATAGAGTCTTATGTGCTGCACTCTGGATAGAGCGAGTGAGGAGGCCCATGCGCAGCACAGTGCTGACCCAGATCAAACGCCGACGCCTGCAACTCGGCCTGAAAGGCACGGATATGCCGTTGCGGGTGGGGTTGAATCGCCAGCAGTACGGCAAGATCGAGAAAGACGGTAACCCCAGCCTGGCCACCCTGGACAAGATCGCCGAAGGCCTGGACGCCACTCTGATGCTGATCCCCAAGGAGCTGGCACGTCAGGTCGAGCAACTGCTGGAGGCCGGTCCCGCCAAGGCACAACAGAACTACGCCATGGACCGCTCGCCATCGTCTGCGCCTGGCGCTGGCGTCAAGGAAACCATCGAAGATCCCTGGCAAGAGCTGGGTGACGACTGATGGCCGGCGAGCAGGTTTCGGCACTCAGGCTGACGTTGCATGGGCAGTTGGTGGGTTACGTGGCCGGCTATGCACATAACCGCTCGGTGTTGTCGCTGGCGCCGTCGTTTGTTGAGGATGCCAACCGCCCTGCGCTGACCCTGTCACTGGCCAACCCGGCCACCTTCGCGGCCCGTGCGGGCAAGAGTTTCCCGGTGGCGACCAATATGCAGTTGCACCCGCTGCTGAGTAACCTGCTGCCCGAAGGCGCGTTGCGCCAGCTGCTGGTCCAGCGCTTGAAGGTCCATGAGCACAACGAGTTCCCGCTGTTGGTGCATCTGGGTGGCGACCTGCCCGGTGCGCTAATCGCCGAGCCGGTTGCTGCCGAGGCTATCCCGGATGCGGCCTTCGGTGACCGTGGGCGGCTCGACCGAGTGGCGGTGGATACCGTGGACCGGGTGGCGCATTTTTCCCTGGCGGGGGTGCAGATGAAGTTTTCCATGCACCAGCGCGATGGCCGTTACCAATTGGGGGATGCGGCGGCGCCCGGTGACTGGATCATCAAGACGCCCTCCACGGTGCATGATCATGTGCCGCTCAACGAATACACCTGCATGCACCTTGCGGCGCTGGCCGGCGTGGAGATACCGGAAATCCGCCTGGTAGAACTCGACAAGCTCGAGCGTCTGCCGCAGATCAAGCTGCCGGATGAAGGCTATGCCTATGGCATCCGTCGTTTCGACCGGGCCGAGGGCAAGCGCGTGCATGCCGAGGACTTCGCCCAGGTGCTGTTCGCCTATGCGGCGGACAAGTACCAGAAGGCCAGTTACGAACAGATCGCCCGGCTGACCTATCAGAACACCTACAGCGGCCAGCGCGACGCGGTGCAGATGGCTGTGCGCTTGCTGGTCAACATCCTGCTGGGCAACGGCGACGCGCATCTGAAGAACTGGAGCATTCTCTATCCCGATGGCGTGAACCCGGTGTTGTCGCCGGCCTACGACATCCTCTTCACCAAGGCCTATATCCCTGCCGAGCAGCAATACGCGCTGAACATGGCGCAGACCAAGCAGTGGTACGAGGTATCGCTCGAGCACTTCCGGCGCTGGGCCAAGCGTGCGGACCTGCCGGAATCGCCGATTCTCTACAACCTCAAGGCCGCCCTCGATAAGGCTCGCGCGCTATGGCCGGCAGCCCTGCGCGACAGCCCCATGCACGAAGCGCACAAGGCCGTATTGCGTGAGCACTGGCGGGCGCTGCATTCGGACTTTCGGATCGAAACTTAGGTTCGTTTCCCTATTGCGCTATCCAGCATCGACGCTGCTACCAGGAGCAGCGCCGCGCGGCGAATGTCGTGCAAACCGTCGTTTCTGCTGAATGGCTGCAATCGCTTCGGCCCGAGACGGGACTCCGACGGTGTCCGCTGGTGCATCGGCCGTCGGTAGCCTGAGGCGAGCATAGCGACGCCCAGAGCATCTTCTTCCGGGTATCGTTGCGGTGAATTTCTGAGCTGCCTACACGGCAGTGAAGTAGAGACCATAGCGGGCAATCCATTGCTTCTCAACGGATAAGCTTGTATCGCGGCTGTAGACCCTTTTCTCTGACCTATCGCCAAGTGCTTGATTTTCAAGGCTTGCAAATTGGCGGGCGGAAAAGGGGAG
This sequence comes from Ectopseudomonas guguanensis, assembly GCF_900104265.1. Lineage (GTDB taxonomy): Bacteria > Pseudomonadota > Gammaproteobacteria > Pseudomonadales > Pseudomonadaceae > Aquipseudomonas > Aquipseudomonas guguanensis. Next base: position 25,471 of record NZ_FNJJ01000020.1, read on the forward strand.
GCCGGTAAGGGTAAGGACGATAGGCGTATCGCATGTAGGGCCTGTCGTGCTTTTTACCGGACGGTCTGGCCGCTATCCTCCTGCATCTCTCTGGACATCACCCACGACAAGGATTTCCCATGACCCAGTCCAACCCATTCGCCCCCGAACAATCCGTGCCTAGCGCCGCCTTGCGACAACCGCCTGCCCTGCCTTTGCAACTGGCTGGCGTGATTCTGGCGGCGGGCCTGATCGGTGTTCTGGTTTCGCTGATCGGCGGGTTGGTCAACGTTGGCCTGAACGACTCCGGTGCCTGGTTGCGCTATGCGGCGGTGTACTGGATCACCCATCTGTTGATGGCCGGGCTGGGTGCCTATTGGCTGGAGCAGGCCTATCTGGAGCGTCATGGTCTGGAGGGCTATCGTCTGCCGGCTGGCTTGCTGGCCTGTTATGGCCTGACCTACCTGCTGCTGGGCTGGGCGATCGGTCATGTGAACGGTCTCCTCTATATGTGGATTTACGATCAGGTGGGCTTTCATGGTCTCCGACACTGGCTGGTGAATCTGGGCATGTGGTCGTTCGGTTTGCTGGGCTTCTGTCTGCAAGTGTTGTTGCCGCTCTGGCTGCTTTTGCATCTGTTGCGCGACAAGGTCGAGGCAGCCGTCGGCGCTGTACAGCTTTCGGCGGTCAGGCTGGCCTGCTGTTTCGCCTTGGCCCTGGCGGTGGCGTATCTGCAACTGGCGGGTCTGGCCACGCGTTTGTTAAGTGGGATGAACACTGGCTACTTGCTGGAGGGCTGGGAGGGTGCGATCAATCTGGCGCAGACAGTGGTCGTCGCACTGGTGGCATTCTTCGCAGCGCGCTCGGCGTTGCCGGAGCAGGTGCGCGGTTTCAGAGGCGGTCGCCTGGCGCTGGCAGTGCTGATCACGCTCGCGCTGTGGATAGGCAGTGCGCTGCTCGGCGCGATTGCCCTGGTGGCGCTGGTGCTGTTCGGCGGCGCCGGCGAGATCTTTCTGCTGCTGGCACTCGGGGTACTGCAACTGGCGCTGCTATGGCCATTCACCCGTCTCGGGCTGCGCTGGGGCTATCGCGCGCAAGCCGCGCAGGCGTGAATGGCTGGGCAAAGACGGGTATCCTTCGCCACCGCTCCAGTTGCGAATAGGCGCTCGCACATGCATCACTCCACCCTCCTCTTCGACCTAGACGGCACCCTCACCGATCCGCGTGAGGGCATCACCCGTTCGGTGCAGTACGCCCTGGCCAAGTTGGGCATCGATGAGCCGGACCTGACCGCGCTGGAGCATTTCATCGGCCCGCCCTTGCTGCAGTGCTTCATGGCCACCTATGCGCTGGACGAGGCCACCGGCTGGCAGGCGGTCAATCATTACCGCGAGCGTTTCCGGGTCACCGGTCTCTACGAGAATCGCGTGTTCGACGGTGTCGAGGCGCTGCTCCAGGCGCTGGTGGCGCAGGGGCGGACGCTGTATATCGCCACCAGCAAGCCGACGGTGTTCGCCGAGGAAATCGCCCGGCACTTCGGTTTCGACCGCTACTTCAAACGCATCTACGGCAGCGAGCTGGATGGTACGCGCACCAACAAGGTCGAGCTGCTGGCACATCTGCTGGAGTCGGAACAGCTAGCGCCCGGCTCAGCGCTGATGATCGGCGACCGCAAGCACGACCTGATCGGCGCGCGCAGCAATGGTTTGCAGGCTGTGGCGGTGGGCTATGGCTTCGGTAGTCGCGAGGAGTTGCTCGGCGAGGCGCCGGCCTTTCATTTCGAGACGCTGGATGAGATGCACCGAGCGTTCGGCTGCTGAGAACTGTAGGAGCGAGCTCTGCTCGCGAATGAAAGCGAAAGCTTCGCGGGCAAGCCCGCTCCTACAGGGGAGTATCAGCCGTTACGCTGATAAATGATCTTCTTGGTGCCGCCGTCGCAGCTGCCGACGACCATGCTCTGATCCTGAACGTCGGCGTTGGGCACGATTTCCAGGGTGTAGCTGGGCACGTTGTTGGCCTGGATCTTCACTTCGATCTCCTGCTTGAGTTCTTCGCAGGGCTTCGGCGCGGCGAGCGCGCCACCAGCGAGGAGCATCAGGGCCAGGGCGGGAATCAGTCGTTGCATCGCTTGTACCTCCGGTGTTGGGCGAAAACCTGAATAGGTTGGACTGGCAATATGCCAAGCAGTTCTAGTCGTTTTGCAGCAGGCTTGCCAATCTGGCCCGACGATCTGCGTCCGGCAGCCGACCGAGCGCGGCCACGGCCGCATAGAATGCATGCCAATCCCGTCCCTGCTGCTCGAACAGCGCCGCGAAAGCCGGCACCCACTGGTCATAGAGACCGAAGGGCAGCAGCTTGGCGTTGTTCAGCGGGCTTTCGATCCAGGCGTCGTAGCGACCCTGGCCTGCCCATTCACGCTGGCGCAGGGCGCGGTAGTCGCGGCGCAGGCGCTCGAATTCGGCCTGCTTGGCGGCGCGCATGGCTTGCTCCGGCAGGTCGCTGGCATAGAGCTGCTGCAGGCGTTCGCGGCTGGCCAGCACCAGTTCGATGAACTGCTGGCGCTGTCGGTCATCGCCGGCCGGTGGGGTTTCCCCGCGTGCGGCATGCCACTGGCGCAGGCCTTCGCGCTCGACGAAGGTGGCGAAGGATTCGTTGAAGGCGGTATCGCCCGGCAGGTAGTACTGCTGGTGCGCCAGCTCGTGAAAGATCACCGCGACGAAGCGTTCGTCACTCCAGCGCAGCATGGTGTTGAGCAGCGGATCGTCGAACCAGCCCAGCGTCGAATAGGCCTCTACGCCGCCGATATAGGTGTCCAGACCCTGTTGTTGCAGCAGCGCGGCGGCACCGCGGGCGCGGCCCTGCTGGTAGTAGCCGCGGTAGGCGACGCAGCCGGCGATGGGGAAGCAGTGCAGCTCGGGCTCGAGGGAGAACTCCGGCGTGGCGAACAGGTTCCATACCACGAAGGGACGCCCCAGGTCGGCGTATAGCCGGTAGCTGCGGTTTTCCGGCAGCTGCAGCTGCGTACTGGCGAAGTCCCTGGCCTGTTGCGAGAGGCGCAGGCGGCGGGCCAGATCGGCATCGGTGGCAGGGTCGGCGAGCAGGCGCTCGACGGGCTGGCGCGCATGCAGCAGCTGCCACTGGCCCTGGCCGAGGTGCGCGTAGTAGTCGATGGTCGAGCAGCCGCCCAGGAGCAGGGCGAGCAGGGGAACCGCGAAGCGGCGCAACAGGTCGATAGGGCAGGTGTTGGGCATGCCGTCACGCTAGCCGATCGAGTGGTTTGTCTCCAGCCCCTTTCGCCTCGGTTTTGCCCGCCTTCCGGTGTAGGCTGGTAGCGAACCCCTATCGGAGGTCGCCATGCGCGCCCTGCTTCTCGTTCCCGCCCTGATGCTGCTCGGGGCCTGCGCCTCGCCCCTGCCCGAGCCTGACCCGCAGCAGGCCTGGGTGGAGCTGTATTCCACTGCCGATACCCTGCTGATGGCCGATCGCCTGGACGGCAAGCGCTGGCCGGATGGCCGCTACTTTCAGGTGACGCCTGGCCAGCATGAGCTGGAAACGCGCTTTCAGTTCGAGGTGCGCGGTGGCGGGGGCCTGGGCATGCAGAGCGAGCCGCTGCGCCTGACCTGCGAGATTCGCCTGCGTTACGACGACTTCGCCGCGGGTCGGCGTTATCGCCTCGAGGCGCGTCAGCAACTGATGAAGGCGCAGGCCTGGCTCTATGACGAGCAGCGCAACGTGCTGGCGCGTGGCGAGGTGCTGCGCTGCGGCTCGGCGATCTGAAGGCGCGCGGTGCACCCGAGCAGGCCTCGGGTGCGGTGCAGGCCTGGGCTCAGGCTTCGAGTATGCCTTCCAGGGTGATGGTGGCGTTGAGCACCTTGGACACCGGGCAGCCGGTCTTGGCCGCTTCCACGGCCTTCTCGAAGGCCGTGCGCTCGGCGCCCGGAATCCTCGCGCGCAGCGTCAGGTGCACTGCGCTGATTTCGAAACCACCCTCGACCTTTTCCAGCGTCACCTGCGCCGTAGTGTCGATGCTCTCGGCGGTCATGCCGGCTTCGCCCAGCTCCTTGGACAGGGCCATGGAAAAACAGCCGGCGTGGGCGGCGCCGATCAGCTCCTCGGGGTTGGTGCCGGGCTTGTCCTCGAAACGGGTGTTGAAGCCGTAAGGGGAATCCTTGAGCGCGCCGCTCTGGGTGGAGATGGTGCCCTTGCCGTCCTTGATGCCGCCCTGCCAGTGGGCCGAAGCTGTCTTCTTCATATGCGTCTCCCAGTGAATGAACGAAGCCGCCGGTCTGGCGGCCTGTTCTGTTTCAGAGGGTTGTCGCGCCTACAAGTTCGCACTTAGCCGCGTTGCAGCTCGGCCAGAATGTCGAAGGCGTGCAGGCGGTCGGCGAAGTCGTACAGGTCGCAGGTGAAGATCAGCTCGTCCGCCTCGGTTTGTTCGAGCAATTGTTCCAGGCGCTGGCGTACGGTCTGCGGCCCGCCGATGGCGGCCAGGCCGAGGAACTCGCCGACGGCCTGGCGTTCGTGCGGCAGCCACAAGCCGTCCATGCTCGCTACCGGCTTGCGCTGCACCAGGCTCTGGCCGCGGATCAGCGCGAGAATGCGCTGGTAGGCCGAGGTCGCCAGGTGCTGCGCCTGCTCGTCGCTGTCGGCAGCCAGCAGCGGCACGCCGAGCATCACGTAGGGCTTGTCCAGCACCTCCGAGGGGCGGAAATGGTTGCGGTAGATGCGGATCGCCTCGTGCAGGTAGCGCGGTGCGAAGTGCGAGGCGAAGGCGTAGGGCAGGCCCTTGATACCGGCCAGCCGGGCGCTGAACAGGCTGGAGCCGAGCAGCCAGATCGGCACGTTGGTGCCGGCGCCGGGCATGGCGATCACCCGCTGGCCTTCCTGGCGCGGGCCGAGGTAGGCCTGCAGCTCCTCGACATCATTGGGAAAGTCGTCGGCGCTGCCATCGCGGCTGCGGCGCAGGGCATGGGCGGTGTATTGGTCGGCACCGGGCGCACGGCCCAGGCCCAGTTCGATCCGCCCGGGGTAGAGCGTGGCCAGGGTGCCGAACTGTTCGGCGATCACCAGCGGCGCATGGTTGGGCAGCATCACCCCGCCGGCGCCGAGGCGGATTCTCGAAGTGCCAGCGGCCAGGTAGCCGAGCAGGACGGACGTGGCGGAGCTGGCGATACCGTCCATGTTGTGGTGTTCGGCGACCCAGAAGCGCTCGAAGCCGAGGCTTTCGGCATGCCGAGCCAGTGCCAGCGAATTGTGCAGTGCCTGGGCGGCGTCACCGTCATCGCGGATAGGCGCCAGGTCGAGGGTGGAGAGCTTGATGGAGGCCAGTCGGCTCATGGGGTGTCTCCTCGTTGCATGGCCGACTACTCTAACCCCTCGCCTCCAGGCTACGCACGCCGCGCGCGGGCATAGTCATCATCGACGCGGATGATGCGCCGAGGCGTGCGCGGCTCATCCCGGCCGGCCCTGGCGCTGGCTCCAGAACTGCTCGGCGAGCAGCTGCAGGCGTGCGGCGAGATCGGCGAGCTGCTCGGCGCTGCCGTGGCTGCGGGCGCTGGCTTCGGCGTTACTCTCGCAGGCCTGGCGGATGCCCTGCAGGTTGCGCTGGATGTCGTCGCCGACCGCGCTCTGCTGCTCCACGGCACTGGCGATCTGCAGGTTCATGTCGCTGATCCGGCTGACCCGCTCGGTGATCCCGCCGAGTGCCTCGGCGGCCCCTGTTGCGCCTGGGCGGCGATGGCCTGGGCGTGTTGCTGGCTGTCGGTCATCGCGGCGACGCTGCCGTCGATGGTGCCCTGCAGGCCGCCGATGATGGCCTCGATCTCGGCGGTGGCCGCCTGGGTGCGCCGTGCCAGCGCCCGCACTTCGTCGGCGACCACGGCGAAGCCGCGACCGGCATCGCCGGCGCGTGCCGCTTCGATGGCGGCATTGAGCGCGAGCAGGTTGGTGCGCTCGGCGATGTCACCGATCACCGTGAGCACCGTGCCGATCTTGCGGCTGCTGTCGGCCAGCTGGCACACCTGGGCATGGCTGGCCTGCAACGCTTCGGCGAGGCTGGCGATCTGCCTGCGGGTGTCTTCCACCAGCTGGCGGCCGTCGCCGGTTTCCTGATCCGCGGCGCTGGCCGCGCTGGCGCTGAGCTGGGCGTTGCGCGCCACTTCCTGAACGCTCACCGCCATCTGCCCCATGGCGCTGGCGACCTGTTCGGTTTCCTGGCGCTGCTGCAGGGTGGCGTTGTTGTGATGCTCCACCGCGCCGGCCAGTTGCCCGGCTTCGCCGCTGAGCTGCCGCGCCGAGTCGGCGATGCGTCCGACCACGGCACCGGCTTCGGCCTGCAGGCTCTGCAGGGCGAAGGCGATGGCACCGAAAGCGTCACGTCGGCTGCTGTAGAGGTACTGGCTCAACGGGTTGTCGGCGTGCTGGCGTGCCTGCTCGGCCAGGCTTTGCAGCGGCCGCAGGCCATGCTCGATGATCCCTGCCAGCAACAGACCCAGCAGCGCAGCAGGCGCCAGCTGCGGCAGTAGCGGCAGGTTCAGCGCCAGGCTGGTGAGCAGCGCGCCGCTCGGCGGCAGCAGCAGGCCGAGCAGGGCGAGGCGCCGGCCCGGCTCCAGCAACGGGCGGCGCAAGGCCCTTGGCCTGCGGCCTGCACGCAGCTCGGCATACAGCGCTTCGGCCGCCGCGATCTGCGCTGCGCTGGCGGCGGTGCGCACGGACTGGTACTCGACTACCTGGCCGTCGCGGCGCATCGGCGTGACGTAGGCGCTGACCCAGTAGTGGTCGCCATTCTTGCAGCGATTCTTCACCAGGCCCATCCACGAGCACCCGGCCTTGAGCGTCTGCCACAGGTGGGCGAAGGCGGCGGGCGGCATGTCCGGGTGGCGCACGATGTTGTGGTTGTGACCGATCAGTTCGTCTTCGGTGAAGCCGCTGAGGGCGACGAAATCCGGGTTGACGTAGGTCAGCGCGCCCTTGAGTTCGGTGGTGGAGAGGATGTTGGTCTGCGGCGGTACCGGAATCTGGCGGCCGCTCACCGGCAGATTGCGCTTCATGCCTGCACGCCCTCGGCCGGCAGCGGGCACCAGAGCCCATCGAAGCAGTCCTCGCCGTTGAGCAGGCGCTGCAACTCGTGCGGCGCGCGTGGCCGGCTGAACCAGTAACCCTGGGCATAGTGACAGCCTTCGCCACCGAGAAAATCGAGCTGCGCCTGCTTCTCCACGCCTTCGGCCACCACTGCCAGGCCCAGGCTGTGGCCGAGGCCGATGATCGCCCGGCTGATGGCCAGCGACTCGCCATCCTGCGGTGCGCCGGCGATGAAGCTCTTGTCCACCTTGATGATGTGCAGCGGGAAGCGCTTGAGGTAGCCGAGCGAGGAGTAGCCGGTACCGAAGTCATCCAGCGCCAGCTGAATGCCGAGGCTGGCCAGTTCGCGCAGGCAGGCCAGGTTCTGGGCGCTGTCCGCCATCAGCTGGCTTTCGGTGATTTCCAGCACCAGGCTCGAGGGCGGCAAGCCGCTGTGCCGAAGGATATCGGCGACGCGTGCGGCGAAGTCGCTCTGCTGCAACTGGCGGCTGGACAGGTTGACCGAGCAGCGCAGCTGCGGCTGTCCATTCAGCTGCCAGCTGCGCACCTGGCTGCAGGCCTGCTGCAGCACCCAGTCGCCGACCGCGAGGATCTCGCCGGATTCCTCCAGGCAGGGGATGAACTCCAGCGGCGAAATATCGCGTCCCTGGTGTTGCCAGCGCAGCAGGGCCTCCACGCCGATCAACTGGGGCTGGTTGCCGTCCAGCTGGCAGATCGGCTGGTACACCAGGCGCAGCTCGCCGCGCGCACTGGCCTGGGCGAGGGCGCTTTGCAGTTCCAGCTGGCGCTGCGCCTGCTGCTGCAGTTCGTCGCTGTAGCGGGCGAACTGGGCCTTGCCCGCGCTCTTGGCGCGGTATAGCGCCAGATCGGCCGCCTGCAAGGGGTCCAGTGGCTGGCCGCTTTCCTGCAGGCCGGCGATGCCGATGCTGGCGCTGACCGACAGCGTCTGTTCCGGCAGCCGCAGTGGCAGGTGCAGGCTGTCGAGCATGCGCTGGGCGACCCGCTCGGCGTCGCCCATGCAGGCCAGGTCGTCGAGCAGGGCGACGAACTCGTCACCACCGAAGCGTGCCAGGTGATCCCCGGGACGCAGGCAGTGGCGCAGGCGTTCGGCCACCTCCACCAGCACGCGGTCGCCGGTCTGGTGGCCGAGGCTGTCGTTGATCAGCTTGAAGCGATCGAGGTCGATGAACAGCAGGGCGGCCTCGCGGGCGCCCGGGCGCTGGCGGCGCTGCACGGCCTGCTGCAGCTGCTCGCTGAGGCGGGCGCGGTTGGCCAGGCCGGTGAGCGGGTCGTGGCGCGCGGCATGGTGCAGCTGCTCCTCGGCAGCGCGGCGCTGGCTGATGTCGCTCTGCGAGCCGGCGATGCGCCGCAGACCGCTGCTGCAGGTATCGGCAACGCCGCGTACCAGCACCCAGAGGTAGCTGCCGTCGCGGCGGCGGATGCGGTATTCGTGATGGAGAAAGGGCGACAGGCCGCGCAGGTGGTTGTCGATGGCCTGGCGCAGACCGGGCAGGTCGTCACTGTGTACGCGGCCGAACCAGCTCTGGCTGGTGGGCGAGAGGCTGTCGCGGTCGAGGTCGAGCATGCGAATCCAGCGCTCGGAGAGGTACAGCTGATCCTGCTCCAGCTGCCATTCCCACAGCCCGTCGTTGGCGCCGCGCATGGCGCGGGCATAGCGCGCCTCGCTGTCCTGCAGCGCCTTGCGCTGAGCGGCGCCGTAGCTGTCCAGGGCCAGGCCTATGTCGAAGAACACCTTCTTGATCAGGCTGGCGAAGCAGTCGCTGGCCACCGAGCAGCCGAGCAGTTCGCCGAGCAGGCGATCCAGGTACAGGCGGTAGGCGCCCAGGTACCACTTCAGGTCGACCCCCACGCGCTGGTGAACCCAGCCGATGCGCAGGCGCTCCAGCACGTAGGCCTCATCCAGCGGGCTTTGCCAGAGGCCGCGGTAGTAGTCGGCCTGGCGCTGCTTGAGGCGCTCGATCACGGCCCTGTCGCCGAGGATGGCGGCCGGCGCCGGATAGTCGGCGAGTTCCTGGTAGAGAGTCTCGACGAAGTTCTGGTTGGCACGTTCGACCCGCTGCGCGCAGCGTGCCAGGCGCTCGTTGTCGGCCTGGCTCCAGTCGAGAAAACGCAGACGCTGGCGCAGTTCGTCCAGGTCTGGAGCGATGTGTTGGAGCAGGTCTTGGAATTCTTGTTCGTTGCCCATCTCAGCCTCATGCTTTTCTTCGGCGCAAAAAAAAGCGCCGCTGGCCGCCCTCCTCGAAGGAAAGCGGCCAGCGGCGCTCTGTCTTGCAGGCCCTGTGTCCTGCCCGGCAAAGCCGGTCTCCGCGCGGGGCGGAACCTACTGCGCTTAGCTTTTACCGCATTGCCCAAGGGCGGACAACTCCTCACGCAGTCGGCTCAGGCGCTTGCGCAGCTCGGCCAGCTGCACCGACTTGAAGGCGTGCCGGGTGCCTTCGAGCACCTCGATGGCATCGTCGAGGCTGCTTTGCACCTCGCCGAGGCTGCCCGCCGGCAGGCGTTGCAGCCAGCGACACAGCGGCCGCTGCTGGCAGCTGTCGAGGCCATCGATGATCTCGCAGTGAGGCGCCTGGCGGCGCAGCAAATGAGCGATCTGCCGGCTGGAGGCCGTGTCCGGCAGGCTGAGCAACAGGTGAGTGCGGGGCATGACGGTCGCGCTGTATGGCAATTGGCTAGCAATACTAGAGGGGCGCGGCTGGTGATTTATTGATCAGGATCAGTTCGGATCACCAGCGCGGATCTTCACACAAGGCGTTACGACCGCCTGGTCATCAGTGCGTGCATATTCGGCGCAAGCGGTTAGACTTCCCACCCGGACGTCGCTCACAAGGCGCGCTCGCTCAAAAACAACAGAAAAAAGGAGATTTCCCATGAAAGGCAAATCCTTGGCATGGGTCCTGTCCGCCGCGCTCGCGGGCACTGCCCTGAGTGGCATGGCACAGGCTGAAGAAAAATTCGTCACCATCGGCACCGGTGGCCAGACAGGCGTTTACTACGTGGCCGGTCAATCCATCTGCCGCTTCCTCAACCGTGGCTCGGCCGAACACGGCATCAAGTGCAACGCACCGGCCAGCGGCGGTGGCGTGGCCAACGTCAACGGCATTCGCAGTGGCGAGTTCAACTTCGGCATCATGCAGTCCGACCACCAGTTCAAGGCCCTCAACGGCGCTGCGCCGTTCGAAGCCGAAGGTGCGATGAACGACATCCGTGCGGTGTTCTCGCTGCAGAGCGAAGTGTTCACCGTGCTTGCCCGTCGTAGCGCCAACATCAAGAGCTTCGACGATCTCAAGGGCAAGCGCGTCAACGTCGGCAACCCGGGTTCCGGTCAGCGTGACACCCTGGAAGAGATCATGGCCGTCAAGGGCTGGGATCGTTCCGCCTTCGCCCTGGCTGCCGAGCTGAAGCCGGCCGAACAGGCCAGCGCCCTGGGTGACAACAACATCGACGCCATGACCTACTTCGTCGGTCATCCCAACGGCGCGATCCAGGAAGCCACCACCACCACCGACGCCGTGCTGGTTCCGGTGACCGGCGCCGAGATCGACAAGCTGCTGGCCGAGAAGAGCTACTACACCAAGGCCGACATCCCCGGTGGCCTGTACAAGGGCAACGATCAGCCGACCCCGTCCATCGGCGGCAAGGCCGTGCTGTCCACCAGCGCCAAGGCCGACCCGGAAGTGGTCTACCAGCTGGTCAAGTCGGTGTTCGACAACATCGATCGCTTCAAGCGTCTGCACCCGGCCTTCGCTGACCTGAAGGAAGAGGACATGATCAAGGTCGGCCTGACTGCCCCGCTGCACGAGGGTGCCGAGCGTTACTACAAGGAACGCGGCTGGCTGTAAGCCCTGCGCCCCGGCGGCCGGCTCGCCGGGGCCATACGGGACGCGCCGCCAGGCGCAACACCCGATTCGTTTCTAGTGTCAAACAGACCCGCAGGTTCAGGCCTGCGGGTTTTGCCGTTCTCCGATTACTCGAATGCAGGTTCGCCCCATGCATGACAAGCAACTTTCCACCGAGGAACTGATCGCCCAGGATGTCGGCGCGCGTACGCCGGTCGGCCTGATGGCCCAGGTGATCGCCGGCCTGGCCCTGCTCTGGTCGCTGTTCCAGCTGTGGATCGCCTCGCCGTTGCCGTTCATCTTCGGCTTTGGCGTGCTCAACGATACCCAGACCCGTGCCATTCACCTGGCGTTCGCCTTGCTGCTGGCCTTTCTCGCCTACCCGGCGTTCAAGCGTTCGCCGCGTGATCGCGTACCCCTGCTGGATATCGCCCTGGGCCTGGTCGCCGCTGCCAGCGCCGCCTATCTGTTCATCTTCTACCAGCAGCTGGCCCTGCGCCCGGGCAGCCTGACCACGGGCGACCTGGTGACCGCCTGCATCGGCATTCCCCTGCTGCTGGAGGCCACGCGCCGAGCGCTCGGCCCACCCCTGGCGATCATCGCCCTGGTCTTTCTCATCTACAGCCTGGCAGGCCCCTACATGCCCGGCCTGCTGGCGCACCGCGGGGTCAGCTTCAATGCGCTGGCCAACCACCAGTGGATCACTACCGAAGGCGTGTTCGGGATCGCCCTGGGCGTGTCCACCAGCTTCGTGTTCCTCTTCGTTCTGTTCGGCGCATTGCTCGAACGTGCCGGCGCCGGGCATTACTTCATCCAGCTGGCGTTCAGCCTGCTCGGCCACTTCCGTGGTGGCCCGGCCAAGGCAGCGGTGCTGGCTTCCGGCCTGACCGGGATGATCTCCGGCTCGTCGATCGCCAACGTGGTGACCACCGGTACCTTCACCATTCCGATGATGAAGCGCACCGGCTTCTCCTCGGAGAAGGCTGGCGCGGTCGAGGTGGCCTCTTCGGTCAACGGTCAGATCATGCCGCCGGTGATGGGCGCTGCGGCGTTCCTGATGGTCGAGTACATCGGCATGTCCTATGTCGAGATCATCAAGCATGCCTTCCTGCCGGCCGCGATTTCCTACATCGCGCTGCTCTACATCGTCCATCTGGAATCGCTCAAGCTCGGCCTGCAGCCCATCGGCGGCCATCAGCCCAAGCCCTGGCTGCGCCGTCTGACCGGCTTCGCCTTCGGTGCGGCGCTGATCAGCGGTCTGTCGCTGGCGGTCTACTATGGCCTCGGCTGGCTCAAGCCGGTGCTCGGTGAGTACGCCCTGCCGGTGATCGGCGTGCTGCTCGCACTGGTGTACCTGGCGCTGCTGAAAGTCGCGGCCAGCGTACCGGTACTGCCGCCGGAAGACCCCAACGCGCCGCTGGAAGAGCTGCCGCAGACCCGCGCGGTACTGCTGTCGGGCCTGCATTTCCTGCTGCCGGTGGTGGTGCTGGTGTGGTGCCTGATGGTCGAGCGCCTGTCGCCCGGCCTGTCGGCCTTCTGGGGCAGCGTGATGCTGATCGTCATCCTGCTGACCCAGCGCCCGCTGCTGAGCTGGATGCGTCGTGATGGCAGCCATGAGCATGGCACCTTCATCGATGGTGTGGTCGACCTGCGTGAAGGCCTGATCGCCGGTGCGCGCAACATGATCGGCATTGGCATCGCCACCGCGGCGGCCGGCGTCATCGTCGGCGCGGTTTCGCAAACCGGTGTCGGCCTGGTGCTGGCCGACCTGGTCGAGCTGCTGTCAATGGGCAACCTGCTGCTGATGTTGGTGCTGGTGGCGGTGTTCAGCCTGATCCTCGGCATGGGCCTGCCGACCACCGCCAACTACATCGTGGTGTCCAGCCTACTGGCGCCGGTGGTGGTGGCGCTGGGGCAGCAGAATGGTCTGATCGTGCCGCTGATCGCGGTGCACCTGTTCGTCTTCTACTTCGGCATCATGGCCGACGTGACGCCGCCGGTGGGGCTGGCCTCGTTCGCGGCGGCGGCGGTGTCCAAGGGCGACCCGATCAAGACCGGCCTGGTGGCGTTCTTCTACAGCCTGCGCACCGCCGCGCTGCCGTTCCTGTTCATCTTCAACACCGACCTGTTGCTGATCGACGTGGACTTCTGGCACGGCGTGATCATCTTCATCGTGGCGACCATCGCCATGCTGATCTTCGCCGCCGGTACCCAGGGTTTCTTCCTGGTGCGCAGCCGCTTGTACGAAAGCGCGCTGTTGTTGCTGGTGGCCTTCACCCTGTTCCGCCCGGGCTTCTGGATGGACATGCTGCACGATCCCTACCAGGAGGTGCCGCCGGCGGAGCTGGCGCAGGCCCTCGATGGCGTGGAGGACGGCAGCTCGCTGCGTCTGCGCGTGCTCGGGGAAAACGCCGTGGGTGATCCGCGCGAGTTCACCGTGCTGCTGCCGGTGCCCGACGGCGCTTCGGGCCAGGAGCGCCTGGAGAAGCTCGGCCTGAATCTCTACGAGGAAGGCGACAAGATGCTGGTGGACAGCGTCACCTTCGGCAGCATGGCCGCCGATGCCGGCCTGGAGTTCGACCAGCAGATCCTCAGCGTGCGGGCACCGACCGACCGCTGGATGAAGGAGCTGATGTGGATTCCGGGCTTCCTGCTGTTCGGCCTGATCGTGCTGCTGCAGCGCCGTCGTCAGGTGGCGCAGACCGCGTAACGCCATGCTTGGCACCCCAACAAGGCAGCTTCGGCTGCCTTGTTCGTTTATTGACCATGCCCCCATTTGTGTAGGAGCGGCGCCCCGCCGCGAATCCGGGCGACGCAGATTCAAGAGCTTCGCCCCGGGGCGGGGCTCCTGCGCAAGAGGGGAGTTGCGAAGCCTATCTGACAGGCATTGAGCTTCGGCTGCCTTGTTCGTTTATGCCCAGGCGGCGGATTGCTAGACTCGCCGGCCTGACCATTCAGACAAGGACCCAGCCCGTCATGTCGACGCCGCGCGTGCATTATCCCTGGTACAAGAAGGAGGACACCGACGCCTTCTTCGCCCTGTTCCAGAACAACATCGCCAACTTCGTGATCATCGCCATCAGCATGCTGGGCATGGGCTTTCCCGCCGAGATCGTGTTCGGCCAGGTGTTGCCCGGTGCGGCGTTGGCGGTGATGGCCGGCAACTTCTACTACGCCTGGAGCGCCGCGCGCCTGGCCCGTCGCGAGAACCGCGCCGACGTTACCGCGCTGTCCTACGGCATCAGCACACCGGTGATGTTCGTGTTCCTGTTCGGCGTGCTGCTGCCGGCGAAGAACCTCACCGGCGACGCCGAGCTGGCCTGGAAGGTGGCGGTGGCGGCCTGCTTCATCAGTGGTCTGATCGAGGCCGCCATCAGCCTGATCGGCAACTGGGTGCAGCGCCACCTGCCGCGTGCTGCCATGCTCGGTGCGGTGGCCGGCGTGGCGCTGACCTTCATCGCTGGCGAGATGCTGTTCAAGACCCTGGAAATCCCGGTGATCGGCCTCCTGGTGCTGGCCATCACCATCGTCGGTCTGGTGGCGCGGGTGAGCATGCCATTTCGCCTGCCGGCCTCGCTGTTCGCCATCGTTGTCGGGACGGCGCTGGCCTACCTGATCGGCGCGGCTGACGGCAGCAAGTTCAGCGATGCCTTCACCCACCTCGGTTTCTACCCGCTGTTGCCCAACCTGGCCTGGTACGAAGGCCTGGGCCTGCTGTTCACCACCCTGCTGGCGCTGATGACGGTGATCCTGCCGATCACCCTCTACAACGCCATCGAGACCATGAACAACGTCGAAGCCATGAGCGCCGCCGGGGACAGCTACAGTGTGCGCGAGTGCCAGGCCGTGGATGGTCTCGGCACCTCGCTCGGTGCCCTGTTCGGCGGCGTGTTCCCGACCACCGTGTACATCGCCACCGTGGGTTCGAAGTGGATGGGCGCCGGGCGCGGTTACAGCCTGCTCAACGGCGCGGTGTACGGCCTGGCGACCATGTTCGGCCTGATCGCCTTCATCGCCGCGCTGATCCCGGTGGCGGTGGTGGCGCCCATTCTGGTGTTCGTCGGCATGTCGATGATCGCCACCGCCTTCAACAGCAACCATGCCCGTTACTACCCGGCCGTGGCGCTGGCGATGCTGCCGTATTTCGCCAACTACCTGGCGACTCGTTTCAACCGCGGCGCTCCCGAGGTGGTCGAGGGCATTTCCAGCGCCATCGGCGCGCTGGGGCAGGGCGCCATGTTCAGCGCCATCCTGCTCGGCGCCATGTGCGTGGCGGTGATCGATCGCCAGTTCCGCCAGGCCACCGTGTTCGCGCTGGTGGCCGCCGGCATGGCCTTTGTCGGCCTGATGCACGCACCGAAGCTGGCCTGGTACGCCGCGCCGGACTTCGTCCACGGCTACCTGTTGATGGCGCTGTTCTTCGCCTGGTATGCCTGGCGCGGGGTGGAGCCGGCGCCAGGCCCAGCGGGCCGTGCGCCGGCCGGGGACTGATCAGGGCAGCAGTTCGGGGGCCTCGCGCTGCAGCTTGCTTTGCAGCATCTCCAGCTGTTGCAGGGCGGCGCGGGCCTCGTCGATCTCCTCGGCGCTGCGACGCCCGGCCTGGGCCTCTTCTTCGATGCGCTGGCGGATCGCCGGAATCTGCTCGATTCCGCCGGTGTAGGCCTTGATCAGGGCGCGGCTGTGCTGTTCCTCGAAGTCGCGGTATTGCGCGGGGTCGGCCAGCTGCGCCGCGCTGGCCGCCTGGCGTGGCTGACGCTGGCCCAGGGCCGGGCTGCGCGGGTCGCCCTGTTCGGCCATCAGCTGCATCAGCATCTGCGCTTCCGGCACGCTCAGGCTGGGCGCCTGTTCGGCGTCTGCAACCGGCTCGCGGGGTGCCGGTTGCGCGAGCGCTGCAGCCGGCAGGACGGCGGCTGCGGTTGGTGGCGCTGGCGCCAGGTGCGCCGTGCTGGCGGGCGCCAGCGCCGGGGCGAGTGCCTGGGTTGGTCGCGCATCCTGCCCATCCAGGCTCCACCAGGCCGCCAGGCCGACCGAAGCCGTCAGGCACAGCAGGGCGCCGAATAGCCAGGCTCTCATCGCGACCACCCGCTGCCGGCAAACGCCAACCCGCAGGGTGCGCCATGCGCACCAGTAGCGGCATGGTTTCGCTGCGCATGGCGCACCCTACCCGGCATCAGGCCGAACGCACGGCTCATAGCCCTTCCACCCTGGCACCGGCCAGCAAGGCATCGACGCGCGCCTGGAACTGCCGGGTCAGCTGTTCCTTGGCCACCGCCTGGTTCACTTCATAACGCACGCTGGGGTCGCTCAGCGGCAACTGGCGATCCTCGCGCACGCGCACTTGGACGATCTCGAAGGCATCGTCGATCCACATCGGCTGCGAGAGGCTGCCGGCCTTCTGCAGCAGGGCGGTCTTGCGCAGGAAATCCAGGCCTTCGGCATCGGCGCGAATCTCGCCCAGATCCCCAGGCGGATTCAGCGCCTTGCTCGGCGCGAGCGAGTAGCGCTGCACCGCCTCGGTGAAGTCCAGGCCCTGCTGCAGCTCGGCGTGCACCCGGTCTGCCGTGGCCTGGTCGGCCAGGCGGATATGCGCCGCCTGGACCCGGGCGACGTTCTGGTACTGCTGCCTGTGGCGCTGGTAGTAGGCCTCGGCCTCGGCGTCGCTGACCTGGCTGGCCAGTTCGCGCAGACGCGGGGTTTCGTGGTGGAAGTCGCTGTGCAGGCCGATCTGGTGCAGATACTGGTGACGCACCAGCTTGTCCCGTACCAGCTGGCGCAGGCCGGTCAGTTCGTCGCTGCTGAAGCCCTGCTTGTGTTGCAGTTGGTGCCAGAGGAAATCGCGCCAGGCATGCTGGCGCACCGCCTCGGCGAGGTACTGCAGATTGCCCTGCTGCAGTTCCACCCGACCCTGCACGTTGTCGCCCTGGTACAGCTGCAGCAGGTCGAGCTGGCGCTCGGGGCCACCGGGGAACTGCCAGTGGATCAGCACCAGCGCCCCGGCCTGCGTCTGCTGCTGTGCGCTGAGCTGCAGGCTGTCGAGCACCAGGCCCTGCTGTGGCGCACCGAGAATCGTGCGCAACTGCCGACCGCTCACCGGTTGCGGCTGACGCAGGTAGGGGCGCACGTCCTGTTCGAAGCGACGACCGTATACCTGGTCGATCAGGCTGGCCGCCTCCGCTTCCACCAGGGCATCCAGTTCGCGGCGGTAGCCGGCCTGCAGCTCGTTCTCCACGTCACGCGCCAGCAGGTGGTTCTCTGCCAGGCCCAGGCGCAGACGGCGCAGGTCGGTATTGAACTTGACCCGGGTCATGGCCTGCTCCAGCAGGGCCACGCTCCTGCCGGGCAGGCGCTGCTCGTCGATGCGCAGGTCCTGGGCGGCCAGGGCCGCCGGGCAGATGCCCGCCAACCCCAGCGCCAGCAGGGCGCCAGCCAGATACCGCACCTACAGGCCGCCCTGGCCGTGGAAGCTGTTGGCGCCCTTGGTCAGCACCGCCACGGTCAGGGCGATGGACTCGGGGATCAGCTCCCTGGCCACGCGCAGGCGGGTGGCATAGCTGGTGTCGTACAGCGGCTCGGGGCGCTGGTAGGCGACCCTGGCGGTCTGGCGCAGCAACTCGCGGATCGGCTTCTGCGGGTCATAGCTGCCGACCCGGCTGGCCACCGCCGCGCTGTCGTTCAGCCCTTCGCGGAAATAGTGATCGTCCACCCAGCCCTCCCAGCCGGCATGGCCGTTACCGGAGGTCACCCAGGCGTGGTGTGGCTGGGCCACGTCGCCGGTGGCATGCAGGGCATAACCGATGGTCTGCAGCGAGGGTGCGCTTCTGAACTGGTCGAACCAGTACTTGGCCAGGTTGTCGATGGGCTGGAAGGCGGCGGTCTGGAAGTCGCCGTAGTGTTCCTGCCAGTTGGAGTAGCTGCCCTGGCGGTAGTGCGCCTCGGTGGTGTCGAAGTCGCTCTTCTTCAGCTCGCGGTTGTACAGGTAGACCATGGCGTACCAGTCCACGTCGCCGCTCCAGCTGCCATCCACCTTGCGGTAGCGATAGTCGTAGCCGCCATGAGCATTGCCGTGGGCGTCGCCCTGGCGCCCCATGTTGATGAAGTGCCAATAGGAGGTGTAGTTGACGATGGAGGCTGCCGCGCCCGCCACCGGTGCGTGCTCATAGCCGACCCACCAGCCACCCAGGCGCGTGTCCTTGAAGTCGTCCACGTCGTACGCCGCCTGCCCGAGCACCTCCGCCGCGCGGGCCTCGCTGCCGGCGGCACCGACATAGAACTGGTAGGCGCGACGCATGTCGGCCGTGGCGTGGGCCGAATTCATGAACGCCAGGGCGTCCTTGACGATGTTCTTGTGGGTCGGTTGCGACCAGGCGCTGGCCTGGCTGCTGGCGACAGCGAGGCCTAGACCAAGAGCCAGGGTGCTGAGAATTTTCATGGGAAGGGCGCTCTTTTATTGTTGGTGTTGAGCATTACTAGCGGGAGTTGATGGCAAAACTATTGCAATTTCGCCCATCCACTAAAGCTTCATCCAGCTTTGTGACGCCACCCAACTTTGGTTTGGAGGTATAGACCAGTGGCGCCGATCGTCTGCCCCAGGTCGCGGCTGCGGCGCCTGCTTCCGATACCGAGTGGCCGCCGAGCGATAGCGCATGCGCCAGTCAGCCGTCGCGCAAGACCTTGAGTTCGGCGTCGTCGGCAGAGAAGCCGCGTTCGAGCTTGAACTTGAGGCTGAGGTCGGTGCGCGAGTCGGCGTACTTGAGCGCTTCGGCCAGGCTGATGCGGCCGGCCTCGAGCAGGGCGAACAGGTGCTGGTCGAAGGTCTGCAGGCCCTGCTCGGCAGCGCGTGCGATGGCCTCGCGCAGCTCGTCCAGCTCATCGCGCTGGATCAGGTCGCGGATATAGGGCGTGCCCAGCATCAGCTCCACCGCCACCACGCGCTTCTGTTCGATACCGGGCACCAGGCGCTGGCCGATCACCGCCAGCAGATTGTGCGCGACATCGGCCAGCACCTGCCTGCGGGCGTCGTCGGGAAAGAAGCGGGCAATCCGTTCGATGGCGTGGCTGCTGCTGGTGGCGTGCAGGGTGGCCACGCACAGGTGGCCGGTTTCGGCATAGTGCAGGGCGTGCTGCATGGTGGCGGCGTCGCGGATTTCGCCGAGCATGATCACGTCCGGTGCCTCGCGCAGCACATTGCGCAGGGCATCGGCGAAGCTGTGGGTATCCAGGCCCACCTCGCGCTGATCGATGATCGAGCGCTGGTGGCTGTGGAGGAACTCGATGGGGTCCTCGATGCAGACGATATGTCCGCTCCTGTGGCGGTTGCGAAAGTCCAGCATGGCCGCCAGGGTGGTCGACTTGCCCGAACCGGCCGCGCCGGTGACCAGGATCAGCCCGCGATCCTGCATGGCCAGCTTCTCCAGCAGCCTGGGCAGGCCGAGCGCTTCGAAGCTGGGAATCCGGCTCTTGATCAGGCGCACCACCATGGCCACTTCGCCGCGCTGGTAGTAGACATTGACCCGGTAGCGGCCGGCGCCCTGCAGGCTGACGGCCAGGTTCATCTCCAGGTCGCGCTCGAACTCGGCGATCTGCTTCTGCGTCATCAGCTGATAGGCCAGCTGCTGCACTTCGCCGGCCTTCATGATGCGCTGGCCGACCGGCTGGCTCTGCCCTTCTACCTTCATGTGCGGCGGTGCGCCGACGCTGAAGAACAGGTCCGAGCCGGCATGCTGATGCATCAGCTGCAGGTAGGGAAAAACATCGGGCTGGTCGTTGGCACTGGTGTCGTTCATCGGCTTGCCGCAGTTCGTTCGTGGTAGGGCAAGGATAGTCGGCGGCGTGCAGGCCCCCTTGTTCCGCGTCAAGAGATCGGGACGAATTGTCGCCCTATGAGCCTTTGCACTGGACAGCTTCGCTCCTGAGAGCAAGAGTCAATGGTCAGGGGCACCCAGGCGGTTGCACGCCGGTAATTGGAGATCGATGGTGAGATTTTGCGGAGCGGCTCTGCTGAGCCTGCTGTTGTGTGCCTCGTTGCGCGCCGAGGTGCTGCACCTGGCCACGGGCGATGACTACGCGCCGTTCACCGGCAAGGCATTGCCCGGTCAGGGCATACTCACCCAGGTGGTGCGCGCGGCGCTGGCCGAGCAGGGGATGGCGATCACGCTCGACTGGCTGCCGTGGAACCGCGGTTATCTGCAGACCCGGCGCGGCGATTACGATGGCACCTTTCCCTACGTGCGCTCGGCAGAGCGCGAGGCGGACTTTCTCTACTCCGCGCCGCTGTACGTCACCGCGCAGCATCTGTTCAGCCGCAGCGAGGACCGCATCGAAGTCGACGACCTGCCTCGCCTGGCGGGACGCCGCCTGTGCTACCCGCTCGGTTGGCAGCCGCCACGAGCGATCCAGGAACTGGTCGATGCCGGGGTCCTTCAGCGCCACTCACCGCTCGGGCTCAAGGAGTGCGCGCAACTCTTGCTGCTGCAGCGCGACGACCTGTTTCTCGCCGATCATGATCTGGGTGAAAGCGCACTGCGCGCGATCGGTGCCGAGACCGGCCAGTTCCACCGCTCCACCACCACGCTCGGCAACAACACCCTGCATTTCATCGTCTCCAGGCGGCATCCGCGCGCCGCGGAGCTGATCGCACGCTTCGACCTCGGTCTTGCCGCGCTCAAGGCGCGCGGGGAGTATCAGCGGCTGATCGAGAGCAACCTGGAATAGCGGCAGCGCTACCCAGCCTGCAATAGCCTCAGGCCAGCAGCCCCATGATCGCCACCAGACTGCCCGCCGCCAGCAGTGTCTGCAGGGTGATGATGCCGGCCATCAGCTGGCTGTCGCCGCCCAGCTGGCGGGTCAGTACGTAGGCGGTGGGCGCCGTGGGCAGGGCGAAGAACAGTACCAGCACGGCGCTTTCCATGGCCGGCAGCGCCAGGGCCCAGGCCACGCTCCAGGCCAGCAGCGGCATGGCCAGCAGGCGCAGCGCCGTGTTCCAGCCCAGCGCGGGAATCTCACCGCCCAGTTGCTCGGGCTTGAGCGCCGCACCGACGCAGAGCAGGCCCAGCGGCAGGCTGGCCGCCGCCAGCAGGCTGAGCAGGCGATCCGTACCGCCAGGCAGGCCGATGCCGGTCAGGTTGAACAGCGCGCCGCCGAGGCAGGCGAGGATCAATGGATTCTTGATGATCGGCAGCAGCAGGCTGCGTGCGCTGACGCCGCGCTCGGCGGTCAGCGACCACACCGACAGCACATTTACCGTCGGCACCATCAGCGCCAGCATGATGGCCGCCAGGGTCAGGCCTTCCTGGCCGAACAGGCTGCCCACCGCGGCCAGGCCGAGATAGGTGTTGAAGCGCAGGATGCCCTGGGTGAAGGCGCCGAAACGACCGGCCGGCCAGCCGCGCAGGCGCCGCAACACAAGCAGGGCAAGCCAGACGATACCCAGGCCGAGCAGCACCGCCAGGCCCAGGCGCGGCAGCGCCGGATTGCTCAGTGGTGCCTGGGCCAGGCTGGAGAACAGCAGGGCGGGGAACAGGATGAAATAGTTCAGACGCTCGGCGCCGGGCCAGAAGGCCTCGCTGGGAAACTCTCGCAGGCGCAGCCAGTAGCCAGCAACTATCATGGCGAACAGCGGCCACAGGGCCAGCAGCAGGTCTGTCACGGGAACCCCCGGTGGTGGTGAGCGGCTATCTTGGGCAGCGGCGCAGGGCAATGCAAGGCGGAGGCGGGATGAAGGTCGAACATCAGGGCGGCTGCCAGTGCGGCGCGCTGCGTTATCGGATCGATGCGCCGCTGACGGATATCGCGCACTGCCACTGCTCGATCTGCCGGCGCAGCAGTGGCGGCATTCTCACCACCTGGGTCACGGTGCCGCGCAATGCTTTCCAATGGCTGCGCGGCACACCCAGGGCCTTCGCTTCGTCGGCCAGTTGCACGCGCTATTTCTGTGGTGACTGTGGCGCCCATCTGGCGTTGTTCACCTCGCTAAGCCCGGACACCCTGGATGTAACCGTCGCCACGTTGGATGAGCCAGATCTGGCTCCTGCGGATCGGCATATCTGGGTAGGCAGCCGGCTGTCCTGGCTGACGGTCGACCCGCAATTGCCGGAAGAGGATCAGGAGTTGATTCCGTAGGGTGTCGACCGTAGCCCGGATGCAATCCGGAGACTGGGCAGAATGATGTGCCGGATTTCCTCTGGGGCTGCTCAAAAGGCTAGGGCAGCTCCAGGCCGCCACTGGCCTTGTGCAGCGCGCGCAGGTGCTCGCCCAGGGCGAGCAGATTGGCCTCGTTGGCCTCCAGCTCGGCCAGGCGCTCGGGCTGCAGCAGGTTGCGCACCTCGTCGTCGAGTTCGTCGCTCAGCTGGCGCAGCTGCTGCTGGCGGTCACGGCTGCTGGCTTCGAGGCGCTCCCATTCCTGCTGCTGCGGCAAGCCGTAGCCGCCTTCGAGTAGCTCCGCCGGGCGGCTGAGAAAGCCGCTGCCCGCGAGAATCTGCTCCAGGGCGGCGCCAGCCTTGTTCAAACTCGGATCCCCCGCCGCGCGACCGCTGAGGTAGCGGCGTTTGAGTTCGTCCTGGGCCAGCAGCAGTTGTCGGCGCAGTCCGGCCTGTTCCAGCAGCAAGAGGGCTGCGCTGGCGCGCAGGTCGGCCTTGGCGAACCACTGGCTGCGATCCTGTGCAGGCTGCTCCAGCCAGGCCTCGACGCTGTCCTGAGTGATCGGCAGACGTTCGCGCAGAACGCGGAACATCGCCTGGTAGCGCTCGCGGAAGGAGTCGAAGCGATAGCCCAGGCGCAGTGCTTCACGTGGGTCGTCGAGCACGCTGGTGTCGGCCAGGCCGCGAGCATCCATCAGCTCCAGCAGGCCGTTGGGCAGGATGCTGTCCAGCGCATGCAGGCGCGGATTGCCGGTGCCGCTGCGCAGCAACTTGAGGGTTTCCACCGCGCAGTTGTTGGAGACGAAGTAGTAGTCGCCGTCATAGCTCCAGTGCTGTTCGGCGGCACGCACCACCAGTTGTTCGAGCTCATCGCGCGACAGGCGCAACGGCACCGAGGCCAGGCTGCGCAGTTCGACCTTGGTGTATTCGTCGATCACCTGCTCCAGCGGCAGGACGAACAGGCGTGAGGGATAGACGCCGGTCAGGCCATCCCAGCTCGACAACTGCACATCGCCGACGAAGGCACGGTAGGAGAGCACCAGGTGATGGTCGAGATCCAGGCGACAGTCCGGGCCGCGCGGTCGGCCTGGCGCGCAGACCACCAGGCGCAGCATGCTGTGGCCCCAGCGGCTCATCCAGGCATCGTTGGCCTCGGCGAGCAAGTAATCGACCTCATACACGCGCTCCGGGTCGAGTCGCCCCAGGGGCTGAACGGCGAAATCGCGCCCGGCGTTGAGGTAGGGAAGGTCGCTGGCGCAGGGCGCGCTGGCCGGTGTCCAGTCGAAGTGCTCGCGAAAATAGCGCGCCAGCGAGGGGCGGCGACAGGCGTAGCTGGGGTCGAGCAGGAAGTATTCGAGGTTGACCGCGACGAACTCCAGCGCATTGGTCAGCTCGTAACTGTCCGGGCTGCGCGCGACCTGGCCGTTCTTGGAATCGCGCGTGCCGCGCTGGCCGACGCGCTGCTGCCAGCCGGCCAGGTCGAGCAGTCGCGGATCGTCGCTGAGGGTGAAACGCCGTTCGGTCTGGCCACGGCAATCTTCCGGCAGCCCGACCAGGCCCAGCGCACTGGCGCGTTGTCGGCAGTGGCTGAGATGCCGGCGCTCGGCCGCCGACCAGAGACGGGCGCGGTCGTAGAGATGGGTCAGCTCGTGCAGCAGGGTCGCCAGCAACTCCTGGCGCTGGGTGCCGTGCGGGCGACCGGTCTGGTTGCGGGCCGCCGAGCCATCGACCAGTTTGGGCAGCAATTCGGCATTGAGTTCGATACCGCTGAAGCGTCCGACCTGGCCGTAGACCTCCGAGGGCAATCCGGTGCGCCAGCTGACCTTCACTTCACGATCCAGTCGCTGGATGAAGCGAGGTGGCAGTGCCGCCATCGCCTCGTCCAGAAGGGACTGGCTCGCCGGGCGTTCAGCGCTGTTCAGAGCGCTGTCGTCCAGCGCCAGACGCAATTGCGCCTGGACGACGCCTGCGGCCAATGCCAGCAGCGCGCCGCAGCACCAGGCGACGAGGTGGGTCACAGGGCGAGAATGGCTTCGGCCAGTTGCAGGTCGCTGGCGCCCTGCGCTTCAGGCAGTTGCTGGCGAATGGCTTGCAGCGCGGCCTCCAGTTGCGCGCCGCGAATTTCACCGGCGCTGGCGACAAAGCTGGCGGCGTCGTCACGCGCCTGCACCACGGCTTTCATGTCGCGCAGCGAGGTGGTGGTGTCGGAGGTGAAGTTGATGCTGCGATCCAGGGCGCGCACCACGATGTTGCTGGTGGCGACCACGGTTTGCGCCTGGGCGATACCGCTGAACAGGGCGCAGGCGGTGAAGGCGATGGCGAATGAACGACGCATGATGAGTAGCTCCGAGAACGGCAGAACGGACGATTTGACGTAGACAGGCCGGCGCGGTTCCCCGCGGCCAGGCAGGAGGGCGAAGTTTACGGGGCCAGGCTGCGGCGGTCAGCAGCGAGTCATTCGCCAGACGTGTGCAAAGTTTTCACAGGCCGAGGATGGCCTGGGCCAGAGCGAGATCATCGGCGTGCGCCAGCTCGGCGTCGTGGCTGCGAATCTGCCGCAGGGCGGCTTCGAGACGGGCGCTGCGAATGGCGCCGGCGCTGGCGACGAAACTGGCGGCGTCATCACGGGCCGCACGCACTTGCTTCATGTCTCGCAGCGAGCTGGTTGCGTCGGACAGGCCCTCGGCGGTGCCCGCCAGGGCTCCCCCCAGGGTGTCGGTGGTCGCGACCAGGCTGCTGGCGCAAGCGCCGCCCGCCAGCCCTAGCGATAGCAGCGCGGCAATCAGGGATTTGTTCAGGTGCATTGGGTCACTCCTGTGCTCGGGTCGAAATGCTGCCCGCAGCCGAAGCTTAGCCCAACGCCCCCTTGCAGCTCCATTGCTGGCTCAGCGCCAGAAAGGCTTGGCCAGCTCCTGCTCGCGCTGGGCGCTGCTGATGCCGGCGTCGGCCAACTGCCGATCGTCGAGCAGGGCGAGCTGTTGGCGGGTGCGTCGGTTGCGTTGCCACTGGCGCAGCCGTGCGTAGAGGTTTAGCCAGCGCAGATCGCTGCCGTGTTCAGCTTGCGCGAGGTGTTGCTGAGTGCGTTCCATGGCGTTCTCCCGTCGACAGACAAGGGTGGCAGTGCATGGTCGCGCAGGCGCGCTCAGGGGAGCAGATACAAACGAGGAGAATTGTGCGGGGGCAGTGGCGGTTTTATCGCAACTGTATCGCTCGCTCGGGCGATGACTGTTGCAGATAAAACGAAAGCCCCACCGCAGCAGAGACGGTGGAGCTCTCAGAAGATCCCAACTTGGGATGGAGCAAAGCGGTGTATCAGCGCCAGAACGGCTTCTGCAGTTCGACGTAGCGCTGGTTTTCGGTGATACCGGCGTCGGCCAGCAGGCGGGCATCCAGTCGAGCCAGTTGACGACGGCTGACGATGCGGCGCTGCCACAGGCTGAGGGTGGCGATCACGCGGAGCGGCCAGGCCGATTTGTCGCTGGCGGCACTATGAGTCTGAAGCAGGGCGGAACTGAGGGTACGTTCCATGGTGGTCATCCTTCCGCTTGTGGCGGGTCTGGTGTTTGCTTTCGATGGGCAAATTATCCCGAGTGCAGGCGGGACCCAGTAGTCACAGCTGGATGAAATTGTTGTGCTATTAGATAGGTTGCTTTGTAACTGTTCGGTCAGGAATTGAGAAAACTGTACTGGCCATAAGTTGAAAAACTGGGTGCAACCGGTTTATACGAGATTTTTAACTGGGTGCAACCCAAAAATATCGGTTTTTCAAGCGGTACAGTTCTGAATTGATCTGTTGCGGTCGTTGACCTGAAAATCAATTTTTTAGCTGGTGCCGAAAATGAGAAACCCGGCACATGGCCGGGTTTCCTGTCTGACTGGTCAGGCCTTATTCCACGGCCTTGACCATGTCCTCGATGACCTTCTTGGCATCGCCGAAGACCATCATGGTCTTGTCCATGTAGAACAGTTCGTTGTCCAGGCCGGCATAGCCGCTGGCCATCGAGCGCTTGTTGACGATCACGGTCTTGGCCTTGTACGCCTCGAGGATCGGCATGCCGGCGATCGGCGACTTCGGATCGTTCTTCGCTGCCGGGTTGACCACGTCGTTGGCGCCGAGCACCAGCACCACGTCGGTCTGGCCGAACTCGGAGTTGATGTCCTCCATCTCGAACACCTGCTCATAGGGCACTTCGGCCTCGGCCAGCAGCACGTTCATATGGCCCGGCATACGGCCGGCTACCGGGTGGATCGCGTACTTCACGGTCACGCCGCGGTGGGTCAGCTTCTCCGCCAGTTCCATCAGCGCGTGCTGGGCGCGGGCCACGGCCAGGCCGTAACCGGGCACGATGACCACGGTGTCGGCGTTGGTCAGCAGGAAGGCGGCGTCGTCGCTGGAGCCCGACTTCACGCTGCGCTGCTCCTGACTGCCGCCAGCGGCAGCCGCGTCGGCATCGGCGCCGAAGCCGCCGAGGATGACGTTGAAAAACGAGCGGTTCATCGCCTTGCACATGATGTAGGAGAGGATCGCGCCCGAGGAGCCCACCAGGGAGCCTGCGACGATCAGCATCGAGTTGTTCAGCGAGAAACCGATACCGGCCGCGGCCCAGCCCGAGTAGCTGTTGAGCATCGACACCACCACCGGCATGTCGGCGCCGCCGATCGGGATGATGATCAGCACGCCGATGACGAAGGCCAGTGCCACCAGGATGGCGAAGGAGGTGATGTCGCCGGTGAAGGTGTACGCCAGGCCCAGGCCAAGAATGGCCAGGCCGACAGCCAGGTTGAGCAGGTGCTGGCCCTTGAAGACCACCGGCGCGCCCTGGAACAGGCGGAACTTGTACTTGCCCGACAGTTTGCCGAAGGCGATCACCGACCCGGAGAAGGTGATGGCGCCGATGGCTGCACCGAGGAACAGTTCCAGGCGGTTACCGGCCGGGATCGGGTCGGCCATGCTGGCAACGATGCCCAGCGACTGCGGCTCGGCCACCGCGGCGATGGCGATGCACACGGCTGCCAGGCCGATCATGCTGTGCATGAAGGCGACCAGCTCGGGCATCTTGGTCATTTCCACACGCCTGGCCATGACCGTGCCGATGCTGCCGCCGACCAGCAGGCCGACGATGACGAAGCCCAGGCCCTGCACGGCCAGCTCGCTGCCCAGCTTGTGAATCAGGCCGACCGTGGTGACGATGGCGATGGCCATGCCGATCATGCCGAACAGGTTGCCGCGCCGCGACGTGGTCGGGTGCGACAGGCCCTTGAGCGCCTGGATGAAACACACCGAGGCGACGAGGTAGAGAACAGTGATCAGGTTCATGCTCATCGATTACTTCTCCACCTGGGCCTTCGGGGCCTTCTTCTTGAACATTTCCAGCATGCGCCGGGTTACCAGGAAGCCGCCGAATACGTTGACCGCGGCCAGGGCCACGGCCAGGGTGCCCATGGTCTTGCCCAGCGGGGTGACGGTGAGAGCGGCGGCCAGCATGGCGCCGACGATCACGATCGCCGAGATGGCATTGGTCACGGCCATTAGCGGGGTGTGCAGGGCCGGGGTGACGTTCCATACCACGTGGTAGCCGACATAGATGGCCAGCACGAAGATGATCAGGTTGTAGATGCCGTCGGAAATCAGGTCCATGTCCCTACTCCTTAACCGTTCTTGCGCACGACTTCGCCGGCATTGCACATCAGGCAAGCCGCGACGATGTCGTCTTCGAGGTTGAGCTGGAACTGGCCTTCCTTGTCGATCACGAGCTTGAGGAAGTCCAGCAGGTTGCGTGCATACAGGGCGGAAGCGTCCGCCGGTACCAGTGCGGCCAGGTTGGTGTGGCCGACGAGGGTCACGCCGTGCTTGACCACCACCTGGTCGGCCTCGGTCAGCGGGCAGTTGCCGCCTTGCGCTGCGGCCAGGTCGATGACCACCGAGCCCGGCTTCATTTCGGCGACGGTGGCCTCATGCAGCAGCGTCGGTGCCTTGCGGCCCGGAATCAGCGCGGTGGTGATGACGATGTCGGCCTGCTTGGCGCGCTCATGCACGGCCTTGGCCTGGCGTTCCATCCAGGATTGCGGCATGGGACGGGCATAGCCGCCGACGCCTTGCGCGCACTCGCGCTCCTCATCGGTCTCGAACGGCACGTCGACGAACTTCGCGCCGAGCGACTCGATCTGCTCCTTGACCGCAGGACGCACATCGGAGGCCTCGATCACCGCACCCAGGCGCTTGGCGGTGGCGATGGCCTGCAGGCCGGCGACACCGGCGCCGAGGATCAGCACGCGCGCGGCCTTCACGGTACCGGCAGCGGTCATCAGCATCGGCATGAAGCGCGGGTAGTGGTTGGCAGCGAGCATCACCGCCTTGTAGCCGGCGATGTTGGCCTGCGAGCTCAGTACGTCCAGGCTCTGCGCGCGAGAGGTGCGCGGCGCGGCCTCCAGGGCGAAAGCAGTGATGCCGCGGGCATTCATGCGCGCGATGGTGTCGTTGCAGAACGGGTTGAGCATGCCCACCAGCACGGCGCCGGCTTTCATGTGTGCCAGTTCGGCCTCGGTTGGGGCGACCACCTTGAGCACCAGGTCTGCGCCAAACGCGGCAGAATCGTTGCCAATGGTCGCGCCAGCAGCCTGGTATGCGCTGTCCGGAATGCTGGCGCTGATGCCGGCGCCGGCCTGCACGGTCACCTGATGACCTTGGCCGACCAGCTTCTTGATGGTCTCCGGGGTTGCGGCAACCCGCGTCTCCCCGGCATGGGTTTCGAGAGGAACACCGATGTGCACGTCTAATCTCCTGCGTGATCTTTTTTGTGAACCGGTGCACTGCGCTGGCACGCCGGCGATTGGGGATCAGCACAAAACCTGCCCGAACTCGACGGGCGCGGCGATTGTGCAATCGATCGCGGACCCTTACAAGAAGTTATGGAGTAAAAAAAATGGATTACTACAAGTAATGGGTCTATGAGGGATTTTTATACTGGGCGCAGGCCCCGCCATATCTGGGGGAGAGCAGAGCCAGCGGGCGTTGCAGGCCCAATGGAGCATTCATGCAGCGAATAGCCGTTGGTCGCTTTTACTGCCTTGTGAAAAGTAGCGAACGGGGCGTTCGAAATAGTTGAATGCCCCGAAAGTACTGGTGTGACGCGGATTGATGCACAGGAGGCGTTGTAGTGTGACCGCCGCTTCGCTACCCGTTTCGTTTCTGCTCTCAGCAGGCGCGCCCTGTGCAGTGGCGATGCGCATGCCGGGGGGCTTCATCCTTCGCGGTAGGCCGCGGCCTGCGCCAGTAGCCAGTCGCGGAAGGCCTTGAGCGCCGAGGACTCGGCCTTGCGCTCCGGCACCATCAGGTAATAGGCGCGGTCGTTGTTGGGCACGGCGCGGTCGAGGGCGATGACCAGGCTGCCTTCCGCCAGTTCGCGCTGAATCAGGAAGGGCGGGATCAATGCGACGCCCATCTCATGCCGTGCTGCCTGGGCCAGCATGGAGAACAGCTCCAGGCGCGGGCCGGTCATGTCGCGCGGCACGCTCATGCCCTGGGCGGCGAACCACTGACGCCAGGCATAGGGGCGAGTGGTCTGCTGCAGCAGCGGTAGCGCAGCGATGCGTTCGGCTGTGGCGGGCTTATCGCCCAGCAGCGCCGGGCTGCAGACCGGCAGCAGATGCTCGTGCATCAGAAAGTGCGCCTCGGTACCGGACCATTCGGCATCGCCGTAATAGATCGCAGCATCGAAGTGGGTATCGGCGAACAGGAACGGGCGGGTGCGGTTGGTCAGGTGTACCGTCACTTCCGGGTGCAGTTGCTGGAAGGCGCGCAGGCGCGGCACCAGCCATTGCGTACCGAAGGTCGGCACCACCGCCAGTTCGATACTGGTCGTGCCCTGATTACCCATCAGCGCCAGGGTATCGCGCTCCACTGCATCGAGTTGCGCCGCCACCTTGCGGCTATAGGCGACACCGGCCTCGGTCAGCACCACCCCGCGCCGTGAGCGGCGGAACAGTTCGACGTTGAGAAAGCTTTCCAGCCCGCCGATCTGCCTGCAGATCGCGCTCTGCGTCAGGTTGAGCTCGTCGGCCGCCTTGGTGAAGCTCTGGTGGCGGGCAGCCGACTCGAAGGCGATCAGGGCGGCGGTGCTGGGAATCTTGCGGCGCATTTATGCGTAAGCCTCACTCATGGGCGACAGATACGGCCATTTAGGCTATCTCGAAGTGAGTGAAAAGCACAGGACTGTGCGAAATCTGCGTTTGTCCCTTGCGCTAAGCCGGCCTAGGATCAGTGTCATTCAGGGTCGGCAGTGTCGACCGCTCACTTCACCGCTTCGAGGTTTCTCGCGATGGCCAAGGCAAGCTTCAACTGGATCGACCCGCTGCTGCTGGATCAGCAACTGACTGAAGAAGAGCGCATGGTGCGTGACAGTGCCCAGCAATTCGCCAATGACAAGTTGGCACCGCGCGTGCTGGAGGCATTCCGTCATGAGCGCACCGATCCTGCGATCTTCCGCGAGATGGGCGAAACCGGTCTGCTCGGCGCGACCATTCCCGAGGCCTACGGTGGCAGCGGCCTGAACTACGTGTGCTACGGCCTGATCGCTCGTGAAGTGGAGCGTATCGACTCCGGCTATCGCTCGATGATGAGCGTGCAGTCCTCGCTGGTGATGGTGCCGATCAATGAGTTCGGCAATGAAGCGACCAAGCAGAGGTACCTGCCCAAGCTGGCCAGCGGCGAATATATCGGCTGCTTCGGTCTGACCGAGCCGAACCATGGCTCCGATCCGGGCTCCATGGTCACCCGCGCCAAGAAGGTCGAGGGCGGCTACCGCCTGACCGGCAGCAAGATGTGGATCACCAATAGCCCGATCGCCGACGTATTCGTGGTCTGGGCCAAGGACGACGCCGGCGAGATTCGCGGCTTCGTGCTGGAGAAGGGTTGGCAAGGTCTGTCCGCACCGGCGATTCATGGCAAGGTTGGGCTGCGCGCCTCGATCACCGGCGAGATCGTCATGGACAGCGTGTTCTGCCCCGAAGAGAACGCCTTCCCGGACGTGCGAGGCCTGCGCGGCCCGTTCACCTGCCTGAACTCGGCCCGTTACGGCATCAGCTGGGGCGCGCTGGGCGCCGCCGAGTTTTGCTGGCACACCGCGCGCCAGTACGTGCTGGATCGCCACCAGTTCGGCCGGCCGCTGGCGGCCAATCAGCTGATCCAGAAGAAGCTGGCCGACATGCAGACCGAAATCACCCTGGCCCTGCAAGGCTGCCTGCGCCTCGGTCGGATGAAGGACGAAGGCGCCGCGGCCGTGGAAATCACCTCGATCATGAAGCGCAACAGCTGCGGCAAGGCCCTGGATATCGCTCGCATGGCGCGCGACATGCTGGGCGGCAACGGCATCAGCGACGAGTTCGGTATCGCCCGCCATCTGGTCAACCTTGAGGTGGTCAACACCTACGAAGGCACCCATGACGTGCATGCGCTGATCCTCGGCCGTGCGCAGACCGGTATCCAGGCGTTCTTCTAATAGTAGGGTGCGCTGTGCGCACCACCGAGTGGTTCATGGTGCGCGCGGCGCACCCTACGGAGTTCCCATGACCGGTGCCCTGTCCCATATCCGTGTCCTCGACCTGTCTCGTGTGCTCGCCGGCCCCTGGTGCGGGCAGATCCTGGGTGATCTGGGTGCCGAGGTGATCAAGGTCGAGCGACCGGGAAGCGGGGACGACACTCGACACTGGGGGCCTCCCTATATAAAGGACGCTGAAGGCAATGATTCGCGTGAGGCGGCTTACTTCCAGAGTGCCAATCGCAACAAGCAATCCCTGACCCTGGACTTCACCCAGCCTGAAGGGCAGCGTCTGGTTCGTGAGCTGGTCGCGCAGTGCGATGTCTTGCTGGAGAACTTCAAGGTCGGCGGGTTGGCGGCCTACGGCCTCGACTATGAATCGCTCAAGGCAATTAATCCGCGCCTGATCTACTGCTCCATCACCGGTTTCGGCCAGACCGGCCCCTACGCCAAGCGTGCCGGTTACGACTTCATGATCCAGGGGCTCGGCGGTCTGATGAGTCTGACCGGGCGCCCGGAAGGTGAAGAGGGGGCGGGACCGATGAAGGTCGGCGTGGCGCTGACCGATATCCTTACCGGGCTCTATGCCACCGTGGGCGTGCTGGCCGCGTTGAATCAGCGTGAGCAGTCCAATATCGGCCAGCATATAGATGTGGCATTGCTCGACGTGCAGGTCGCCTGTCTGGCCAACCAGGCCATGAACTACCTGGCAACGGGTGTATCGCCCAGGCGTCTGGGTAATGCCCACCCCAATATCGTGCCGTACCAGGACTTCCCCAGCGCTGACGGCAACTTCATCCTGGCCGTGGGTAATGACGGTCAGTTCCGCAAGTTCTGCGAGGTCGCCGGCCTTCCGGCTTTGGCCGACGATCCGCGTTTTTCCACCAATAAGGCGCGGGTCGCGCATCGTGCCGAGCTGATTCCACTGCTGCGCCAGGCCACTGTCTTCAAGACCACGGCGCAGTGGATCGAGCTGCTGGAGAAGGCCGGCGTGCCCTGTGGGCCGATCAACGACCTGCAGCAGGTGTTCGCCGATCCGCAGGTGCAGGCGCGTGGGCTGCGTCTCGACCTGCCCAACGCCATGGGCAGCACTACGCCGCAAGTCGCCAGTCCGCTGCGCCTATCTGCTACGCCAGTGGCTTATCGCTCGGCTCCGCCGTTGTTGGGGCAGCACACCGAGGCCCTGTTGCAACGGCTGCTAGGTATGAGCGAAACACAGGTCGCTGAGTTGCGTGAGGCGGGTGTGATCTGAGCTTGTTGCCCTATATAGAAGAGGGAAAAAGGGGCGCTGATCCGTTTTGCGCAATTTTTTGCATATCAGGGGTTTACAGCACGCTGTGCTCATGTAGAATGCGCGCCTCGCTGAGACGAACCCAGGTTTGACGAAGCGCTAAGTTGTTGAGATAGAAAGAAAATTTCTTCAAAAACAACTTGACGGAGTAACGAGGTGCTGTAGAATGCGCGCCTCACCGAAGCGGAAGAGATGAAGCTGAGGTTGCTGCAAGTTGTTGAGTAGAAAGAAAAAATTCTTCGAAAAACAGCTTGACAGAAAGAAAGGCTGCTGTAGAATGCGCGGCCTCGGTTGAGATGAAAGCTTAACCAACTGTTCTTTAACAACTGAATCAAGCAATTCGTGTGGGTGCTTGTGAGGTAAGACTGATAGTCGACAGATTATCAGCATCACAAAGCAACACTCGTGAATTCGAGAGTTACTCTTTTAAGTAAGAGATTTGCGATTGCTGAGCCAAGTTTAGGGTTTTCTCAAAACCCAAGCAGTATTGAACTGAAGAGTTTGATCATGGCTCAGATTGAACGCTGGCGGCAGGCCTAACACATGCAAGTCGAGCGGATGAGGGGAGCTTGCTCCCTGATTTAGCGGCGGACGGGTGAGTAATGCCTAGGAATCTGCCTGGTAGTGGGGGATAACGTTCCGAAA
>NZ_FNJJ01000014.1 GCF_900104265.1 Ectopseudomonas guguanensis
CCTGCTGCACGAGATGATCCGCCGCGACGCCAGGAAAGGTCTGGCCACGCTGTGCATCGGCGGCGGCCAGGGTGTGGCGCTGGCCATCGAGCGCGGCTAACGCGCCTCCCACAATGAGGTAGGGCGGGTGAAACCCGCCACTATGAGCAATGGCGGGTTGCACCCGCCCTACGACTAGTGACCCTGTGCATTGGTGGCGGCCAGGGTGTGGCACTGGCCATCGAGCGCGGTTAACGCGCCGCTTTGTGGGAGGGGCTTTAGCCGCGACCAAGCTGAATAGTCGCCGCCAAAGCGCCGCCCACAATGAGTAACCCGCCACCACGCGCAATGGCGGGTTGCACCCGCCCTACGATCATACCCCGGCGTAACCCCGCCGGTTTCTTGATAAACTGCCGGCCTTCCTTTCTCCGAGACGCCGCGCATGCCTTCTCTTGACCAGGCGCTGCGCGCCGCCCTCGACGCCCGCCAGAATCTGCTAGCCGAACTGCACGCCCAGGGCACCGACTGCTACCGACTGTTCCACGGCAGCCAGGAAGGTGCGCCTGGCCTGACCGTCGACCGCTATGGCCCGCAGCTGCTGGTGCAAAGCTTTCATCAGCCGCTGCAACCCGATGATCTGCAGGCCATCGCCAGCAGCGTCGAAGCCCATCTGGGACAGGGCCTGCTGCCGGTCTACAACGACCGCTCCAGAGGCAATTCGCGTATCGACCGCGACCCGAGCCTGTTCCAGGCCAGCGATGCCGCCCTGGAGGACATGATCGGCCATGAATGGGGCCTCAGTTATCGCGTGCGCGGCCGCCATGCCGGGCAGGATCCGCTGCTGTTTCTCGACCTGCGCAACGCCCGCGGCTGGATCAAGGCCAACAGCGCCGGCAAGTCCGTGCTCAATCTGTTCGCCTACACCTGCGGCGTCGGTCTGTGCGCCGCAGCCGGCGGCGCGCGCGAGGTGATCAATCTGGACTTCGCCCAGGGCAACCTGGGCGTGGGCCGCGAAAATGCTGCGCTGAACCCCGCGCTGCCGGCCATGCAGTTCATCCAGTCCGACTATTTCCCGGCCATTCGCCAGCTGGCCGACCTGCCGATCAGCAGCCGCCGCGGCCAGAAACTGCCGAGCTATCCGCGCCTGCAACCACGCCAGTTCGATCTGGTCTTCCTCGACCCACCGGCCTGGGCCAAGAGCGCCTTCGGCACGGTCGACCTGCTGCGTGACTACCAGAGCCTGCTCAAGCCGGCGCTGCAGGCCACGGCAGAAAGCGGCACGCTGGTGTGCTGCAACAACCTGGCGAAGGTGGAGATGAGCGACTGGCGCACGCAAGTACTGCGCTGCGCGGAAAAATTGGGCCGCAGCGTGCAGGATTGCCAGGTCATCGCGCCAGCATCGGACTTCCCCTCCACAGACGGCAAGCCGCCGCTGAAAACCCTGATCCTGAGACTCTGACCGGGCGACGCCGGAGAAAAATGCGCAGGGGTCGGCACGCCCGGAACCGAAGCGCCGTGCCATACTCCAAGGCATCTCTTCGTCTGGATAGATGACGCCCCGCCATGCCCAAAGGACTGAAGCGCGCGCTGAGCGCCCTGTTGATCACCCTTTTCCTCTACAGCCTGATCGGCTTTCTGATCCTGCCGGGCGTGGCCCTGCGCATCGCCAATCAGCAACTGGCGCAGCTCGCCACGGTGCCCGCGTCGCTGCAGCGACTGCAGCTCAACCCGTTCAGCCTCGAACTCAGCCTCTGGGGCCTGCGCATAGGCGAGGCCGGGCAGGAGCATTTGGGCTTCCAGCGTCTGTACGCCAACCTCGAACTGGACAGCCTGTGGAGCGGCGCGCTGCACCTGGCGCAGGTGGAACTCGATGGCGCCCGCACCGAGGTGCTGTTCGCCAAGGACGGTACGCTGAACCTCACGCAACTGTTCCGCCTGCCGGAAAGCACGGCGCCGAACCAGGACAGCGCCAGCGAGCCTTTCCCGCTGCGCGTCGACAACATTCGCCTGCGCGAGAAGGCGCTGCACTTCCAGGACCTGCGCCCCAGCGAGCCGGTGGAGTTCGCCTACGATGCGCTCGATCTGGAGCTGCGCAACCTCAGCACCCTGGCCGGCGACAACGCCGAGATGACGCTTACGGCGCGCGGCCCGAATGGCGGCCATATCGACTGGCAGGGCCAGATCAGCCTGACGCCACTCACCTCCAGCGGCAGCCTGAAGCTCACCGACGGCCGCCTGCGCGCGATCTGGCCCTATGTGCGCGACGCCGTACCGCTGGCGCTCAAGGAAGGTCTGCTCGACCTCAGCAGCGACTATCGGCTCGACCTGTCCAAGGGCACCGACCTGCAGCTGAGCAAGATCAGGCTGCAGCTGTCGCCCTTCGCCATCGACGATCCGATGGGCAAGCCGCTGGTACGCCTGCAAAGCCTGGAGATCGACAACAGCAGCCTCGATCTGGCCAGGCAGCAGGTGGTGATCGGCCAGGTGCGCAGCCAGGGCCTGGAGGCCTGGGCCGCGCGCGAGGCCGACGGCCAGCTGGACTGGCAGAAGCTGTTCGCCAAACCCGATACCGCCGAGCGCGAAGCCCCCAAAACCAACGAGCAGCCTGGCGAGAGCAAGCCCTGGCAGGTGCTGCTGCAGGATGTACAGCTGCGTGATTACAAGGCCCACCTGGCCGATCGCGTACCGCAGCAGGAAGTGGCCGTGGAGGTCGGCCCGCTGAACCTCGACCTGAAGAACTTCGACAGCCTCGGCGACAAGCCTTTCGAGCTCAGGCTCGATAGCGGCCTGGGCAGGCAGGGCAAATTTCAGGCGGCCGGTACGGTGCAACTGAGCCCGACCAGCGCCCAGCTCAAGGTCGCCACCCAGGACATCGACCTGCGCCTGGCACAGGCCTATCTGAGCCCCTTCATTCGCCTGGAACTGCGCAGCGGCCTGCTCGGCAGCGACCTCGACGTCGAACTCAAGAGCACCGAACCCCTGGCCCTGCGCGTCAGCGGCGATGCCAGGGTCGACCAGTTGCACACCCTCGATACCCTGCGCGAACGCGATTTCGTGCGCTGGAAGCAGGTACGGGTCAGCGGCCTCGATTATCGCCATGGCGAAAGTCTGGCCATCGAGCATGTCGAACTGGACCAGCCCTACGCCCGCTTCGTGATCAACGAGAACCTCACCACCAACGCCAGCGAACTGATCGTGCCGCAGCCGGCACCGGCCAACGAGAAGCAGGCGGATGACAGCAAGCCGCTGGCGATCCGCATCGGCGGCGTAGCGATCAACAACGGCTCGGCCAACTTCGCCGACTTCAGCCTGACGCCCAACTTCGCCACCGCCATCCAGCAGATGAACGGCCGTATCGGCGTGCTCGACAACCAGAAGCCGCAGGCGGCCAGCGTGGACATCCAGGGCAAGGTGGACCGCTACGCGCCGATGAGCATCCAGGGCAAGCTGACGCCTTTCGATCCGCTCAACAGCCTGGATATCGCCACCCGCTTCAAGAACGTCGAGCTGACCACCATCACCCCCTATTCCGGCAAGTTCGCCGGCTACCGCATCCGCAAGGGTCGTCTCAATCTCGACCTGCACTACCGCATCGAGAAGGGCCAGCTCAACGCCGAGAACAAGGTGCTGGTGGAAAATCTGCAACTGGGCGAGCGGGTCGACAGCCCGGACGCCGTCGACCTGCCGATTCGCCTGGCGGTCGCCCTGCTCAAGGACACCCAGGGCCGCATCGCCATCGAACTGCCGGTACAGGGCAATCTCAACAACCCCGAGTTCAGCGTCATGCCCATCGTCTGGCAGACGCTGCGCAATCTGGTGCTGCGCGCCGCACAGGCACCATTCAAGTTCATCGCCGGCCTGGTCGGCGGCGGCAGCGTCGATCTCAGCACCGTGCCCTTCGCTGCCGGCTCGGCGCAACTGGAGGGTGACGCCCGCCAGGCCCTCGACACCCTGGCCAAGGCCCTGCAGGAGCGCCCGAACCTGCGTCTGGAAGTGGAAGGCCAGAGCGCACAGGATGCCGACGGCCCGCTGCTGGCCGAACAGCGTCTGCAACGCGAATTTCGCGAGGGCTGGTACAAGGTGCTGCAACGCCGTGGCGACAGGGTGCCGGCCAGCCCCGATGAACTGACAGTGGATGAAGACGAGCAGGCTGCCCTGCTCGAAGGCATCTACCGTACACGCCTCAAGCAGCAGCCGCCGGCCGAATGGGCCGCTCTCGATGACGATCAGCGTACGCAGAAGATGCGTGAGGCGGTGCTGGACTCCTGGGCGCAGAGCAAGCTGCTGCTGCGCCAACTGGCCCAGCAACGGGCTGCAACCATCAAGGATTACCTTGTCGAACAAGGTGGGCTGTACGATGAACGCGTCTACCTGATCGATGTCAATCTGAGCGAGCCCGAAGCCGACGGCCGTGTGCTCACCGCCCTGCATCTGGACAGCCAATGATCATGCGCAGCTTATCCGCCATTACCCTCATAGCCCTGACTGCCGGCCTGTTCGGCGCCAGCGCGCAAGCCGACACGCTGCGTTGCGGCAGCGCCCTGGTCAGCCTGGGCGACCGCCCGTTCGAGGTCGAACGCAAATGTGGCGCGCCGGTGCACCGCGATCCGATCGGCTACACCCTGGGCTCCTACGAACGCCGCGAATACATGATCGAGGAATGGGTCTATGGCCCTAGCAACGGCATGCTCAGCATCCTGCGCTTCGAGGGCAATCGCCTGGTTGCCATCGAACGTCGTCGCGAACGCTGAGCCGGAGAGCCACCATGCGCAAGCTGAACTACCTGATTTTGCTGCTGTGCCTGCCAGTGGCGGCCCAGGCATCCTCCACCTATCGCTGCGGCAGCGCCCTGGTCAGCAGGACGGCGCCGACCAGTGAAGTGCTGAGCAAGTGCGGAGAGCCCTCCAGCCGCGACTTTCTCGGCTACAAGGAGGTGGTCGATACCTACGGTTTTCGTAATGAAGTGAACGTCGAAGAATGGGTGTACGGGCCGAACAACGGCATGTACCACTTTCTGCGTTTCGAGGGCGGTCGCCTGACCGAGATACGCAGCAAACGCGGCAGCTGACACCACTGGAGACACGCAAAAAAATCAAGGCCCCGCCGGTCACACCGGCGGGGCCTTCGAGCTTCCATGCCTGTCGCTATCCGTGCTGGTCCGACGTCCGTGCCGGCGGCGATCCGTGCGGGTACGACATCCGTATCTGAAGCTGTCCGTAATCAGGTGGCATCCGTGCCGGGCAATCCGTGCTCAGAGCTTGTCGCTGAAATCGCGCAGCTCTTGCTGGGCCTTTTCCTTGGTCCAGCCATAACGTTCCTGCAGCTTGCCGGCCAGGTAGTCGCTGTGGCCCTCGGCGACGTCCAGGTCGTCATCGGTCAGGTTGCCCCAACGCTCCTTGATGCGACCGTTGAGCTGCTTCCATTTGCCTTTGATGATGTCGCTGTTCATGGTCTTTCTCCCGGTGACGGGGAAGTGGCCGGGCGAGCCGGCCACCTCGTTGATCAGTCAGCCGCTTTCAGGGCGTCGGCGGAAACGTCGCGCACGCCTTCGATTTCCTTCGCCTTGGCGATGGCCAGGTCGCGCTCGGCATCGGTGGCAACCGTACCGGACAGGGACACTACGCCCTGATTGGTCTCAACCTTGATATCCAGCCCGCTCAGATTCTGGTCAGCGATGAAGGTCGACTTCACCTTGCTGGTGATCCAGGTATCGGAGACCGCTTGCCCTGCACTGTCCATAGTGTCGTTGGCTGCGAGCATGGTCGGCTGGGCAAGCGCGGCCGAGGCGAGCGGCAGGCTCAGTACGGCAGCGGTCAGGGTGGCAGCGGCAAAACGGTTGATTGGCTGTTTCATGGATTGGACTCCTGTACTTTCCAGACAATCTGCAAGCCAGCTCCTGGCTGCAGGTTCACCAGTACTATCGCAAGCGCTGTGCCAGTTTCCGAAAAAGGAATAAATACTTATAAAACAATGACTTACAAATAAGACAGGGCGATCTTTTGATTGCATTTCGCCGAGTCGGAGAAAATCTCTCGGGCAATTTGCATGATTTATCCGGTACGAACGTACCTGAATGATGACTTGGATGAGCAGCTGCATCCCGGATGTCATCGCCAGAAGCAGAAGGCACGCCTCTAGCGTTTCGCTATGTGCCGAATACGCAACACCTCCACTCGGCCTCCTGAAGGGGACCAGGTCGCGAGCTTGCGACATCGCCGCAGGATCAAAGTCGGTAGCGTTTGACTTAAGCTCTTGAAGCGCGGATCTCGCAGACGACGCCCAAGTCCCCTTCAGGAGGCCGAGTGGAATCACCGTGGAAGGGGTTGAGCGACATGGATGTCGCGAGAGCTGCGATGGGACAGGGATGGCCCTTCGCAGCGTGCCCCTGGAGCGGTGATGGAGCGAGGGAACCCCGGCGCAGCAGGGCGGGGGCGTCTAGCTCGGATGTAGGGGTGTGTTTCTTTGCTTACTTTCTTTGCACAAGCAAGAGCTACGAAGCGCAGCGAAGTAACAGCCGCAGGCTGGCCCGAAGGGTGAGCGCAGCGAATCAAGTGAGTCGCCCGTAAGGGGCGAAACCTATCAGTCCAGGCGGCGCGCGAACGGATAGTGCCAAGCCATCGACAGCTAACACGTTATTGCCGGTCCGGTGTCAAGCTCAAGCGTATCTTCCCCGCGAGAATGCGAAGAGCCACAAAAAAGGGCTCCCGCAGGAGCCCTTCTCGTTCGAACCGGCGAACCGTGCTTAGACCCCGGAGGCCTCGGCAGCGGCTACGTCCTTGATCGACAGCTTGATACGACCGCGGTTGTCCACGTCCAGTACCAGTACCTTCACTTCCTGGCCTTCCTTCAGCACGTCGGTGACCTTCTCCACGCGCTGATCGCTCAGCATGGAGATGTGCACCAGACCGTCCTTGCCCGGCAGGATGTTGACGAAGGCGCCGAAGTCGACGATGCGCTCGACCTTGCCGACGTAGATCTTGCCGATCTCGGCTTCGGCGGTGATGGCCAGCACGCGCTGCTTGGCCGCCTCGGCCGCTTCCTTGGTTTCGCCGAAGATCTTGATCGAGCCGTCGTCTTCGATATCGATCGAGGCCTTGGTCTCTTCGCAGATGGCGCGGATGGTGGCGCCGCCCTTGCCGATGACGTCGCGGATCTTGTCCTGATCGATCTTCATCGCCAGCATGGTCGGCGCGTTG
Organism: Ectopseudomonas guguanensis; assembly: GCF_900104265.1. Classification (GTDB taxonomy): domain Bacteria; phylum Pseudomonadota; class Gammaproteobacteria; order Pseudomonadales; family Pseudomonadaceae; genus Aquipseudomonas; species Aquipseudomonas guguanensis. Next base: position 7,176 of record NZ_FNJJ01000014.1, read on the forward strand.
GCCGACAGCTCGGTACGCGACTGGGAAATGACCTGGTTCATCTGACCGAGGATGTTCAGGCGAGCTTCCAGCGCCTGCTCCAGGGCCTGCTCCATGATCTCTTCGGTGATGCCCTGGATCTTGATGTCCATCTGCAGCGCGGTAACGCCCTTGGCGGTACCGGCTACCTTGAAGTCCATGTCGCCCAGGTGGTCTTCGTCACCGAGGATGTCGGTCAGCACGGCGAACTTCTCGCCTTCCAGCACCAGACCCATGGCGATACCGGCAACCGGCGCCTTCATCGGCACACCGGCGTCCATCAGGGCCAGGGAAGCGCCGCAGACCGAAGCCATGGAGGAGGAACCGTTGGATTCGGTGATTTCCGATACCACGCGGATGGTGTAAGGGAACTCGTCTTCCTTCGGCAGCATGGCGGCAACGCCACGACGGGCCAGGCGGCCGTGACCGATTTCGCGGCGACCGGCGCCACCCATGCGGCCACACTCACCAACCGAGAACGGCGGGAAGTTGTAGTGCAGCATGAAGGGGTCTTTTTTCTCGCCTTCCAGGGTATCCAGCAGCTGAGCGTCGCGGGCGGTGCCGAGAGTGGCGACGACCAGCGCCTGGGTTTCGCCACGGGTGAACAGAGCCGAGCCGTGGGTCTTGTCGAGCACGCCGACTTCGATCTTCAGCGGACGTACGGTGCGGGTGTCGCGACCGTCGATACGCGGCTTGCCGTCGACGATGTTCTGGCGCACGGTGCGGTACTCGATCTCACCGAAAGCGGCCTTGACCTCGTCGGCGGCGAACTTGCCTTCGCCTTCGCCGGCCAGGGCAGCGATGACCTGCTCACGCAGCTCGTCCAGACGGTTGTAGCGGTCCTGCTTGATGGTGATGGTGTAGGCCTGGCTGATGGCCTCACCGAACTGGCTGCGGATGGCGTCCAGCAGCGGGGTGTTGGCGGCCGGAGCCTGCCAGTTCCAGGTCGGCTTGCCGGCTTCGGCAGCGAATTCCTTGACGGCCTGAATCACGGCCTGGAATTCCTGGTGGGCGAACAGCACGGCGCCGAGCATCTGGTCTTCGGTCAGCTCGTCAGCCTCGGATTCCACCATCAGCACGGCGGTTTCGGTACCGGCGACGACCATGTCCAGGCTGGAGGCCTTGAGCTGCTCGTAGTTCGGGTTCAGCAGGTAGCCGGTGTCCGGGTGGAAGGCCACACGGGCGGCACCGATCGGGCCGTTGAACGGGATGCCGGAAACGGCCAGGGCAGCCGAGGTACCGATCATCGAAGCGATGTCCGGATCGGTCTTCTTGCTGGTGGAAACGACGGTGCAGACGACCTGCACTTCGTTCATGAAACCTTCGGGGAACAGCGGGCGGATCGGACGGTCGATCAGGCGCGAGGTCAGGGTTTCCTTCTCGCTCGGACGGCCTTCACGCTTGAAGAAACCACCAGGAATCTTGCCGGCAGCGTAGGTCTTTTCCTGATAGTGCACGGACAGCGGGAAGAAGCCCTTGCTCGGGTCGGCGGTCTTGGCACCGACCACGGTGACCAGCACGGTGACGTCATTGTCGACGGTCACCAGCACGGCGCCGCTGGCCTGACGGGCGATACGGCCAGTCTCGAGGGTTACGGTCGATTGACCGAACTTGAACTGTTTGATTACCGGGTTCACGGTGTTTTCCTTCTCTTTGTTGCCTTTGGGGGAAATCTGAAAGCGGCATGGGAGTCGGACCCGATGCATCCTTCGAAAAGCCAAAAGCTGGAAGCCCGCAGCCGCACTCCGGGGTAAGCCCCGATGTGCCGCTGCGAACTTCCAGCTTCCAACTTGTGCAGCTCGCGTCTATTAACGACGCAGGCCCAGGCGACCGATCAGGGCGCTGTAACGAGTGGTGTCCTTGCCCTTCAGGTAGTCCAGCAGCTTACGACGCTGGTTAACCATGCGGATCAGACCACGGCGGCTGTGGTGGTCCTTGCCGTTGGCCTTGAAGTGGCCTTGCAGCTTGTTGATGTTGGCGGTCAGCAGGGCTACCTGCACTTCCGGGCTACCGGTGTCGCCTTCAGCTTGCTTGTACTCGTTTACGATCTGGGCTTTTTCTTCAACGCTGAGTGCCATGTTGGCTTCCTCTCATCTGGAAACTGCCGAAGCAGTCTCAATAGGCCGGGAATCGCTTCCCGTGTTTTAAAAAGAGGCATGACCGTGCCTACTAACAGCCACCCTCGCAATCCTGACGCTGGTATCGCCAGCCTCAGGTTTCGACCTCTCGGCCGAACCGTTCGGTGCTACGCACCGGTAAGATAACCCGGGCCCTGAGGCCCGTGTCTCCACCCGTGCTACGCACCGGTGTAAATCAATCGACGCGGAGCGATGCGCCCGTCGTCGCTCACTTCACCGATGCCGATGAAGCGACCATTGTGATCCTGCACGCGCACCATGCCGAACTTCGGCGCTTCCGGTGCCCGTACCGGTTGCCCCTGCAACCAGTAGAACGCGCTGTGCTCGGAAAACTGCAGCAGCGGCCAATCCTGCAAACCGCTGTCGACCGGCTGCAGGAAGCGATCGAGCGCTTCACTGCCACCTTCGGCGTGCACCGCTTCCAGCTCTTCCAGGCTAACGGTACGCGCCAGTTCGAAGGGACCGGCCTTGGTTCGACGCAGTTCCGCGACATGTGCGCCACAACCGAGCAATTGGCCGAGATCCTCGACCAGGGTTCGAATGTAGGTGCCCTTGCTGCAGTCCACCGACAAACGCGCCTGCTCACCTTCGAGGCCCAGCAATTCCAGGCGCGCAATAGTAACAGAACGCGCCTCGCGCTCCACTACTTCGCCAGCACGGGCCAGCTTGTACAACGGCTGACCATCCTTCTTCAGGGCCGAGTACATTGGAGGTATCTGTTTGATTTCTCCACGAAAACGCGGCAGCAGGGCCTCGATTTCGCTGCGACCAACGGTCACCGGGCGACGTTCGAGCACCTCACCTTCGGCGTCGCCGGTGGTGGTGGTCACGCCCAGTTGCGCCACGGTCTCGTAGCCCTTGTCGGCATCGAGCAGGTACTGGGAGAACTTGGTCGCCTCGCCGAAGCACAGCGGCAACACGCCGGTTGCCAGCGGATCGAGACTGCCGGTATGCCCGGCCTTCTCGGCATTGAGCAACCAGCGCACCTTCTGCAACGCCGCGTTGGAGGTAAAGCCGCGCGGCTTGTCGAGCAGGATGATGCCATCGACCTTGCGGCGAATACGTTTGACCTGCGCCACGCTTATTCCTCGCTGCCGTCCTGGTGCTTGCGATCTTCCGCCACCGCACGCTCGATCAGCGCCGACAGCTCGGCGCCGCGGCGGATGCTGGCGTCGTAGTGGAAGTGCAGCTGGGGGATGGTACGCACCTTCATCGACTTGCCCAGCAGCATGCGCAGATAACCGGCCGCCTCGCCGAGAATCTCCAGGTTGAGCTTGATCTGCTCGGCATCGTCGTCCTTGCCCATCACGGTGATGAACACCTTGGCGTGGGACAGATCGCGGCTCACGTCGACCGCAGTGATGGTTACCAGACCCAGGCGCGGGTCCTTGATCTCGCGCTGGATCAGCACTGCCAGTTCGCGCTGCATCTGATCACCGATACGCTGGGTACGGCTGTAATCTTTGGCCATTTCTTACTTACCTTTCCTTCGCCCGCATGCCTGGGCGGCAGCGGACGTAAAAGCGGCAAACGCCCGGCCGCGCATGAGCGGGGCCGGGCGTTGCGTGATCGGGATGTCGCGCTTACAGACTGCGCGCCACCTGGACCTTCTCGAACACTTCGATCTTGTCGCCGACCTTGACGTCGTTGTAGCTCTTCACGCCGATACCGCACTCCATGCCATTACGCACTTCGGCGACGTCGTCCTTGAAGCGACGCAGCGATTCCAGCTCGCCTTCGAAGATCACCACGTCCTCGCGCAGTACGCGGATCGGACGGTTGCGGTACACGGTACCCTCGATGACCATGCAGCCGGCGACGGCGCCGAACTTCGGCGAACGGAACACGTCACGCACTTCCGCGGTGCCCAGGATATTCTCGCGAACATCGCTGCCGAGCATACCGGTGAGGGCCTTCTTGACGTCTTCGATGATGTCGTAGATGACGTTGTAGTAGCGCATGTCGAGGCCTTCGGACTCGACGATCTTGCGCGCACCGGCGTCAGCACGGACGTTGAAGCCGAACAGCACGGCATTGGAAGCCAGCGCCAGGTTGGCATCGGACTCGGTGATACCACCGACGCCGCCACCGACCACACGCACCTGCACTTCGTCGTTGCCCAGGGTGCTGAGCGAGCCCTGCAGGGCCTCCAGAGAACCACGCACGTCGGCCTTGAGGACGATATTGAGGGTCTTCTTCTCTTCCTGGCCCATGCTCTCGAAGATGTTTTCCAGCTTGCCGGCGTGGGCACGAGCCAGTTTGACCTCGCGGAACTTGCCCTGACGGAACAGAGCGACTTCGCGGGCCTTCTTCTCGTCAGCCACCACCATCATCTCGTCACCGGCATCCGGAGTGCCGTCCAGGCCGAGGATCTCGACCGGAATCGACGGACCGGCTTCCTTGATCGGCTTGCCGTTCTCGTCGAGCATGGCACGCACGCGGCCGTAGTTGACGCCGACCAGAACCATGTCGCCCTGACGCAGGGTACCGTCCTGAACCAGCACGGTAGCCACCGGGCCGCGGCCCTTGTCCAGACGCGACTCGACCACCACACCACGACCGGGAGCGGTCGGAGTGGCTTTCAGTTCGAGAACCTCGGCCTGCAGCAGCACGGCTTCGAGCAGCTCGTCGATACCGGTACCGGCCTTGGCGGAAACCGGTACGAAGGGTGCGTCGCCGCCCCACTCTTCCGGAATCACGTCCAGCGCGGCCAGGCCGTTCTTGATGTTGTCCGGATTGGCTTCCGGCTTGTCCATCTTGTTCACCGCAACCACGATCGGCACGCCAGCCGCTTTCGCGTGCTGCACGGCTTCCTGGGTCTGCGGCATCACGCCGTCGTCAGCGGCGACGACGAGAATGACGATGTCGGTGGCCTTGGCACCACGGGCACGCATCGCGGTGAACGCGGCGTGACCGGGGGTGTCGAGGAAGGTGACCATGCCGCGGTCGGTTTCCACGTGGTAGGCGCCGATGTGCTGGGTGATGCCACCCGCCTCACCGGAAGCCACCTTGGCACGACGGATGTAGTCGAGCAGCGAGGTCTTACCATGGTCCACGTGACCCATCACGGTCACCACCGGCGCACGGGAAACGGCTTCGCCTTCGAACTTCAGCGACTCGGCAAGGGAATCTTCCAGCGCGTTGTCGCTGACCAGCTTGACCTTGTGGCCCAGCTCTTCGGCGACCAGCTGGGCAGTTTCCTGATCCAGCACCTGGTTGATGGTGGCAGGCGAGCCCATCTTGAACATGAACTTGATGACTTCAGCGGCCTTCACCGACATCTGCTGGGCCAGTTCGCCCACGGTGATGGTCTCGCCAATCGATACTTCACGCACCACCGGACCGGCCGGAGCCTGGAAGCCGTGCTGGTTGCGCTTCTTCATCTTGGCCTTGCCGCGACCGCCACGACGGAAGCCGTCGCTCTCTTCGTCGACACTACGCGGTGCGACGCGCGGAGCTGGTGCCTTTTCCTTGAGGGTCGGACGATGCTGCGCGTGCTTGCGATCACGACGCTCGTCTTCGTCGCTGCGCGCCTTCTCGGGACGACGCGCTTCTTCTTTCTTGCGTTCTACCTCGATGACCGGCGCGGCTACTGCCGGCTCGCTGGCCGGAGCCGGTGCGGCAGCGGGTGCCGGGGCTTCGGTAGCGGCGGCAGCCTGACGCTTGGCCTCTTCTTCGGCCTTGCGCTTGGCTTCTTCCTCGGCCTTCAGACGCTCGGCCTCGGCAGCTGCCCGCTGAGCTTCCAGCTCACGCTGCTTCTCGGCTTCGAGCTCTTCCGGGCTGCGCTTGACGAAGGTCTTCTTCTTGCGCACTTCAACGCTGATGGTCTTGCTGCCAGCCACCTTGAGGGTGCTGGTGGTCTTGCGCTGCAAGGTGATCTTGCGCGGCTCTTCGACCTTGTCGCCGTGACTGCTCTTGAGATGGGCCAACAGGGCCTGCTTCTCACTATCGGTCACTACTTGTTCGGCACTGCTGTGGGACAGGCCGGCTTCACGCATCTGCTGCAGCAGGCGCTCAACCGGAGTGTCGACCACTTTGGCCAGTTCTTTCACCGTGACTTGCGTCATGCATCTTTCTCCTCAGGCCGCAACCGCTTATTCGAACCAGTGGGCTCGAGCGGCCATGATCAGCTTGCCGGCACGCTCTTCGTCGATGCCGTCGATGTCGAGCAGGTCGTCGATCGACTGCTCGGCCAGGTCTTCACGGGTAATCACGCCGCGCAGCGCAAGCTCGAGAGCCAGCGCCTTGTCCATGCCTTCCAGTTCCAGCAAATCATCTGCCGGATGGGCATCGGCCAACTTCTCCTCGTTGGCGATCGCCTTGGTCAGCAGACGATCCTTGGCCCGTGCACGCAGCTCGTTGACGATTTCCTCGTCAAAGCCATCGATGCTGAGCATTTCTTCCATGGGTACGTAGGCAATCTCTTCGAGACTGGTGAAACCCTCTTCGACCAGGACTTGGGCCAGTTCTTCGTCGACTTCCAGCTCGTCGATGAAGGACTGCATGATGTCGCCGGTTTCTGCCTGCTGCTTGGCCTGAATGTCCGCCTCGGTCATCACGTTCAGGGTCCAGCCGGTCAGTTGACTGGCCAGGCGCACGTTCTGACCGCCACGGCCGATGGCCTGAGCCAGGTTGTCTTCGGCAACGGCGATGTCCATGGCATGGGCATCTTCGTCGACGATGATCGCAGCCACTTCAGCCGGCGACATGGCGTTGATCACGAACTGCGCAGGGTTGTCGTCCCACAGCACGATATCCACGCGCTCGCCACCCAGTTCGCCGGAAACGGCCTGAACGCGCGAACCGCGCATGCCGATACAGGCGCCCTGCGGGTCGATACGCTTGTCCTTGGAACGCACGGCGATCTTGGCGCGCGAGCCCGGATCACGGGAGGCGGCCTTGACGTCGATCAGCCCTTCGGCGATTTCCGGTACTTCGATGCGGAACAGCTCGATCAGCATTTCCGGAGCGGTACGCGACAGGATCAGCTGCGGGCCGCGGTTCTCGGTACGAATTTCCTTGAGCAGGGCACGCAGACGCACGCCAACACGGAAAGTCTCGCGCGGAATGATGTCTTCGCGGGCCAGCAGGGCCTCGGCGTTGTTGCCCAGGTCGACGATGACGTTGTCGCGAGTGACCTTCTTCACGGTACCGGAGATGATCTCGCCCAGACGCTCGCGGTAGGCATCGACCACCTGAGCGCGCTCGGCCTCGCGCACTTTCTGCACGATGACCTGCTTGGCGGTTTGCGCGGCGATACGGCCGAACTCGATGGACTCGACCTTTTCTTCGAGCACATCACCAATCTTGGCCTTGGCTTCGACGGCCTGCGGCATGTCCTCGGTCAGCTGATAGGCCGGATCTTCGAACTCGGACTCGTCGACCACGGTCCAGCGACGGAAGGTTTCGTAGCTACCGTTCTGACGATTGATCGACACACGCAGGTCGACCTCGTCCTCGAAACGTTTCTTGGTCGCGGTCGCCAGAGCCAGCTCCAGCGCCTCGAAAATCACGCCGGCCGGTACACCCTTCTCGTTGGATACCGACTCAACAACCAGCAGTACTTCTTTGCTCATCGTACGCCTCGCCTTTCGCAATCCATTGGTTCTGCGCAATCCGCGTCACGTTCACGCCATTGGCGCTTCATTCGTGCGCTGCCGCGCTACCTTCGCGCCATCTGTGTCGCCCGTTCCGCACCGAAAGTCGGCAGCACGGCAGCGACGCAGAATCCGCATCTCAATCAAATCGGGGGATGATGTTGGCCTTGTCGATCAGGTCGATCGGCAACAGATACTCGTGGTCATCCACCTGCACCACCACGTCCTGCTCCTCCACACCGCGAAGGAGGCCCTGAAAGTTGCGACGCCCATCGAAAGGCGAACGCAGCTTGATCTTCACCTGCTCACCGACATGCGCCGCGAACTGTTCGAGGGTGAACAACGGACGATCCATGCCAGGAGAAGAAACTTCCAGCGTGTACTCGGAGGAAATCGGGTCCTCGACATCGAGTACGCCACTGAGCTGACGGCTGACGATTTCGCAATCGTCGATCAGGATGCCGTCGGCCTTATCGATATAGACACGCAGCAGCGAATGACGCCCCTGCGACAGGAACTCGATGCCCCAACACTGATAACCGAGCGCTTCGATTACCGGGGCCAACAAGGCCTGCAACTGTTCTAGCTTGCTCGACACTTAACGGCCCTCGTGCATGCTGTGCAAATAAAAAATGGGCGAAACGCCCATCCCGTCAGTCCGCCCAAAAGCAGCGAACACTGTGTTTCAGCTAACAAAAAGCCCCTGAAAAGGGGCTTCCGAAACTGGTTGCGGGGGCAGGATTTGAACCTACGACCTTCGGGTTATGAGCCCGACGAGCTACCAGACTGCTCCACCCCGCGTCAAAGCTGGGCCGGAATTATACGGCCACCCCCTGGCGAGGGTCAACCAAACACTCCAGCAACAAGAAAGCCCGCGAACTGCGGGCTTTCTTGAGTATGGTACCGAGGAGGGGACTCGAACCCCTACAGCCTATGGCCACTACCACCTCAAGGTAGCGTGTCTACCAATTCCACCACCTCGGCAAAACGGTTACTGCTCTGGAGCCTCCGGCACATCCGAAGCATCGGATGCTGGAGCCTGCTCTTCGAGCACCGGCACGTCTTCGACCGCCGGCTTTTGTTGAACTTCCAGAACCGCTGGATCTGGCAGACCAGCCTGAGTCAGTGCATCAGCTTTTTCTTTAGCAAAGAACGCTAAACCCAAGCTGGTAATGAAAAAACCTGCGGCAAGTATACCAGTAAACTTACTCAGAAAGGTAGAGGAACCTTGGCTTCCGAATACAGTTGCCGAAGCACCCGAACCGAACGACGCACCTGCGTCAGCACCCTTACCCTGCTGCAGCAAAACCAGCACAACAATACCGATCGCACCCAGCAGGTGCAGAACAACAATGACTGTTTCCAGCATTCTTCAGTTTCCTGCAGCGCGACAGATCGCACCGAATTCATCCGCATTCAGAGAGGCACCACCCACGAGCCCCCCATCGATATCCTGCATGCCGAACAACTCGGCTGCACTGGCGGCCTTCACGCTGCCGCCATAAAGAATTCTCAGCTCGCCGGCGACATCAGCATTCAGCTGCGCAACCTGCGCGCGAATCGCTGCGTGCACTTCCTGAGCCTGCTCAGGCGTAGCGGTCAACCCGGTGCCGATGGCCCATACAGGCTCATAGGCAACAACGGCTTTTTTCAGCACCTCGACGCCCAGGGCATCGATCACTGCGGCCAACTGGCCACCTACCACACCCAGCGTTGCATCCGCTTCACGCTGCTCACGGGTTTCACCGACACAGAGCACGGGAACCAGGCCCGCCGCCTGCACGGCCGCAAACTTGCGCACGACCATCTCATCGCTTTCACCCAGAATCAGGCGACGCTCGGAGTGGCCAACCAGCACCAGCTCGCAACCGCCATCGACCAACTGGCTCACCGCCAGCTCACCGGTCAGGGCGCCCTGCTCGACCTGCGCTGCGCAATCCTGCGCTCCCACCTTCACAGCCTTGCCGTTCAAGCCGTCGATGACCTGAGCGATATGCAGACTGGAGGGGAATACCGCGACATCGACGCCAGCAGGCATCTCCTGCTGACGCAACCCTTCGATCAGCTCTGCGACGCTGGCGCGGGTACCGTGCATTTTCCAGTTACCGGCGACCAAGGGGCGACGCATGTTTTACCTCGTCGATCAAAGAGGGCGCAGATGTTACCCAAGAGCACCCTCGGTAGCAAGCGCAATCAAGCACAGACTTCGGCAACAATCTTAGCCAATTCATCGGCATAGCTGCGCACGCTGCCTTCCTCGTCGCCTTCGACCATCACTCGCACCAGCGGCTCGGTGCCGGATTTGCGCAGCAGCACGCGGCCGCGCCCGGCCATACGCTCGGTCACCCGGGCACAGGCTTCCTTCACCGAAGGATGTTCGAGCGGATCGAGCGCGCCGGAGAAGCGCACATTGACCAGCACCTGTGGGCACTTCTTCAGATCGCTGCGCGCTTCGACCAGGCTCTGACCACGGCGCTTGAGTGCCATCAGCACCTGCAGCGCGGCGATGATCGCGTCACCCGTGGTGGTATGCTGGAAACACACCAGATGCCCTGAATTCTCCCCGCCCAACTGCCAGTTACGCGCCAGCAGCTCGGCGATCACGTAGCGGTCGCCGACCTTGGCACGCACGAACGGAATGTTCAGCTCGGCCAGCGCCAGCTCCAGACCCAGGTTGCTCATCAGCGTACCGACCACGCCGCCGCGCAGTCGCCCGCGCTCCTGCAGATCACGAGCGATGATGAACAGCAACTCGTCACCATCGACCACCGTGCCATATTGATCGACCATCAGCACGCGGTCGGCGTCACCGTCGAAGGCGATTCCCAGATCGGCCTGCTGCGCGACCACTTCGGCCTGCAACGCGGCGATATGCGTGGAGCCGCAACCGGCGTTGATATTCAACCCGTCGGGCTGCGCCGAAATGACCTGCACGTCGGCACCCAGTTCGCGAAACACGCTCGGCGCAACCTTGTAGGCGGCACCATGGGCGCAGTCGACGACGATCTTCAGCCCCTTGAAGCTGGTGCCACTTGGCACACTGCCCTTGCAGAACTCGATATAGCGACCGGAAGCATCGTTGATCCGCGAAGCCTTGCCGATCTCGGCGGACTCGACAACGCTCATGGGCTGGTCGAGCAACTCCTCGATCATCGCCTCGACATCATCGGGAAGCTTGGTGCCTTCACTGGAGAAGAACTTGATGCCGTTGTCATCGTGCGGATTGTGCGAGGCACTGATAACGATGCCGGCGTCAGCCTGAAAGGTCCGGGTCAGATAGGCGATGGCCGGTGTCGGCATCGGCCCGAGCAACTGCACGTCTGCACCTGCTGCAGCCAGCCCCGCCTCCAGGGCCGACTCGAACATGTAGCCGGAAATGCGCGTGTCCTTGCCGATCAGGATGCGGCACTTGCCTTCCTTGCGAAACGCCATGCCCGCCGCCCAGCCGAGCTTGAGCATGAAATCCGGAGTGATGGGAAACTGCCCGACGCGGCCACGAATGCCATCGGTGCCGAAGTACTTTCTAGCCATAACGCTTTCCTTGTTATTGCGCTGCCTCGACCGCAGCGATCATGCGCACCACATCCACCGTTTCGGCGACATCGTGCACACGCAGAATATGTGCGCCCTTGGTCAACGCCAGGGCCGCCAGTGCCAGGCTGCCATAGAGCCGCTCGCCGACCTCGTGACCGAGCACCTTGCCGATCATGCTCTTGCGTGAAACGCCGATCAGCAAGGGGCGCCCAAGAGTAGAGAGTTCAGCCATGCGCCTGAACAGGACGAGATTGTGCTCCAAGGTCTTGGCAAAACCAAACCCCGGATCGAGCACGATCCGCTCGGCGGGAATACCGACCGTCGCACATGCAGCCATGCGCTCGACGAGAAAATCATGCACCTCGGCAACGATGTTCGGGTACTGCGGGTTGTCCTGCATGGTGCCCGGCTCACCGCGCATGTGCATCAGACATACCGGCAGCCCGGTATCCGCCGCCGCATCCAGAGCGCCATCACGCTGCAGCGAGCGCACATCGTTGATCAGCCCCGCCCCCAGCCTCGCGCTTTCGCGCATGACGGCTGGTGTCGAGGTATCCACGGAAATGATCACGTCGAGCTCGCGGGCGATGGCCTCGACCATCGGCGCAACGCGTTCCAGTTCCTCGGTCGGCGAAACGCTTCGTGCCCCTGGACGCGTGGACTCACCACCGATATCGATCAGCGTCGCGCCAGCAGCGACCATCGCCTCGGCATGACGCAAGGCAGCATCACGCGCGGTGAAGCGCCCACCGTCGGAAAAGGAGTCGGGAGTGACATTGAGGATGCCCATCACTTGCGGACGGGACAAATCAAGAAGCCGGCTGCCACAGGGCAGCCGGCTCGGGTGTAGCTGTCGAGACATAGGGAACCTTAGTGCTCGGCCGCCGGCCCACCGATGGGCTTCTCGGGACGACTGGTTTCGTCGACCTTGGCCTGCGGTGCCCCTGAGTCGCCACCGCCGTCCCAGCCACGCGGTTCGCGCGGCTCGCGACCGCTCATGATGTCGTCGATCTGCTCGGAATCGATGGTTTCGTACTTCATCAGCGCTTCGGCCATGGCATCGAGCTTGTCGCGGTTCTCCACCAGCAGCTTCTTCGCGGTGGCGTAGCACTCGTCGATGATGCGGCGCACTTCCTCGTCGATCTGCTTGGCGGTTTCGCCGGACACATTGCTGTTCTGGCTACCCATGCTGCGACCGAGGAACACCTCACCCTCTTCTTCGGCGTACATCAGCGGGCCGAGCTTCTCGGACAGCCCCCACTTGGTCACCATGTTCTTGGCCAACTGAGTGGCACGCATGATGTCGTTCGAGGCGCCGGTGGTGACACCGTCGAAGCCCAGGGTCATTTCCTCGGCGATACGGCCACCGAACAGCGAGCAGATCTGGCTGATCAGGGCGCGCTTGCTGAGGCTGTAACGATCCTCTTCCGGCAGGAACATGGTCACGCCCAGGGCACGACCGCGGGGAATGATGGAAACCTTGTAGACCGGATCATGCTCGGGCACCAGGCGACCGACGATGGCGTGGCCCGCCTCGTGGTAAGCGGTGTTGAGCTTCTCCTTGTCGGACATGACCATGGTCTTGCGCTCGGCGCCCATCATGATCTTGTCCTTGGCCAGCTCGAACTCCTTCATTTCCACCAGACGTTTGCCGGCACGAGCGGCGAACAGCGAGGCTTCGTTGACCAGGTTGGCCAGATCGGCACCGGAGAAACCCGGGGTACCGCGCGCGATGACCGCAGGGTTGACGTCGTCACCCATCGGCACCTTGCGCATGTGCACCTTCAGAATCTGTTCGCGACCACGGATATCCGGCAGGCCGACCACCACCTGACGGTCGAAGCGACCGGGACGCAGCAGCGCCGGGTCCAGAACATCCGGACGGTTGGTGGCGGCGATGACGATGATGCCGTCATTCATCTCGAAGCCGTCCATCTCCACCAGCAACTGGTTGAGGGTCTGTTCGCGCTCGTCGTGACCGCCGCCCATGCCGGCGCCACGATGGCGACCGACGGCGTCGATCTCGTCAATGAAGATGATGCACGGTGCGTGCTTCTTGGCCTGGTCGAACATGTCGCGCACGCGGCTGGCACCGACACCGACGAACATCTCGACGAAGTCGGAACCGGAAATGGTAAAGAACGGCACTTTCGCTTCACCAGCCACGGCCTTGGCCAGCAGCGTCTTGCCGGTACCCGGCGAGCCGACCATCAGTACGCCACGTGGGATGCGACCACCCAGACGCTGGAACTTGCCCGGGTCGCGAAGGAATTCCACCAGCTCGCTGACTTCCTCCTTGGCCTCGTCGCAACCGGCGACATCGGCGAAGGTGGTCTTGACCTGGTCTTCGGAGAGCAGGCGCGCCTTGGACTTGCCGAAGCTCATCGGCCCGCCCTTGCCACCGGCACCGCCCTGCATCTGGCGCATGAAGAACATGAACACGGCGATGATCACCAGAATCGGGAAGCTAGCCACCAGCAGCTGGGTCCAGATGCTCTGCTGCTCGGGCTGCTTGCCTTCGATGACCACGTTGTTGTCGATCAGGTCACCGATGAGACCACCGTCCTGAATCGCCGGACGGATGGTCTTGAAGCCTTCGCCGTCGGTGCGCTTGCCGGTGATCACGTAACCATCGACGGTGACGCGCTCGACGCGCCCTTCCTTCACCTGCTCGATGAATTGCGAGTAGCTCAGGGTCTGCGGCTCGCTCGGGCTGGAGAAGTTGTTCATCACGGTAACCAGCACCGCCGCGATGATCAGCCACAGGATCAGATTCTTTGCCATGTCGTTCAATTAGCTACCCTCTGAAGCAGGCCTCGTGGCGAAGCAGGCTTCCCATGACGACCAATGATATACCGACCTAACTTACACCAAACGCCCGCATCCCGCAGGCACCGTCTGTAACCCTTTATGAGGTTTATGCCACTGAGACCGACGCAGCGGACACCAGTTTCAACTCACAAGCCGCGAAAGCCGCGCGCCAACAGATATTGCTCACGCGAGCGATCGCGCGAGGACAGCGGTTTGCGCATCTGCACCTTGTCGAAGCTGTCGCGCACCTGCCTGTGATAGGTATCGAAACCCTCACCCTGGAAAATCTTGATGAGGAAATCGCCGCCGGGGCGCAGCACGCGCCCGGCCAGATCCAGCGCCAGCTCGCACAGATACATGGCGCGCGGCTGATCGGCCGCTCTCACCCCACTCATATTGGGGGCCATATCGGAAATAACAAGGTCGACCGGATTCTCGCCAATGGCCTCGAGAATGCGCGCGAAGACCGCATCGTCGGTGAAGTCGCCCTGGATGAAGGTGACGTCGGGAATGCTGTCCATTTCCAGAATGTCCGAGGCGATCAGTCGCCCCTTGTCGCCAATCACCCGACTGGTGACCTGCGACCAGCCGCCCGGCGCAGCGCCGAGATCGACCACGGTCATACCGGGGCGCAGAATGCGATCCTTCTCCTGAATTTCCAGCAACTTGTAGCTGGCCCGCGAGCGATAGCCGTCCTTCTGCGCCATCTTCACGTAGGGATCGTCGAAATGTTCTTTCAGCCAACGCTGGCTGGTCTTGGAACGTGCCACTGAAACCTCGAACTCAACGGGCCATGAATAACTGCGCGGGCTCGGGTAAGATAGGCGCCGTTTTCCAGACCGAATTAGGTACTAACGATTATGCCGCTCACTCAAGAGCAGAAGAAACAATTCAAATCTATCGGCCACCACCTGAAACCTGTATTGATCGTGGCGGACAACGGTTTGACCGAAGGCGTGCTGGCCGAACTGGACCGCGCCCTGAACGATCATGAACTGATCAAGGTACAGCTGCGTCTCGCCGAACGCGAGGATCGCCAGACTGCCATCGGCGCCCTGTGCGAAGCCGGCCGCGCCGAACTGGTACAGTCGATCGGCAAGGTCGCCCTGCTCTATCGCAAGAACCCCAAGCCCAATCGCAACCTGTCCAACGTGATTCGTTATCAGGGCTGAAGCGGCTACAGGCTACAGGCTACAGGCTACAGGCTACAGGCTATCCACGGTGAGCCCATGACGCTGATGTTCGCAAGCGCTCCTTTTGCTTGAGGCCTGTGGCTTGCAGATCAGGACCGCTCCTTCCCCGGCACGGGCTGCAGCACCAGCAACAGCCCGCAGAAGGCCATCACCAGATAGCTGAAGCGTAGCCAGTACTGGGCCTCGGGCCATTGGTGCAGCGTCACGAAGTAACTCAGGGCCATGACCGCAACGGTCAGCAGCAACTGCCCACGCATATCCCGCAACAGACTCGAAAGCCCGTCACTGCGCAGCAGGGCAAAGGCCTGCAGCGCCACGCACACGGCCGTGAGGCCAACCAGCAGCGGCACCAGGCGCTCGGCTATCTCCTGCACCAGCAAGGGTGCCAGGCCCGTCTGGCCGATGGCTGGCAGAATGACGAACTGCAACAACCACAAGCCGCCGACCCAAAGGGTCTGGGCCAACTGCCAACTGACGGCAGCGGCCCGCGACGGCTGTTGTGGCTTAGATGTGGCGAACTTCGACAATCTCGTACTCGACCAGGCCACTGGGAGTCTGCACGCCGACCACGTCACCCTCGCTCTTGCCCACCAGGGCACGGGCGATGGGCGAGCCGACGGAGATCTTGCCCTGCTTGATGTCGGCTTCGTCTTCGCCAACGATCTGGTAGGTCACGCTTTCGTCGGTTTCGACGTTGGCGATTTCCACCGTGGTACCAAAGATCACCTTGCCGGTGTGCTCGATAGTGGTGACGTCGATGATCACCGCGTTCTGCAGGCGACCTTCGATATCACGCACACGCGCCTCGACCATGCCCTGCTCTTCACGCGCGGCATGGTATTCGGCGTTTTCCTTGAGGTCGCCCAGTTCGCGAGCCTCGGCGATCGCCTGGCTCAGTGCGGGACGACGCACCTTGGTCAGGTGCGCCAGCTCTTCTTCCAGGGCGCGAGCGCCCTGGACGGTCATGGGGTACTTGTTCATGCCTTGATTCCTGCATGCAGATCCTGCAGCCGGCGCACGGTCTTCTCGGGACCGAACTTGAGCGCCTCACAGACCGCCTGCCCCGCCGCGATGGTGGTGGTGCAGTAGATCTTGTGCTGCAGGGCGTTACGACGGATCGAGTAGGAGTCAGCGATGGACTGACGCCCCTCGGTGGTATTGATGATCAGGGTGACTTCGTCGTTCTTGATCATGTCGACCACGTGCGGACGACCTTCGGTCACCTTGTTCACGCGGCGCACCGGCAGACCGGCGGCCTCGATCACCTTGGCGGTGCCGGCGGTGGCGACCACTTCGAAGCCCAGGCTGACCAGATCGCGCGCAACCTGAACGGCCTCGGCCTTGTCGTCCTCACGCACGCTGATGAAGGCGCAACCGGAATTCGGCAGAATCTCGCTGGCACCCAGCTGGGCCTTGGCGAAGGCTTCGCCGAAGCTGTCGCCGACGCCCATGACTTCACCGGTGGACTTCATCTCCGGGCCGAGGATCGGGTCGACGCCCGGGAACTTGGCGAAGGGGAACACCGCTTCCTTGACGCTGAAGAACGGCGGGATGATTTCCTGGGTGTAGCCGACTTCGGCCAGGGTCTTGCCGGCCATGACACGCGCCGCCACCTTGGCCAGCGACTCGCCGACGCACTTGGAGACGAACGGCACGGTACGCGAGGCGCGCGGATTCACTTCGATGACGTAGATGTCCTCGCCCTGCACGGCCATCTGCACGTTCATCAGGCCGACCACGCCGAGCTCCAGGGCCATCTTCTTGACCTGCTCGCGAATCTCGTCCTGGATGTGCGCCGGCAGCGAGTAAGGCGGCAGTGAGCAGGCGGAGTCACCGGAGTGCACGCCGGCCTGTTCGATGTGCTGCATGATCGCACCGATCACCACGGTCTCGCCGTCGCTGACCGCATCCACGTCCACCTCGATGGCGCAGTTGAGGAAGCGATCCAGCAGTACCGGGCTGTCGTTGGACACCTTCACCGCTTCGCGCATGTAGCGCTTGAGCTCTTCTTCCTGGTAGACGATTTCCATCGCCCGGCCGCCCAGTACGTAGGACGGACGCACCACCATCGGGTAGCCGATGCCCTTGGACAGAGCCAGGGCTTCGTCCTCGCTGCGTGCAGTGGCGTTGGCCGGCTGACGCAGGTTCAGGCGCTGCACCATCTGCTGGAAGCGCTCGCGGTCTTCGGCACGGTCGATGGCCTCGGGGCTGGTGCCGATGATCGGCACGCCGGCTTCTTCCAGCGCGCGGCAGATCTTCAGCGGAGTCTGGCCGCCGTACTGCACGATCACGCCCTTGGGCTGCTCGACGCGGACGATTTCCAGCACGTCTTCCAGGGTCACCGGCTCGAAGTACAGGCGGTCGGAGGTGTCGTAGTCGGTGGAGACGGTTTCCGGGTTGCAGTTGACCATGATGGTCTCGAAACCGTCTTCACGCATGGCCAGCGCGGCGTGTACGCAGCAGTAGTCGAACTCGATGCCCTGGCCGATACGGTTGGGGCCGCCGCCGAGGATCATGATCTTGTCGCGGCTCGACGGGTTGGCCTCGCACTCTTCCTCGTAGGTCGAGTACATGTAGGCGGTGTCGGTGGCGAACTCGGCGGCGCAGGTGTCCACGCGCTTGTACACCGGCAGCACTTTCAGCTTGTGGCGGTGCGCGCGCAGGCTCTTCTCGGAAACGCCCAGCAGCTTGGCCAGGCGCGCATCGGAGAAGCCCTTGCGCTTGAGCTTGAACATCAGGTCGTAATCGATGGCGGACAGGCCGAGGGTCTTGACCTTCTCCTCGTCCTTGACCAGATCCTCGATCTGCACCAGGAACCACTCGTCGATGCGGGTCAGCTCGAACACTTCGGCGACGGTCTTGCCGGCACGGAAGGCATCGGCCACGTACCAGATGCGGTCGGCACTGGGCACGGTCAGCTCGCGGCGCAGGGTGCTTTCGGCTTCCGGATCGTTCAGGTCGAGCTTCGGATCGAAACCGGCGACGCCGACTTCCAGACCGCGCAGGGCTTTCTGCACCGACTCCTGGAAGGTACGGCCGATGGCCATGACTTCACCCACGGACTTCATCTGGGTGGTCAGACGGGCGTCGGCCTTGGGGAACTTCTCGAAGGCGAAGCGCGGAACCTTGGTCACCACGTAGTCGATGGCTGGCTCGAAGGACGCCGGAGTGCGGCCGCCGGTGATGTCGTTGGACAGCTCATCGAGGGTGTAACCGACGGCCAGCTTGGCGGCGATCTTGGCGATGGGGAAGCCGGTGGCCTTGGAGGCCAGCGCCGAGCTGCGCGACACGCGCGGATTCATCTCGATCACCACCATGCGCCCGGTGTTCGGGCAGATGCCGAACTGCACGTTGGAGCCGCCGGTTTCCACGCCGATCTCACGCAGCACCGCCAGGGAGGCGTTGCGCATGATCTGGTATTCCTTGTCGGTCAGGGTCTGCGCCGGGGCCACGGTGATCGAGTCGCCGGTGTGCACGCCCATCGGGTCGAAGTTCTCGATGGAGCAGACGATGATGCAGTTGTCCTTCTTGTCGCGGACCACCTCCATCTCGTATTCCTTCCAGCCGATCAGCGATTCGTCGATCAGCAGCTCGTTGGTCGGCGACAGGTCCAGACCGCGGGCGCAGATTTCCTCGAACTCCTCACGGTTGTAGGCGATGCCGCCGCCGGTGCCGCCCATGGTGAAGCTGGGGCGGATGATGCAGGGGAAACCCACCATCTCCAGCACGCCGTAGGCTTCTTCCATGCTGTGGGCGATGCCCGAACGCGGGCAGGCCAGGCCGATGTCCTTCATGGCCTTGTCGAAGCGCGAGCGGTCTTCGGCCTTGTCGATGGTGTCGGCGTTGGCACCGATCATCTCGACGCCGAACTTTTCCAGCACGCCGTGGCGCTCCAGATCCAGGGCGCAGTTCAGCGCGGTCTGGCCGCCCATGGTCGGCAGCAGCGCGTCCGGGCGCTCCTTCTCGATGATCTTGGCCACGGTGGCCCACTTGATCGGCTCGATGTAGGTGGCGTCGGCCATGGCCGGGTCGGTCATGATGGTGGCCGGGTTGGAGTTCACCAGGATGACGCGGAAACCTTCTTCCTTCAGCGCCTTGCAGGCCTGGGCGCCGGAGTAGTCGAACTCGCAGGCCTGGCCGATGACGATGGGGCCGGCGCCGAGGATCAGGATGCTTTTGATATCTGTACGTTTTGGCATGGTCTTCTCGAATTCTCTGCTCGGCGGGGCTTAGCGGCGTTTGGCCATTTCATTGATGAAACGGTCGAACAGCGGGGCAACGTCGTGCGGGCCTGGGCTGGCTTCGGGGTGACCCTGGAAGCTGAAGGCGGCCTTGTCGGTACGTTCGATACCCTGCAGGGTGCCATCGAACAGCGACTTGTGGATCGGCCGCAGGTTGCTCGGCAGGCTGCCTTCATCCACGGCGAAACCGTGGTTCTGACTGGTGATCATCACCACGCCGGTATCCAGGTCCTGCACCGGGTGGTTGGCGCCGTGGTGGCCGTGGCCCATCTTCAGGGTCCTGGCGCCGGAGGCCAGGGCCAGCAGTTGGTGGCCGAGGCAGATGCCGAACACCGGAATCTCGGTTTCCAGGATTTCCTTGATCGCCTCGATCGCGTAGTCGCACGGCTCGGGGTCGCCAGGGCCGTTGGAGAGAAACACGCCATCGGGATTCAGCGCCAGCACGTCCTTGGCCGGCGTCTGCGCCGGCACCACGGTCAGGCGGCAACCACGGGCGACCAGCATGCGCAGGATGTTCAGCTTCACGCCGTAGTCATAGGCAACCACGTGATACGGCAGGTCAGCCGCGGCAATTTCCGGATGGCTGTCGCTTTCCAGGCTCCACACGCTGGAGCGCCACTCGTAAGACTTGTCGCAGGTGACTTCCTTGGCCAGGTCCATACCCTTGAGGCCCGGGAAACTGCGCGCCAGTTCCAGCGCCTTCTCTTCGGTGGCGTCGTCACCGACCAGGATGCAGCCATTCTGCGAGCCCTTCTCGCGCAGGATGCGGGTCAGGCGGCGGGTATCGATACCGGCGATGGCGACGGTGCCGTTCGCTTTCAGGTACTCGTCCAGCGGTTGCTTGTCGCGCCAGTTGCTGGAGATCAGCGGCAGGTCGCGAATGATCAGGCCAGCAGCCCAGACGCGATTGGACTCGGCATCCTCCGGCGTGGTACCGGTGTTGCCGATGTGCGGGTAAGTCAGGGTGACGATCTGCTGGGCATAGGACGGATCGGTAAGGATTTCCTGATAGCCGGTCATGGCGGTGTTGAACACCACCTCTCCGATCGTCTGGCCATCGGCCCCGATGGAATCGCCGCGAAAAATGCTGCCGTCAGCAAGGGCCAAAATGGCAGGTTTGGGGGCTGGCTTAGTCAAGAAGACCTCCGTCTCGATCAAGGCTTGAAGCAAACGCAGGTTGTAAAAAAGCGGGATGACGTGTGAAGGTCATCCCGCTTTTTTATTTGAGCCATTCTGCGTAACTTTTAGTGGACACACTAAAACAGGAAGCTTACAGGAAAACCCTTTTTCGGTCCACCCGATAAGACGCCTCAGTCACACATTCGCCTCAGCGCAGACCCAGCACGTCCTGCATGTCGTACAGGGCAGGCGAACGCTGCTGCAGCCACAGCGCCGAGCGCACCGCGCCCTTGGCGAAGGTCATGCGGCTGGAGGCCTTGTGGGTAATCTCCACACGCTCGCCGTCGGCGGCGAACAGCACGGTGTGATCTCCCACCACGTCGCCGGCACGCACGGTGGCGAAACCGATGGTCTCGCGCTCGCGCGCCCCGGTCTGACCTTCGCGGCCATACACGGCGACCTTCTGCAGATCACGTCCCAGCGCATCGGCGACCACTTCACCCATGCGCAGCGCGGTGCCGGACGGCGCATCGACCTTGTGCCGGTGATGCGCTTCGATGATCTCGATATCCACGTCATCGCCCAGCACGCGGGCGGCGGTATCCAGCAGTTTCAGGCACAGGTTGACGCCGACGCTGAAGTTGGCGGCGAAGACGATCGGGATCTGCTTGGCCGCTTCGCTCAGCTGCTGCTTTTCTTCCACGGTAAAACCGGTGGTGCCGATCACCATGGCCTTGCCGGCGGCGCGGCAGACTTCCAGGTTCTTCAGCGTCACCGACGGATGGGTGAAATCGATCAGCACGTCGAAATCATCGACCACCGCCGCCAGATCACCCGCCAGGGTCACGCCGATCTTGCCCAGGCCGACCAGTTCACCGGCATCGGCGCCGATCAGGCTGCTTTCGGCGCGATCGATGGCCGCGCTGAGCGTTGCGCCCTCGGCCTGGCTCACGGCCTCGATCAGGGTCTTGCCCATGCGCCCGGCGGCGCCCATCACTGCAATACGTTGCATAAAATCAGCTCCAGGCTGCAGGCCTCAGGCCGCAGGCGAAAGGCTTGAAGCCTGCCACCTGCCGCCTGCAGCCGTGGTTATACGTCACCAAAGAAGCGCTTCACGCCTTCGAACCAGCCACTGGCCTTGGGCGAGTGGGAGTCGTCGCCCTGCAGCGACTTGCGGAACTCCTCGAGCAGCTCGCGCTGACGCTTGGTCAGGTTGACCGGCGTTTCCACCGCCACCCGACACATCAGATCGCCCGCCGCGCCGCCACGCACCGGCGCCACACCCTTGCCGCGCAGGCGGAACAGCTTGCCGGTCTGGGTGCCTTCGGGGATCTTCAGCTTGACCCGGCCATCGAGGGTCGGCACTTCCAGCTCGCCGCCCAGCGCCGCATCGGCGAAGCTGATCGGCACTTCGCAGTACAGATGCTTGCCGTCACGCTGGAAGATCGCATGCTCACGGACGTTGACCACCACGTAGAGGTCACCGGCCGGGCCGCCATGGGTACCGGCCTCGCCCTCGCCGGACAGACGAATACGGTCACCGGTATCGACGCCCGGCGGCACCTTGACCGACAGGGTCTTGCTCTCTTCCACCCGTCCCTGACCGTGGCAGCTGCCGCAGGGGTCGGTGATCATCTTGCCGCTGCCGTGGCAGCGCGGGCAGGTCTGCTGCACGGAGAAGAAGCCCTGTTGCATGCGCACCTGGCCGATGCCGCCACAGGTGGTACAGGTCACTGGGCTGGTGCCCTTCTTGGCGCCGCTGCCATCGCAGGTCTTGCAACCGACCAGGGTCGGCACGCGAATGGTCACGGTGGTGCCGCGCACCGCTTCTTCCAGGTCCAGCTCCAGGGTGTAGCGCAGGTCACTGCCACGCTGGGCACCGCCACGCGAGCCGCCACGACCACCGCCGAAGAAGTCGCTGAACACGTCGCCGAAGATGTCGGAGAAGTTGGCACCGCCGAAACCGGCGCCACCGCCGCCGCCCATCTGCGGATCGACACCGGCATGGCCGTACTGATCGTAGGCTGAACGCTTGCTGGCGTCGGAGAGCACTTCGTAGGCCTCGTTGGCCTCCTTGAATTTCTCTTCGGCGCCCTTGTCATCCGGATTGCGATCCGGGTGGTACTTCATCGCCAGGCGTCGATAGGCCTTCTTCAGCTCGGCCTCGCTGGCGCCGCGCTCGACCCCCAGGACCTCGTAATAGTCACGTTTTGCCATAGTTGTGCTGCACTCTCAGATTCGTGAGCTCCAGATACGCCGACGCGGGAGAAGGCTCCCGCGCGGCGAATCCTGCCCGTCGCGAGCGACGGTGGAGCGTAAAGAAGAGGCGGCCCGCTTGCCGGGCCGAGCCCCTTACTTGTTCTCCTTGACCTCTTCGAACTCAGCGTCGACCACGTCGTCACCGGCATCCTTGGCATCGCCGGCGTCAGCCTGCGCGGCCCCACCTTGCGGCTGCTCGGCGTACATCTTCTGCGCCAGCGGCGTGGTAGCTTCGGACAGCGCGTTCATCTTGGCTTCGATGGCCGCCTTGTCGTCTCCCTTGATCGCCACTTCCAGCTCGCCAATGGCTTTCTCGATGGCGGCCTTCTCGTCAGCAGTAGCCTTGTCGCCCGCCTCGGTGAGCATCTTGCGGGTGGCATGCACCAGCTGATCGCCCTGATTGCGCGCGGTGGCCAGCTCTTCGAACTTGCGGTCTTCCTCGGCGTTGGCCTCGGCGTCACGCACCATTTGCTCGATCTCTTCCTCGGACAGACCGGAGTTGGCCTTGATCACGATGGACTGCTGCTTGCCCGTGGCCTTGTCCTTGGCGGACACGTGCAGGATGCCGTTGGCGTCGATATCGAAGGTCACCTCGATCTGCGGCACGCCACGCGGAGCCGGCGGAATCTCGGCCAGGTCGAACTTGCCGAGGGACTTGTTCTGCGCAGCCTGCTTACGCTCGCCCTGCAGCACGTGAATGGTCACGGCGCTCTGGTTGTCGTCGGCAGTGGAGAACACCTGCGACTTCTTGGTCGGTATGGTGGTGTTCTTCTCGATCAGCGCAGTCATCACGCCACCCATGGTTTCGATACCCAGGGTCAGCGGGGAGACGTCCAGCAGCAGCACGTCCTTGACGTCACCAGCCAGTACCGCGCCCTGAATGGCAGCGCCCATGGCCACGGCTTCGTCCGGGTTGACGTCCTTGCGCGGCTCCTTGCCGAAGAACTCGGCAACGGTCTTCTGCACCAGCGGCATGCGAGTCTGGCCGCCGACCAGGATCACGTCGTCGATCTTGCTGACGTCGATACCGGCGTCCTTCAGCGCGATGCGGCACGGCTCGATGGTGCGCTGCACCAGGTCCTCGACCAGCGACTCGAGCTTGGAACGGGAGATCTTCACGTTCAGGTGCTTCGGACCGGTGGCGTCTGCAGTGATGTACGGCAGGTTGACGTCGGTCTGCTGGCTCGAGGACAGCTCGATCTTGGCCTTCTCGGCAGCTTCCTTCAGGCGCTGCATGGCCAGCGGGTCGCCCTTGAGGTTCATGCCGGTTTCTTTCTTGAACTCGTCGACGAGGTAGTCGATCAGGCGAATGTCGAAGTCCTCACCACCGAGGAAGGTGTCACCGTTGGTGGCCAGCACTTCGAACTGGTGCTCGCCGTCGACTTCGGCGATCTCGATCACCGACACGTCGAAGGTACCGCCACCCAGGTCGTAGACGATCACGGTGTGGTCGCCCTTGGCCTTGTCCATGCCATAGGCCAGCGCAGCCGCGGTCGGCTCGTTGATGATGCGCTTGACGTCCAAACCGGCGATGCGACCGGCATCCTTGGTAGCCTGGCGCTGGCTGTCGTTGAAGTAGGCCGGAACGGTGATCACCGCCTCGGTCACCGGCTCGCCCAGGTAGTCCTCGGCGGTCTTCTTCATCTTCTTCAGCACTTCGGCGCTGATCTGCGGCGGCGCCATCTTCTGGCCGTTCACTTCGACCCAGGCGTCACCATTGTCGGCCTTGGTGATCTTGTACGGCACCAGGCCGATGTCCTTTTGCACCACGTCCTCGTCGAAACGACGACCGATCAGGCGCTTGACCGCGTACAGGGTGTTGTGTGGATTGGTCACGGCCTGGCGCTTGGCCGACTGGCCAACCAGAATTTCGCCGTCGCCTGCATAAGCGATGATGGACGGCGTGGTGCGAGCGCCTTCGGCGTTCTCCAGCACCTTGACGTTACCGTTTTCCAGAATGGAGACGCAGGAGTTGGTGGTCCCCAGGTCGATACCGATGATTTTGCCCATGAAAATTCTCCCGAAACTTTGATTTTTCCGTCGCCTCGTTTCACAGGCGCCGGTAGCACTAAAACGCTTGACTCAGAAATGGGGTCGCCCCCGAAAATTTCAAGCCTGCTCGTCGATGGACGGCGGCGGGGTGGTCGGCGCCTTGCTGACCACGACCATGGCCGGGCGCAGCAGACGACCGTTGAGCAGATAGCCCTTCTGGAACACCTTGAGCACCGAGTTCGGCTCGACGTGGGTGCTCTCCTCCATCGCCATGGCCTGGTGATGCTCCGGATTGAACGGCTCACCATGCGGCTCGATCGCTTCAAGCTGATGGCGCGCCAGGGTGTCGAGGAACAGTTTGAGGGTCAGTTGCATGCCCTCGCGCACGCCCTTGATGGCTTCGTCGTCCGGGCTGGACAGCTCCAGCCCACGCTCCAGGCTGTCGACTACCGGCAGCAGGTCGTTGGCGAATTTCTCCAGGGCGAACTTGTGCGCCTTCTCCACGTCCTGCTCGGCGCGACGGCGCACGTTCTGCAGCTCGGCCGCTACGCGCAGCGACTGATCCTGCGCCGCAGCCAGCTGCTCTTCCAGGGCCTGTACGCGAGCCGCCAGGTCGTCGCTCGGCGCGGCGTTCTCGGCCGCCTGAGTCTCGGGGTTCTGCGTATCCAGGTTCTGTTCGTCAGCCATGCCTATCTCCTCTCCAATGAATCGGCGCGGGTCCGGCCCGCGCACCTGCCGCGTATATGGAGCCAATTCCCCAGCTTTCAAGGGGCGATAGGGAGGATTGCCAGGAAAAGAAAAAACACTGTATAAATAACCAGACATCAACTCGGGAGCGTTCGCCATGCTGGTGCACCTGTCCATTCACAACTACGCCATCGTCGACCATCTGGACCTCGAGCTGGACGCCGGCATGAGCGCCATCAGCGGCGAGACCGGTGCCGGCAAGTCGATCATGCTCGACGCCCTCGGCCTGTGCCTGGGCGATCGCGCCGACAGCGGCGTGGTGCGTCCCGGTGCGGACAAGGCGGACATTCTCGCCAGCTTCGACCTGACGGACATTCCCGAGGCCCGCGCCTGGCTCGCCGAGCGCGACCTGGACAGCGATGGCCCGTGCATCCTGCGCCGGGTGATCACAGCCGAAGGCCGCTCGCGCGGCTATATCAATGGCAGCCCCTGCCCGCAGGCCGACCTCAAGGCCATTGGCGAGCTGATCATCGATATCCACAGCCAGCACGAGCACCAGTCGCTGCTCAAGACCGACACCCACCGCCGCCTGCTCGACGAGTACGCCGGCAGCCAGGAACTGGCGCGCCAGGTGCAGCTGGCCGCGCAGCGCTGGAAGCAGACGCGCAACGAGCTGGAGCGCATCTCCAGCCAGGGTGACGAACAGCGCGCCCGCCACCAGTTGCTCAGCTATCAGCTTGAAGAGCTGGAAAATCTGGCGCTGGGAGACAACGAACTGGAACAGCTGGAACAGGAACACAAGGCACTGAGCAATGCCGAGGCGCTGCTCGGCGCCTGCCGCCAGGTGCTGGATCTGTGCAGCGAAAGCGATGCCGGCAATGTGCTGTCGGCACTGACCGCCAGCCTCAACCGTCTCGGTGCGTTCGGCGGCCAGGGCGGCGCGCTGGGAGAGGCGAGCAACCTGCTGGCCAGCGCACAGATTCAGGTGGAAGAAGCCGTCGGCGAGCTGAACCGCTTCGTCGATCACTTCGACGCCGACCCACAGCGCCAGCAGTTTCTCGAAGAACGCCTGGACACCATCTATACCCTGGCGCGCAAGCACCGCATCCAGCCCGGCGAACTGGCCGCCCTGCAGCAACAACTGTTCGAGGAGCTGGAAAACCTCAACGCCGACGATGAAGCAGGCGAACGCCTGGCCGAAGAGCTGGCGGCCTACGCGCGTCACTATCAGGAAAAGGCCGCCGAACTCAGCAAGCTGCGCGGCAATGCTGCCGAACGCCTGGCGGCTGCGGTGGAGCGGGAGATGCAGGCACTGGGCATGCCGGGCGGTCGCTTCAGCATCCAGCTGCAGGCAATCAACAGCGAAGAGCCGCATGCCAATGGCCTGGAAAGCGTGGAGTTCATGGTCAGCGCCAACCCCGGCCAGCCGCTGCGCGGCCTGGCCAAAGTGGCCTCCGGTGGTGAACTGTCGCGTATCAGCCTGGCGATTCAGGTGATCACCGCGCAGACCTCGCGCGTACCGACCCTGGTATTCGACGAGGTGGACGTCGGCATCGGCGGCCCGACCGCCGAAGTGGTCGGCCAGCTGCTGCGCCGTCTCGGTGAACGTGGCCAGGTGCTGTGCGTTACCCACCTGCCGCAGGTAGCCGCCCAGGGCCACCAGCACCTGTTCGTGCACAAGCGACGCGGCGAAGATGCCACGTCCACGGCGGTGAGCAAGCTGGATGAAAGCGGCCGCGTCGAGGAGATCGCACGCATGCTCGGCGGCGTCGATCTGACCGAGGAATCTCTGGCTCACGCCCGCAAGATGGTAACCAACGCGCAGGCAGCCTAGGGTCTGTGGCGCAGATGGAATCCGAGGCCATTTTGACTGCGCCCCAACCAATGCGTAGACCTTGTAGGAGCGAGCTCTGCTCGCGAACGGAGTTGAGGTTGCAAGCTTCGCGAGCAGAGCTCGCTCCTGCAAATCGGTACATAGCCTAGATGCAAGTCCGCCCCGGATTGCGCCCGGGCTACGGCAATAAAAAAAGCGACCCGAGGGTCGCTTTTTTCATGACTGCAGAAGCATCAGCTCTTCTTGCGTACGTACAGCACCAGATTGTGGTCGACCAGCTCGAAACCGTGCTCACGCACGATTTCCTTCTGGCGCTTCTCGATCTCGGCATCGAAGAACTCGATCACTTCGCCGGAATCGACACAGACCATATGATCGTGATGGCCGCTGTCGGCCAACTCGAACACGGCATGACCGCCATCGAAGTTGTGACGCACCACCAAGCCGGCGGCCTCGAACTGGGTCAGCACACGATAGACGGTGGCCAGGCCGACGTCCTCGCCCGCCTCCATCAGCGCCTTGTAGACATCCTCCGCGCTCATGTGGCGGTGCTCGGCGTTATCGAGCATCTGCAGGATTTTGACTCGTGGCAGAGTCACCTTCAGTCCAGCTTTGCGCAGTTCGTTATTTTCAACCATGGTCTGCTTTCTCATGGATGCTGCTTCGCAGCACCCTTCAATACGGGTATGATCCGGGGTTCAAGTTGCCCAAGATAGTGGAAGTCACCCTCCGATGCAAAAAACCAAGCTCTTGCTGACCAGCCTGTCGCTGACCGGGCTCTTCGCACTCGCCGGTTGTTCATTCCCCGGGGTTTACAAGATCGACATTCAACAGGGCAATGTCGTCACACAGGACATGATAGACCAGCTGCGCCCTGGAATGACCCGACGCCAAGTGCGGTTTATCATGGGCAACCCGCTGATCACCGACACCTTCCACGCCGATCGCTGGGATTATCTGTACAGCATCCAGCCAGGCGGCGGCCAGCGTTTTCAGGAGCGCGTGAGCCTGGTGTTCGACGGCAACGATCAACTGGTCGGCCTGGCCGGCGACTTCATGCCTGGTGTCAGCCGTGACCAGGCGATCATGGGTGAAAGCGGCGACACCAGCAGCGCGCAGCCGCAAGCCAAGCCGCAGGAAGATACCCCGCCGGCACCCGGCTCGCTGCTGGAGCAGATCCAGCGCGAAGTGGATCAGGTCGAGACCGTCCCGGTTCCGACACCCGAGCCGCTGGACACCGATCCGCAGTAACAAGCGGACACGAAAAGCCCGGATCGCTCCGGGCTTTTTCGTATCTGTGCCCTGCCGAGCAACCTCGCGGAAGTCAGGCTGACTCCTCACCCTCTTCCCGCGCTTTTGCTTTAGCCGCACGCTGCTTACGTACTTCCTTCGGATCGGCAATCAGCGGCCGATAGATCTCGACGCGCTCACCCTCCTCCAGCACGCGCTCTTCCGGCTTGCTTACCGCCTTGCCGAAAATACCCAGCGGCGCCTGCTTCAGGTCCAGCTCGGGAAAGAACTGCTGCATGCCGGAGCGCAACGCCGCCTCACGCACCGTGGTGCCGACCGGCACCGACAGACGCAGCAGCTTCTGCCGCTCGGCAAGGGCGTAGACCACTTCGATGGCGATGCTCGGCTTATCCATACAGCTGCTTGGCTCGTTGGCAGAAGGCGTCGACCATGGTGTTGGCCGCCTGGTTGAACAGCGGGCCCAGCGTGGCACGCACCAGCGGGCCGGCATAGTCGAAGGTCAGGTCCAGGCTGATCTTGCAAGCCTTGTCGCCCAACGCCTTGAATTCCCAGACGCCGTTGAGACTGGTGAACGGCCCTTCCTGCAGGTTCATCTCGATGCGTTGCCCGGGCAGCAGCGCGTTGCGTGTAACGAAGCGCTGACCGATACCACCCTTGGCCACTTCGAGGCTGGCCAGCATGTGCGTCTCGCTGACCTCCAGCACCTCGCTGGCGCTGCACCAGGGCAGAAACTGCGGGTAGCTGGCCACATCATTGACGAGGTCAAACAGCGCCTGCGCCGGGTAAGGCAGCAACGCCGAGCGCTGGATTCGAGTAGTCATTTACTTGCTCAGCTCCGCGATGAATACGATCAGCACGCCGATCGGCGCCACGACGCGAATCAGCCAGAGAGCCAGATTGAACAGCAGCGGGCTTCTGATCGCCAGCTCTTCACGCACGGCGTCGCGACTCAGCACCCAGCCGGCGAACAAGGCGAAGGACAGGCCGCCAAGCGGCAACAGAATGCGGCTGGTGAGGTAATCGATGCTGTCGAAGAAGGTCTTGCCACCCTCTGCGCCCCACTGCAGCAGGTGGAAGCCGTCCTCGGCGAAGACGAAGAACTTGGCCTCGGCCCAGAGGTTGAACGACAGTACCGTGCCCATCCCGATCAACCAGCAGAACAGCGCCAGTACTGCAGTCACCTTGACCCGACTGCCCCCGGTCTTCTCGACAAAGTAGGCCACGGCCGGCTCCAGCATGGAGATCGACGAGCTCCAGGCGGCCACCGCCACCAGCACGAAGAACACCAGCCCCATGACCTGGCCGAAGGCGATGTTGCCGAAGGCGATCGGCAGGGTGACGAACATCAGGCCGGGGCCACCGCCCGGCTCCAGGCCGGCGGCGAAGACGATGGGGAACAGGGCCATACCGGCGGTCAGCGCCACCAGGGTATCGAGCAGGCCGACGGTGAGCACGGTGGCGCCAATCGAGGCTTTCTTCGGCATGTAGGCGCCGTAGACCATGATCGAGCCGACGCCGACACTGAGGGTGAAGAAGGCGTGGCCCATGGCGGCGAGAATGCCGTCCTGCACCTTGCTCGGATCGAAATGGAAGAGGAAATCGAAGCCTTCGCGGAAATGCCCGGTGGTGAAGCTGTAGCCCAGCAGTACCAGCAGCAGCACGAACAGCAGCGGCATCATGATACGCAGACTGCGCTCCAGCCCGGCGACCACACCCTTGGCGATGACGAAAGCGGTGACCAGCATGAACAGGCTGTGCCACAGGGTCAGTCGCCAGGGATCGGACGTCAGCCCGCCGAAGGCCGCACCGGCGCCATCGGCGCTGATGCCGGTGAAGTCGCCACGCCCCATGCCGAGGATGTAATCCAGCGACCAACCGGCCACCACGCTGTAGAAGGACAGGATCAACAGTGCAGCGACCATGCCCATCAGTGCCGCCAGCGACCAATGCCTGGAGGCACCGGTTTCAATGGCCAGGCTCTTCATCGCGTTGACCGGGCTCTGCCGGCCGCGCCGGCCGATCAGGGTTTCCGCCAGCATGATCGGCACGCCGACCAGGGCGATGCAGAACAGGTACATCACGACGAACGCACCGCCACCGTAGACGCCCGTCATGTAGGGGAACTTCCAGATATTGCCGAGGCCGACGGCCGAGCCGGTGGCAGCCAGAATGAACACCCAGCGACTGGCCCAGGCACCGTGAATTGAAATTTTGTCGCTCGCCATCGCGGCCAAGACCCCATACTGCGGGAAAAAAGATCGCGCATTGTCGGAGATTAGCGGCATGGGCTCAAGTTTGACGCGGTAAGCCCCATGGCGCAGGCGTGGGCGACTCCCTATAATGCGCGCCCTATGGCTAAGCAAAAGAAACATCCTCAAGGCACCATCGCGCTGAACAAGAAGGCGCTGCACGATTACTTCGTCGAACAGAAGTTCGAGGCGGGCGTCGCCCTGGCCGGCTGGGAAGTGAAAAGCCTGCGCGCCGGCAAGGCGCAGCTGGTCGACAGCTACGTGCTGCTCAAGGACGACGAGGCCTGGCTGATGGGGGCGCATATCACCCCACTGAAAACCGCCAGCACTCACGTCATCGCCGACCCCATCCGTACGCGCAAGCTGCTGCTGCACAAACGCGAGCTGGACAAGCTGTTCGGCGCCGTGCAGCAGAAGGGCTACACCTGCGTGGCCCTGTCGCTGTACTGGAAGCAGCACCTGGTCAAATGCGAGATCGCCCTGGCCAAGGGCAAGAAGGATTTCGACAAGCGTCACGTCGAGAAGGAGCGCGACGCCAACCGCGAAGTCCAGCGCGCCATGCGCAGCAAGGGCAAGGACGACTGAGCGCAGCGGCCAGCCTCAGCTGCGAACCTTGGGAAAAGGCCGAGACGAAGGACGGAGCGGTGCGCACGGCGCACCCTACGGCCCGGCCGCTGCCTCCCGTAGGGTGCGCCATGCGCACCAATATTCCTTTGCGTCACAACCGGCTTAGCGCAATGAAGGCCAACAGCGGTGCGCGCGGCCTACCTACGGCCTGACCGCTCCGCGGCGCTGCGCCCGCTCCACCCGCCGCGCCTCCAACTGCACTTCCGAAAGCACTTCCTGCACATAATCGATGTGCTGGTTGGACAGATTTCGCGCGTCTTCGGCGCGCCCTTCGATGATCGCTTCGTACAGCGCGCGGTGCTGACCGATCAGCATGTCACGGGTCTCTTCGCGCTGGGCATACATGCCACCGATGTTGGTCACCACGTTGCGCTTGAGCAGGTCGAACAGGCCACGGATGGTGTGCAACAGCACGGCGTTGTGGCTGGCCTCGGCAATCGCCAGGTGGAAACGCGCATCGGCGGCGCCTTCCTCGGCGCGGGTCACCTTGCCGGCCCGCGCATAGCAGTCCTGCAACGCCTCGAACGCCTCGGTCAGGCGCTGCCGGTCGATTTCGGTCGCCCGTCGGGCCGCGTAGTAGGCGCAGGAACCCTCCAGCGTATGGCGAAACTCCAGCAGATCGCGCTGGGCATCCTCCTTGTTCTCCAGCAGCTGCAGCAAAGGGTCGCTGAAGGTCGAGCCAAGCGATTCGGCCACATAATTGCCACCGCCCTGACGGCTGACCAGGAGCCCCTTGGCCACCAGTTTCTGGATCGCTTCACGCAGGGAGGGTCGGGAAACGCCGAATTGCTCTGCCAGCGCACGCTCGGCAGGCAGCCTCTCACCGGCACGCAAGGTGCCCTCGAGAATCATGGTTTCCAGTTGCGCGACGATGTCGTCCGAAAGACGCCGCTGCCGCACCAGACCTACTTCCATCACCCACTTCTCCACTGGTTTGACCAGGCCAAAAGCCTCATGGCGCAAGCCTATAGCGCCCGTCTTTGCTGAACAAGCAAGCACTATGCGACCAAAGTCTTAGCATCTCGATTTGACAGCCTATTGAGCAACTTTTAACCTGAGCCCGCAACTTTGTAAATTGGTATTACCAATTTAACCAACAAGAACAACAAACCATCGAGGTCTCGCCATGACAGCCCCATGCGCTGCAAGCCTGTTCGATAACGCCTCATCCCTGCCGCGCCAGTCGCGCGCTCGTGTGGAGTAACTCCCAATGTCCAACGGAATTCTCGCCCTGCTGGCGTTCTCGCCGATCCTGCTTGCAGCCATTCTGCTGATCGGCCTGCGCTGGCCGGCCAAGCACGCCATGCCACTGGTCTACCTGCTCACTGCCGCGGTTGGCCTGTTCGCCTGGGACATGACCCTCAACCGCGTACTCGCCTCCACGCTGCAAGGCCTGCTGATCACCCTGGGCCTGCTGTGGATCATCTTCGGCGCAATCCTGCTGCTGAACACCCTGAAGCACTCTGGCGGCATCACCGCGATTCGCGCCGGCTTCACCACCATCAGCCCTGATCGTCGCATCCAGGCCATCATCATCGCCTGGCTGTTCGGCTGCTTCATCGAAGGCGCCTCGGGCTTCGGCACGCCGGCGGCCATCGCCGCTCCGCTGTTGGTGGCCATTGGTTTCCCGGCTATGGCCGCGGTGCTGATGGGCATGCTGGTACAGAGCACACCGGTCTCCTTCGGCGCGGTCGGAACGCCGATCATCGTCGGCCTCAACACCGGCCTGGACACCGCCACCATCGGCGCACAGCTGGTCGAACAGGGCTCGTCCTGGGCGCAGTTCCTGCAACTGATCACCAGCGAAGTGGCGATCATCCACGCCACTGTCGGCGTGATCATGCCGACCATCATGGCGATGATGCTGACCCGTTTCTTCGGTCAGGAGAAAAGCTGGAAAGCCGGCCTGGAAGTGCTGCCGTTCGCGATCTTCGCCGGCCTGGCCTTCGTCGTGCCGTACGTCTTCACCGGCGTGTTCCTCGGCCCGGAATTCCCGTCGCTGCTGGGCGGCCTGATCGGCCTGGCCATCGTCACCAGCGCTGCCCGCTTCGGCTTCCTGGTACCGAAGAAGACCTGGGACTTCGCCCCGGCGGACAAATGGCCGAGCGAGTGGCTGGGCACCGTCGAGATGAAGCTCGACGAGCTCACTGCCAAACCGATGAGCGCCCTGCGCGCCTGGCTGCCCTACGTACTGGTCGGTGCTCTGCTAGTGGTCAGCCGCGTGTTCCCGGATGTCGGTAATGCCCTGAAGGCGGTGGTGGTGAACTTCCCCGATCTGCTCGGCGAAACCGGAATCAGCGCCAACTTCCAGCCACTGTACCTGCCGGGCGGCATTCTGGTCGCAGTGGTTCTGGCCACCTTCTTCCTGCACGGCATGAAGGCACGTGATCTGGGCAAGGCGGTGAAGGAATCCTCCAGCGTGTTGCTCAGCGCAGGCTTCGTGCTGCTGTTCACCGTGCCGATGGTGCGCATTCTGATCAACTCCGGTGTCAACGGCGCCGAACTGTCCAGCATGCCGATCCTCATGGCCCGTTGGGTAGCCGACAGCGTTGGCGGCATCTACCCGCTGCTGGCGCCGAGCATCGGCGCTCTGGGCGCCTTCATCGCCGGCTCCAACACCGTCAGCAACATGATGTTCAGCCAGTTCCAGTTCGGCGTGGCCAGCAGCCTGGGCATCTCCGGCGCGCTGATCGTCGCGGTCCAGGCCGTAGGCGCTGCTGCCGGCAACATGGTGGCGATCCACAACGTGGTTGCCGCTTCGGCCACCGTTGGCCTGCTCGGCCGCGAAGGCAGTACGCTGCGCAAGACCATCTGGCCGACGCTGTACTACGTGCTGTTCACCGGCATCATCGCGATGGTCGCGATCTACGTGCTGGGTGTCAGCGACCCGCTGGTGCACTGACCCGCATCACCGAAAGCGCCCCGGCCACGCCGGGGCTCTTGCCGTCAGGCTACGCTTCCCCTTTTCAGCAACAGGATGAGCCCATGATCATTTCTGCCTCTACCGACTATCGCGCCGCAGCCGAACGCAAGCTGCCGCCCTTCCTGTTCCATTACGTCGACGGCGGTGCCTATGCCGAGCACACCCTGCGCCGCAACGTCGCCGACCTGTCGGACATCGAACTGCGCCAGCGCGTGCTGAAGAACATGTCCGAACTGGACCTGTCCACCGAGCTGTTCGGCGAGAAGATGTCGATGCCGGTAGGTCTGGCGCCGGTCGGCCTGACCGGCATGTTCGCCCGTCGCGGCGAGGTGCAGGCAGCCAAGGCGGCAGCGGCCAAGGGCATTCCCTTTACCTTGTCCACCGTGTCGGTGTGTCCGATCGAGGAAGTGGCGCCGGCCATCGACCGGCCCATGTGGTTCCAGCTCTATGTGCTGAAAGATCGCGGCTTCATGAGGAACGCCCTGGAGCGCGCCAAGGCTGCCGGCTGCTCGACCCTGGTGTTCACCGTGGACATGCCGGTGCCCGGCGCGCGCTACCGCGACGCCCACTCCGGCATGAGCGGCCCGAACGCCGCCATGCGCCGTGTGCTGCAGGCCATGACTCATCCGCAGTGGGCCTGGGACGTCGGCCTTATGGGCAAGCCGCACGATCTGGGCAACATCTCCGCCTACCGCGGCAATCCCACCGGCCTGGCTGACTACATCGGCTGGCTGGGCGCCAACTTCGATCCGTCGATCTCCTGGAAGGACCTGGAATGGATCCGCGACTTCTGGGACGGCCCGATGGTGATCAAGGGCATCCTCGACCCGGAAGACGCCCGCGACGCGGTGACCTTCGGCGCCGACGGCATCATCGTTTCCAACCATGGCGGTCGTCAGCTCGACGGCGTACTGTCCAGTGCCCGCGCCCTGCCGGCCATCGCCGACGCGGTCAAGGGCGAGCTGAAGATCCTCGCCGACTCCGGCATCCGCACCGGCCTGGATGTGGTGCGCATGCTCGCCCTCGGTGCCGACACCGTGCTGCTCGGTCGCGCCTTCATCTACGCCCTGGCCGCTGCCGGCGGCGCTGGCGTGAGCAACCTGCTCGACCTGATCGAGAAGGAAATGCGCGTGGCCATGGTGCTGACTGGCGCCAAGTCCATCGCCGAGATCACCTCGGACCTGCTGGTAAAGGAGCGTTGAGCCGATGACCGCTGCCGCCTCCCTGAGCCGCGACGCCCTGCTGGCGCAGATGCGCCAGATCGTTGGAGCCAGCCATGTGCTGACCGATGAACAATCGACACGGCGCTTTCGCAAGGGCCATCGCACCGGCGAGGGCAATGTGCTGGCGGTGGTGCGCCCCGGCTCGCTGCTGGAGCAGTGGCGCGTCCTGCAGGCCGCGGTGGCGGCCGATCGCATCG
Organism: Ectopseudomonas guguanensis; assembly: GCF_900104265.1. GTDB lineage: Bacteria > Pseudomonadota > Gammaproteobacteria > Pseudomonadales > Pseudomonadaceae > Aquipseudomonas > Aquipseudomonas guguanensis. Next base: position 43,069 of record NZ_FNJJ01000014.1, read on the forward strand.
TCATCATGCAGGCGGCCAATACCGGCCTGACCGGAGGCTCGACCCCCGATGGCGAAGACTACGACCGTGAGATCGTGCTGATCAGCACCCTGCGCATCACCGGCGTGCAGCTGATCAACGATGGCCAGCAGGTAGTCTGTCTGCCCGGCGCCACCCTGGATCGCCTGGAGCAGGCGCTGGCGCCGCTGAATCGCGAGCCGCATTCGGTGATCGGCTCGTCCTGCATCGGCGCCTCGGTGCTCGGCGGCATCTGCAACAACTCCGGCGGCGCCCTGGTACGCCGCGGCCCGGCCTATACCGAACTGGCGCTCTACGCGCAGGTGAAGGATGACGGCTCGCTGGAGCTGGTCAATCACCTGGGGATCGAGCTGGGCAACAGCCCCGAGGAGATCCTCACCCGCCTGCAGAACGGCGACTACACACCGCAGCAGGTGCGCAACGAAGAACACGCCAAGGCTTCCGACGCGCGCTACGGCGAGCACGTGCGCGATGTCGACGCCGACACCCCGGCGCGTTTCAACGCCGACCCGTCGCGCCTGTTCGAGGCCTCCGGCTCGGCCGGCAAGCTGTGCCTGTTCGCCGTGCGCCTGGACACCTTCCCTAAGGAGCCGAGCACGGTGTTCTACATCGGCAGCAACGACCCGCACGATCTGACCGAAGTGCGCCGTCACCTGCTGGCCAAACTGCCACGCCTGCCGATTGCCGGCGAGTACATCCACCGCACCGCCTTCGACATTGGCGAGAAATACGGCAAGGATACCTTCCTGGTGATCGACAAATTCGGCACCGCCAGGGTGCCGGCCGCCTTCGCCATGAAGAGCCGGGTCGACGGCTTCTTCGAGCGTTTCGGCCTGCGTGGGGTGACCGACAAGGTGATCCAGGCGCTGATGAACCTGCTGCCCAGCCACCTGCCGGCGCGCATGCGCGAGTACCGCGACCGTTACGAGCATCACCTGCTGGTGCGGGTGTCCAACGACACCCTGGAGCAGACCCGCGCCTTCCTCACCGAGTACTTCACCGGCAGCGCCAGCGGCGCGTTCTTCGAGTGCGATGCCGATGAGGGACGCAAGGCCTTCCTGCATCGCTTCGCCATCGCCGGCGCGGCCATTCGCTACCGCGAGGCACACCGCAGCAGCGTCGAAGACATCCTCGCCCTGGACATCGCCCTGCGCCGCAACGACCGCGACTGGGTCGAGACACTGCCGCAGGAGATGGAAGAGCAGATCATCCACAAGCTCTACTACGGGCACTTCTTCTGCCACGTGTTCCATCAGGACTACATCGTCAGGAAGGGCATCGACCCGATCGAGATGGAACACCGCATGTGGAAACTGCTGGACGCACGCCGCGCCGAGTACCCGGCCGAGCACAACGTCGGCCACCTGTACGTGGCCAAGCCGGCCCTGGCCGGTTTCTACCGCAAGCTCGACCCGACTAACACCTTCAACCCCGGCATCGGCCATACCTCGAAGAAGAAGCATTGGGGTGGCTGTTGCTAGGACGCTGAGTCCATACGTAGGAGCGGCTTTAGCCGCGAACGAGAAAAATCGCGGCTAAAGCCGCTCCTACACGAAACGCGCAGCACCGTAGCCCGGATGCAATCCGGGAAAACTGACGCCGACTGCCCGGATTTCATCCGGGCTACTGGCCGGTTTCTACCGCGAGCTCGCCCCGACCAACACCTTCAACCCCGGTATCGGCCACACCTCGAAGAGGCATTGGGGCGGCTGTTGCTGAAGGACAAGCCCAGTCTCCCTCTCCCGCTTGCGGGAGAGGGGCCGGGGGAGAGGGCCTATCCGGTAACGCCGAGTCGCCTGAACCACCCTCTCCCCAACCCTCTCCCATAAATGGGAGAGGGAGCAGGCTGGGCATATCCCGTAGCCCGGATGCAACCCGGGGACACCTGACGCCCATTTCCCGGATTTCATCCGGGCTACAAAAGCAAAGGCCCGCCGATTTGGCAGGCCTTCGTGTTTACGCGGCAAGCGGTCAGGCGAAGACGATCTCCTCGCCCTCCACCTTGGCCTTGACCTGCGCACCGGGGGCGAAGTCGCCAGCCAGGATACGCTGCGCCAGCGGGTTCTCGATCCAGCGCTGGATCGCGCGCTTGAGTGGGCGCGCGCCATACACCGGGTCGTAACCGACAGCAATCAGCTTGTCCAATGCCTCCGGCGTCAGCTCCAGGCTCAGTTCGCGCTCAGCCAGGCGACCACGCAGGCGTTTGAGCTGGATCTCGGCGATGCCGGCGATCTGCTCGCGGCCCAGCGGCTCGAACACCACCACCTCGTCGATGCGGTTGATGAACTCGGGACGGAAATGGCTGCTCACCGCGTCCATCACCGCCGCGCGCTGCGCTTCCTTGTCGCCGACCAGCTCCTGGATCTGCGCCGAGCCGAGGTTGGAAGTCATCACGATCACGGTGTTCTTGAAGTCCACGGTGCGCCCGTGGCTGTCGGTCAGGCGACCGTCTTCGAGCACCTGCAGCAGCACGTTGAACACATCCGGGTGGGCCTTCTCCACCTCATCCATGAGCACCACCGAGTACGGTTTGCGCCGCACCGCCTCGGTCAGGTAACCGCCCTCCTCGTAGCCGACATAGCCGGGCGGCGCACCGATCAGACGGGCGACGCTGTGCTTCTCCATGAACTCGGACATGTCGATGCGCACCAGCGCTTCCTCGGTGTCGAAGAGGAACTCGGCCAGCGCCTTGCACAGCTCGGTCTTGCCCACCCCGGTCGGGCCGAGGAAGAGGAACGAGCCGCTCGGCCGGTTCGGATCGGCCAGGCCGGCACGGGAACGGCGCACGGCATTGGCCACGGCCACCACCGCTTCGTCCTGGCCAATCACCCGCTGGTGCAGCAGGCCTTCCATCTTCAAGAGTTTCTCGCGCTCGCCTTCGAGCATCTTGCTTACCGGAATGCCGGTCCACTTGGACACGACCTCGGCGATTTCCTCGTCGGTGACCTTGTTGCGCAGCAGCTGGTTCTCGCTCTTGCCGTGCTGGTCGACCATCTGCAGGCTGCGCTCCAGATCCGGGATCACCCCGTACTGCAGCTCGGCCATGCGGTTGAGGTCGCCCTTGCGCCGCGCGGCTTCCAGCTCGGTCTTGGCCTGTTCGATGCGTTGCTGAATCTGCGCCGATCCCTGAACCTCGGCCTTCTCCGATTTCCAGATTTCCTCCAGGTCGGCGTATTCCTTCTCCAGCTTGGCGATATCTTCTTCCAGCTTGACCAGGCGCTTCTTGGTCGCCTCGTCATCTTCCTTCTTCAAGGCCTCGCGTTCGATCTTCAGCTGGATCAGGCGGCGATCCAGACGGTCCAGCTCCTCCGGCTTGGAGTCGATCTCCATGCGGATGCGGCTGGCGGCCTCGTCGATCAGGTCGATGGCCTTGTCCGGCAACTGGCGGTCGGTGATGTAGCGATGGCTGAGCTTGGCCGCGGCAATGATCGCACCGTCGGTGATGGTCACGCCGTGGTGCACCTCGTAGCGCTCCTTGAGGCCGCGCAGGATGGCAATGGTGTCCTCCTCGCTCGGCTCGTCCACCAGCACCTTCTGGAAGCGGCGCTCCAGCGCGGCATCCTTCTCGATGAACTGGCGGTACTCGTCCAGCGTGGTGGCGCCGACGCAGTGCAGCTCGCCACGGGCCAGGGCCGGTTTGAGCATGTTGCCGGCATCCATGGCGCCCTCGGCCTTGCCGGCACCGACCATGGTATGCAGCTCGTCGATGAACAGGATGATGCGCCCTTCCTGCTTGCTCAGCTCGTTGAGCACGGCCTTCAGGCGCTCCTCGAACTCGCCGCGGAACTTGGCACCGGCGATCAGCGAGCCCATGTCCAGCGACAGCAGGCGCTTGTCCTTGAGGCCATCGGGCACCTCGCCATTGACGATGCGCTGGGCCAGGCCTTCGGCGATGGCGGTCTTGCCTACACCGGGCTCGCCGATCAGCACCGGGTTGTTCTTGGTGCGACGCTGCAACACCTGGATGGTGCGGCGAATCTCGTCGTCACGGCCGATCACCGGGTCGAGCTTGCCCTCCTCGGCGCGCTTGGTCAGGTCGACGGTGTACTTGTCCAGCGCCTGGCGCGATTCCTCGACGTTGGGATCATTCACCGCCTGGCCGCCACGCAGGTTGGCGATGGCGTTTTCCAGGGCCTTCTTCGACACGCCCTGGCCAAGCAGCAGCTTGCCCAACTTGGTGTTCTCGTCCATGGCGGCGAGCAGCACCAGCTCGCTGGAAATGAACTGGTCGCCCTTCTGCTGCGCCAGGCGGTCGGCCTGGTTGAGCAGACGCGCCAGGTCCTGCGACAGGTTGATGTCACCGGTGGGGTTCTGCAGCTTGCCGAGCTGATCCAGCTCGCGGGTCAGGCCCTGGCGCAGGCTGTTGATGTCGAAGCCCACCTGCATCAGCAGCGGCTTGATCGAACCACCCTGCTGTTCCAGCAAGGCCTGCATCAGGTGCAGCGGTTCGATGGCGGCGTGGTCCATGCCCACGGCCAGGGACTGGGCGTCGGAGAGTGCAAGCTGCAGCTTGCTGGTCAAACGATCGATACGCATAAATGTCCTTCCTCCAGAGTGGCGGGCCGGGACTACATCCCCGAAAAAAGGGCGTCTCTAAAAACGTAGGCGAGGCAGTCAGCACAAGGCAAAAACAAGCGAAAAAGCGGAGTTTACGAGCTGTAAATGAGCATTTTGATCGAACTCGCGCCCGAGCTTGTTTTTAACGCAGTGATGACAACGCAGGTAGTTTTTAGAGGCGTCCGTAGATACCCGCCGAGATGAAGACTAGATAAGGACGATTACGCCGTATTCAAGAGACGACGACTTGACCCAGATCAGCGCCAGATCACCTGCTGCTCCAGCGGAAAGCGCAGGCGCGGGTTGTACACGCTCTTCTCGCCCTGCCGCCCGACGGCCAGCAGCATGATGGGGATGGCCTGGCGCGGAATGTCCAGCACGCGGCGCAGGCGCACCTCATCGAAGCCTTCCATCGGACAGGTGGCATAGCCATGGCTCTGGAAGGCCAGCATCAGATTCTGCGCCGCCAGCGCGGTGGACTTCACCGCCCACAGGCGCATGTCGGCCTTGCTGTTGGGTTTGCGCATCAGCGGCTTGCGCAACGCCATCAGCCGCACCAGCTGCCGCTTGAACAGCCCCAGCAGTCCCAGCGGCCCCTGGTTGTACTGGAACGGCGCGGTCTTGCTGTAGAAGCGGCGGATGCGCGCCGGCACTTCGGCTTCCGGCCACTGCTCGATGACGTTGCGACAGGCCTGGCGCCAAGTGTCGGGCCGCGCCAGCACGGCGATGATCAAAGGCGCCCGCGCAGCGTTCTGGCTCATGCACACCGGGTGCAGCTGCGCCAACAGCGCCGGGTCGCGAATCACCTGAAAGCTCCAGGGCTGCAGGTTGCAGGAGTTCGGCGCCAGCACGGCCAGCTCCAGGCAATCACGAATCACTGCGTCCGGCACCGGTTCGGGGGTGAAGCGGCGTACCGCACGGCGACTTTCGATCAGCGCGCGCAGTTCGGCCGGCGAAGCCATGGCGGGCGTTGGCTCGTTGGGAAAGCTGGTCATGGGCGCACTCCTCGGCAGTCGCCCGATTAAGCAACCGGGCGACTTTGCGAACAAGAGGATGGGAGGAAATGGCCGTGGATTTGGCTGATCAGCCTCACCTGCGCCTCTGATCGAGGACGCAGGAGCCAAGACCTAGAGGCCGAGCGCTTTTTCGATGGCCTGGATCAGTGCCGGGTCATCAGGTGTGGTACGCGGCGAGAAACGCGCCAGCACGCGGCCGTCCTGACCGACCAGGAACTTCTCGAAGTTCCAGGTGATATCGCCGGGAAACTCCGCGCCCTCGCCCGCCAGCAGGCGATACAGGGGGTGGCGACCGGGGCCGTTGACCTCCAGCTTGCTGCCCAGCGGGAAGGTCACGCCATAGTTGAGGCTACAGAACGAACGGATCTCGTCCTCGCTGCCCGGCTCCTGGCCGGCGAACTGGTTGCAAGGTACGCCGAGCACGGTAAAACCGTTGCCCTTGTACTGCTGATAGAGCTTCTCCAGCCCGGCGTATTGGGGCGTCAGGCCGCACTTGGAGGCGACGTTGACCACCAGCACTACCTGGCCCTTGTAGGGCGCCAACGGCAGTTCCTGGCCGTCCAGCGCGCGCAGATTGAGATCGTGAAAGGCACTCATGACGAACTTCCTCAGCGAATTCAGTGCAGCGGGCGCAAGGCCCGGTATCCTCAAGGCAGCTGCATCGGGCAAGCCGCCATGCATGAAAAAGGCGCCCTGAGGCGCCTTTATCGCAAGCTTGAGCTTAGCAGCGGTTCACCCGCAGTGAATGACCGCAAGTCGCCTGAACGACTCAGTGGTGATGACCACCTTCGCCATGGATGTGACCGTGGGCCACTTCTTCTTCGCTGGCCTCACGCACGTTCACCACCTTGACCTTGAAGTTCAGGCGCTGGCCGGCCAGCGGGTGGTTGCCGTCGACGGTCACGTCGTCGCCGTCGATGTCACGGATGGTCACGATCTGCATGCTGCCGTCCGGGCCGGAAGCGTGGAACTGCATGCCCACTTCCAGGGTGTCGACACCTTCGAACATGGCGCGGCTCAGGGTGGCGACCAGCTCGGCGCTGTATTCGCCGTAGGCGTCTTCCGGCTCGACGGAGACTTCGACTTCGTCACCGGCCTGCTTGCCGACCAGGGCCTTTTCCAGGCCGACGATGATGTTGCCGGCGCCATGCAGGTAAACCAGCGGCGCGCCGCCAGCGGAGCTGTCGATCACCTCACCGGCATCGTTGGTCAGGGTATAGTCGATGGAGACGGCCTTGTTGGCGGCGATCAGCATGGGGAGACCTTTTGCGAAAGAGAAATGAACGGTCAAGTCTAACCAAGGCCAGCCTGGATTGCGACCCGAGCCCGGACAAACGGACCACGCGCATCGTTGATTTCCATCAGGACGAGCATGGCGACTGGGTGGCAGTCTTGGCTTGTGGCCATACTCAGCATGTACGCCACCGACCGCCCTGGCAGAATCGGCCCTGGGTACTCGATCCCGAGCAGCGTCAGGCCAGGCTGGGCAGCCCCTTTGCCTGCGGCTGGTGTGCCAGGGATGGGTCGCAAGATGAATTCAAGGAAGCGTAAATGTCTGCACGCAACATTCTGGTGATCAACTGCGGCAGCTCGTCGATCAAGTTCGCCCTGGTCAACGAAGCACAGGAAACCTTCATTCTCAGTGGCCTGGCCGAACGCCTGGGCAGCCCCGAGGCGGTGCTGCACTGGCAACAGGGCGAGCACAAGGACAGCCTGGTGTTGTCAGGCGCCGACCACCGCCTGGCCCTGTCTCACCTGCTGCCCATCGTGCAGCAGGCGGCCGCTGGCGCGCTGCACGGCATCGGCCATCGCGTGGTGCATGGTGGCGAATATTTCTCCAGCGCCACGCGCCTGGATGCCGTCAGCCTGCAGGCAATCCGCCAGGTCGCGCCGCTGGCACCGTTGCACAACCCGGCCAATCTGCAAGGCATCGAGGCGGCGATGAAGCTGTTCCCCGACCTGGTGCAGGTGGCAGTATTCGATACTGCCTTCCACCAGAGCCTGCCCGAGCACGCCTACCGCTACGCCGTGCCCGAGGCGCTGTACCGCGAGCACGGCGTGCGCCGCTACGGCTTTCATGGCACCAGCCATCGCTATGTCAGCCAGCAAGCCGCGCAGATGGCCGGCCTGCCAGCGGACGCCAGCAGCTGGCTGGTGGCGCACCTGGGCAACGGCTGCTCGACCTGCGCCGTGGAAAACGGCCACAGCCTTGATACCAGCATGGGCCTGACGCCGCTGGAGGGTTTGGTGATGGGCACACGCAGCGGCGATGTCGACCCCAACCTGCACAGCCACCTGGCGCGCACCCTGGGCTGGAGCCTGGAGCAGATCGACGCCATGCTCAACAAGGACAGCGGCCTGCTCGGGCTGTCCGGCCTGTCCAACGACATGCGCACCCTGGAGCAGGCCCGCGAGCAGGGCCACGCCGGCGCCAGCCTGGCCATCGAGGTGTTCTGCTACCGCCTGGCCAAGTCACTGGCGGCGATGAGCTGCGCACTGCGCCGCCTCGACGGGCTGATCTTCACCGGCGGGATCGGCGAAAACTCGGCGCTGATCCGCAGCAGGACGCTCGACCACCTGAGCCTGCTCGGGCTCAAGCTCGACGCCCAGGCCAACGCCCGCTGCGTGCGCGGCGTCGCAGGTGCCATCCACGCTGAGGGGCATACCCGCGTGCTGGTGGTACCGACCAACGAAGAGCGGCAGATCGCCCTCGATACCCTTGCCCTGCTCGACTGAGGCTTTTTCATGCACACCTTCTTCATCGCCCCCACCGGTTTCGGTGTCGGTCTCACCTCCATCAGCCTCGGCCTGGTCGGCGCGCTGGAGCGCAGCGGCCTCAAGGTCGGGTTCTTCAAGCCCATCGCCCAGCCGCATGCTGGCGACCTCGGGCCGGAACGCTCCAGTGAGCTGGTCGCGCGCACCCATGGCCTGCACTCGCCCAAGCCGCTGCCGCTCAGCCATGTCGAACGTATGCTCGGTGACGGCCAGCTGGATGAATTGCTGGAAGAGATCATCAGCCTCTATCAGCAGGCCGCCGCCGACAAGGACGTGGTCATAGTCGAAGGCATGGTGCCGACGCGCCACGCCAGTTACGCCGCGCGGGTCAACTTCCACCTGGCCAAGAGCCTGGATGCCGACGTGATCCTGGTCAGCGCGCCGGAAGACGAGAGCCTCAGCGAACTGTCCGACCGCATCGAGATCCAGGCGCAGCTGTTCGGCGGCCCGAAGGATCCGAAGGTGCTCGGCGTGATCCTCAACAAGGTGCGCAGCGAGGACGGCATCGAGGCCTTTGCCGAACGCCTGCAGGAGTTCTCGCCGCTGCTCAAGACCGAGAATTTCCGCCTGCTCGGCTGCATTCCCTGGCAGGACGAACTGAACGCGCCACGCACCAAGGACATCGCCGAGCTGCTCGGCGCGCGCATCCTCAACGCCGGCGACTACGAGCAACGGCGCATGATGAAGATCGTGTTGTGTGCCCGCGCCGTGGCCAACAGCGTGCAGCTGCTCAAGCCGGGCACACTGGTGGTGACGCCAGGTGATCGCGACGACATCATCCTCTCCGCCTGCCTGGCGGCGATGAATGGCGTGCCCCTGGCCGGCCTGCTGCTGTGCAGCGATTTCGCACCCGATCCGCGCATCATGGAGTTGTGCCAGGGCGCCCTGGCCAGCGGCCTGCCGGTGATGACGGTGAGCACTGGCTCCTACGACACGGCCACCAACCTCAATCGCCTGAACAAGGAAATCCCGCTGGACGACCGCGAGCGCGCGGAGAAGGTCTCCGACTTCGTCGCCGGGCATATCGACCACGACTGGCTGACCAACCGCTGCGGCACGCCGCGCGAGCTGCGCCTGTCGCCACCGGCCTTCCGCTATCAACTGGTGCAACGAGCCAAGGCCGCGGCCAAGCGTATCGTTCTGCCGGAAGGCAGCGAGCCACGTACCGTGCAGGCCGCCGCCATCTGCCAGGCACGCGGCATCGCCCGCTGCGTATTGCTGGCCAGGCCGGAAGAGGTTCATGCGGTGGCTCGGGCACAAGGCATCGAGCTGCCGGAAGGGCTGGAGATTCTCGACCCGGATCTGATTCGCGGCCGCTACGTCGAGCCGATGGTCGAGCTGCGCAAGGGCAAGGGCCTCAATGCACCGATGGCCGAGGCGCAACTGGAAGACACCGTGGTGCTCGGCACCATGATGCTGGCCCTGGGCGAAGTGGATGGCCTGGTGTCCGGCGCCATCCATACCACCGCCAACACCATCCGCCCGGCGCTCCAGCTGATTAAGACCGCCCCCGGCTACAACCTGGTGTCCTCGGTGTTCTTCATGCTGCTGCCGGATCAGGTGCTGGTCTACGGCGACTGCGCAGTGAACCCGGACCCGAACGCCGAACAGCTGGCCGAGATCGCCCTGCAGAGCGCCAACTCGGCACAGGCCTTCGGCATCGAGCCGCGCGTGGCCATGCTCAGCTACTCCACCGGCGACTCCGGCAGCGGCGAGGAAGTGGAAAAGGTACGCGCCGCCACCCGCCTGGCGCGAGAAAAGCGCCCGGACCTGTTGCTCGATGGCCCGCTGCAGTACGACGCCGCCGCCATCGAGAGCGTCGGCCGGCAGAAGGCGCCGAACAGCCCGGTGGCCGGCCGCGCCACGGTGTTCGTGTTCCCCGACCTGAACACCGGCAACACCACCTACAAGGCGGTACAGCGCAGCGCCGACTGCATCAGCGTCGGCCCGATGCTGCAGGGCCTGCGCAAGCCAGTGAACGACCTGTCGCGCGGCGCTCTGGTCGACGATATCGTCTACACCATCGCGCTGACCGCGATCCAGGCGGCCAATCTGCCGAGCTGAAGCGTAGGGTGCGCCGTGCGCACCAATGGAAAGGTACGCGCGGGCCGGAAAAGCCGGCGCGCGCGGCGCACCCTACGCGTGATACCCAATGGTCATCTCTGGCACTTGCAGGTCAGTGCACAATCGTTAACCTTTGCGCCGACCCAGCCTGCCGCACGGATCGCCGCAGCGCGCTCGATCGATTCGGGGCTCGTAGAAGGCCCCATACCAGACCGCCCGCGTAGCGTGCGGCCTGCCTACGGAGGCGTTCGCCCAATGCTGCACTTTCTTCCCGCGCCGCTGCGCGGCCTGATCGCGAGCCTGATGCTGGCTCTGAACACCCTGTTCTGGTGCTGGCCGCTGTTCTTCGTCGCACTGCTCAAGTTGCTGCTGCCCTTCGCGCCGATCCAGCGCGCGCTGCGCTTCGTCATGCATGGCATCGCCGAAAGCTGGATCGGTGTGAACAAGTTCTGGATGCGCCTGGTCGGCCGTATCGACTGGAAGGTGCAGGGCCTGGAACGCTTCGATACCCGTCACTCCTACCTGGTCACCAGCAACCACCAGAGCTGGGTGGACATTCTGGTGCTGCAGTACCTGCTCAACCGGCGCATGCCGCTGCTGAAGTTCTTCCTCAAGCAGGAACTGATCTGGGTGCCGGTGATCGGCCTGTGCTGGTGGGCGCTGGAGTTTCCCTTCATGAAGCGCTTCAGCAAGGAGTACCTGGCCAAGTACCCGGAAAAGCGCGGCCAGGACCTGGCCACCACCCGTCGCGCCTGTGCACGCTACAAGAGCAACCCGGTGGCGGTGTTCAACTTTCTCGAAGGCACGCGCCTGACCCCGGCCAAGCATGCGCAGCAGCAATCACCCTTCAAGCACCTGCTGAAACCCAAGGCGGGCGGCATCGCCTTCGTGCTCGATGCCATGGGCGAACAGCTGCATGCCATCGTCAACGTCACCATCCACTATCCGCACGGCGTACCGGGTTTCTGGGACCTGCTCTGCGGACGTCTGGACGCCGTGCAGGTGAACTTCAGACAGGTGGAGATTCCGCGGGAGTTCATCGGTCGCAACTACGATCAGGACGACGCTTACCGCCTGGCCTTCCAGCAGTGGGTCAACCGTCTGTGGGAAGAGAAGGACGCGGAGCTGGCCAGCCTGCACCAGCAGGCCTGAAGCGCTACCGGCACTTCATTCCTCGCGCGGCAGGGGTAGCTGACTCCAGTCCAGCAGCGCCGGCACCTGCATCGCGCTGCTGGCCGGCACCCCTGGCGCTACCAGAAAGCCCTGCATGATGGTGCAGTGATGCTGCGTCAGCCATTCGCGCTGCGCCTGCGTTTCGACGCCTTCGGCGATGACCTCCAGGCCGAGATGGCGGCCAAGATCGATGATGGTGCTGACCACCGCGGCATCGCGCGGTGAGTCGAGCATGTTGGCGACGAACAGGCGGTCGATCTTCAGTGTGTCCAGTTCGAAGTGGCGCAGGTACGCCAGGGACGAATAACCGGTACCGAAATCATCGATGGCGATCTTGACGCCCAGCTCGCGCAGATGACGCAGCTGCGCCTGGGTCAGCTCCAGGTCCTGCATCAGCGCGCTTTCGGTCACCTCCACCTCCAGCTGGCTGGGTTTCAGACCGTGGGCATCGAGCACGCGCTGCAGGTCCGTGACCAGTTGCGGCATACCGAACTGCACCGGGCTGACGTTGAGACTGAGCACCATGTCTTCGCCAAACTGCTGCTTGAAGGCGGCCAGTTGCCTGGCGCCCTCGCGAAAGATCCAGTCGCCGAGACGGTTGATCAGGCGGGTTTCTTCGAGCAGCGGAATGAATACATTCGGCGCAACGGTGCCGGCAACCCGGTGCTGCCAGCGCAGCAAGGCCTCGAAGCCGCGCAGGCGCCCGGTCTCGAGCTGGAACTGCGGCTGGTAGACCAGTACGAAGTCGTCGTTCTCGATGGCGTGGCGCAGGCTCTCCTCGAGCATCAGGCGCGACCGCGCGCGGCCGTTCATCTCCGGGGAGAAGAAGCGGTATTGCTGGCGCCCGGCGCGCTTGGCCTCGTACATCGCCATGTCCGCCGAACGCAGCAGGCCCTCCACGCTCTGCCCGCACTCGGGGAAGCAGGCGATGCCGACGCTGGCGCCGAGGGTGAAGTCCACGCCGTCTAGGGTATGCCGCACCGAAACCAGTTCGATCAGCTTCTCCGCGACCTTGGCGGCATCCTCGGGATGGCCGAGGTTGTCCAGCAACGCGGTGAATTCGTCACCACCGATGCGCGCCAGGCTGTCGTAGGGGCGCAGGCAGGCCTTGAGCTGCTCGCCGACACGGCGCAGCAACTGGTCACCGACATCATGACCGAGCGAATCGTTGATGCGCTTGAATCCGTCCAGGTCGAGGTAGAGCACCGCGACCCGCTGGCCGCTGCGCTCGATACGCGCCAGCGCCGATTCCAGCGCCTTGTGAAAGCCGCGACGGTTGAGCAGGCCGGTCAGCGAATCGGTCACCGCCTGCGATTCCAGTTGCGCGTGCAGGTTGCGCACCACCGACATGTCCAGGGCGATCACCACCATGGCGCGTTGCTGCCGCGGCAGCGGGGAACACGACAGCGCCACCGGCAGGCAGCCACCCTTGAAGGTGCGCATCATGGCTTCGTGCACGCGGTAGGTCGCCTCGCGCTTGAAGTGCAGGTAGAACTCCGACTGCTGCCAGCCGCCCTCGCTGGCGGGATTCTTGAGGAAAGACAGGAGTTCGACGCCTTCCAGATCGGCCACCTCGCCATCGAGCATCTGCGCCATGGCGGGATTGGCGAACTGGATGCGGCCATCCTCGCCGACCACCAGGATGCCTTCGGCGGCATTGGCCAGCACCGAGGCGTTGAAGGCGCGCGCCCTTTCCAGCTGCTGGGACAGCGCCTGCAGCTCGCAGCGATTGTGCTCGTGTTCCAGCAGGCTTTGAATCTTGTGGCGCAGTACCGTGGGGTCGAAGGGCTTGAGCACGAAGTCCACGGCGCCGGTGCTGTAACCGCGCAGCACCGCATCATGGGTCTGGGCGATGGCGGACACGAAGATGATCGGCGTCAGCCGGGTACGCGGGTTGCCACGCATCAACCGGGCGACTTCGAAGCCGTCCATGCCCGGCATCTGCACGTCCAGCAGCACCAGCCCGACATCCTCCTCGAGCAGGCAGCGCAGGGCCTCCTCGCCGGAACTGGCACAGCGCAACTGCCACTCTCCATCCTCGAGCAGCGCCTGCATGGCCTCGAGGTTCTCCATACGATCATCCACCACCAGCAGAATCTGCCTGGCAGGTACGGCGGCGGTCTTGCTCTGCGCCTGGGCCATCGTCACTCCTCTATCCATCTGCCCTTGCTCTCTCCTGCCCTCAGGGTAGCCCATTGCCGGGCGAAGGCACGGGCGCTATCGCCAGCCAGCGCTCCAGCAGCGCCAGCAACTCGTCACGCCTGATCGGCTTGGCCATGTAATCGTCGGCACCGGCGGTGATGCATTTTTCCCGGTCCCCCTTCATGGCATGGGCCGTGAGCGCGATGATCGGGATCCTGCAGCCATGCTCCTGCTTGAGCAGTCGCGTTGCGGTGTAGCCATCCATGTTGGGCATGGCCATGTCCATCAGGATCAGGTCGAAGGGGTCGCGCTGGTAGCTGGCGATGGCCTCCAGGCCATCCTTGGCGGAACTGACGCGCAGCCCCACCTCATCGAGCAGCGCCGTCAGTGCATAGACGTTACGCACATCGTCATCCACCAGCAGCACGCGTTTGCCGTGCAGCGGGTTGAGCCGTGCATGGGACGATTGCGGCGCACGTACGTCGCCGAGAAAACCCTGCACCGCCTGGCACAATGCGCCGGTGTCGTCGCCGTGCTTGCGCACCACCACGGCGCTGTAGCGGCGCAGACGCTGCAGGGTCTGCTGGGTGACGTCCACACCAGTGTTGATGACCACGCGCATGCCTTGCAGCGGACGCAGCTGATTGAGGCTCTCGAGCAGGGCAAAGCCATCCTGGTCCGGCAGGTCGAGGTCGATCACCAGCGCGCAGAACTGGCCCTGCGCATAGGCCGTGCGCGCCTGTTCGCCATCGGCGCAGGCGATTACCTGAAACCCCAGCTCCGTGAGCTGTTGGCGATAGTGTTCGCGTTCCACCTCGACGTCCTCAACCAGCAGCAGGGCCTGCTCCTGATGCCGGCCATGCTGCAGCTCGAGGAAAACCTGCTCCAGTTCATCGCGGCCGATGGGTTTGACCAGATAGCGCGTGCCGTCGTCGTTCCAGCCGGTCGGTTGCGGCACGCAGGAAATGATATGCACCGGGGTGTGACGATGGGTCGGCTGGGCGCGCAGACGGCGGAACAGCTGCCAGCCGCTGAGATCAGGCAGCAGGATGTCGAGGATCACCGCATGGAACGACTCCTGCTGCAGCAGAGCCAGGGCCTGCAGGCCGGTACGGCAATGCACGCTGGAGAAGCCGTGGGCATGCGCCTCCTCGGCGATCACCGAGGCGAAGTTGACGTCGTCCTCGATGATCAGTAGCGGTGGCCCCTCACCAGCCCGCAGCGGCCCCTCGGCCGGTGCTTCGACGCTGAGCGCAGCGGTCTGCACCGGCAATCTGACGGTGAAGGTGGAACCCTGGCCAGGCGCACTCTGCAGGCTAATGTCGCCCTCCAGCGCCAGCACCAGCTGACGGGTAATGGCCAGTCCCAGGCCGGTACCGCCGAAACGCCGGCTGGTGGAGCCGTCGAGCTGCTGGAAGGCCTGGAAGATCTGCTCGTGTTGCGCCGGGTCGATGCCAACCCCCGTGTCGCGCACACTGAAGCAGAGCAGCTCGCGTTCGTCCTCCTGGCGGCCCTGGCTGCTGACGCTCAGGGTAACCTCGCCCTGATCGGTGAACTTCAGGGCGTTGGACAGCAGGTTGCGCAGGATCTGATGCAGGCGCACCCGATCGGTGTGGATGACCCGCGGCACGCCGGCCTCCAGTTCGGTGTGCAGACGCAGGCCCTTGAGTTCGGCCATCGGCCGCAGGCTGGCGTCCAGCTCCACCAGCACGTCCTGCATGTTGATCGGCTCGAGCTTGAGCTGCATGCGCCCGGACTCGACCTTGGCCAGGTCGAGCACGTCGTTGATCAACTGCAGCAGGTCGCTACCGGCGCGGTGCACGATGTCCGCGTGCTTGGTCTGTTTCTCGGTGAGGTTGCCCGCCAGGTTCTGACGCAGTTGATCGCTGAGGATCAGGATGCTGTTGAGCGGCGTGCGCAGCTCATGGGACATGTTGGCGAGAAATTCGGATTTGTAGCGGTTGGCCAACAGCAATTGCTCGGCCTGCTCGTGCAGCTTCTGCTCGGCCGCCTTGCGCTCGCTGATATCGATGATCACGGCCTGCACCAGGTTCTCGTCGCCACTGCGAATCGGCGACAGACCGACTTCCAGGGGAATCATGCGGCCCTCGCGATGCAGGCCGAACAACTCGCGATTGCCGCCCATGCGCCGCTGTTCGGGCATGGCCTGGTAACCGCGACGCAGCGCCACGTGGCTGCCGCGTTGTGCCGCCGGCAGGAGCATTTCCACCGGTTCGCCGAGCAGCATCTGTCGCTCGTAACCGAACAGCAGCTCGGTCTGCCGGTTGACCATGGCAATGCGCCCCAGACCATCGACCAGAACGATGGCATTGGGCGAGGCCTCGACCACCAGACGAAAACGCTCTTCGGCGACCTTGCGCGCACGCAGATCCACCAGGTTGATCAGGTAGCTGCTGCCTTCGTGCAACGGGTTGAGGCTGATGCTGACCGGGATCGACTCGCCGCGTAAGGTGCGCACCATGCGCTCATCACTCTCGGCCAGCTGCGCCTGCAGGTCTTTCGGTGATTCGATGTTGGGCAGCACCCGCAGTATGGTTTCGCCGGGCAGCGCATTGAGTGGGCAGTCGAACAGCTCGGCAGCGCTGCGGTTCGCCATCTCGATGCGCCCCTTGTCGTCGCACAGCAGGGTCGCCACCGGCAGGCGTTCGACCAGCAGGCGAAAACGCTCCTCGCGCTCGCGCAGCGCCAGGGCGGCCCGCTCGCTGACCTGCAGCTTGCGTTCGCGCTGGTAGAGAAAACCACCCAGCAGCAACGCCAGCAGCAGCGTCGCAGCCAGCCCGGCCCACAGCCCGAAGGTGCCGCTGCGGTCCTGCACATTGCGCTCGTATTCAGGCGTGCCGATCACCTCCAGCGCCCAGGTGCGCCCGTACAGCGACAGCTCCTGCTGGCTACGAAAGCGCGGGCGCCAGCCATTGCTTCTGGGCTCGCCGGTGATCAGCTGCAGGTCGGTCGCCTGCGGGTCTTTCAGGACGATATAGAACGACCGCGCCTGCGTTCCGAGAATGCCATCGATCAGGTCATGGCTACGAAAGGCGCCATGCACCATGCCCAGCAATGCGGAGCGTCTCTGCTCGGCGGTATTGACCGGCATTCCTGGACGAAACACCGGCAGATAGAGCAGCACGCCGGATTGCACGTCGACCTCGACCTCCTGGCGCAGTATCAGCGGGCCGCTGAGGCTGGCCTCGCCGGTTTCGATACTGCGCTCGATCGCCACTCGCCGCGCCGTCTCGCTGAGCATGTCGAAACCAAGGGCACGACGATTGCGCCAGTCCAGCGGGCTGACGTATTCGATGGGCAGGTACTGCTCGCGTTCGCCAGGCGGGAATATCTGATAGTCGAGACGGCCGCTGGCCTTCACCTCGGCCTCGAAGTCGGCAAACTGCTCCGGCACCAGGTAACGGGCCCAGGCCACCGCCTGTATACCGGGGTAGCGGTCCTGGACCTGCAACTGATCCAGCGCGCGCTGCCACTCGTCCAGCGAGACATGATCGCTGCCTATCATCAACCCGGATACGCCACGCAGGACCATCTCGTAGGTGCGCATGCGCGCCAGCACGCGCTGTCCAACCTCCTGGGCCTCCAGCTGAAAGCGGCGGTGGCTGTTCTCCCGCTCGCGCTCCTGCAACGTGCTCCACTGCCAGAAGATCAGGCCACCCAGACCGATCAACAAGCCAAGCCCCACCAGCAGCGGCATCCACGGCATGGGCGGCCGCTCGACAGCTCTGTCCTCCATTCGCACTCCCTCGGTCATCCAGAACCAGCGCGCACGGGCACCCCGCACGCGGACTTCACAGAACCCCAGAAAGCAGTCTAGTCAGTTTTCGAATGACCGGCCTCTTGCCAGAACGGAGACGACAGGCGGTCGCCGGAGTGGCCGCTGATGAAGTCCGTGCGCAACGAGCGGGCAGAAAAAAGGTTCTTCGCATATTTGGGAAAGTGCGGGTTGACACCGGACTGGCAATAACGTGTTAGCTGTCGATGACTTGGCACTATTCCTTAGCGTGTCGTCTGATCTGATGGGTTTCGCCCCTGACGGGCGACTCACTTTCTTTGCTTGTGCAAAGAAAGTAAGCAAAGAAACACACCCCGTTCATCCGGCCCCGGCTGCGCCGGGGTTCCCTCGCTCCATCACCGTTACAGGGGCACGACCGGATGCGGCCCACCGATGAAGGGCCATCCCTGGCCCATCACGGCTCTCGCGACATCCATGTCGCTCAACCCCTTCCACGGTGATTCCACTCGGCCTCCTGAAGGGGATTTGGGCGTCGTCTGTGAGATCCGCGCTTCAAGAGCAAAAGCCAAACGCTGCCGACTTTGATCTTGCGGAGATGTCGCAAGCCCGCGACCCGGTCCCCTTCAGGAGGCCGAGTGGAGGTGTTGCGTAGGGGGATGAGCCGCATGGATGCGGCGAAAGGCTTAATGGGCCAGGGATGGCCCATGTAAGCCGGCCCCCGGAGCGGCGCCGGAACGAGGGAAGTTTCGCGTAGCGAAACCCGGATGTCGGGGTGCCCTTCTTTGGCACACCTTTCTTGGGCAAGCAAGAAAGGTGTGGCGCCCGTAAGGGGCGCAACCCAAACGCTCAGTACACGCGGTAATGGATAGTGCTAAGTCAGCAAGCGATACGCACACAAACTTGCCAGTCCGGTGTCAAGCGTACCTTCCCCGCGAGAATGCGAAGAGCCAGAAAAAAGCCCTCGCAAGCGAGGGCTTCGTTGCAGCGAATCGGCGACTCAGAGCGGACGCAGATTGATCTCGACGCGACGGTTCTGCGCGCGCCCGGCATCGGTGGCGTTGCTGGCGATCGGCTGGCTCGGGCCGGCGCCGTAAGCGGAGATGCGCTGCCCCGGCACGCCGTTGGCGGTCAGGTAGTTGGCCACGCTCTGCGCGCGACGCTGCGACAGGCTCTGGTTCAGCTCCTGGGAGCCGGTGCTGTCGGTATGGCCGACGATATTCACGCCGTTCTTGTCGAATTCCTTGAACACCAGCACCAGCGAATTGAGGGTCGGGTAGAAGCTGCTGGAAATATCCGCCGAGTTGCTGGCGAAGGTAATGTTGCCCGGCATGATCAGCTTCAGGTCATCGCCGTTGCGCTGCACCTGTACGCCGGTGCCCTGCAGGGTCTGACGCAGCTTGGCTTCCTGGGTATCGACGTAATAGCCATAACCACCACCGGCGGCGCCGCCGACAGCCGCACCGATCAGCGCGCCCTTGGTACGGTCCTTCTTGCTCGAGGTGGCCGCGCCGATCACGGCCCCGGTCGCAGCGCCGATGCCGCCATAGATACCGGCCTTGCTAGCCTGGCTTTCGCCGGTATAGGGATTGGTGGTACAGCCAGCCAACAGGGCCATGACCGCAGTGGCTGCGATCAGATTACGCCTGGTCTTCATAGGATTTCCTTGCAGATTCTTGGTATGGGCAGACTTGCCGCAGCCTTCGAGCTAACAGGGCGCGGCGAAGTTCCGCCCAAGCTTAACAGCCTGGGCGGACGAGAACTGCGATCTGCAGCAGGTCCGTGGCGCGTGCGTCACTGCACGCCCGGCAGCGGCCGCAGGGTGACCTCGACACGACGGTTCTGCGCACGCCCTTCGGCAGTGGCATTGGTCGCCACCGGCTGGTCAGGCCCCATGCCACGCGTGCTGACCCGGCTGCCGTCGACGCCCTGGGCGATCAGATAGCTGGCCACGCTCTGCGCGCGACGCTGCGACAGGCTCATGTTGTAGCTGTGCGAGCCGGTGCTGTCGGTGTGGCCGACCACCTCGATGCTGTTCTGGTTGTACTGACGGAAGGAGTTGGCCAGGTTGTTCAGCGGGGCGTAGAAGCTGTTGGCGATTTCTGCCGAATCGGTGGCGAAGGTGATGTTGCCCGGCATGATCAGTTGGATGACGTCGCCCTGGCGCTGCACCTCGACCCCGGTGCCCTGCATCTGCCGGCGCAGCTCGGCCTCCTGCCTGTCGGCGTAGTAGCCATAACCGGCACCGGCCGCACCGCCCACCGCAGCGCCGATCAGCGCGCCCTTGCCGCGGTTGTCGTGATTGATCAGGGCGCCAGCGGCAGCGCCGGCCAGGGCGCCCAGACCGCCATAGGTGGCCGTCCTGTTCGAACTCGGGGCGCTCTGGTCATAAGGATTCTGCGAGGCACAGCCGGCCAGCAGCAGTGCAGCGGAGCAAGCAGCGATCAGGGATAGACGGGGCATGGCGATTTCTCCTCGAGGGACGGCAGAATGCCAGTGTAGACAGCGCCCGCGACAGCGGGTTCAGGCACGGATAAACGGGTTCTCGCGCATCTCGTCGCCCAGGCGCGTGTCCGGGCCATGGCCGGTGACCACGGTCGCGTCCTCGTCGAGGCGATACAGGCGCTGCCTGATCGAACGCTCGATGGTGGCGTAGTCGCCGCCCCACAGGTCGGTACGGCCGATACCGCGACGGAACAGGGTGTCACCGGCGATCAGCAGCTTGGCATCGGCGAACCAGAAGCTCATCGAACCCGGCGTGTGCCCGGGCGTGTGCAGGGCTACACCACAGCCGCAGGCCAGCTCCTCGTCATCGGCCAGCCACTGGTCCGGCGCCGGCACCGGGGTGTAGGGCACGCCGAACATGCGGCACTGCATCTCCAGGTTGTCCCAGAGGAACTGATCCTCCTTGTGCAGGTGCAGCGTGGCGCCGGTCTTCTCCTTCATCTGCCCCGAGGCAAGGAAGTGATCAAGATGGGCATGGGTGTGGATAATGCTCACCACCTTGAGGCCATGGGCCTCCAGGCGCGCCATGATCAGATCAGGATTCCCGCCGGGATCGACCACGATGGCCTTCTTCGTCAGCGGGTCGCCGATGATGGTGCAGTTGCACTGCAAAGGCCCGACTGGAAAGGTTTCGCGGATTAGCAGGGGTTTTGCGGGTTCCATGGGTATTCCTGTAGGATTAATGGCACATTTTTGGCACAGTGCGATTGACGATGGCGACGATCAGGAAGAAAGGCCCATACCAGTGGCACGCCCAAATCAGGCGTAAAGGGTGGCCCCAACAGACCCGCACTTTCAACACCCAGGCAGAGGCGAAGGCTTGGGCAACAATGATCGAGCGCGAAATGGACGCCGGCGTATTCGTCAGCCGCAACGAAGCGGAATCGACCTCCTTCGCCAAAGCCCTGCAGATGTACGCCGAGCAGGTGACTAGCAAGAAACGCAGTAGCGATTCCGAGCTATCACGCATCCAGGCCCTGCAGCGCCACCCACTGGCCCTGAGATCGCTGGCCAGCATTCGCGGCGCCGACATGGCCAGCTACCGCGATCAACGCCTCAGAGAGGGGCTGGCAGCGGCCACCGTGCGCCGCGAGCTTGCTTTGATTTCTCATGTCTTCACCATCGCACGCAAAGAGTGGCGAATGGAGTCCTTGAGCAACCCCGTGGAGCTGATTCGCCAGCCCAGTGTTGATGACGCTAGAGATAGACGCATCTTGAGCGCAGACGTCTGGACACTGCGGAACGGCGTACTGATTAGCGAGCACCTGGACGAGCTGGAAATGATCTGTCGCCACTCGCGCTCGACCGAGCTACCCCAGATCGTTCGGTTCGCCGTCGAAACCGGCATGCGCCGTAGCGAGATTGCGAGCTTGGTACGAACCAACATCGATGTGAAGAAACGCACTGCGATGCTGCCACTCACCAAGAATGGCTCTGCCCGCGGCGTCCCGCTCTCAAGCCAAGCGGTTGAAATAATCAAGAGCCAACCCAAGCTCGATGATGGCCGAGTATTCAAGAGCAGGCCCGACACCATTACAAAGGCCTTCAACGATGCATTAGCCAATGCACGCCAAGCCTATGTGAAAGGACTCACTCTTCGACTTCAGGACGAAGGGCTCCCTCCGTCAAAGATCAATCAACTGATCGATAGCACTCCTTTCTTGGTCAACCTCCGCTTTCACGACCTGCGCCATGAGGCCACCTCACGCCTAGCCGAAACCTTTCCCCTCCTTGAGCTGACAAAGATCACCGGCCATCAAGACACTCGCATGCTGATGCGCTACTACCACCCCCGAATAGAAGACCTAGCCCAGAAGCTCCGGTAGCCAAGAAAAAATACTGGAAATACGTACAGTATAGGGCTACCATCCAAGTCCGTGCATATTTTTACGCATATATGCATAATATTTGCGAAATGCGGATGGAGCACCCATGGAACACTACCCAATCGTCCTCGCGCTGAGCAGGGCAGCCCTGCAGACACCTAACACTGCGGTGGAGAATCATTTGCGCCGCCTCATAAAGGCGCTAGAAAAGGACGGGCAAGCCGAGCAAGCCGACGGGCTCAACAAGCTGGTTCGCAACACGGGAAAAAGCGTTGCAATCCAACCCAGCAGAGTTGTGCTTTCGCTGGCCGCGATGGGAGGCGAGATGCTTACCCCAAGCGTCAAGCCCCCAGTCGACAAGGAGACCAGCGCCCCTCTAGCCGAAATAGTCTTCCCTAGCGAGACGCTCGACGCTCACCCTATATTCGAAGAGAACTTATCCGCCAGCATCGATAGCCTTCTGGAAGAATGGAAGAACATTGACAAACTTAAAGGGTCAGGAATAAATCCCGCTCTTGCGTTAATGCTATTTGGCGCCCCGGGCACAGGGAAAACTTTTTTAGCCCACCACATAGCCCGAGAGTTAAATTACCCCCTAGTAGTAGCAAAACTAGACGGCCTGATTTCCTCCTTTCTAGGAACAACCGCCAGAAACATATCTAACCTTTTTGCCTTTGCTAATAGATATAAATGCATACTTCTACTGGACGAGTTCGATGCTGTTGCCAAGCTCCGCGACGACCCAAATGAGCTAGGAGAACTAAAAAGAGTTGTCAACACTCTTCTTCAATGCCTAGATACCAGGAACAACATAGGCTTCACCATTTCCATTACGAACCATGAAGCACTATTAGACCCAGCTATTTGGCGACGCTTCGACATCAGAATCGAGATACCCAAGCCGATACACCAAACAAGAGAGCAAATACTGCTGCGCAACCTCCCAAAGAATCTGAAACTAAAAAAATCTCAGATAAATTTTCTAACCTGGATAACAGATGGCTATAGCGGCTCAGACATCGCAAAATTATCAAACTTCATAAAGAGAAAGATAGCAATACAAGGAAGTAAATTTGATTTTTTTGAGACAGTACGCTCCTACATAATCCTGAGCGCCAAAGACCAGGAAAATAATAGGCGTCAGGCAGTTATAGGCCGACCAGAAGAACTAGCTATAGAATTAAATAGAGACCCTGAGCACTCCATGTCTCAAGAGGCACTTGCTGAGTTATTTGGGAAAGCTCAATCCACTATCAGTCGATGGCTGAAGAGCGAAAAGAAACACAAGGAGTAATAGAAAGTGGCAAACAATCCAGTGCAGATCGTACTAAACGCTCAAAACTATGTCCAAAGAGCAGAAATAGTCCCAGGAGGAAGTAATAAAGACTTCTTCGCAGGCCGGGACTCTGACTTCAAGCAACATAAAGACGCACTGGCGCAGTCACTTGATACATTGATACCAAGCAAGCTAACCGAAAGTCCGTTGGTTTTTGCCCACGTGGAGCTGCAAGAGACAGCGTGGGCAAAAAGCCATCGACCAGTAAACCAGGTTTTTCCGAAGAGCAAGATACGCTCCACGCCTGGCAACGCACTGGGAACCTTAATTGTAGAGCTAGCACCATCAGACATTAAGACAATTCGAGAAAAGATCATCTCTGCAGAGAATGAAACACGATGGGAGAAAGACCCTAAGTCAGAGAAGCTAGTACCTAAACCTTCAAGGCTCAGAAGCGAAGTAGGGGCAATCAAAGAAATCAGACTCTACTCTGACCACGACAGAAGAAAGTTCAGTATAGAGCAGGCCGTTCAATGGCTATCAGACCCTAGAACGGGTGGCGCATATTATGTTGAGACATTTATCCCCACCGACAGCCTAGAAGATAGCAAATCAAAGAGAGCCTCTGAAGAAAACGCCCTCCTAGAAGATCTTATGCGAGGCATCGGCAAGCTAGAGCTTCCCATTGAAATAAGCAGATTAAAAAGCGAGTGGACTAAGAATCAAATATTTATCGCTCAACTGAAAGAGCCATATAGAAGCCAAATAGACGCCCACAAAAGACTTATTAATTTTATTGATTCGCACCCAATAGTTCGAGCAATCCTACTCCCTCCAGTTCTACAGTCTTCCAACACGAACCAAGAAGAGACAAGCCTTAAAACATTCCCAAGCATTTCACAAGAAAGAGCCTACCCTATTGTAGGGATTATCGACACCGGCGTATCCGCAATTAATCACCTGGCCCCATGGCAGGCAGGGGCTACTGACTTTATAGACCCCGCATTTCAAGATACCTCTCACGGAACATTTATTGCCGGCCTTATCGCCGGAGGTAAACACCTAAATCCTAGTACAGAACTTGATGAAGCTGACTGCAAATTTTACGACTTAGGGCTACACCCCACATACGATTATGAGAGCTATTACCCGCGAGGCTTTTTTGACTTCCTGGAGCAGCTTGATGCAGAGATCGTTACCGCAGCCCAGCAAGGAGTAAGAGTATTCAACATGAGTCTTTCTGTGACTCTTCCCGTTGAAGATTCTAGCTATAGTCTGTTCGCAAATATCCTTGACCAAATCGCTGATCGCCACGATGTCATCTTTGTACTTCCGTCTGGAAACCTAGACGGAGCAACCGCACGGGAAGCATGGCCAGACGATGAAGATCAGTGCCTTAAACTTCTTGCTGAATACAGACATCAAGGCAAGGATAGAATCTTCCAACCAGCCGACAGTGTAAGATCAATCACAGTTGGTGCTCTTGACCCTGCGAGCAAAGAAGGGGCACTCAAGCCATCTCGATACACTAGACGAGGCCCTGGCCCATCGTTAGGCGCAAAGCCAGATGTTGCTCATATTGGCGGCAAACTGGAGCCAGACCACGGACTATACTCATTAACCCCAAGAGGCGGCGTCTCTTCAAACTGCGGAACTAGCTTTGCTGCTCCACTCGTAGCGAAGAGTCTTGCGACTCTAGATCACTTAATTGAAGGTAAAGTTCCAAGAGAAGCGCTGTCCGCCCTTCTAATCCACAACTCAAAAGTTCCAGACTGGATGACATCTAAAAAACTTTCTAGAATAGCAAAGGATTTCGTTGGAGCTGGAATACCAAGCCAAGCAGCCCGCTCCTTGGAAATAGATGACAACCAGATAACACTAGTATTCAATGGCATACTCAAACCAAGCCATGAATTGGTATTCGACTTTACATGGCCTGCATGCCTAGTCAAAAATGGTGCATGCACCGGAAAAGTAAAAGTAACCACAGTCTACAGCCCAGCCATTGATAGAAATTTTGGCGCCGAGTTCATTCTAACCAACATTGACACCTGGCTACGACAAGAAGTTATAGACAAGAAAACAGGAGAGGTATCTTTCAAAGGGCGCCTGAAGACCGAGGCTGACAAAAGTATAGAGAAAGAGCGAATTGCTCATGGAGCCAAATGGTGGCCTGTAAAAACTTTTGAAACCACATTCCCGCGAGGTGTCGGGGAGTCTTCGCAATGGCGTTTAGTCTTGGAACCACTAAACAGAAATGGATTTACTCTTCCAGAAGAAGGTGTACCGTTTTCTACTGTCATGACCATTAGCGACCCCAAAGGCAATGGTCGAGTCTTTGACGAGGTTCGCCAGCAGCTGCAGGCATCCGGCGTAGAAATTTCCGACATTCGAACCGCTCTGAGCAACCGCTTGCGTCAAGAGAACTAATAATATCGCGACCTAAGTGAGCCAAGCGGTGGCTCACTTAGGTAGATTATCGACGTAGCTATATGTATCAATCAACGTGCTCCTAGCTATGGCTTCCAGCACAGTTTCGCCCTCTCTCAATCCAAATAGCTCTTGAGCGTTGGTTGTAGAAATAAACATGGGAAGTTCCTCACTCGCCCCCTCATCGTCCAAAAAGGCCGGTTCATCTTCATAACTAGTCATTGCGTCATTTCCTTGTTCAACTTGAAGCCTTCCACCTTGGTATTGGTGGGCAAATCCTTTATCTAGCCTTTCGGCTGCTCATTCAGTGCCGCAATCTACCAGCGCTAACCGCTCTTTGGAGCGACTAGATTTTAGCGGCTAAAATCGTCGAGAGATTTAGCTGCTAAATTTTGACTAGTAGTGAGGTATCAGTATGCATAATCGAGACGGACATACCGGTGTGCTGAGACGCAGTATCCTTGTGAAAGCTGCAGTAGCCAACGCGATTCGCGAGAACAGGCGGCTTGGCCTCGGTGATACAGAGCCACCGACTGAGTCGGAAATTGCGGCAGAGATTGCTGCGTTGGACCTCTCTCACTGGAAATCTGTTCCAGTGGCATAGCGGTGGTGGCCCCGGGCGGGGCTACCTAATTTTAGCCGCTAAAATTTTTCGTCTCGGCGGCCGCGATTAACGAACTCGGCAATCTCGTCCTCTGGCGAGTCACCGCTTTCGCTTCCTGGACCGATGCTGTTGAGCTGATCGTCTTCTTGGCCCCGAATGGCTGCTGCCATCTGGCCGCCGAGGGTCTGCTGGGCTTGCCCCATAAAGTTACTGCTGAGCTTGGCAGCTTTCTCCCCGATGACTGCACCTGCACCTTTGGCAAGTTCAGCAGTGGTGTCTACGGCCAGTTTGGCGGCTTGCTGTAGCGCACTGCCGCCAGAGTCCCCCATGGCTTCGGCCAGCGGGCTGTCCGATCTGTTGTCACCTTGCCCTGCAGAGCCTTGGAAAATGGGCATGCCGCCGTTATCCATTGCTCCCTGCGCCTTCTGCATTGCTGCTTTGATGGCTGAAACACCCCCGGCCACATTCTGGGCTCCGGCCATGGCAGTGGAACCTGCCATGCTCATCGCGGCAGAAGCCATGCCGACCGTTCCCATTGCTGCTCCGACCGCTGCGCCGGCCCCGAAGTTGCCAATGCCCCCAGTGCCCGAACTGCTCCCCGTGATGATGCCGGCGAGCATAGGCGGCACCTTATTGGTCAGAAGCAGCAGACAGAGGCAGAAGATCAGCATGACCCCCAGCTCCTCGAAGTTGAGGACGCCCCTAGTCATCTTGGCGTAGAAACTGGTGAGCAGGTCGCTGCCAATGCCAACCAGCAGCACCATGGCAAACAATTGGACGGCCACACCCAGGACGGTCTTGTAGTAGTTGATGGCCATGTCGGACGTCCAGCGGGAGCCGCCGAAGCCCAGGAAGAAGATGCCGGCATAGATCAGCAACCAGCCGGACACCAACATTATCAACATGTTGATCGCGATGAGCGCAAGCATGACAGTGATGGCCAGGCTTAAGAGGACACCGATCAGGCTATCTACTGGACTCCAGGCCGATAGCGCGGCGAGCGTCTGCTTCCACAGCATGAACCCGATATCCACGATGCCGGATGGTGTCACCGAGCTTATGCCGGATGCCTGTTCGCCCAGCTTCTGCAGCGATCGAATTATCGAGGACGCAAACTCCGGCCCGTTCCTGAGTAGCCACAGGTAGAAGCCGAAGAACAGGATGAAACGGCAGAACTCGGCGAAGAACTCGGCCAGGTCGGCCTTGCGCAAGGCCATCATGCCGAATGTCCAGGCGAGGGATATGGTACCCAGCGTCCAGAACAACCAGGACGCAGCACTGAGGATGACAGCCTGCCAAGTGGAAGCACGGCTGCTGAACTCGGTAATGACCTGATCCAGCATGCCCTGGTTGGTGAGTTGGGCTGCGGCGCTACCGGAGTAAAGGACAAACAGCAGACAGCAGCCGATCAGGCTGGTGTTCTTGAGCGTTTTCATGCGGTCACCCCTGAGAGCTGTTCAGTTCGAGCCAGTTCTTGGGTTGCTCGGTAGGCTGGATGGCGCCCGAACGTCTGGAGCACTGGCCGGCAAACTCTGCCCGGGCCGTCCTGTCCTCGATCTGGTTGATCTCCTCCAGGGTGCAGTTGGCATCGCTGACTTCGGGAATGGCTTGGCCGTTTGGCTGGTCATCGCATCCGACAAGCGCCAGAAGGGTGAGTAGTAGCGGGGTTAGTTTTTTCATCGAGCTCTCCTTAGCGGTTCATGTCCAACCAGTTCTTGGGGGCCTGGGTGGGCGCTATGCGCCCCTCAGTCGAGGCGGCGTGGGCGGCTTGCTGCTTGGCCTCCAGGTCGGCCTCGGCCTGCATGCGTGTGGCAATGACGTTTTGCTGGGCGACTAGCAGGCCGCGAATCTGCAGCAGCTGATTGGCTTGCTGGCTGGCCAGTTGGTTGGCGTAGCCGATGGCCTGCATCTGACCGGTCGCGCCCTGAGCCTGGCGTTGCAATTGCTGCAGCGTGTCGGCGTCATGCTGCAGCGCAGCCTGCTGCTGATCCAGGCCACGAAACAGCGCGTCGTTGGCCCTTTTCTGCGACTCGGAGGCAAGGCGCCGGTTCTCGTTCATCGCCGCCCACTCGGCTTCGCTGCAGCCGGCGTTGGAGAAGCAAGGTGATGCTCTGTAGTAGGCGACGTCCTGGAACTTGCCGAGGTAGCCGTCGATGCTGCCCAAGCTGCGCTTGTAGTAGTCCAGGGTGTCGATGGCGCTGCGCAGCCTGTCCATCGTTTGGCTGGCCTGGTCCCAGATGTAGGCCGTGGGTGCGGCCGTGTTCTGCAGCATATTTTCGTATTGCTGCAACTGCGTCTGATATTGCTCGATCTGTTTCAGTGTCTGCGCCACGCTTTCCATGGCAGTCAGCACGTTTTGGGTGAGATTGCCGCCGTCGATGACGGGAATGCCCGCCTTGGCGTTCAAACTGATGAACGAGCTGGTGATGCAGGCTAGAAGCCACAGTTTTTTAGCCGCTAAAATTTTCATCGTCGTCTCCATACACTTTCATGGCCAGTTGCAATAGCGCCTGCTGCGTTTCCTCGATTTTTGACAGCACCACCCCAATGGTTCGGCGCATCTGTGCTTCCTCGAAGCCTGCGAAGCGCTCGTCATTGGTCAGCCACATTTTCAGCAGTCCGCCTAAACGCCCCTGATCGGCATTGATCTTCACCAGGTCCCCGACCATACAAGCGTCAAGGATGCTGCCCACTTCGTATCCCATCCCGAGCGCACGCAGATAAGCCGCAACTGATCTGCCAGCCGCCTTCGCTTGCTTCTCAATCAACGCCTTTTCTTCTGGAAGTACCGGCACTCGTAGATGCGTGTGCTTTCTGGTCACTTTGTCGTGCTTCATAGCTTCCTCACCACTCTCTGCTCTTTCGCTTGAAGACGGCGGTAGCCGTCCAGCCTCGCAGAGCAAGACCCCGATTGAGCGCGTAGCGCGAATTAGGGAAGTGAAGTTAGTTAGCCGGCTTGCCGGTTAGCTAACTTCACCTGTCTTGCCCTGAGTAGCAAAGCCTTTAAACCGCGATTCTTCTGGCACACCTATGGCGAAAAAAGCCGGCAGAAAATTTGAACGCCAAGGGAAAGGCTGATTTCCGACCACTGCACGCCAAATAGGCTGCAATTGGCCTTATACAACGCAAGAACAGTAAAGATTGAACGGATATTGTTCGTCATGGTTACTTCTGCGAAGGCTTTTGGCTGATAGCAAAAGACTTCTGCGCAGAAGGAGCGGCAGAATCATCTACATCCTGTGGATTTTTCCTACCTGGGCGTAAATGTTCTTGACCTGGAAGCAAGAGCAAGGACTTCGCATAACGCCGAAACGCTTGGTAGCTGAATACGATCTGGCCTTCCTCATGGAGTAATTGCCAGATCGCCAACAGTGACCAGCCATCTGCCAATGCTGACTCAACCCCCTGCCGATGCATCAGAAACGCGGCCCTATTTCGTGAGGCCTGGCTGGCTGCAGCTTTTGCTTTAACGTGATCCGCAACTCGCTCAGATAAGCTCTTGGACATAAACACCTCTTATGAAGACTGATCTTCAAGGATCGCTTTATGGCTTGGATCAAACTCTCCATTTAACAAGGCAGCTACTGACTCCGTCGGAAAATATATACGCCGCCCGATTCTTCGCTTGACACTATTCAGCTCAAACATCCACTGCTCCGTAGGGCATTGCAGAACCGCCCTTAAGCCGCTGGTTTTCCTACTAAGCACCTGTGCAATCTGCTCGACCGTCATCAAGGGGCCGTACTTCTCTTCAAGCTTCACCAAAACAGAACTCATAGAATCGCCTCATCTGCTAACAACTGGCATTGATAGGCATATTTAGCATTTGACTGTTAGCTGATGCCCGGTATGATTATTTATATTTTTTTACCAAGGACTCGGACATGGCTCGCCCTCGAAACTCTAAGGAAAAGCAGCGCCTTCAGTTAAAAACCGTTGCACTCATGAACTCCTTAAGAATCCGAGTTGGCGCACAAAATCCATGTCAGTTCAGCGACTGGTTTGACAGAGAGACAGTCCACCTCGGCTGGACAGATACAAAAGACTCAAACAAGTGGTACAAGTACTTCAAGGGCGATGTCGTCCAGAACCCCACGCGGATACTGCACCTACTTGGGTCACTATTCCCAGATTGCGCAGGTCTATTTCACGAAGGGCCAGAACGACTCTGGACTGCTCTTTGGTCAGACTCAACAGAAGAGCTATGGAGCATCTGCACTTATACATGCTGCGCATTTGAGGGCGACGAGGAAGGCAGCCTCGACGTCATGACGGGGAACACTATATTTTTCAGAGAATCCGCAACCAATTTTGAAATAAATTTAATATCAAAATTACTAAACAGCGAACCCTACACCTTAAGCGATCTCAGCGAATCAATTGCCCTATACAAAATTCACCAGACAATCAACAAAATCCATAAAACAGAAGAAATATCGCCCTACCGCTGTATAAAGATGTGCCTGGACGCTGAAAATATATCTTCTGAGCTAAAGGAGCTAGGCATATATGACTTCATATATCTAGAACTCACAAAAACTGAAATTTCACGACTTAGAGATGAGTCGTTTTATCGCATGAGCACTGGAGCCAGCGACATCGCCCAGTATGCCCTCAACCCTTTCGGTCAACGATCCGTGCAAGACCGAATGGTTGAGCTAGGCGTCTGGCTGTAGGGCATAGTCCGGTTATCCACACTCTGGCCTTGGTAGAAAAAGGTAGAAGAAAGGTAGAGAGCCATTGATCAGTCTGGAGACCCCGTCCCTCCTTGCGTTGAACTCACACTGAGGAACGCAACCCCGAAGAAGCGGAATCCAACCCCGACAGCAGGGAACCCAACCCCGATGGAGGAGGAATCCAACCCCGAGGCATTCACAGCCGCTGCCAGACAGCTTGTTCTTCTCCTTTGCTACTTTTCTCGATACGCCCCGCTGCAATCACCTCAACCCGCTCCAATTCACGCATCGCAGCCAATAGAGAAGCGCGAAATTTGCGCATAGGGCTAAAGTACTGTAGTAACTCTTTAAGCCAAACAAGCGAATAACGCTGCACAGCCTCGTTTGAAGTAGCCACCAAACGCTGTAAGGCTCTGGCCATATCCTGCCCTTTTCGAATCTGCAACCGCTTATGCCAGTCGATCAGCGCAAATTCCCGATTACTGAACAGATGCCGCCAACGGGGGTCGACACTGACGGTGTAGCACTCTCGCCCTGGGTCAAAGGCAAACTTGTCGATCATGTGCAGAGATTCACTTCGACCAACTTCAAATTTGAGTTTTCCCTGCTTTGTAACTTGCGCAATCAACATCGCAAAAGTCAGTGCCTCCATCGTTCGATGCAGCCACTGGTATTCGTAGTTTCCTGTTTGCCTGCCGATAGCACGTAGCAGCTTGGCCCGATTAATCGGAACAGGCTCGCCCAGCGGTACTTTGACTGCCTCGTACATTAACTGCATCCAGACATCGGCCTGAGTTTCGTCCAGCTGCTCGCCCCAAAAAGTGATTACTGCATCCTTGCGGCTGAATAGAACCGTCGCCTTGTGCATGCGCTTGCTGCCGCGAGCGACCGGAGCGAACAGACTAGAGCGCGCAATATGATTGGGAATTGCCCGATACAGCTCACTCAGCCCAGGTAAGAACAACTGATGAGGTAAATTCTCTGGGGGCTGCTTAGGAAGCGATGACCTACGGATACTCTCCAAACGAGCAGCAAGAGATCGCGGGGCAGTTTCTGCCTCCTGACTCATCGGGACAGCTGGCGCTGCTTGGCAATTTGCTCCGCCTTGGTCGGACGGCCTCGACGCGGTTCAGCGCTGGCAGATATAGCCACTGCGGCTACAACCACATGCTCTGCCAACCACCGCTCTACATCTTCAACGCGCCAGAGTAAGCGCTTGGTGCCGGGCAACCGACACAGCGGCGGCAGCGCCTGAGGATTGCGCGTAACGTCACTGCGAATGCTGGCAACAGACTTATGCAGGTAGGTAGAAAGCTGATCGACAGTAAGCAGAGCTTGCATGGGCTGGCACTCGTCTCAGCCAGGGCATACATCATGCTCAAGGCTGCAGGGGTTTGCGAATGCCGTCAGGTTCGTGCAATGCAGTGCAGTTCAGAAGGTAGGAAACTCCTCTGTTTCTTACCACTGGAGTCAGGACCAATACCGATGATCTCTGAGGCTGGATGAGCCGAGATACGGCGCAATATTGACACTTGAAGGATAGAAAATCGGAGGTGTGCCCTTTCAGCCACCCACCCTCTTGGGAATGGCCAAAAAATGGATTGTTACCCTACTTTCTCCGGCACAAATCTGGCACACACAGCGTGCTGCATACTGCAAAAAAGCGCCAAAAGATGCTCAACACTGCAACTCTGCAAGCTTTTGATTGAAAAGGGAAAATCCAGGAAAACGCTTCTAAATCAACACTCTAGATCAGAACCGATAAACGCAGTTGCACTGCAAAGGCCCGACGGGGAAGGTTTCGCGGATCAGGGTGGGGCGTTCGGCGGTGCTCATCAGGGGGCCTCGTTGCGGTAGTCGCCGGGCAGTTTACCGGTCCATTTGCGGAATGCACGGCGGAAGTTGGACGGGTCGCTGAAGCCCAGCAACTGGGCGATCTCATACAGCGGCAAATGCGTGGTGGTCAGGTACTGCAGGGCCAGGCGCTTGCGTACCTCATCGAGCACCTGCTGGTAGCTGGTACCCATCTGCGCCAGGTGCCGGCGCAGGGTGCGTCCGCTGGTGTGCAGGGCGCTGGCGGCGCTTTCGAGGTCGGGAAAATCGCCGGGGCGCGCCAGCAGCAGACGCCGCACGCGAGTGAGCAGGCCGTCCTGCACGTCGAGGCTGGCCAACAGCGCCTCGCACTGCTGCTCGCACATCTGCACCGTGGCCGGATTGGCCAGGGCCATGGGCCGCTGCAGATAATGCCGCGGCACACGCAGCCAGTGATAGGGCTGCTCGAACTGCGCTGCCACGCCGAATACCTCGGCGTAACGCGCGGCGTAGTCCGGCGCGGGATGAGCGAAACCGACAGCCACGCCCTGCAATTCTTCACCCAGGAGAAAACGGGCGATGGTGTGGATGCTGGTCAGCAGGCCTTCGGCGGCGAAGCGCGATTGCGGCCCCATGGGAAAGGATTCGACTGCACGCAACTGCAGGTCCTCCCCCTGCTCCACCAGCTCCAGCTCGAATGACAGGCCAAGCACCCGGTAGTACTTCAGGGCGAACTGCAGCGCCTTGCCCAGATTGGCGCTGGACAGTACCGCGTAGCCGAGAATGCCGTGGGTGGAGACATTAAGACGCTGGCCCAGCACGAGACCCAGCGCAGGTTCGCCGCAGCGCTCCAGGGCGGCCTGGGTGAGCAGGTGAAAGTCCAGGAAGGACAGGCGGCCGTTCGGGCTGCCCAGCACTTCCGGGCGCACCCGCGCTGCGGCGAACAGCTCGGCGCGCGGCAGACCAAGTTCCTCGGCCAGTGCCAGCAGGGCCTCGGCATAGGCCACCGGAACCAGTTCGGCGGTGAAATTGAGGGTTTGCTTCATGGGCTTGTTGTTCTGGCGGCTGGCCGCATATAACCCCTGTGTTGGAAAACCTTAACCTTGCCGGCAACGCTCCATCAACCTCCGTCGGGCCGGCGCAGGCTTTTCGCACGATTGCCCGGACTGCCGATGACTCTCGAAACACCCGCTGCGTATTGCCTTGGGGGAAAATCTAAAGCCAGACCAATCGACCGAACCGTTTCACTCGCAGCTTGCAAGGCCCCAACTTTTTTCCGGCAAAACACCGTTGGCCGGATATGACTGCAACCTTGGCTGTTACGAACCTGTGCCCCGGAGCACGCAAAGCCCATAGTGACAAGCAGTCAAACAGCGCAATGGAGCCTCCTCATGGCCAGCACTACTCCGCAAGGACTGCAGATTCGCCCCAGGCACATGGATTTCCAGCTGCCCAACCCGCTGCCGCGCCACTGGAACGGCGGTGACGCCTTCAAGACCCACCTTTTCGACGCCATGTCGGTGTTGTTTCCCGATGGCGAGCGTTTCTTCATCGACTCGGTGCGTCAGTTCCGCGACCGTATCGAGGACCCGGTCCTCAAGGAACAGATTCGGGGCTTCATCGGTCAGGAAGGCCACCATAGCCGCGAGCACCTGGAATACAGCCAGCGCCTGCGCGAGCTGGGTTACGACATCGAGCGCATGGAGAAGCGTGCCCGCGCACGCATCCGCTACACCCAGAAGAAGTTCTCGCCACAGCGCCAGCTGGCCGCGACCGCAGCGCTGGAACACATCACTGCGATCATGGCCGATGGCCTGCTGAGAAATGGCGCCTACATGGCTGCCGCTCACCCGACCATGGCCCGCCTGTGGCGCTGGCATGCGCTGGAGGAAACCGAGCACAAGGCGGTGGCCTTCGACGTCTATAACCAGGTGTGCGGCAGTCGCAAGCTGCTGCGCCGGGCAATGGTCATGGGCACCTTCTTCTTCGTGCTCGACACCACCCGCGGCCTGGCACACATGCTCAAGGTCGACGGCCTGCTCTGGAACTGGCGCGTATGGCGCGACGGCATTCGCTGGATGTGGGGCAAGGAAGGCGTGTTCCGCCCGCTGATCCGCACCTATCTGGACTTCTTCAAGGATGGCTTCCACCCCTGGGAGCACAACAACCTGGATCTGCTGCATGCCACGCGCGTGGAGTTCGATGGCCCCCAGCAAGCGCAGGCCAGCGCAGCCTGAACTGCAGTTGCCGGCCAAAACGCAAAGGAAAAAACCCGGAAGCGATCCGGAATGCTATTAAGAAAGGGGTCGAACGCAATCAGTCCCCTCGCCCCTCTGCGGAAAGGGGAAAATGGCTGTTCCACGGTGTTTTCGACCCTCTCCCCTAACCCCTCTCCCATAAATGTGAGAGGGGAACGAAGCGTGTACAACCTCAAGTGAACAGCATTACGGAACCTGTCCGGGCTTTTTCATGCCTCTCTTTAGGAGCATGTGCTGCTCTCAGCCACGCAGGAACTTCATCGCGTCGGCTGCGCTCTGCTCGGGAATTTCTTCCATCGGGATATGCCCGACACCTGGATAGACCTTGACCTGAAGCCCCGGCAGATCACGCTGCCACAGTGGCACGTGCTTCGGTGAAATCCAGCGATCATGCTCGCCCCACATCAGCAGGGTGGGCGCCTGAATCTGCGCGACCCGCGAGGGCGTCGCATGGAGCTCCTCCTTGTTGACCTTCAGCAGCACGCGGAAGATGTCCATCATGCTGCGGCGGTTACCCGGACGCCGCGACAGGTCGTAGTAGCGATCGACCACCCCCGGCTTGATCCGCCCCGGTTCGCCGTAAACCTCCTTGATGCCCTGGGCGATCAACGCGCGCGGCATCCACATCGG
The DNA here is from genome assembly GCF_900104265.1 of Ectopseudomonas guguanensis. Lineage (GTDB taxonomy): Bacteria > Pseudomonadota > Gammaproteobacteria > Pseudomonadales > Pseudomonadaceae > Aquipseudomonas > Aquipseudomonas guguanensis. The sequence continues at coordinate 78,585 of NZ_FNJJ01000014.1, forward strand.
CATGGCGATGGTCGCACCGGGCAGCGCAGCGGCGGCGATCATCCACGGCACCTTGTGCATGGGGTAGCCGGCCGGATCGACCAGAACCAGTTTGCCGACGCGCTGCGGCTGCGCCAGGGCGAAGTTCCAGGCGATATAGCCGCCGAGGGAGTTGCCGGCGATATCGGCCTTGCCCACCTGCAGGTAATCGAGCAGCAGGCCGAGCACGCGAATCATGCGTTCGGCCGAGTACTTGCCGTCGCGCGCAGGGCCGGTCAGACCGAAGCCGGGGACATCGAAGCGAATGATGCGGTAATCGGAGGCGAACGCCTGCACCCAGCCGTCCCAGGTGTGCAGCGAGGCCACCACGCCGTGGATCATCACCAGCGCAGGTTTGTCGCGACTGCCTTCATCGCGATAGTGGATGTTGAAGCCATCGAGCTCGACGTAGCGGGAGCCATCGGCGGCATTGCCGTAACGCGCCTTGAGGCGCTCCAGCGGCAGCGCACCGAAACCCAAGCGGGCGAAACCGGCAGCCAGCGGCGGTTGCAGTGACAGGCTGTTGGCGGTCATGCGGGATACCTCGGTTCTTGTTGTAGGTATCGCGCATCAAAGCATGCAGCGCCGCAGATCAGCGCCCAACCTTGGGACTGTTCGGACGACGAGGCCGCCCCGCCTATGCACGCGGGCACAACGAGGCGATCAGCAGATCCCCCAGCACCGTCTTGGCCTGCTCGATTTCCTGACGGCTGGCGCTTCGCCCAAGCAGGTCGAGAGAAGCCGCTTCGAGCGCCCAGATCAGCGCCTGGTAAACCAGCGGATCACGCGGCGCAAGCTCCGGCTCGAGGCGTTCCACCAGCAGGCGCAGCATCTCCTGATGCGCGCGCTGACGGTGGGCGGCCAGCGGCGATTGCGCGCGCAAGGCCTCTTCCTGCATCAGGCGGATGATCGGCCCGACGGCCAGGTGATAGTCGAAGAAGCGCCCGACCATCGCCCGCAACCATTCCTGCGGACTGCCGGCGACCTGCTGCATCTCGCGAAAGCGCGCGAGCAGCAACATCACCGAGGTCTGGTAGATGCCTTCGAGCACCTCCATCTTGTTGGCGAAATACTTGTAGAAGGTACGCCGCGATACCTGCGCAGCGTCGAGCAGATCATTCACCGTTGCCTGCTCCAGCCCCTTGCGAGCGAACACGCCGATGGCCGCAAGCTGAATGTTGGTGCGCTGCAGATGGCCAACCAGCGGCCCGTCACCGGCTGCGCCCTGTTGCGAGGCGAGCGCGCCGTAACCGCCCAGATCCTCGAAAACCGCCCGTATCGCACCGTGCCCGGCCAACTCGTCCATGCAGCTTTCCCAACCAAGGCGCGGGTGACGTGACGCCCCCAGCTGAGTACTCTGGAGCCGCCTCTTGCCGCGGATGTTCATCGTGTCGCCCACCCTAGCACGTCGCCTGCTCTGGCCGCTGGCCATCCTTTTGCTGGTCTGGCTGCCGCCGCTTGGCGCAGCCGAGCTGTTCTACCTCGGCCAGCGCATTCCGGACATCCACAAACCCTGGCGCAGCAGCGACTACCGACAACTGCGCGACGCCCTGGAAAAGGTCGACAGCAGCCAGGCCAATGCGCTGCCGCGACGCAGCGGCGAATTCACCGGGCCGATCTATCAGCGCATGGTTTCGCCGGAAAACTTCCGCCCGCAGCTGAACATCTATGCTCCGCTGGAACTGCGCCAGAACGAGGCGCGCGAGGTGCTGTTCGAACTCAAGGAGCTGATGCGCCTGTATTTCGACTTCCGCGCCAAGCAGCAGCCCTATGCCGCCGAGGCGCTTGGTCTGATGACCTATTCGCTGCGCCAGCAGGCCATTCTGTTCACCCTCACCACCGAGTTCTGGATGACACTGTCGCAAGGCGAGCAGAGCAATCCGGTTCGTCTGCAGGGCCTGCAGGAAACCAAGGCCGCCGCCGCCATGCTCAGCGGCAGCGCGCTGGATTATCTGGAATTGACCCAGGCCTTCGGCCGCGACGAACTGCTGCTGTACAGCGCCGAGCTGAGCCAGCAATTACCGGAATTGTTCGTCCACCTGCCTGCCGAGGTGCAGGCTCAGCTGCTGGCACGTATCGAGGAGCTCAGCACCGGCCATCGTTACCCGCAGGTCGGCCAGGACATGGCCGCCCTGCTGCCGGTGCTGCAGATGATTCATCAGGACGTGCAGGCAAAACTGGCGCAACCCGTGAAACCAGCGGTCAAGGCCCCCACACTGGACCTCTCGGCGCCGACCTCAGCGCAATAGCCCGAGCCCCTTGGCACGCGCGACGGCCTGGGTGCGCCGTTCGACGCCGAGCTTGCTGTTGATGTGCCGGGCGTGGGTCTTGACCGTGTGCAGGGAGATGAACAGGCGCTCGCTGATCTCCTGGTTCGAACAACCACGGGCGATCAGCTGCAGCACGGCCAGCTCGCGGCCGCTGAGCTTTTCGGTCAGTGGCCCCGGCTCGGCTTCGGACGACTCGGCACTGTGCTGCTGCGCCGGCAGCAGTGCGAGTAGGGCATCACGAACCAGACAGGACGAGGCACGCTCCTGCAGGCACTCACGCAGCCACTGCGGCTGATGCTGCACCAGCTCGATGAACGGCAGCAGCGCACCGCCCTGCGCGAGATCCAGACAGCCATCGAGCTGTTGACGCGCCTCGCGCGCGCGCCCGGTCTGCTTCAGCAACTGGGCAAGCTGCGCCTGCGCCGCCAGGCTGACCAGTTGACCACCCAGCCCCTGGGCGCGCTGCTGCAAGGCACGCAGGCGCCGTTCGGCATTTTCCGAACCGCCCTGCAGACGTTCGAGTGCAGCCTGCTGCAGATCGATGTGCAGCGCCAGCTGCGGATGGAACTCCGGCGCCAGCGCACGCCCCTCGCCGTAGGTTTCCGCCAGTTGCGGCAGCCAGGCGGCAGCCAGTTCGACCTGGCCCTGACGCAACCACAGCTCGCATTTCATCAGCGTGATCATCGCCAGGTAGTAGATCGCCGGTACGTCCCAGACATGCATCAGGCGCTCGGCCTCGCCAAGCAGGGCGAACGCCTCGGCGCAGCGCCCTTCCCGTCCTTCCAGGCTGGCCAACACGCAGTAACCGATCAGTGCACCGACATCGCGGCAGGCCCTGGCCTCGGCGACACCGGTGCGCAAACGCTCGACGGCCCCGGGCTGCAGGCGCAGGCTGAGCAGGTAGCCGTCATAGATGGTCAGCCGCGCCCGCACCGAGTAGCTGCGCTGCGCCGGCAAGCGTTGCACCAGCTGCAAGCCGTGATGCACTTCCTCCTGCGCCCGCTGCACCTCGCCGCGCCCTTGCAGTACGCGGGCGCGTTCGTAGTGAGCCAGCGCCTCGAACAGGGGATTGTCGATACGCTGGGCCAGCTCCAGCGCGTCGCGGTTCAGTCCGCGTGCGCGCCACAGGTCGCCGCGCACCATGGCCAGGTTGGACAGCGCCGACAGGCACATGAAATGCGGGCCGTAGCGCTCGGCCGGCAAACCGGTCAATGCCTCGCTGCACTGCTGCTCGGCACGTGCGCCATCGCCACGCCCGCGAGCGATCACCCCATCGAGCGCCTGCCACTGCGCCAGCAGGCTGCGCTGGCTGAGCGGGTCGGCTGCCGGCAGGAAGCGGCCGAGCTGATCGAGCAGCTCCTGCGCGGCGTCCAGCTGACAGGCCAGCGCCAGCGCCCAGCCGTATAGCATGATCAGCCGCGGCGTGCTGGCCAGCAGGTCATCCGGCAGGTTGGTCTTCCAGCGCAGCAGCATGGCGACGTTCTGCTCGGCCAGCATCTGCTCTTCGGAAAGGTTCTGCACCAGACTCGCCGCGACATCGGCCTGCCCGGCCAGCAAGGCCTGCTCGATGGCGGCATCCAGCATGCCCTGCGCCGCGAACCAGCGACAGGCGCGCAGGTGAGTGCTGCCGCGCGAGCGACTCAACCCATCGGCTGGCCGCGCATTGAGCAGGTCGGAAAACAGGTGATGGTAGCGAAACCAGCGCCCCTGCTCGTCAAGCGGCACCAGAAACACCTGGTTGGCCTGCAGCTGGCGGATGATTGCGGCGCTGTCATGGCTGTCACGAACCGCATCGCACAGCTCGGCGCAGAAGCGCTCCAGGCAGGCGGTGTCATAGAGAAACTGCTGCACCTCGGCCGGCTGCCGTTCGATGACCTCCTCGAGCAGGTACTCGCGAATCAGCCTCTCACCGCCGTGCAGCTGCAGCCCCTCGCCGGCCTCCGCCAGTTCTTCCATCGCCAGCAGCCACAGGCGCAAGCCCGCGATCCAGCCCTCGCTGCGCTGCAGGATTCCGGCGACCTGCTGCCGCTCGAGGTGCGCGCCCTGACTCGCCAGCAACGCGTCCAGCTCGCCCGCCGTCAGGCGCAGGTCCTGTTCGTTGAGCTCGAGCAGTTGCCGCGACAGGCGCAGACGCGCCAGATGCCAGTCCGGCCGCTGCCGACTGGTGACCAGCAGCAGCACGCCAGGCGGCAGGTGATTGAGAAAGAATTGCAGGCAACGATCGAGCACCGGCCCCTGCGCCAGATGGTAGTCGTCCAGCACCAGCAACAGCGGCTGGCCATCGTCGAGTCGCTGCGTCAGCTCGTCGAGCAGGCCGTCGAGCCATTGCTCGAAGGCGAAGGGCTGGTGGCGCTGGCGCATCTTCAGCAGGCCGAGGGCTTCCTCGCCAAGGCCCGGATGGAACTGCTGCAGCCCCTGCAACAGGCGCTCGAGAAAACGCCCGGGGTCGCGATCACGCTCGCTCAGGCCGAGCCAGAGGCTGTGCCAGTGCTCGGGCAGCCGTTCGCAGAACTCGATGGCCAGGGAACTCTTGCCGAAGCCGGCCGGCGCGCTGACCAGCAGCAAGCGCCCCTGCAGACCTTCCTCCAGACGCTCGCACAATCGGGGCCGCGGCATGTGCCCTGCCGGCAGTGGCGGGCGATAGAAACGCGCTTCCACCGGCGTGGCCGGCGTGTAGGGAAAAGCTGACGAACGGGAAAGGTCTGTCATCGGCCTATTCTTGGAAGTCTTCTGAGTGCATGAGCGGGCTCGATCCCGACTCAGCCTAGCGACTTGCAATGGCCATTTGAAGCACCCGCTACAGTCCGTAACGAAAAAGCCGGCACAAGGCCGGCTTCGTCGCGTTGCGCGGGGCAGGCATCAGCGAACGCCGGCCTGACGCAGAGCAGCAGGGGTGTAGTCGCTGCTGGCAGCCTTGTAGTTGAAGTCGTAGGCCTGTTTCTCCTCGTTCTTCATCCCCAGGGCCAGGTAACGCCCGGACAGCAGGTCATAGAGAGACTCCAGGGTGTACCAGGGCACCTGCTTGTCGTAGTAGTACTGGGCGTGCGCCTCGGCTACGCGCCACAGGGTACCGCGACCGTCGTAGTGGTCGATCAGTGCGGCCTGCCAGGTATCCTCGTCGATGAAGAAGTCACGCTTGGCGTAGATGTGGCGCTCGCCCGACTTCAGGGTCGCGGTCACGTGCCAGACGCGGTGCAGCTCGTAACGAGTCAGGTCCTGGTTGATGTGGCCGGCCTTGATGATGTCGGAGTACTTCAGGTTCGGCGAATCGAGCTTGTAGGCGTTGTAGGGGATGTAGATCTCCTTCTTGCCGTTGAGCTTCCAGTCGTAACGATCCGGCGCACCGTTGTACATGTCGAAGTTGTCGGAGGTACGCAGACCGTCGGCCGCGGTACCCGGACCGTCGTAGGACACCTGCGGCGCACGACGCACACGACGTTGACCGGCGTTGTACAGCCACGCCAGGCGCGGCTCCTTCACCTGGTTGAGGGTTTCGTGCACCAGCAGCACGTTACCGGCCAGACGCGAAGGAGCGGTCACGCGCTGCTTGAAGTAGAACAGTACGTTGCTTTCCTTGCTCGGATCGAAGTCGGTCAGCGCGTCGCGGAAGGTGAACTCGTCCTGGAAGTAGACCAGCGAGTAGGAACCGTTAGGCTGCGGAGTCGCCTGGGTCACCAGACGACGCACGCTGCCACCGCGGTAGCGGGTGATGTGGTTCCAGATCGCTTCCAGGCCGTTCTGCGGGATCGGGAAGGGGTTGGCAGTCTTGAAGTTCTCCAGCCCGTTACCGCCCTCGACCATACGGGTGTTGACCGCGTTCTGCTTGGTCGCCTCGAGCACCGAAGCCGGCAGGCTGGCCGAACGGTGGGTCGGGTAGACCGGCATCTTGTAGCTTTCCGGATAGCGCTTGAACATCGCCAGCTGGCCGGGGGTCAGCTTGTCCTTGTACTGCTCGACGTTCTGCGCGGTGATGGTGAACAGCGGCTGCTCGTTGGCGAACGGGTCGGACAGGAAGCCCTTGCCGTCCACACTGCCCGCGTTGGCCGGCAGGCCGCCGGTCCAGGCTGGAATCGAACCATCGGCATTGCCCGCCATTTCGGCACCGACCGGAGTCAGGCTATTGCCCAGTTTCGCCGCTTCATCGGGCGACACTGCCGCCATCACGCTGGTCGCCAGCAGAGACAGGGTCAGGACACCGCTTTGCCACAGTTTTTTTGTTGTTTTCATTTGCATCATGATTCCTCGAAATTCCTGACCGCTTAGAAGTTCATACCGAAGCTGAGCGCAACGAAGTCGCGGTCAACGGAGGTGTTGTACTTGCCGTCGAAGAAGTTGGTGTAGGAAAGGCTAGCGGTGTAGGTATTCTGATAGTCGCCATCCAGACCCAGGCTGACTGCCTTAGCCCCCTCGGTAAACAAGCCATTCGGACCGTAACCGTCAACGTCGTGAGACCAGGACACGCTTGGACGCAGATTCACACCGACAATAGCGTTCGGGTAGTCCCAGATAGCACGGGCGCGATAGCCCCATGCAGTACTGGTAGCGAAGCCATCATCCTCGCAGAAGCGACTCACATTCTTGCCGGTGTTGCCGTTGAGGATCTGCGAGCACGTCTCGCGGAACACGCCAGGCGCTACCTGAGTGGGAGGCAGCGGGCCCGGACCGTAGCTAGGATCACGGCCGTAACGAACCTTGTCGCTACTTTCCAGGCCGCCAATGTGCACGACACCGATCTCACCAACCAAGGTCAGACGCGAGGCCCCCATCACCTGATCGAAGAAGTGTGTGAATGTGGTCTGGAACTGAGTGATTTCCTTGCGGTTATAACCATGCAGATCCTCTCCACGCGCACCGTTGGCCAAGGAGGCATTGGCAAATGCGCCACCCAGCAACTTGACGCCGCCATAGAGAATGTCAGTGGAGTTGATTTGAACCGGAGCATTCGGCCGATAACTCAACTCACCCGACCACGCCGTACCGGTGGGCAAGGTGGTGGAAAAGCTCAACCCGTAAAGACGGATATCCTCGGGGTACTCCATGAAATAATTCGAGTTTGCCGCAATAACAAGGGGAGCTGCAGCACCCGCCCCCGGAGCGACTGTGTAGACACTGTTAGGTGCCGCCGTGGCGCTGAAAATCGGCGTACGACTATGGTAGTTGATGAAGTAGGCACCGAACTCGGTGTCCAGCGGCTCGAACATGTAGCGGAAGGCCAGACCCCATTGGCCGCTATCGCGCGCGTCGCGATCACCGCTACGCGGAACAATGATGCCTTCGCTGGTCCCCGTGATTGGCCGGAAACCCGGAACAGGTGCAAAGGTCGAGTTGAGAAATGCCAGCGTGCCTGCGCCAGGGTTCGTAAGAACAGCCAGGTTGTTATCACAGCCATCAGCAACGATGTCAGGCTGGGCGAAGAAAGTACCGCAGTTGTCTACGACCGTCTGATCCCACTCCAGTTGATAGAACGTCTCCATGGAGAGGTTGTCGGTCAGACTCTGCGCCACGTAGAACATGTTGACCGGAATCAAACCCTCTTTGATTTCTGCGCCAGGCCGACGGAAGGCAGCGGCATCTACCGGGTTGATGGCGTTGATGCTGTTCTGGATGAACGTGCTTTCACCCCAACTGACCACCTGCTTGCCCAGGCGTACCGAACCGGGTTGATTACCAATGGCGTAGTTGTGATAGACGAAGGCGTCCAGTAACTCCGCGCCGGATGCCTTCGCACCCTCCTTGCGATTGCTGTCATCAATGTCCTTGAACAGACGGCTCTCATCCTTCAGCTCGAAGTCGTACCAGTACTTGCCGCGAACGAATACGCCGGTGTCACCGTACTTGAGCTCGAGGTCGTGAATACCCTTGAAGATCTTGGAAAAGGTTTCACCACGTTTGAAATTGAGCTTCGAGTCATCGGAAGTCTGCGAGAGACCATCGCCACCGTTGTTCCTGCCAATCAGGTCCTTGTCTGCCTTGGAGGTCGACCAACTGGCACCTACGGACAGAGACGAATCGAACTGCCCTTCGATTTCACCGATATTGAAAGTGACGCCGAAAGCCGGAGCGGCAAGGGTGGAAGCGAGGCTGACGGCCAGCGGCAGTTTTGCCAGGCGCCAGTAGGGTGTTGTTTTTGTCATCGACGCTACTCCATGTGTTTTTTGTTATGGATGCTTGGACTATAGCCAGCAGGTGGTACTGCTTGATCCCTCGAAAGTGTGATTTGCAGCCCCCAGCCACTCTGGCTCGCAGGTTTCAGACCCTGCCCCTAGCCAAGCATGGACGTGAAACAGCAATTAGCAAGCCAAACGCTTGTTTGACTGAGCGGTCACTTTCACCGCCCAGTCAATTCGCACCTCACAGCGTGGACAGGAATGCGCTGCCAGCCTCCTGCCACTGGGCGATTTCCACGCGGATGCGCTTCTTGTCCAGTTTGCCGACACTGGTCTTGGGAATTTCAGTAACAAGCGCGATCTGCGTGGGAATCGCCCACTTGTTGATGTGGCCCTGCTCGACGAAGGGTTTGAGGTGCTCCTTCAGGCCCTTGGCATCCAGCCCGTGCTCGTCGCGCAACACTAGGAGCGCGAACGGGCGTTCCCCCCACTGCGGGTCCGGCACGCCGACCACGGCCACTTCACGCACGGCCGGGTGCCGGCTGATCAGGTCCTCCAGCTCCAGGGAAGAAATCCATTCGCCGCCGGTCTTGATCACATCCTTGATGCGATCACGAATCTCGATGAAGCCCATGCCATCGATGGTCGCGACATCGCCGGTATGCAGCCAGCCGTGGGTCCACAATTCCTCGCCCTTCTCCGGCTCGCGGAAATAGCCCTGCGTCAGCCAGGGCGCGCGCAGCACCAGTTCGCCCTGCGACTCGCCGTCACTGGGCAGCAGCTTGCCGTCCGCATCCATGATCGCCGCCTCTACCAGCGGCACCGGAATGCCGGCCTTGATCCGGTAGGTGGTGCGCTCGTCCTCGCCGCCGGCGCGCAGCTCCTCGTTGAGGTAGGCGCAGGAAATCAGCGGACAGGTTTCAGACATGCCGTAGGCGGCAGTGAGCTGGATGCCGCGCGCCTTGGCCGCCTCGTACAGCGAACGGTTCAGCGCGCTGCCGCCGATGATCATCTTCATGCCGCCGAAGTCGTGGCCCTGCGCCCCTTCGGCATTGAGCACCATCTGCAGGATGGTCGGTACGCAGTGGGAGAAGCTGACCTTCTCCTCCTTGATCAGCCGGCAGAGCATGTCCGGCTCGTAGCGCCCCGGGTACACCTGCTTGACCCCGAGCATGGTGGCCACGTACGGCACGCCCCAGGCGTGCACGTGGAACATCGGCGTGATGGGCATGTAGACATCGTCGTTGCCCAGCAGACGGATGCTGTCCAGGCCGCCCATGGTGGTCGCCATCGACAGGGTGTGCAGCACCAGTTGCCGGTGGGTGAAGTACACGCCCTTGGGATTGCCGGTGGTGCCGGTGGTATAGAAGGTGGTGGCGACCGAGTTCTCGTCGAAGTCGGCGAAGTCGTAATGCGCGCTGGCCGCCGCCAGCAGGCTCTCGTACTCACCGACGAGGTTCGGCAGGTCGGCGCTCCTGCTCTCGCCATCGGTGAGCAGCAGGGTCTTCTCGACGGTGGTCAGTTGCCCGGCGATGCCGTTGTACAGCGGCACGAATTCGCTGTTGACCAGCACGAAGCGGTCCTCGGCATGGTTCATGGTGTAGAGAATCTGGTCCGGCGACAGGCGAATGTTGATGGTGTGCAGCACCGCGCCGAGCATGGGAATGGCGAACATGCATTCCAGATAGCGGTGGCTGTCCCAATCCATCACCGCCACGGTATCGCCGGCCTTGACCCCAGCCTCGCTGAGCACGTTGGCCAGACGGGCGACGCGCTCGTTGAAGGTGGCGTAGCTGTAACGCAGCTTGTCGCGATAGACGATTTCGCGGGTCTTCTCGTAGCGGCTGCCGGACAGCAGCAGGTGCTTGATCAGCAGCGGATAAGCGTGGGCATTGGTAGCGGAAGGGATCAGTCGGGTCTGCAGCATGAAGTCACCTTGGGCACGCCAGGATTTATGATGCAGCGACTCTAGAGCGGCGCCTGCACAGCGAAATCAGCCCAAAGAATGATTTGCAACGTGACCCTATGGCCACTTCTGGTCACCGGTTAGAATCGAGACAACCAGGCAGTTCTGAAAAAAGCCTGCACCGAGCCACTCTTTCGTTCGAGGTAACACCATGTCCGATATCGTCATCGTCAGCGGCGCCCGTACCCCCATGGGCGGCTTTCAAGGCAGCCTGGCCAGCGTAGCGGCCGTCGACCTGGGCGCTGCTGCCATCCGTGAAGCGGTCAAGCGCGCCGGTATCGAGCCGGCCGAGGTGCAGGAAGTGATCATGGGCTGCGTGCTGCCCGCCGGCCTCAAGCAAGGCCCGGCGCGCCAGGCGTCGCTCAATGCCGGCCTGCCTAGTGCCACCGGCTGCACCACCATCAACAAGCTGTGCGGCTCGGGCATGAAGGCGGTGATGATGGCCTTCGACTCGCTGAAGGCCGGCAGCAACCAGGTGATGATCGCCGGCGGCATGGAAAGCATGTCCAACGCCCCCTATGTGCTGGAAAAGGCCCGTACCGGCCTGCGCATGGGCCATGGCGAGATCAAGGACCACATGTTCCTCGACGGCCTGGAAGACGCGCGCACCGGCCGCCTGATGGGCTCCTTCGCCCAGGAAACGGCCGACAAGTACGGCATCACCCGCGAGGAAATGGACGCCTATGCCATTGAGTCGCTCAAGCGTGCCCAGGCAGCGATCCAGGACGGCTCGCTGGAGGCAGAGATCGTTCCGATCACCGTTACCTCGCGCAAGGGCGAGGTGCTGGTCAAGGATGACGAGCAGCCGCTGACGGCCAATCTGGACAAGATTCCTGCGCTCAAACCCGCCTTCAGGAAAGACGGCACCATCACCGCCGCCAACGCCAGCTCGATCTCCGATGGCGCCAGCGCCCTGCTGCTGATGACTGCCGAGGAAGCCGCCAAACGCGGCCTCAAGCCGCTGGCCCGGGTGGTTGCGCACGCCACCCAGAGTCAGGACCCGAGCGAGTTCACCCTGGCCCCCATCGGCGCCATGAGCAACCTGCTGAAGAAGACCGGCTGGAACAAGGACGAGGTCGACCTGTTCGAGATCAACGAAGCCTTCGCCATGGTGACCATGCTGGCCATGCGCGAGCACGGCCTGGATCACACCAAGGTCAACGTCTTCGGTGGCGCCTGCGCCCAGGGGCACCCGGTCGGCTCCACCGGCTCGCGGATCATCCTGACCCTGATCAATGCCCTGCAGAAGAAAGGCGGCAAGCGCGGTATCGCCTCGCTGTGCATCGGTGGCGGCGAAGCCACCGCGGTGGCGATCGAACTGCTGTAAGCCAGCCCATCAGCCAAGAGCCCCGCAGTCGCGGGGCTCTTTCGTTAGCGCATCTCGGTCAACGCCAGCTTCACGCCGATACCCACTAGCACCGTGCCCATCAGCCGATCGAACCAGTGTCCCATGCGGGCGAAACCGGCGCGTACGCGCTGCTGGCTGAACAGCCAGGCCACCAGGCAGAACCAGAACGCGGTGGCCAGGGCCAGATAGAGGCCGTAACCGGCCTGCACCGCCACCGGGGTATGCGGATTTATCACCACGGTGAACAGCGACAGAAAGAACAGTGTCGCCTTGGGGTTAAGGCCATTGGTGATGAACCCCGTGACGAAGGCGCCACGGCCACTGCGCTCACCGGCCGCCAGGTTCAGCTCGGCGCCTGCCGGATCGGCCGGACGCGCACGCAGCGCCTTGATGCCGATATACAGCAGGTAGGCGGCTGCCAGCCATTTCAGCGCGTTGAACAGCACGATGGACTGCGAAACGATCAGGCCGATGCCGAGCAGCGAATAGGTCACGTGCACCAGAATGCCGGTGCCCACCCCGAAAGCGGTGAACAGCCCGGCACGGCGGCCATAACCGACGCTTTCGCGCACGACAATGGCGAAATCAGGCCCGGGGCTGGCCACTGCCAGCAGATGAATCAGGGCAACGGTGAGAAATTCGGTCCAGTACATGGCGGCTCCGCAGCGACGGTGAAGGTCTGGTAGGCTCGCCAATCTACTCCTGCGACCCTCCAGCGAAAAGGTACAGCTGATGAGCAACAGCCCACGCGCCGTGTTTCTCGACCACGCCTCCCTCGACCTTGGCGACCTCGACATGCAACCGCTGCATCAGGCCTTCGCCGAGCTGACCCTGCACGCACACACGCGTCCGGATCAGGTCGCCGAACGCCTGCAGGGCGCCCAGGTCGCCATCAGCAACAAGGTGCCGCTGGACGCCACCACCTTCGCCGCCTGCCCCGAACTGAAGCTGGTGCTGGTGGCTGCCACCGGCACCAACAACATCGACCTGAAGGCCGCCAGCGCTCATGGGGTGACCGTCTGCAACTGCCAGGGCTACGGCACACCGTCCGTGGCGCAACACACGCTGATGCTGCTCCTGGCCCTGGCCACGCGCCTGCCCGATTACCAGCGCGACATAGCCGCCGGCCGCTGGCAGCAGGCCAGCCAGTTCTGCCTGCTCGACCATCCCATCGTCGAACTCGAGGGCAAGACTCTGGGCATGCTTGGCCATGGCGAACTGGGCGGCGCTGTTGCGCGCCTGGCGGAAGCTTTCGGCATGCGCGTACTGCTCGGCCAGTTGCCCGGCCGCCCACCGCGCGCCGATCGTCTGCCGCTGCACGAGCTGCTACCACAGATCGACGCTCTGACCCTGCACTGCCCGCTCAACGAACAGACGCGCAACCTGATCGGCGCGCAGGAACTGGTGCTGATGAAACCGCGAGCCTTCCTGATCAACACCGCCCGCGGCGGCCTGGTGAACGAACACGCACTGGCCGATGCCCTGCGCAGCGGTCATCTGGGCGGCGCTGCCACCGACGTGCTGACGCAGGAGCCGCCGAAGGACGGCAACCCGCTACTGGCCGCCGATATCCCGCGCCTGATCATCACGCCGCACAGCGCCTGGGGCAGCCAGGAGGCGCGCCAGCGCATCGTCGGTCAGATGGCAGCGAACGCGGCCGGCTTCTTCGCCGGTGCGCCGCTGCGAGTCGTCGGGTAAGCTGCGCAGCTTTTTCGGGAGCGACGGGCCGGCGCTGCGCCTTGGCAGCAATGCCACGGTTTCGTGCTCCCGGCCCTCTTGCCTTTACGCATCACAGATTTGTAGGAAGCCCCATGGACCCGCGAAGCGAAGTTCTCCTGCGCCAGGCCGAGCTGTTCGAAGGCGAGCTGTTGCTGGCCGGCCTGCCGGCCGACGATCTGCTCGGTACGCTGCCGCAGGCCTGCGGCTGGAACTGGCACGCGGGCGATCAGGCGCTGCTCGCGGCGCGCTTTGCTGGTCGTAGCCACTTCGGCACGCGTATGCCAGAGGGTCACTACCACGCCGCCGTGCTGTTTCTGCCCAAGTCGCGCGAGCTGACCGACTACCTGCTGCAGGCCCTGGCCTCGTGCCTGGCCGGCAAGCCGCTGTATCTGGTCGGCGAAAAACGTGGCGGCATCGAACGTGCGTCGAAGCAATTGGCTGCCTACGGCAAGCCGCGCAAACTCGATAGCGCCAGGCACTGTCAGCTCTGGTGCGTGGAGGTGAATCAGGCGCCGCCAGTGCCCGACCTGCATGCGCTGGCGCAGTGTTACCCGTTGCAACTGAGCGACGGCGCGCTGGAGATCGTCACCCTGCCCGGCGTGTTCGCTCATGGCCGGCTCGATCGCGGCAGCGCATTGCTGCTGGAGCATCTGCATGACCTGCCGAGCGGTCACCTGCTGGACTTCGGTTGCGGCGCCGGCGTGCTCGGCGCGGCGCTCAAAAGACGTTACCCGGATAGCGAACTGAGCCTGCTGGATGTCGATGCCTTCGCCCTGGAAAGCAGCCGCCTGACCCTCGCGCGCAATGGCCTGACGGCCAACCTGATCGCCGGCAGCGGTATCGAATCGGCGCCCGAGGGGCTGAGCGCCATCGTCAGCAACCCGCCATTCCATCAGGGCGTGCACACCGACTATCAGGCCAGCGAGAACCTGCTGACCCAGGCGGCGCACCATCTGGGCAAAGGTGGCGAGTTGCGTCTGGTGGCCAACAGCTTCCTCAAGTATCCGCCTCTGATCGAGCGTCATCTCGGCCCCTGCCGCACCCTGGCCGAGGCCGAGGGTTTTCGCATCTACAGCGCGCGGCGCTGAGCGGGGTTGCTCCGAGCGCAACGCTTGGGCACAATGGCGCCCGTCCTAGGGGAGTAGTCTCCCGCGAGCGCCCTGCTCGCCCGGCATGCGTCAACACACTTGCTCCGCAGAGCATGGCGCATGCGACCCAAGGCCTTCACAGAGAGGCCTGCGGTTTGACAAGACCTATGACACGCACAACCTCACCCGGGGCGGGAAGGTCGTTCGTGTCATAAGCCGTGTCGACCCGCCCCTTTAGGAAACCTGATGCTGGAATCCCTGTTCGTCCCCACTCTGATCGTTGCTCTCGCCGAAATTGGCGACAAGACCCAGTTGCTCGCCCTGCTGCTGGCCGCTCGCTTTCGCAAACCCTGGCCGATCATCTGGGGCATCGTCGTCGCCACCCTGGCCAACCACTTCGCCGCGGGCGCTGTCGGTAACTGGGTCGCCGGCTTCTTCTCCCCCGCCACCCTGAGCTGGATCCTTGCCGCCAGCTTCGTCGCCGTGGCGGCCTGGACCCTGGTGCCGGACAAGCTGGATGAAGATGAAGAGTCGGGCCTGAAGAAGTACGGCCCCTTCCTCACCACGCTGATCGCCTTCTTCCTCGCCGAAATGGGCGACAAGACCCAGGTCGCCACGGTGATGCTGGCCGCCCAGTACCCACACTTCATCCTGGTGGTGATCGGCACCACGCTGGGCATGCTGATTGCCAACGTGCCAGTGGTACTGGCGGGCAACTTCGCCGCCGAGCGCCTGCCGCTGACCCTGATTCGTCGCCTGGCGGCCTGCGCCTTCGCGGCACTGGCCGTGTATGCCGGTTACCAGGCGCTGAAGCTGAGCGGCCTGCTATGACACATCGCTGACGCCAGCGAAGCGGCATTTCGGCCAATCCCAGCCCCCTCCCGCCTGCTGCTAAATTGCGCAGCACGTCAGGCAATTTGAGCCAGCAGTCTGGAGGGCGTCATGTCAGTGGATGATCGCAAGAAGGTGGTTTGTCAGCATATCGACCTTGCCTGGAACAAGGGCCGCCTGGCACTGGCCGAGCAGCTGCACAGCAGCGACTTTCTCTACAAGAGCTCGTTCATCGGCCGCCCGCTCGACAGCGCCGGCTTCTCGCGGATGGTGCAGGACATCCGCCACGCCATGCCGGACCTGCAGGTGGTGGTCGAGGAGTGCGTCGCCGAAGGCTACAAGGTCATGACCTGGAGCACGCTGATCGGCACTATCCAGAAACCTGCGCTGGGCTACCCGCCCAGTGACAAGGTGCTGAGCATATCGGCCATGGCTTACTGGAGCCTGACGCCCGGCAATGAGATTCGGGAAATCTGCACCATGTTCGACATGGAAAGCTTCCGCGCCCAACTGGGCCTGCAAACCCGTCCGCTGGCCGAAACGGCCCTGCCCTGAAACGAAAACGGCGCGCCGTGATGTTCACGTCGCGCCGTTTTTTTCGACCTCGCGAATCAACGCCCGGCCTTGGCCTGCTCGTAGAGTGGCATGACCTTGGGAATCGCCGCCTGCAATGAAGCGATTCGGCTGCTGGACGAGGGGTGCGTGCTCATGAACTCGGGCGGCGCGCCACCGCCGGCGGCTTCCATCTTCTGCCACAGGCTGATGGCTGCGTTCGGGTCGTAGCCGGCACGAGCCGCCAGCTCCAGGCCGATCAGATCGGCCTCGTTCTCGTTACTGCGACTGTTGGGCAGCGTCAGGCTGTACTGCACCACGGTATCGGCCAGCGCCATGCTGCTCTCGCCGAGGCCGAGCAAGGCGCCGGCCCCCTGCCTGGCCACCTGGATACCATAGGCCTTGGACATCGCCTCGCGGCTGTGCTCGCGCAGGGCATGCGCCATCTCATGGCCCATGATCGCGGCGATCTCGTCATCGGTCAGCTTGAGCTGCTCGATGATGCCGCTGTAGAAAATGATCTTGCCGCCCGGGCCGCAGTTGGCATTGAGCTCGGGGCTCTTGATCAGATTGACTTCCCACTGCCAGTTGGCCGCGTCCGGACGAAAGCGCGGCGCCTGCGGAATCAGACGCCCGGCGATGGTCTGCAGGCGCTTGGCGTTGTTGCTGGTCTTGTCCAGGATGCCCTTGCTCGACGCTTCACTCAGCGTTTGCTGATAGGACTGCGCGTACATCCGATTGACTTCTTCGGCTGACAGCATGCTGAACATGTACTGCTTGCGCTCCACGCCAACCGCACCGCCGCTGGTGGTATTGACGGCCTGACAGCCTGCCAGCAGCACGGCCGCCGCCAGGCCACCCAGATATAGAACCTTGCTCATCGAGCGATCTCCTTGAATCGAGCGCACTATGCTAGGTCGCCGCCTCGGTACAGGCAACCGCAGCACTTGCGCGATGGGCGGGCGACATCTTTGCTGAATACGACACCCGCCTGTTCGTCAGCACCAGGCCATTAAGGTTTGGTCTGCCGCAGCCGATAGGCCGTGACAGGTGCATTCTGCGTCCGGGAGCTCCCATGAAGTTCAAGTCGATCCAGTTTTCCGTCGCCTTCCTTGCCGGAGCCAGCGTACTCGCGGTGGTCGTGGCCCTGGTGCTGTACGCCCTGTTCGCCAGCGGACGAACCCAGAATCTGGTGCAACAACGCACCCAGGCGCTGCTGGAGCAGGTCATCGAGCAGCGCCTTTACGCACTGGCGCAAGCGCAGGCCAGCGAAATTCAACGTGAGCTGGAAGCGCCCCTGCTGATCACCGCCGATCTGGCGCGGGTCAACGCCATGCTCGGCATGACCGACGACAAGGGCAGCCCCCTGCTCAGCATCAGCCGCGAGGAGCTGGCCAATCTGGTACATGAAACCACGGCGCAGAATCCCAAGCTGCTCGGCAGTTACCTGGGGTGGGAGCCGAATGCCTTCGATGCCAGCGACGACATCTATGCAGGCAGCCAGGAAAACGGCTATGACGGCACCGGCCGCTTCCTGCCCTGGTGGTATCGCAATGCCGACGGCAGCCTCGGCATCGACGCCATCGGCTCGATGGAAAGCGAGAAGCCGCTGCCCACCGGCGTGCGTGAGGGCGAGTACTACCTCTGCGCCAAGGAGCGCAAGCGCCCTTGCGTGATCGACCCGGCGCCCTATGACGTCGGCGGCAAGATGACCATGCTCGCCTCCTTCACCTCGCCGATTCTGGTCAATGGCGAGTTCCGCGGCATCGCCGGCGCCGATCTGGCGGTCAATTTCATTCAGGACCTGCTGGTCAAGGCCGACGCCCAGCTCTATGGCGGCGCTGGCGAGATTGCCCTGATCGCCAGCAATGGTCGCCTGGTGGCATCGACCAAGGCGCCGGACAAGCTCGGCGAGCCGGCAACGGTGCTGCTCGACGCCAACGAAGTGGCCAACCTCGGCAAGCTGCAGCCCGGCCAGCCGCTGTACTCCGTCGACGCTCAGGACGATCCCGAGCACAGCCATATCGAGTTGTTCCTCAGCTTCAACATCGGTCAGAGCGACACCCGCTGGGTGTTGATGCTGGTGCTACCGCTGAAGGCGGTGATGGCTGACCTTTACCAGTTGCAGGCCGACCTGGCCGCGCAACGTGAGGGCGACACCCTGGGCATGACCCTGGTCGGCCTGCTGATCGCCGGCCTCGGCCTGCTGGTGATCTGGTTCGTCGGTTATGGCATCGCCCGTCCGCTGCGGCAGATGGTCGGCATGCTCGACGATATCGCCAAGGGCGACGGCGATCTCACCGTACGCCTGAAGGTCGAGCGCAAGGACGAACTGGGACAGATCGCGGCGGGCTTCAACGCCTTCCTGGCCAAACTGCAAACCATGATCGCCGCGGTGGTGACCTCGGTTCAGCAAGTCAGCGACTCCTCGGAGCACACGGCCGACATCGCCATCCGCACCAACCAGGGCGTGCAGAAGCAACTGGCCGAGATCGAGCTGGTGGCCACTGCGGTGCACGAGATGACCGCCACCGCACAGGATGTGGCACGCAACGCCACGCATGCCGCGGAAGCAGCCAACCACGCAGACCGCGCGGCCAACCAGGGCAAACAGGTGGTGCAACAGACTTCCACCGCCATCGCCGCACTGGCCAGCGAGATCGGCCGCGCCGTGGGCGTGGTGCAGAACCTGGCCAAGGACAGCGAGAACATCAATGCCATCCTCGTTGCCATTCGCGGCATCGCCGAGCAGACCAACCTGCTGGCGCTCAACGCCGCCATCGAGGCCGCCCGCGCCGGCGAACAGGGGCGCGGCTTCGCCGTGGTCGCCGACGAGGTACGCAACCTGGCGCAGAAGACCCAGCAGGCCACGGAAGAGATCCAGAACATGATCCAGCAGCTGCAGCAGGGCACCCGCGAAGTGGTCAAGGTGATGGAGCAGAGCCAGAGCAAGACCGACGACAGCGTGGGGCATGCCAACCAGGCTGCGCAATCGCTGGAGTCCATCACTCAGGCCGTCTCGGTGATCAACGACATGAACACCCAGATCGCCAGCGCAGCCGAGGAGCAGAGCGCGGTAGCCGAAGACATCAACCGCAACGTCACCAACATCGGCCAGGTTGCCAATGAGGTGGCCGGCGGCGCCGACGAAGCCAGCCAGGCCAGCGCCCAGCTGACCAAGCTGGCCGAACAGCAACGCAGGCTGATCAACCAGTTCAAGGTGTAAGGGAGGCAGGGTGCGCCGTGCGCACCAGCATCAAGCCAAGTGTCCATCCGTCACGGTGCGTACCCTACGCCGGAGTCAGGCACTCCGGCGCATCCAGCTTCGGATCGTTGACCAGCGTGGCCAGGGCGCGCTCACGTAGCGCAACCTGCGGCTTGGCCAGCAGCGCCCTCAGTTGCTCGGACGGCGTGTCGGCGCTCAACCACAGGGCCTGCTCATGCTCACCAAGGATCAAGGGGCGGCGCAGCGTCGCCGCTTCCTGGGTAATCAGCGCCACACTCAGGTATTCATGCCCGCCGACCGGATAGACCTCCCACAGCGCCGCGAAATACATCAGCGAGTCGCCATTGGTCATCCAGTACGGCCGCTTGCGCGCCGCTCCACGCCATTCATAGAAACCGTTGGCCGGCAGCAGGGCGCGACGCTGACGAAAGGGTTCGCGAAACATCGGCTGTTCGGCGAGGGTTTCGGCACGCGCATGCGCCGGGGTCCTGGACAGATCCTCGAGCCAAGCCGGCGTCAGCCCCCACCGTGCAGTGGCGGCCTGCGGCCCGCTCTCACCGGCACGCAGCATCAGCACCTGGCCGTTGGGCGCCAGATTCCAGTGTGGTTGCTGATCAGCGGGAAAACCGGGCAGCGCGGCAAAAGCGGGCGACCAGCGGAACAGGGCGTAACGTCCACACATGAAACGGCTCGACAGGCAGGGGGCGGGTCAGCAGAGCAACACACCCTGGAAAGACTCTGGCTCGTCGCCAGGCACGGGTTGCGCGGCATTGTACTCGGCGATCAGCGCACGCGCCCGCTGCGCGTCGCTATCGGCGACCAGCAGACCGAGCAGGCCGCACGCCGGCAACTCGCCCACCGCACCGACCAGATGCTGACCGAGCAGGTGCGCCTCGACCCCTTCGCTGGCCAGCATGTCCACCAGCATCTGGCCTTCCAGAAGATTTTCCGGCTCGTAGATTCGTTGCATCAGTCGTTCTCCGCGCGCACGTCCAGTTGCCACTCGCCCCCATCGGTACGCAGCTCGAACTCGATGGGCCGGCAACACACCGGGCAGTCCTCGATATAGGACTGATCGCCGGCCGACAGATCGAGCAACGCCTCGGCCGGTTCGCCACAATAGGGGCAATGATACGACTCGCTTTCCAGCATCGCGGCCTCCTGGCGCCCTGATTTCATTACCAACGCGCCTGACTGCAAAAAAATCAAATCAACATCCCACAGTGTAGGCACTGCGTTTCGCTTTGCAGCGAAGCGGCATATTTATACATGGACGATACAGACAGTTATAAAGCTCAACAAAGCCTATACAACACGCAATCATAATAATGGCAATAATTACCATTCGTCGTCTGGAGTTGCATGCGTTTTTTTATCCACTACGTTCCGCTCTGGCTCAGTCATTTAAAATCCATTGAGGGAACTTAAATGTCTACATCCGCGGAAAAGAAAGCTGAACCATTGGCAAGCGATTGTGTCGTGACCGCCAGCCCCCGACCAGATGGCTCTCTTCTTATCTCGGTAAAGCAGGGAGATCGCAAGATCAGGCGTGTCGTCGACCATAGCTGTTTGATACAAGAGGTTGCTCGTTCCATTAAGTTTGAACTTTCTGAAATGAAGAGCCAGGAAGAAGTCATTAAAGCCGTACAGAACTACGGACCCAAGATTCTTCCGACCTTTGCCAATCAGCCTATTTATCGCACTCGCTGTTCAAGAATGTGGGAAATGCGCAAGCTCAATGGTCAGTAGTTAGCCGCTTTTACCGCTCAGAGACAGCCTGAAAGTCCCGGTTTGGATCGCCT
This sequence comes from Ectopseudomonas guguanensis, assembly GCF_900104265.1. GTDB lineage: Bacteria > Pseudomonadota > Gammaproteobacteria > Pseudomonadales > Pseudomonadaceae > Aquipseudomonas > Aquipseudomonas guguanensis. The sequence continues at coordinate 99,512 of NZ_FNJJ01000014.1, forward strand.
CCAAACCGGGATTTTTTTATCGGCCGCTCTGAGGATCGCCTATTCCCCACGGCCGATCTTCCCGCCTCGCGAACAGGTCACGGGCAGCACCTGCGCGCCCCCGCTGCCCGCGTACGGATCGGGCTTCGCTGATTGCGTGTGACTTGGCGGTATAATCGCCGGTCTACTGCTCACCCTTTCAAACAGACTTCACTTCAACCTTGGCCGTTCTAGAACAAGAGAGCATGATGGGCGCATTCGATGCCATCCGACCCTATGCCGATGCAGAAGTGCGCCCCGTACTGGCGCGCCTGCTCGCCGACCCCGCGTTTCTCGGTACCCTTACCCGCTTTCGCTTCCCGCGACTGGCCGGCCCCCTGGGCTGGCTGCTCAAGCCGCTGATCGCCGCACGCCTGCGCAGCGAATTCGCCAGCATCGATTCGGTCGCCAAGCTGCAGGCGAGGATCGAACCCTATATCGATCGCACCATCGAGCACGCCAGCGACGGCATCAGCTACTCCGGCCTGGAACACCTGCAACCGGGCAAACCCTACCTGTACCTGGCCAACCACCGCGACATCGTCATGGATCCGGCCTTCGTCAACTACGCCGTCTACCATGCCGGCCTGCAGACGCCACGTATCGCCATCGGCGACAACCTGCTGCAGCGCCCCTTCGTCAGCGACCTGATGCGCCTGAACAAGAGCTTCATCGTGCACCGCTCGATCAGCGGCCGACGCGAGAAGCTGGCGGCTTACCAGTTGCTCTCGGCCTACATCAACCACTCGATTCGCGAAGATGGCGAATCGATCTGGATCGCCCAGGCCGAAGGCCGCGCCAAGGACGGTGACGACCGCACCGACTCGGCCATCCTCAAGATGTTCCACATGAGCCGCAAGGACGAACCGTTCGCAGCGGTGATCGACTCGCTCAACCTGATCCCGGTGTCGATCAGCTACGAGTACGATCCCTGCGACCTGGCCAAGGCCCGCGAACTCTGCGTACGCGCCGCCACCGGCAGCTACACCAAGGCACCGGGCGAAGACGACGCCAGCATCGCCCTGGGCATCACCGGCTACAAGGGCCGTGTGCACCTGCACTTCGGCCCGCCGGTAGAGGGCCTGGAGGACACCAAGCAACTGGCGCAGGCACTGGATCGCCACATTCTCGGCCAATACCGCCTGTTCCCCGTGCACTACCTGGCGTACGCCATGTGGGAGGGGCGCGAGGCCGAGCTGAACGTGCCGGCGGCAAGCGAGCTGTTCCCGGCCGCGGAGCTGGCCAAGGCCGAAGCCGAGTGGCAAAAGCGCTTGAACGCCTGCAGCGCCGAGGAAAAGCCGTTCCTGATCCTGCAGTACGCCAACCCGGTGCGAAATCAGTACCGGATCAGGACCGGCCTGCCTCTGTAGAGGGCGTCGCCATGAACGAAAACGGCAGCCTGATGGCTGCCGTTTTCGTTTATCGCTCGGGCATCAAAGTCGCGTGCTGAACCAGGACAGCAGCAGCGCCGCGCCCAGGCAGATGCTACCGAAGCGATAGAAGAAGCGATTGATGCGCAGGGTGCGCTCATCCTGTACTTCGATGTCGTCCAGCTCACCCTGAACCAGCGCGCGCACCAGGCCACGCTGCTCGCGCAAACGGGTCATCAGCCACAGCCAGCTACCGGCCACGGCGAAGAACAAGGCCAGCGAGTTCACGACCCCGGCCGGATGGGCGAGAAACAGCGACCACAACATCTGCAGCGACATGCAACACCTCGAGAACAGCATGGTGCAGCAACCGCGCCACCGCACCAGAATGGGGATTTCGGCTGAAAAAGCTGCGTCTCAGCCCGCTAAAAAGTCGCCGCGCAGTGTACTGAAAACCCGCTTTTATAAGGTTCGTTTCCGACGAACGCAGCCGGCTATCCCGAAATCGTCTGAAAACTGTCATATGCCTGGCCTAGGGTTTGTATCTCCGACAGTGACCAAACAGTCACGACTGTTGCTGGAGCCAATCCCCTATGTCCTCGGAGGACCTGCCATGCTCAATGCACAACCGCTGGATCGCGATTACCTGATCGACTCGCTGGATGAAGTGGACGCCGTGGTCGACGAACTCTCCTTCAACGTGCAGGACCAGCACTGGCTGGTGTACTGCGCCCTTGGCGGCCATGAGCATTACGACCTGCCGGACATCGACAACCGTACCGGCATGAGCCTGCCGGAGTTCTACGCCGAAGCGGCGTGAAGCCCTGACAAATGAAAACGCCCCGCAATGCGGGGCGTTTTTGTAGCAGCTACGAGCTACTGCAGCAGGATCTGGCCAATGGTCGGATCCTTGAAGGCGCGGGTCAGTGCATCGCTGAGCACATCGCCCACCAGCTTGGAGTTGGTCTGCTGGTTCGGCGCGCTGCCGAAGCGCTGATTCAGCGAGGCACCGTAACGACCGGTGTAGCGGCGGCTGCCGCCCTGTACGTCAGCGCGAATCGAAGCGGAGATATCCGCCTCGGTCACGTACATGCCCTCTTTCGGCGACTGATACTTCAGCTCCGCCAGGGTGATGGTCAGTTGCGGCGCGTTGTAGGCGTTCGGCGACGGGGTAAAACCCAGCAGGCGTACAGCCGCCTCGGCCTCGGCCTGCAGACGGGGCAGGACATAGTCGGCACTGACGCTGATGGAGCTGGTTTCCGGGTAAAGGCCGCCGCGGGTGCCCAGCACCGGCGAAGGACGACCATCGACCACACGCACCACCACCGGCTGGCCCTGACCCACCGGGGTCAGCGAGCTGGTGAGCTTGGGTTGCGGGGTGAGTTGCTGAGGGCTGAGGGCGCAACCGGCCAGAGTCAGGCTGGCGGCAGCAAGCAAGGCGATCAACGCACGGTGCAGCATGCTCATCTCTCCGAGTGAGGTAAAAAGTGGCCGGCAGTATACCCAGCGCGGCCTGAGGCCGACAGTAGCGCTGCATGGGACAGTCGGCGGGCCGTTGCGGTTCCTGTCATCAGCCTGTCACTGCCCCCTGGCATAAAGACAACTGTCACCACGCCGGAGCCTTCCGCCATGCTGTTGCGCCGCCTGTTCAGCCACTCTCGTCCGATGCGCCATTTCGCCCTGATCGACGCCCAGGGTCTGTGCTGCGCGCTGCGCCAGATGCAGGAACATCCGGGCCAGGCCGGCTGGGTGGAAGTGCGTGAACCGCAGCTCTCCTGGCTGGGCGCTCCCCTGCCTGCCGGAGCCCGCATCACACCGGTCGTCACGCACGCACGCGCCACTCGCCCGTTGGCGGCCTGACCGGCGGAAGAATAAAAGTCACGCGGGGGCGATCAATTTCCCCCCATTCACCGCTATAATCACGCCCCGATTATAAGGACGTCTCCTGATCGGGCCGCACGACCTCGCCGATGCAACGTCATCGCCCCGCCTCAGAGAGTCGCCCACTTCGCGCTGCCAGGCCTGGCCAGCCGCTTCTTAGCCCATATGCAGAGCCGATAGCAGCCATGCATTGCATGTTCTGCACGGGCAAAAGCGCGCCTAGGCAGTCGAGCTTTTGAGGTTCACCGCTCCAAAAGAGCGTGAAAAAACGGTTTTTACAAACTTCACAAGAGTGTGGCGAACAGATGAACAGTTTTGCGTCCGCAAACCCCAGCCTTGACCCTCCCCGCCGAACGACAGGGCATCACGCCTGAGTCTGCCGGTTCCGCCCTTAAAGGCCGAACGGCCGTCCGTCTGGTGCAGTTTTTCTTGGAGAGAGGTTAATGGCGCATAACGATTACCAAAGCGTAGATGTGGTGCTGGTTGGCGCCGGCATCATGAGCGCGACCCTGGGCGTACTGCTCAAGGAACTCAACCCCGGCATCACCCTGGAAGTGGTGGAGCTGCGCGAGTCCGGCGCGGTGGAGAGCTCCAACCCCTGGAACAACGCCGGCACCGGTCACGCCGCGCTGTGCGAGCTGAACTACACCCCGGAAGGGGCAGATGGCAGCATCGACATCAAGAAGTCGGTGACCATCAACGCCCAGTTCGAGGAGTCCAAGCAGTTCTGGGCCTACCTGATCGAGAAGGGCGCGATCAACGCGCCGAAGACCTTCATCAACCCGGTTCCGCACATGAGCTTCGTGCGTGGCAACAGCGGCATCGCCTTCCTCAAGAAGCGTTTCGAAGCCCTGCGTCAGCATCACGCCTTCACCGAGATGGAGTACACCGAGGATCGCGCCACCATCGCCGAATGGGCGCCGCTGCTGATCCCGGGCCGCGATGCCAGCGAACCGTTGGCGATGACTCGCGTGCAGGCCGGTACCGACGTCAACTTCGGCGCGGTCACCGAGCAGATGCTCGCCTACCTGACCAGCCAGCCCAACGCCAAGGTCACCTGCAACCAGAAGGTCACCGACCTCAAGCGCGACGGTGAAGGCTGGCTGGTGGACATCAAGGACACCCGCTCCGGTGCCACGCGCAAGCTCAAGAGCAAGTTCGTCTTCCTCGGCGCTGGTGGCGGCGCGCTGCCGCTGCTGCAACTGTCCGGCATTCCGGAAGGCAAGGGCTTCGGCGGCTTCCCGGTGAGCGGCCAGTGGCTGCGCTGCGACAACCCGGAAATCGTCAAGCAGCACCAGGCCAAGGTCTACAGCCAGGCCGCCGTGGGCTCGCCGCCCATGTCCGTGCCGCACCTCGACACCCGCGTGGTGGACGGCAAGAAGTCCCTGTTGTTCGGCCCCTATGCCGGCTTCACCACCAAGTTCCTCAAGCACGGCTCGTTCCTCGATCTGCCGCTGTCGGTACGCCCCAACAACCTCGGCCCGATGCTGGCGGTGGCGCGCGACAACATGGACCTGACCCGCTACCTGATCAAGGAAGTGATGCAGTCCGAAGCGCAGCGCCTGGAAACCCTGCGCGGCTTCTATCCGCAGGCCAAGGCCGAGGACTGGCGCCTGGAAGTGGCCGGTCAGCGCGTACAGATCATCAAGAAGGACGCCAAGAACGGCGGCATCCTGCAGTTCGGTACCGAACTGGTGGCGGCTGCCGACGGCACCATCGCCGCCCTGCTCGGTGCCTCGCCGGGTGCCTCGGTGACCGTGTCGATCATGCTCGACCTGATTCGCCGCTGCTTCCCCGAGCAGGCCAGGAGCGAAGGCTGGCGCAGCAAGCTGGACGAGATTTTCCCGGCCATGGCCGACGTTCTGTCCAAGGATGCCGAGCGCTACCGCGAGGTGCAGACGCAATCGAACAAGCGCCTGCAGCTGGATGTACCGAGCTAATCGCCACGCATGAAAAAACCGCCCCTCGGGGCGGTTTTTTATGACCTTGCGTACGCACGTCCTAGCGCCTGAGCCGGTGCGCACGGCGCACCCTACTGGCCCCAGGGCAGGATCGGAATGGCGGTCACCGCATTCTGCGGGCTGCCTTCGATCACCCGGTCGCTGTAGACCAGATACACCAGCGTGTTGCGCCTGGCGTCGAAGAAGCGCACCACCTGCATGGTCTTGAACACCAGCGAGGTGCGCTCCTTGAAGACTTCCTCGCCGTCCTTGAGCTTGCCCTTGAACTCGATGGGGCCGACCTGGCGACAGGCGATGGAGGCCTCGGCGCGATCCTCGGCCAGCCCCAGGCCACCCTTCACGCCGCCGGTCTTGGCGCGCGACAGGTAGCAGGTCACGCCCGCCACCTTGGGATCATCGAAAGCCTCGACGACGATCTTGTCATTCGGCCCCACCCACTTGAACACCGTAGAGACCTCACCAATGGTTTCGGCCAGTGCCAGGCCGGGCAGCATCAGCAGCCCCAGCAACACTCCCTTGAACGGACGCATGCATGCTCCTTAAACGAGGATCAGATTGTCGCGATGCACCAGCTCCGGCTCATCGACATAGCCCAGCAGCTTCTCGATGGCATCGGACGGCTGGCCGATGATCTTCTGCGCCTCCAGCGCGCTGTAGTTGACCAGGCCGCGGGCGACCTCGCGACCGTCCGGCGCAACGCAGACCACCATCTCGCCACGGCGGAAGCTGCCCTGCACGGCCTTCACGCCGACCGGCAGCAGGCTCTTGCGATCCTGGCTCAGCGCCTTCACCGCACCGGCGTCCAGCACCAGGGTGCCGCGGGTCTGCAGATGGCCGGCCAGCCATTGCTTGCGCGCCGCCAGCAGGCCGCGCTCGGGCGCCAGCAGGGTACCCAGGCGTTCGCCGGCCTTGAGCCGCGCCAGCACCTGCTCGATGGCACCGCCGACGATGACGGTGTGCGCACCGGAACGCGCCGCCAGGCGCGAAGCGCGCAGCTTGGTCTGCATGCCGCCACGCCCCAGCGCGCCGCCGACGCCACCGGCCACAGCATCCAGCGCCGGGTCGTCGGCACGCGCCTCATGGATCAGCTCGGCATCGGGGTTGTGCCGCGGATCGGCGGTGTACATGCCGTCGCGGTCGGTGAGGATCACCAGCAGATCGGCCTCCACCAGGTTGGCCACCAGCGCGGCCAAGGTGTCGTTGTCGCCGAAGCGGATCTCGTCGGTGACCACGGTGTCGTTCTCGTTGATCACCGGGATCACGTCCAGGCCGACCAGGGTGCGCAGGGTGCTGCGCGCGTTGAGGTAGCGCTTGCGGTCGGAGAGGTCATCGTGGGTCAGCAGAACCTGCGCGGTGCGCCGGCCATGTTCGGCGAAGCTCGACTCCCAGGCCTGCACCAGCGCCATCTGGCCGATCGCGGCGGCGGCCTGCAGTTCGTGCATCGCGCTAGGTCGGCTGGTCCAGCCCAGGCGGCTCATGCCGGCCGCCACGGCGCCGGAGGACACCAGCACCAGTTCGACGCCCTGCTCGCGCAGCGCCACCATCTGCTTGACCCACACCGCCATGGCCGCACGATCCAGGCCACGCCCGTCGGCGGTCAGCAGCGCACTGCCGATCTTCACCACCCAGCGCCGTGCGCCGGTCACCTTGTCACGCATGATCTTCCAACCTTAGCCAGAAAACGATGGGTTCCGCCCCACCTACAAAAACGCCGCAATTAAGCGGCGTTGGAAATTTGCTTAATCCCGGACGTAAATGATTTCCGGGCCGTCGTCGTCTTCATCGTCGAAGAAATCATCGTCTTCGTCGATATCGTCGACACTGCGCACGCCGGATTTACGCAGCGCACGCTGATCGTCCAGCGCCTGCAGACGGGCGCGGGCCTCGTCCTCGATGCGCTGATCCAGCTCGGCCAGTTCCTCGGCGAATACCGGATCTTCGGCGATGCGTTCGGCACGCACTTCCAGGTAATGCATGATGTCGCGGCAGATGCGCTCGGTGCCGTCGCGGCTGATGGCCGACACCACGTAGACCGGGCCCTGCCAGCCCAGACGGGCGACGATATCGGCCTTGCGCGCCTCGCGCTCGTCTTCCGGGATCTGGTCCATCTTGTTCAGCACCAGCCAGCGATCGCGCTCGGCCAGCGCCGGGCTGAAGCGACCCAGCTCGTCGATGATCACCTGCGCGGACTCGGCCGGATCGCTCTCGTCCAGCGGCGCCATGTCCACCAGGTGCAGCAGCAGGCGAGTACGCGCCAGGTGCTTGAGGAAGCGAATGCCCAGACCGGCACCTTCGGAGGCGCCCTCGATCAGGCCGGGGATGTCGGCGACGACGAAGCTCTTGAAGCGGTCGACGCTGACCACGCCCAGGTTCGGCACCAGGGTGGTGAAGGGATAATCGGCGACTTTCGGCTTGGCCGCGGACACGGCGCGAATGAAGGTGCTCTTGCCGGCATTGGGCAGGCCGAGCAGGCCGACGTCGGCCAGCACTTTCAGCTCCAGTTTGAGATCGCGCGACTCGCCCGGCTTGCCCGGCGTGGTCTGACGCGGCGCGCGGTTGGTGCTGGACTTGAAGCGGGTGTTGCCCAGGCCATGCCAGCCGCCCTGAGCGACCATCAGGCGCTGGCCAGGCTTGACCAGATCGCCGATCACTTCCTGGGTCGCCACGTCGATCACCGTGGTGCCGACCGGTACCGGCAGGATCAGATCCTCGCCCTTGGCGCCGGTGCAGTCGGTGCTGCCGCCCTTCTCGCCGTTCTGCGCGTGGAATTTGCGGGTGTAGCGGTAATCGATCAGGGTGTTGAGGTTCTCGTCGGCCTCGAGGAATACCGAGCCACCGTCGCCGCCGTCCCCGCCGTTGGGGCCGCCCTTCTCGATGAACTTCTCGCGACGGAAGCTCATCATGCCGTTACCGCCGTCACCGGCTTTTACAAAAATCGAAACTTCGTCGACAAATTTCATGGATACGCCTCCCGCAAGAGCTGCGGGTCAACAGAACAACGTAAAGGCCCTTGCCGGATGACCCCACGCAGTCAGCGTGGCGTTACGGGTCATCGGGCAAGAACCCAAGGATACAGAAACAAAAAAAACGCCTGGAGCGTTTTTTAACGTCGCTTGCGACGGCCCGGAGGGTTGCCGCCATGGACGGCGGGCCAATAAAAAAGCCCCGTCCTACGGACAGGGCTTTTCCAGCGCGCAGGCGATTAGGCCTGAACGACGCTCACGTAGCGACGGCCGAAAGCGCCCTTCACTTCGAACTTGACCACGCCTTCGATCTTGGCGAAGAGGGTGTGATCCTTGCCCATGCCCACGCCGAAACCCGGGTGGAACTCGGTGCCGCGCTGACGAACGATGATGTTGCCGGCCTTGATGACCTGACCACCGTACATCTTCACGCCAAGGCGTTTACTTTCGGAATCGCGGCCGTTACGGGTAGAACCGCCAGCTTTTTTGTGTGCCATGAGTCAATACTCCTATAAAGGGATCGGGGCCGACGAATCAGGCCTGGATACCGGTGATTTTGATCTCAGTGAACCACTGACGGTGGCCCTGACGCTTCATGTGGTGCTTACGACGGCGGAACTTGATGATGCGCACTTTGTCGTGACGGCCTTGCGAAACGACTTCTGCAACCACTTTGGCGCCGTCTACGACCGGAGCGCCGATCTTGACGTCGTCGCCATTGCCGATCAGCAGAACGCGATCGAAAGTCACGGCTTCGCCGGTAGCGACTTCGAGCTTCTCGATCTTGAGGAATTCGCCTTCGGTGACTTTGTATTGCTTGCCACCAGTAACAATTACTGCGTACATGGTAAATCTCCGTTGATCCTGCTCACCCAGCGCTTTAGAAAAGTCGTTATTGGCTGGCATGGCTGCTCGGGGCCGGAAGTGACACCCTTGCAATTGCGTAAGGCAGGGAAATGCCCAGGGGGAAGTTCAGGGTGCGCGATTGTACGCAAGGCCGTGACGCCACGCAAGGGCTGCAGGTGCTTGCCTTGACAGCCCATACCCTGCCACCTAGCATGCCGCGCAACCTCAAAGGAGCACCAGTCGCCGATGCAACCCCAGGCTTTCTACCGCGTGGTAGCGGACGATTTCACCGCCGTCGATGGCATCATTCGCCAACAGGTGGTTTCCCGCGTGCCACTGGTGGAAAAGATCGGCGACTATATCATCTCCGCCGGCGGCAAGCGCCTGCGGCCACTGCTGGTACTGCTCAGCGGTCGCGCACTGGGCTACCAGGCCGACGACCTGCGTCTGCTGGCCGCCACCATCGAATTCCTGCACACCGCCACCCTGCTGCATGACGACGTGGTCGATATGTCCGACATGCGCCGTGGCCGCAGCACCGCCAATGCCCAGTGGGGCAATGCGCCGAGCGTGCTGGTGGGCGACTTCCTTTATTCGCGCTCGTTCGAAATGATGGTCGAGCTCGGCTCCATGCCGGTGATGAAGATTCTCTCCCACGCCACCCGCGTGATCGCCGAGGGCGAAGTGCTGCAGCTGTCCAAGGTGCGCGACGCCAGCACCACGGAAGAGACCTATATGGAAGTCATCCGCGGCAAGACCGCGATGCTGTTCGAGGCCTCGACCCACAGCGCCGCGGCGCTGGCCGGCGCCAACGAGGCGCAGCGCGAAGCCCTGCGCACCTTCGGCGACCACCTGGGCATCGCCTTCCAGCTGGTCGACGACCTGCTCGATTACAAGGGCGATGCGGCGGAGCTCGGCAAGAACGTCGGCGACGACCTGGCCGAAGGCAAACCGACCCTGCCGCTGATCTACACCATGCGCGAAGGCAGCGAGGAGCAGGCCGCTCTGGTGCGCCGCGCCATTCAGAAAGGCGGTATCGAAGACCTGGAAAGCATCCGCGCCGCCGTGGATGCCGCTGGCGCCCTGGACTACACCGCCCGTCTCGCCCGTGACTACGCCGAACGCGCCATCGCCTGTCTGGACGTGCTGCCGGCCGGCGAGTATCGCGATGCGCTGATCGAGCTGAGCCGTTTCGCTGTCGCTCGTACGCATTGAAAGCAGCGGTGCGCCCGGCGCACCCTACGGAAAGCCGCACGCATCATGCCCATAGGGCGCGCCGTGCGTACCAGCAGCCGGAAACGAAAACGCCCCGAACCAGTCGGGGCGTTTTGCGTTCAGGCGCAGCCGATTACAGGCGCAGGCCGCCATCCAGCTCCAGGATACGACCGGTGTAGTAGTCGTTTTCCAGGATGTAGGCCACCGAATGCGCGATCTCGGCCGGCTTGCCCATGCGCTTGAGCGGAATGCCCGAGGTCATCTTCTCCAGGGCTTCCGGCTTCATGCTGCCGGTCATCTCGGTTTCGATGAAGCCCGGCGCCACGCCCGCCACGCGAATGCCGTAGCGCGCCAGCTCCTTGGCCCAGACCACGGTGTCGGCAGCGACGCCGGCCTTGGCCGCGGAGTAGTTGGCCTGGCCCATGTTGCCGGCACGGGAGATCGAGGAAATGTTGACGATGGCGCCCTGGTTGCCCAGCTCGATCATCTTCGCCGCCACTTCGCGGGTGCAGAGGAACACGCCGGTCAGGTTGACGTCGATCACCGCCTGCCACTGCGCCAGGCTCATCTTGGTCATCTCACCGTCCTTGACGCGGATGGTCAGGCCATCGCGCAGGATGCCGGCATTGTTGACCAGGCCGTTGATGGCGCCGAAGTCTTCGGCCACCTGGGCGACCATGTGCGTGACCTGCTCTTCATTGGCCACGTTGCACAGGTAGGCACGGGCGTCGCCACCGGCGGCCTTGCAGGCGGCCACGGCTTCGTCGAGTTTTTCCTGGTTCAGATCGACCAGCGCCAGCTTGGCGCCCTTGGCCGCGAGGTACTCACCCATGGCGCGGCCCAGCCCCTGGCAGCCGCCAGTGATGATGATGACTTTGTCTTTCAGTTGCATCGCGTTATCCCCTCAAGGTGCAGCATTTACCGACCCCGCTGATGCCCGCAAACCGCTATGCTAGGGCGTCTGTCCGTTTCTGACGGATTCTTTGCGAGGAGTCATAAGGTGAGCGTGAAAGCCGGCAAGCATGCACGAGAATTGCTGCTCAAGGAATACCGTGGCGTGCTCAGCACCCACTCCAAGGCCATGCCGGGTTTCCCTTTCGGATCGGTGGTGCCCTACTGCCTGGACGCCGAGGGCCGGCCGCTGATCCTGATCAGCCGCATCGCCCAGCACACCCATAATCTCGGGCAGGACGCCAAATGCTCGCTACTGGTCGGCGAGCGCGGCGCAGAGGATGTGCAGGCGGTCGGCCGCCTTACTTTGCTCGCCGAAGCAAGACAGTTGCATGACGAAAGCGAAATCGAAGCGGCCGCACAGCGTTATTACCGCTTTTTCCCTCAGTCGCGCGACTACCATCGGGCGCATGACTTCGATTTCTGGCGGCTGGAGCCGGTGCGCTGGCGCTTTATCGGCGGCTTCGGCGCCATTCATTGGCTCGATCAGGTCGCCCTGGCCAATCCCTTCGCGACGGACGGCAGCGAAGCGAGCATGGTCGAGCACATGAACGACGACCACGCCAATGCCATCGCCCATTACGTCGAACTGGCCGGCCTGCCCCGGCACGAACCGGCGCAGATGGCCGGCATCGACAGCGAAGGCTTTCACCTGCGCATCGGCCAGAGCCTGCACTGGCTGCCGTTTCCCGCGCCCTGCAGCAACCCCGGCGCGGTACGCCAGGCCTTGGTGCAACTGGCCCGAGCCGAGAGCTGGCCGACCAGCGGCGAGCCTTCAGCTTGAATTAAGCGCAGAGCGCCATATTTAACTTCTACGGGAAGCCTGTCTTCCGCCAAGGACACTTCGACTCATGCGCGCGTTTCTGTTCCTCTTTCTGCTGTTTCCGATCATCGAACTGGCCCTGCTGATCAAGGTCGGCAGCGCCATCGGCGTGCTGCCGACGCTGATGCTGGTGATCGGCACCGCCATACTCGGCAGCGTGCTGCTGCGCGTGGCGGGCGTCGCTACCGCCTGGCGCGCCCGGGAAAGACTGTCGCGCGGCGAGCTGCCCGAGCAGGAAATGCTCGAAGGCCTGCTGATCGCCGTTGGTGGCGGCCTGCTGTTGCTGCCGGGTTTCATCAGCGACGTCTTCGGCGCGCTCTGCCTGATTCCCTTCACCCGTCGCCTGCTGGTCGGCAAGATTCGCCGCCGCGCCGAGGAACAGGCCCTGCGCCAGCGCGCCTTCTTCGATGACCAGGCCGCCCGCTCCGGGCAAACCCGCCCCAATGTTCTCGAGGGCGAGTACGAGCGTCGCGACTGATCTCCAAGCACCTGTAGGAGCCGGCTTGCCGGCGATCTCCCTGGCTGATCGCCGGCAAGTCGGCTTCTACTCAAGCGCAACGCTGGCAACGAACTGCTCTGTGCGATATCCCCCTGCGCTGCGCAAAAAATTTCATCCCCGCCCCTTGAAATGCCCTTGCCCGCCCACATGTAGCAGTCACCGCAAGGTGCCTGCCCCTGAGGCAGTCCGACTTTCGCGGTGCGCCCAGCGTGCCGCGCCCGGCCTCGCCGGATTTTACAAACCCGCCGACCAAGCAAGAGTCGGCAAGTTGGCCATTCAATTGTTAGGAGAGATCGACAATGAAGCTTCGTCCTCTGCATGACCGCGTCGTGATCCGTCGCAGCGAAGAAGAGACCAAAACCGCAGGCGGCATCGTGCTGCCGGGTTCGGCCGCCGAGAAGCCGAACCAGGGTGAAGTCGTTGCCGTCGGTACCGGTAAGGTTCTGGAAAACGGCGAAGTCCGTCCGCTGGCCGTCAAGGTCGGTGACAAGGTGGTATTCGGCCCCTACTCCGGCAGCAACACCGTCAAGGTCGACGGTGAAGACCTGCTGGTCATGGGCGAGAACGAGATCCTCGCTGTCATCGAAGCCTGATTCCCACGAATCTCCGTTTAAACCTTCAAGAATTTGAGGACTGATCAAAATGGCTGCTAAAGAAGTCAAGTTTGGCGATTCCGCCCGCAAGAAAATGCTCGTTGGCGTCAACGTACTGGCCGACGCCGTCAAAGCCACCCTCGGCCCGAAAGGCCGTAACGTGGTGCTGGCCAAATCCTTCGGCGCCCCGACCATCACCAAAGACGGTGTTTCGGTTGCCAAGGAAATCGAACTCAAAGACGCCTTCGAAAACATGGGCGCCCAGCTGGTCAAGGACGTCGCGTCCAAGGCCAACGACGCTGCCGGTGACGGCACCACCACCGCGACCGTTCTGGCTCAAGCCATCGTCAACGAGGGCCTGAAGTCCGTTGCTGCCGGCATGAACCCGATGGACCTGAAGCGCGGCATCGACAAGGCCACCGCGGCCATCGTCGCTCAGCTCAAAGACCTGGCCAAGCCGTGCACCGACTCCAAGGCCATCGCTCAGGTCGGCACCATCTCCGCCAACTCCGACAACTCCATCGGTGACATCATCGCCGAAGCCATGGACAAGGTCGGCAAGGAAGGCGTGATCACCGTTGAAGAAGGCTCGGGCCTGGAAAACGAACTGTCCGTCGTAGAAGGCATGCAGTTCGACCGCGGCTACCTGTCGCCGTACTTCATCAACAAGCCGGACACCATGGTGGCCGAGCTGGAAGGCCCGCTGCTGCTGCTGGTCGACAAGAAGATCAGCAACATCCGCGAACTGCTGCCGGTACTGGAAGCCGTTGCCAAGGCTGGCCGTCCGCTGCTGATCGTGGCTGAAGACGTCGAAGGCGAAGCCCTGGCTACCCTGGTCGTCAACAACATGCGCGGCATCGTCAAGGTCGCTGCCGTCAAGGCTCCGGGCTTCGGCGACCGCCGCAAGGCCATGCTGCAGGACATCGCCATCCTCACCGGCGGTACCGTGATCTCCGAAGAAGTTGGCCTGTCCCTGGAAAGCGCCACTCTGGAGCACCTGGGTAACGCCAAGCGCGTCGTGCTGAACAAGGACAACACCACCATCATCGATGGTGCTGGTGCCCAGGCCGACATCGAAGCCCGCGTTGCGCAGATCCGCAAGCAGGTCGAGGAAACCTCTTCCGACTACGACAAGGAGAAGCTGCAAGAGCGCCTGGCCAAGCTGGCCGGCGGTGTTGCCGTGATCAAGGTTGGCGCTGCCACCGAAGTCGAGATGAAAGAGAAGAAAGCCCGCGTTGAAGACGCCCTGCACGCCACCCGCGCTGCCGTGGAAGAAGGCGTGGTACCTGGCGGTGGCGTGGCTCTGGTGCGCGCTCTGCAGGCCATCGCAGACCTGAAAGGCGACAACGAGGACCAGAACGTCGGTATCGCCCTGCTGCGTCGCGCTGTCGAAGCGCCGCTGCGTCAGATCGTTGCCAACGCCGGCGGCGAGCCGAGCGTAGTGGTCGACAAGGTCAAGCAGGGTTCGGGCAACTTCGGCTTCAACGCCGCTACCGACACCTACGGCGACATGATCGAGATGGGTATCCTCGACCCGGCCAAGGTCACCCGTTCCGCGCTGCAAGCTGCTGCTTCCATCGGCGGCCTGATGATCACCACCGAGGCCATGGTTGCCGAAGCGGCTGACGACAAGGCGCCGGCCATGCCTGACATGGGTGGCATGGGCGGTATGGGTGGCATGGGCGGCATGATGTAAGCCGACCGGCTCCCACGCAGTAAAAAGAACCCCGCGCGAGTCGCGGGGTTTTTTATGCGCGGCCGTTAATGAGGCCATAGCGGGCTACCGTTCGGCGCCGCCCGGTTGGCCGAAGAGATCGAGGGTAGACTCCGGCACCCTGTTTGCTTATGTTTTGTTACAACCCTGAACGGCCTGAAGCCATTTCAGCAGGTGAGCGTTTGGCGCATCCCTCAGAACAGACATAAGAAGAACAAAACATGCCCTTGAGCACCGCGAGCGATTTTTCACAGCAGGCATTCCAGCATTGGTGGCAACAGCAGGGCGACTGGGTCGAAGCACCCAATGTCCGCCGTGGTGGCGAAAGTGGCGTGCAGCGCCTGCTGGATGAAACCGGCGTGCTGTACGCCAAGAAGCAGATCGGCCATATCTATCGCAGCCTGCTGCATCCCAAAGGGCGCCCTACCGTGCTGCGCGAGCGCAACGCCTTGCAGGCACTGCCTTCTCTCGGGGTCATGGTCCCGCGGCTGATCTACTGCGGTATCGACTATGACCAGCGGCAGGGCTGGCGCGGTCTGCTGGTGACCGAGGCGCTGGAAGGCTTCGAAAACATCGAACTCTGGTATGCCCAGGGCGGCCGTGAAGCGTGCGGCGAGGCGCTGCATGCCAAACTGCTGCAACACGTCGGCCAGACCCTCGCGCGCATGCACCTCGGGCGCTGGCAGCATGGCTGCCTCTATGCCAAGCATATTTTCGTTCGTATCGACGGCGAGACGCCGCAGGTCGCCCTGCTGGATCTGGAAAAGAGCCGGCGCCGCCTCACGCGAGCCCAGGCCGCTCAGCATGACCTGCCTCAACTACGGCGCCACAGCCCCTGGTCAGATGCCGACTGGCAGCAACTGCTGCACGGCTATCGCCAGATTTTCGCTGATGGAGCCAAAGGTCTCGGCACATCTCTTGCCTGAGCCATGGACTGCCGGTTCACTGCCGGCAGCGCGACATTCGCAGTACCTCGCTTCATTCGTTTCATCCCCACCAGGAAGTGGCTCTAACTCGCGCCTTTGCGCCGGGCTGGGAGATTGGCTGCAGGCTTTGCAGTTGCCAGGGCCGGCTGTTACAGAGGGGCCGCAAGCGGCACCTAAGGTGACGTTAAGGCGTTACCCGCATCCTTGCTGAACCAACCGCCAAGGCCCGTGTCCCAGTACAGCCCCGGCTGGGTGCCCATCACCTGCCAGGACCGTTCGTCGCACAAGGCGGCAGTATCGCAATGGGTGATCTAGGTTTAGCGAACAGCGTTTGGCAGCGCTTTCAAGGGGTTAGCAAAATGAAATTAGAAATAGCACGAGGTTTGTTCCTCGGCCTCGCCCTCAGCGTAACGGCAATCGCCGCCGCAGCCTGGCAGGAACCCGGCCCCCGTGTGGTGCAGGCACGCGACTGCAGCACTGCGCAATCCTGCCCCACTGCGCCTTTGCGCAAACAGGTGCAGCCCGCCGTGAAGCCGGATGCCAACCTGCTGGTGCTGATGTTCGGCCTCAGCGGCGCGATGAAGGGCGAGCACTGAGCACCCCGGCTCGCGCTCGACTCGTCAGATGTTGAGCGCCGGAGCCCCGGATGGTGGGACGCAGCGTATCTGCTTGTTTTCTTGCGGGGCAGGCCATCCGGCGTTTGGAAAGTGAGTCGCCGCAAGGCGAAGCGACACTGGAGTACAAAAGCCAAGAGTGCCCTCTCCCCTGCCCCCTCTTCCGCAAGCGGGAGAGGGGAACTGATCGCGGTCCTTCAGCAATCTCAGCGGGCCGTCGAAACCCCGAGATCTTCGCGGCTGAAGCCGCTCCTACAGGGTTTGGGTCGCTTCGGGTCGCGGCTGAAGCCCCCTCCCACGAGAGCGTGGCGATAGCAGCCGTCTTGCCTTCACGCCGCCGCGATCAGCCGCTCGATGATTTGCCGCAACTCAGGATGCTCTGGCACCTGAATGCCAAATTCCTCGCGCAACACCCTCAGCACCTCGTCGACACTCTGCAACTGCACCCGCTCACTCGCCTGCCCCAGGCGGTGGATGGCGAAGCTGCCGTTGCTCAGCGTCTTGCGCAGCTCTGGCCCGGTGCGCGCGGCGATCATCTGGCCGAGGAAGGGTGAGTCCGGGTGGGTGCACACGTACCAGTTACCCACCACGTAATCGATATCCGCCACTTGCTGCAGATCGAACAGGTACATGGCTCGCCAGCTACCCGCCACCAATGCGCGCAGGGTGTAGGTGCCATCCACCAGCGTCAGGCGATAGGGCTCGTGCGGTGTGCTCTGCTCCGTCTCGCTGTCGAGCAGCAGCGGGCCGGTCGGCACCATGCCGCCGAAGCCGACATCGCTGATGTAGCGCACGCCATCGATGGTCACCAGCACCAGCATATGGGTGCGCGCCGGCAGGGCATCTTCCAGGCCGCCCATGACGACGCGGCCGGTCAGCCCGCGCGCATCGAAGCCCAGTGCCTGCAACAGCAGGAGGTACAGGCGGTTGAGTTCGAAGCAGTAACCGCCACGGCCCTGGCGCAGCAGCTTGTCCTGGATCGCGGCGGGTTCGACCTCCACCGGCACGCGCAGCATGCTGGCCAGGGTTTCGAAGGGAAATTCGGCGGTGTGCCGCGCCTGCAGTTCGCGCAGGGTGTCGAGGGTCGCTGGCGGCGCCGAGGCGTAACCCAGACGCCGGAGATATGTTTGCAGATCCAGCTGGAATGCGTCGGTCATGGTGCTTCTCCCCTTTCAACCTGCCGGCTGTTGTACCAGAGCGGGCAGACGGGAGATATCTATTGGGGCGATAGCACGTCCGGCCATACGCTGCGCATGGGCATGCTGACCGTGACGCTGCGCGTCATCCACCGTAGCGGCCGAGGCTACAGGCTCCTGCGCAGAGCGTGGGAGCGATCACGCAAACTCCCAAGAGGCTGCCGGATCTTCGCGGCTGAAGCCGCTCCTACAAGTGTCTCGGTGTCTGCCTCGACATAACGCGCCACTAACGGAAAGGGCCGGTCCTGCGACCGACCTTTTCATTCAAAGCTGCAGCTCACTCAGCCATTGCTGGGGAAGGCGAACTGCGCCGCCTCGTGGCTCTTGCGCGCCGGCCAGCGCTGGGTGATCGCCTTCTTGCGGGTGTAGAAGCGCACGCCATCCGGGCCGTAGGCGTGCAGGTCGCCGAACAGCGAGCGCTTCCAGCCGCCGAAGCTGTGGTAGGCCACCGGCACCGGCAGCGGCACGTTGACGCCGACCATGCCCACTTCGATCTCGTCGCAGAACAGGCGCGCGGCTTCACCGTCACGGGTGAAGATGCAGGTGCCGTTGCCGTACTCGTGATCGTTGATCAGTTGCATGGCTTCTTCCAGGCTGCCGACGCGAACGATGCACAGCACCGGGCCGAAGATTTCGTCGGTGTAGATGGTCATGTCCGGGGTTACCCGGTCGAACAGAGTGCCGCCGACGAAGAAGCCGTTCTCGTTACCTGGCACCACCAGGCCGCGGCCGTCGACCACCAGCTTGGCGCCTTGCGCCACACCGGCGTCGATGTAGCCCTTGACCTTGTCACGCGCAGCGGCGGTGACCAGCGGACCCATGTCCAGGCCGCAGGAAGTGCCGGCACCGATCTTCAGTGCCTGGATCTGCGGGACGATCTTCTCCACCAGCGCGTCGGCGATCTGGTCGCCCACGCACACGGCCACGGAGATGGCCATGCAGCGCTCGCCGCAGGACCCGTAGGCCGCGCCCATCAGTGCGCTGACGGCGTTGTTCAGGTCGGCATCGGGCATCAGCACGGCGTGGTTCTTGGCGCCGCCCAGGGCCTGCACGCGCTTGCCGCGCTTGGTGCCTTCGCTGTAGATGTACTCGGCGATCGGCGTCGAGCCGACGAAGCTCAGGGCCTTGACCTCGGGCGCCTCGATCAGCGCATCGACCGCGTCCTTGTCACCGTTGACCACGTTCAGCACGCCCTTGGGCAGGCCGGCCTGGTGCGCCAGCTCGGCGATGAAGAGGGTGGAACTGGGATCGCGCTCGGACGGCTTCAGGATGAAGCAGTTGCCGCAAACGATGGCCAGCGGGTACATCCACAGCGGCACCATGGCCGGGAAGTTGAACGGGGTAATCCCTGCCACGACACCAATAGGCTGCAGGTCGGTCCAGGCGTCGATGTTCGGGCCGACGTTGCGGCTGTACTCGCCCTTGAGGATTTCCGGGGCGGCGCAGGCGAACTCGACGTTCTCGATACCGCGCTTGAGTTCGCCGATGGCGTCCTCGATGGTCTTGCCATGCTCGGCGCTGATCAGCGCGGCGATTTCGTTCTCGTTCTGCTCCAGCAGCTGCTTGAAGCGGAACATGATCTGCGCGCGCTTGGCCGGCGGGGTGTTGCGCCAGGCCGGGAAGGCGGCCTTGGCGGCGTCGATGGCCAGTTGCATGGTGGCGCGGTCGGCCAGGCCGACGGCCGTGGTGGAGTCGCCGGTGGACGGGTTGTACACCGGGGCGCTGCGACCATTGCCGGCAACGCGTTCGCCGTTGATCAGGTGCGGGATATGGCTCATGGGGTTCTCCAGAGGCGTAGGGTGGATGACGCTCTTTTCATCCACCTTGGGGATTCGATGATTGGTGGATGGGTAAAGCGTCATCCACCCTACGGCTCAATCCAGCTTGTTCAGCACGTCGCCGACGGCGTTGAACACACGGTCGAGGTCTTCCATCCTGGCGTTGAAGGTCGGCCCGAACTGGATGGTGTCGCCACCGAAGCGCACGTAGAAACCGGCCTTCCACAGGGCCACGCCGGCCTCGTAGGGGCGCACCACGGCATCGCCGTCACGTGGCGCGATCTGCAGGGCGCCGGCCAGGCCGCAGTTGCGGATGTCGACCACGTGCTTGGTGCCTTTCAGGCCATGCAGGGCGGCCTCGAACTTCGGCGCCAGCTCGGCGGATTGCTGGATCAGGTTCTCGCGCTTGAGCAGCTCCAGCGTCGCCAGGCCGGCAGCGCAGGCCACCGGGTGGGCCGAGTAGGTGTAGCCGTGGGTGAACTCGATCATGTGCTCCGGCGACGGCTGCTGCATGAAGGTGTTGTAGATCTCGCTGCTGGCGATCACCGCGCCCAGCGGGATGGCGCCGTTGGTGATCTGCTTGGCCACGTTCATCAGGTCCGGGGTGACGCCGAAGAATTCCGCGCCGCTCCACTTGCCCAGGCGGCCGAAGCCGGTGATCACCTCGTCGAAGATCAGCAGGATGTTGTGCTGCGTGCAGATTTCGCGCAGGCGCTGCAGGTAGCCCACCGGCGGCACGATGGCACCGGCCGAGCCGGACATCGGCTCGACGATCACCGCGGCGATGTTGGAAGCGTCGTGCAGCTCGATCAGCTTGAGCAGTTCGTTGGCCAGCTCCACGCCACCGGTTTCGGCCATGCCCCTGGTGAAGGCCAGGTGCGGCTGCAGGGTATGCGGCAGGTGGTCGGCGTCCATGAACTGGCCGTACATCTTGCGGTTGCCGCCGATGCCGCCGAGCGAGGTGCCGGCGATGTTGACGCCGTGGTAGCCACGGGCGCGACCGATGAACTTGGTCTTGGCCGGCTGGCCTTTCAGGCGCCAGTAGGCCTTGGCCATCTTCACCGCGGTGTCGGCGCACTCGGAGCCGGAGCCGGTGAAGAACACGTGATTGAGCTCGCCCGGCATCAGGTCGGCGATCTGCTCGGCCAGTTTGAACGACAGCGGATGGCCATGCTGAAAGCCCGGCGAATAGTCGAGGGTGCCGAGCTGCTTGGCCACGGCCTCCTGGATTTCCTTGCGCGAGTGGCCGGCACCACAGGTCCACAGACCGGACAGGCTGTCATAGACCTTGCGCCCGGTATCGTCGGTGAGCCAGTTGCCTTCGGCGGCCACGATCAGCCGTGGGTCGCGCTGGAAGGCGCGGTTGGCGGAGAACGGCATCCAGTGCGCATCCAGCTTGAGCTGGCTGGCCAGGGACGGAGTTGCGGTCTGCGGCATGTTCATCGGGGTAGCCTCGGCAATGGCAGCGTGATCGGGAGCAATGTGGGAGGGGCTTTAGCCGCGAGTGTCGCCGCTGAAGCGCCTCCCACAGATACAGCGTCAGTTGCCAGCAAAGGTGCCATGAGCATAGAGTCAGTAAAACAATACTCTTCTTATCTTCAGTTCAAGGCCGACTAAACAAATGAGCAGCCGCCGCCCCGATCCGCTGGCCCAGGTCAGCGACTTTGAAATCCGCCTGCTCAAGCTGTTTCGCAGCGTGGTGGAGTGCGGCGGTTTCTCCGCCGCGGAAAGCGCGCTGGGCATCGGCCGCTCGGCCATCAGCCAGCAGATGAGCGATCTGGAACAACGCCTCGGCCTGCGCCTGTGCCAGCGCGGCCGCGCCGGTTTCGCCCTGACCGAGGAAGGCCGCGAGGTGTACCAGAGCACCCTGCAGCTGCTGGCGGCGCTGGAGAGCTTTCGCACCGAGGTCAACGGCCTGCATCGCCACTTGCGCGGCGAACTGAACATCGGCCTGACCGACAACCTGGTGACCATTCCGCATATGCGCATCACCAACGCCCTGGCGCGGCTCAAGGCACAGGGGCCGGACGTGCGCATCCACATCCGCATGACGCCACCGTCGGAGGTGGAACAGGGCGTGCTCGATGGCCGCCTGCACGTCGGCGTGGTGCCGCAGGTCGGCGCGCTGTCCGGCCTTGAGTACCAGACGCTGTACGACGAACGCTCGCTGCTCTACTGCGCGGTCGGCCATCCGCTGTTCTACGTCGATGACCAATTGCTGGAAGACGAACGCCTCAACGCCCAGGAGGCCATCGCGCCGACCTTCCGCGTGCCGCCCGAGGTGCAGCACCACTATCAGGCGCTCAACTGCACTGCCAGCGCTTCGGATCGCGAAGGCATGGCCTTTCTCATCCTCACCGGGCGCTACATCGGCTACCTGCCCGACCACTATGCCCAGGCCTGGGTCCAGCAGGGCCGCCTGCGGGCGCTCAAGGCAAGCCATCGCTACTACGACATCAACCTGGCGGCGGTCACGCGCAAGGGCCGTCGCGCGCATCTGGTGCTGGAGAGCTTTCTCGAGGCGCTGGCGCAGTCCTGAGGGTGCACCGGCAGCGACAACGCACCAGCAGGGTGCAAAGCCCGGCCAACCGGGCATTTCCCGGCATTTTTGCGCGCCTGACGCTTGTCACCCAGCCATGGCTGGGGTATCTGTGCAATCGCTCGGCTCCCTGATCAGTCCGGAATCACCCCATGACCTTCGAAGTCCCCGCCCATAGCAGCAACGGCAAGCCCGCCGGGCGCATCCGCCAGAAGAACGAAGAAGCCATCATCAAGGCGGCCGAGGAAGAGTTCGCCCGCCATGGCTTCAAGGGCACCAGCATGAACACCATCGCGCAGAACGTCGGCCTGCCCAAGGCCAACCTGCATTACTACTTCAGCAACAAGCTGGGGCTGTACCTGGCGGTGCTGAGCAACATCCTCGAATTGTGGGACAGCACCTTCAACACCCTCACCGTGGACGACGACCCGGCCGAGGCACTGGAGCGCTACATCCGCGCCAAGATGGAGTTCTCCCGGCGCCAGCCGAAGGCCTCGCGCATCTTCGCCATGGAGGTGATCAGCGGCGGCGACTGCCTGTCGCAATACTTCAACCAGAACTACCTGGACTGGTTCCGTGGCCGCGCCGCGGTATTCGAAGGCTGGATCGCCGCCGGCAAGATGGACCCGGTCGACCCGATCCACCTGATTTTCCTGCTGTGGAGCAGCACCCAGCACTACGCCGACTTCGCCTCGCAGATCTGCCGGGTGAAGCAGTGCTCGCGCCTGACCAAGCAGGACTTCGAGCAAGCCGCCGACCAGCTGGTGCAGATCATCCTCAAGGGCTGCGGCCTGAAACCCGCCGCCAAAGCCTGATGGCCTTCACCCTGTCAGGGCCTTGCGAGTACCGCGAGGAGATTCGCAAGAGCCGCTTTCTCGCCCTTGCCGCGCCGGTTGCCAGCGCGGCGGACGCACAGGCCTTCATCGAGCGCCACAGTGACCTGGCCGCCTCGCACAACTGCTGGGCATGGAAGGTCGGCAACCAGTATCGCTTCAACGACGACGGCGAACCGGGCGGCACCGCCGGCCGGCCGATACTCGCCGCCATCGAAGGCCAGGACTGCGACCAGGTGGTGGTGCTGGTGATCCGCTGGTACGGTGGCATCCAGCTCGGCACCGGAGGTCTGGCCCGCGCCTACGGCGGCAGCGCGGCGAAATGCCTGCAGGCCGGCGAGCGCCGCGAACTGGTGCTGCGTCAGGCCTTCACCTGCCATTTACAGTTCGCCGAACTGCCGCTGTTCAAGGCACGCCTGAACGAGCTGGACAGCCTGATCGAGCGCGAGGATTACGACGCCAGCGGCGCGCGCCTGCACCTGGCCGTGGCACCGGCCGAGCGTGACATGCTGGAGCGGTTGCTGGGCGATATCAGCCGTGGCCGCGAGAGCCTGTGCCCGCCATGAGACGAGCGATGATTGCCTCGCTGCTGTGGCTGGCCCTGCCGGCCCTGGCCGATGTGCAGGAGCATCTGCAGGAGCAGTACTACGATCTGCAGGTGGCTTCCGGCGAGTCCCTCAGCCGCGCCATCGACCAGGCCTCGCCGATTCGCCAGAACGGGCAGATCTACCACGCCTACACACGCTGGCAGGTGCAATGGAATTTCTGGTGGCGCGAGCAACGCGACGGCCGCTGCCAGATCGACCTCACCCGTACCCAGCTGCATGCCACCATCACCCTGCCCCGTCTCGGCGGCAGCGACACGCAGCAGCGCCAGCGTTTCGAGCAGTACCTGGGTGCACTGCGCGAGCATGAGCTGGGCCATTACCGTATCGGTCAGGCCGCAGCCGCCGAGATCGACGCCGCACTGCGGCAGCTCGCCGAATACCCCAGCTGTGCCGAGCTGCAACGGCAGGCCAACCAGCGCGCCAACGCCATCCTGCAACGGCATGCCGAACATGAACGCCGTTATGACCGCGAAACCGGCCACGGCCGTAGCCAGGGCGCCTGGCTGACGGAATGACAGCGCAAGAGGTAGGAGCGGCGCCCCGCCGCGAATCGTGGCTGGGGCGCACTCGAAAAGCTCCGCCCCGGGGCGGGCTCCTGCAGGGGCTTGCCGCGCCGGGATTATCGGATCGGCATTCGCTATGCTGATCGTCTTCTCATCCGCCATGGAGCCTGACATGACTGCCTCCCGATCCATTCTGATCATCGGTGCCTCACGCGGCCTCGGCCTGGGCCTGGCCGGTGAATTCGCCGCCCAGGGCTGGGCCGTGACTGCCACCGTGCGTAGCGCCGCGCAACAAGCCCCTCTGCAAGGGCTCGGCGTGCAGGTCGAACAGCTGGAAATGACCGACCCGGTCAGCCTCGAACAGCTCGCCGGCCGTCTGAGCGGTCAGCGGTTCGACGTCATCTTCGTCAATGCCGGGGTAGCCGGCCCCAGCCACCACAGCACCGCCCAGGCCAGCGCCGAGGAAATGGGTCAGCTGTTCCTCACCAATGCCGTCGCCCCGTTGCGCGTGGCCGAGCGCCTGCTGCCGAACCTGGCCAGCGAACACGGGCTGATCGTGTTCATGAGCTCGATCCTCGGCAGCATCGAGGCCGGTGCCGGCCTGGGCATGCCGCTGTATGGCGCCAGCAAGGCCGCGCTCAACCACCTCGTGCAATGTTTCGTGCGCACTCAGGACAAGCCGCACCTCGGCGTGCTGCTGATGCACCCGGGCTGGGTGCGCACCGACATGGGCGGCGACGACGCCCCGCTGGATATCGACAGCAGTTGCAAGGGCATGGTCCAACAGGTCAGCGCCGCCGTTGGCGAAGCCGGCCTGCGCTACCTCGACTACCAGGGCAATCCGCTGCCCTGGTGAGCCCCTTATTGCCAGATAGCGGCCCGTGTCATAGGGGCCATGCCATTGTGTTGGAGAAAAAACGATGGAAGTACATATCGGTAATGACCCGGAGTTGATCCGTCTGGCGCAAGGTATCCGTCATCAGGTTTTTACCCGTGAACAACGGATTCCTGCGGAGTTGGACCTAGATGGATTGGATGAGGCGTCCTTCCATGCGCTGGCCACTGAACAGGGCGAGCCAATTGCCACGGCGCGCCTAACGGTAAAAGAGGACGGTTCTTCGACCATGGCCAGGGTGGCGGTCAGTGAGGTCTACCGGGGCGCGGGCGTCGCCTCGGCCGTTGTCCAGGCATTGCTGCAACACGCGCAGAACATAGGCGTCACTTCCATTGAACTCCATGCCCACAGCCACCTTAAAGGCTATTACGAGAAGTTTGGCTTCGAGTTCATCAAGGAAGTTGAGATCGTGGGTGAACATCAGCTCATTGAAATGCGGCGCCAACTGGCGAGGTCATGACAGCCCGCAGGTGATGAAGCTTTTCATCCAACGTTCATGGGGTGCACTCGCTTCAGTACATAACGCCTCTTCTCCCGGCTTGCATCTCGCCACTTCAGCGCGCTCGAATGCAGTGCGCACGACGCACCCTGGGGGCGGAGTCGCACCAATCCTGCGCATGAACCAGGACTGGTGGCAGAAGCAAACGCCCGCCGCCAGCTTTTCTGACCCCATGGCCAAGTTTTTGCTTTAGCCCCGCTCAGTTCTTTTTATGAGCGTGCCCCATGTCCGCCCCACCCGATTACCCACGCCTGCAGCTGACCGCCATCAGCAAGCAATACCCCGGCTGCCTGGCCAATGACCGTATCGATCTGGCCATCGCCCCCGGCGAGATCCGCGCCCTGCTCGGCGAGAACGGCGCCGGCAAGAGCACGCTGATGAAGATCATCTACGGCGTCACCCAGCCCAGCAGCGGCGAGATTCGCTGGCAGGGCGAGCGGCTGACGATGCGCGATCCGGCCATGGCGCGCGGCCTGGGCATCGGCATGGTGTTCCAGCATTTCTCGCTGTTCGAGACGCTGACCGTGGCCGAGAACATCGCCCTGGCCATGGGCGCGCAGGCCGGTACACCGAAGCAACTGGAGCCGAAGATTCGTGAGGTGTCGCAGCGCTACGGCATGGCGCTGGAGCCGACGCGCCTGGTGCACAGCCTGTCCATCGGCGAGCGCCAGCGGGTGGAGATCGTGCGTTGCCTGATGCAGGACATCCAACTGCTGATCCTCGACGAGCCCACCTCGGTGCTCACCCCGCAGGAGGCCGACGAGCTGTTCGTCACCCTGCGCCGCCTGGCCGATGAGGGCTGCAGCATTCTCTTTATCAGCCACAAGCTCGGCGAGGTGCGCGCGCTGTGCCAGAGCGCCACGGTGCTGCGCGGCGGGCGGGTGTCCGGCCATTGCGTGCCGGCCGAATGCAGCGATCTGGAACTGGCGCGGCTGATGGTCGGCGACGCCGAGGGGCTGGAAAGCAGTTACCCGAAAGTCAGCGGCGGCCTGCCACGGCTGCGTGTCGATGACCTCAGTTGGCACAACCCCGATCCGTTCGGCTGCTCGCTCGAACGCCTTCGCCTGGAGGTGCGCAGCGGCGAGATCGTCGGTATCGCCGGGGTAGCCGGCAATGGTCAGGACGAGCTTCTCGCCCTGCTCAGCGGCGAAACCCGCCTGCCGCGTGGCGAACGCGAGCGGGTCAGCATCGATGCCGCGCCGGTGGCCAATCTGCATCCCGATGCGCGGCGCCAGCTGGGTCTGGCCTTCGTACCCGCCGAACGTCTCGGCCACGGCGCCGTGCCGGAAATGAGCCTGCTGGACAACGCCCTGCTCACCGCCTTCGGTCAGGGCCTGGTCAAGGCCGGCCTGATACAGCGCAGCAAGGTGCGCGCGCTGGCCGAGCAGATCATCCAGCGCTTCGCGGTGAAGACGCCGGATGCCGACACCGCTGCACGCAGCCTGTCCGGCGGCAATCTGCAGAAATTCATCCTCGGCCGCGAGATTCTGCAAAACCCGAAACTGCTGGTGGCTGCGCATCCAACCTGGGGCGTGGATGTCGGTGCGGCAGCGGCCATCCACCGCGCGCTGATCGCCCTGCGCGATGCCGGCGCGGCAATCCTGGTGATCTCCGAAGACCTCGACGAGCTGTTCCAGATCAGCGACCGCATCGGCGCGCTGTGCAGCGGGCGCCTGTCGCCGCTGGCCGAGACGGCGCAGGTATCCACCGTGGAAGTCGGCCGCTGGATGGCCGGTGAATTCGATCAACCCGCCGCCGCTGCGGCCTGCTGACGGAGCCCGTCATGCTGTTATCCCTGGAACCGCGCGGCCAGGAGTCGCGCCCCATGCTCTGGCTGTCGCCGCTGCTCGCCGCCGTACTGACGCTGGTGAGCGGCATGCTGCTGTTCACCCTGCTCGGCCATGACCCGCTGGAAACCTTGCATACCCTGCTCATCGCCCCGGTCAGCGACTGGTACGGCGTGTCCGAACTGCTGGTCAAGGCGCTGCCGATCCTGCTTTGCGCCCTCGGCCTGGCAGTGGCCTACCAGGCGCGCATCTGGAACATCGGCGCCGAAGGCCAACTGTTGATCGGCGCCCTGGCCGGCAGCGCCATGGCCCTGCAACTGATCGACTGGGAAAGCCGCTGGGCGCTGGCCTGGGTAGTGCTGGCCGGCACCTGCGCGGGCGCGGCCTGGGCAGGGCTCACTGCCTGGCTGCGCACGCAGTTCAATGCCAACGAAATCCTCACCAGCATCATGCTCAACTACATCGCGCTGAACCTGTTGCTGTTCTTCGTGCATGGCCCGCTGAAGGACCCGGCCGGTTTCAACTTCCCCGAATCGGCGATGTTCGGCGATGCTAGCCGCCTGCCGCTGGTCAGCGAGGACGGTCGCCTGCATGGCGGCCTGTACCTGGCGCTGCTGGCCCTGGTGGCGGTATGGGTGCTGCTGCACAAGAGCTTTCTGGGTTTTCAGATCAAGGTGCTGGGCCTGGACAAGCGCGCCGCCGGCTTCGTCGGCTTTCGCGAGAAGCGCCTGGTGTGGTTCGCCCTGCTGGTCAGCGGCGCGCTGGCCGGTATGGCGGGTGTGGGCGAAGTGGCCGGGCCGATTGGCCAACTGGTGCCGCAGGTCTCGCCGGGCTACGGCTATGCGGCGATCACCGTGGCCTTTCTCGGCCGCCTCAACCCGCTCGGCATCGTCGTCGCCAGC
This sequence comes from Ectopseudomonas guguanensis, assembly GCF_900104265.1. Lineage (GTDB taxonomy): Bacteria > Pseudomonadota > Gammaproteobacteria > Pseudomonadales > Pseudomonadaceae > Aquipseudomonas > Aquipseudomonas guguanensis. Next base: position 127,426 of record NZ_FNJJ01000014.1, read on the forward strand.
CTGCTGATGGCGCTGCTGTACCTGGGCGGCGAGAACGCGCAGATGAGTCTCAACCTGCCGCAGGCGATCACCCAATTGTTCCAGGGAATGATGCTGTTCTACCTGCTGGCCTGCGACGTGCTGATCCTCTATCGGCCACGGCTGAAGTGGAAATGGGCGAAACACGAGCGCCTCGCTGAAGCGACCACCTGACGGTGGGAGTGGCTTTAGCCGCGACAAAAGCTCGCCGCTGAAGCGCCTCCCACAAAGAGCATGAATGCAAAGGAATCCCCATGGATCTCGATCTGTTGACCAATATCTTCTACGCCATGGTGCGCACCGGCACGCCACTGCTGCTGGTGGCTCTGGGCGAGCTGGTGTGCGAGAAGAGCGGCGTGCTCAACCTCGGCCAGGAAGGCATGATGCTGTTCGGCGCGGTGATCGGCTTTATCGTCGCCTTCAGCACCGGCAGCCTGTGGCTCGGTGTGTTGCTGGCAATGGCCGCCGGCATGCTGCTGTCGCTGCTGTTCGCCGCCGTGGCGCTGGGCTTCAACGCCAACCAGGTGGCCACCGGGCTGGCCCTGACCATCTTCGGCGTCGGTCTTTCTACCTTCGTCGGCGCCGCCTGGGTCGGCAAGCCGCTGAGCGGCTTCGAGCCCATCGTCATTCCGCTGCTGGCGGACATCCCGCTGATCGGGCGCATGCTGTTCGCTCAGGACGTGCTGATCTACCTGTCCTTCGCCCTGTTCGCGCTGGTGGCCTGGGTGCTGCTGAAAAGCCGTACCGGCCTGATCATCCAGGCCGTCGGCGAGAACCCGGACGCCGCCAGCGCCATGGGCCTGCCGGTACTGCGCGTGCGCACCCTGGCGGTGCTCTTCGGTGGCGCCATGGCCGGATTGGCGGGCGGCTACCTGTCGCTGGCCTATACGCCGATGTGGGCGGAAAACATGACCGCCGGCCGTGGCTGGATCGCCCTGGCGCTGGTGGTGTTCGCCAGTTGGCGGGTGCTGCGTGTGCTGCTCGGCGCCTACCTGTTCGGCCTGGCCAGCATCCTCCATCTGGTGGCGCAGGGCATCGGCCTGTCGATCCCGTCGAACCTGCTGGCGATGCTGCCTTATGTGGCCACCATCGTCGTGCTGGTGCTGCTCTCGCGCGATGCGATCAAGACCCGGCTGTATGCGCCGGTGTCGCTGGGCCAGCCTTGGCAGCCGGGGCATTGAGGCTCGACAGTTATTAGTCGCGGCTAAAGCCCCTCCCACAGCAACAGAGCAACCTACGGACAGCTTTTGTGGGAGGGGCTTTAGCCGCGACAAGAGGTTTTCGGCTATACCTGTGTCACACCCTGATCGAGAGGCAAAGGAATGCCCCACTCAGCTCGCTTGCGTGCCGGCCGGTTTTCGGAGGCACAGCGCATCTATCTACTCACCGCCACGACCGAAAGCCGCGAAACGCTTTTTTCGGATTTCACTGTTGGTCGACTCGTCGTCGCGGAACTGAAAGCTGCGCAGCAGGAAGGCCTGGTTGAATCACTGGCCTGGGTGCTCATGCCCGATCATCTGCACTGGCTCATCGCCCTGCAGCAAGGCTCACTGAGCGGACTGATGCGCCGCATCAAAGGACGCAGTGCCAAGCGGGTCAACGCCTTGTACGGTAGACAGGGGAAGCTCTGGCAGGATGGTTTTCATGATCGAGCGTTGCGCCGCGAAGAAGATGTTCTGCCCGCCGCACGGTACATCGTCGCCAATCCCCTGAGGGCTGGTTTGGTCAGCCGGGTGGGCGATTATCCATTGTGGGATTCGGTATGGCTCTGACCTTTTGAGAGTCGCGGCTGAAGCCCCTCCCACAAGAACAGCACTGATCCGTGGGAGCGGCTTCAGCCGCGATCTGGGTTGTTGCCCCTGACTCCAGAGTCAGCTATCTTCCCCCGCACGTCTACTCCGACGCACCTGGATCAGCAGACAGGGTCAACACTGAGCTGGCTTACCTGACATCAACCTCAGAGGAGCCTGCTCATGGCAGCCACCCGCATCTGGATCAAGAACCCTCTCGCCATCTTCACCGCCAACGACCTGGACGCTTCCGGCGGCCTGGTGATCGAGAATGGCCGCATCGCGGAAGTGCTCAGCAAAGGCCAGCAGCCTTCAACACCCTGCGAGCAAACCTTCGACGCCCGCGAGCACGTGCTGCTGCCGGGCCTGATCAACACCCACCATCACTTCTACCAGACCCTTACCCGCGCCTGGGCGCCGGTGGTCAACCAGCCGCTGTTTCCCTGGCTGAAGACGCTCTACCCGGTGTGGGCACGCCTCACCCCCGAGAAACTGGCCCTGGCCAGCAAGGTGGCGCTGGCCGAGCTGCTGCTGTCCGGCTGCAGCACCGCCGCCGATCATCACTACCTGTTCCCCGGCGGTCTGGAAAACGCCATCGATGTGCAGGTCGAGGCAGTCCGCGAACTGGGCATGCGCGCCATGCTCACCCGCGGTTCGATGAGCCTGGGCGAAGCCGACGGCGGCCTGCCGCCGCAGCAGACGGTGCAGCAGGGCGAAGTGATCCTGGCCGACAGCCAGCGCCTGATCGGCCAGTACCATGAGCGCGGCGATGGCGCGCAGATCCAGATCGCCCTCGCCCCCTGCTCGCCCTTCTCGGTGACCCAGGAAATCATGCGCCAGAGCGCCGAAGTGGCCGCGCAGCTGGACGTACGCCTGCACACCCACCTCGCCGAAACCCTCGACGAGGAGGATTTCTGCCTGCAGCGCTTCGGCCTGCGCACCGTGGATTACCTGGATAGCGTTGGCTGGCTCGGCCCGCGCACCTGGCTGGCCCACGGCATCCACTTCAACCCCGAGGAGATCGCCCGTCTGGGCGCTGCCGGCACCGGCATCTGCCATTGCCCCAGCTCCAACATGCGCCTGGCTTCGGGCATCTGCCCCAGTGTCGAGCTGGAAGCCGCTGGCGCCCCGCTGGGCCTGGGCGTCGACGGTTCGGCCTCCAACGATGCGTCGAACCTGATCCTCGAAGCGCGCCAGGCGCTGTATATCCAGCGCCTGCGCTACGGTACCGAGCAGATAACCCCGCAGCGCGTGCTCGGCTGGGCCACGCGTGGTTCGGCGCGCCTGCTCGGGCGAAGCGATATCGGCGAGCTGGCAGTCGGCAAGCAGGCCGACCTGGCGCTATTCAAGCTCGATGAGCTGCGTTTTTCCGGCAGCCACGACCCCATCGCGGCACTGCTGCTATGCGGCGCCGACCGCGCCGACCGAATGATGATCGGCGGCACCTGGCGCGTCATCGACGGGCAGATCGAAGGGCTCGACGTGGCGCAGCTGATCGCCGATCACCGGCAGGCGGCGAAGCAGTTGGTCAACGCCTGATCCCGAACCGTATGGGGCGCCGTGCGCACCGAAAAACTGCCGGTGCGCACGGCGCACCCTACGAGTTAAAGCGTCTCCCGCAAGAACAACGCCAACCTGTGGGAGGGGCTTCAGCCGCGACCGCCGTTTCGTCGGTGCCGGGACAGGAACGACGCACCACAACACGACATATAAGGCTGCTGCGCACCAATACCGCTCCCACTACCAGCCAGGCGCACAGGCAGAGCGCCGCCAGCCCCGCTATCTGTCTTGTTGGTCAGCTTTTTGCAGTCATGGGCTCAGCCAACCAACGGCCATCCCAATACCAAGACTGGAGCTGTACCCACCATGCACAAGAAGAGCAAGAAACCGCTGCTGCGCACCCTCGTCGCCGCCCTGGGCCTTGGCGCCATGCTCAGCGCCTCGGCAGCCGATCCGCTGAAGGTCGGCTTTGTCTATATCGGCCCCATCGGCGACCACGGCTGGACTTACCAGCATGAGCAGGGCCGGCAGATGCTGATCAAGGAAATGGGCGACAAGGTCACCACCAGCTTCGTCGAGAACGTGCCGGAAGGCGCCGACGCCGAGCGGGTGATCCGCAACATGGCCAAGGGCGGTTTCGACCTGATCTTCACCACCTCCTTCGGCTACATGAATCCGACGATCAAGGTGGCCAAGCAATTCCCCAAGGTCACCTTCGAGCACGCCACCGGCTACAAGCAGGACAAGAACGTCGGCACCTACCTGTCGCGCTCCTATGAAGGCCGCTATGTCGGCGGCTTCCTCGCGGCGAAGATGACCAAGACCAAGAAGGTCGGCTACATCGCGTCCTTCCCGATCCCCGAGGTGATCCGCGACATCAATGCCATCCAGCTGGCGCTGGACAAGTACAACCCGGGCACCGAGATCAAGGTGGTGTGGGTCAACACCTGGTTCGATCCGGGCAAGGAATCCGACGCCGCCAACGCGCTGATCGACCAGGGCGTGGACGTGATGTTCCAGCACACCGACAGTCCGGCGCCGATCCAGACCGCCGAGCGCCGCGGCATCTACGCCGTCGGCTACGCCTCGGACATGGCCCACTTCGGGCCGAAGGCCGTGCTCACCTCCATCGTCAACGACTGGGGCCCGCACTACATCAAGTCCACCCAGGCGGTGCTCGACGGCACCTGGCAGCCGCAGGACTTCTGGGGCGGCCTGGCCGAAGACACAATCGAACTGCCGATCAGCGACCTGGTGCCGGCCGACGTGAAGAGCGAGGCCGAGCAGATCATCGCCGACATTCGTAGCGGCAAGTTCCACCCCTTCACCGGCCCGATCAAGGACCAGAGCGGCGTCGAGAAGATCCCGGCTGGCGTCGCAGCGACCAACGCCGAGCTGGCCGCGATGAACTACTACGTGGAAAACGTGAAGGCCGAGCTGCCGAAGTAACAACGCAAAGCATCGCGGCTGAAGCGCAATGCCGCCCAGCCGCTCCTGCGTCCGTAGGAGCGGCTTCAGCCGCGATAATTTGGAAATCACCGATGCCGTCCCTGCTTATCTCAGCAGAACCGCATCACCGTGGCGCCGGCCTTTGGTGTCACGCATCGCTGCCCTGGGTACGAGAAGACTCGCAGCACCGCCCACCCGAGGCTGAACATGAACGCATTACCCATCATCGACATCGCCCCTCTCTACGCCGACGACGCTTCGGCCTGGCCTGCCGTGGCCGAGCAGATCGACCGCGCCTGCCGCGACTGGGGCTTCTTCTACATCGTCGGCCACCCGATCAGTGCCGAGCGCATCGACGCCCTGCTCGGTGCGGCGAAACGCTTCTTCGCCCTGCCCGCCGAAGAGAAACTCAGGATCGATATCACCCGGACCACCCACCACCGTGGCTACGGGGCGATTGCCACCGAGCAGTTGGACCCGAGCAAGCCGAGCGACCTCAAGGAAACCTTCGACATGGGTTTCCACATGCCCGCCGATCACCCCGAGGTGCTGGCGGGCAAACCGCTGCGCGGGCCGAATCGCCACCCGGATCTGCCCGGATGGAACGAGCTGATGGAACAGCATTACGCCGACATGCAGGACCTGGCCAAGACCCTGCTGCGCGCCATGGCCATGGCGCTGGACATCGAGCACGCTTTCTTCGACGCGCGCTTTCATGAACCAATCAGTGTGCTGCGCATGATCCACTATCCACCGCGCCATACCGCCACCAGCGCCGAGCAACAGGGCGCCGGCGCGCACACCGATTACGGCTGCGTCACCCTGCTCTACCAGGATGACGCCGGCGGCCTGCAGGTGCGCGCGCGTAACGGCGAGTGGATCGACGCGCCACCGATTGCCGGCAGCTTCGTGGTCAACATCGGCGACATGATGGCGCGCTGGAGCAACGACCGTTACACCTCGACGCCGCATCGGGTGATCAGCCCGCTGGGGGTGGATCGCTACTCCATGCCGTTCTTCGCCGAACCGCACCCGGACACCCTGATCGACTGCCTGCCCAACTGTTCCAGCGCGGATAACCCGGCCAAGTACAGGCCGGTAACCAGCGCCGAGTACCTGCTGTCGCGCTTCGCCGACACCTATGCCTATCGGCGCGAGGAGGCATAGAGCTGAATGCCGCCAACTGTAGGAGCGACTTCAGTCGCGAAATTCGCGGATGAATCCGCGCCTACCGTAAAGCATCGTAGGGTGGATGACGCTCTTTTCATCCACCGCTTCGGCACCGGCACATCCATATCGGTGGACATGAAAAGCGATGTCCACCCTACGCAACGGGCCAGGCGGCGCAGCACGATCCTGTCCCACCCGTTAAACTTTGCCGTTACCCAAGCCTGATAACGAGAACCCCACCATGCCCGAATGGCTCAACGCCCTGCCCAAGGCCGAACTGCACCTGCACCTGGAGGGCTCGCTGGAGCCCGAGCTGCTGTTCGCCCTGGCCGAACGCAACCAGATCGCCCTGCCCTGGGCCGATGTCGAGACCCTGCGCGCGGCCTACGCCTTCAACAACCTGCAGGAGTTCCTCGACCTGTATTACGCCGGCGCCAACGTGCTGCGCACCGAGCAGGATTTCTACGACCTGACCTGGGCCTACCTGCAGCGTTGCAAGGCGCAGAACGTCATCCACGTCGAGCCCTTCTTCGACCCGCAGACCCATACCGACCGCGGTATTCCCTTCGAAGTGGTACTGCGCGGCATCCAGCAGGCGCTGCGCGACGGCGAGCAGCAGCTGGGCATCAGCCACGGCCTGATCCTCAGCTTCCTGCGTCATCTGCCCGAGGAAGAAGCCTTCAAGACGCTGGAGCAGGCCATGCCGTTTCGCGATGCCTTTATCGGCGTCGGCCTCGACAGTTCGGAGAAGGGCTTCCCGCCGCGGCTGTTCGAGCGGGTGTTCGCCAAGGCGCGTAGCGAAGGCCTGCACGCGGTGGCGCACGCCGGCGAGGAAGGCCCGCCCGAATACATCTGGGAAGCGCTGGACCTGCTCAAGGTCAAGCGAATCGACCACGGCGTACGCGCCATCGAAGACGAGCGGCTGATGCAGCGCATCATCGACGAGCAGATTCCGCTGACCGTCTGCCCGTTGTCCAACATCAAGCTGTGCGTGTTCGAGCACATGGGCCAGCACAACATCCTCGAGATGCTCGAGCGCGGCGTGAAGGTGACGGTGAACTCGGACGACCCGGCCTACTTCGGCGGCTACGTCGGCGAGAACTTCGCTGCCCTGCACGAACACCTGGGCATGACCGAAGCGCAGGCCAGACGCCTGGCGCAGAACAGCCTGGACGCACGCCTGGCCTGAGCAAGAGCATCGCCGCTGAAGCGCCTCCCACAGTGGGAGGGGCTTCAGCCGCGACTTGTAGTATCAGTGTTCCGACAGCTTGCGCCGCTTGCCGGTGACCATCGACAGCGGCAGGTTCTCACGCAGCCGGTAGCTCTCGAACAGGGCGGCGGCGATATGCAGGCCCACCAGCGCCATCAGCGCGTTGGCACAGAACTCGTGGATCTCCAGCGGCAGATCCGCGCCCCAGAAATAATCGACCTCCTCCATCAGAAAGCCGGTTACGCCCAGGCCCAGCATCAGCGCCATCATCAGGATCATCACCAGCGCGCCCAGCGGCGAGTGCCCGAGACGGTGATACGGCTGCCCGCCAATCAGCGCGCGCAGGTGCGCGCCGAGACGTGCCGGGGTCGGCCAGAAATCGGCCCAGCGCGCCGCCGGCGTGCCGACGAAACCCCAGAGCAGACGAATCGCCAGCCAGGCCACGGCGTAGTAGCCGAACCAGCGATGCCAGCTTTCGCCTTCTTCGGTAAAGAAGTAGTTGGCCAGAAAGGCGCCGGCCAGGGACCAGTGGAACAGGCGCACCACCGGGTCCCACAAGCGTACGGTTGCGGCGCCCATCAGCGTTCCACGTTGCTCTTGACGGCATCACCGCTGACCGGATCGAAGTAGATCTCGACCTTCTTGCCGTCCTTGTCGAAGCCGTAGATTTCGTAGCAGTTGCCTTTGGTGACCTTGAACTTGCTGATCTGGTAGCCCTGGGCCTTGAGGCCGGACTGGAACTTGTCCTGATCCTGCCACTGCGACATGTCGGCAGTGGTGCACTGCGTGGCGGCCAAGGTCAGCGGGCTGGCCAGAGCCAGGGACAGCAGAAGCAGTGTGCGCATGATCGAATCCTCGTCGGTGCAGGGAGAGTGGGTCTGCAGCCTCACTCTCGCCGCTCAACCTTAAGGCCGTATTAGCGCATGCAGATACGCCGCCCGGCTGCGTGCCGGGCATGCATACCGCGAACTTCAGTGCTGGTGCTTGCCCGCGTCGTGGCCGGCGGCATGCTCATGGCCGGCCGGGGCATCCTTCTGCACGGCAACCTGCACCTCGATCTCGCCGGCTTTCTCGAAGGTCAGGGTCAGCGGGAAACGCTCGCCGTCGCTGGCCTGCTGCTTCAGGTCGAACAGCATGACGTGATAGCCCATGGGCTCGAACTTCACCTCGCCACCGGCGGGGATGGCGACGTCCTGCACCTGCTGCATCTTCATCACGCCATCTGCGTGCACGTGCTCGTGCAGCTCGGCCTTGCCCGCCACCGGCGTGCTGGCGCCAAGCAGGCGATCGGCTTCGCCGCCCTTGTTGTGAATGACGAAATAAGCCGCGGCCGTCGGCGCCACAGGCGGCATCTCGCGCGACCAGGGGTGGTCGATATGCAACTGGCCGACTTCATACTCGTGGGCCTGGGCCAGCATCGCAGGCAGGATCAAAGCGAGGCCTAGCAGGGTTTTGCGCAGGTTCATGCGGGTTGTCTCCGGGTTGAGGTCTAGGAAAATCATGGCACGTCTCGGTTGGCCAGGGGGGCTCTGAGCAGCAGGCCCAGGCAGCGGTCGAGCGCCCAGATCAGCAACAGCGAGGCGCCCACCAGAGGGAACAGCACGCCGAGCACGATCATCACGCCGATGGCGCTCTTCCAGCGCGGCAGGTCATGGCGCAGCGGCGGTACGCCAAGGCGGCCGGCCGGGCGGCGTTTCCACCAGATCACCAGGCCACTGACGGCGCTGAGGATGATCAGCAGGCAGACCAGTGCCATCAGGATCTGGTTGGCCAGGCCGAACATCTTGCCTTCGTGCAGCTTCACGCCACTCTCTACGGCCCGCGCCACCAGGCCGTAATCCGCCCAGCGCACATCGGCCAGCACCGCGCCGCTGTACTGGTCCAGGTGCAGGGTGGCGTCGTTGCGCGGGTCATCGGCGAACAGTGCGACGCTGTACACGCCAGTGGCGCCCTGCGGGAAGCTGATGCTGTAGCCGCGCTGCACGCCGCGTGCGTCGGCGGTGTCGACCACCTGCTGCAGGCTGATGCGCGGCGCAGCCGGGCCCTGGTCGTGGCCGGCATGGCCGCGATGCGCCGCATGTGGGTCGGAGGCCGGCAGCGGCGTCACCTCCGCCGCCCAGGACACGGTCTGCTCGCGGCTGCTGTTGAGGCTACCGGCGAGTTGCCCGGACTTCGGTACCTCATCCCACATCGCCGCGGGAAACTGGTTCCAGGCGCCGGCGAATTGCGCCCCCCAAAAGCCGGTCCAGGTCATGCCGGTGAGCAGCATGAACAACAGCAGCAGCGAGCCCCAGAACCCGGTCACCGCATGCAGGTCGCGCCACAGCAGGCGCCCTCGTGCATGCAGGCGCGGCCAGAGCACGCCGGCCGGGTTGTTGCCGCGTGGCCACCACAGGTACAGACCGGAAACCACCAGCACGATGCCCCAGCCCGCGGCCAGTTCGATCAGCCGGTCACCGAGGGTGCCGATCATCAGATCGCCGTGCAGGGTGCGCGCCACGGCCTGCAGGTTCCATTGCCCGTCCTGCTCGCCGAGCAGCGTGCCGCGATAGGGATCGACGAACAGGTTGAGCGGGCGCCCGTCGCGCTCGATGACGAAATGCGCGCTGCGACCTTCGCCAACCGGAGGCAGGTACTTGCTCAGCGTGGCATCGGGATACAGCCGTTCGACCAGTGCCAGCTGCTGGTCGGCGCTGACGCGCTGCTCGGTCGCCGGCGCCAGCATCAGGTGCGGGTACAGCCAGGTATCGAGCTGCGGTTTGAACAGGTAGATGATCCCGGTGACCGACAGCAGGATCATGAACGGGATGACGAACAGCCCGGCGTAGAAATGCCAGCGCCAGGCCAGGTTGTAGAACGAGACATTGTTCATTGCCATCTCCAGGCAGAGGGGTGGACGCAGCGCGTCGGCAGCCAAGGCATCAGCGCGCACTCCGGCGCAGCAGGCTCAGGCCGACCAGCGCCAGCAGTACATGCGACAACGCCACCAGGCCCAGCATCAGATGTTTGTAGCCATTGCCCAGACCGGCGAGAAACTCCCACTTGTGCAGGTAGGCGAACGCCCAGCCCTCGCGGCGGTCGACGTCCTGCACGCGGCTGGCCAGCGCGCCGTCCAGCGGATCGATGTACAGGGCGGTGTTTTTCGCATCGGCGTAAGTGGCCTTGAACACCGGCAGGCGCTTGAAGACGAAGCCGTACTCGTGATCGAACTGCGCCTGCAGCTCAAGGCTCTGCATCTCGCCCAGGCCGAGCGCGGCGGCGTAATGCTCGAGACGCTGGCGAGCATGGCGGCGCGCGCTGTCGCTATCCAGCTCCCGGCCAGCGGCATCCAGGTAGTGCAGGGTCGGCATCATGCCGAACTGCTGGCCCTGGGCGCGCCAGACCGGCTTGCCGTCCAGCTCCAGCAGGCTCAGGCCGAACAGCTGCTCGCCACGCAGCAGCCAATCGGCGCTGGGCGCCTGATCCAGCAGCGCCACCTCGAAACTCGCCGCGTAGGCGGCAGGCCAGGGTTCTGCCGTCTGCTTGTGCAGCAGGTGCCAGGCGCCGCTGCTGGCGAAGCTCAGGGTCGCCGCAGCCAGGCCCAGCCCCCACCAGCCATGCAGGCGGCGACTGAAACTGCGGGCGCGGCGCCGCGCCACGAACAGCGCGATGCCGAACAGCGTCGCGCTCAGGATCGAGGCCAGCAGCAGGGCCATCAGCAACGGCCGCAGCGGCCCGGCCGCATCCAGCCAGCGAAAGCTGTGCAGGGTCTGGAAGAAGGCGCTGAACCAGGCCTTGCGCTGATCCACCAGGGTGCCGAGGCGGTCATGGAACAGATCGACGTACAGCCTCAGGCCGTCCTCGCGCCGGGTGTCGACCCGCGCCACCGGCAGCAGGCGGTTGATGAAGGCATATTCGCTGCTGAAGTGCCCGAGGCTGCCGCCGTAGGTCAGGCTTTCCTCGCTGCCGAGGTAATGCCGGGCCAGGCTTTCGGCATGCGCCGCGGTCAGGTCCACGGCCTCGCCACTGCGCGCATGCCAGTAGCGTGGCTGCAGTTCGCCGGGCAGACGCGCCTGATAGTAGGGCTCGCCGGCCAGCACCAGCAGGCGCAGCGCCTGCACCCGCTCGATGGCCGCAGCGGAGAGCACCTGCGCGGGGCTGCGCAGGTCGTCCAGCGGCACCACCTGCTGCGGCGCGGCCATGGTCTGCGCCCGGGGCTGCAGGTAGCCCATCAGCGGATGCAGCATGCCGCTGGCGGCCCAGCAGAACACCCCGAGGCAAGCCAGCACTGCCAGGCGCCGGTGCCAGGGCATCAGCCGCAACAGGCGCTGACGCCAGGTCGCGCGCGGCAGCGTCTGCAGGGCCGCCGTCACAGCTTCCACTCCAGGCCGACGTACAGGCTGCGGCCATCGCCGGGCATGAACAGCGCGGCATCCTGGCCATTGGCGTTGGCCACCACGCCGGTGGTGGCGATGTAGGTCTTGTCGGCAAGGTTGCGCCCCTCGACGAAGAAACCCAGGCCCTCGCGCGAACGGTAGCCGCCCTTCATCCCCCAGATGGCGTAGGCCTCGGCATACAGCGACTCGGCATGGTCGGCCGCGTAGTGCACCGGCACCCACTCCAGGGTCGGGCCGACATACCAGCCATCCTGCTGCCAGAGCAACTCGCCCTTGAGGAACTGGCTCGGCACGCCGGCGATGCGGTTGTTGCCATAGGCGGGATCGTCGTCGAAGCGGAAGTCGTTGAGCAGGTATTGCCCGCGCAGGAGCAGATTGCCCAGCTGCCAGGCGGCGCCCAGCTCGATGCCCTGATGCACGGTGCGATCGGCATTGGTGGTGATCACCTGGGTGGGGTTGAGCGGGTTGGTGTAACCGAGCAGTTCATCGCGAACCTCGCTGCGGTACACCGCCAGGTCCAGATCCAGGTGGCCGCGGCTGATGCGCATGCCGGCTTCCAGCATGGTGGCCTTCTGCGCGTCGTTCTCGGTGACGATGGCGCCACCGGTCAGCTCGCTGAAGGTGGGCGGCTCGAAGCTCTGGCTGAGGTTGCCGAACAGTTGCACGCCTTCGGCCAGTTCGTGGCGCAGGCCGATCCGGCCAATCCGCGCGCTGTAGCTTTTGGTGAAGGAGTCATCGCGAAAACCGCTGGGCAAGCCGGCGAAGTTGAAGCTGCTCTTGAGCTTGTCGTCGATATCGCGCTCGCTGTGCAGCCAGGTCAGGCCGCCGATCAGCGCCCAGTCCTCGGCCAGCGGCACTTCCAGCTCGCTGAAGGCGTTGAGGCTGCGCGCGGTCTGCAGCTGACGGTCGACCAGATTGCCACGCCGACCAGATACGTTGACGTAATTCTTCGTCTGGTTGCGCCCCTGCAGCGCCTCGACACCGGCGCTCCAGCGCCAACCCTCGGCGTTGTGCCACTTGTGCGTCAGGCGTACGCCGATATCCTCGCTGTCGACCTCCAGCACCTGGAAGATCGGGTGCCAAAGCGACTTTTCGCTGTAGAAGCTCGACAGCTCCAGGCTATGGCCGCCATCGAGTTGCAGGGTGGTGATGTTGCCGAACCGGTTGAGCGTGAAGTCGCGCTTGTTGTCGCCCGTCACCGTGCTCGACGCGGCCTGCTCGGGGTTACGCCGCAATTGCGCCTTGGTCAGGCTGCCGGGAATTTCCGAGTCGGTTTCCACGTGGCTGATGTAGAAGCGCGTGGCCAGTCTCTCGTTGATGCGCCCGCCGATATTGGCGAAGTAGCGCTGATTGTCCTGACGGGCGTGATCGCGGAAACCGTCCTGGGCATAGTCGGAAACGCTCAGGTAGGCGTCCCAGTCGCCGAACTCCTGGGCGACGGCGCCGAAGACGCGGCGGTAGTCGAAACTCCCCGCCTCGGTGCGCAGCTGCGCCTTGGGCGCGCTCTTGCCGGTGGGCGTGACGAAGTTGATCGCCCCGCCCAGGTTGGCCGCGCCGTAGCGCCAGGCATTGGCGCCACGCATCACCTCGATGTGGTCCAGGGCGATCGGCTCGATGCTCTGGAAATCGCCACTGCCATCGGCCAGGTTCAGCGGCGCACCATCCTGCATCAGCAGGATGCCGCGCTGGTGGAAGGTGCGCTGCAAACCCGAGCCGCGAATCGACAGGCGCGACTCCTCGGCGCCGGAGCGCGACTGGATGTAGACCCCGGTGGCGTGCCCGAGGGCGTCCTGCGGCGAGCTCGCACGCCCGGTCTTGTAGGTGTCGGCATCGACGATGCCGGCACCGCCGGGAATGCGCGCGAACTCGGCGCGCTTCTCGGCGATGCTCGGTGCGGTGGCATCGCGCTGCTCGCGCGCCACCACGGTGCTGTCTTCCAGCTCGATATGCGCGGCATGAGCGCAGGTGGCCAGGCTGGCACTGGCGGCCAGCAGGCTGAATACGGACATCTGACGCATGGATTTCCCCCAACGTCGGCTGGTCGGGTGCCGCCCGGATGCAGGTTTGCAGGCACCGACAAGCGCAGTTCTTATCTGATCGCAGGTAACCAACGCGGCCCTAGGTGCGGCCGCCAGGAACGACTCAGATCAGCGCGGGAGAAGCGCGGGGATTGGCCGAGGGCCAGAGATAGCGAAGCGGATGCGGGACGAACAGCCAGGTCGCAGCAGGCCTGCGAGCGGCTGCCAGCAAGCCCAGCAAGCCGAAGAAGGCGGCCAGGATGATGGCGCTGAACAGGCTGCCCAGGGCGCAGCCGCTGCCGGTGGCCGGATTGGGCGCCACCACGCCGGAGCCGTCGAGATCGGCACCGGCACCGAAGTTGCCCTCGAACGAGCAGTACTGGCTGCTCAGCCCGCTGAGCTGCAGGCCGGCCATCTGACCATGGCTGATGGCGCAGGCGAACGCACCGAACAGGATGCTGAAGTACAGCAACCAGGCGATCAGCGAGCGGTCTTTGCGGGCCAGTTTCATGGGGCGCGACTCTAAACAGAGGATGGCGACGCGACACTGCGGTGCGTTGCCGCAGTCGTTTGGTACGGGAGTCTAGCAGGCGTTCGCAGCTTTATCGCGCGCGCGGCTAACGCCACGGCGCGGCCTCCAGCAGACGTTGGCAACGCCGTTGCAGGAACTCGCGCAGCAGATGCACCGCCTTGCTCAGCTGGGCGCGATGGGCGCAGACCAGATACAGCGGTGTCGGCTCGCCCTGCCAGTCCGGCAGCAGCACCTGCAGCCGGCCTTCGCGCACATCGTCGGCCACGTCCAGCCAGGACTTGTACACCACGCCCTGCCCGGCCACGGCCCAGCGCCGGGTGACATCGGCATCGTCGCTGACGCGATTGCCGGCCACCGTCAGCAGCATCTCGCGCTTGCCGCTCTGGAAGCGCCAGCGGTCATGCACGCGCCCGTGCAGCATGTACAGCAGGCAGTTGTGCTGGCGTAGATCATCCACGCTCTGCGGCGCTCCATGCCGGGCGAGATAGGCCGGCGCGGCGCAGAGCACGCGGCGATTGTCCGGCGCCACCGGCAATGCCACCAGGCTGGAGTCTTCCGGGGCGCCGTAGCGCAGGGCGATATCCACCGGCTCGCGGAACAGATCGGCCACCCGATCGGCCAGCAGCAGGCGCAGATGCAGTTGCGGATGCTCGGCCTGGAATGCATCGAGCCAGGGCAGCAGCGTGTTGCGCCCCAGATCCGAAGGCGCCGAAAGCTGCAGCATTCCGCGAATGCCGTCCTGGCTGCCGGCCAGTTGCTGGCGTCCCTCCTCCAGGCTCTGCAAGGCCAGGCGCGCGTGCACCAGATACAGCTCGCCCTCGGGCGTCAGGCGCAGGCTGCGCGTCGAGCGCGCCAGCAGACGCACCTGCAGTTGCTGCTCCAGGCGCTTGAGCGCGGCACTGGCCACCGCCGGCGAGACATTCAGCAGCCGCGCCGCGGCCGACAGGCTGCCGGTTTCAGCGGTACGCACGAAGAGTTGCAGGTCATCGAAACGCAGCATGGCGTCCTACTTTCAAAATAATGATGAAAGAGACTCTATCCGCAGGCGCTTTTTTCAACCAGCAGAACGGATGACTATCAGCACCATCGCCTGAACCCGACAACCGGAGCCCTAGCATGAAAGCCGTTGCCTACTACCAATCCCTGCCTGCCGAGCACCCCGAAGCCCTGCAGGACGTACAACTGGATGCCCCCTCTCCCGGCCCACACGATCTGCTGGTGGAGGTGCGCGCCATCTCGGTCAACCCGGTCGATACCAAGATCCGCCTGGGCGTCGCCCCCGAAAACGGCGCAGCCAAGGTACTGGGCTGGGACGCCTCTGGCGTGGTCCAGGCCGTGGGCAGCGAGGTCACCCTGTTCCAGCCCGGCGACCGGGTGTTCTATGCCGGTGCCATCGACCGCGCCGGGGCCAACAGCGAGTTGCATCTGGTGGATCAGCGCATCGTCGGCAAAATGCCGCAAAGCCTGTCGTTCGCCGAGGCGGCAGCCCTGCCGCTGACCGCCATCACCGCCTGGGAACTGCTGTTCGAACGCCTGCAGGTCGCCGAAGGCTCGACCGATCAGGGCCAGAGCCTGCTGATCGTCGGCGCGGCCGGCGGCGTTGGTTCGATCCTCACCCAGCTGGCGCGCCGCCTGACCGGCCTGACCGTGATCGGCACCGCCTCGCGCCCGGAAACCCAGGCCTGGGTCCGCGAGCTGGGTGCGCATCACGTGATCGACCACGGCAAGCCGCTGAGCGAGGAGCTCGCGCGTATCGGCATCGGCCAGGTCAGCCATGTCGCCAGCCTGACCCAGACCGACCAGCACTATGCCCAGCTGATCGAGTGCCTGCAGCCGCAAGGGCGCCTGGCGCTGATCGACGACCCGCTGCAACCGCTGGACGTCATGCAGCTCAAGCGCAAGAGCCTGTCGCTGCACTGGGAGCTGATGTTCACCCGCTCGCTGTACCAGACCGCCGACATGATCGAGCAGCACCGCCTGCTGCAGCGCGTGGCCGAGCTGGTGGACAGCGGCGTGATCAGGACCACCCTCGGCGAGCATTTCGGACGCATCAATGCCGCCAACCTGCGCCGCGCCCATGCGCTGCTAGAAAGTGGCAAGGCCAAGGGCAAGATCGTGCTCGAGGGGTTCTGAAGAACGCGACGAGGGCTGGAGTGGTAGCTTTGGTGGGAGGCGGCGTGGTGGGCTGAAGCCCACCCTACGGGTGGAGCGGGTCGCGGCCTCGGCATCGTGCCGTTCGTCGCCTGGGCAGCGAAACGGCGCCTCGCACCCTGATCCAGGTCAGCAAAGGATCACCGGCACGGACTAGGATGACCACTCTCCAAACGGCTTCGATTTCAAGGTCAGCTCAGGAGGTGGTCAGCATGAAGATTCTCGTCCAGCCGCTCGATCAGGGTGGTGAACGCCGATGGCAGGTGCAGCTGGATCAGCATTGCGTGAGTTTTCGCAGCGAGGAGCAGGCCCGCGTCTTCGTCGCCACGCTGCAAGCGCGCCTGCAGGCGCCACACAGCCTGCCCGAGCAGCGACGGGCGGGCTGAGGGTAGTAGGGTGCGCTGTGCGCACCGATAGTGCCGGGCTCTCCCCTGGTGCGCACGGCGCACCCTACGTCTAAGCGATCTTCAGGCGCAGCGCCGGGCTGCGCAGTCGTAGGGTGCGCCGTGCGCACCGAAAGAACCGGGGCTCGCCCTTGGTGCGCATGGCACACCCTACGCTTAACCGATCGGCATCCGGCGCAGCGCCGGGCTGCGCAGCATGTCCAGCACGGTGTCGACCAGCGCCGGGGCCTGGGCAGCCAGGTCGAAGCTGGGCACCAGCAGCCAGTTGGACTCGATGCCCTCGATATATGCGTGCAGGCATACAGCACCGCGCGCGCAGTCCAGATCGCTCGGCAACTGACCCTTGTTGACTGCGTTGCCCAGTGCCTTGGCGATGCGCTGATCACACTCCAGGCTCAGCGCCTGCATGCGTTCGCGCAGGCCGAGCAGCTCGCCGGTGTATTCGCATTTGTAACGCAGGATGTCATGCACGCGCCGGGTCTGCGGCTCGCTCGCCAGGCGCGTCAGCGCCGTGATCAGCAGCTCGCGCATGCAGCCCAGTGGGTCCGGCTCTTCCTCGCTCTCGCTGGCACGCGCCAGTTCCTCCAGCGGCAGGCGCAGGCGTTCGAGCATGGCCTGGAACAGATCGATCTTGTTCTCGAAATGCCAGTAGATGGCGCCACGGGTCACGCCCGCCGCCTTGGCCACCTCGGCCAGTGACGCACGTGAGACGCCCTGGGCGTGGAACACCTGCTCCGCGGCATCGAGTATCTGCACCCGCGTCGCCTGTGCTTCTTCTTTGGTTCGTCTGACCATTGCCCTACCTGCTGTCGCCTGCCTGAACCGCTTCCGTGACGGAAGCGGTCTGGAGTATGCAGGCAGTTTTAGGCATTTACAAACATTCACGTACGTAAGTATATTCGACGCCATTGGTTCTCAATTACCCCTCCTCCGCCCCCTTCGGGCAGCGAATTCGACAAACGAGGTTCTCTCAGATGCATACGAAGCCAGCCGTAGCCGCCTTGGTTTCCGCCATCGCCGTGGCTCTGCTCAGCCTTGGCGGCTGCAAGGAAGCCAGCGCCCCACAGGCCCAGCAAGCCCCCGAAGTCGGAGTGGTGACGCTACAGGCGCAGCCCTTTGCCCTCACCACCGAGGTACCCGGCCGTACCAGCGCCTACCGCATCGCCGAGGTGCGCCCGCAGGTCAATGGCATCATCCAGAAGCGCCTGTTCACCGAAGGCAGCGAAGTCAAGGCCGGTCAGCAGCTGTACCAGATCGACCCGGCTACCTACGAAGCCGCGTTCAAGAGCGCCCAGGCCACGCAGCTGTCGGCCAAATCCCTGGCCGACCGCTACAAGTTGCTGGTGGCCGACAAGGCGGTCAGCCAACAGGCTTACGACGAGGCGCGCGCCGCCGGCCTGCAGGCCGACGCCGCGCTGGAGCAGGCGCGCATCGACCTGCGCTACACCAAGGTGATGGCGCCCATCAGCGGTCGCATCGGCCGCTCCGCGGTGACCGAAGGGGCGCTGGTCAGCAACGGTCAAGCCAACGCTATGGCCACCATCCAGCAACTCGACCCGATCTACGTCGACGTCACCCAGTCGAGCAAGGATCTGCTGCGCCTGCGCCGCGATCTGGCCGATGGGCGTCTGCAGAAGGCCAGCGACAGCGCCGCCAAGGTCGCACTGAAGCTGGAGGACGGCAGCCGCTACGCCCACGAAGGCACCCTGGAATTCTCCGAGGTGGCGGTGGACGAAAGCACCGGTTCGGTGACCCTGCGCGCCGTGTTCCCCAACCCCGACCACCTGCTGCTGCCGGGCATGTTCGTGCATGCCGAGCTGCTCTCCGGGGTCAAGGAGAACGCCATCCTCGCCCCGCAGCAGGGCGTGACCCGCAACCAGCGCGGCGAACCGACGGCGATGGTGGTGGGCGCCGACGACAAGGTCGAACTGCGCGTGCTCAAGGCCGACCGCACCGCCGGCAACACCTGGCTGGTGGAGGACGGCCTGCAGGAAGGTGATCGCCTGATCACCGAAGGCCTGCAGTTCGTCCAGCCCGGCACCGAGGTCAAGGCCGTGCCGGCACGCAACGTGAAAGCCGGCGAGGTGGCGCAGGACGCCGCCAAGAACAACGGCAAGGGATAAGAGGGTGTTTACAAAAGTAGCGAGCGATGGTCAGGCAAGGCGAAACCAGCCGAAAAAGCGGAGTGTACGAGTAGTACATGAGCATTTTGAGGCTGATTTCAACGCAGCATGGCCGAGCGCAATAATTTGTAAACGCCCTCTGAAGGAGAGCTACTGAATGTCCAGATTCTTTATCGACCGGCCTATCTTCGCCTGGGTGATCGCCCTGGTGATCATGCTGGCCGGCGGCCTGTCCATCCTCAAACTGCCGATCAACCAGTACCCGAGCATCGCGCCACCCGCCGTCGCCATCCAGGTCAGCTACCCGGGCGCCTCGGCGCAGACGGTGCAGGACACCGTGGTGCAGGTGATCGAACAGCAGCTCAACGGCCTCGATGGCTTGCGCTATGTCAGCTCGTCGAGCAACTCCGACGGCAGCATGGAAATCATCGTGACCTTCGAGCAGGGGGTTAACCCGGATATCGCCCAGGTCCAGGTGCAGAACAAGCTGCAGCTGGCCACCCCGCTGCTGCCGCAGGAAGTGCAGCAACAGGGCATCCGCGTGACCAAGTCGGTGCGCAACTTCCTCATGGTCATCGGCGTGGTGTCGAAAGACGGCAGCATGACCCGTGAGGACCTGTCGGACTACATCGTCTCCAACCTGCAGGACCCGATCTCGCGGACCAAGGGTGTCGGCGACTTCCAGGTGTTCGGCGCGCAGTACGCCATGCGCATCTGGCTCGACCCGGCCAAGCTCAATGCCTTCCAGCTGACGCCGGTGGACGTGCGCAGCGCCATCCAGGCGCAGAACGTGCAGATCTCCTCCGGCCAGTTCGGCGGCCTGCCGGCCGCGCCGGGCAACCAGCTCAACGCCACCATCATCGGCAAGACCCGCCTGCAGAGCCCGGAAGAATTCCGCAAGATCCTGCTCAAGGTGCAGGCCGACGGTTCCCAGGTGCGCCTGGACGACGTGGCCAAGGTGGAGCTGGGTGGCGAGAACTACGCCATCAACGCGCAGTTCAACGGCCTGCCCGCCTCGGGCCTGGCGATTCGCCTGGCCACCGGCGCCAACGCCCTGGACACCGCCAAGGCGGTGCGCGAAACCATCGCCACCCTGGAGCCGTTCTTCCCGGCGGGTATGGAAGTGGTCTTCCCCTACGACACCACGCCGGTGATCTCGGCCTCCATCGAAGGGGTGGTGCACACCCTGTTCGAAGCCATCGTGCTGGTGTTTCTGGTGATGTTCCTGTTCCTGCAGAACCTGCGCGCCACCATCATCCCGACCATGGCGGTGCCGGTGGTGCTGCTCGGCACCTTCGGCGTGCTCGCCGCGTTCGGCTTCTCCATCAATACCCTGACCATGTTCGCCATGGTTCTGGCCATCGGCCTGCTGGTGGACGACGCCATCGTGGTGGTGGAGAACGTCGAGCGGGTGATGCGCGAGGACGGCCTGTCGCCCAAGGAAGCGACGCGCAAGTCCATGGGCCAGATCCAGGGCGCGCTGATCGGCATCGCCCTGGTGCTGTCGGCGGTGTTCCTGCCGATGGCCTTCTTCGGCGGCTCCACAGGGGTGATCTACCGGCAGTTCTCCATCACCATCGTCTCGGCCATGGCCCTGTCGGTGCTGGTGGCGCTGATCTTCACCCCGGCGCTGTGCGCCACCCTGCTCAAGCCCATCGACGGCGAACATCACGAAGCCAAGCGCGGCTTCTTCGGCTGGTTCAACCGCTCCTTCGACCGCACCAGCAATGCCTACCAGCGCGGTGTGGCCGGCATGCTCAAGCGCAAGGCGCCGTACCTGCTGCTGTACCTGGTGATCGTGGCGATCATGGCATTCATGTTCAGCCGCATCCCCACCGCCTTCCTCCCCGAGGAAGACCAGGGCGTGCTGTTCGCCCAGGTGCAGACGCCGTCCGGCTCCAGTGCCGAGCGTACCCAGGTGGTGGTCGACGAGATGCGCCAGTACCTGCTGGAAGAAGAAGCGAGCACGGTCAAGTCGGTGTTCACCGTCACCGGCTTCAACTTCGCCGGCCGCGGCCAGAGCTCCGGCATGGCCTTCATCATGCTCAAGCCCTGGGGCGAACGTCCGGGTGAGGAGAATGGCGTGGCGGCGCTGGCGCAACGTGCGCAGCGACATTTCTTCAGCTTCCGCGATGCCATGGTGTTCGCCTTCGCTCCGCCGGCGGTGATGGAGATGGGTAACGCCACCGGCTTCAACTTCTTCCTGCAGGACCAGGCCGGCGTCGGCCATCAGGTGATGAACGAGGCACGCGACAAGTTCCTGCAGCTGGCCAACCAGCATCCGGTGCTCGACAGCGTGCGCGCCAACGGCCTGCGCGACGAAGCGCAGTATCAGCTGCTGATCGACGACGAACGCGCCCGCGCCCTCGGCCTGTCGCTGGCGGACATCAACAGCACCCTGTCGATCGCCTGGGGCGCCAGCTACGTCAACGACTTCATCGACCGCGGCCGGGTGAAGAAGGTGTATCTGCAGGGCACGGCGCAATCGCGCATGAGCCCGGAGGACCTGAACAAGTGGTACGTGCGCAACGACCAGGGCCGCATGGTGCCGTTCAGCGCCTTCGCCAGCGGCGAGTGGACCTACGGCGCGCCCAAGCTGGCGCGTTACAACGGCGTCTCGGCGGTGGAAATCCTCGGTGCGCCAGCCCCCGGCTACAGCACCGGTGATGCCATGGCCGCGGTGGAGGAAATCGCCTCGCAGCTGCCGCAGGGCGTCGGCTACTCCTGGACCGGTCTGTCCTACGAGGAGCGCCTGGCCGGTTCGCAGACCACCGCACTGTTCGTGATCTCCGCCATCGTGGTGTTCCTCTGCCTGGCAGCGCTGTACGAGAGCTGGTCGATCCCGTTCTCGGTGATGCTGGTGGTACCGCTGGGGATCATCGGTGCACTGCTGTTCACCGAACTGCGCGGGCTGTCCAACGACGTGTTCTTCAAGGTCGGCCTGCTCACCACCATCGGTCTATCGGCGCGTAACGCGATCCTTATCGTCGAGTTCGCCAAGGCGCAGTACGAACAGGGCATGGGCCTGGCCGAAGCCGCCATCGAGGCCTGCCGCATGCGTCTGCGCCCCATCGTCATGACCTCGCTGGCGTTCATCCTCGGCTGTCTGCCGCTGGCCATCGCCAGTGGTGCCGGCGCCGGCAGCAAGCACGCCATCGGCACCGGGGTGATCGGCGGCATGCTCAGCGCCCTGGTGCTGGCGATCTTCTGGATTCCGCTGTTCTACGTGGTGGTCTGCTCGCTGTTCGAGAAGAAGAGAACCGAGCCGGCCGTTGAAAACGAGAAGGAGGTACTGCAATGAGGCAGTCCCTGTTGTCCCTGGCCGTGGCCGCCGCTCTGCTCAGCGGCTGCAGCCTGATTCCCGACTATCAGCGCCCGGACGCCCCGGTGGCCGCCGACTGGCCGCAGGGCGAGGCCTATGGCAGCGCCGCCAGCGAAGGCAGCCGCGCCGCCGCCGACCTGCAATGGCGCGAGTTCTTCCGTGACCAGGCGCTGCAGCAACTGGTGCAGGTGGCACTGGAGAACAACCGTGACCTGCGCGTCGCCGCGCTGAATGTCGAGGCCTACCGCGCGCTGTATCGCATCCAGCGCGCCGACCTGCTGCCCTCGGTTTCCGCCGATGGCGCCGGCACCCGCCAGCGCCTGCCGGCCGATCTGAACCAGACCGGCGAAGCCCGCACCAGTGGCCAGTACAGCGCGACCCTGGGCGTCAACGCCTGGGAGCTGGACTTCTTCGGTCGCCTGCGCAGCCTCAGCGAGCAGGCCCTGCAGCAGTACCTGGCCACCGAACAGGCACAGCGCAGCACGCAGATCAGCCTGGTGGCCAGCGTCGCCAACGCCTACCTGCAGTGGCAGGCCGACCTGGCGCTGCTACAGCTGACCCAGGACACCCTGAAGACTTTCGAGGAAAGCTATCAGCTGACCCAGCGCAGCTTCGACGTCGGCGTCGCCGACGCTCTGGCCCTGAGCCAGGCACGCAGCTCGGTGGACAGTGCACGCGTCAGCCTGGCGCAATATCAGCGTCTGGTCGCCCAGGACCGCAACGCCCTGACCCAGTTGCTCGGCACCGGCCTACCGGCCGACCTGCCGCAAGGGCTGAAGCTCAATGCCGAGCTGCTGGAACAGGTTCCGGCCGGCCTGCCCGCCGACCTGCTGCAGCGTCGCCCCGACCTGCTGCAGGCCGAGTACCAGCTCAAGGCGGCCAACGCCAATATCGGCGCGGCGCGTGCGGCGTTCTTTCCCAGCATCAGCCTGACCGCCAATGCCGGCACCGCCAGCAGCCAGCTGTCCGGCCTGTTCGATAGTGGCTCGGGCACCTGGCTGTTCCAGCCGCAGATCAGCCTGCCGATCTTCAACGCCGGGCGTCTGCGCGCCAACCTCGACTATGCCGAGCTGCAGAGCGATATCCGCGTCGCCGAGTACGAGAAAGCCATCCAGGTAGCGTTCCAGGAAGTCGCCGACCGCCTCGCCGCGCGCACCACCTACCGTCAGCAACTGGACGCCCAGCGCGCCCTGCTGGAAACCACCGAGACCTACTACGACCTGGCCGAGCGCCGCTACCGCACCGGCGTGGACAGCTACCTGACCCTGCTCGATGCCCAGCGCCAGCTGTTCAGCGTGCGCCAGCAGCTGATCACCGACCGCCTGGCCCAGCTCAGCAGCGAAGTGGAGCTGTACAAGGCCCTGGGTGGTGGCTGGAGCGATACGGGGAGCAACGCCCCATAAGGTTGACCGCGCGTAACCCGCTTCAAGGACGACCTTACCCCACGCGCCGCCCCCGCAGTCTTTGCGGGGGCGTTTTTTTGTGCGAGTTCTGATGGACTACGCCGCACCGTAGCCCGAAAAATCCGGGACCCAGAGGCTTGGCGATAGCTGGAGGGCGGCGATTCGGACGCAGCCTGAAGTTCGCTTTCGCGAATGAATTCGCTCCTACAGAAACCTGAAGCCGCCTGTTTCAGTGGCAGGCACCCGAGGCCTCCTGAGAACGTTGAAGGCGAGCTGGCGCGCAGTGCCCTCTTTGTAGGAGCGAATTCATTCGCGATCCGCTCGCCCCGATTTCGCCCTAAATGCGCCGTGCCGCCACTCAGCCCAACGCAGCCAGCAGTTGCGCGCAATCCTGCGCATGCAGCTCGGTCAGCTCCGGCCAGGGGTTGTCCGGCAGGTTGACCAGCACGCTGCGCGCGCCCGCAGCCTGGGCGCATTCCAGGTCGAAGCGGTAGTCACCGACCATCACCAGCTCCTGCGGCTTGACCGCCCAGCGCTCGGCCAGGTGCAGCAGCCCGCCCGGATGCGGCTTGGGCGGCGCCTCGTCGCGGCCAAGGATGTCCGCCCTGGCGAAGCAGTCATCCAGGCCGATGGCCTGCAGGGTCAGCAGGGCCAAAGGATGGGCATTGCGGGTCAGGATGCCGAGCTGGCAGCCGCGCTCGCACAGGGCGCGCACCAGTTCGATGGCGCCCGGCGCCGGGCGTGAGGCCACGGCCAGTTCGCGCTCGTGCTCCAGCAGCCAGGCATGCTTGGCCGCGGCCTCCTCTGCCGGCAGCGCCGCCAGGTGATGGAGGATGTCGTCTTCTTCAGGAATGCCCAGCGCCCGCTTGATTGCAGGGAAATCATGCACCGCCAGAGTCAGGGTGCCGTCCATGTCGAACACCCAGTGGCGCGCCTCGCGCAGTGCTCTCACTTCCAGTCCTCACGCACGCGGGTCAGGCCCTCCTGGGCGGCGGAGGCCACCAGTTCGCCCTGGCGGTTGTAGATGCTGGCGCGGGAGAAACCGCGGGCATTGCCGGCCCAGGGGCTGTCCATGGCGTACAGCAGCCAGTCGTCCATGCGCAGGTTGCGGTGGAACCACAGCGAGTGGTCGAGGCTGGCCACCTGCATGAACTTCTGGAACACCGACACGCCGTGCGGCTGCATCGAGGTGGTCAGCAGGTTGAAGTCGCTGGCGTAGGCCAGCAGGTACTTGTGCAGCTGCGGGTCGTCCGGCAGCTCGCCGGCGGCGCGAAACCACACGTACTTGACCGGCTCGCAGGGTTGCGGGGCGAAGGGGTTGATCAGGGTGACCGGGCGGATCTCGATGGGCTTGTCGCTGATCGCACGCTCGCGCATGCGCTCGGGAATCATCGGCGCCACCATGCGCGCCAGCTCGGTTTCCGATTTCAGGTTCTCGGGGCCGGGGACATCCGGCATCTCGCTCTGATGGTGAAAGCCTTCCTCGTCGTACTGGAACGAGGCACTGCAGAAGAAGATCGGCTTGCCCTTCTGCACCGCCACCACGCGGCGGGTGCTGAAGCTGCCGCCGTCGCGGGTGCGCTCGACCTGATAGACCACCGGCAGGCTGGCATCGCCCGGGCGCAGGAAGTAGCCGTGCATGGAGTGCACGTGACGCGCCTCCTCGACCGTCTGGCTGGCGGCGGAGATGCACTGGCCAAGCACCTGGCCGCCGAACAGCTGGCGAAAACCGAGATCCTGGCTGCGGCCACGGAACAGGTTTTCCTCGATCTGCTCCAGGCTGAGCAGCGCCACCAGATCATCGAGAACCTGAGTCATGGGGTATCGTCTCCTTGCACGGGGGTATACGCAGTTGCGGGTAGGCCGGCAGCGATGTCAGGCGTTCATCCCAAACGGCGCGGCCAAGGGTGAAATGGTAAAGACTTTGCAGCCCGCTGTCGGCATCGCCGAGCAACTCGCGCAAGGCGTCGTCGAAGTAGCAACCGATGCCCGTACCGGAAAGCCCCGCCGCTTCGGCTTCCAGATAGAGCAACTGACCGATCTGGCCACACTCCCAGTAGAGCCTGGGATAGCGCCAGGCGCCACCCGCCAGGGCGCGCTCCACCCGCGCCAGCATGGCCAAGGCCAAGCAGCCATCGGCGGCGATGTCCTGGCCGCAACTGAGAAAGCCCGCCAGGCCACGGGCGTCGCCTTCGAGCAGACGGTATAGCGGCAGCTCGTCATCGACCCGTAGCCATTGGTAATCCTCGCGCAGTGGCTGCACGCCGCTGCCTGTGCGATCCAGCCAGTACAGCCCCGGCGCCAGGCCCTGCACGCGGTGGACGAACAGCAGCAGGTCGATCTCGCTCGGCTCACAGCTCACGGCGAAGGGCACCGGCGACTGCTGCGGCATCAGGCGGCGCAGCCAGGCCAGCAGCAGTGACGCCTGAATGCCGCTGCGGCCGTCCATGGCCTGCGCACTGCGGCGGCGATGCAGGATCGGCCGCAGTGGCAGGCCGGGGTTGTCGGCCCGTGCGTCGGCCGCATCCAGGTTCCAGACGGCGCGAGGACGTGCCGGCGCGCTGCACAGCCCATGCACCCGCTGCAGCTCCGGCCAGTGGCGATATTCGCGCGACAGACGATTGGGCGCCCCGACCCGCTCTAGCTGCGCCAACCCGTTCAGCAGGGCTTCGGGCAGCGCGAACTCCATCGCTTGCGCCGGGCCGATCCACAGCAGGCAATCGCCGTGTTCGGTCTCATGAAAGTCGTCTCCATCCAGTCCCAGCAGGCCGTCCAGACGCGCTTCGGCCACACCGTGCAGCATGCGCACCTGCCAACCCTGCACGCTGGCGGCGATGGCCAACGCCGCCAGGGCGTGCCCCAGGTCGTGCTGGCAGTAGCGGTAGGCGCGCTCGCCGTACTTCCAGGCCTCGCGCCAGGCGATGCTGCTAAGCCCCAGGAGGAAACCACCGGGCGGCAGGCTGCTCGCCAGCTGCCAGCCAAGCGGCGCGGGCAGTTCGCTGCGTACCTCCAGCCCGTGCACATCCGGGGCATAGTGGGCCAGCACAGCGACCTCATCCACGACACCCGGCGGCAACAGCAGATAGGCCTCGGTCGGGTGCAGGTTGCCGGATGACGGGTTGACCCGCAGCGCCCAGCGATTGCCGCCGGCTTCCTTCCAGGCGGAAATGGCCAGGCTGTCGTACAGCAGTTGCGAGATACTGGCGCGATTCAGGGGCGCAGACGGCGTCTGCGGCCCGGCGAATGCCGTGTCGTAGCCCGGCCCCTCTTCCAGCGGGCGGTGGTCCAGCTCGATCAGGCGGGCCCCGGCGTAGCGGCGAAACGGCGCCGGCTGGGTTGCCCAGTCCAGCTGCCCCGGCCCCGGCGCGAAGCGTTGCGGCGCGTGCTTGCTGAGCTGGTGATAGGCGAGCACATCCTTCATCGTCCGGCCTCCCACTGCTCGCGACGAATGCGATGGAGCACATGCAGTTGCAGCGGATGACCTTCCGGCAGTCGCGGGTGGAGAAAATCGCCGGCCTCGTCGCGCTGCATGCCAATGCTGCGCATCACTGCCTGCGACGGCAGATTGGCCGGCACGGTAAAGCTCACCACTTCGTCCAGCCCAAGCTGCTCGAAGGCCACGGCGAGCGCGGCGCGCGCTGCCTCGCCGGCATAGCCCTGGCGCCAGTGCGCCCGCGCCAGACGCCAGCCGATTTCCACGGCCGGCACGAAAGGCGCCTCGAAGCCGACCTGCGCCAGGCCGGTGAAACCGATCAGCTCGCCGCTGTCGCGCCGCTGCAGTGCCCAGAAGGTGAAACCATGTTGCTCATGATGTGCACGCAAGCGCGCCAGCAGCTGTGCACTCTGCTCGGCATCCAGCGGCGCGGGGAAATGGCGCATCACCTCGGCATCGGCATTCAGCGCGACCAGCGCCGGCAGATCGCTGTCGCGCCAGGCGCGCAGCAGCAGGCGTTCGGTGGAGGTTTCGATCAGGGGCATGGCAGTTGTCTCGATTGGCTGCGACCATAAGCCGTCAATTCGCTTGAGTCGTCATTGTATGCCGCTACCGCTGGTCTACCACGAGGATTACAGCCCGCCCTTCCCGGCCGGGCATCGCTTCCCCATGGAGAAATTCCGCCTGCTGCGCGATCACCTGGTCGATAGCGGCCTGACCAGCGATGCCGAGCTGCAACGCCCGGAGCTATGTCCAGCGGAGATTCTCGCCCTGGTTCACTGCCCGGACTACATCGCCCGCTACATGGCCGGCGAGCTGTCATACGAGGACCAGCGCCGCCTCGGCCTGCCCTGGAGCGAAGCGCTGGCGCGGCGCACGGTGCGTGCCGTGGGCGGCTCGCTGCTGACTGCCGAACTGGCCCTGCGCCACGGCCTGGCCTGCCACCTGGCCGGCGGCACGCACCATGCGCACTACGACTTCCCTTCCGGCTTCTGCATCTTCAACGACCTGGCGGTGATCGCCCGCTACCTGCTGGAAGCCGGCCGCGTGCATCGCGTGCTGATCTTCGACTGCGACGTGCACCAGGGCGACGGCACGGCGCGGCTGCTGGAAGACGAACCGGACGCCGTCACCGTGTCGCTGCACTGCGAGCAGAACTTCCCGGCTCGCAAGGCCGAAAGCGACTGGGACATTCCCCTGCCACGCGGCATGGGCGACGCCGATTATCTGAAGGTGGTGGACGACACGCTGAACTACCTGCTGCCGCTCTACCAGCCGGACCTGGTGCTCTACGACGCCGGCGTCGACGTGCACAAGGACGATGCCCTGGGCTACCTGCAACTCACCGACGCCGGCCTGGCCGCCCGCGACGAAGCCGTGCTGCAGCACTGCCTGGGCCGTGACATACCGGTGTTGGGGGTGATCGGCGGCGGTTACTCGAAGGATCACGCCGCCCTCGCCCGCCGCCACGGCATCCTGCATCACAGCGCCGCAAAGGTGTGGGCGGCGCGTGGGTTGGGTTAGCCCCTCGTAGGGCGGGTGAAACCCGCCAATTCGCCGGTGGCGGGTTGCACCCGCCCTACGTGATCCTGACGATCAGCCAGCCTGCACCCTGTCCAACGCCTGCTCCAGCGTCTTCACCGTGCGCTCGACGTTGCCCAGCTTGTCCAGCCCGAACAGCCCGAGGCGGAAGGTCTGGAAGTCCGCCGGCTCGTCGCACTGCAGCGGCACGCCGGCAGCGATCTGCAGGCCGACGGCGGCGAACTTGGCGCCGGTCTTGATCTGCGCATCGTCGGTGTAGCAGACGACCACGCCAGGCGCCTCGAAGCCCTTGGCGGCGACGCTTCTGAAGCCGCGCGCCGCCAGCAGCGCACGCACCCGGTCGCCGAGTTCCTGCTGCTGCTCACGCACCTTGGCAAAGCCGATGGCCTTGGCCTCGAACATGGCGTCGCGAAAACGCGCCAGGGCATCGCTGGGCATGGTGGCGTGGTAGGCGTGGCCGCCCTGCTCGTAGGCCTGCATGATCTGCAGCCACTTCTTCAGGTCACAGGCGAAGCTGCTGCTCTGGGTCGCCTCGACGCGCGCCTGCGCCGCTTCGCTGAGCATCACCAGGGCGCAGCAGGGCGAGGCGCTCCAGCCCTTCTGCGGAGCGCTGATCAGCACGTCGACGCCACAGGCCTGCATGTCCACCCAGAGGGTGCCGGAGGCGATGCAATCGAGCACGAACAGGCCGCCGACCGCATGCACCGCATCGCTCACCGTGCGCAGGTAATCGTCCGGCAGGATCATGCCCGACGAGGTTTCCACGTGCGGGGCGAATACCACCTGCGGCTTCTGCTCGGCGATGGTGGCCAGCACCTCGTCCAGCGGCGCCGGCGCGAAGGCGGCCTGATGGCCTTCGGCGACCGGGCGCGCCTTGAGCACTTGGGCCTCGGCGGGAATGCGGCCCATGTCGAAGATCTGCGTCCAGCGGTAGCTGAACCAGCCGTTGCGCAGCACCAGGCACTTCTGGTCGGTCGCCAACTGCCGCGCCACCGCCTCCATGCCATAGGTGCCGCTGCCCGGCACCACCGCCACGGCATGGGCGTTGTAGACCTGCTTCAGGGTGGCGGAAATATCGCGCATCACGCCCTGGAACGACTGCGACATATGGTTCAGCGAGCGGTCGGTGTAAACCACCGAATATTCGAGCAGGCCATCGGGATCGATGTCGGGGCAGATCTGGGACATAGCGGGCTCCAGCCGAAAAGGTTCGAGCTGAACCTGCCCCAACCCCGGGCAAATGACAAGGCCGGGGAACACTCGGGTAGAATGCGCAGCCTTTCTCAGACCGTTCTGCCGCCATGACCACAAGCACTTCACCCAATGCTCATCACGTCGCCGTCATCGGCGGCGGCCCGGCCGGGCTGATGGCTGCCGAGGTGCTTGCGCAGGGTGGCGTGCGCGTGGAGCTGTTCGACGCCATGCCCTCGGTGGGGCGCAAGTTCCTGCTGGCCGGCGTTGGCGGCATGAACATCACCCATTCCGAGCCCAAGGACGCCTTTATCGGCCGTTATGGCGAACGCCAGGCCGAGGTCGCAAGGCTGCTGCGCGAGTTCGATGCCGATGCCCTGCGCGCCTGGATTCATGGCCTGGGCATCGACACCTTCGTCGGCACCTCCGGCCGCGTGTTCCCCAGCGACATGAAGGCTGCGCCGCTGCTGCGCGCCTGGCTGCGCCGCCTGCGCGAACTGGGCGTAACCATCCATACCCGCATTCGCTGGCTGGGCTGGAACGATGACGGCAGCCTGCGTATCGCCGGCACGGACGGTGAACGCGCACTGGCCGCCGACGCCTGCCTGCTGGCATTGGGCGGCGGCAGCTGGGCACGACTGGGCTCCGACGGCGCCTGGGTGCCGCTTTTGCAGGCGCGCGGCATCGAGGTGACAGCGCTGAAGCCGAGCAACTGCGGCTTCGAAGTGGCTGGCTGGAGTGAATATCTCAGGGAGAAATTCGCCGGGGCGCCACTGAAGAACGTCGCCTTGAGCATGCCCGGCCAGGTGCCTCGCATCGGTGAATTCGTGCTGACCGCAGGCGGCATCGAAGGCAGCCTGGTGTACGCCTTTTCCGCCGATATCCGCCGCGCCATCGAGGCCGATGGCCAGGCCCTGACCCACCTCGACCTGCTGCCACAGATGCCGCTGGCCAAACTGCAGCAGGCGCTGGGCAAGCCGCGCGGCAAGCATTCCATGGCCAAGCACCTGCATCGCCAGGCCGGCCTCGACGGCGTTAAAGCCGCCCTGCTGCGCGAGCTCGCCCCCGCCGAGGCCTTCACTGATCCGGCCGCGCTTGCTCCGTGGATCAAGGCACTGCCCATCACCCTGCTGCGCACCCGCCCGCTGGATGAGGCCATCAGCAGCGCCGGCGGCGTGCCCTTCGAGGCATTGGACGACGGCTTGATGCTCAAGGCCCTGCCCGGCGTGTTCTGCGCCGGCGAAATGCTCGATTGGGAAGCGCCCACCGGCGGCTATCTGCTCACTGCGTGTTTCGCCAGTGGCCGGATCGCGGCGCAGGGCGTACTCGACTGGTTGCATGCCGTGTAGTTGTAGGGTGGGCCGGGCGGCGCTCCGTTTCAGCCCACCAAGGCTGGCCGCTGTCGGTGGGCTGAAGCCCACCCTACGGACTGGTTAAGACCGTGGGGCGGGTGCAACCCGCCATCTCCGGTTGGCGGGTTTCACCCACCCTACGCCTGAAAAACCGCTGAAACCACTGTGACGCCGCACGGGCTGCGTCTATGCTCAGTTTCAGCGCACCCCCACACAGGTAATCCCCCGCCGTGATCCCTCTGCTGGTCTGCGACGACTCCAATATGGCGCGCAAGCAACTGATCCGCGCCTTGCCGGCTGAATGGCCGGTTTCCCTCAGCCAGGCGAGCAACGGCGAGGAGGCGCTGGCCCTGATTCGCCAGGGCCTTGGCCAGGTCATGCTGCTCGACCTGACCATGCCGGTGCTCGACGGCTACCAGACCCTGGCTGCGCTGCGCGCCGAAGGGCTGAGCACCCAGGTGATCGTGGTTTCCGGCGACGTACAGGACGAAGCCGTACGCCGCGTGCGCGAACTGGGCGCCCTGGCCTTCATCAAGAAACCCGCCGACCCGGATATCCTGCGCCAGACGCTGATCGAGCTGAAGCTGTTCGACCCTCAGGGCACACCGGCGGCGCAGGCCCAGGCCGCGGCATTGTCGGAGCTCAAGGTCAGCTTCCGCGATGCCCTGCGCGAGGTGAGCAACGTCGCCATGGGCCGCGCCGCCGCGCTGCTGGCCAAGGTGCTTGGGGTGTTCGTGCAGTTGCCGGTGCCTCAGGTGAACATCTTCGAGGTCAGCGAACTGCACATGACCCTGCTCGATGCCCAGCGCGGCGAGCGCTTCAGCGCCATCTGCCAGGGCTTTATCGGCGAGGCCATCGCCGGCGAGGCGCTGCTGCTGTTCCACGACTCGGAAGTGAGCGACATGGCGCGCCTGCTCGGTTGGCAGCCCAAGGACGAGGCGCAGACCTCGGAGATGCTGCTGGACCTGGCCAGCATCCTCACCGGTGCCTGCCTGGCCGGCATCGCCGAGCAGCTCGACCTGCGCTTCTCCCAGGGGCACCCGCAACTGCTCGGCCAGCATGCCAGCCTCGACCAGCTGATCCAGATCAACCGCCAGCGCTGGCGCAAGACCCTGGCGGTGGAGATCAGCTACAGCCTGGAGGGCCACGCCATCCATTTCGACCTGCTGCTGTTGTTCACCGAAGACTCGATCAAGCGCCTGACCGCCAAGATCGGCTACCTGATGGAGTGAGGCCATGCCCGCGCAGATCGATATCAAGGAAGTCCACTGGCTACTCGACATCGTGCAGTGCATCGACGTCGGTGTGGTGGTGCTCGACCGCCAGTACCGCGTCGAGGTGTGGAACGCCTTCATGGAGAACCACTCCGGGCTGGGGCCGGACCAGGTACAGGGTCGCTCGCTGTTCGAGCTGTTCCCGGACATCGACCGCCCCTGGCTGGAGCGCAAGGTGGAAAGCGTGGTGCAACTGGGCACCCGCGCCTTCAGCCTGTGGCAGCAGCGACCCTACCTGATGCGCTTCAAGAGCTACCAACCGATCACCGGCCAGGCCGACTTCATGTACCAGAACGTCACCCTGCTGCCGCTGGCCGGCCAGCCGGTTGAGCACGTGTGCCTGGTGATCTATGACATGACGGCGGCGGCCGTGGCGGCGCAGGCAAACGGGTGAAATCCATGGCGGGGTGCCCCGCCCTACGATACGACCGCAGCCCCGTAGGGCGGGTGAAACCCGCCGAGACCGCAATGGCAGGGTATCCCCGCCCTACAATACGACCGCAGCCTCGTAGGGCGGGTGAAACCCGCCGAGACCGCGTCCATGTCCGGTGCACACGGCGCAACCTACGACTTCTTGCCGCCCTTGGGCTTGCTGCCGAAGCTCGGCACCTTGCGTACCGCCTTGACCTTGGGCTTGGCGTCTTCTTCCTCGAACCAGCGGCCGAGGTGAATATTGCCTTTGCCAGCGGCCTTGCCCGCACCGGGGATCAGTTTCTGCTTGGGCTTCTTCGGTTTCTTCAGCACCTGGCCGCCGACCGCCGTCAGCGGTACGCGGTGATCGGGAATGAAATCCGGTTCGTCGATACGCCTGATCAACTGCTGGGTCAGGTTCTCGATCGCTGCCAGTTGATCCACTTCGTCGGCGCAGACCAGGGAGATCGCCTCGCCCGTACTGCCGGCGCGGCCGGTACGGCCGATGCGATGCACGTAATCTTCGGCGTTGATCGGCAGGTCGAGGTTGACCACCAGCGGCAGGTCATCGATATCCAGGCCACGCGCAGCCACATCGGTGGCCACCAGGATCTGCACCTCGCCGGCCTTGAAGCGCTCCAGCGCGCGCAGGCGGCTCGGCTGTGGCTTGTCGCCGTGAATCGAATCCGCTGAGACGCCCATGGCCAGCAGCTCCTGTTCGAGCTGATCGACACCCTTGCGGGTCTTGGCGAACACCAGCACCTGGCCCCAGCGTTTTTCCTGCAGCAGGTGCAGGAACAGCTCGCTCTTGCGCTTCTTGTCCACCGGAATCAGCCATTGCCTGACGGTCTTGGCCGCCGCGTTGCGCGGGCTGACTTGCACCGACAGCGGGTCGCGCAGCAGCTCGCCGGCCATCTGCCGGATGGCATCGGAAAAGGTGGCGGAGAACAGCAAGGTCTGGCGCTTCTTCGGCAGTGCGCTGAACAGCTCGTCCAGTTCGCGGGCGAAGCCCAGGTCGAGCATGCGGTCGGCTTCGTCGAGGATCAGGGTCTGCAACTGGGCGAATTTCACTGCGTTCTGCCGATACAGGTCGAGCAGCCGGCCCGGCGTGGCCACCAGCACGTCGACGCCCTTGCGCAGCTTCATCATCTGCGGGTTGATGCTGACCCCGCCGTATACCGCATAGCTGGTCAGGGGCAGGTGCTGGCCGTAGGCCTGGAAGCTCTGAAGCACCTGCTCGGCCAGTTCGCGAGTCGGCGTCAGCACCAGCGCACGCACCGAGTTGCTGGCCACCTGCGGGCCTTCCAGAGTCAGGCGCTGCAGCAGCGGCAGGGCGAAACCCGCGGTCTTGCCGGTGCCGGTCTGCGCCGCGGCCATCAGGTCGCGGCCCTTGAGCACGGCGGGGATGGCCTGGCTCTGCACCGGGGTCGGGGTCTGGTAGTCGAGTTCGGCGAGAGTGCGCAGCAGCGGCTCGATCAAACCGAGGGAGGCGAAGGTCATGGGGCAACCGGATCGGAAAGGAAACAGGTGCGCAGTTTAACCTGTCCCTATAGGTAGGAGCGGCTTCAGCCGCGAAAATCCTCGGCAAACCGCCGTAGGAGCGACTGGGCGGCATTGCGCTTTAACCGCGACAAAAGCTCGCCGCTAAAGCCCCTCCCACAGAGACGAAAGACGTTGTAGCCCGGATGCAATCCGGGAACATGCGCCACTCTCCGCGGATTGCATCCGGGCTACCAACCCGCAGCAGCTTCAGCCGTAGCGATCCCGGACGCGCAAGAAAAACCATGGGAGGGGCTTTAGCCGCGATTAAAACTCGCGGCTGAAGCCGCTCCTACAAGGACGGGGCCATCTCAGCTGGCAGTGGCCAGCAACGCCCGCACCTTGGCCGCCGACAGATTCTGCAACTGGCAGAGAAAGGCATGATCAGCCTGGTGCCGGCCATGGCGTTCGCGCAGCAGGCCGAACAGATGCAGGGTCAGGTTCGCGGCCATCTCGGCATCGGCCAGGGCGCGGTGGGCACGGCCGGTATCCGGCAGGCCGGCCCAGGTGTTGAGATTGCCCAGCTTGTGGCTCGGCGCCTCCGGCAGCAAACGCCGCGACAGCAGCAGGGAACAGGCGAACGGCTGCACGCGACGCCGGCGCACCCGCGCCAGCTCGGCGTCCCAGAACTTCTGGTCGAAGGACGCGTTATGCGCCAGCAGCGGCCGCTCGCCGATGAATTCGGCCACCTCGTTCATCACCTGTTCCGACGGCGGCGCCTTGCGCAGCATGGCGTTGCTGATGCCGGTCAGCTGCTCGATGAACGGCGGCACCCAGGCGCCACTGTTCATCAGACTCTGGTAGCGGTCGACGATGCGCCCGTCCTCGATGATCGCCACGCCGATCTCGGTGGCACGCGCCTTGGTCGGCGACACGCCGGTGGTTTCGAAGTCGATGACAGCGATGGATTCCACGTAAAACCTCGGAGCTTGAAGATGTCGTCGCGAGCGATGGCCGGTCGCGTTGAGCCTGCCTACGGCAAGCGGAATGCATTGAATGAGAGCAGCGCCGAAGCGCGCGATGCCGAGCGCAATACGAAGTTCTCAGTGATTTCTCAGCAACAACTCGCCCTCGATGGGCACGTACAGGCTGGCGGCGCGGATCAGCGACTGCGCGGTGAGCCCAGGCACACCGAAGGCGATGGCCTCCAGGCCACGACTGCGCACGCGTTCGAGCAACAGGTCGAAATCACCATCGCCCGAGGCCAGGACGATCTCGTCGACGCGCTCGGTGGCGTCGAGCACGTCGATGGTGATGCCCACGTCCCAGTCGCCCTTGGCCGAACCGTCGGCACGCTGGATATAGGGTTTGAGCTTCACGGTGAAACCCAGCTTGCGCAGGATCTGCTGGAACTGCTGCTGCCTGGCGTCACCACGGTCGATGGCGTAGGCGTAGGCCTCGACGATCACGCCACGGCGACTGACCTCGGCCCACAGCACGCTGTAGTCGAAATGGCAGCCATGCACCTGGCGCACCGTGTAGTAGAGGTTCTGCACATCGGCGAATACGGCGATCTTCTTCACCGGGAGTCCTCGGGGGTGACGAAGGCGCCAGTATGCCAGAGCCGGCATCCCGTGTCCGGGGCTGGCCGGGGCGCGGCGCAGCCCCTATCCTAGCCGCCATGACGCCTCTAGAACGCCTCTGCCAGCGCAACCTCGACCTGCTCCAGCACCTGCACATCAGCCATCGCCTGGTCGAGCACGAACCGGTGCTCGACTACCCCACCGCCCACGCCGTGCGCCAGCGTTTCGGCCTGCGCGGCGTGGAAAGCAAGAGCCTGTTCCTGCGCGTCGATGCGCAGCGCTACGCCATGCTGGTCAGCCTCGAAGGCGCTCGCGCCGACTGGGCCGGGCTCAAAGCGCTGCTCGGCCAGCGCCCGCGCGTCGCCAGCGATGAAGAGCTGATCGAGCACACCGGCTGCGTGCCGATGTGCGCCTGCCCCTTCGGTCACGACGCCGCCATCACCCTGCTCATCGACCGTGCAGTGCTGGCCTGCGACTTTCTGCTGTATTCGCCCGGCCCGCCGCAGCTGACCCTGGAAGTGCCCGGCGCCGAACTGCCGCGCCTGCTCGCCGCGCTGCCCAATGTGCAGCTGGAGTACCCTTGATCCCATCCCGGCAACCAGCCACAGTGCTGGTGCCTGACACCTGGTAACCTGTCGATGAGCCCACTTTCCGTTTTGCGCGACGCCTGGTTCTTCTCCAGCCACAACCTCGCCGCCATTGCCCGCCTAACCCTGCCGTTGTTGCTGCTCGAGGCCATTGCGCAGACGCTTCTCGCCGCCCAGCTCGGCGAAGACGCCAATCCGGCCTATGGCGTGCTGCTCGGCATTCTCTTCTACCCGCTGTACGCCGCGCCGCTGATTCTCTTCCTGCATGCCCGCAGCATCGGCCAGACGCCCGGCAATGCGCAGCTGTTCGCCGCCGGCCTGCAGCTGTGGCCGAGCTTCGCCCTGATGGCCGGGCTGAGCACCCTGGCGATCATGCTCGGCCTGTCGCTGTTCATCGTGCCGGGCATCTGGATCATGATGCGCCTGGCCTTCTCCGAACTGATCCTGGTGCTGCGCCAGGAGCCGCCGCTGCGCGCCCTGCAGGCCAGCTTCGCGCTGACCGAGGGACGTTTCTGGCCGGTGTTCGCCTGCCTGGCCAACGTGCTGGTGCCGCTGTGGCTGCTCGACTGGTGGACGCAGCCGAACCACAGCGACACCCTGCTGTGGGTGCTGCATCAGGCCGGCAATGGGTTCCTGCAACTGTTCGCCATCGTGGTGCTGTTCCGCCTGTTCATGCTGCTCGAGCCACAGCAGGCGGCAAATAGCGATAACAGTGATTAGCAGGCTGTCGAAAACTACCTGCTAGGCTTGCAGCTTTGGTCAGAGCAAGGAGAGCACCATGAGCGAAACCAACCCCAGCATCCTGTCCCACGTGTCCATCGGCACCAACGATTTCGACGCCGCCAGTGCCTTCTACGCCAAGGTACTGGCCACCCTGGGCTGCAAGGAGATCATGCGCCACCCCGGCGCCGTGGCCTTCGGTCGCGAGTACCCGGAGTTCTGGGTGCAAACGCCGATCAATGGCCAGCCGGCGACACTCGGCAACGGCAGTCACTTCGGCTTCGTCGCCGCGGACAAGGCATCTGTGCATGCCTTTCACGAGGCGGCGCTGGCCGCCGGTGGCCAGGACGAAGGCCGGCCCGGGCCGCGCCCGGAGTACGGCGAGCCCTACTATGGCTGCTTCGTCAGGGATCTCGACGGCCACAAGATCGAGGCCGCTTTCTGGGACATGGAGCTGATGCTGGCCGGCGCGGCGCATCACTCGCACGGCTGAAGTGCCGCCCGGCTACTGGCGCGCCACCACCGGCTGATAGCGCAGTGCGGCATTGGCGATCCAGCCTTCGCGCAACAACTGATCCAGTGCAGCGGCCAGCGCCGGCATGCGCGCCAGACGCTTGCGCGAGAAGCCGATATACAGCGCGGTGCGCGCCTCGGGGCGGAACGCCGCCTTGACGATGCGGCCGGCCAGGTCGGGGGCGAGCAGGGCGTAGTCGACCTGACAATCGGTACCGACCAGGGCGTCGATACGGCCACGCACGAGCATCTCCAGCAGCTGGCTCTCGTTGCTCACACCGACCTTGTCCAGCGCCTGGTCATCGTCGAATGGCTGGAAGTACACCGACTCCAGCACGTAGCCGATGCGCAGCCCGCGCAGCGATGCGTAGTCGTTCAGGCGCATGGCCAGGGCCGGGCTGGCGTAGAAGCGCGGCGAGCAGGCGTAGTACGGCGCGTCCAGATAGCGAATGTAGCGTTCGCGCTCCGGCGTCCTGGCCAGGCCGGTCATCAGGTCCGCACTGCCCTGCTCCAGCGCCGCCAGGCCACGCGCCCAGGGCGCCCGCTGCACCTCGAAACGCAGCCCGGTACGACGCGACAGCTCATCGAGCAGATCGATATCCAGCCCCTGCAACCGGCCGTTCTCGCCCTCCATGCGAAAGGGTGGCCAGAGGTCGGTCATCACCCGCAGGGGCTCGGCGTCGTCGGCGCGGCACAGCGTTGTCAGCATCAGCAGTGCAAGCAGCCAAAGGCGCATCAGCGTCGCTCCGGACCATGCGGCCGCAGGCCGGACAGCCGCGGCAGCAGCACGCGCTCGAACAGCCTGGGGAAGAAGCGCGCCAGCACCCGCGCGCGCCAGTCGACGTTCGACAGCACCAGCAGCCGCCGACGCTTGAGCGCACCACGGTAGATGGCCTCGGCGACATCCTGCGGCGAAGCCACCTTGCCCATCGCCAGCGGCGGCTGGGCGGCCACCGAGCCATCGCCGACCAGGGCGTTCTTGCGCAGGTCGGTGGCGGTGAAGCCGGGGCACACCAGCATCACGTTCACCCCCGAGCCCTTGAGCTCGTAGCGCAGCGTCTCGAACAGACCATGCAGGGCATGCTTGCTGGCGTTGTAGGCGCTGCGATAGAGCAAGGGGGCGATGCCCGACAGCGAGCTGAGCACTATGACCTGGCCGCGCCGCGCGATCAGGCTGGGCAGCGCCGCCTGCGTACAGTGCAGGGCACCGAAATAGTTGACCGCCATGACCCGCTGGAACACCTCCAGGCTGGTTTCGGCGAAGGTGCTGCGATGGGTGATGCCGGCGTTGTTGACCAGCACGTCGATACCGCCGAAACGCTCCACCGCCAGGGCCACGGCGCGCTGCACCGCCTCGGCGTCGGCGACGTCGCAGACCAGCCCCAGGGCCTCGGCGTTGTGGTGATCGGCCAGGTGCTGCACCAGGCTGTCCAGCGCCGCCTGCTGCAGGTCGAGAATCACCAGGCGCGCGCCCGCCTGGGCCAGGCGCATGGCCAGCGCGCGGCCAATGCCGGCGCAACCGCCCGTGATCAGCACCACCTTGCGATCGAACACCTTGTTGGCGAACACCTTGCGATACATGCGTTGCTCCCGCAGCCCTGGCCTTGCCGACACTACAACCTGTTGTGGCTGCCATCGCAACAGGGCGGTGTGGCCGTGTGCTTGCAGCCACAGAAAAACACCCGTTCGGTGCGCTCGGCATGATAACGCAGCGGGGTCAGCCCGCTGTCCTTGTGGCTGCCGTCGCAGAACGGCTGGCTGGCGCTGCGCCCGCAACGGCACCAGAAATAATCACGCCCGGCCTCCACCTCCACCGCGAAGGAGCTGCGCTGGGCTATCAGCGGCTGGTTCATCGCAACCTCCCGGCAGGTTCCCGCAGCCTGGGCCGACGGGCCACAGTCGGGTATCCTCGCCTCCTTCCAGCATAGCCGCCCGCTTCGTCATGTCCCTGCCGCGTCCGCTTCGCCTGTTACTGCTCATTGCACTGGTTGTTGCCGCCGTGGCGATCACGCTGATCTACAGCCTGACCTGGCGCCCACAGCCGCGCGAAGACGCGCCCGTGACCTGCACGGGCCAGGTGGCGCAGCTGCAACCGGGGCAGGCGCTCAAGGTGATGACCTGGAACCTGCAGTACCTGGCCGGCAAGCG
Source organism: Ectopseudomonas guguanensis (assembly GCF_900104265.1). Lineage (GTDB taxonomy): Bacteria > Pseudomonadota > Gammaproteobacteria > Pseudomonadales > Pseudomonadaceae > Aquipseudomonas > Aquipseudomonas guguanensis. The sequence continues at coordinate 167,125 of NZ_FNJJ01000014.1, forward strand.
CCATGTGTTCTGGTACGACCTGCCCGGCGGCGACGGCCCGGACGAGCGTCCGAGCAGCGCCGACCTGGCCATGACCCTGGATGAGGTGGTGCGCGTGCTGCGCGACGAGCAGCCGGATCTGGTACTGCTGCAGGAGCTGCACGACGGCGCCAGGGCCACTGACTATCAGGACCAGTTGGCGCTGTTGCAGGAGCGCCTGGCCGATCTCTATCCGTGCAGCAGCCAGGCCTTCTACTGGAAGGCCGCGTTCGTTCCGCACCCGCGCATCCTCGGCAGCGTCGGCATGAAGCTGGGCACCCTCAGCCGCTTCCGGATCGCCCGCGCCGAGCGCCTGCAGCTGCCCATGCTGGAAGCCGATCTGCTGAGCCGCCAGTTCCAGCTCAAGCGCGCGTTGCTGGTCAGCTATCTGCCGGTTCGCGGCGGCGACGAGCTGGTGGCGATCAACACCCATTTCGATGCCTTCGCCCAGGGGCAGAACACCATGCAGCGTCAGGTGGAGATGACCGACGGGCTGCTCCAGCAGCTGCAGCGCGCGGGCAGGAGCTGGGTGCTGGGCGGCGACCTGAACCTGCTGCCGCCCGGCCAGTTCGAGCATCTGCCGGAAGATCAACGAGGCTGGTACGCCGCCGACAGCGAACTGCTGGATCTGGCAAGCCGCTACCCGATGATCCCCAGCCTGCAGCAGGCCAGCGGTTCGCAGCAGGCGCAGTGGTACACCCACTTCCCCAACGACCCGGCCGCCAGCGGCCCGGATCGCACCCTCGACTACCTGTTCTACAGCCCACGCCTGACCCCGTTCGCCAGCCAGGTGCGGCAGCACGACACCCAGGCCATTTCCGACCACCTGCCGGTGATTGGCCGCTTTTTCCTGCCCAGCCAGGAATAGCGGGCTGGACAAGCCCGCCATGTCTTGTCCATGCTCGGCGGGTATTACAAAAAAAAGACAAGACGGCCACTAGCCGCGACGCAAATGCCAAGACGCTTCTGCCTGATCCTCATCACCCTGTTCTGGCTGCAGGCGGCGCACGCTGCCGAAACCAGGCCGCGCATACAGGTCGGGTACTACGAGTTTCCGCCCTATTCCTATACCGACGCCCAGGGCCAGCCCGCCGGTTCGGGTCTCGAACTGACCGCGCGCCTGCTCGATGTAGCGGGCTATCAGGCGGACTTTCGCTCCTACCCCGGCGCTCGCCTCTACGGCGGCCTGCTCGACGGCAGCATCCACCTCTGGGCCGGCGCCTCGGGCAAACCGGGGCTGGCCGAGCACACCCTGGAGGGTCGGCATCTGCTGGGGGAAATCACCCTCAACCTGTACTTCCGTCACGACACACCAGTACCGCGCATTCCGGAGGACCTGGAGGAGCGCGGCGTGATCCTGATCACCGGCTACAGCTACTGGCAGGACGTCAACCGGTGGCTGGAAGACCCGGCGCGCCGCATCATCCATCACCGCACCGCCAGCCATGTCTCGGCACTGCAGATGCTGCAGCGACGACGCGGCGACTACCTGCTGGACTATCAGGCCCCCGTGGAACAGGCCAAGCGCGAGCTGGGCATGGACGAAATACCCTTCGTCGAGGTGCAGCGCCTGCCGCTGAGGCTGATCTACTCACGCCATGCAGCGGACGCCGAGCGCCTGCGCGACGAGCTGGACCGGGCCTATGAGCAGTTGACGGAGTCCGGCGAGGACCTGTGGCTGTACTGACCCGTCAATCACCACGCAACCTGGCCAGCGCTCGCTCCAGGCTGGCGTGCGACAGCTCGCCCAAGTGACTGCCGACCTGTCGCCCTTCGGCATCGTAGAACAGCGTGGTGGGTAGCGCGCGCGAACCCACCAGTTGCCCCAGCCTGACCGGCTCGTCGAGCAGCAGGTGATCCAGGCTCAGTTGCTGCGCGGCGAGGAACTCGGTCACCAGCGCAGCGCTCTCCCCCTGATTGACGAAGAGGATGGTAATCCCGGTTTCGCGCTGCTGCGCCTGCATCAGCACCGGCATTTCGCGCCGACACGGCGGGCACCAGGTGGCCCAGAGGTTGACCACCAGTGGCCGGCCCGCGTAATCGCGCAGGCTCACCGCTTCACCCTGCAGGTTGCGCACCTGCAGGTCAGGCAAGCGCGTGCCCTGCTCCAGCGCCTGCAACCTCAGGTTGCCGCCGAGCCACAGCGCCAGGCCGACCCCCATCGCCACGCCAAGCGGCCGCCGCAGGGTCGCCTGGCGCCAGAGGTACCACACGCCCAGTGCCAGCCCGGCGAGCAAGCCCGGCCAGGCGATGAAACCACCGTCGCGGATATCCACCGCGCGCCACGGCTCATCACGGTAATACTCGGCATACACCAGCACGAAGGCCACCCGCGCCACCAGCAGCCCGACCATGAGCATGCGGAACAACTGGCTTTCCGGATTGCAGCCGTGACGACGGCCGATCAGCCAGCCGACCAGGGTCGCCAGCAGCAGGCTGCCGAACAGCAGCACATGGGTGACGCCCAGGGCCAGCGGCCCGAGATTCAGGGTCAGCATCGCCGTCTCACTTCCTCGGCTTGGCTCGCGCCGTGGGTTCGGCGATCAAGGGGTCGTCCGGCCAGTAGTGCTTGGGATAGCGCCCCCTCAGGTCCTTCTTCACATCGATGTAGGTGTTGGCCCAGAAGCTGGCCAGGTCCTGCGTCACCTGCACCGGTCGCCGCGCCGGCGACAGCAGATGCAACTTGAGGCCCAGGCGACCGCCGGCGATGCGCGGCGTGGCGGCCAGGCCGAACAGCTCCTGCAGGCGCACGGCGAGTACCGGCGGATTCTCCGTGTAGTCGATGGCGATGCGCGAGCCGGACGGCACGTTCAAGGCGCGCGGCGCCAGCTCGTCGAGGCGTTGCGGCAGCGGCCAGGGCAGCAGCGTCTGCAGGATCGAGGGCAGGTCGAGATTGGCGAAGTGGCTGAGGCGATTGACCTTACCCAGGAAGGGCGTCAGCCACTGCTCGAGGCTGGCCAATAGCGCGGCATCGGACAGGTCCGGCCATTCGCTCTGCCCCTGCTGCTGCAGGTCCAGCTCGCGCAGCACCGCCACGCGCGCCTGCCACTGACGCAGCTCCGGTGTCCAGGGCAGCAGCTCCAGACCCTTGCGCCGCACCAGGCCGACCAGCGCACGGCAGCGCGCGTCTTCGTCCAGCGCCGCCAGCGCCTGGCGCTCCAGCACCAGTTCGCCCACCTTGCGCTGACGCTCGGCGCGCAACACGCCTTCGCGCTCGTCCCAGTCGAGCACCTCCAGCGTCTCGACCTGCTCGGCCAGCTCGCGCTCGAACAGCGCCGGGTCGAGATCGGCGGCGAGATAGATGCGCTCCTCGCGCTGGCCCTGGCGGCTGCCCAGGTCGGCCACCACCAGCCACTCATGCTTCATCAGCGCATCGGTTTCCGCGAACTGCGCGGCGCGGCCGTTGGCCAGGCGATAGTCGGCGCCACCGGCGCGGCGCTGCTGGGCGATGCGATCGGGGTAGGCGAAGGCCAGCAGGCAGCCGAGCCAGCGCGGGTGTTCGGGGTCGCTCACCGCCGCACTGACCGGCCGCCCCTTGAGCAGTCCCTGAAACTGTTTGGCCAGCTGGCGGGCGCGCTGCAAGCCGCCTTGAGCGCTGCGCGTGGCGCGGCTTTCGCCGCTGAGCAGGGCCAGGCGACTGTGCAGATCGGCACCGCTGCCGCGCAGAACGTCGCGCTCGGAGAGCAGCGCGGCCAGATCGCAGGCCAGCGCGCCCAGGCCCAGCGCCTGGCCACGCAGCAGCAGATGAGCGATGCGCGGATGGCTGGGCAGCTCGGCCATGGCCTGGCCATGGGCATTGAGCGCGCCACGCTCGTCCAGCGCACCGAGGCGGCCGAGCAGATCCAGCGCCTGCGCGTAGGCAGCCGGCGGCGGCACGTCCAGCCAGCTCAGCTCCTGCGGCGTCACCCCCCAGCGCAGCAGTTGCAGGGCCAGCCCGGCCAGATCGGCCTGAAGGATCTCCGCGCTGGAATAGGCGCTGAGCTGCTCATGCTGTGCCTGCGACCACAGCCGATAGCAGGCGCCAGGCTCAAGACGCCCGGCGCGACCGGCACGCTGGGTGGCGGAGGCACGGGAAATACGCTGGGTATCGAGACGGGTCATGCCGCTGGCCGGGTCGAAGCGCGGCACCCGCGCCAGGCCGGCGTCGATGACCACGCGCACGCCATCGATGGTCAGGCTGGTCTCGGCGATATTGGTGGCCAGTACCACCTTGCGTTTGCCCGCCGGCGCCGGCTCTATGGCAGCGCGTTGGGCAGACAGGTCAAGTTCGCCATGCAGCGGGCAGAGCAGGATATCGTCGCGCCCCGCCAGTACCTCACCGAGTTGCTCGGCCACGCGGCGGATCTCGGCCTGCCCGGGCAGGAACACCAGCAGGCTGCCGGGCTCGTCGGCCAGCGCCTGCTGCACCGTCTGCAATACGCGCGGCTCGACCCACTCGCCCGCCTGGAACGGCGCGCCCCAGCGGATATCCACCGGGAACATGCGCCCTTCGCTGCGCAGCACCGGCGCCTCGCCGAGCAGCGCAGCCAGGCGCTCGCCCTCCAGGGTGGCGGACATCAGCAGCACCTTGAGCGGCGCCTCGCCGCTGCCTTCGCCGCGGAACATGGCGCGCCCGTTGAGGGTCAGCGCCAGGGCCAGATCGGCATCCAGGCTGCGCTCGTGGAATTCGTCGAAGACCACCAGGCCGACGCCTTCCAGCGCCGGGTCATCCTGCAGGCGACGGGCGAGGATACCCTCGGTAACAACTTCGATACGTGTGCTCGGCCCTACCTTGCTGTCCAGGCGAATGCGGTAGCCCACCGTCTCCCCGACCCGTTCACCCAGCTCGCTGGCCAGGCGCTCGGCGGCGGCGCGGGCGGCCAGCCGGCGCGGTTCGAGCATGAGAATCTTTTGCCCGCTCAGCCAGGGCGCATCGAGCAGCGCCAGCGGCACGCGGGTGGTCTTGCCGGCACCGGGCGGCGCCTCCAGCACCGCTTCGTGGCGGGCGCTCAGGGCATCGCGCAGGGCGGGTAACAGGACGTCGATCGGCAGGTCGTTCATGGTATCTCCACAACAGGCCGGCGATTATAACGGCGAACTGCCAGAGGCCCTGCAGGGTCATAAGCAGCGGACAGCAGTTTTGCAAACATCACCTTGCTATAGTTGCGCCACTTTTCTCCATGGAGGTGCTCGATGCGCACGAAATCCCGAGTTATCGCCGGCGTTGTCGCCGCAACCCTGTTCACTCAGCTGACCGCCTGCGGCTCGATCTTCTATCCGGATCGTCGCGGCCAGATCGAAGGCAAGATCGACCCGGTAATCGCCGGGGCCAACGCCATCGGTATCCTGTTCTACGTGATCCCCGGCCTGATCGCCTTCGCCGTGGACTTCGCCACGGGCGCCATCTATCTGCCGCAGGGCCAGACCGCTCAGGTCGATCCGCAGCAGCTGCAGAAGCTGATCGGTGCAGACGGCAAGGTCGACCAGTACGCCCTGAAAACGCTGATCGAAACCAGCACCGGCCACCAGCTGCCGCTGGACGATCCGCGGCTGATCCAGCACAGCGGCAGCGCCGAGCAACTGGCAGCCTACGGCCTGCATCCGGCAGCCTGACCCCGTGCACGACCCGCAGCATGCCAGGCTGATGCGCCTGGCCACCCGGGCAGCGCTGACGGTGGCGCTGACCCTGGTGCTGGCCAAGGCGATTGCCTGGTGGCTGAGCGGCTCGGTCAGCCTGCTGGCGGGTCTGACCGACTCGCTGCTCGACAGTGCCGCCTCGCTGATCAATCTGATCGCCGTGCACTTCGCGCTGCGCCCGGCCGACGAGGATCACCGCTACGGCCACGGCAAGGCCGAAGCCCTGGCCGGGCTGGGCCAGGCCCTGTTCATCGGCGTCAGCGCCATTCTCATCGGCCTGCAGGGCATCGAGCGCCTGCAGGCGCCGCAACCGCTGGAGGCCGAAGGCGTCGGCATCGCCGTGATGCTGCTGTCGCTGGCGCTGACCGTCACCCTGCTGCTGTTCCAGCGCAAGGTGGTGCGCGAAACCGGCTCCACCGCCATCCACGCCGATTCCCTGCACTACCGCTCCGACATTCTGCTCAACGGCAGCATTCTGCTCGCCCTGCTGCTGACCCGCTTCGGCTGGCAACAGATGGATGCGCTGTTCGCCATCGGCATCGCCTTCTACATCTTCTGGAGCGCCATCAGCATCGTGCGCGGCGCGATCGGCGTGCTAATGGACGAGGAACTGCCCGGCGAGGTCAGCACGCAGATGCACGAGCTGGCGTGCGCCGTCCCTGGCGTGCTCGGCGCGCACGACCTGCGCACGCGGGTTTCCGGCACGCGCTGGTTCGTCCAGTTGCATCTGGAGCTGCCGGGCGAGATGAGCCTGTCCGAGGCGCACCGGCACTGCGTGGCCGTGGAGCAGGCGATTCGCCAACACTACCCGCAGGCCGAAGTGCTGGTGCACGCCGACCCGCCGGAAGTGCTCACGCACTGACTCAGTTGATGCTGTAACCGCGTCCGCTCAGGCACGCCCCCAGCGCCCGCTGGTAAAGCCCGCCTACCTCTGCGCTCGGCGCCGTGCTGGCAGCTGCCGGGTCGAAGCCGGACTGGGTGACCGCCCAGCGGTGGCATTCATAGCGATCTCGCCCTTGCTGCTCCTCGTTCTGGCCGCGCGCCGGATAGGCGATCACGTCATAACGCGTGGCCTGGCTGGCAACCACCGGCGGACTGACCACCTCGTACTCACGGCTTTCGGCACGCCACAGGTAATAAGTACCGGCGGCCAGGTGGTAGAGCACGCTGCCGATCCAGATTTCCCGCGCATCGCCGGGCAGAGTGCGAACGCGCAGCCCCGGCGGCGCTACGATCGGCCTGAGCTGGGTGCCATGCGGGCGATACCAGCGACCTTCGGAGAACACGTATTCCTCTCCCTGATAGGGAATGCGTTGCTGCATGGCAGCCGGCGGCGGCGCGTGCATGCCCGGCCCGCCAGGCGGTGCGGCGATGACCAGAGGGCTCAGACCCAGCAGAAGCAGCGCGGTGATCTCGGTCCAGACATTGCGTTTGTGCATCGATGCGACTCCAGTGGCTCAAGCGGATTGGCAGTATCCGGCCACTGCCGTCAGGCGCAGTCAGTCCTGTGTAAATGAGGTGTAAAGGGCAATCGGGCAGGATGATCAGGGGCACGGCCACAGGGAAGCGGCGCCATGAAAAAAGGTTCTTCGCATATCTTGGGGAAAGTGCGGGTTGACACCGGACTGGCAATAACGTGTTAGCTGTCGATGACTTGGCACTATCCCTTAGCGTGTCGCCTGATCTGCTGGGTTTCGCCCCTTACGGGCGACTCACTTTCTTTGCTTGTGCAAAGAAAGTAAGCAAAGAAACACACCCCTGC
>NZ_FNJJ01000023.1 GCF_900104265.1 Ectopseudomonas guguanensis
AAGTACGGCCTGAAGACCCTCGACATCCTCGTCGAGCTGGGCAAGCGGCGCATGGTCGGCGGCCAAGAAGACATGATCGTCGATGTGGCGCTGGACTTGCTCGACCGCTGAAAACACCGGCCGGCTCCCCCAGGGAAACCGGCCTCCTTCATTACAAGAACAATACGGGTGAAACCCTATGACTAACTGCCTTGCCTTACACGTCGCCAGTGCCATTCGCTTCCTGAACGGAAGGGAGGCTGTATGAACGCCCTCACTGAAACCCTTCATGGACAATCGCGCATGGCTGCAACGATCGGCTTGTGCTTTCTCGTTGCCTTGCTGGAAGGACTGGATCTGCAGGCCGCTGGCATTGCCGCTAGCGGAATGGCCACGGCCTTTAGCCTGGACAAGATGCAGATGGGCTGGGTATTCAGTGCCGGCATCCTGGGTCTGTTGCCTGGCGCCTTCGCTGGAGGCTGGCTTGCGGATCGTATCGGCCGCAAACGGGTTCTGATTGCATCAGTCGCCCTGTTTGGCCTGTTCTCCCTGGCGACTGCATATGCCTGGGACCTTTCGACGCTGATTGCTGCACGCTTGCTGACCGGCGTGGGACTAGGTGCGGCACTCCCCAACCTCATCGCACTCACCTCAGAAGCCGCAGGGACGCGACTGCGTGGCAGCGCCGTAAGTCTCATGTACTGCGGCGTTCCTCTCGGCGCTGCGCTTGCCGCGGCTATAGGCATCGCCGGCTACGCCGCGGATTGGCAACTGGTGTTCCAGATCGGGGGAGTCGTTCCCCTGCTCATCCTGCCACTGCTCTGGATGTATCTTCCGGAAACGTCTGATTTTCGTACCGCCAGCATCCGTTCAAATCCCACCAACCTCCGCACCGATCTGTTGGGCCAGAGCGCTACCTGGCTGTTGTGGCTTAGCTACTTCTTCACGCTGATGGTGGTCTACATCCTGATCAACTGGCTCCCCAGCCTGCTGGTCAACCAAGGCTTCAGCTCGATCAATGCAAGCTGGGTCATGTTTGCTCTGCAGATTGGTGCAGCAATCGGAACTCTTGCCTTAGGCGTACTAATGGAGCACCTACCTGCTTGGGCAACCGCTGCTCTTGTGTACGTAGGAATTCTTTGCGCCCTAGCGGGCCTGGGGCTGGCTGAAGACCTGACCGGCATGCTGGTGGCAGGTTTCGTCGCAGGCTTCTTCGCCACCGGTGGCCAAGGGGTTCTCTATGCCCTCGCCCCTTGGTTTTACCCCGCTCGCGTGCGCGCCACAGGTGTCGGAGCAGCCGTAGCCGTTGGGCGCTTGGGTGCCATGAGCGGTCCGTTGGTCGCGGGGCAAATGCTTGCCCTCGGCACAGGAACCGCCGGCGTCCTGTTGGCCTCAGCCCCGGGCATCGTGGTTGCGGCACTCGCGCTCTTCCACCTTGGGATGCGCCGCCCAGCTCGGCTACCCGACTGACTTCTCGAAGCGAAAAAGTAACTTCAGTCCCAATCCTTACTAACCGGAGCTTCGGCTCCTTGCGCAATACAACAACAAGAAGGAATTCATCATGAACCGCAGAAAATTGCTGCAAACCATGGCTACAGCGGCTTCAGCCACAGCTATCGCCGGGATCATGCCATCCAGTGCATTTGCATCCCAAACCGCTGCGACCGAGGGAGGAGCCCGAGCACTGAAGGGCCTTCAGCGCATCGACACTCACCAGCACATCGTGCCCCCGTTCTACGCCAAATGGCTTGATTCGCGAGGCCTGAACGCAGGGGGCCTTCCCATTCCGACCTGGAGTGCCGAAGGAGCACTCGATTTGATGGACAGCAACGGTATCCAGACGGGAATTCTTTCCGTGTCCACGCCTGGCGTGCACCTGGGTAACGATGCTGAGGCCCGCATCAAGGCCAAGGAGGTTAACGAGTTCTGTGCTGAGCTCGTCGATAAGCATCCAGGACGCTTTGGCTTCTTCGCGACGCTGACCTTGCCTGACGTTGCGGGCGCGATTGAGCAGGCAGAGTATGCGCTGACCAAACTGAAGGCGGATGGCGTGGTCCTGCTTGCCAACGTGCGCGGGACCTATCTAGGAACTCCCGAGTGGGATCCTCTTCTGGAGGTACTGAATCGCCACAAGACAACAGTATTTGTCCATCCTTCAGAACTTCCTGCAGCACCGGTCGAAGGGATTCCGCCCTACGCGGCTGACTTCCTGCTCGACACCACACGAGCTGCGCTCAATTTAGCTAAGCGTGGCTGTCTGGAACGTTACCCCGACCTGAAGATCATCCTTGCCCATGCAGGCGGATTTGTTCCCTACGCGGCTGAGCGTATGGCACGTGTTTGCTCTGAAGATGGCAGTACTGCGGGCGGCTTGAAACGCCTGCGTCAGTTCTACTTCGACACTGCCCTCTCGAGCAGCCCCTATGCGCTCTCTGCGCTGCTGGCATTTGCCAAACCAGAAAACATTACCTTCGGCAGCGACTGGCCATACGCCAACAAAGAGCGATCGAGCTACTTCACCGGCCTCTTGGACTCCTTCGGATTCAGCACCGCCCAGCGGGAAGCAGTGAATCGCACTAATGCGTTGAAACTGTTCCCCCGGTTGGCATGAGGCGCAACGAGAAGTCCTTATAAGAACAAAATCCAAGAGAGTCCGATATGAAACGCCGAACTCGTGCAACACCATTGATTATCCCCCTGAGTCTTTCGCTCGCCAGCGGGCCACTGCTGGCTGAGCAGGGAGGGTTCGTCGAGGGAGCTAGCGCCACGCTTACAGCTCGCAACTACTATTTCAGCCGAGATTTCTCCGACATTGTCGGCTCCAACCCACAGTCCAAGGCAGAGGAATGGGCTCAAGGCTTCATTCTCAACTTCAAGTCAGGATACACCCCAGGCACCTTGGGCTTTGGCGTCGATGCTATTGGTTTGCTCGGGATCAAGCTCGATAGCAGTCCTGATCGTGCTGGCAGCGGATTGCTGCCAGTGCAAGAGGATGGCCAATCCGCAGACAATTACAGTCGTTTAGGGCCTACCCTCAAGGCTCGTATTTCAAAGACGGAGATCAAGTACGGCGAGTTGCAACCCAACCTACCAGTCCTGACATTCAGCGATATCCGGCTTTTGCCCCCGAGCTATCAGGGCATCTCCATCACGTCGGCAGAAATCGATGGACTTACGCTACAGGGTGGCCACCTCAACACAAGCCATCTTCGCAACGAGAGCGGCGATGGGAAGATGTCAGCCGTCCTGGGTCATGTGCCACAACGGCAAGCTGTCAGTGATGCCTATAACTATGCAGGCGGCGACTATCTATTCAACTCGAACCGAACCAGCACTAGCCTTTGGTACGGTGAGCTCGAAGATATCTACAAGCAGGGCTTCCTGGGGTTAAAGCATTCTGAACCTCTGGGTGACTGGACTCTGAGTGCAAACCTGGGCTACTACACCGCGAACGAAGAGGGTAAGGCGCTGCTCGGCTCAATCGAGAACCAAGCACTGTTCTCGTTGTTGTCGGCCAAGCACGGAGCCCACACGTTCTACTTCGGGTACCAAGCAATGTATGGGGACAGTCCATTTCCTCGCGTATTCGCCAACATCACCCCGCTGGGGAATGAGGTGCCCACTTACGAATTCGCCTATACGGATGAGCGTTCCAAGCAAGTTCGTTACGACTACGACTTTGCGGCCCTTGGCGTTCCTGGCCTAACTGCCTCCGTGCGCTACATCACAGGCAATAACGTAACCACTGGGCGCGGATTCGAAGGCAAGGATCGGGAGCGAGATCTGGATATTGCTTATGTGTTTCAGAGCGGCGCTCTAAAAGGGCTTCTGATTCGTATACGCAACGTAACCGCGCGCTCCAATTATCGGACTGACATCGATGAGAATCGATTGATCCTGAACTACACTTGGAAAATTTTCTAGGATGGCACTCCTTGCCCCGCTAGCTTAAGCGGAACTTATGCGGCATAGCTCAGTCTTGGCGGAAATGATGCATCGACTGATTGACAGGGGCTTATCTGGAGTTGCCCTAAAGTTCAATTCGAGCGCGCAATAGAGTTTCGTTCTGTCAGGAAACCCATTTCTCGCTTTGACGCCAGAGTTCGATGGCCAGTAATGGGTTTAGGGATGGTCTGAAGTCGCCCTGCATTTCCGGGCGACTTCAGCCTCCGCCGATTTTGAAGCACGGCAAACTGATCAAAAACGATCAGATCAGCCGCTCATTCCTGTGTTTTTAGCCTCCGCGCACACCTCTCGGCGGCCATTTCCCACCTTACAGGCGCACCTCTCCTGCATTCGTCAGCAAATGTCGGCGCGCCATCCATAGGTTCGACAGGGCAAACAATGTCACCAGCTGTGCCGTGTTCTTCGCCAGGCCACGGAAGCGTGTCTTCACATAACCGAACTGGCGCTTGATCACCCGGAAGGGGGGCTCGATCTTGGCGCGCACCTGGGCCTTGGCCTTCTCGATCTTGCGCTTGGCTTTGTACAGCGCGCTGCGCTTACTCAGCCTTTTGTACGTACTGCGGCGGGCCGCGATCTGCCAGATCACCTCCCGGCCTTCATGTTCCGGGCGCTTCTCGACGCCGGTGTAACCCGCGTCGGCACCCACCATGTTTTCCTCTCCGTGCAGCAGTTTGTCGACCTGGGTAACGTCTGCAACGTTGGCTGCCGTCCCCACCACGCTGTGCACCAGGCCGGACTCGGCATCGGCGCCGATGTGCGCCTTCATGCCGAAGTAATACTGGTTTCCCTTCTTCGTCTGGTGCATTTCCGGGTCGCGCTTGCCGTCCTGATTTTTGGTCGAACTCGGCGCATGGATCAGCGTGGCATCGACGATGGTGCCCTGGCGCAGCGACAGCCCCCGGTCGCCCAGGTAACCATTGATCACCGCCAGAATCCCAGCCGCCAACTCTTGCTTCTCCAGCCGGCGACGGAAATTGAGGATGGTAGTTTCGTCAGGAATACGCTCCAGGCTCAGCCCGGCGAACTGACGCAGGATGGTGGTCTCGTAGAGCGCTTCTTCCATCGCCGGATCGCTGTAGCCGAACCAGTTCTGCATCAGATGTACGCGCAGCATCGCCATCAGCGGATACGCCGGACGGCCACCTTCACCCTTGGGGTAGTGCGGCTCGATCAGGGCAATCAAACCCTTCCACGGCACCACCTGATCCATCTCGATCAGGAACAACTCCTTGCGGGTCTGCTTGCGCTTGCCGGCGTACTCGGCGTCGGCGAAGGTCATTTGCTTCATCGGGAAACTCGGGCAACGGGATCGGCGTATTTCACCAGATTCGGGGAGTCTTTTTCAGACCATCCCTAGGTAAAAGCCACCTACGATGCTGCCCATAGTTATCTGCCCGAGCGCAGGTTGGTGATATTTGAGGAGCTGGGTACTCACCGGGCGGACCACGGCTAAGCAGCGCAGGTGACCAGCAAGGTCGTGGCTTGCCCCTCAAGCTCCATGCAATGGCTGTTGCGAGGTGCGCATGGTCCATCCTATCCATGCGCCGGCTCAGGCCTGCTCAGCACCCAGGCGCATACCAGCAGGATCAGCAACGCTGGAGCTGCCTGCAGCGCCGGGGTGTAGGCCAGGTGGTAGTAAAGGGCGCCAAGCATCAGCGGGATCAGACAAGCGGCTGCCAGCCGGCGCAGCGGCCCGATATAGAAGGCCAGTGCCGCCGCCACTTCGCAAAGACCGACCAGCATGGCGGTTCCATCGGGTAGCGCCATGGTGGCGAAACTCTGGGCAACGGCCTGCACCCCGAACAGTTTGGCGATCCCGGCGGCTCCGACGTATAGCGCCACCAAGGCGACAGCGACTGAGTAAGCGTTTTTCATGCATGCTCCTGGGCAGCGCCTAGCGCGCTGCCGAATCGGGTGGCTCAGCGACGCGCCAGCAGATCCAGCGCCACATCGACGATCATGTCTTCTTGGCCGCCGACCATGCGCCGCTTGCCCAGCTCGACGAGGATGTCGAGGGTCTTCAGGCCGTACTT
>NZ_FNJJ01000006.1 GCF_900104265.1 Ectopseudomonas guguanensis
ATCGCAAATCTCTTACTTAAAAGAGTAACTCTCGAATTCACGAGTGTTGCTTTGTGATGCTGATAATCTGTCGACTATCAGTCTTACCTCACAAGCACCCACACGAATTGCTTGATTCAGTTGTTAAAGAGCAGTTGGTTAAGCTTTTCGTCTCAACCGAGGCCGCGCATTCTACATCAGCCCTTCCTTCTGTCAAGCTGTTTTTCGAATTTATTTCCGAAGAAACTCTTTTCTACTCAACCACTTGAGCCTTCGATCAGAACTTCTTCTCTCCAGCGGGAGGCGCATTCTACAGCGTTCAAAACCGCTGTCAACCACCTCTTTCAACCGCCTTCGATCCATTCGACCGAAGCACCGACAGGATCAAACCGCCACCCTGTCGACCGGCGCGCATTCTACACGCCAGATTCAGCTTTGCAAGCCCTTCATTTAACTTAACTTATTGATTAACAAGAAGTTTTCGAAGCGCTTCATCGCTGAAGTGGCGCGCATTCTACATCCAGCAGAATGCGCGTCAAGCTTATTTTGCAGTTTTATGACTTATAGCGCTTCGAGGGCCTCGCGCAAACCACTACGCCGCTGCACCCGCCGCAGCACCGCCTGCTCGAAGATGCCGGAACGGCTTTCGATCAGGCTGAACCAGTGACGCGCCCGGGTGACACCGGTGTAGACCAGCTCCTTGGTCAACACCGGATTGAGGTTGTCAGGCAGGATCAACGCGCAATGGGCGAACTCCGAGCCCTGCGACTTGTGCACGGTCATGGCGAACACGGTCTCCACCGCGCTGAGACGACTGGGCAGGATATGCCGCAAGGCCCCACTGCCGTCGTTGCGCGGGAACACAACGCGCAGCACCTCGCGTACAGGCGCACCTGGAAACTCTGGCGGCTCGGGCAGACGCAGCGCGATGCCGATATCGCCATTCATCAACCCCAGGCTGTAGTCGTTGCGCGTTACCAGCACGGGGCGCCCTTCATACCAACCATGCGACTGTTCAAGGAGGCCGCGACGCACCAATGCTTCAGCGATACGTTCGTTGAGCGCTTCGACCCCCCAAGTGCCTTTACGAACCGCACAGAGCAGTTGGAACTGATCGAACGCTGCCAGGACATTACCGGCCCAACGATCCCAGGCCTGGGAGTCAGCACCCGGGGCAGGACGCTGCGCCTGCATCACCTGTAGAAAATGCGCATACCCCTGCGGACGTGGCTCGGCTTCGCCCAGCCCGCCGATCAACAGTCGCTCCAACGCTCGGTCCTGCTCGCCGGACAGGCGCAGCACATGCAGGTCGTCCGCGCCGGTTGCCAGAGTCGCACGAGCCGCCTGTGCATCCCCCTGGTTCACCGCCCGCGCCAGACGGCCGATACCCGAGCCACTGCCGAAACGACGCGAGTGGCGCAGCATGACGATATGCTGCGCCAACGCCTTGTTACCGGATATCAGCGCCGGATCGTCCAGCCGCTCGCCCGTCTGACTTTCCAGCCAGGCACGCGTCGCCTCGCTGTAACCACCGCTTTCCGCCTCCCGACACAGGTCACCCAGCACCGCGCCGGCCTCTACTGACGCCAGCTGGTCCTTGTCGCCCAGCAGAATCAGACGCGCATGCGCCGGCAACGCGCCCAGCAGGCTGGCCATCATTTCCAGATCGATCATCGAGGCTTCGTCGACCACCAGCACATCCAGTGGCAAGGGGTTGGCGGCATCGTGACGGAAATGACGGCTGCCGGGACGACTGCCCAGCAGACGATGCAGCGTCGTCACGAGGGTTGGAATCTGTTCACGCACTCGCTCGTCCAGCGCCAGGGACTGCACCTGCGCGCCGATGGATTCGGTCAGCCGCGCGGCTGCCTTGCCGGTAGGAGCTGCCAGGCTAAGGCGCAGCGGCTCGTCATTGGCCATGGCGGCTTCCTGCAGTAGCGCCAGAAGGCGCACCACCGTCGTCGTCTTGCCGGTTCCGGGCCCCCCGGTGATCAGGGTGAAGCGTCCCTGCGCGGCCATGGCGCAGGCCAGCTTCTGCCAGTCGGTCTGGCGCTGGCCGTCCACCACCAGCGCGTCGGGAAAGAGTGAAGCCAGGCGCGCGGCCAGATCGCTCGGGGCCGCAGCGCTCGCCTGCAGACGCCGGGCGATATCGCCTGCCACCTGACGTTCGTAGTTCCAGTAACGCCTCATATATAGACAGGCGCCGCTGAGCACCAGCGGCGCACCTTCGGACTCCAGCAGCGAGCTGCCGACACAGGCCGCCAGCCAGGACTCCAGACTGAGCCCGGCCAGTACCTGGGACGGCAAGAGCATCGCTTCTTGCGCATCCTCGCCTTCCGGCGGCAGAGACAGGGTGAAATCCGGATTGGCCAGCGTGGCCGCCAGATCGAGGCAGACGTGGCCCTGGCCCAGTTGGTGGCTGGCCAGCGCGGCGCCAAGCAGTAGCAAGGGCGAAGCGTCCGGATCCAGTTCGGCGAACAGCTGCGCCAGCGCACGATCCAGCTCGCGCAGCCAGCCACGCTCGCTCCAAATGGAAAGCAGGGCAAAGAGTTCGGCGCGATCACGCAGCGCCGGCGCAAGCGTCGTACTCATGCTGCGCCCTCCTCTGCTTCGCCCCTGAACAACGCGTCCAGCCGCTCGATCAGCTCACGAGGCGGCCGGGCCAGGTAGGCGCCCTGCTGCGGTGCGCGCAGAAACACATAGAGCGCGCCACCCACATGCCGGTCGTAGTCGTAATCCGGCAGGCGCAGACGCAACTGCCGATGCAGGGCCAACACGTAAAGCACGTACTGCAGATCGTAGCGGTGGCTGGCGATGGCGACCTCCATGGCTTCACGGGTGTAGGCGCCATCGTCGCCGCCGAGCCAGTTGGATTTGTAATCCGCCACGTAGTAACGCCCCTGATGTTCGAATACCAGATCGATGAAGCCCTTGAACATGCCGTTGAGGGTATCGGCACGCAGCGGCTGTCTGGCGAGGCCCGGCAATTCGTACTGCTGCACCCACTGATCCAGCAGCCTGACGTCCACCCCACGCGCCTCGAACCAGAACTCCAGTTCGGGCTGATACTGCGTCAGTTGCGCCAGCACCACGCTATCCGCGCCCGCCAGTGGGAGCGGTTGGCTCAGCAGCGCCAGCAGCCAGTCCTGCAGCGGATCGATCCAGCTTTGCAGACCGCGACGCTGGCAACGCCTGGCCAACGCCTCGCGCAACCTGGGCGGATCCTGTGCCAGGGTCGCGAAGCCTTCCTGCGCTGCCATTTCCAGCAGACCATGGAGGAAGGTGCCGGGGTTGGGCCCACGCGGGAAGCGATGCAGGCCCTGAGCGGATGCCGGCAGCGGCGCAAGGGCCAGCAGCGGATGCTCATCGTCGATGACGTTCTGCATCGCCGGACTATCGGGCGCGGCGTCCTCGTGGCGGCTGACCTGACTGGGGGCATCCTCGTCCAGGCGCAGTGCGCTGTAGGAGGCGATCCACCAGTGCTCAGCAGCGCGCCGCGCCGGCGTGCGCCAGTGCGGCGCGAACTGTCCTTCTTCGATCATTCGATAACGCTGCTCACTGGCCGGCGGCACAGGCGACACGGCGCTATCGAGTCCGCTGGCGAACGGCGCGAGCCAGTTGGCAAGCTCGCCGCTGGCCGCAAGAGGCAATCCGCCCCCGAGCAAGTAGCCCAACGCCGATTCGTGCAGACGCGACTTCTTGCCGTTGCCGATCTTCAGATCCGCCACGCCCAGCCAGCAGGCATGCCGGGCACGGGTCAGCGCCACGTAGAGCAGGCGCAGGTCTTCACCCAGGCGTTCGCGCTCGGCACGCTGCAGGCTGTCGTCATCGGCCTTGAGCACCAGGCGGCGGCGTTCGCCGTCGTGAATCTGCAGCGGCTTCTTCTCATCCACCGGGCGGAATGCGCAGATGAACGGCAAAAACACCAGGGGATACTCCAGGCCCTTGGATTTGTGGATGGTGACCACGCGTACCAGCGCCTCGTCGCTCTCCAGGCGTAGCACCTGCTCATCGGCAGCCTGCCCCTCACCGGTCAACAGCTCGCCTAGGTGGCGAATCAGCGCCAGTTCACCATCGAGTTCGGCGGCAGCCTGCTGCAGCAGCTCGGCCAGGTGCAGCAGATTGGTCAGTACCCGCTCGCCATCGTCACGCCCCATCAGGCGCTGCGGCAGCTCGAAGTCCTGCAGCAACTGACGCAGCATCGGCAGCACGCCCTGACGCTGCCAGCGCTGACGGTAGTCGCGGAACTGCATGACCCGGCGCTCCCAGGTGCGCTCGTCGAGGTTGAGCTGCTCCAGTTCGGCCAACTCCAGCCCCAGTGTCGCGCTGGCCAGTGCCGCACGCAGCGGGCGATCCTGATCCGGCTCGGCACAGGCGCGCAGCCACAGCAGCAGATCGCGTGCTTCCTGGGCGGCGAACACCGAATCCTTGTCGGAGAGATAGACGCTGCGCACGCCGCGTACGGCCAGCTCGCCGCGAATGGCCTGCGCCTCATTGAAGTCGCGCACCAGCACCGCAATGTCGCTGGGCCGCAGAGCACTCAGCACGCCGTCCTTGATGAAACCTGCCTGTCCACGCTGGCCAAGATCCAGCAGACGCACGATCTCGCTCGCCGCACCGGCCGCCATGGCATCCAGATAGGCGCCCTTGGCAACCGGCTCGTCACTCGCCAGATGCCACAGCGTCAGGGCGGGTTGCGCCTGGCCGTCGACACTCCAGACCTCGCGTCGACCTTGCGCGCCCACCTCGATAAAAGGCAGATCGTCACGCAGCAGGAATGCCCCCTCGCCGCCGTCACGCTGCTCGGCCCGCAGGAAAACGCCGTTGACGGCATCGACCATGGCCTGGCTGGAACGGAAATTCTTGTCCAGGTTGTAGTGCCGACCCAACGTCGCCCGGCGCGCGCGCAGGTAGGTATGAATATCGGCGCCACGGAAGGAATAGATGGCCTGCTTGGGATCGCCGATCATGAACAGGCCGCAGTCGTCGCGATTAACCTCGACTTCGTAGAGCGTATCGAAGATGCGGTACTGCAGCGGGTCGGTGTCCTGGAATTCGTCGATCAGCGCCACCGGGAATTGCCCACGAATCACTTCGGCCAGGCGCGGGCCATTGCTGCCTTGCAGGGCAGCGTCCAGGCGCACGAGCATGTCGTCGAAGCCCATCTCCGCGCGCTGGCGTTTCTCCCAATCGAAGCGCTGGCGCACCCAGGCCGCCGCGTGGCGCAACGCCGCGTCAGCGGGATCAGGCAGCGCATCGAGTTGCGCCTTGAGCAGAGCCATGGCGTCCAACGCGGGATGAGCAGGCGCCTCGCCTTTCCAGGCTTCGGCCAGGCCATCGGGGGTCAGGCGGGTGAAGCCGGTGCCCAGGTCGAGGCGCGGTTCTTCGCCACCGGCCCACTCGCGCAACTTGGCCAGCCAGGGGTTGTAGAAGCGCGCCTGGATTTTCTTGCCGTCCACCTGCTTGGCCGCCACCGCAGCGTCCAGCAGCAGCTGCAGTTCATCGGCCCAGGCCAGCCAGGGTGCCTTGAGCTCGGCCAGTGCCTGCTCGCGCTGCTGCAGCGCGCCATCGAGCAATTCGCCCAGCGCTTGCGTCGCAAGCTCCCCCTCTTCGCCCAACAACGGTCGCAGCCGCGCCCCCAGCCCTGCAGGCGTCCCCCAGACACCCGCGACCCATTGCAGCGCCGCGCCCTGCAACGGATAGCAGTGCTGCCGCCAATAATCGCGCACCACTTCGGCCAGCAGTTCGCTGTGATCGGTCTCAAGCGTCTGGCTGAACAGACTGCCGCTGTCGAAGGCATGTTCACGCAGCATGCGCTGGCACCAGCCGTGGATGGTGGACACGGCTGCCTCGTCCATCCACTGCGCCGCCAGTTCCAGACGGCGGGCGCACTCGTCCCACTGCGTCTGAGCGAAGTCACTGCGCAATTCGCGCAGCAGATCATCGCCTTGGGCATCACCACGAAATACGGTCGCGGCCTCGACCAGTCGCGCGCGAATCCGGTCGCGCAATTCGCGGGTGGCCGCGTCGGTGAAGGTCACCACCAGAATCTGCGGCGGCAGCAGGGGCTCGCGGAACGCGGCGTCGCCGCCATGGCCGAGGATCAGTCGCAGGTAGAGCGCGGAAATGGTGAAGGTCTTGCCGGTACCGGCGCTGGCTTCGATCAGGCGACTGCCATGCAGGGGAAACGTCAGGGCCAGAGGGCGCTGTCGGTTCATGCTGCGTCCTCCTCGAGCGCTTGCGGATGGCTGTCGAGCAGCGGCTGATAGAGCCGTTCGCTCCATGCCGGAAACTGGCCATCGGCGATGAGCGCGGCGTAGTCCGGGAACTGCCTCGCCAGGCTGGCGCTACCCTGGACTTCACCGGCGAGGTTGTAGCTGCCCTCGTAGACGCTGCGAGCCTTGTCCTCATTGTTGTCCTGCAACCAGGCCAACGAGGTTTTCAGGGCGACCGGCAACGGTGCCTGCATACCGGCACTCCAGGCTTCCAGCCAGACCGTCAAAACGCGCGCAGCATGCTCGGTCGCTACAGGTTCGAAAACCAGGCTGCGATCTTCCCCCACCAGCAGCGTGGTCAGCGGCAGGCCGCAGGCCGCGGCAATGACGTGCAGCACGTAGGGGCGCAGCAGGCGATGCCATTTCCAGCCCTTGTCCTTGTGCAGTGCGCCCGGCAGCAGCTCCAGGCGCGCCAGGCCGCCATCGGCCTTCTGCCGCAGCCCGGAAAGCCAGCCGTCGAGTTGAACACCGGCTGCGGCGAAAGTCAGGCGCTGCGGCGATTCCAGCAGGGTCGGCCAGCACAGGCAAAGCCCCTGGTAGCGCTGCACCTGCGCCGGCAGCGGCTCCAGCAGGGCGTTGCGGTACTGCTCGCCAAAACCGGCCAGTGGCAGCACGCCGCTACGCTGCAGACGGTCAGCTGCCGCCCTCAGCGCATCGTCGCTGTCCCCCTCGCCTGCGACTGCCGCCTTGAGCAGCGCTTCCTGCAACTGGTAGCGCTGCAGGCCGTCGAGGGCGAAGGGTTCGCTGTCGAGCTGCGCCTGCTCTTCTTCGTCGAGATACACCTTGAGCCGACGGGTGAAGAAGCACTTCACCGGATCGCGCAGGAACGACTGCAACAGCTCGGGCGTAAGCTGTTGTCCCTCCTCCCAGGCGGGCAAGGACGCAGCACTTTCGCAGGCCGAGACCTGGCCATGCAGGGCTGCCCACTCGTGGGCATAACTGAACAGCTGCCCCTGGCCATCGAAGTAGCGGCGGCTGAAAGGTTGCAAGGGGTGCTCAGTGGTCAGCCCGTGCAGCAGATCGCCGCCACCGGCGAGTGTCCAGGCGCTGGCAAGATGGTCACGCAGTTGACCTACCAGCACGGACGGTGGGCGCTCGCTGTTGTCGCGAATGCTGCGCCCCACCCAGCTGATATACAGACGATCGCGCGCCGCCAGCAGCGCTTCCAACAGCAGATAGCGGTCATCCTCGCGGCGCGAGCGGTCACCGGGGCGGTAATCGCCTGCCATCAGGTCGAAATCCAGCGGCGCCTGGCTGCGCGGATAATCGCCATCGTTCATGCCCAGCAGGCAGACCTGGCGGAACGGAATCGCGCGCATCGGCATCAGGGTGCAGAAGTTCACCGCACCGGCGAGAAAACGCTGGCTCAGCCGTCCCTGGTCGAGCCCGTCCAGCCAGGCCTCACGCACCACCGGTAGAGTCAGCGCTTCGTCCAGCGTCGCGGCCTCGCACAGCGCCAGCCAGGCATCCAGTGCATCGAGCAGCTGGGTCGTCAATACTTCTTCACGGTCGCTCTGCGGCTGAAAGAAGTCGTCGAGCAAACTGCGCAGACGCTCGCCCCACCGCACCGGCGTGGCCGGCTCGCGCAACTGCTGCAGGTGCCGATCGAGGCTTTCCAACAGCCGAGTCACCGGGCCGATCAGCGCAGCATCGAGTCCGCCGATCTCGTCGTAAGGCTCGATGCCGGCAAAGGCGTCGCCCGCACCTACCGCGTAGCCCAGCAGCATGCGCCGCAGGCCGAAGCGCCAGGTGTTCTGCTCCAGATTCTCACCCAGGCCCAGCGCCTGCCGCTGGCTCGAATCCAGCCCCCAGCGCACACCGGCACCCTCCAGCCAGCGGTGCAGGGTAGGCAGTTGCTCCTCGGCGATGGCGAAGCGCTGACGCAGCGCGGCGACATCCAGCAGATCGAGAATCTCGCTGACGCTGAAGCGGCTGTCCGGCAGGCGCAACAAATGCTCCAGTGCGATGACCATCGGCTCCTTGCCGCGCAGCCCCTGGTCGGCCAGGGTGAAGGGAATGAAGCGCGGATCGTCGCTGGCGAACTGGCCGAACACGGCCTGAATATGCGGTGCGTAGGCGTTGACGTCGGGCACCATGACGATGATGTCGCGCGGGCGCAGCGTGGCGTCCTCGCTGAAACTGGCGAGCAGCTGATCGTGGAGGATTTCCACTTCGCGCTGAGCGCTGTGGGCGATATGAAAACGCAGCGAATGATCACGTTCCGGGTCGACCGCAGGCCAGGTGCTGCGCGTTTCCGCTAGCGGACGCAGGTCGAGGATGTCGTTCTGCAGTTGGCCGAGCAGGCTGTCCTCACTGGCCGGGCTGAACAGGTCGATACGGTCGAACTGCTCGCGGTAACGCTGCGGCTCGTCGTACTGATCCAGCAGGTTGATGTAGTCGCGCCCCTGCTTGCCCCAGGCAGCAAGCAGCGGTTGCCCGTGCTGGTGCATGTCCTCCTGCTCGAACAGGCCGATCTGCGCGCCCGGCCTGCCCTTGCGCTGCTGGCGACGGTACTCGTGGCGCAGGAGATCCTTGTCCTCGACGATATCGCCCCAGTGGTGCTGACAGGGGTTGTGTACGTACAACATGACCTGGCTGAAGCGCGCCATGGCCGCCAGCGCCTCCAGCACCTGGGCCGGCAACGAAGAGATTCCGAAAACGGTGATGCGTCGCGGCAGGCCGGCTGGCGGCGCGTCCAGCTCGGCCAGACGGGCGACGAAGCGTGGATGCACGCCGGCGCGGCTCTCGGCCAGATGCTGCTCGCCAACGTCCGCCAGCAGGGCGCGCCACAGCGCGGGCTGCCAGCGTGAATCGCCCTCCAGTGGCCGCTCGCCGCCGCGCGAGGTGCGCAGGCGATCCTGCCCGGCAGCCCAGTCGGCCAGCCAGTCGGCGCGGTAGACCTGATACTGGTCGAACAGATCGGCCAGACGCTCGGCCAGTTGGTGGCGCTTGCGCAGGTCCTGATCATCCGCGAGGAAGCGGCGCAGCGGAGCGAAGGCCTCCTCGGCCAGCAGGCCCGGCAACAGCCGCATCAGGCGCCAGGTCAGCGGCGCCTTGTCCAGGGGCGACTCTTGCGGAATCGCGTCCCTGCCCAACACGTTGCGATACGCCTGCCAGAGAAAGCGCGCCGGCAGGTCAACGTCCAGCGCCGCCGCGATGCCGCAGCCGTCACGCTCGGCCAGCGCCAGCTTGAGCCATTGGGCGATGCCGTTGCTCTGCACCAGCAGCACTTCGTTTTCCAGCGGCCGCAGCGGATAGCGCCGCATCCACTGCACCGCCAGCGCACGCAGCTCTTCGAGGTGATTGCCGTGAATGACGATAAGGCCGGGGGACAACTCCGGGCTGGCGGGCATCGACTGACTCCTGTCGAAAATCGAAGCGCAAGTTTGCCAGCATTTGGCGACAAGGTGAGTCGCCAAAAGTTATGTCACCAACGACTAGACCATCAGAACGCTAGATGTCCGCTCATGGCGCATGCCTTACTTGAGCACCCCGAGCAGCTTCCACAATCGCCTGGATTCGGCGTCGGCGCTGATCAACTCATCCAGCAGTTCGCCAAGGGGCTGGTTACCCCACTCCACCGCCCGGCGAATGACATATGGCACCGGGCTATGCGGCTCGGTTCTAGCCAGGTAGTCAGCGATCAGCGCAAGCTGGCGGTAAGCCTGCTCACGATTGCTGGGCATACCGGCCAGAGGCAGCGCAGGCGCGCAAGCCTCGTCAGGCTGACCGTCTCTCAGGGTATCGTGCTCGGGGTCAGGTGGAGAGATGTGTTCTGACATCGGGACGAACTCCTCGATCTGCGCAAGTAGGCTGGTCAGTGTCTGGCGCAGGGCAGCAAAGCTGGGGGCGGACTCAGCCAGCCAGCCGTCGCTCCAGCTTTCCAAGCGTTCAAGAGCCGCAAGCGCAGCCTGCAGGCCAAGAACAGTGGTGCGCAAATGCCCTTCGGGCGCCTGCCTCAGCTTTTCATGCAGCTTGCGATATTCCAACCGGGCCGCTTCTGCCGCCACCTTGTCCTGCTTGCTGTCACTCATTTGAACCTGACGCTGCTGCAACTGCAGCCAGTCGTGCAGGCTTAGGTGCATGAACTCCTGCGCATCGATGTCAAAGAGCGGCGTCTGGGTCAGGAGGGTGATGCTGTATTGACGAACCATCCACTCCAGCGGAAACACACGCCAGCTGCGATCGCCCTCCTCGGGCTGAGGATGCAGGGTATCCGGATAGCGTTCACACAACCCCGCCAGCAACTGCAGCGCCGACGCAGCCCCAGTCACCCCGTGGCGACGTATCCAGGCTTCGCCCAACCAAACGGCGATCATCAGGTCCTTGCTGCGCTCACGCAGCAGATCGCCAGCCAAGTGCTCCAGCGCGGCCCAGTCACCGCGCTTGAGATCACTCTGCCAGACACCGGCCGGTAAACTCGCATCATCCTCTCGACGCAGTTCTCGCAGGCGATCCCAGACACCCTCGTAACGCAGGCTGGGGCCGCAAGGGGCATCGCCCGGCACAGGTTCAAGATAGGGCTCGATCGAAATGTACGTCACGGCGTGGCAACTCCGCCTTGCAAGGCCTGCAGCTGAAAGCTGGAAAACGGCGACCCGGGCGCGACCACGGGCAGGGGCTGGATCGACAAGGGCAGCTTGCTGCCCTGACCAAGCAGTGACAGGCGCATGAACATTTGCGCCTGCGCGCCGGCATCAGGCGCCCCCCGCACCGGGACCTGCAAGGTCAGGGGAAAGTCCGTGTAGTCCATGTTCGGCAACCGTTGGGGCACCACATGCGAGCGCATCATGCGCAACAAAGCCCAGGGGCCACGATACTCCCATCCGGCTTCGAGACCATTCACGGCCATACTGGGTTGCAGAGGATCAATGACCGGACGCTGGCTGCTGTCACGTGCCCAGCGCAACACCAGCTGTAGCGGATCACCAACGCTCCAGCGCAGGCGCTCGCCGGATTCGCCGGGATGAGTGATCTGGCGCCCGGCCCCATTCAAGGTCCAGGCGATCACCTGGTCTGCACCCCGCTCGTCTTCACGATCAGTTCGCCAGCGCACCTCAAGCTCCACGCCGACCGCCCCGGTTTTGTCGCGCACGAACATGGGGCCAAGCCAGCTCCTGGCCTGTTTCATCCGCGAAAGGAAGTCTTCGGCCGCCAGACGGCTACCAGGGGGCGCCAGAACCAGCCCCTTCTCGGCGACTTCAAGGTGGGTATCGATCAAATCCAGCAAGTGCTTGACGCGAGCAGGATCAGCATCGCCATTTTCCAGGCTGTACGAAAATGGAAAGCGGCCCGCCAAGTACTGATTGAAATAGTCCGCCAGTGCACTCCAGGCCTGTGCGGCGCCTTGTACCTGCAACTGGCTACAACGCCTGTGTACCTGATCGGTGATGTCACGGGTATATCGAGCAAGATCACCGCCACCCTGAGGCAGGCTTGCAGTCGACAGCACCTGCAGACAGTTGTCGATATCCAGTTCTACCAGGTCCCTGCTGACCAGTTGCTCGAACAATGCAGGAGCGCTGGTAGGGTTTTGTGTCTTGTACTTCTGCATTTCATCCATGATCGAACCAAGCCTCGATACCTTGTCCTGCAGGGACAAGGGCAGGTCTGCCTGCGTCCTCAACCATGTCAGTTCCGGCCTGACCCTGTCGATACTGACGCTGATCTGCGCGAACTGCCGAGATAGGGAGGCTTTCAGATCCTGCACGTCAGTGGCCCGAAACAGCTTGAGTCCCAGATTGGGCTTACCGTCCCACTCGGACACCGGGTAGCGTTCGGTGAACAGTGGCAAGCTGTCGATGTCGGCGAGTACGCCATCGACATCGGCCATGGCGCGCAAGGTCAATTGGGATTGCAGAGTATTGGCCAGGTCGGCACGCCCGAGGGCTGCCAGGGCCTGAATGATCTCCATGGCCTTTTCGACAGAGACGTTGAACCGGCTCTCCGAGGAAACCTGGACATAAGATCCGGCGGAAGTGGTCAGCTCCGTCCACATCGCGAGCGCTGCTGCCTGTTCGGCAGCCTTGAGCATGCCTGGACGATAGGCCGGCGATATCTGCGCCAGTTCCTGAGCCACGAAGCTCTGGTAACTACTCTGGTAAACCAGCGCCCGGGTGATTTGTTGCTCGGTCAAATGAATCACTGCCCGAGCATCAACCGCGCCATCAGTACGGCGCATTGCGCTGACCGCAAAATCTCGCTTGAGCAGGTCACTGATGCTCCTCGACAGCTTGCTGATGTGCTCCTGCAGCACCAGTGTGCCGCCAGCCTGCCGCTGTAGCAGATTGTCGCGACTGGCGGCCCCCTCGATCCACTGGCTGTGGAATCCTTTACGCAGCTGCTCGGCCTCGAGGGTGACGGAGGCTTCGACGGCTGGCCCCAAAAGCCGGCTCTGTTTCACATCATTCATCAGGTCACGGTACCCCGCCACCAACTCCTCGCCACTGCCATGGCTCCATGCGGAATTGGTAAGAATGATCAGGTCCTCCAAGTGCCCGACCAGGCTGTTGATTTCCTCGAGCTTGTTCAGCGAGGTATCCCTGCCATATTCCAGGTCGTTCAGGCTCCTTTTCAGATAGCCGGCGGGCGTAACGAAGTTCCCTGCCAGGAAGTACTGCGCCAGCCAAAACTTCATCAATGTCTGGAACTGTGCAGATAGATGTTTACGGTTGGGCTCCAGATCCACGGGGCGCAACCCAGGCGCGGCCAGGCTCCTCAAGGTCTGATCGTAAAAGGCTCTGCGAGGCAGGCTGGAGGGATCGAGATTCAGTCCCAGCGCATCGTTACTGAGTTGAGCCAGTGTTTCGACGAAGCCCTCCTGGCCGGTCAGGGCATCGTTGAGCAGACGATTTTGTCGCTCGAGGCTCACAACCCCCTCAGCCAGGGTGCGGGCCTTGACGTAGTTTGGCCACTGATCCGGTTGGGCGCTTTCGACATCAGGGCGCCGCTGCTCATTACGAATATCCAGCAGCGTCTTCAGTTGGTATTCCTGCAACTGCTGCAATGGCAGCAGCGCCTCGCGACGAGCCATGCCACGCAACAGCAGGTCCATCTGATTATCCAGAGAAGAGCCCCAGGAAGTGGGATAGACCAGGGATGAAAAATGCCAGCGCGGGGTTTGCTGCAGCAGCCGCCAGAACCCCTGAACGTTGAGCCGGGCTTGCTCTTGGCGACGCTCGGGAGCTCGCAGGTTCACATGGCCGGAATGCACCTCCTGCACCAGGCGGCTCAACTCACGCGCATCCTGCTGTCTTGCCTGCCATACCCACAGCATGCCCACCAGCCAGCACAGCGCCAGTACCGCAGCGACGCCGCCCACTGTTTTCTGCCAGCGTTGGCGAAGGCGCAGAACGCGCGGAAGGGCCTGTGCCAATCCCTGCTCGGCCAGCAACCGCTGTCGCCACAACAACTGGGTGAACGCCCCCTGCGTCGAGACCGACTCACCTGGATAGAGCTGCTCACCATTCGACTCTACACGTGCCTGCGAAGCTCCCAGGTAAAGACCGCGCAACCTGGGGGCCTCGCCTTGGGTGTTGCCCTGAAAAACCGGTTCCAGCAGGTTACGCAGGTTGCCCTTGAGAGCCAGCAACAGATCGGGCAGGCGATACAGATCCTCGGCCAACTCGCCTTTCAAGGCCCCGACCTCAAGGATGGCTCCCTGCATGCTTTGAACTACGGATTCCAGCGCGTCATCGAGCCAATAACTTTGCCAGCCGGCATCCAGACCATAGGATGATGACCACCCCAGCAGTCGCGTGCGGCCTTCCTCCGGAAGCGCGGATACCAGTTCCTGAAACCCCGGCATTTCCTCCAGCCCGGTGATCAGGACATACACGGGAAGCCCAAGGCCAAGGCGTTGAAGCAACTCAGCGAAGCGACGGCGCAGAACGATCACATCGGCTGCACTCTGCGCACCATCCTGCAACTGGCCGAGCGGTATGTTCCAGATCACGCCATCCAGAGGACGCTGACCCCGTAGCCTCAGCAGCATGCTGAGCAGACGACGCCAGACGAACGTAGAAGCAGTACTGCCGTCGCCAGGAAGAAATACGCCTTGAGGCACCACCAGCAAGGCGCCATCCTGATCGGCCCACCAGCGACCGAACCACGCCGGACGCCCAACGGGCATGAGCTGCCAATCGAGGCAAAGCTGGCTGCCCTCCCGCGGATCGCCGAGCAGCATCAGCCAAGGAATCTGATAGCGCGACTCGATGCCCTGCTCGTGCTCCATCCTGCGTACTGCGGCATAGAAGGTGCGGATCGCCATGCCAGATTGCGTACGCAACCACCAGAACAAGGCAGCCAGGGCGATGACCAGCAGGATGATGCCGACCACGCCGAGAATGATCGCGAGTGGGCTCATTCTGCCGGGCTCCCGCCGTCGTCCAGAGTGATCAGGTGCTGCAGCGAAGTCAGCTCCGACTGAATGTCGCTCCACATCCAGTGCCCGATCACGCTCAGGACCACCAGCAAGCCGCAAATCGCCAGTCCCAGGCGCATGCCGTCGGGTAGCACTCGCCTCATGGGCAGGCGCAAGGGCGCCGCACGGCTGGGCCGAGACAGGCTGCTCATCACCCCGTTCAACGCCGGCTCGCGTCGCCAGGCGAAAGTAAAAAGTGCATGCCGCCAGCGTGCATGCAGTGCACGACCACGGTCGCTGCGCAGGCCGCCATAGAAGCCCAGGATCAGGCACTGGAGGTAGACGTTGGCCAGATCGCGGGAAGCCGGATCTCGCTCCTTGAGCAGCTTGTGGATGGCGCGCGGCAACCGCTCACCCGCATTACGCGAACCGTAAAGGCGGGTTTCCAGCGGACGTGGCTGCCAGGCAGTACGGCCTGGCCAATCATCGAACAACAGGCGCTCGTCAACCAGGGCGACGAATGCATAGACCATGGCCTTGACCTGGCTCGAGGAGGACGCCCCTACGCGGACGAATGCACTGCGCCATAGACGACGGACCACGAGGGTCGTGACCTCGGCCATGCGCTCGATCTGTTCATTGCCAGGGTTGTTCAAGCCAGCCATGCCATCCCAGGCATCCCGCCATTCGATCCAGGCCTCTCGAAAGGCCTGGCTAAGAGGCGCCTCTCCGAACTCTGGGGGATAAAGCGAAACGCTCCTTTCCGACATCGATGCATCCTTGGCTGGTGAAGGCTGACTTCAGTGGCTATCGGTCGTGAATAGAAGAACTTGCCAGGGACTTGGACTCGCTCTTTGCGAAGTGACGGTCAGGCAAAACGGCTGTTCGGGATCGAACCAATCACCTGAAGCCTGGATCAGGAAGAGGTGCGTTTCCTCCCCCACACCGTAGGCAGCTCGCTCGTTGCGGCTCATGGGCTGGTGGGGCAGACCGCTCATGCGTTGCTGTACGAGCCTACTCACGTGTTGCCGGGAGGCGATCACGACCTGCCCCAGCCATGCCTGAGCGGCTTCCTGGCCGGTGCCTGCGGGCATGCGCAGCCCCACCACAAGACGCTGGCGACGAGCCTGGGTATCCGGCAAATCAATGAAAAAGCCTTGTTCGGACTGCTCGAACACCAGGCAACGGTAACCGACGCGAATACTGTCCAGATTCCGATGGAGCCACTCGATTAGTTCGTCAAAGCCTCGCTTGAGATCGAGAAAATCAAGAGGTGCGAAAGCAGGCACACCGTTCAATGGATCTAACGCACTCCAAGCTCCCGCCAGCCCGGCCATCAAGCCATGCAGATGGGCCGGCGTAGCCACTCGGCTGTTCAAGGCGACTTCAACTTCGGGAAGACGGGCCCACAACGCCGTCAACTGACGCCTGAGTTCCTGCACATCATCGCGATTACCCGCCTGCTCTGCCTGGCGCAACCGTCCGGCAAGGAACATGCACTTTTCCCGCCCCCGCGCGCACAGCGCAGAGATCATCTGCCCCAGATCCGACTCCGGCAGAATCAGCCCCATCGGCGGCACGTAGGGTTGCCTGACGAAGCCGCCACCCTCCCTGGAGATCCGCAACAGGGGCAGACAAATCGAATCAGCCCTGTCGCCATCAGCCACCAGACGCAAATTGGGACGCCAGACGACGATCGGCTCGGGATGCTCGCCGCTGGCCAGATCGGGGATGGCCTCCGCGAGATGTGACTGCAATCGTCCATTGAGCGGCAGTACCTGGCCGCTGCGACCAAGGGGGTTGACTGCCAGATGAACAGTGACGCAGGCATTGGTCGAAGCCGCTACTGCAGGACCGGCATCGAACTCCAAAGCCTTGCCGCTCCCCGGTTGCACGCTCACGGGCAAGCCATCTGGCAGGATCGCCTCAAGCGAACGAATACGTACCAGGCCGGTACTGAGTGCGGCTGGGTCGACCTCCAACTCGGTCACTCCCCAAAACCAGGGATTGCTGGCCCCGGCATAGAGCGCGGCGACGACCTCGGCACGTATTCCTTGCAGTTGAAAATGCTGAGGCAACAGTTGCATGCCTTCGTGCCAGCAGACTGCATCCGGCAACACCTTCATACGACTCCCCTTCGACATCCGCTGTTTGGCATGCGAGCTGCGTACGCCACTGGCTAGGGGTCCCGATCTGTCAGCAGACGCATTTCCCTGCTATCGAAACGTAGCCACACACGGCCTGACTCGATCAGGCGCAAGCGGTGCGCACCAAGAGTGTTATAGCCGGCGAATACCAAAAGTCCAGCGGCCTGGTCACCCGAAAAAGGGAAGTCTGGAACGTCGCGAAATTGTCCGGGCACGAGCTCCAGACTCCATACCGAAAACGACTCCCGATAGTCGCGGCGGTACTGCTCTCGCTCGGCGAACCACTGTTTGGCGGGGATATCGGACAGCAGTTTGAGCAGCTCCGCATCGCGCACTGCGACGAAGTCCACAGCAATGGGCGTATCGTCATTGGCGCGCTCCGCCACGTCCAGAGTCAGGCTGTCCAATCCGATCCTTTCACCGCGAAAGGAGCACCCGGCCAGTAAGGAAATCAAGACCAGCAGCAGGCAAGAAAAACAGGAAATCGCACGTCCCTGTGTCATGAAGATTTCACCTTGAATTTTGCATTTGCAAATTTATAGACCTGATCTAGCGTCTATGAAAGTTCGTCTTCGTGACGGATCTGGATGGATCGTCAAGAACGGTTCGGGTGTGTGCCGCCCCTTCTTGATCACGGTCCAGCAAGGGAGTGCGAGCATAGGATCCTTCCGCTGCATTGCGCTCCAGGTACTGCCCCGGAGCCCAACCAACATGGCTGAGAGCACGCAACACAAGCTGGACCGAATCCGTCCTCCACGAGTCCAGATCACCTACGACGTCGAGATCGGCAATGCCATCGAGAAGAAGGAGCTGCCCCTGGTGGTCGGCATCCTCGCCGACCTCTCCGGCAAGCCCGAAACGCCCCTGCCCAAGCTGATCGAACGTCGTTTCACCGAGATCGACCGCGACAATTTCAACGAGGTGCTCGCCTCCATCGAGCCGCGTAGCACCCTGCAGGTGGAGAACACCATCAGCGGCGACGGCAGCAAGCTCAACGTCGAGCTGCGCTTCCGCCACTTCGAGGACTTCGACCCGGTCAACATCGTCAAGCAGATCACCCCACTGCGCCGCCTCTACGAGGCCCGCCAGCGCTTGCGCGACCTGCTCACCAAGCTCGACGGCAACGACGACCTCGACAAGCTGCTGCAGGAAGTGGTGAGCAACACCGAAGGCCTGCAGGAGATCAAGTCCGCACGCCCTGAAGACGAGGCCCCGGCTGCCGAAGGCGCCGCCGCGTCCGATGACGAAGCACCGGCCGAGCCGGCCTGACCGACCCCGAATTCCCGGAGACAACGCAATGGCAACCGAAGCCGGTGCATCCAGCGAGAGCACGACCCAGACCCTGACCCTGCTCGACCGCATCATCGCCGAGGGCCGCATGGCCCACGACGAAAGCCAGCAGGACTACGCCCGCGACATGCTCGCGGAATTCGCCACCCAGGTCCTCGACGAAGGCATGGCCGTCGACAAGGACACCGTGGCCATGATCAACGACCGCATCAGCCAGATCGACAAGCTGATCAGCGACCAGCTCAACGAAGTCCTGCACCACCCCGACCTGCAGAAGCTGGAGGCGTCCTGGCGCGGCCTGCACATGCTGGTGGACCAGACCGAGACCAGCAGCCGCCTGAAGCTGCGCCTGCTCAACGTCACCCAGAAGGAGCTGCAGAACGATCTGGAGAAGGCGGTCGAGTTCGACCAGAGCGCGCTGTTCAAGAAGATCTACGAAGAGGAATATGGCACCTTCGGCGGGCATCCGTTCAGCCTGCTGGTGGGCGACTATGCCTTCGGCCGCCACCCCCAGGACGTGGCCCTGCTGGAGAAACTCTCCAACGTCGCCGCCGCTGCCCACGCGCCCTTCATCGCCGCCGCCAACCCCAAGCTGTTCGACATGAACAGCTTCACCGAGCTGGCCGTGCCGCGCGATCTGAGCAAGATCTTCGAGAGCCTGGAGCTGATCAAATGGCGCAGCTTCCGCGAGAGCGAGGATTCGCGCTACGTCTCCCTGGTGCTGCCGAACTTCCTCCTGCGCCTGCCCTACGGCCCGGACACCAAGCCGGTGGAAGGCATGAACTACCTCGAGGACGTCAACGGTACCGACCACTCCAAGTACCTTTGGGGCAATGCCGCCTGGCTACTGGCTGCCCGCATCACCAGCGCCTTCGCCAAGTACGGCTGGTGCGCGGCGATCCGTGGTGCCGAGGGCGGTGGCGCTGTGGAGGGTCTGCCGGCCCACACCTTCCGCACCCTGTCCGGCGACCTGTCGCTGAAGTGCCCGACCGAAGTGGCGATCACCGACCGCCGCGAGAAGGAGCTCAACGACCTCGGCTTCATCTCCCTCTGCCACAAGAAGAACACCGACATGGCGGTGTTCTTCGGCGGCCAGACCACCAACAAGGCCAAGGTCTACAACACCAACGAAGCCAACGCCAACGCACGCATCTCGGCCATGCTGCCTTACGTACTGGCGGCCTCGCGCTTCGCCCACTACCTGAAGGTGATCATGCGCGACAAGGTGGGCAGCTTCATGACCCGCGACAACGTGCAGACCTACCTCAACAACTGGATCGCGGACTACGTACTGATCAACGACAACGCGCCCCAGGAGATCAAGGCCCAGTACCCGCTGCGCGAAGCCCGCGTGGACGTCTCGGAAGTTCCCGGCAAGCCGGGCGTCTACCGCGCCACGGTATTCCTGCGCCCGCACTTTCAGCTGGAGGAGCTGACCGCCTCGATCCGCCTTGTGGCCAGCCTGCCACCTCCGGCAGCAGCCTGATCCGACGCCCCCGCCGGCCAATCCGGCGGGGGCTCGCCCCATCATGATCCACCCCGTTTCCAGACCCAGGAGTTATCCGCGATGGATGCCATCATTCTCGACCTCGGCGAAGACATCAAAGGCGACAGCCTGCTCGAGGGCTACACCGACAAGATCGAGTTGATGTCCTACAGCCACAACGTGGCGATGCAGGTCACCAACGACGTCAGCAACTCGGAGCGCACCTCCGGCAAGCCGCACATCGGCGAATTCACCGTCACCAAGTTCGTCGACACCGCCACCCCCTCGCTCAACGAATTCTGCTGCTCCGGCAAGCCCATCGCCACGGCCAAGATCACCATCGGCCGCAACGCCGCCGAAGGCGACGGCAAGCTGCTGCCGTTCATCATCTACACGCTCGACAACGTGGTGCTCTCCAACGTCAGTGTCAGTGGCGGCGCAGGCGGCAAGCCGGTGGAAACCCTGTCGCTGAACTTCACCAAGATAAAGTGGGAGCTCACCGCGCAAAAGGACGATGGCACCAAGGAGGGTACCGCAGCCTCCACCTGGGACCTGGCAGCCAACAAGCTCGTCAAGTCCAGCTGAGTTAAGGACTCCGGCGCGCCATGCCGTACAGCGGACTGCTACCCCCTCTGCTCGAGCGCCTATCCGCTCAGGCGGACGAGGCGCCGGACTTCGACCGCGACGCCCTGGCCGAGTCAGTCCGCCTGGAGCTGGCACGCCTGCTCAACACCCGCCGCTCGCCGCGGGCTCCCGGTCGACCGCTGACGGTGCTGGACTACGGCATCGCCGACTGGAGCGCCCTGCAGGCCCTGCGGGTCGACGACCGCCGCCTGCTGCTGCGGGAGTTGCGCGCCGCCGTGCAGCATTTCGAGCCGCGCCTGCAGCTGAGCGAAATCGACGTTGACGCCCTGCCCGACCAGCCCCAGCGCCTTGGCATCCGCCTGGCCGGGCACCTGCGCAGCGGCCATCGCACCTGGCCCGCGCTGTTCCTCCTCGCCCCTGGCGACGACGGCCTGGAGGTGCGCCATGAGCGACTCGATTGATGCCGACCTGCTGGACTACTACCAGCGCGAACTCACCTGGCTGCGCCATGCCGGCAGCAGCTTTGCCCAGCGCTACCCGAAAGTGGCGCGGCGCCTGGAACTGGCGCCAGGTGAATGCCCGGACCCCCATGTCGAACGGCTGCTGGAAGGCTTCGCGCTGCTCAGCGCGCGGCTGCACCGACGCCTCGACGACGACTACGCCGAATTCAGCGATGCCCTACTGGAACAGCTCTATCCGCTGGCGCTGAGGCCCCTGCCCTCCTGCGCCATCGTACAGTTCGAGCCCGACCCGACCCAGGGCAGCCTCGCCGAGGGCTACCGCCTGCCCCGTGATACGCCGCTGTTCGTCACTACCCGCGACGGCGCCAGCGTGCACCTGCGCACCACTGCCGAGGCGGTGCTCTGGCCGCTGCGCATTCGCGAGGCGACTCTGCTCGATGGCGACGCCGCCGTGGCCTTCTCCGGCCACCCGCGCGCGCGCTCGGCCCTTCGCCTGACCCTGGAATGCCTCGGCGAATTCGACTGGTCGCAACTGCCGGTGCGCCACCTGCGGATACACCTGGCCGCCTCACCGATGACCAATGCCACCCTCTACGACCTGCTCGGCGCCCATAGCCTCGGCATCTGGAGTGGCGCAGCGGAAGGCCCGCTGCAGGCGGTGCCCGGCGAGATCGCCCCGGTGGGCTTCGCCGACGACCAGGCGCTGCTGCCCGACGAAGACGGCCAGCATCCCGGCCTGCGCCTGCTGGCGGAATACTTCGCCTTCCCCGACAAGTTCGCCTTCTTCGACCTGCCACTGCTGCCACCGGCGGGAGACGGGCGCGAATGCCAGGTGCTGATCGCCTTCGACCGCGCCCCGGCGGGCCGGCCGCACCTGCAGGCCAGTGAACTGCGCCTGGGCTGCGCCCCGGCCATCAACCTGTTCCCGCGCACCTCCGAACCCTTGCGTCCGGACGGCACCCGCAGCGAATACCGCCTGGTGGCCGACGCCCACCGCGAAAGCAGCGTGGAGATCCACAGCATTCGCAACGTACGGGCCGCAACGCCGCAGGGTGTGCGCCGCGTGGCGGCCTACTACAGCCACAGCCACGCCGGCGCAGGCCTGTACTGGCACGCCCGGCGCGTCCAGGGCCTGAACCCGGCACGCCCCGGCAGCGACCTGCTGCTGAGCCTGGTGGACACCGCCTTCGACCCGCTGCACGATGCCCCCGAATACAGCCTTACCGCCGAGCTGCTGTGCACCAACCGGCATCTGGCGGAGAACCTGCCTGCCGGCACCCGCCTGGGTTTCGAACGACCCGGCCCGGTTGCCCTGGCCAGCCTGCTGGCACCACCAACACCACAGAGCCTGCCACGCCTCTCCGGCCCTTCGCGTTGGCGTCTGGTGTCGCAACTGAGCCTCAACCACCTGTCCCTGGTGGAAGGGCCGCAAGCTCTCGACGCACTGCGCGAGTTGCTGCATCTGCACAACTTGCGCGCCGAAGCCGGCCCCCGGCGCCAAGTAGACGGCCTGGTCGAGTTGACCGCTGAGCGGGTGGTAGCGCGAGTCGGCAACGACGCCTGGCGCGGCTGGCGCAACGGCCTGGAAGTGCGCATCCGCCTAGACCCACAGCACTTCGCCGGCAGCAGCGCCGTGCTGTTCTCCGCCGTGCTGGCGCAGTTCTTCTCCCTCTACGCCACGCCCAACCGCTTCGTGCGCACTGTGCTGGTAGACGCCGACAAGGAGGTGCGGACATGGCAGCCCCAGGCCGGCAAGCCCCTCAGCCTCTGAGCCAGCGCCTGCGCGCAAAACCCCAGGCCTTCGAGTTTCTCCAGGCCCTGTTGCTGCTGGAGCGCGAACGCCCCGACGCCACGCCGCTGGGCAAGGGCAGCAGCCCGGACGACGAGGCCCTGCGCCTGCGCGGGCCGCTCACGCCGACCTTCGCCGCCAGCCAGGTGGAACGCCTGGAGGAACAACCGGGCCAACAGCCGGTACTGAGCACCGCGGTGTTCGGCCTGGGCGGCCCCGACGGCCCGCTGCCCTACGCCTACCAGGAATGGCTGCAACAGCGCGCGCGCCACAAGGACCACGCCCCAGCAGAGTTCCTCGACCTGTTCCACAACCGCCTGCTCGCCCAGCTCTATCGCGTGCTGGGCCGGCATCGCCTGGCACTCGGCTTCGAGCCGCCGGAACAGGCGCCCGTGCACCAGTCGTTAATGGCACTGGCCGGCCTGCTACCACGCAGCCTGCAACAGCGCCTGGACCTGCCGGATGCCGCCGTCACTGCCCGCGCCGCGCTGTTCAATGGCCCGCGCCGCTCCCTGGCCGGCTTCGCCGTACTGGTGCGCCATCAGTTCGGTGTAGCGGTGGACTACGAAGCCTATCAAGGCGCCTGGCGTGAGATCCCAGTGGCCAGCCGCAGCCGCCTGCAACGTGGCGGCCGCAACCTTGGCCTGGGCCATGACGCCATCGCCGGCACCCGGGTGTGGGACGAGCACGCCGGCATCCGCCTCACCCTCGGGCCGCTGAGCACCGAGCAAGCCAACGCCTACCTGCCTGACGGCACGCAGCACCAACGGCTCGCCGACCTCGCAGGGCTCTACCTCGGCCCCGATCTGGACTGCCACCTGCGCCTGCTGGTGCGCCCTGGCGCGCCGCTGCGTCTGGATCGAAAACAGCCCCCGCGCCTGCGCTGGAGCGGCGGGCTGCATCTGGTTGCCGGTAGCACCCTGCAACGCATCGATACCCGCCTGCGGCACAAGGAGATGCCCTGATGGAACTCGCCGCACTCATCGGCCGCCTCAACGCCGACAGCCGCCGCGCCATGGAACGGGCCGCCCAGCGTTGCCTGCAGCGCACCCACCACTACGTGGAGATCGAGCACCTGCTGCTGGAGCTGCTGGATATAGAAGGCGGCGACCTCGCCTGGCTGCTGCCGCGCTTCGGCCTGGAGCGCGACGCCGTGGCCACCGAAATCAACCGCGCCCTGGAGCTGTTCAAGGCCGGCAGCACCCGCACCCCCGCCCTCTCCGCCCAGACCATCGGCCTGCTGGAAGACGCCGTGGTGCAGGCCAGCGTGCAGGGCCAGGCGAGCATCCGTTCCGGCCTGCTGCTCGTGGCCCTGCTGGACCGCGATGAACGCCGCAGCCTGCTGCTCAACAGCGCCTCCTCGCTGCTGCGCATCCCCCGCGAAGCCCTGCGCGCCAACCTGCTGGAATGGACCCAGACCTCCCGCGAGCACACCGGCAGCCCCGGCCCGGTTGGCAAGGCCCGCCCCGCCCAGGAAGCCCCCCAGGACAGCGTGCTCGACCAGTACACCCAGGACCTCACCGCCGACGCCCGCGCCGGCCGCATCGACCCCATAGTCGGGCGCGACGGCGAGATTCGCCAGAGCATCGACATCCTCCTGCGCCGGCGGCAGAACAACCCGATCCTCGTCGGCGCCCCCGGCGTCGGCAAAACGGCCGTGGTCGAGGGCCTGGCCCTGCGCATCGCTGCCGGTGACGTGCCGCCGCCCCTGCAGAACGTCATCCTGCGGGTGCTCGACCTCGGCCTGCTACAGGCCGGCGCCGGGGTAAAGGGCGAGTTCGAGCAGCGCCTCAAGGGCGTGATCGACGCCGTGCGCAGCAGCGAACAGCCGATCATCCTGTTCATCGACGAGGCCCACACCCTGATCGGCGCCGGCGGCAGCGAAGGAGGCAGCGACGCCGCCAACCTGCTCAAGCCGGCACTGGCCCGTGGCGAGCTGCGCACCCTCGCGGCCACCACCTGGCTGGAATACAAGAAGTACTTCGAGAAAGACCCGGCTCTGGCCCGCCGCTTTCAACTGGTGCAGGTGGAAGAACCCGACGAGGCCAGCGCTGTGGAGATGCTGCGCGGCGTCGCCGCCAAGCTGGAACAGCACCACGGCGTGCAGGTGCTCGACAGCGCCATCCAGGACGCGGTCAAGCTCTCCCACCGCTACATCTCCGGCCGCCAGCTGCCGGACAAGGCCATCAGCGTGCTCGACACCGCCTGCGCCCGGGTCTCCCTCGGCCAGCACGACGTGCCGCCGCCGCTGGAAAGCCTGCGCCACCGCCAGCAGGCCCTGGGCGAGGAACTGCAACGCCTGCGTCGGGAACAGGCCACCGGCCTCGACCACCGCGAACGCATCACCACCCTGGAGCAGGAGTCCACCAGCAACCAGGCCGCCATCCGCGAACTGGAAACCCGCTGGGGCGAGGAGCGCGAAGCCGTGCGCGAACTGCTGGAGACCCGCCGCGAACTGCTGGCCCTGAGCGAAAGCGCCGACGCCAGCCACCCCGACGAAGCCATGGACGAGCGTATCGACCACCTCGCCGCCGAACTCACCCGGCTGGAGGCTGGCCTCGACGCCATCCGCCAGGACGACCCGCTGGTGCCCGAGCAGGTGGACTCACGCACCGTGGCCGCCGTGATCGCCGGCTGGACCGGCATCCCCATCGGCAAGATGCTCGCCGACGAAGCCTATGCCGTGCGCACCCTCGGCCAGCGTCTGGGCCAGCGGGTCATGGGCCAGGACAGCGCCCTGGCCACCATCGCCCAGCGCATCCAGGCGTACCGCGCCGGCCTCACCGATCCGGCCAAGCCGGTGGGCGTGTTCCTGCTGGTGGGCCCCACCGGCGTCGGCAAGACCGAGACCGCCTACGCCCTGGCCGACGCCCTCTACGGCGGCGAACGCAACCTCATCAGCATCAACCTCTCCGAGTACCAGGAGGCCCACACCGTCAGCCAGCTCAAGGGCGCCCCGCCCGGCTACGTCGGCTACGGCACCGGCGGCGTGCTTACCGAAGCGGTGCGCCGCCGGCCCTACTCCGTGGTGCTGCTGGACGAGATCGAAAAGGCCCACCCCGACGTGCTGGAGGCCTTCTACAACGTCTTCGACAAAGGCGT
Source organism: Ectopseudomonas guguanensis (assembly GCF_900104265.1). Taxonomy (GTDB): domain Bacteria; phylum Pseudomonadota; class Gammaproteobacteria; order Pseudomonadales; family Pseudomonadaceae; genus Aquipseudomonas; species Aquipseudomonas guguanensis. The sequence goes on from NZ_FNJJ01000006.1 coordinate 25,477, forward strand.
GATGGAAGACGGCACCGGCCTGGTGGTGGACTTCAAGAACACCGTGATGCTCGCCACCAGCAACGTCGGCGCCGAACTGGTGCTGGACGCCCCCACCGACCAACTCGGCAGCGACGCCTTCAACGAACGCCTGCGCAAGGTGCTGCTCCAGGCCTTCCGCCCCGCCTTCCTCGCCCGCTTGACCGTCGTGCCCTACCGCCCACTGGACGAAACGACGCTGGAAGGCATCGTCCTGGCCAAGCTGGAAAAACTGCGGGAACGCTACAAGACCGCCACCGGCAAGCCATTCGACTTTGACCCCGCCATCGTGAAAGCGGTGCTCGCCAAATGCAGCGCAGCGGGCGCGCGGGATATCGAGAATGTGCTGATGGCGCAGGTGACGGGGAAGTTGGCGGAATGGGTGTTGGAGTGATAGTTAAGGTCATAAGGACAGCGAAATATGCCTAGAGGAAAGTATGGAACTTATTTCACAAGCAAGGTGGAAAGTTGCATCAGCAAGGACAAGCCTATAGTCAGTGGAAACTACATCTTTGACCCAATAGACATTGGTGGCGGAAACAATCCCTTTACCCTCAACTCAGAATACGCGACCGTTGTCCTTGCAAAGGTTTGCGGGATAATTTTTGGCCGATTCTGCAACAACACGGGAGAGCCAAAGAAATATAAAATTGGCGAAGAAACAATCATAGGCGACCACAGCGAAGACTACTTCATGGCAACTTGGGAAGAGCTCTGGGACGAACCTATAATGAAGCAAATAAGAGCTCTTCAAGACCTTCAAGGAAAGCCAATTGTCATAACACTAAAAATAACAAAATCCCCCTGCGACCAATGCTCTAAAAAATTAATAAAATTCATACAGCACTACAATGTAAATCTGCGCCTAAAAATACTTAGGCTTTACTCTGGGGATCAGGGGCCAATAGTGAATTCATTTGCACTGCTGTCTCTTGCCAGCACCGGTGTTGCGGTAAAAATGTGGGACGTTCTAGCAAAAGAAAAAGGATTCCAAAAAAAGACAAAGCGTGGACAGACACACGAAATGAAATACATGACACAACATCTTAAAAGTTCTTTCCTTATGACCATCGATGAGGATGACGCCGTTGAGGAAAAAGAAAAAAGCAATATAGAACTACTAAGCGACGCATTTAGAAAACAGATACTTCAAATGCAAGAGGACTCAAAGCAACAACTTCAAAAAAGGCTAATTGAAATGAACACAAAGGAGCTTCATGTAAAAAAAACTAAAGCAGCCATCCAGAAAGATTTTTTGCAGCTATCAGACGGCGACTATCTTTATGCAATATCAAATATGGAAGACTTTCTAAGCCCCTATCTTTACAGCCTCGTAAAAGAAGAAAAATTCAGCTTAGAGCTAGTATGCAACGCCATTGGTTTCGACCTGTGCGACTAATACATCAAGATCAAGTTAAAAGAAGCCAAAAGAAAAGGGACGAATCATTTACTAGCGCGCTTGCCAAGAATAAATAAATCCCCTTTGGCTATCGCTATTACGACATATCCCCCGAGTCTCCCCAAGGAGTTGAAAGTGCCCAATATGGGATCATGGTGTAGTCACTCAGTCAGTACAGCATCAACCTGAACCTCGCAGACCGAAAGCACCATAGGTTCAGCCGTAGTTGAAAATGGATGCAGCCACAAAGCCATGTGTCGTCAGATTGATCGATGCCTGACGACAAACTTTAAAAACGGAGCCCGCTCAATGATTCCGATGATCGTTTTTGTTGGCCCCAATGGGGGGCTGAGCTGGGACAACACCCAGACGATGATGCGCAACAATTGGTCAGCCATCTGCAATCTGATGGGTACCCACGGTGTAGCCATTTCAACCTTCGCAGGTCAGCGCACGTTCGAATCCAATTTCAACTTCGATGCCTTCAAGTGCGAAGGCCAGTGTGGTGGGCGGGTATTGCCTCTAGACTGCGCCCAGATGGATCACCGCATCACCCAGGCCACCCTGCAGTCCAACTTCGCCCATCGCCTCGGCTCCTTTACCCAGACACTCGTCGGCAACCAGTACCAGGGAGGCTTCGTTCCCACCACAGGCGTACTGGGTAGGGATGCTCTGACTTCGATCTGGAAGGTGTGCGATCAGGGTACGATCCAGATCATTCCCCACCAGGGGCCCAATGTCATCACGGCAAACTACGTCTACACGCCGCTGAACCGGACCGTACTTGTGACCTTTCCACAGGCGACGGGTCTGAATGCCCAAACCGTAAGCTACGACCTGATCGAACTCATGCGAAACGACATAACTAATGTCCGGCCTCTCTGCCCGCCCTGCAACGGCGCGAGAAACGGCAACCCCCATCTTTACTGACCACAAGGACGACAGGACACGCGATGGATCGAGCAACGGACACCAACTCCAGCCTTTCACTTACGGCAGGCAGTCTAACGGCTCTCTACCCCGAAGCTGCATCCGGGCGTGAAACACTGGGGCAACTCGACGAGCTAGTCCTGCTCGGCAATAGCGCCACCGCCCTCACCCTCCCCGACGCCATCGCTACCCACGTCACCCTCATCCTCCACAACGACACCAACCAGCGCCCCCTCGACGCCCTGGTCGCGGAAATCCGCCAGCTCCCCGCCGATGCCACCGCCGATCGTTATCAAGTGGTGCTGCGCCCCTGGCTCTGGTGGCTGACCCTTGCCAGCAATAACCGGGTATTCCAGAACCTCTCCACCAGCGACATCGTCACCACCATTTTCAAGGCCCATGGCTTTACCGACTTCAAGCTGTCGCTCTCCGGCAGCTACGAGCCGCGTGAGTATTGCGTGCAGTACGGGGAGACGGATTTCGCCTTCGTTTCGCGGCTGCTGGAGGAGGAAGGCATCTTCTGGTTCTTCACCCACGAAGACGGCAAGCACACGCTGGTGCTGGGCGACAGCAGCGATGCCTTCGTGCCGATCCCCAACGGGCCGAAGGTGCCCTACCTGGGCCAGGGCATCGGCGTGCGCGAGCTGCATGGCATCCGCTCGACGCAGTACAGCGTGCAGGCGGTAAGCGGGGTGTACAGCGCCACGGACTACGCCTTCACCACCCCCACCACCTCGCTCTACAGCCAGGCCGAGGCAGTGGCCGGACCGCTGTCGATGTACGAGCACCCGGGCGGCTATATCGCCAAGGCGCGCGGCGATGCCTTGACCAAGCAGCGCGTGGACGGGCTGCGCAGCCAGGAGAAGCGCCTGATAGGCGAGAGCGACTGCCGCTGGCTGGTGCCCGGCCACTGGTTCACCCTCACCGGGCATGACGACGCCAGCCTCAATATCGACTGGGTGGTGACCGCCGTCACCCACGACGCCAGCCACGAGCACTACCGCAACCGTTTCGAGGCCATCCCCAAGGCCACCACCTACCGCCCGCCCCGGCTCACGCCCAAGCCACGCATGCATACCCAGACCGCGCAGGTGGTGGGCAAAGCCGGCGAGGAGATCTGGACCGACCAGTACGGCCGCATCAAGATCCAGTTCCCCTGGGATCGCGACGGCAAGAACGACGAAACCTCGTCCTGCTGGGTGCGCGTGGTGCTGCCCTGGAGCGGCAAGGGCTTCGGCATGCAGTTCATCCCGCGTATCGGCCAGGAAGTGATCGTCACCTTCATCGACGGCGACCCGGACCGCCCGCTGGTCACCGGCTGCGTCTACAACGGCGACAACACCCTGCCATACGCCCTGCCGGACAACCAGACGCAGTCGGGCATCAAGACCAACTCCTCCAAAGGCGGCGGCGGTTTCAACGAGCTTCGCTTCGAAGACAAGAAGGACGCCGAGGAAGTCTTCCTCCAGGCGCAGAAGGACATGAAGGTCAACGTGCTCAACGACAGCACCGCCACCATCGGCCACGACGAAACCCTCACGGTGCAGAACGCCCGCACCCGCACGGTGAAGGAAGGCGACGAAACCATCACCCTGGAGAAGGGCAAGCGCACGGTGACCATCCAGACCGGCAGCGACACCCTCGACGTGAAGGACAGCCGCACCGTCAGCGTTGGCGCCGACCAGACCCACAGCACCGGCGGCAACTACAGCCACAAGGTCAGCGGCAATTACGAGCTGACCGTGGACGGCAACCTCACCATCAAGGTGACCGGCACCCTCACCCTGCAGAGCGGCGGCGACTTCACCGCCAAGAGCGACAAGAACCTCACCACCCAGGCCGGCATGGCCCTCACCGACAAGGCAGGTACCTCACTCACCAATCAGGCCGGTACGTCCCTGGACAACAAGGCCGGCACCACCCTGACCAACGACGCCGGCGTCAGCCTCACCAACAAGGCCGCCGCCGAACAGACCGTGGACGGCGGCGGCATGCTGACCCTCAAGGGCGGACTGGTGAAGGTCAACTGAGACGCCCATGGCCAACGGCAATCTCGACCTCACCCGCGGCGACAGCCACCTCCAGGGCCGCCTGGAGGATGGCGCCCTCGACGGCCCGGTGCGCATTCAGGAGGCCGGCCGCCCACAGGCCCAGCTCGGCTACGCCAATGGCATGCTGCACGGCCCCAGCATCCTCTACCACCCCAACGGCCAGATTTCCGCGCAACTGCCCTACGCCGAGGGACGCCTGCATGGCGTGGCCCAGTACTTCGCCGCCGAAGGCTGGTTGCAGCGCAAGGTCGCCTATCGCCAAGGCTTGATGCACGGCGAAGCCAGCAGCTACTACCCGGATGGCAGCCTGGCCGAGCTGGAGCTGTACCGCGATGGTGTGCGTGACGGTCTCTATCAGCGCTTCCATGGCAACGGCCAGGTAGCGCATCGCGGCCGCTACGCCAAAGGCAAACCGCTGGACGAAGGCCAGGGCTTCGCCGAAGACGGCCGTCCACTGGACGCCGACGGCAAACCCATCTCGCGGCTGCGTTGGTGGTGGAGAAGGTGGAACGAATCGGCCGAGGCCTAGCAGATTACTGAAAAACGTAGGCAAGGCAGCCGGTGCAATACCGATGGCGGCCCCACAGAAACAGGCGAAAAACGATCGGAGTCGCGGCCGACTTTACGAGCTGTAAATGAGCATTTTGATGGGGGCGCCTAGCTCGAACTCGCGCACGAGCCTGTTCTTGACGCTGCAATGGCAACGCACGACTGCATGGACACATGAGGTAGAGCGACGCAGGAAGCCAAAGCCGAGGTAGTTTCAAAAGCCTAAGGAATCAGCATCTGGACCTGGCCGGGCATCACCACCTTGATCACCCCGGCCCAGTTGCACATCAACGTACAGTTGGAATCCAGCGAAGGCATGTTGCCCAGCAGCATGGTAGGCGCTCCGGGTATCCAGGGCGATGCCGTAGCGGGTATGCAAGGCATGGGCGTCAGGGCTCCCAGCGCCGCAGCGGTAGCCGCAGCCACCATGGGGTTGGCCAGGCTCTGACACATGCCGAAAGGCATGATATTCACCAGCGGAATATGATCCATGATGTTCGCCGCCGGCATGCCCCCTGTGAGCGTGCGGTTCGTCGGCAACACGTTCAACATGCTTGGAGCAACACCAAAGCTGCACTGTAGCGTGGCGCCGCTGCATACCTGTGGACAGCCCATTGGTTACCTCGTCCGTAGTGGCGATAGTCAGTCTAGTTGAAGCTCAGCGGTTTTGGCCGAAGCGCCAACACTTCCCGTGCCATTGCCGACTTGAGTACCAATCACGAGGCTGAAGGCTTTACAGAGCGGAAGGTTCGGTCCTGTCGCATCAAGCAGCCAGACGGGCCGGACAGCCGACCCGAATCACTCGTGCATGCACCCAGAGGCGAGAGAGCGGTTTCACGTAGATGGCCAGAGCAGACGGACATTGTCCGTTTCAACCATGCAACCGGATGCTGCGATCAGGCTTACACCAGTTCAATTGCCCCGATAGGTCGAAAACCCATAGGGGCTGAGCAACAGCGGAATGTGGTAATGCGGCACGGTACCGTCGACCTCGAAGATCACAGGCACTTCGGGGAAGAAGCTCTTCGTGTCGTGCTTCGCAAACCACTCACCGGTCTTGAACGTCACGCGATAGGTGCCCTTCTCGAGGGTTTTGCCTTGCGGATACAGGGCGGTGATACGTCCCTGCTCGTTGGTGACGCCGTCATTGAGTGTCTGCCAATTCTGGCCGTCCTTCTTTTCCAGCGTCACGGCGACGGCTGGCGACGGCAAGCCGTCCTGCAGGTTCAGTACATGGACGCTGAGCGGATTGGTGTCTGCCAACGCCAGGGAAGAAAGACCACTCAGGACTGCACCTGCCAGAAGGGTTTTAAGAGTCTTCATGCTGTATCTCCGATTTTATTGATGGATGGAAAGAATCTGTTCGATGGCCTTGAGTGCACAGGCCTCGTCATTGGCAGCACCGCCGGCGCCTGCGACGCCAAGAGCCCCGATCACCTGATCCCCCACTTTCAGCGGTACACCGCCGCCCAACAGCAGAAGTTCGTCGAGAGTGTTGAGGTTCTCGGCGTCGGGGGTACTGCGGGCTCGTTCGGCCAGCAGGCGTGTCGGTGTTTTCGTCGACAGTGCCGTGAAGGCCTTGCGCTGCGCGGCCGCCGTGTTGTGGGGGCCGACGTTATCGTCGCGCTGAAGAGCGACCAGGTTGCCGCCACGGTCGACGACCGCCGCGACCGCGCTGCGGCCATCGGCGTGGCAGGCGGACAGGGTTGCATCCAGTAGCTGATTGGCCAGCGGCAGCGTCACGTCCTGACGCATCGCGACTGGCTCGGTGGCCCATGAGCTGGACGCGAGGATCGACAGCGTCAGTGCGGACAAGGTGATGTGAAGCTTGGGCATGCCGTTCTCCTGGTAAGGCTCTGCTGAGCGGATGCCGGCAATCCTGCCCACCGGCGACCGTCAGATGGATTGCGTCAGGATTACGAATTTGTAATGGGAGTCGGCAGCGGTTGCGCCTAGGCTATGCACAGGTTCAGGAGACAGAAATGCGCATTCTGCTGGTTGAAGACGAAGTCAAAACGGCTGACTACTTGAGAAAGGGCTTGAGCGAGTCGGGCTTCATGGTCGAGGTGGCGCTGAACGGCCTGGATGGTCAGCACCTCGCGCAGGAATTCGACTTCGACCTGATCATTCTCGACGTCATGCTGCCGGGACTCGATGGCTGGCAGTTGCTGCAGGTCATACGGCGCAAGCTCGACACCCCCGTGCTGTTTCTGACCGCGCGTGACGCCGTGGAAGATCGCGTCAAAGGGCTGGAGCTGGGCGCCGACGACTATCTGATCAAGCCATTCTCCTACGCAGAGTTGCTCGCCAGGGTTCGCACGCTTCTGCGCAGAGGGCCAGCGCGGGAGATCGAACATTTCCAGGTGGCCGATCTTGCGCTCGACCTGCTCAAGCGCAAGGTCAGCCGCGCGGGTGATCGCCTCAACCTGACGAACAAGGAGTTCGCCCTGCTCCACCTTTTAATCAGCCGCCAGGGTGAAGTGCTGTCGAGGACGCTGATCGCCTCGCATGTCTGGCAAATGAATTTCGACAGCGACACCAACGTGGTGGACGTGGCCATCCGGCGGCTGCGCGCAAAAGTTGACGATCCCTACCCCCTGAAACTGATTCACACCGTGAGGGGCATGGGCTACATGCTGGATCTGCAGGCATGAGACTATCGCCCAGAACGCTGAGCCTACGCCTGGCGCTGATGTTCGCGCTTTCGAGCTGCATGCTGCTCGGCGCAGTAGCGGCCTACCTGTATCACTCTCTGGAGCGTGAAATCCTCTGGAGAGACGACCAGGCTCTGCTGGGTCGCCTGCAACGCATGCAGGCGATTCTGAACGATACCGAGAGTATCGAAGCTTTGCGTAACCGCCCTCAGCTTTACGAAAACATGCTGGGCAACAGGGACAGCTTTCTGTGGATAGTCGATGCGTCTGATCGCGCCCTGATCGAAGTAAACCCCGGTTCGCTGCCGCTCCCCGAATTGCCGGATACCTCCTCACCTGTACTGGGCAATGCTCCAAACAACAGCTCACTGCGCCTGGCATGGCTGGACGTAGCAAGTCCCGGCGGTAGCCTCAAGTTGATCGCAGGCAAACGTTCGGACGAGCGCGATCAGATGCTGGGCGCCTACCGCGCCAAAATCTGGATGGCACTCGGAGCCGGTGTGTTCCTGGCCTTTGCGCTAGGCTGGCTGGTCAGCCAGCGAGGCTTGAGACCCGTTAGAACGCTGGCCGCTCAGGCAGCGGGCATCGACGCTCGTCATCTCCACCTGCGCCTCGACGATTTCGCCGATACCGCCGAACTCCAAATCCTGAGTCAGGCACTCAACCAGATGCTGGACAGGCTGGAGCAAGGCTTCGCCCAGCTGTCTCGCTTTTCAGAAGACCTGGCCCACGAGATGCGCACGCCTTTGACCAACCTGCTGGGGCAGAGCCAGCAATTGCTCGGCCGAAACCGCTCACCCGAGGAATACCAGAACGCGCTGGCCTCCAATCTGGAAGAGTACGAGCGACTAGCCCGAATGATCGACAGCATGCTGTTTCTGGCCAGGTGTGAGCAGCCCATGGCAACGATCAAGCGGGAGCCGGTAGACCTGCAGGCTCTTGTCGAACAGCTGTGCGAGTATTTCGAAGGTATGGCTGAGGATCGCGGCATCTTGTTGGTCAACCGCAGCCATGGACAGCTCGAAGCGGAGCCTGAGCTACTGCGCCGGGCGTTGGCCAATCTCCTCGCCAACGCTCTACGCTATGGTGCCGCTGATAGCCAGGTGACCATCAGCACCAGGATGGAAGGCAACAGCCTGGAAATTCTGGTTCACAACCAGGGCAACCCCATAGAGGCCGCGCACCTGCCCCATCTGTTCAAGCGCTTCTATCGCTGTGATGCCTCACGCAATCAACCCGACGACTCCGGCGGGCTCGGGTTGGCGATCGTCCAATCAATCATGCACGCGCATGCGGGAGAGGCCAGCGTCAAAAGCGACGCGACAGGAACCGTCTTCAGCTTGCATTTCACGACCAGCCAGTCGCTGGGAAAACGGAGTGCATTGGCACGCTGAAACGCTGAGAGCTGCGCTCAAGGACGCCGGTATATGGGGAACGACCGGGCCTTGTACGGGTGACAGGCGCCTGTAGGCGTGTCCCAGCCATCAGCTCGTCATCACCTGGATAGCCTGCCCGCCCCATTCACGTGGCACCACCCAACAAGAGGGGGGCAAGGATCACGGCACCTGATCAGAATCCTCGCAAGTGTTCGCAACCCGCACGAGCCTGAGCCAAGGAGCCCCCATGCTGTACGAATCGATCGATACCGCCGCCATCAACGATGAAGACCTGCCCTGGGTGCCGTTTGCCCCCTACAGCAACGAAGTCTTCGTCAAATACATCAAGTGCGACCCCGTGCGCGGGGAGACCATTACCCTGCTCAAGTCGCCTGCCGGCGTCACCATGCCCAAGCACCACCATTCCGGCACGGTAATCGTCTACACCATCAAGGGTGCCTGGAAATACCTCGAGCACGACTGGATCTCCAAGGAAGGCGGCGTGGTCTTCGAGACCGCCGGCACCAGCCACACCCCCTTGGCGCTGACCGAGTACGGCGACGAGATCATCACCCTGAACATCGTCCAGGGCGACCTGTTGTACTTCGACGAGAACGACAATATCTGCGCCATCGAGAACTGGAAATCCGGGGTCGAGCGCTACCTGGCCTACTGCAAGGCCAACGGCATCGAAGCCAGGGACATCACCAGCTTCGCAGCCTGAGCCAGCGCATCGCCCGCCGCCTCGGCAAGTTCGGCGGGCTCCTCGCCATAGAACAACAAGATGGATACCCAGATGATCAAGAAGCCCTGCCCGGGACAGATGGCGCTGACGATCGGTGCGCTACTCGGTGCGCCTGTCGCCATGGCGCAGGCCAACCTGCCCTTCCCTCCGACCCCGTCAGCCAGCGATGCCGGCCCGACCCTGCTGGAGTCACGGCACCAGAAGCGGCAGGCGCCGTCGCACCTGCCGGAGGACGCGCCGAACATTCTGGTCATCATGCTCGACGATGCCGGCTTCGCCCAAGCCGACACCGTCGGCGGTGGCATTCACACGCCGACCCTGAGCCGGGTCGCCGACAGCGGCATCCGTTACAACGCCTTCCACACCACAGCAATCAGCTCGGCGACACGTGCGGCGCTGCTGACGGGGCGAAACCATCACCGGGTGGGCAATGGCGTCATCGCCGAGCTGGCCACCGACTGGGACGGCTACACCGGGGAAATACCCAAGAGTTCGGCGACCATGGCCGAAGTGCTCAAGCAGTATGGCTACAGCACCGCAGCCTTCGGCAAGTGGCACAACACCCCGACCCAGTACACCACGGCGGCCGGCCCCTTCGATACCTGGCCCACCGGCTATGGCTTCGAGCATTTCTATGGCTTCCTCGCCGGCGAGACCTCTCAGTACGAGCCGCGCCTTTACCGCAACACCACCCCCATCGAACCGCCACGCGAGCCGGGCTACCACCTCAGCGAGGATCTCGCCGAGCAGGCGGTGAACTGGCTGCACGAACAGAAAACCCTGGCGCCGAACAAGCCCTTCTTTCTCTACTGGACGCCGGGCGCCGTACACGGCCCGCACCAGGTGAGTGCCAGCTGGGCGGACAAGTACAAGGGCAAGTTCGACAGCGGCTGGGATCGCTACCGCGAAGAAACCTTCGCGCGCCAGAAGGAACTCGGCTTCATTCCGCAGAACGCCCAGCTGACCCCGCGTCCGGCCGAGCTGCCGGCCTGGGACAGCCTCAGCCCCGAGCAGCAGCGCTACCAGGCCCGCCTGATGGAGGTGTATGCCGGCTTCATGGAGCATGCCGACACCCAGGCCGGCAAGATTCTCGACGAGCTGGAGCGCCAGGGCGAGCGCGACAACACCCTGATCTTCTACGTGTTCGGTGACAACGGTGCCTCCGCCGAGGGCATGGAAGGCAGCATCAGCGAGCTGCTCGCACAGAACGGCATCCCCTTCCCCAAGGAACAGCAGTTGCAGGTGCTCGAGAGCATGTACGGCGGCATGTCGGCGCTGGGCGGGGCCAAGCTGGAGAGCATGTACAACGCGGCCTGGGCCTGGGCCGGCTCAGGCCCCTTCCCCGGCACCAAGCTGGTAGCCGGCTACTTCGGCGGCACACGCACGCCGCTGGCAGTGTCCTGGCCCAAGGGTATCGCGGCGGACAAGCGGGTCCGTAACCAGTTTCACCACGTCAACGACATCGCGCCGACCGTCTACGACATCCTCGACATAGCGCCGCCGCAGTCGGTCAACGGCGTCGTTCAGGACCCACTGGACGGCGTCAGCATGCGCTACAGCTTTGACGAGGCGCATGCCGATTCGCGCAAGCCGCCGCAATACTTCGAGGTATTTGGTAGCCGTGGTCTCTACAAGGATGGCTGGATGGCCTCGGTGTTCGGCCCGCGCAAGCCCTGGGTCCAAGGCTTCGCCCAGTTCATGGGCTGGCAGCCACAGAACGACCGCTGGGCCCTGTATGACCTGCGCAGCGACTATTCGCAGGCCATCGACCTGGCGGACAAATACCCGGAGAAGCTCGCTGAGCTGAAGGCCGAATTCGATGCGCAGGCCAAGGCCAACCACGTTTATCCCATTGGCGCGGGGCTGTATCCCTTCCTCGACCCGACGCTGCTCGCTGGTGACGGTCGTCAGGAATGGCGCTTCGATGCACGTACCAAGCGCCTGCCCGAGTTCGTCGCGCCCAACCTGCGCAGTCGCGGCAGCCTGGTGAGTGTCCAGGTCGAGCTACCGGAAAAGGCCAACGGCGTGATCTACGCGCTGGGTGGCATCAGTGGCGGTGTGACCCTCTATCTGGACCAAGGACATGTGGTCTACGAGTACAACGCCATGGCGCTGGCGCGTATCAAGCTGCGTGCCGAACGGCCTCTGAGCGCCGGTAACACGACCATCGAGGTACGCACCCAACCGACCGCCGCCAAACCAGCCGCTCCGGTGCAACTGAGCCTGCTGGTAGACGGCGAGGAAGTGGCCAGTGGGGTGACCCCTTTCGCCCCACCGCTGACCTTTACCGCCAGCGAGACCTTCGACATCGGCGAGGATCTCGGCTCACCGGTGGCACTGGACTACTTCGAGCGCGCGCCCTTTGCCTTCGACGGCAAGGTGCAGGACCTGCTCGTGCGCTACACCCCCTGAGCCAGACTGCATGGGCCGCGCTATGCGTGGCCTTAGGAGACGACCATGGCCATAGCCGATCTTAACCACAAGAAAGTCCTGATCACCGGCGCCGCCTCCGGCATCGGCCGTGCCGCCGCGCTGGCCTTCGCCCGCCAGGGCGCTACCGTGCTGCTGTGCGATATCGATACCGCCGCCCTGGAGTCGCTGCGCCAGCAGATCGCGGGGGTCGGCAGCGAATGTTTTGCCTATACCGTGGATGTCAGCAACGCCCGCGCCATGGCGGAGCTGGCAACGCGCATTCACGCCACGCAGGGCACTCTCGACGTGCTGGTCAACAACGCCGGCATCGGTTACCTGGGCCGCTTTCTCGACAGCGATCTGGGCCACTGGCAGCGAGTGCTGGACATCAACCTGATGGGCGTGGTGCATGGCTGCCACTGCTTCATTCCGGCCATGATCGAAGCCGGCGGGCCGCGCCTGGTAATCAACGTGGCCTCGGCGGCAGCGCTGTTCCCCTCCCCCAGCATGGCCGCCTATGCAGCATCCAAGCATGCGGTCTACGGCTTCAGCGAAGTACTGAAGATGGAGCTGCACGATACCCAGGTGCAGGTCACCACCCTATGTCCCGGCGTGATCAACACGCCCATCGTGGCCAGCCGCAGCAATATCGCCGCCTCGGTGAGCGACGAGCAGATCGGCCGCCTGCAGTCCTACTACCAGGCCAAGGGCTGCAGCCCGGAGCTTGTGGCCGAGAGCCTGATACGTGCGGTGAAGGATGGTCGCGATCTGATCCTGGTGGGCCCCTTCGCCCGCCTGATCTTCCAGCTAAAGCGCGTCTCGATCGGCCTGCTGCGCAAAATCGTCCTCAAGGACGCGCACAAGTTCGGTTATCTCTGAGCCTGCGCCATGAGCAATCACCAGCCGCAAGGCCTGCACCTGATGGCCAAGCCCGTCGGACCGATCTGCAACCTCGATTGCGACTACTGCTTCTACCTGGAGAAGGAGCGGCTGCACCCTGCGGGCAACCGCTTTCGCATGAGCGACGAGGTGCTGCGCGCCTATGTGCAGCGCTATATCGCGGCGCAGCGCAGCCCGGTAGTGGAGTTCACCTGGCAGGGCGGCGAGCCCACCCTGCTCGGCCTGGAATTCTTCCAGCGCGCTCTGGACTACCAGCGCGAGTTCGCCGGCGGCAAGCGCATTCGCAACACCCTGCAGACCAACGGCACCCTGCTCGACGAGAGCTGGTGTGCCTTTCTCGCCCGCGAGGGGTTCACGGTCGGTATCAGCCTCGATGGGCCACGGCAACTGCACGACCGGCACCGCCCGGACAAGCGCGGCCGCTCCAGTTTCGACGCCGTGATGCGCGGCCTGCGCCTGCTGCAGCAGCACGCGGTGCCCTACAACGTGCTGGTCACCGTAACGCGTGAGGCCACCGAACAACCGCTGGCACTCTACCGTTTCCTCAAGGAGGCGGGCGTGCGCCATATCCAGTTCAACCCGGTGGTCGAGCGCGCGCCGACCCAGCCCGATGCCGCACGCGGTCAACAGTTCGCCACCCCGCCCGAGCTGCGCCTGCGCGATATACAGGCAACCACGGCAGCGGTTACGGCGCAAAGCGTCGAGGCCGAGGCCTATGGCGATTTTCTCGTGGCCATCTTCGACGAATGGGTGCGCCAGGACGTCGGCAGCGTACACGTGATGAACTTCGAATGGGCGCTGGCCGCCTGGTGCCAGCTGCCGCCCAGCGTCTGCCTGTTCGCCCCGCGCTGCGGCAAGGCGGCGATAGTCGAGCACGACGGCAGCCTGTACTCCTGCGACCACTACATGTACCCCGAGTACCGCCTTGGCAACATCCGCGAGCAGGATCCGGCCGAGCTGCTCGCCTCGCCCGCCCAGCAGGCCTTCGGCGCGGCCAAGCAAGAGGCGCTGCCCGACTACTGTCGCAGTTGCGACTACCTGTTCGCCTGCCACGGCGAGTGCCCGAAGAACCGCTTCATCGACACACCGGACGGCAAGCCCGGGCTCAACTACCTGTGCGCCGGCTACAAGCGCTATTTCCGCCACCTCACCCCCTACCTCAACGCCATGGCCAAGCTCGTCGCCCATGGCCAGCCCGCCGAGCTGATCATGCAGGCCTTCCACGGCCCCCTGTTGATCAAGCTGTAGCCCCAACCGAAGGAGAAACCCACCATGCTGGCCAGCATCTCCATCCAGCGTCGCCTGCTGATCCTGACCCTGGCGCCGCTCGCGGCCCTAGTGGTGGTGATGGCACTGGCTCTCGATATCGCTGGCCGGCTCAACCGACACTTCGAGGAGCTGTTCATTGATCGAATGCAACCAATCAGCCAGATCAAGAGCGTGGCCGATGCCTATGCGGTGGACATGGTCGATGCCCTGCACAAATACCGTGCGGGTCTGATCGTGGAAGAACAGCTGCGCCAGACGTTCACCACCTCACGCCAAGAGGCAGACAAGGCACTGGACACCTATTCCGCGACGCGCCTGACCGCTGAGGAGCGCCAGCATCTGGAGCGCATTCGGGCGTTGCTGCAGGAGGCTGACGGACTGGCCACAGGGTATCTGCGCCAGCTTGGCGAACCGCTGCGTGAGCAGGAGGCGAGCAGCTTCAACCGCCAGCTCTATGCGGTCTTCGACCCGCTGGGCAGCGAGCTGGATAGTCTGGTGCAGCTGCAACTGGACGAAGGCCGAAAGCTGAGCGAGTCGACACACAGCGAGTATCTGCTGACACGCAACCTCTTCATCGCTGTCGGGCTCATCGCTTTGCTGCTGGTGCTCGCCTGCTCGTGGACCATCGCCCTTTCAATCATCCGCCCCTTGGGCCGCCTGTGCGGTCTGATCGGTGAGGTTCGTCACAACTGCGACCTTACCCTGCGCGTACCCGTGGAGGGTCGCGACGAGTTGGCCATCACCGCGCAGGCGCTCAACGCCCTGCTCGAGCACTTCCACAGCCTGATCCGTCATCTCGGCGACACCGCCAGCCAATTAGCGGCGTCAGCCGAACAGATGAGCACGATCAGCGTCCAGGTCAGTGGTGCGACCGCCCAGCAAGGCCAACAGGCCGCCCTGGTCGCCACGGCGGTGCACGAGATGAGCGCAGCCATCCAGGAGGTTGCCGGCAGTGCGCAGAACACGTCCGGCAATGCCGCTGAGGCGCGGCGCGAAGCCCATCTGGGCAGCAGCCTGGTGCAGTCCAACGTGCAGGCCATCGAACAGCTAAGCGCAAGGGTCCAGCAAGGCGCCGGCGTCATCGACCGCCTGCACGCCAAAAGTGAGGAGATAGGCAGCGTTCTGACAGTCATTCAGAACATCGCCGGACAGACCAACCTGCTGGCCCTAAATGCGGCCATCGAGGCCGCCCGTGCCGGCGAGGCTGGACGCGGATTTGCAGTGGTCGCGGACGAGGTACGGAGTTTGGCGAGCAATACTCAGCAAGCCACCGAATCCATCCACGGCATGATCGCCGCCCTGCAGGAAGGGGCTCGCCAGGCGGTCGAGGCGATGCGTCAGTCCTGTGCTCAGGCCGATGAAAGCGTCGGCCATGCCAGACGCTCGGGCGAAGTGCTGCAGCATATTGCCGCGGCGGTCGACTGCATCGCCGACGGCAGCGTGCAAATTTCCACAGCCACAGAAGAGCAGACCGCAGTGGCCTGTGACATCAGCCTCAATATAACCGGCCTCAACGATAGCATTCAGGAAGTCGTCAGCGCCGCCCAACAGAATTCCGTTGCCAGCCGCGAGTTGGCCCAGTTGGCCAATGGTCTGCAGCAGCAGGCCATACGCTTTCGCACCTAGAGGGCGTCTCGATGAAGAGCTTGCTCTGCCTGCCTGTTCTCTGCCTATGCCTGCAAGCGCACTCTCAGGAGACAATCCGCGTCGGCGTCGAATTGCAGCCCTATCTGCCTTACTACGAGGTACAGGACGACGAGTACCGCGGCTACGCCCGTGAACTGCTGGATGCTTTCGCCGCTAGCCGAGGATACCGCTTCATCTATGAGCCTCGGCCGGTGCAACGCCTCCACCGCGACTTTCTCTCCGGCCGCTTTGATCTCAAATACCCTGACCATCCCTTGTGGAATGCCGAGCAGAAGGCTGGTCTGGTCATTCATTACAGTCAGCCAACCGCAACTTATCTGGACGGCATGTTGCTCAAGCCGTCAGACCTGGGCCAAGAGCCTGGACGCGTAAAGCTGCTCGGCACCCAGAATGGGTTCACCCCCTGGCCCTATCTGGAAGCCATACGTAGCGGACGCATGCAACTGGTGCAGAACAACCGCATCGACGCGCTACTGCGCATGGCGTTGAGCAATCGAATAGATGCGGTATACCTCAACCCCCGGGTAGCGGCCCATCACCTGCAGCAATTGGGACTGACACCAGACGCATTGGTATTCGCGCCGCAAATGGGCTATGTGGAGGACCACTACTACCTATCCAGTATCAGGCGACCAGAGCTGATCGCCGAATTCGACCGTTTCCTCCTGGAGCACGCGGAACAGATCGAGCTGATGCGCCGGCGCCATGGCTTGTAAGTCGAAGACAGGTCTCTCGCCCCCCAGAGCAGTCAGCTCGCTCTGGTCGTTAGCCACAGTTCGCACAGATGACGGCGCACCATGCGCCGACACGCAGCGCTAGGTCCTCGTCGTCGGGCTCCGTACCCCCTCCTCGCTCAGCCCCGGCACATAAAAACGACCGAGCAACGGCACTAGGGCCAACCGCATCGACATTCCCTCCTTTCACGGAGAAGTATCAGCCGTCTAGGGCTCCTGCCTGTCGCCAGCAACGCCTGGGGTGTGCAGGCGGCCCGGGTAGATCGTGCGTGCCAGCTCCGGCCACTCCGGCGAGTGACGTATCCGCTCGATGGCCATCCAGACGCGATCCAGGTGCTCCCGCTGTTCGGCATATAGCGCCTTGTTGAACGCCAGGTAGGTGTTACTGCGCATGAAGGGCAAAGGCAGGCGCTGCAATCCCGCGAACTCGGGCTGTCGCAACAACTCGCTTACCCTTGGCTCCAGGCCGAGGGCGACGTCCGCGCGCCCCATCAGCAGCATGCGCATCAGTTGCTCCGGCGAGTGGGCGCTGTCCAGGCCGCGATAGCCGAGTTCCGCCAGGCGCTCGCTGAAGGCCGAAATGCCGGCCTCGTGGATGACCGGCGTCCGTAGCGCGCTGAAGACCTTGCCGTTCCACTCGGTCTGGCTATCCCGACGGCGGATTACCACCGCCACGACCTCGCCCACGGAGCGCGCCGCATGGGCCATGCCACGCCGCAGCGGCATCGCCAGTTTGCTACGGTTTTCGGCCGTGTCGGCGACAGTAGCGGCCCCATCGAGGTCGCCCTGCGTCACTGCCTTGAGACAACGTCGCCAGGGCAGCACGACGAACTCCAGCTGCCAGCCGACCTCGCCGACGGCACGGCGGATCAGATACTGGGCCTGGCCGTCACGATGCGGAAAGGTCAAGGGCGGATAGGCATGGTCGCTCACACAGATACGCAGGCGATCGGCCTGAGCCGCCAGTGGCGTAACGGCCCCCAGGCCAAGCAACCACAACCGCAACAGCCACTGGCGCACGGCCTAACCCTCAGTGTGCCTTCCTGAGCAGGAAATGCGACAGGGCCGGAATCAACACCAGCGCACCGATCATGTTCCAGACGAACATGAAGGTCAGCAGGATGCCCATGTCGGCCTGGAACTTGATCGGCGACCAGGCCCAGGTAACCACACCGGCGGCCAGGGTGACGCCAATCAATGCCACCACCTTGCCGGTGAAGGCCACGGCGTTCTTGTAGGCCTGGGCCAGCGGCAAACCGTCGCGTTGCTGGGCCAGCTGCACGCTGAGCAGGTAGAGCGCGTAATCCACACCGATGCCCACACCGAGAGCGATCACCGGCAGGGTGGCGACCTTCACCCCCATGCCCAGCCACACCATCAGCGCCTCGCAGAGTATCGACGTCAGCATCAGGGGTACCACCGCCACGACCACCGCACGCCAGCTGCGGAAGGTGATGAAACACAGCACGATGACCGCCAGATAGACATAGATCAGCATGGTGCGGTTGGCTTCGCGCACGACGATATTGGTGGCCGCCTCGATCCCTGCGCTGCCGGCGGCAAGGAGGAACTGCCGCTCATCCGTGCTGTGCTCGCGGGCGAATTCATCGGCCACCTGCACCACGCGCTCCAGGGTCTCGGCCTTGTGATCGGACAGGTAGGCAACCACCGGCATCATGGTGCATTCGTTGTTGAACAGATCCGGGTTGTTCACCGAGGCCTGCTGGGCGCCGTAGTTGAGTACGTCCTGGTTGCGCGCCACGGTCAGCCATTTCGGGTTGCCCTCGTAGGTACCGGCGGTGATCTGACGCACCGCATCGACCAACGATACCGTGGCCTGTACTCCGGGCTGTTGCTGCAGCAACCAGCCCAGTCTGTCGGCCTCCACCAGTGTCTGGTACTTCAGGCAGCCTTCCGGCGGGGTTTTCACCATCACCGCGAAGAGATCGCTGGACAGCGAATAGTGCTCGGTGATGTAGGCGTTGTCGCGGTTGTAACGCGAATCCGCGCGCAGCTCGGGCGCACCCGGATCAAGGTCGCCGATCTGCAGTTGGCTGCTGACCGCTATCCCACCAACCGCCAGCAGAGCGGCGACGGCCACGGTCACACTTGCCCAGCGGCGCTCGGTGAAGCGGTCGAGCAGGTTCCAGAGAGCGCCGAGGCCTCTGCCCCGGCGCTCCTCGCCTTCTTCCACCAGGCTGCGCACGGCGGCGGCCTGGCTGACGCCGGTGTAGGAGAGCAGCACCGGCAACAACACCAGGTTGGTGAAGATCAGCACGGCCACGCCGATGCTCGCGGTGATCGCCAGATCCTGGATCACCGGTATGTCGATCAGCATCAGCACGGCAAAGCCCACCGCATCGGCCAGCAGCGCGGTCAGGCCAGCGAGGAATAGCCGTCGGAAGGTGTAGCGAGCCGCCACCAGCTGGTGGGTACCGCGGCCGACGTCCTGCATGATGCCGTTCATCTTCTGCGCGCCATGGGATACGCCGATGGCGAATACCAGAAACGGCACCAGGATGGAGAAGGGATCGAGCGCATAGCCGAGCAGCGCCACGAGGCCGAGCTGCCAGGCCACTGCCACCGCCGAACAGCTGACCACCAGTGCAGTGCTGCGCACGCAGCGGGTGTAGGCGTAGATGATGGCAGTAGCGATCACTGCAGCGACGCCGAAGTACAGCATCACCTTCATCAGGCCGTCGATCAGGTCGCCGACCAGCTTGGCGAAGCCGATCACGCGGATCTTGATCTTGCCTGTCCCTTCCTGATCCGCGGCGTGCTGGCCGTTGCTGCCGGCGTACTCGAATTTGCCGCGCAGCTTCTCTTCGAGAAGCCGGGAGAAGGCATGGTAATCGACCGACTGGCCGGTAACGGGGTCCTTGTCCAGCAGCGGCACGAAGATCATCGATGACTGGAAGTCATTACCCACCAGACTGCCGACGATGCCGGCACGGGCGATATTGAGGCGCAACTGCTCGGCCCCCTGGACCGAACCGTCGTAGGAATCGGGCATGACCGGACCGCCACGGAAACCCTCTTCGGTCACTTCGGTCCAGCGTACGGCCGGTGTCCACAACGACTTGATCCAGGCGCGGTCGACACCCGGGGTGAGGAACAGCTCGTCGTTGACCTCTTTCAGCACTTCCAGATAGTGAGGGTCGAAGATGTCGCCCTGGGTATTTTCCACCACCACCCGTACCGAACTGCCCAGGCCACGCAGCGCGTGGCGGTTCTCCAGGTAGTTTTTGATAAAGGGCTGGTTGTGCGGAATCATCTTCTCGAAACTGGCATTGAGCTCCAGACGCGTCGCGGCGAAGTAACTCAGCACCAGGGTGACGAGCAGACAGGCGAAGATCACCAGCCGGCGATGGTTGAAGATCAATCGCTCCAGCAGGCTGCCGGAGCGGGCGTCGAAGTCCTTCAGCTCGCGGATCACGGGCATGGAGTCGAGCTTTTGGATAGCCATGAAGGTTGTCTCTCTTTCTTGTACTTATTCGAACGGCAACAGACGCACGCCACGAGGGCCGGCGAGAACCAGCGAACCGGTACCTGACTCGGTTGCGGCGGATACGGGTAACAAGCGCGATTGCTCGGCTGGCTGGAAGCTGGCGCCATCATCGGAACTCACCAGCGGGTGGCCGGACTGGGTGAACAACACCATGCGACCGTCGGCGATCACAGTGCCTGCCGTGATGCTCAGCTCCAGGCCTGTCTCCACCTTGCTCCAGTTCGCTCCCCCATCCGTGCTACGAAACACGTTGCCACGCAAGCCGTAAGCAATGACCACTCCGGGCTTGCCGAGGATTCCGAAGAAGCTGCCGTTGTAAGGCATGGGAATGGCAGTGAAACGTTGTGCCGACCGGTCCAGGCGCAGCACCAGACCCTGTTCGCCAACCACAAACAGCTCCTCGCCGACCGGGCGAATGGCGTACAGATGCAGCAGGCTCGGGTTGTCGACGCGCTCGAGCAACGGATGCCAACTGCGGCCGCCATCCTCGGTCTTAAGGATCAGGCCGAAGGCCCCGACTACATAGCCGTCACGCTCATCGGCGAACCAGACGTCCAGGAAAGGTTTGTCCGCGCCCTGCTCTTCCATGCGCTGCGCTTCCTCTATCCATGCAGCCAGAGCGTCGTCCTCGGGCCGGAGTGCCGCCAGGCGCTGATAGTGCTGGAGCATGAGCGCTCCAATCCGGCGACCATCCAACTGGCGTAGCCAAGTGGCGCCGGCATCGCTGCTATGCAGCACCACGCCATCGTGACCAACCGCCCAGCCGAGACTTGCGGTAGGAAAATGCACGGCGACCAGATCCGAGCTGACTGGCACCTGGGCCTGCTGCCATTGCTGGCCGGCATCGTCGGAGTAGAGGATATGGCCGCGCTGGCCGACCACGACCAGTCGTGTTCCGGCCCGAGCGATGCCGGTGAGAATGCCCTGGGTTGCCAGCGGGCTGTACGTCGCCGGTGTGTCCAGCACATCGAGGTTTGCGGCCGCGACGACCTCACGGGTAAACGGCAGAGCCACGGCCACGATCAGGGCAACCAAGGCTGCCCCCTTGAACATATTCATGATGGAGTTCCCGGGTTAAAAAGCCACCGAGGGCATACGGCCCCTCGGTGGAAATCACCGCTGGAGTGCGACTCAGCGAATACCGGCACCGGCCAGCGACTCCGCCGACCACTGGGCTTTGGAGAGCGGCTCGATGTACTTCACGCCGCCATAGGGGCCATAGATGCCGGTGATGTTGTAGGACCCGGAGACGAAGTCGTAGAACATGTGGTTGTCCGAGTTCGGCGCCTGCACGTCGTAGCTGTAGGCCATGTGCGCGAAGGCGCCACGGAACAGCTGGCCACGTGCGTCATAGGCATCGGAGGCCAGGGCGATCCAGCTGTCCTCGTCCACGTAGAAGGTGCGCTTGGCGTAGATGTGGCGCTTGCCTGGCTTCAGCGTGGCCTCGACCACCCATACGCGATGCAGCTCCCAACGCGTCAGATCCGGATTGATGTGGTTGGGCGTGGTGATGTCGGCCGCCTTCTCGTGGTAGTTCAGCTTGTAGGTGTTGTACGGCACGTACATTTCCTTCTTGCCCACCAGCTTGAAGTCGAAGCGGTCCATCGCGCCGTTGAATACCCAGGCGTCATCGTAGGTGGATGCACCGACCGCTCCCGGGTTCGGCGTGTCGTAG
This sequence comes from Ectopseudomonas guguanensis, assembly GCF_900104265.1. GTDB lineage: Bacteria > Pseudomonadota > Gammaproteobacteria > Pseudomonadales > Pseudomonadaceae > Aquipseudomonas > Aquipseudomonas guguanensis. The sequence goes on from NZ_FNJJ01000006.1 coordinate 47,344, forward strand.
GCGATGTCCGGTGCCAGCTTGACCCGGCGCTGCCCCGGCAGATATTGCCAGCCACGCCGCGGCTGCTTCAGCGGATTGACCGCGTCGACAATCAGAATCGCCTCGCCGGCACGACGCGCAGGTCCCTGATAGTAGAGCTTGGTCTTGAAATAGATGTCGTTTTCCTTGGCCGGACCGGTATTGGCCGGGTCGTACAGCGGATACTCGATGAAGGCGTTACCCGTGGTGGCCAGCGATGCCGTGCCGGAGGCATCGACGTTCCACGAATCGTATTTGGAGTTGATTGCGTGGCCCTGATAACGAAGCAAGTGGTTCCACATCACCTCGTAGCCGCTTTGCGGAATGGGGAACGGCACGCCGGGCAAGGCGGTCTCCAGGGCGAGGCCGCCCTCTACTGCCTGGGTCTGCACCGCGTTCTTCAGAGTGTTGTCGAGCAGACGCTGCGGCAACGCCACCGTTCGGTGCGTCGGGTAGACATCGACGCGGTAGCTTGGGAAACGCTTTAACAACGCCTGGGTCGCGGCAGTCAGCTTGTCCTGATGCTCTGCGACGTTCTGTCCGGTTATCACCAGACGTGGCGTCTCGTCGGCAAAGGGATCGACCCGCATGGAGCTACCAGCCTTGTAACCGCTGGGCACGGTGGTAAGCCCGCCGTTGTAAGCAGGGATGGTGCCGTCGGCATTGCCGGCCTGCTCGGCACCAACCGGGGTCAGGCTCTTGCCAAGTTCTGCGGCCTGCTCAGGCGAGACGGCCGCCTGTGCAACGCCTCCCAAGGCCATGACCAGTGCACTGGCCAGCAGGGTTTTGAGAAATGTCATAGCTATCTCCTGTGATCAGGCAGTGATCAGAACGTCGTTTTGAAGGTGAAGGTGACCATGCCGCGGTCTTTCAACTGCGCAGGCGTACCGGCAAAGGCAGTGGGCTGGCCCAGTGCGCAGTTGTACTGACCGTTGGCGCCCGGAGCGGCCCCATCGACCGGCGACTCGCAGGTGTCGAACGGGCCGAAGTTGTCCACGTACTTCAGGTCGAAGCGGTACTGATTGCGCACGTCGGCGGCGATGCCTACCGAGTAGCTGCCGGAATCCTCGTTGCCACCCAGTTGCACGGCAGAGTGACCGTTGAGGCCGACGTTGTAGGTCATCGGCAGATGGATATCGACGCCAGGGAAGACCTGGTACCAGGTCGGGGTGAAGTTGACTCCCAGGACATAGTTGTCCTTGGTGACCTTGTCGATGCCGCGGTACCAGGCCTCGCCCTTGAACAGTTGCTCGTTCTTGGTCACATCCAGCCAGCGGCTGTAGGCAAGCTCGACCAACAGCGAGGCACCATCCCACACCGGGGTACCGGCGAAGGTGGTCAGGCCGTTGACCACGGCATGCACCGTCTTGCCACGTGCAACGCCGTCGCTGCCATCGAAGCGGCTGACGAAACCCGGCGTGCCCGCCGCAGCGAGCGGGTTGACGGTAGCCGGGATGCTGGCCAGCGGCATGTTTTCGCGGTAGTTGACGTCCACGCCCACGCTGACGCCGGCGATATTCTTCGACAGGCTGATGCCGTATACGTCGATGTCGTCGACATAGAACTGGTTGTAGCTGCCCACGACACCGGACATCAGCTGCGGCATGCCCACCGCTACCGGCTGCAAAGCCAGGTTGGGCAGGATGTCGGAGGTATTGCGGTAGTAAATCCCGAGCGTGCCGTCGAGCCACGCGGGGCTCCACTTGGCCATCAGACCGAAGTCGCCGCGTTTGTCCGGCGTGTAGGTATGCCCACCGGTCAGCCGCAGGAATCGGGGAGCGCCTGGCACCAAGCCGAAGATCGGATTGGGCTGGGCGATCAGCGAGAGATCGTCGCTGCCATGCTGGATGGCATCGTTGAAGCCCAGATAGGTTCCCGACTCAGGCAGACGCGAAGCATCCCAGTCCAGGAAGTACTGGGCACCGACGGACAATTCGGAATTCAAGGTGAAATTCAGCGAAAGCTGATTGCGCGGGATGAACAGCTCCTTGGCCTCGGTGCCCGGCACCGCCAGGGCCTTGGCGATATCCAGGCCGGATTGGCCGTAGCTGTTGCCATGGGCGAAGGCCAGGAGGCTCTCGCCCCAGTACTGGGTATGCTTGCCCAGCTTGGCGCTCAGCAGCGACTCCTCGCCGACCTCGGCGCTGAAGAACGCGAATGCATCGAGAACTTCGGCCGAAGGACCGTTGAAATAGCGGTCGGCATAACTGCTCAGCGTGCGCGAATCCGGCGCGCCGTTATGAAGCTGATTGGTCGCCGCATTGGCACTGCCCACCTTGTCGTAGGCATGGTCGTACCAGCTGTTGGCACTGACCCGAAAGCCCATTCTCTGCTGATAGACAACGTCCAGTTCGGAGAGCACATCCACCCGCTGGGAGACGGCGCTGCCCGCAGAGAAGTTGCGGTTGCCGTCGTTGTTGTTCCAGGCATTGGCCAGTTTGGAATTGGCGCTTTCCACGCGCTGGGCGTAGTTGAACTTCAGCGTGTTGTCGAAGCGTACCTGGAGGTCATCGATGCCGGTATCCAGCTCGAGGGCATGCACGGGTAGGCCACCCATCGCGACCAGCACGGCCGAGGCCAACAGGCTGGGCCGCAAGAGATGGCGGGTATTATTGTTGTTCTTCATCGTGATACTCACTGTGTTGTGGTGAATGCTGCAGTTACGAACTCAGAGCCGCTGAACAATCGCGACCGTGACCGAACGGCCGACGGCGGCACTGTGCTGAAGACCAGTGCGGGCCCCATGAACCTGGCGCCCCCCCGCTTCACCGCGGAGCTGGCGAACCAGCTCCGCCAGTTGCGCCAGGGCGCTGACTCCCGGCACCAGGCCGCATCCGAGCAACCCACCCGATGGGCAGACGGCAGGCCTGGACGTTTCACACAGGGCAAACTCGCCCATCCCCTCCTCCTCGCACAGACCCAGCGCGGCGCTGAACGTCAGGAAGTCGCCCACGCTCTGGTCATGCAACTCGACGACGTCCAGATCCTCGACGCCAACTCCGGCCTGTGCGCAGGCCTGCAAGCAGGCCCTGCGGGTCGCCGCACGGCCAAGCACATCCAGAAGGTTGCCGGCTGCCAGTTCCGAGAGCGTTTCGCTGGCACGCGTACTGCTGAGAATGGCCACCCCGCCACGGGCGCCGTAGCGCGCGGCGAAAGCCTGGGAGCAGAGCAGCACCGCTGCCGCGCCACAGGCAGGCGGGCATAGATAGGGAGGCAGCCAAGCGTCCTGCTGAAGCGAATCGGCCATGATCGCGCCACCCTGACGGGCACGATTGCGGGCCCGCTCGACCACCGCCTCGAAGCCGGCATCCGTGACGCCCAGGTGGTCTTTCAGCCAAGCCATCTGCGCCGCATAAAGCGCCGCTGGATGGTCGCGCAGGGCAATCATGTGCAAGGGCGTGGCGGGTAGTGAGGCCTCTGCCAGGTCATCTCCGGGTAAATCGTCCAGCCCGAACAGGGTGCGCTTGCTGATGCCTGCACGCATGTCCTCGAAGCCGAGCACCAGGATCGCCTCGGCCTCGCCAGCCAGAATGCTGTTTCTCGCCTGGTGCACGGCGGTGCTGGCGGAGACTCCGCCATCGCGCATGCAGAACATCGGCACACCGGACAAGCCGATCTGCATCAACAGCTGCTCGCTGATGCCGACCCCACAATTCACGCTGGCCATGAACACCTGATCGACGAGGTCGTAGTCGATGCGCGCATCTTCAAGCGCCAGGCGCACCGCACGACCGACGAGTTCGGGCAGCGGGCTTCGTGTGGTCAATGGGGTGAAGGGGGTAACTCCAACCCCTGCGATGAGCACTCGTTCCGACATGTTGGCTCCACCAGGTCGACGGCCTCGCCGGAGGAATCCGGCTGGCATTGAATCCGTGTGGAGAAGGTATGCGCGGCAGAGGAGCATGCCCCCCCCAGCGTATGGGGGGTTGCGTCAGGGAGATGGGGGGCTAGGGATCGGAGCTGGCAGCGAAGCGGCGCCGAATCAGCGCTCCGCCTCGAGGATACCGAGCATGTAGGCGCGATCCACTACATGCCGTCGCGTACCCGCCTGGAACTTGCCGAAGAGATTCTTCAGGTGCCACTTGACCGTCTCCTCGCCGACGTTGAGGGCCAGGGCAATCTGCTTGTTGGAAAGATTGCGTGCCAGCAGCTGCAGAACCTCCTGCTCCTTGGGTGTCAGCAGGCGGCTTGGCGCTACCTTGGTCGCGGGAATCCGCGCAGCAGTTTCCATGGCGGGCGCCTTGGGTAACGCCTTCACGGATGGATCTTCCTGCAGGTTCCAGCGAGCCAGCAACGGGTGGGTATCGAGCAGCACCCGACGCATGCCGTACTCCGCCGCCAGGCTGTGAGCCTCCCGCAGGCTGGATTGGCCGTCGCGCCCCGTCTCATGCAGCGCAAGGGCCTTGAATAGCAGGGCCTGTACCAGCTCGCGACCACGCCGCATCCGGCTGGCCAACTCATGGAGTTCGGAGGCGGTAACCAGCAACTCCGGCCAACCTCGCTGCGCCAGCAAGGTATAGGCACGAGCGATACCGACATGCAGGCGCAGCTCCGGCGCCAGCAGGCTGTCAGGGTCGTGGAAACAGGCTGGAAGCACCTCCTCGATCCGCCGCCACAGCACCTGGCAGGTATCCACTCGCCCCTGCAGCGCATGCAGACGGATCTGCTCGCCGAGCGAGACCATTCGAAACCGCGGCACATTGCGCTCGTCACCGAGGGCATATAGCGCCTCCAGCAGATCGTAGCTACGGTTACCCTGCCCTTGCAGGCCCGCCAGTCGTGCTGCCGTGACGAAACCGAAGACGATGGCGTCAGGGCTGGCCAGCCGTTCGACGACGTCCAGCCGGTTCGCCAGCAGGGTAGTCGCTTCGCCCAGCTCGTCCCGCTCCAGCAGCACCGCCGCCAACGAGCAGGCCAGCAGGGTCGCCACCGAACTACGCCGACCGATATCCTGCTCGGCACGCTGCAAGGTGTTGCGCAGGGAGTCTGCGGCAGGTTGCATGCGCCCCTCCCACAGGTAGGTGACGCCGACCACCCACTCGGCAAAACCGCGAATCGCATCCAGGCCGTCCGTCCAGCTGAACTGCGGCGCCTTGCGACAGATGCGCCGGGCGGCCTCCGGCTGGCCGCGAAACAGCGCCAGGCGTGCCTGCTGGTTGGCCAATATGGCCTGCACCTTCACCGAGCTTCGCGGCGGCGATTGCGTCCAGCGGCCGATGATGGCCTGAGACTCGTCCGGGCGGTCGGAGAAATAGGCGGCAGCCGAGGCGATGGCGGCAGCCTCGCAGCTGGCCTCCTCATCGATCGATGGATCGGACTGCAACCGTTCGATCAGATGCCTGGCCTGCTCCGAACGATCGCTCATGGCCAGTGCCCAGGCAGCTGCCAGGCACATGCGCGGACGCGATTCGACCTCTGCGGCGGGCAGCTCGCCAATCCATTCGATGACCCGATTGAACTGGCCACGCAGCATGATCTCGTACAGGCATTGCTCGATCATGTTGTAGGCCTTCGCCGGCAGTTCGGCACTCAGGTAATGGCGCGCCGCCTCCTCGAAGAAGCCGCGGGTCTCCAGCCAGACGGCGGCCCGCCGGTGCAGATCGCTGCGCCGCGCCTGCGACAGCAGGGCCACACGCTGTTGCAGGAACTCGCGAGCCAAAGGGTGGATACGCACCCAGTCGGTGCCCTGCGACTCGGCGAAGATCGGCGTGCTGGCGCATAGCTCAGACATCCGTTCGCCCGCCTGCGGGTCGTCCGTCAGCGCGATGCACAGTTCGGGATGCAGGTTTTCCGGCAAGGCGATGCAGGTGAGAAAGTCGACCTGATCCGCGGGCAGCTTCTCCACCAGGCTATCCACGAAGTAGCGCTGGATATCCCCGGTACAGGCCTTGAGCTCCTCGATGGCGCGCGCCGGAGTACCGCTTCTCTCGATAGCCGCCACCGTAAGCTGCAAACCCAGAGGCCAACCCTCGGTCAGTTCGTGCAACACGACCCGCAGGTCTATGTCGAGACTCTCACCGAAGCGACTGGCGAGCACCTCTACCGTTTCCTCGACGCGAAAACGCAGGTCCTCCAGGCCCAAACCGAGAAATGCCCCACGCGCCTCCAGCTCGGTAGCTTGCAGATTGAGGCGGCGGCGCGAAGCCATCAGCACGCGCAGGTTGGCCGGCGCATTGTGCAGCAGATAAGCCAGAGCAAAGCGAATGGTGGCATCCGGCAGCACGTCGACTTCGTCCAGTATCAACGCCACCTCACCGCCCAGGTCGGCCACTTCGGCCAGCCACTCGGTCAGATCACCCAGCGCGTCGCGGCGGCTCATGGCCTGGTTGGTCGAACTGGCAAAAACCTGACGACCGCTGGCCACCAGCATGGCGGCGGCCAGGCCCTGTACGAAGCGCACTCCGTCGTCGCGGCCATCCAGGGTCAGCCATGCCACGACAGCACCGCGAGAAAGCAGCTCGCGACGCCACTGAGACAGCAACCAGGTCTTGCCGAAACCCGCTGGCGCATGCACGGAAATGGCCATGCGTGAAGCCAGCCCATCCATCTCCAGGCTCAGGCGTTCACGGCGGTAGGCAGTCTTCTGGCTTCTCGGCGGGGTGGTCTTGAGTACCAGCTCTGGCTCGATCCTTTCCACGTACGGCGCCTCGGGCAGGGAATGAATTCGTTACCAGTATCGGTGCAGACTCCACCGCTGCGCCAGTCGGTAAGCAGGGCCCTGGTCTCAATCTGCCTGAAGAACATGATCACGAAACTGCTCACGCAGCTTCATCTTCTGTAGTTTGCCAGTGGCGGTATGCGGCAGGGCATCGACGAAGGCCACGTCGTCCGGCAGCCACCACTTGGCCACGCGCTCGGCGAGGAAGTCGCGCAGCTGTGCCTTGCTCGCCGACTTGCCCGATTTCAACACCACCACCAGCAGCGGGCGTTCCTGCCACTTCTCGTGAGGGATGCCGATTACCGCCGCTTCAGCGACCGCCGGGTGGCCCATCGCGGCATTCTCCAGATCGATGGAGGAAATCCATTCCCCGCCCGACTTGATCACATCCTTGGCGCGGTCAGTGATCTGCATGTAGCCGTCGGCATCGATGGTGGCCACGTCGCCGGTATCGAACCAGCCCTCCTCATCGAGGATGGTCTCGGTCTGCCGGTAGTAGTGGCTGGCGATCCAGGGCCCCTTCACCAACAGGCGCCCTGCCGAGCGGCCGTCGCGCAGCAACTCGGCGCCATCCTCGTCGACCACCTTCATGGTCACGCCGAACAGCGCTCTGCCCTGCTTGGCCTGAAGGTCCAGGCGCGCCTCGAGGTCGGCACCGACGTGCTTGGGCAAGGGCGCGCAGAGCGTGCCCAATGGCGACATTTCGGTCATGCCCCAGGCGTGCATGACCCGGGTGTCGAAGTCACGCTCGAAGCGCTCGACCTGGCTGCGCGGCGCCGCAGCACCCCCGATCACTACCCGCTCCAGACAAAGCTCGCTGGCAGGCAAAAGCCCCTGACTTTCGACATGCTGCTGCAGCATCATCCACACGGTCGGCACGCCCAGGGCCAGGGTCACTCGCTCGCTGCGCATCAGTTCGTAGATACTCGCTCCGTCAAGAGCCGGCCCTGGTAGCACCAGTTTGGTACCGGTCATGGCGCAGGCGTAGGGCATGCCCCATGCATTGACGTGGAACATGGGCACCACCAGCAATGCCGAGTCCAGCGAAGACAGGCCGAAACCCTCACGGGTACAAAGCGCCAGCGAGTGCAGCAGCGAAGAGCGATGAGAATACAGCACCCCCTTGGGGTTACCGGTGGTGCCAGAGGTGTAGCACATGGAAGATGCCTGGCGTTCGTCAAAACTCGGCCAGGCGAATTCCTCGCTTTCGTCGGAGATAAGCTCCTCAAAACACAGCAGGTTGGGTACCCGTATATCGGGCATGTGGCTGCGCTCGGTCATCGCCACGAAGGCCTGCACACCGGTCAGATGCGGCGCCAGTTGCTCGACCAGTGCGGCGAAACTCAGGTCAAAGAACAGCACGCGGTCTTCGGCATGGCTGACGATGAACTCGATCTGCTCGGGAAACAGTCTGGGGTTGATCGTGTGCAGCACCGCGCCCATGCCGGACACTGCGAAATACAGCTCCAGGTGCCTATAGCCGTTCCACGCCAGGGTGCCGATGCGATCGCCCGGCTCGATTCCGAGCCGACTCAGCGCGTTGGCCATCTGTTTTGCACGGCGCCCTATGTCAGCGTAGGTGCAGTGGTGCATGGGGCCCTCGACCGTACGCGAGACAATCTGCCCCGTCGGATGGCACCTCAAGGCATGCTCGAGAACCGATGAAATAAGTAGGGGGTGATCCTGCATCAAACCCAGCACGGCTTCGCTCCATTGTTCTTGTAAGAGGTAGGGGCTCTCTCCGGCGCGGGTCATACCGCGCGCCGCGATGGCACGAGGCACAGCATAGGGTTGCTCGACTTTACCTTACCCCCCAGCGGCGAGGGGGTGAGCTAAGAAGGTCGCTATTGCGCTCGGACGACCTGAGGCGGAGCCCAGCTGCCGTCGAAGATCGACGGACTCTGCACCTTCGGCCAGTACATGCGCAGCATCGGCAGGAAGCCGCCCTGAGGTGCCGGCAGCCAGTTGGACTCCTTGTCCTTGCCAAGCGATTCGTGCTGGAAGTACAGGGTCAGCGAGCCATCGGCGTTGTACTGCAGATCATCGCGCGGGCTGACGGTGAACTTGTTCAGCGGGTTGGGCACGATCGAATAGAGCGTATCGGCGTTGGGTGCCGACACCCCGCGGTACTCGGCTGGCGGGTAGCGCTTGACGTTGAAGAACTGCCCCATGGGCGCGTGCTCGTTGTCTACCTCGGCCACGTTGGTCATCTGCACGCGGGTGACTTCCGTGGTGATCAGCGAGTAACCGTAGACGTAGGCATCCTTGGCGATCTGTGCCAGTTGCTGCGTATCGGCAGCCGATACCGGGGCTGCCAGGCCAAGACCGATGGCGGCCAGCAAGGCCGTTGGCGCGACTCTCATATGCGTCCTCCAATAGTGGACGTGCCACTCGGCACGGGGGTAACTGTGGCGTCCGGCTCTTGCGCACTCAGGTGAGGCTGCCGCTTGGGGCTTGCATCCTCGAACTCGTCTGAGACCCGCTTCGGAACACACGGGTAGGCGCCTCTCACGCTGGAGCGGCATGCCGCCGCCAGACCAGTTCGTCGCTCAGGTTCAACTCGGTCTTGCCATCCGGGCCGTGGCTCGGTCCGGATCGGAGCGCCAGTTCTCGGCCAAAAGGATCGGTGGCGATCTCGCAGAGCATCATGAAGCCAGCCACCAGACAGCCAGGCACCGCCAAAAGAACGGCTGCTAGAAGGAAAGGTTTTCTCATGGTGCGATTCCTATGAAGGAAGCACTGCGTCTGAATGCGGCTGTTGTGATATTCGCGCACGACCATCCAAGCGCAGATCCATAGCCTAGCCAGGCAGACAAGGGGCTCACACACAGTGTTTGAAAGAAGCCTTGGCGCTAATCGATGTCCGCTGGCTGGAAAACACTATCGTGGCCGGCCAACGCACAGTAACCAGTCGCTCTGGCGCGCTTACCTTTTGATTCGCCAGCGACTCAGCCGCTCGGCCCAGGCCAGCAGTCGTGCGGATCTGTGCTGTTGCCGCCAGGCCTCAGCGACACGTCTCAGCGCTTGAGCCTGGGTAGGACTAAGCTGGACTGTGTCGCCCAGCTTGCGCAAGCCCAGCTTGTACTTCATCGCCACAACGAATCCGGCGAGTGTTTCGCTCGCTTGGGCACTGACGATGGTGACGCCGAGAATTCGATCCTCACCCTGTTGGGTGAGCACTTTGACGAACCCCTGCTTTGCACCTTCGACCACCGCCCCCGGCAACGTCGCCATATCCAGGCGGGTCACCTCGTACTCCAGTTTCAGCTCTCGCGCCTTTTGCTCGGTCAGGCCCACCGACGCTATCTCCGGCGAGGTGAAGACGGCACGGGGCAATACCCGCTCGCTCACCACGAACCGTTTCAGTCCACCAAATAGCGCATTCACCGCGGCATACCAGGCTTGGTGCTCTGCGACATGCGGGGCCCCGCACGGCCCGGCGACACTTCCTACTGCGTAAATGTTCGGGTAACAAGTGGCCAGATACTCATCCACTTCCAACGTAACATCGTCACAGCATTGCAGTTTCAGTTCGTCCAGCCCCAGCCCTTCGACATCAGCGTAATTGCCGGTCATCAGCAACAGCCGATCGAACGGCAGCGACACAACACCATTCTCACCACCCTGGCAAACCAGCCGGCGTTCGCCCGCATGCGACTCGACCCGCTGTGCCTTCAAGCCAAGCTGGATGTCCACGCCGTCAGCGGCAAGTGCGGCGGCCAGTAGCTTTCCGGCATCGGCATCCTCCTGCTCGAGCAGGCGCGCATCTTCGCTGACCAAGGAGACCCTGGATCCGAGGCGTTGAAAGAGCTGAGCGAATTCGCAGGCCCCTGCCCCGCTGCCGAGCACCAGCAGCCGGTCAGGGCGCTCACGCAACTGCAACAGCGTGTCGCAGGTCAGCGGCTCAATGTCATCGAGGCCAGAGATCGGTGGGAGCCAAGGTCGGCTGCCCGTAGCAATGATCACCGCGCGGGTGGTCAGCGTGCGGCCTTCCACCTCGACCGTCCAGGGCGAGCTGAGTCGGCCCTCGCCTTCGACCACCTCGACGCCGAGCCGCGAACAATCTTCGGACAAGGTGTCGTGGCGGGCGGATTCTGTCAGTTGGCGAACCTGCGTCATCAGCTCGGCGAACTCCTCGGCCGGGGGCTGCCTGTCGCGCCTCACATGAAGTTCGTTCACCAAGCGCCGCAGCGCCTTGGTCGGCACACCGCCCTCATGCATGGCCACACCACCGAGGCGCTCCCGTTCGACCAGGCAGACCCGCGCCTTGTACGAGGCGGCAATACGCGCCGTGGCCAGCCCACCGCTACCGCCACCGATCACTACAAGGTTGTAGTCGAAGCGCTTTGGTTTGCTCCACCCGCTATAGACCTTGCGCGCCTTGTAGTAGGCCAACAGGCGCGTCGCGATGATCGGGAACACCGCCAGCAACACCAGGGTGCTGATGATGCTCGGCGAGAGGATGTCGGACACCGAGCGCAGAGTGACGAGCTTTTCGCCGGCATTCACGTAGATGGCATGGCCGGGAAGCATTCCCAGCTGCGTGGTCCACCAGAAGGTCCACATGTTGATTCGGGTAAGACCCAGGGCCGGGTTCAGCAGCACGAACGGCACTATCGGAATCAACCTCAAGGAGACGAGGTAGAACGTGCCGTCGCGTGTCAGGCCCTTGTTGATTCCGGCGATCTGTTTACCGAATCGCTTCTGGACCCAGTCACGCAGCATGAAGCGGCTGATGAGCATCGCCACCAGTGCACCGACATTCGAGGCAAATGAAACCAGCAGCGTCCCTTCTATCAAGCCGAACAGCGCGCCGGCGAGCAGTGTCAGCACCACAGTACCTGGAAACGATAACGCGGTCAGCGCGGCGTAGATGGCGAAAAAAACCCCGGCGGCCCACCAGGGATGATCCTGGACTTTCGCCTTCAACGCGCCGCTGTGCGACTTGATCGATTCGAGAGTGAGGTATTCGCCGAGATCGAAGATGAAAAAACACGCTACCGCGGTGACCAGCAGAGCCAAGATGATCCAGCGGCTAGCTTTCATCCGAACACAACCCTGGTTAGCCATGAGACGGGCCGGAGCAAGAGCCTGGCAAAGTCGGTGGTGAGATTAGCGCAAGGCATTGGTGGGTTAATTCTCCGGTAACGCTTAGTTGGAGCGACGGGGCGAGCCGACGTTCCAGTGAATTAGGGGGGCGCAAGGTTGACGAAAGGGCGAGCCGGCACCCGTCCGATCAACATGCGTAGGCGTTCACCTGAACTGGGTGAGATTCAGAGCGCTCGATCAGGACGTACGGAGCCCATCGCGAGAATGTGGAAACCCCTCGGGCGCTCCTCTGTCACAACTTGTGAGCTCCGGATGGATCGTGCCGGACGTTCACGGGGCAACCTGCTGACGGAACCTTCACTATCAGCCTCCCCCTTCGCCGCTGCATTGGTTGCAGCAACCGACACATACGGAATCTTAGAGATCACGTCGTCGCGTTTTCAGCGGCGACAAATTCAACCGCCACTTCGCAGCGAACGGAAAGCACGATGATGGAAGACCGCGCCAACGATCACTCGACCCGCGCCGCCTGTATACGGGCGAGTGGCGCATGAGCCTCGATACCCTGTCACGGGACAATGATCGCCAGCCTGAGCTGGTGGATGATCGGCACCTTCACGGTGCCTAATACCCCTGCCAACCTGGTGCGATGGCTGCGCGACCCGCAAACGATCGCACCCGGCTCGGCGATGCCCGACCTGGGAGTGGGTACCCAGGTGGCGCTGGATATGGCGGCTTATTTATACGGCTCAATCGCGCCGTCTGCAGCGTCCATAAAGGCGCGTTAAGGGTGTCGCGCTTAGACCGTGAACGATCACCGAGGCGCATATCAACAGACTACCGAGATGCCAGACCAATGGCTCGCCGCTGCGTTCGCTGGCCAGCAATGCGTAAAGCAGCGCAGCGATGCCGATCGGGCCGAACCAACCTGCGAATAGCAGGTCGCGACGCAACCGCAACGCCGGTAGCAGCGGTCGCAGCAACAACAGGGCCGGTAGCCGGCGCAGCAGTAGCACCGCCACCACCAGCGCGACAGCCGGCCAGCCCAGGGCCAGCCATTGGCCCCAAGGCAGCAAAACACCGAGCAGCATGAAGATCGGCAGGGTGAAAAATTGGTCCATCGCGGCTTGTACCCGCTCCTCTTCCGCCCGCTCCTTGCCGCCAACCATCCTGTCGAATGCCAGCCCGGCGACGAACACCGCTACTACGCCGTCGGTATGCAGCAGCTCCGCTCCGGCCAGTGCTAGCAGAGACAGCGCCACCGTGTAGCTCATGAACGAAGGCCGTTCTATGAAGTGCCTTCCCTCGGCCAGTCGCAGCAGCCGGCCGGCCAGCCAACCGAGCACCAGGCCGAACAGCACGGCACCGCCGATCTCCCAAAACACCACCATCACCAGCCACTGCCGGCCAGACTCGAGCGGAGGCAGGCCAAGCAACAGCAACGGCAACATTACCAGTGGCAGAGCCAACCCGTCGTTCAGACCCGACTCGGCAGAGATCAGGTGGCGAAGAGGTTCATCCAGATCACGCTCGGCTATCTCGCCAGTGACGATAGAGGTGGCCACTATGGGGTCGGTGGGACAGACCACAGCGCCGATCAGCAGCGCCAGCAAAGGCGAGAGATCGAACAGCCAATACGCCGGCAGCGCTGCACACAGGCACATAAGTGGCAGAACCAATCCCACCAGTACCAACAGCGAGCGCCAGTGCTTCGCTACATAACCGGCCGGCAGGCGCAGCGCCACGCTCATCAGACCTATCGCCAAACTCAACTGGGCCGCCTTTTCCAGCAACAACTGAGGGCGCCCCCAGCCATCCGGCTGTAACAGGCCGAGCAACTGCGGACCAAGCACTACGCCACCCAGCAGAGCGAGAAAGGGCGCCGCCAGGCCGTAACGCTTCAGCGGGCGCGACAGCAGCCCTAGCAGCAGGATGATGGCCGTCGCAGCCATGAGTCCCAGGTAGAGCTGTTGCATCGCTGCCTCCCTTTCGGCGCGAGGGCGCGGGTGCGCCGCAGACTCGCAGCAGAACCCGGACAGAAAAGCGATCTGCCTCTATCTTGAGTATGGTGTTGCATCCCCGCTCGGTTCGCCCGGCATCCGCGCAACCGTTCGCCTGACTGACCAAGCTGCTCCTCGATGTACTGCGGTGAACCCAGGCAGGCAAAAGTCCCTGCCTCTCGCTCATCCGCGAGGTTCAGACGTAGGAGATAACGTCGGCTATCCCACTCGCGGTATCAGGCAGCCATCTGGCTGCACTGCTCGGCACAGTGCATACAGGCCTTGGAGCATTGCTGGCAATGCTCAGCCTCGTGCTTGGCACATTCTTCCCCGCATTGCCTGCAAATGTCTGCACAGACCTTGCAAAGCGCATGCGCCGAGTCGCTGCCGCTAGCCATCAGCGATGCGGCGAGCCGACAGATCTCTGAGCATTCGCGGTCCAGACGTATGCAGCGCGCCATCATCTGCACCTGTGACTCCTCCAGACAGGCGCTGAAGCAGTAGTCGCAGGCTACTGCACAGTCCAGGCAGGCCTTGATGCAGGATTCGAAACGAGCGTTATGCATGATCGTTCTCCAATTAAAAACTGGCTGATACATTCGCGCAGCCAAGAGCGCTGGCGCGAGACGATGTCTGCAGTGGACTAAGGTCAACGGAATAGGGTTCAGGCAGTTTTCCCGGCAGCGCGTGCGGCATTCCAACGGCCAGCCACTGCCTGGAAAATCGAACTCATCAGAGATCGCCGGAACAGCGCCGCCATCCTGGGCTACCAAGAGGGAGACACCATCGACTGGCGGATTTCAGATCGAACCCGCCGGATCGAGATCAGAAAAGTGCTCTACCAGCCGGAGGCCGCGGGTGATTTCCATCTGTAACTGCGCCTTGAGCTCTGCCTTCAGGACTAGGGCCGTGACAACAGGAACGTCTGTTAAAGCGTTCAGCCGCTGGCCGGAGGCTTGCAATGTCAGCAGAAACCAAGCCCCTTCCATTGAACAAGTACGGAAGATAGCTAGCCAGCATCAGGCTCGATAGCAGCAAAAATCCCGGTGGCGGAAAAAGTGGCACGAAAATCTAAGGCACCACAAAACCACCAGACATAAAAAAATCCAGTCACTGCTAAGTGACTGGATTTTCTAGGGTTTTTTGGTCGGGACGGAGTGATTCGAACACTCTACCCCTTGCACCCCATACAGGTGATAATCCGTCCAAGCAGATTCAAGCAAATTCAAAGCACCCCCGCCAAACCCTTGATTTTACTAGCTTACAGCTAAGTTATCGTCCAAAATGGCCCTATTCGATTCGAAGAAAGCCGATCTCAATTGGCAACGAATTGGCAACCAGACAATCTCAATTGGCAACCAATTGGCAACGGGGAAGCTGACCATATGGCCAAGATTACAGACCGCCAGATGACTGGCAAACCAGGGGCAAGTGACAAATGGCTTAGCGAAGTTGCCATCTGGGGACATGGCAGCCTAGTTGCTCGGATCACGCCTAGCGGAGAGCGGCTGTTCTACTTTCGCTATACCAATAGCCGCAGCGAGCGCGTGACCTTCCCTATCGGTACATACAGCCGTGATGGCAACGAAGGCACGATGACGCTAGCCGAAGCCGGCCAACGAGCCAAAGAGCTTGCCGGGCTGCACAAGTCAGGTATCAAAGATGTAAAGGAGCACCTGGAAGCTGAGGAGGCTGCCCGAATCGCAGCTCGCGATGCCGAGCTTGCAAGAATCGCCGCTGAGAAAGCAGCCATCGAAGCAGCCCATGCTCGACTTGCTGCCAGGAAAACCGTCAATGACCTATTCGACCACTGGGCAAAGGTAGACCTGATCAACCTCAAGGATGGCGGCGATGAGGTTCGCCGGATGTTCAAAAAGGACGTCCTACCCTTCCTGGGTGACCTACCTCTCGACGAAGTAAAAAAAGGCCACATCACAGAAGTGACCGATGCGCTGCTTGCCCGCGGCGTTAACCGGATGGCCAAAATGATCTTCAGCCTGATGCGCCAAATGTTCAGATTCGCCGTGGATCGTGATTTGATTGAGCACGACCCAACAGCAAGCATCCGAAAAGCAAAGATTGGCGGCAAAGACACTGAGCGGGACAGAGTTCTTAGTGAGGATGAGATCCGAACCCTGGCCAAGCTAGCACCTGAGGCCGGCCTGCTTCCCTCAACCGAAGCAGCAATCTGGATAGCCCTATCGACCTGTTGTCGTATAGGGGAACTGATGAACGCGCGCTGGGAGAATGTCGACCTGAAAGCAGGCACCTGGCTCATACCCAGCGAGGACAGCAAAAATGGTAAGGCGCACACCGTTACCTTATCCGCATTTGCCATCGATCAGTTCGAACGCGTCAAAACCATCAGCAGACAAAGCGAATGGTGCTACCCCAACACCAAAGACACTGGACCGGTCTGCTCCAAAACTGTAACCAAGCAGCTAGGTGACAGGCAGCGCAAACCAGACCAGGGC
This sequence comes from Ectopseudomonas guguanensis, assembly GCF_900104265.1. Classification (GTDB taxonomy): domain Bacteria; phylum Pseudomonadota; class Gammaproteobacteria; order Pseudomonadales; family Pseudomonadaceae; genus Aquipseudomonas; species Aquipseudomonas guguanensis. Next base: position 63,543 of record NZ_FNJJ01000006.1, read on the forward strand.
ACCATGAGCAACCGCAGCGCGAAAGCTCAAGCCCTCCTGTTAAAGGGTGGGAAGTGGACACCACATGACCTTAGGCGAACCGGCGCTACTATAATGACGGCACTTGGCGTTCTACCCGAGGTAGCTGAGCGCTGCCTGAATCACACTGAAGAAAACAAAATTAAACGCACCTACCAGCGCCATAGCTACAACAAGGAAATGGCAGATGCATGGCGAAAACTTGGAGATCATTTAAGACACCTGCTTCGTATTGAGAAGAGTATCCGAGTCAAGAACGCCCCGAAAAGAAGCGGTTTTTTGTGAGCGTCACAAAAGTAAAAACACAAACCAATGAGCCATTTAGTAAAAACTGAATAGCCATCAATCACCGTCAGCAATATTGAATCTCTCCTTTATCCAATCGTTAACACTTTCTTCAAGCCACCCTACTGCTGAAAGCCCTATCTTCACAGGCTTCGGGAAATTTGGATCATAACGGGGAGACTTTAGATTAATTCGATCATATATCGTAGATCGCGAAAGCCCTGTTCGCTCCTGCACTTGCCTCAGACGTAAAATCCTCATCATCACTCCATCCACGCCAAGCCCCAACTCGCTCGGGGGCAATGGCCATAGAATGAAGTTTTAGTTTTTCTTGACCAATGCTTATGCTTGAGCCTTGCAAATATCACAAGCAGAGATATTGCAGCACAGCATAAAATGCCTTATCTTAAAAGGCGACAGACCTTAAATTTTTTCTAGAGCCAAACATGTCAAGCACCCAACCCAAGTCGGCTTTACAGAACATCCTAACGAAGGCACACGGCTATATTCAGCAAGCTTTCGAGCTGAAGGGAATTGGCTACGAAAAAAGAGATGAAGAACTCACCTCTATTAGAAATGAGATTGAATTCACAAGCTCCAACATCGACCTATCTATTGAACCAAGCTTTGTAATAAGCCAAGACAAGAAAACAATAGATTCGCAAATACTCGAAAATTATAGGCAATGCCTTTTATACGCACTCCACACAGAAAGAATAAATAGCCGTGAACTCGCCCCAATGATTGCCATTGGGCAGAACCACTTCACCGACCCGATCTTAGCAAGAATGATAGCAGCCCTGATAAATGCCAGGGCTCATTTAACCGCTTTAGAAATATTAATAAATATCAAAAACAAACACTACGACGGACGCGCCTCTAAAGCAGCACACGCCAAACACCTGAAGCCATCCAAAAAAGAAGACACCCCAATAATCAAGGCTCTCGTCAAATATATCCACTACAAAAACCTTGACTTAAGCAAAGCAAAAACCAAAGAAAGAATTGATTACATATCAAAAATCATAATAAACATAAATAAAGAATATAAGATACTAGACATCAGTGATATTGGAGAACTGAAGACTGATATACTTGAAGCCTCCCTTGAGATTACCGACAAATTCAAAGGGCCTAGAGCACGAATCACCGATAGACTAGCTTGGATTAGAAGCCAACAACCCAATACAAGCGCTGACAATGAAAACAGCATGCTCAACGAGACAACGCTCACACTTAACTTTAACGAAGGCATGAAAACCGCACTTCTTTATATGCTAGTCGAAAAGTTTAGTGATATGCCAACAGTGACAATCAAAAAGATAAAATCAATCAAAACAAAGGAGCAGATTGAGAGAGGCCTAGCACTTCTCTCAAGAGGCGCGAGCTTAAGTGAAATATCTGCTGCCATGGATACATAAAAAGAATCGCCCGCTTTCACGGGTGATTCTTTTATACGCACTGGCACCCACTACTTCTGCCACGTGGAATATGGTGAAAATCGCATATCTCCATTATTAATCACTACAGGCGGTATAGTGCCAACAATATTCAAGCTGATCTTTTTAGTTTTCCCATCCATATAAACTCTTGCCAATCCATTACAAACAAGATGATCAACAGCCTCTTTCAAGCGTGCTTTATCTCGCAAAGACGCAGGCCCACACTGACGAACAACGTTATAAGACAAGTCTTGACAACCGCTCCTTAAGCGCTCAAGAAGCCACGGATATAGAATCTGGGCATCCTGATAAAACCTTGGCGCCGGCATGAAAATTTTATTAAAGCTCATTGAGTAGTAACAGCACAGCTCGACCGCAGCGATCAAAGTTGATACTGTTATCTTAGCCTTCATCTCAAATATCTGAATTAATGCAGCTATCCGTGCAATATTTTCACCTAATTTAGAAGCGTGATCCTTCACATGCTCAAACCTACCACCCGGCATCATCTCCACTTCAATGTCATTGACTATATCAATCCAGTAAGATGCTGCGTCATGCTCAAACTCGATAGGTTGCCTAAAAACTTGTCCTTTCCTTAAAGACAAATTAAGCCTCGCCAGCTTATCTATACGCTGCTCTACCGCCGCCCACAACTTGCTGTCTTGCTTCTCGCCAAGAGTTCGTATGCGAACTTCTGCCCGCTTATCTGGAGCACAAACTATGAAACGAGCCAGCATACCCGAATCTCTGGCTAGGGCTCCTTTCTTCTCAAGAAAGTCATTAACTACAGCGGGCTGAGCCATCAGCATTAACATAAGCCGAACATCTTCAAGTACGATATCATCCTTGTTTGCTCGCATCACAATAGTGTCCCGGCCATCCCAAAGAGTATTCAGGTGCCCTCTCGCCCCACTCATTGCACTTTTGAAAAAAACCTCAGCTTCATCTGTGGCCAAAGCAGCACTTGGAATTGATCTCTGCAAACTTGCAAATAAACCTTCTGGGGTAACATCTTTGTAAAGCAGTTGAAAACTACGCAAAGCAGTGACAGCATCCTCCTCATCATCAGCAAGTAACACAGACTTCTTTCTCTCCTCACGCTGCAGTCTTTGAATTGGCATCATCACTTTTTCATAAATGACCGACTTGCCATATCCAGACTCAACCACGATTAGCGCATTGATTGAAACCGGCCTTATCACATCGTACGGTAGCTTTACATCGAATCGCCCCTGCGCGACCGCCGAAATGCCTCCCAGCAGGGTGAGTGCAACCACTTCAGGATGAACCTTGCTGTTATACGCCAACTCCTCTGAAGCGGACCAAAGCAGCGTGTGCTCAAGCGCTTTAACATTAATAGAGCCAGGTGGTGGTAGTTTTTTACGTGACGTGTACATAAGCGCTCCTTAAGTGCTCGATGGGTCATAGGCTCTGTGCCTATGACCCGCGCACCCTAACGAGTTAGCTACTCACCCAATACAGCCTTGCTTAGCCATACTCACAAACTCAAGCAGAAGCATTGACACGACTCAAAATAGATGATCTAGAAGCCTTTTAAAAAGCCGAGATTTTTATCCTTTCACTGCTATTTCAGATATTTCAGCTACGAATATCAAAAATATCGCCCCTTTCTCCGCGCATCTCGGCAATATATTCGATAAAGATATTAAATAACCAAAGTTCAGACCTAAATAATCTAATTGAAGACGGGTGCGTATTGCCCTCTTAACCCCTTCCCTTATCAGGAGCCTGAACGATGTCGATCAACTGCCCTTTCTGTAATTCTGAACGCGTCAGAGCACGTAACCATGGACGCAAGGTCGGCGGTGCTGCTGGCGCTGTCGGTGGCGCTGCAACCGGAGCGGCGAGCGCTTTGGCCGGCGCACAAAGCGGCGCGGCCCTTGGTGCGGTCGCAGGCCCTATCGGTGCTGCCTTGGGTGGCCTGGCAGGCGCCATCCTCGGCGGCTTGGCGGGTGGTGCCGTTGGCAGCCTGGCTGGCGCGCGCATGGGTGAAGAAATCGATGCCCGCGTACTCGATAACTTTGAGTGCCATGCCTGCGGTCATGTTTTTTCCCTCAACGACCAGTAATTCCCTCCCGGTTTCCAGGCGCGTCATGCGCCTTCTTTCATTCCCTCTACTCAATGACTCGGCACTCAGCTGCCGGGCGATAGCCAGTTCCTCTGGCAAGGAGATCGTTATGGCTCATCAAATCGAGCAAATGGCCTATGTCGGCACCACGCCTTGGCATGGCCTGGGTAATCAGCTCACGCAAAAGCAGCCCCTTGAAGTCTGGCAACGCGAAGCCGGTATGGACTGGCAGATTATGGAGAGCCCGGTGCACTTCAAATCAGACGCCATTGGCCACCTCGGTACGATCCACTCGTTTCCCGAACAGAAGGTGCTCTTTCGTTCGGATACCAAGGCCCCGCTGTCTGTGGTCTCCAACCGCTACCACACGGTTCAGCCCCGTGATGTTCTGGAGTTCTACCGGGATCTCACCGAGGTTTCCGGCTACGAGCTGGAAACTGCTGGCGTGCTCAAGGGCGGGCGCAAGTTCTGGGCACTGGCGCGTACCGGACAGGGCGCAGCCCTCAAGGGTAATGACCAGGTGAATGGTTACCTGCTGCTGGCCACTTCTTGTGACGGCACCCTGGCCACTACAGCAACCCCCACTACCGTTCGCGTGGTGTGCAATAACACTCTGACCATTGCCCTGGACGGCACCAGTCGCGCGATCAAGGTGCCGCACAACACCCGCTTTGATCCAAACACGGTGAAAAAGCAGCTCGGTATCGCCGTCTCGCAATGGGATGACTTTATGTACCGCATGCGAGCGCTGGCTGAGCGCAAGGTGCAATGGCATGAAGCATTGGGCTTTTTCATGAACGTGATGTGCGAGACCAGCCCGACTGCTCAGCTACCCGAACAGCTGCCCAATGAGCGCGCCCTGCGCAAGGTTCAGGAGCTGTATGAAGGCCGTGGCCGAGGCAGTCAGCTGGACTCGGCACGCGGCACCGCCTGGGGCCTGCTCAATGCGGTGACCGAGTACGTCGACCACGAACGCCGTGCACGCAGCAACGAGTACCGCATGGACTCGGCCTGGTTCGGCCAAGGCGCGCAGATCAAGCAGCGCGCCCTGGACGCTGCGCTGCAACTCGCCGCTTAAGCTTCCATTACATCAACCCTCGCGCCCGGTCAGCCCTGTGCTGGCCGGGCGTTTTTATGTCTGCAGGTGAGCAACATGAAAGCAACGTCACTGAACAGCAGCACCCGCAAGAAACGCCCTGCCCTGCGCCTGGTCAGCACAAAGGAGCTGCCGCGCGAGGACTGGCTGCAAATCCGCAAGCAAGGTATCGGTAGTTCGGATGCAGCGGCAGCAGTCGGCCTCAATCCCTACAAATCGCAGCTGGAACTGTGGCTGGAGAAAACCGGCCGCGACACCAAACTGCCGAAGACCGATCCGCATGATGAGGAAAGCCCAGCCTACTGGGGCAACGTACTCGAGCCTATCGTGGCCTGGCACTACAGCAAGCGCACAAAGAACCGCGTGCGGCGCATCAACGCCGTGCTCCAGCATCCGGATCCGGAAATGTCCTGGATGTTGGCCAACATCGACCGTGAGGTGATCGGCGCTGACGATGTGCAGATTCTCGAATGCAAGACTGCCGGCATAAACGGGGCACGCCTCTGGAAAGAGGGCGCGCCCGAGTATGTGCAACTGCAGGTCATGCACCAGCTCGCCGTCACCGGCAAGCAGGCGGCTGATGTGGCTGTACTGCTCGGCGGTCAGGCGCTGGAGATTCACCGAATCGAGCGGGACGAGCAGATGATCGCGCGGCTCATCGAGCTGGAGCGCAGGTTCTGGCAGTACGTGGAAACGGACACACCGCCACCGGCCGATGGCTCGGCATCCGCTGAAATGGCCCTGCGCTGCCTCTATCCGGAAGACAACGGCCAGGTCATCGACTTCAGCAGCCATGCCGGACTGACCGCAGCCTTCATCGAGCTGAAAGCCGTTCGCCAGTCGATTGCAGACAAGGAGAAGCGAGAAGCCGAGCTCAAGCAGATGTTGCAGCAAGCCATGGGTGACGCCAGCCGGGCTGAGTTCGCCAGCGGTTACGTCAGTTGGCGCAAGGCCAAAGACAGCATTGGCTTGGACGTCACTCAGCTACTCAAGGACAAACCTTACTTGCAGGCCAAGTACCCGCTACTGAAGCCCGGCGCTCGGCGCTTCTTGGTCGGCTGAATCCGAGTATTCCCACCCGTTCCCTCCCCCTTGGCCAGTCCATGCAGTTCGCGCTGCATGGACTGGCCTTTTTTCGTTTCCAGGAGAACACCCATGTTGAAAGGTCTGGCTCTAACGCCCCCAGTGATTGGGCGCATCTCAATCGGCAAAGTCGTCGAGAGAAACGGCAAACGTCTGCCAGAGAAAGACGATCAGTTCACCATCACCTCCCAGGTGCAAGGCAAGGATGGCTGGTTACTGCATCCACTCAACGACCAGCTACGCCAGGTCAAAGAGGACAAGCTGCGCAGCATCCCTATCCGACTGATGTTCAACGAACCCGAGCTCAACTTCCGGGCCGACTACACCCTGTTCGATCGGCAAACCGGGCGCCCGGTTTGTGTGGGCAATGGGGAAACCTGCAAGCGCATTGGTCAGGATGGAATCCAGACACTGCCATGCCCCTCACCCGATGCCTGCCCACTGGCCAAAGGGGGCGCCTGCAAGCCGTATGGCCGACTGAACGTGGTTATCGGCGATGAGGATCCGCTTGGCAGCTTTGTGTTCCGCACCACTGGTTTCAACAGCATCCGTACCCTCGCAGCACGCCTGAAATACTTTCAGGCGATCTCAGGCAATCGCCTGGCCTGCCTGGCATTGGAGCTGCGCCTGCGCGGCAAATCCACCCGGCAAAGTCATGGCACGCCCATTTTCTACGTAGACATCACGCTGCGCGGCGGCATGAGCGTGGAGGAGAACCTGCTGGCCGCCAAGCAATTGGATGAGGCTCGCCAAGCGGCCGGCTTTGACCAGCGCGCGCTCGATAGCGCCGCGCAGCAAGGGCTGGGCAATGGCGCCTTCGAAGATAACGAGGAGGACAGCGGCGCGATTGTCGATGAGTTCTTCCCGCTCACCGAGCCAGCGCCCACCGCCAGCGAGCCTTCACCCCCACAACGCACAGCCCTGGCCGCCAAGCTGGAATCGCTCAGCAGCGAAGCGAGGCCCTAAGTCTCAGGAGAATCATCATGGAAACACGATGCCTGATTTGCGAGTCGACGCTCGTGATCACCAAGGCGCAGGCGCAAGCCGTCTCTCTACTGCTGGGAACGCTAGGCGGCTTCTTGGACGGCTGTTCGGAGATACGCGTGCAGAGCAATGCGCACCAAAACCGCTGTATCGGCGACACGTTTCAGATGGGACTCGAACGCCTTACACGCACCGTAGAAAGCGCAACCTCTGGATGCGCCCAGGGCTGGGAATTTGCCCAGGACGTTCAGCGTTATCACTTCGGGGAATTCGAGTGCCTTTGCCTGCGCTGTGGTGCACGTTTCGACCAGCAGCCTAGCGGCACCCTTACGCCTCAGCCAGGCGATCCGCCAACTGCTCGACCAGCCCCAGGATCAACTGGCGATCCTCCGGTGAGACCGTAGCCAGCATACGACTGATCCGTTGCGCCTGATCGTCGGCTCGCGGGCTTGCTTCTGTCAGCAGGTCCGCGGCCTCGCACTCGAAGATGGCGGCGAATTCCAGCAACCGAGAAATGTTGGGGATGACGATACCCCGCTCAATGCGGGAAATCGCCTCGCTGCCGATGCCGAGCCGCTCCGCCACATGCTCTTGCGTCATACCGGCGCGGACACGCTGCTTGGCAATCGCTCGACCTACAGCTTCGGCCAGGTGCTTCTGATCATTCTCGGACATGTTGCCTCCCATCTCGACCTGGATGGTTGGCTAACCACTTATTGACATGAAGGACTCAAAAAGTTGAATCTCAACTTTTAAAGTCCATAGACAACCTAAAAACTCAGGAATCCCCCTGCAGGATGCAGCCCGCTTCAAACCCCTCCCTTTCATTTTCAAACCATTCGAGGATCAAATGAACCTGCGAACGATCATTCTCGCGCCGCTTCTGCCCCTGGCGCTGGCCGGCTGCAACGAAGCCATCGATACCGTCAAGAACGGTCGAATGAAAATCAACGAGCAATACACCGTCGACCAGGCGTTCAGCAATCGAAGCATTTGCGACAGCGTCGAGTGGGACGTCATCACCGATGACAGAAACAGAGAGCTTGTTCAGTACAAGTGCCATATCACCGGCATCGAGCCGTACTACGCACAGGAAAAGCATCGCATACGGGAGAACTTGCTCAGCGGCTTCGACTTGGAAAAGCGGGCTGCCCAAGTCCATCTAGAACCGGCACGCATGGAGGTGGAAGCCGCCGAGAACGCGCTGAATAAACCGCGGCCCGCCAACACTGCAACCTTGGACAGCGACCGGCTCACCGACCTGCTGGCCCGAGAGGATCTGCTCTCCGAAAACGTACCCTCTCGCTCGCTTCAGAACTATTCCGGCAGCCCAGAGGTTGCGTCAGCTGCACAACGTTACTTCTTGAGCTACACGCGAGACACAACCTCTCCTCAGTTCGCTGCGCACAAGCAGAACGAACAGGAGCTGCTTCGGGCCATGGCGGCTGAACGCGAAAAGGTTCAAGCCCAGATTGCTGAGGAGCGGGCTCGCCTGAGCGAAGTCCAGAATGCTCGCGGGCAAGAATCGGTGGCTCACTCTCAGCAGCGCCTGAATCGGGCAACGGAGCTTTATGAAAACTTGCAGAACTCCGTTGCTGCCAAGCTTGAGGAGCTGGATGCCCAGCACGCCGCCAAGCTGGAGCAATTTGACAATGCCGCCACCATAGAATCAGTTGCCGAAATCTTTGAGTGGGTCGTCAAGGATGACGAAATCGAACTCGTCTGGTCGGGGCTGGAAGGCACTTACAGCGACGGACAGATCAAGAGGTTTGGTCACATCAATCGGCTCGGTAGCCTGCAGGACGTCTACAGCAATAACGTGAAGACCTATTTCGACCTACGCCAAAAAGCGCCGCTGCTGTAGGTGCCACATGAAGCGACTAGTAGCACTTGTTCCGATATTACTGCTGGCGACCTCGATCAACGTCCAGGCCAATGCCTATTGTGATTCCAGGCGATCTGCCCAAGAGGTTGAGACCTGCTATCGACAATCCCTGACGGCGCTCAAACGAGCTGTCGACAAGGGCTTCAATAAAATCATGAACAGTCCTAACTACAGCGAAGCAACCAAGCAGCGTGTTCAGGAGGAGCAACGCGTTTGGGAGCAGAGCGTCCAGACCAACTGCCAGAACTACGCTTGCGTTGAATATCAGTTCCAGGGCCGGCTGCTTCAGCTGGGTCGAATGAAAGCAGATCCGCCCCCCTCCGCAATGGATGCCGAAGCGTGCCTGGATGCCTGGATCGCTGCCTACCGCCAAGATGAAGGAGATGAGGTCGCGATCACTCACGACCAGATCACCGAATGGCAGCAATGGTGTAGCGAAGGCCGCCTGCCCTGATGCCCCACTGACACAGCTGACCTGAAATACGGGCTCAGCTGATCCCCCCCTCAAACCGCCAGATCACTCGATGGTCCGGCGGTTTTTTTATGCACCTACAAACACAGCCGTATGGAGGTCCTATGACTGCCAAATTCAAGGCCGGCGAGTCCGCTGGCACCTATATCGCCGATGCACCGGTGACCGAAGCCGATATCGTGGAAATGGCTCAACACCTGGCCAACAAGCGGCTGCGTAAAGGCCAGGCCTTGCATCAACCCAAGGAGGTCTTTAGCTACCTGCAGCTCCTGCTGCAGGACTATGAACATGAGGTATTTGCACTGCTACTGCTGGACAGCAAACACCGTGTCATTCGATTTGAGGAGCTGTTTCGCGGCACCCTGGACAGTGCCAGCGTCTATCCCCGCGAAGTCGTCAAAGTAGCGCTGGAACACAATGCAGCAGCAATAGTGCTGGTGCATAACCACCCTTCCGGTGATCCGGAGCCAAGCCATGCAGACCGTGTCCTGACCAGCAGGCTCAAGCAGGCACTCGAGATGGTGGGCGTACGCACGCTCGACCACATCATCGTGGGAGCTGAAGGCTGCGTATCGCTCGCCGAACTCAATCAAATATAAGTCCGCACCTCAACCACATATAAAAACGGGAGGCAACAGCCTCCTGCATTTATTTTTTTGTAAAAACAACAAGCCCATCACTATCTATTGGTGATATTTATCAAGACTAAATAACAAACAAAAGAAAACATAAAAGCCACCAATAGCAAGACCCCCAACTAGAAAACAATCACACCAAGTGCTCGGTAAATAGTTTTATGTTTCAAATACCCATACACAATAACCACAAATACAGAATGATCAGCAGATGAAAAGACATAAGACAAACACCAACTTATCACTCCACTACAACGACACTTACCAAGGCTTACCAGTTATGGTAAGCAAAGGCCCCTTCGTAGCTAATCATCTCTTTGAACTACAACACCTCATGGTAAGCGCTCTAGCCCGTCACCACAGGATTTACGCTATACGCTTTGATTTGCGCTTACCCGAAGACAAGTCAACACACCCCATTGATGCGTTGACGAATAACGTAATTCAACGATTCTACGCCTCTTACAAAAAGAAGATACAGATTGATCGCAAACGAGCTAAATCCGTTAACAATCGAGCTCATGGCAGCACCGTTCTATATGCATGGGCAAGAGAAATTGCAAGCCGAGATCAGCAACACTATCACGGAATAGTTTTCCTCAACCATGATGCTTACAATAGCCTTGGAACCTTCGAGCTAGGTAGAAGAAACAACTACAACCGCCTTGTGGAATCTTGGGCCAGCGCACTCAAGATACCCGTTGAAAAAGCTGCTGGCTTGGTGCACATTCCTGAAAGCGCAACCTATCGGATAGACATTGATGACAGAGAAAGCCAGAAGAGCTTCTTCAGGAGAGCCAGTTATATTTGCAAAGCAGCGACCAAGCAGTACGGTAATGGGCAGCATGGATTTGGTTGCAGTCGATGTTGAGCAGGTGGGTAACTTCTGTATTCACCCACCCACTGTAACCCTACAGGTGAGCGCTACCCACAAAACAACTTAGGCCATGTTACGTTCGTCAATCTTCGATTTAATCCAAGCGTTCACCTCACTTTCAATCCAACCAACACTCCGCCCTGTAAGCGGCACGGGTCGCGGAAACTCACCTTCACCGATTAGCTTATAGATCGTTGATCTAGCAAGCCCTGTAACCTGGACGACCGCATCCAACCGCAACACTTTCATGACAAGTCACACTCCAATTGATTAAATTCAGCGCTGGATTGGACGGGCCTCGCCGCAACCAGACACAAATCAATTAACAATCAGAAAAGCTTCAGCAAAGGACATGCACGAAACCAAGATCCCCTTCGGAGAACGTGACGGCACCCTCTTTCGCGCCTACGAGGTCGAAAACGGACTGCGTTGCGGATGCGTCTGCCCCGGATGTCAGCAACCGTTGAATGCAGCTAACAATGGCGAGAAGGTCGTACCACACTTCCGCCATGCGAAATCGAATGACTGCTTTGATGGCTTTCGCGAAGGCGTCAGACGTGCTGCGGTCGCGCTAATCGCTCAGCACAAACATCTCATGCTCCCAGCGCTGATAGAAACAGTCAGAGTGGCTACACAAGATAGCCGGCTGCTGGAGGAAAAGGTCGAGCTGCAGCCCGTGGCCACCACTGCAGATAGAGTTGAGCGGTTCGTCGACCTGGACGGCATGAGAGGTCATGCCGTCCTGCATCAATCCGATAGGCAACTGATCATCCGGATCAAGCTCTCCTCACGGATGGAGCATGAGCGTTATCGCCTGCTCAAAGGCCTTGAGCACTCCAGCATGGAGATCGATCTCAATCACCTCACACTGGAGCAAATCAATGATCCGGCCAGCTTCGAGCACGCTGTTCTACACGACCCAGCAAACCGAAACTGGATCCGATCTATACGGGGAGAAAGGCTCGCGGCAATCGCGCAGCAAAAGCTTCAGTCACTTGCGGTCGAACTGAATGCTCGGTCGCAACTCGAACAGGCCGAGCGCGTGGCTGCTGAGAAAGCCCGACAAATTGAGCTCGACAAAGAGAAAGCCGAATTGCAGCTTAGCCTCGAAGCCCATAGAGCCAGACAGCGTCAAATCGCGACCGCTCAACCGGCCACAGAGCAGGACAATACCGTGCAGGGCAGAGCCGAGCTGATCGCTGAAACCATGCTGAAGGCCTTACAGGCCTGGGGAGGGAGAGCCGTTGAATGCACGGCCTGCCACTTACTCAGCCCGCCGGAGTCCCAGTTCTGTCTTTACTGCGACGCGTCTGCCAGCACGGTAAACCCCGTGACGTTATCGCCGGACATACCCTTGACCATACACAAGCGCATGCGTTGCTCAGCGAAGCCCACCATGTCGATGAAATCAGTGCCTCGCCTACTCCTAAGGCCCGACTTGAAGGCCAGCGCAGGCGTCCTAATCACACCCGCCCTACAGAAAGATGCCACGCAATAGCCGCTGACCACATGCTGGCGCGCTGCTATGCAGACGCTGCGCCACGCATAGAAACCCGTTTATGATGCCTCGCAAACTGTGAATCACTGCGCAAGGGAGCACGCAATGAGGTTGATCCAGAACGCCGGCCAAGACCGAGTGATCGATTTGCTCAACGAGCGAATCAAAGCTGGTCACCAGCTAGCCTGCGTCTCCCCCGCGCTCTCCTTGTTTGCATTCTCTGAACTGGCCAAAGCCCTTGCTCAGTTGCGGAAAGTTCAGTTGATTCTGCCGTCCGATAGCGAGAGCCTGGAACTGCTCGGCGGAGAAGCAGACCGAGCCGCACGTAATCGCCTCACTACCCGTAGCCTCGCCAGACGCTGCCACGATTGGCTGAATGCCAAGGTCGAGCTGAAACGCGCCAATTCAGTTATCCCTCAGGGGATCGGGTTACTGAGGGATGCCACCGGCATGTCCGATCAGGTCGTCATGGGCTCATTTGCACTGACCACCGACGGCCTCGGCATAACCCCCGGCAACCCCATGAGCCTGATTCAGGCCAGCGAGTCGCCCCAGGAAGCAGCCATGTTTGCGCCTTGGTTTGATAACCAATGGCAAACCCTGAACACCCGCCCCAGCGATAAAACCGAGCTGCTGAATGCGCTGCGCGAAATTGCCGAGCAGCGCTCGCCGGCCACGCTATACAACCTGGTTCTCCATCAGCTCTTCAAAGAAAAGGACGATGGGCTGGATGAAGAGCGCGTTGTGAAGTCCGCCACAGGCATCCGCAACACGGTAGTCTGGAACAAGCTCTTCAAATTCCAACGAGATGGCGTAGTCGGGGCCATCGACAAGCTCAACCGCTTTGGAGGCTGCATCATTGCTGACAGCGTTGGCTTGGGAAAAACCTTCGAAGCACTCGCCGTCATCAAGTATCACGAACTGCGCAACGACCGCGTACTGGTGCTGTGCCCGAAACGCTTGCGCGACAACTGGACGCTCTATAAAGCCAATGACCGGCGCAACGTGCTGGCGTCAGACCGTTTCAACTACGACGTCCTCAATCACACCGACCTTTCTCGCGAGGCCGGACTTTCCGGCGACCTCGATCTGGCCCACATCAATTGGGGCAACTATGACCTGGTCGTGATCGACGAATCGCATAACTTCCGCAACAAGAAAGCCCCGCGCCAAGGCCAAGAAACACGCTACGACCGCCTTATGCGCAGAATCATCCGCGAGGGTGTAAAAACCCGAGTCCTGATGCTGTCCGCCACCCCGGTCAACAATCGCCTGGCTGACCTGCGTAACCAGATCGCTTTCGTGACCGAGGGCGATGACAACGCCCTGTTTGAACACGGCATCAGCAGCATCGAGGCCACCACCCGCAAAGCCCAGCTGCAGTTCAATCGCTGGCTGGATCTGGATGAGCGCGAGAAGACTCCGGAGCGTCTAGTCGAAATGCTCGGCTTCGACTACTTCACCCTTCTCGACCTGCTGACCATCGCCCGCTCGCGTAGGCATATCGAGAAGTACTACGGCACCACCGAAACCGGCCGTTTCCCCACACGCCTGCCCCCGATCAACATCAAAGCTGACGTGGATGCTGCTGGGCAATTTCGCGCAATTCGCGAAATCAACCAAGAGATTCGCCGGCTCAACCTCGCCAGCTACGCGCCGCTGCGCTACGTCTTGCAGCACAAGCAAGCGGCTTACGACGCCAAATACAGCACCGAGATCCGCGGTGGCGAAAGCTTCTTCCGCCAGGCTGACCGCGAGGAGAGCCTGATCCACCTGCTGCGCATCAACGTACTCAAGCGCATGGAAAGCGCGGTGTCGTCGTTTGCGCTGACCCTCGAACGACAACTCAAGGATGTCGAACGCACGCTCGAACGTATCGAGCAACACGCCCACGAAATTGAAGAAATCGACATCGCCGATGTCGACATCGACGATCCAGCGTTCGAAGCACTGTTGGTCGGACGCAAGGTCAAGGTGCTGCTGAGTGACGTCGACCTGGTGCGTTGGAAGCAAGATCTGCTGGAGGATCGCAATCGCCTGGCCACGCTGCTATCTGCAGCACAACAAGTACAACCCCAGCGTGATGCCAAACTGGCAGAGCTGCGCAAGATGCTCGCTGAGAAGTGCCAAAGCCCGATCAATCCTGGCAATCGCAAGGTCATCATCTTCACTGCCTTTGCCGACACGGCGCGCTACCTGTACGAGCAGCTCGCCTCCTGGGCCAATGAAACCTTGGGCGTGCAAACGGCCTTGGTCACCGGCTCCGGCCGCAACCAAACTACGATCCCCGGCCTGCGTACCGATCTGGCATCCATACTGACGACCTTCTCTCCATGCTCGAAAGAGCGCCCAGCCGACCTGGCCGAGGAAGGCGAGCTGGATCTGCTGATTGCCACCGACTGCATTTCTGAAGGCCAAAACCTGCAGGACTGCGACTGGCTGATCAACTATGACATCCACTGGAACCCGGTGCGGATCATCCAGCGCTTTGGTCGAATCGACCGTATCGGTTCACCCAACCAGCACATCCAGTTGGTCAACTTCTGGCCCAATATGGAGCTGGAGGAATATATCAACCTGGAGCAACGCGTCAGTGGTCGTATGGTTCTGCTAGACGTATCCGCCACCGGGGAAGAGAACCTGATCGAGGCGCAGTCCGGCGACGCGATGAACGATCTGGAATACCGCCGCAAGCAGTTGCTCAAGTTGCAGGATGCCGTCATCGATCTGGAAGATCTGTCCAGCGGCGTTTCGATCACCGACCTCACCCTCACCGACTTCCGTATCGACCTCGCCCAATACCTCAAGGCCCATCCCGGCGTGTTGGAGAACATGCCGCTGGGTGCCTGTGCCATCACTACAACGCGTGACGAGGACATACCGCCCGGCATTATTTTTTGCCTGCGCGCTGAGGGAGAAGCTGCCGACAAGATCAGCGATGGCTACCCACTTGCGCCCCACTACCTCGTCCATGTGGCAGAAGATCAAACCGTGCTACTGCCCTTCACCCAAGCCAAGCGCATTCTGGATCGCCTCAAGCGCCTGGCCCTTGGCCGCGAACTGCCTGATGCCACCGCTGGCAACCGATTCGACGAGCTCACCAAGCTAGGCGAAGACATGCGCTATGCACAAAGCCTGCTGGCAGCTGCAGTGTCATCTGTCGCCGGCAAAAGCGAAGAGCGCGCCATTGCCAGCCTATTCAACCCGGCCGGTAGCCATGCGATGAAAGGCGAGTTCGCCGGCAGCAACGACTTCGAAGTGATCGCCTTCATGGTCATACTGCCCCAGGAGTGAGCCGTGGTTGCCGAGGACATCATTGCAGCCCTGCAACTGCCTGAGCAGGCACGGGTCAATCAGCGCGTATCCAAAAAGCTGTTGATCGATAATCTGGCTCCGACAGCAGCGGATCGCCAGCAGATCAATGAAGGCATTGAGGAGGTCCAGTGGGTTGCCGCGCTAAAGCCCGGCAATTGCGGCATACCCGCTTACCGCGACGCCCAACGTGAATACGTGGAAGTCGCCGTGCTGCACCTCACCCTGCGCCCGTCAGCTCGACCAGCAAGGCTCATTGAACTGCTGCACCGCGCCGTCCCTCACCCAACCTTGCTAATGGTCAGCACACCGGAGTCGGTACAGCTCTCCCTCAGCCATAAACGTTGGGCGCAGAACGAAGCCAGCAAGACCGTGCTCGATGGTGAAATCACTACCGCTACGGTGCTGCCAGCCGCCCCTCAGATCACCACAGCCTTTCTCGATGCGATCAGTCTGGAGCGTCAACCGCGTAGTGACCTGAGCGTCTTTTATCAGGGCTGGGTAGATACCTTGCTTGCCCTGCAGGCAGCGCAGCACACGGGAAGTTTTCGCGCCGTCAACAACCTGCTCGATGCCACTGCCCGACGCCAAGCCCTGCAAGCCTGCATCGAGCTACAAGGGCAGATCGCCACATTGCGCGCCCAGGCGCAAAAGGCTCAGCAGATTGCCCGTCAGGTGGAGCTAAACCTGCAACTGAAGCAGCTACAGCAAGCGCTCAGCGAAGCCCAAGCAAGACTTTAGGCCGATGGTTCTAGCAAGCAGCAAAACCTAGCCGCCAAGCATTAAAAGGCTGTCGAAATGGAATACCATGCCAGCCAGCATTACACCGCGCCTGCAAACACATACGTGCAGGTAGATCGTGAAGGAAATAGCGAATGACCATGCAAAAAATCGACGCACAGTCGCCGGAAGCGCACAGCGCCGACCTCAAGGCCGAGAACATCGACAAACTCAAAGCCTTGTTCCCTGAGCTGATCACCGAAGGTCCCAATGGCGTGGCCGTCAACCAGGACGTGCTCAAACAGCTAGTCGGCGACGCCACCGTAACGGACGCCGACGAAAAGTACGGCCTGAACTGGCACGGCAAGCGCGCAGCACGCCAACTGGCGCTAACACCCAGCACCGGCACGCTACTGCCCTGCCCCGATGAAAGTGTGGACTGGGACACTACCCAGAACCTGATGATCGAGGGCGACAACCTCGAAGTACTTAAGTTGCTGCAAAAGAGCTATGCGGGAAAGGTCAAGCTGATCTATATCGACCCACCCTATAATACCGGCCAAGATTTCGTATACCCTGATAATTTCCAAGACAACATAAAAAATTATCTTGAAATAACAGGCCAATCAGTAGCAGGCATCAAGACAAGCACAAACAACGAAAACTCTGGCCGATATCACACAGATTGGCTAAATATGATCTACCCCAGACTCGTACTAGCACGAAGCCTACTGAGTCCTGACGGGGCGATTTTCATTTCAATAGACGACCATGAGATTCATCATTTGCGTTCAATGGTGAGCGAAGTCTTTGGCGAAGAAAATTTCTCAGCAACTGCAATCTGGGAGAAAGCTGACTCACCACGAAATTCAGCACGACAGTTCTCTGAAGACCATGACTATATTCTAATCTTCTCCAAAGACCCTGAGTGGACACCTGACAGGCTGCCACGCACTGAAGCCGCCAACTCTATTTACTCCAACCCAGATAATGATCCAAGGGGTGAATGGCTACCCGGAGACCCTTATGCCAACAAGCCTTACTCGAAAGGAAAATATACAATTGCCGGCCCTACTGGCAGAACTTTCTCACCTCCACCTGGAAGGTTCTGGCGTATTTCTGAGGAAAAGCTAAGAGAGTTAGATGCTGATGGAAGAATTTGGTGGGGGCCAAAGGGTGATGCTCGCCCTAGCATTAAGCGCTACTTAACAGAAGTAGCAGATCTAACGCCTCGCACGCTATGGAAGAAAGAAGATGTTGGCAGCAATAGAACATCGAAAAACGAACTGAGATCTCTTTTCCCCGAGAGCGAGTCGTTTGACACACCAAAGCCTACTCGACTCATAGAGCGAGTTCTGCAGCTGGCAACATCACCAAAATCCGGCGACATTGTTCTAGACTTTTTCGCAGGATCAGGGACTACAGGGCATGCAACTCTATCTCTAAACTCTGCTGACGACGGGAATCGACGCTTTATTCTCGTTCAACTTCCAGAGCCAATAGCATCAGGTGCTTTTGAGAACATTGCAGAAATTACAAAAGAACGACTACGCCGCGCTGGGACTAAGATCAAAGCCGACAACCCCATGTTCTCTGGTGATACGGGTTTCCGCACTTTTAAGCTGGATACATCAAATATCCGGGCATGGAATCCAACCCCAGAAGACCTGACAGCCGATCTTCTGGCTCACCAAGAACACCTTATTGAAGGTCGGAGCGAGTACGACATTCTCTACGAGCTGCTGCTTAAGCTCGGTCTGGACCTGTGCGTCCCCATCGAGCAGCAGCAGATCGCCGGCAAAACCGTGCACAGCATCGGCGGTGGCGTCCTGATAGCCTGCCTGACCGAGCAGATAACCCGCGATCAAGTAGAAGACCTGGCGCAGGGGATTGTTGCCTGGCACAAGGCACAAGCCCCAGCCAGCGATAGCACCTGCGTGTTCCGTGACAGCGCATTTGCCGACGACATTGCCAAAACCAACCTGGCCGCCATTCTCAACCAGGCCGGCATCAAAAACGTGCGGAGCCTGTAAAATGGCGGTGCCAGCGCAGCCCAAGATTTACCACATCTGCCATGTGGACCGTTTACCGTCCATCATCGCCAGCGCTTGCTTGCTGTCCGATGCGGTACTGTTGAATCAGGCGTTGCCGGGCACGACCATCGGCATGAACCATATCAAGCAGCGTCGCCTGCAACTGGAGCTGGATAGCCATCCGGGCCTACATGTTGGAGAGTGCGTGCCGTTCTATTTTTGTCCACGCTCGGTGATGCTGTTCCTAATCAGCCGGGGACATCAAGATCTTGCCTATAACGGCGGCCAAGGGCCTATCGTACATTTGGAGGCTGACCTGCACGCGACTGTACAGTGGGCTAATGCCCAAGCCAGGCGCTGGGCATTCACACTGTCCAATGCAGGTTCCTACTACTTCGAGGATCGTGCAGATCTGGCGCAACTGAACGAGATCAATTGGGATGCCGTAGCAGCGCGGATCTGGCACCAGTGCAAAGAGCCTAAGCAAGCAGAGTTCCTGCTTGAACAGAGCTTTCCATGGCACTTGGTCGAGCGCATCGGCGTACAGTCGCGGCAAATTTATACGCAGGTAGCGAATGCACTGCCTGCACAGGGGCACAGACCAATGGTCGAGCTGCGCCCTGAGTGGTATTACTGAGTGAAGAGCCAGTCATGATCGAATTTACCAGCGGCGACATCCTGCGGGATGACTCCGAAGCCATCATCAACACCGTGAACTGTGTCGGTGTAATGGGCCGTGGCATTGCCTTGCAGTTCAAGAATATGTGGCCGGAGAACTTCAAGGCTTACGAGGCGGCCTGCAAGCGTGAAGAGGTGCAGCCTGGCCGAATGTTCGTGTTCGACACAAACCAGCTCACGTCGCCACGTTACATTATTAACTTCCCGACCAAACGCCACTGGCGCGGCAAGAGTCGCTTGCAGGACATAGACGCAGGGCTCAGCGCCCTGGTGGCCGAAATTCACCGCCGTGGTATCCGCTCCATCGCCATCCCACCATTGGGCAGCGGTTTGGGTGGGCTTGATTGGGCAGAGGTGCGCCCTCGTATCGAAGCAGCCATGGCCGATCTGCCGGACGTGCATGTGCGCGTCTACGAACCCAAGGGTGCCCCCGCTGCAGACACAATGCACCACAGTCGCGAAGTGCCGAGCATGACCGCTGGGCGCGCCGCACTGGTGGAACTGATGAATCGCTATGTGCGTGGCCTGCTTGACCCAACGATTAGCCTGCTGGAAGTACACAAGCTGATGTACTTCATGCAGGCAGCGGGCGAGCCGCTTCGCCTCAAGTACGTCCAAGCTCCCTACGGCCCGTACGCCGAGAATCTTCGGCACGTATTGCGCGCGATTGAAGGTCACCTGGTAGCGGGCTATGCCGATGGGGGTGATGCACCCGACAAGCCCCTAACCCTGGTGCCTGGCGCAGTCGATGACGCTAACGCCTTCCTGGAAGCGAATGCTGAAACCCGCACCCGATTCGACCGCGTCGGAGAGCTGGTAGAAGGCTTTGAAACGCCCTTCGGCTTGGAGCTGCTTGCGACCGTGCACTGGATCGTCAAAGAGGGTGATCCAGTTTCCAGCGTCGAAGAGGTAGTCGCCCGCACCTACGCCTGGAACGCTCGCAAGAAGCAATTCACGCCACGCCAGATCGGTATCGCCGTAGATGTACTGGCAAGCAAAGGCTGGATCGAGCCCATAGCCCTGAGCGCCTGAAAGACATCCTGAATCTTACTCCCCATGCCGCCTCGCGGCATGGGGAGTCGAGAGCTAAATGACAGAATTTCTCGCCCTTGCCTGAAGGCGAGCTTGAAAATGGATTGAACATGAAACTGCACTTCGAGCCGGATCTCGACTATCAACTACAGGCTATCGAAGCGGTATGCGATCTGTTCCGTGGCCAGGAGGCGTGCCGTACCGAGTTCACGGTCACCATGAAGGCCCCCGCCCCGGCAGAAAGCGACCCGAGCGACGCGCCACAGCAGTTTGCCCTGGGCATTGCCGAATCCGACCTGGGTGTTGGTAACCGCCTAACACTGCTCGATGATGAACTGCACAAGAACCTCAGCGACATCCAACTGCGCGGCGGGCTCCCGCCTTCCGGCTTGCTCACGTCAGGCGACTTTACCGTCGAGATGGAGACCGGAACTGGCAAAACCTACGTGTACCTGCGCACCATCTTTGAACTGAATAAACGCTACGGCTTTACCAAGTTCGTCATCGTGGTGCCGTCGGTTGCGATCAAGGAAGGTGTCTACAAGTCCCTGCAGATCACCGAGGAGCATTTCAAGGGCCTCTACTCGGGCGTGCCCTACGACTACTTCCTGTACGACTCGAACAAGCTCGGCGAGGTACGCAACTTTGCGACCAGCTCAACCATCCAGATCATGGTGGTTACCGTTGGCGCGATTAACAAGAAGGACGTCAACAACCTCTACAAGGACAGCGAAAAGACCGGCGGCGAAAAGCCCATCGACCTGATCAAGGCAACCCGCCCGATCCTGATTGTCGACGAGCCGCAGAGCGTTGATGGCGGCCTTAAAGGGGCCGGCAAGAGCGCATTGGATGCGATGAACCCGCTGTGCACTCTGCGCTATTCCGCAACCCACGTAGACAAGCACCACATGGTCTACCGGCTGGACGCGGTGGATGCCTATGAGCGCCGCCTGGTCAAGCAAATCGAGGTGGCCTCGGCAACGATCGAGGATGCCCACAACAAGCCGTTTGTGCGGCTGGTAGCGGTCAGCAACAAGCGCGGCACAATTTCAGCCAAAGTCGAGCTGGATGTGGGTACAACCACAAGTGGCGTATCCACCCAAGAGGTCACGGTATACGACGGCGACGATCTGGAGCAGGCAACCAAGCGCGCCGTCTACAAAGACCTTCGCATCGGCGAAATCAACACCGCCAAAGGCGAGGAGTTCGTCGAGCTGCGCTACCCAGGTGGCGAGAAGTACCTGCGCATTGGTGAGGTTCATGGCGGCGTGGAACCGTTGGCGATTCAGCGCGAAATGATCCGCCGCACGATCAAGGAACACCTGGACAAGGAAAAGCGCTTTCGCCCCATGGGCATCAAGGTACTGTCGCTATTTTTCATCGATACGGTCGAGCGTTATCGCCAGTACGACGCTGACGGCAATCCAGTGAAAGGCGTGTACGCGACCATCTTCGAAGAAGAATACAAACGTTTCGCCAAGCACCCGGACTACCAAAGCCTGTTCAGCGAGGTCGACTTCAACCACAGCGCTGAAGAGGTGCATAACGGCTACTTCTCCATCGACAAAAAGGGCGGCTGGTCTGACACCGCTGAGAATAACGCCGGCAACCGAGAGAACGCTGAGCGCGCCTATAACCTGATCATGAAGGACAAGGAAAAGCTGCTCAGCTTCAGCACACCGCTGAAGTTCATCTTTTCCCACTCGGCACTCAAGGAAGGCTGGGACAACCCCAACGTGTTCCAGATCTGCACGCTGCGTGACATTCAATCCGAGCGTGAGCGCCGACAGACCATCGGTCGCGGCCTGCGCCTGTGCGTCAACCAAAACGGCGATAGGGTGCGCGGCTTCGAGGTGAACACGCTGACCGTGATTGCCACTGAGAGCTATGAAGCCTTCGCTGAAAATCTGCAGAAAGAGATTGAAGAAGACACGGGCATTCGCTTCGGCATCGTCGAGGAGCACCAGTTCGCTGCTGTTGCCATCACCAGCGCAGATGGCGAGTCAAAACCGCTTGGCTTTGAGCAATCAAAAGTACTCTGGGATTTCTTGAAAGCTCAGCAGTACGTGGACGCCAAGGGCAAGGTGCAGGACTCACTGAAGCAGGCACTCAAAGATGGCCTGCTGCAACTCCCCCCCGAGTTCGAGGCGCAGCGCTCACAAATAGTTGAGTTGTTGAAGAAAGTCTCCGGACGCCTAGAGATCAAAAACGCTGATGAGCGCCGCGCCGTCCCGACTCGCCAAGCAGTGCTGCAAAGCGAAGAGTTCAAAGCCCTTTGGGACCGTATCAAGCACCAGACCACCTATCGCGTTGACTTCAACAACGAACAACTGATCGCCGACTGCATCAATAATCTGCAGAAAGCGCCGGCAGTGTTCCGCCCTCGCCTGCAATGGCGCAAAGCGGATCTAGCCATCGGCAAGTCGGGCGTAGAAGCCAATGAGAAAAAAGGTGCCTACACCGTCACCCTGGACGAGAGCGATATCGAGCTGCCGGACATTCTGACCGACCTGCAGGACCGCACCCAGCTCACCCGCCGCACCCTGGTGCGCATCCTCACTGAAAGCAAGCGCCTGGACGACTTCAAGCGCAACCCTCAGCAGTTCATTGAGCTGGCGGGCGAAATCATCAACCGCTGCAAGCGCCTGGCGTTGGTGGACGGCATCAGGTACGTGAAGCTGGGCGACGACAGTTTTTATGCCCAGGAACTGTTCGAGCAGCAAGAGCTGACCGGCTACCTGAAGAACATGCTGCTTAACACCGAGAAATCGGTCTACGAGCACGTGGTCTATGACTCAGCAATTGAGCATGACTTCGCCCAAGCGCTCGAACACAACGACGCCGTGAAGGTTTACGCAAAGCTACCCGGCTGGTTCCGCATCCCTACCCCGCTCGGCAGCTACAACCCCGACTGGGCAATACTGGTTGAGCAAGACGGTGCCGAACGCCTCTACTTTGTGGTGGAAACCAAAAGCAGCCTGTTCAATGATGACCTTCGCCCGATTGAGCAAGCGAAAATCGACTGCGGCACCGCTCACTTCAAATTACTTGCAACAGATGAGGTCAGCCTGCGCTTTGGCCGAGCGAGTAGTGTGGATGATGTGATTGCAGGCGTGCTGAACTAGACAAATGGATCACATAACGACTTGGGTAGTACGATAGGCTGCCCAAGTGTCTGATAGTGCTTGAAGATTAAAGCTGGTACGCACCAGCGCCTCAGCTCGATGTCTTCTGATCCGCCTCGCCGTCGCCGGTTACATTATCGCGTGGTTCATCGCCAACCGTTTGATCCTCGTGTATCTCAGGATCACCCGCCTTCGGAAGATTGTTCAGGCCATCGCGTAGTGGATAAAGGCCGTATCGGCCCTTGCCACGGATACGCGTGAACGTGATAGGTTCGAGCGCTTCCGCCGTTTCTGGCTTGATCGGTTCGTTCTCGAGAACGATGACCTGACCGCGCCCATGCCAAGTCGACATCCAGCCATAGAACCGGTCAATGACCGTCGCAGGCGGCACCTCATGCTCTTCGGTAGAGTCAGGATCAGCATACGTCTTCAGTGGCGAGTCGAGGACGACGACGCCGAGATGGGGGTGTCCTTTTTCGAGCGCGTGCTCCATGAGCGCAACCATCAGAGAGGACAGATACAAGCCCCTCACACCAGCGCCATAGCTCAGGCGAGAACGATCGTCAATTCGCAGGTCGCAGGAACCGTCATCTAGAGCGATGTTCTGGATGGCAGTGAACCCCCAAGCATCCAGCAATTCCTTAGCGCGATTGGCCACCTCACGACCAAACGCACCACCCTCGCGAGCTACGGTAATACGTTTGCGCACGCTCGCCTTCTTTAGGCGGTCAATTTCGGCAGCAAGATGTTGTATTTCATCGAAATAGCTCAGCTGCTCAGACAGTTCTGAACGTCTCAATGCCAATGTCTTTGGATTAGCGGTGAACTCAACACGGGCATTATTTAGCACCATAGCTTCGCGGTTTTGCAGCACGTTGAGGTCAGCAGCAAGTTTCGAAGTGCGCGCTTTGAGATCGTCATAGCGGTCTCGCTCATGCTGCAGGGCTGCGAGCAAGCCCACGCGGAGCGCACGAATTTTTTCAGCTTCAGCAGCGATGGCTGCTCGGTAGCGACTGGGCGCCGCTGGGCGCAGATCGTTAGGATCTACTTGGGTTTCTGCCGGGGTTCCGCACAATGGACAGTCTACTGTCGGTAGTTCCTGGAAGAATGCGACCCCCTCGCTAGTACCTCCAAGGCGAGCCTGGTCGTTCGCATATTTCTCGTCAAGGAGTTCGAAGCGGCCAATCATAGACCGCGAGTGATTCCGGTCGTTCTCAACCCGGCGCAATTCATCGGTCGTTTCCGCAAGCTGCCTGCGCAAGTCTTTCAACGCGGAAGCACGCGCGTCGTATTGACTCGTCATCGCCGACAGAGTCGCATCCACCCGTTCCAGTGCTTCTTCCACTTCGTTGCGCCCCAGGTCTTTCGGCATGAGGCCTTCGATGCGCTTCAGAGCAGTTTCGGCAGCCTGTAGCTCGCCGCGGGCACGTTCAGCTTCTGTTGCAGACTTCCGGAGTTGGATGGCCGAATCATCGCTGCCTGTCAAAAACAAGTGGAACGCAGCTTCATGTTTCGGTATTGAAAAACCTTTGCCCGCACTGGGCTGCTTGGCAGGGATATCAGACTGCGACCACAGCGACCAGTGGCGAAGATCGTCACCCGTTACAGCGCCACGCTCGCTGTGGTTGCGAAGAATTTGTTTACCACTCGCTCCGCACAATTCTACGAGCAACTCCCCGAGCTCCTGTTCCAGCGGCTCGAACACTTGATCGTCGGTCTTGCCGAGCACGCGCGCGTAGACAGCGGCACCTCCACCGGCCAACCCCCGGCGTACTTCGTACTCGCCCTCGGAGGCCTTAAACCGCAAGCGAAATTCCTGGTATCCCTGCGTAAGCGGAAATGTTTCGGGAAGGTCGTTACCTCCCAGCATGTACCAAAGGCAGTCGTAGATATAGGACTTGCCGGTCTCACTAGGGCCTCGAATCAGCTGTCGTCTGGGATGGAATAGGACCTCGGCGACTTCCCGGTCTGGTCCGTGGACGGACAGGGACGTTAGAACTATGCCCATGCGCTACCTCCATTTCGCGCCATCAACTCGAGTTCCGCTCCCCACAGGTGACCACTCGCAGCGAATTGGGAAGTCAGCTCGGTGGAGTCAACTTGTCCATAGCGCTCAGCTGCCCACGCGCAGCGCTGCTCCAACTCACGTAAATACTTTGACGTTAGAGCTCCAGTCATAGTCCTCGCGATCTCTCCCGCATAGTACGTGATGCCATCTGCGCCCCACATTGCCGTTACTAAGCCCCGTGTGCTCATGAGGTAAAGACCTTGCTCAATCAGCTCGCGCCTGCTCATGAGCTCTGCGCCACGGAACGGAATGGGTGTATGTAGGCTGCTCGGTCCGTTCAGATCTGCCGAATACACGATGGCATAGTCCAAAAGCACCAGCTTCTGAAGGTCCGCGCCATGCGGCATGAGAGCCTGCAGGAGATAGACCATGCGGATGCCGAGCTCAAACGGGGAGTTGAACACAGGCAAGGCGCGCCGTTTTACTTGACCCACTTGAGCCTCCTCCGGTTTACCAAGTGGTGGCATGTACCCGGCAGATCCCCAGGCCGCAGCTTAGGAGTCAGATCACTGTCATTGACAACTAACTGTTGCGCACCCTCGGTACCAGCCTCGAGCCGGTCCAGAGCGGTCTTATGCCGAGGGCTATTGACCTTCGACTTTATGCCGATCAGCACCATGTCCAACAACGCGTCGAACTCTGCTTCACCGTAAGTGTCCCGACTGAATATTTTCAGGCCTTCAGCGCAGTAGAAAAAAGCACGCTGGCTCTGGAAATGCTCGCTGTAGGAATCTGAGACCATTAACTGGTCCAGAGTCAGATCATCTCCGGATAGCTCAGAATAGACCCTCAACAATTCTTCGACGTAGATCTGCTCTTCTGCTGTGGGCGTGTCGGGTGCAAATGGATCATCACCGCGCTCACCCTCAAAACCAAAAAGCTCGAAGTGAGCCTTTTGATCCAACGCATGCCACTCAAGAAGGTCTCGCGTCTGGCACTCCAAAATGTTCTTGAATTCGAAGGCCTTCACTAGCTGTTCGACTGTCGGGGTTAGCTCTTTAGCCCGCCCCTTGAGGCCGGTCTTTTCCGCTCTCCAGTCATCCAGCAATCGCTGTTTGAACTCGTCAGGTTTGCTCAGAAGGTTGTGAAGATCGTTACCCACGCCGCGTGGCGCGCAGAGGTAGTAATGCCGTGGCGCTGGATATGTCCCCGCCTCTAAATGCTTGAAAAACTTGATCAACTCTTTGAATACATCGGTAGGCATCAAAGCATGGTCGTAATGTTTGCCTTGAAAAAGATCCCACTGACGCTGAGACAAAGCTGGAACCAGGCGCGCTTCGACATCACGCCCGCCATCGCCTGCACCGCCCAACTGTTTGACAAAAACGTACTGCGCACCGTCACCTATAGGACGGTTGCGACAAGCGTTCTCAATGAACTTTTCCCACTGATCGGCGTGAAAAAGTAATACCTGCGATGACGGCGGAATGACGCCACGTTTGACCGCGAAGCCATTTTTTCGCTTTTGCTTCTGAGGTGGATTGGTTTCCATACCATCGGCGCCGCATTTGGGACGGAGGCTGACGCCCCCATAATCATCGGCTAAGAGCGGACTCAGGAACGGTCCGGCTTGCGCCGCTTTATTTTTCTGATGCTATAGTGCCATAAGCAAGTGACGTTCCACAGACTTTGTCTCGCCCTTACCTTGCAGCAACTATCACGTGTTTCTATTGCAAATAGCCGGCTCCACCCGGAGGCGCCGAAAGCCAGAATAGGCCGCTAAATAGATCAACGGCCTTTACGACTTACCTCCGCGGATCGCTTACTGGGTTTATAGTCACAGCTGGGGTAGTTATTACAGCTTTGAAAGCTGCCCCAGGGCCCCTTCTTGCTGACCACCTCACCGACATGGCATCGGGGACACTTTTTTCTGATAAGTCGCGTGTCATCGGGGACTTCGACCGTCACAGCGCCGTCCTTGACTAACTCCATCAAGAACACGGAAATCTGCCCCTGAATCGTGAACATGGCAATTGATCGTCGAGCACGCGTCAGCGCGACGTAGAACAGCCGGCGTTCTTCTCCAAAGGGGTACGAGTCGCCATCCGCCATAGCCAGATTCATGATTGGATCATCCGCCATTATGCTCGGAAAACTGTAGCTGCGAGCCGCACTGATCATCGCCGGCAAAATGACGTAGTCGGCCTCCGCGCCCTTGGAACGATGAATGCTCAAAAATGACAGTTCAATGTGTTCCCCATAGCGATGCCGCCAATCATCCGGAATAAAGCGCGCATCCTTGTTATACCGTCCGAGCACATACACCTTGAGCTTACGACCTTTCTCGCCCGGAATACTGCCATTGACGACACCTTCCACTAGCTCCTCCAAGTACCTGGAGACCGCGCCTTGTAGGTCGTCTCTCTTTTTGACTGCAATAGCCCGCAAAGCAGGCCCAATGGCAGGTGTCTTGGAGTGAACACGCTTAGGAATTTGAGCCGGATTTTTCACTACGAATCGGCTGGAGATATCGCAGATCGCCTGAGGACAACGGAACGTCTCCTCTAGCTTCAATACCTGACCTGAACCGAACCGCTCAACGAACTCGGTCATGACTGACACGTCGGCACCTGCGAAGCGGTTGATAGACTGCCAGTCGTCTCCCACAGCGAAAAAGAACCGGCCAGGCTGCTGCACCAACGCCTTGCAGAGCCTGGCTCTGGCCTGAGAGGCATCTTGGAACTCATCTGCCATTACCAGCCGGTAGCGAGGGGAACACCTCCCTTGCTCCACATAGTCGGCCGCCATGTTCAGCATGTCTTCAAAGTCGATGCCGCCCTCACCTGCGAGTGCATCGTTCCAGCCGCGCATGACCGGCCAAAGGATATCCAGGAACATTCGATAGCGGTGCTTGAAGGCGTCCTGGGCCATCTGTTCGACCCGCTCCACGAGCGCTTCTGGCGTCAAGCAATTACTTTTGGCGTGACCTATGAACACCCGCAGCAGGCTCAGCAATTGTTGATCATTCATGGGCGTCTGGCCATTGCTTGGAATTGGCCGGTCCGGATTCGGATCAAGCACAATGCCGCGCCGGGTCAACTCATAGGTCAAATGCTCAATCCAAGTGTTCTGGCGAAGCTGGTGGGAAGTCGTTTCTATGAGCTGAGTGCGATGCTCTTGATGCAGCTTGCGCTTCCAAACCGTGCCCTTCAGATAGCCTTCAAAATGCGCTGGAGGCTGACCATGCTCATCCAACGCGAAGTGCTCGTGGTAAAGACCGATATCCGGATAGTAGAAATCAGGTTGGTACTGACTGTGTTCTGCTGTGGCCGTGTCATGCTCATAGTTGCGCTCATACTCGTAATTGACACCGTTGTAAAAAAGCCAATTGGCAATCATGCACTCTTCCAGGCTTTTCACGGGCTCACCACGCAGCGTACGAATCGTGTCTGCGTCGGCCTTGGGTTTCGCCGGCTTACTCATGGTGCGAAAGGCAGGAATGTCACGACCGAATACCAGGCGGAACAAGTCCCATCGAGTTCGAAACGCTACTGAGCTGTCCTTGAGGCCGTCGACGATGTTCGCAAGCCTCTGCAAGCTGTCCTTCTGCTTGACCGCCCATGATGGGACTCGGGGCTTTTTCTTGGTGGCATAGCCAATAATGGCCAGACCCAATCGGTGAAAGGTTTTGGCGCGAACGGTAACGTTCATTTCCAACCGTTCGAAAGACTGCCTCGCACGCTCAGCAAGCTCTTCTGCTGCGTCTTTGTTGAAGGCCAGCATTACCACCTCGTTCGGCTCCACAAAGCCCCGATCAATCGCATAGGCAGCTTTAGCGACCATGGTGGAGGTTTTTCCCGACCCTGCCGAGGCAACCACCTGAACACGGTTATCGAAACAGATCACAGCTCGCGCCTGCTCTTCGTTAAGCGGCCTTTTCTCGACTTTCGATAGCAGCGGTTCGCAAGCGATCAGTTCGTCGCGTGTGTGCCTTTCGTTGAAGGATTTCCAGGCGGCCGACCAGTCCATTCCCCAGCCTTTCAGAACCTGTTCGACCGACACACCAGAAACGCCCAAAGCTTTCTGCAGATGGACGTCGCGAAGAAGCGTGTCGACCTCCTCGTCGAGGATAGGAAGAAGAGGCTTGGCACTTAGCAGTGCAGCTTGCTGCTCGTGAGTAAACCACCGCCTCTGAGCCTTGCTTTGTGCAAGCTCCTTAGCAATCCGTAGTACCCAACCATGGATCAACTCAAAGACCGTCTTGAAGGTGGCAACGCGCTCACGCTCACGCCTCTCCCTTTCAAGACGTCGCTGCTCCTGCTGTTCAACCTCCACCACGGCGATAGATTGACTGAGACCTTCGACAGCGGCTTTAGGTAGCCCGCCCAGCTTTCCGCCGGGATATCTCAGGCTCGCCCAGACGAAGCCATTTTCGACCTGAACCGAGAAGCGCTCATCTTTGGAGCTACCTGCGCTACGGCTACCAACTCGTAGTTCGAAATGCCCATCTACCAAACGCAACTGCCACTTCGGAGAGCGCGTCAGCATCCTGCCCAAGGCCGATGGGGCCCATACGTATTCCATTCGCTACACCGTCTCCAATGCAAGATCGTAGGGCACTTGGCTCAAAGCCTGCTTCTACCCTAGGTGGTAAGCATTCTGAGGGGAATTGAAGTCATACCCAATGGTCAATTAGGATTTTCAGACATATTGAGCCAAGCGCTATGACGGCAGAGCGTCAAGGCAGAGCATGCCGAACGTGCTGTGATAGATGTGCCAATAGCTTTGAAAAGCTTCATCGCCCCCAGGCTGGTGATGAGATGGTACATAGATCCATCTCTCAAGAGCAGTTTAGAAGGCCTCTAGAATCATGATGACCCATGCTCGATTTGACTGTCTTAGCCAGTGATACCCGGGCCCAAGCCTGGTTGGAGCAGTTCAGCCTAGGGGATCGACCGCTCGCCCGAAAGCTCCTCGAAGCGTTCACCTTCGTCTCACGTGACGACTTTATCGGCCATATGCGCACGATGCTAATCCGCGAAGCCGAAAGCATCGATGGTAAGGTCGCTCTGTACGCCGAGCGTGAGCTTGGACACCGCTTTGGGGTACCCCATCGCCTGTTCAAGGAGACCAAACGAGCCATACGACGAGCGTACGGAGCAGCCGGGCCCGCGGCAGTCAAGCCGACAAAGTCATATGACCCTTCAGTCGGCAGCGAAGGAATCGTTGCGCAGATGATCTCGGATCTCTGCCGTGAGTTCCCAGAAAAGTTCCTCAACCATCCGGGCCCTGACCAAATTCGCCGTAAGCGTGCGCGAGCATTCTGGGTCGTTACAGACCTAATCGGCAGCGGTGATCGAGCAAGGCGCTACCTCGAAGCTGCCTGGCTTGTGAGATCCGTACGCAGTTGGTGGTCAGGCAGACTGATGAGGTTCGCGGTCATGGCCTATTCGGCGACGGAGGCAGGCGAGCGCAGTGTGGCAAGTCATCGCTGTCATCCAAAGATTCACATAGTTCTGCCCTGTCCGACCATTGACACAATGTTCTCAACGAAGGTGGCAGAAGAAATGAAAAGACTTTGCACCGCCTACGACCCTACTGAAGGTGAACCAGGTCACGCGCCATGGGTATGGAGCGGGCCCAGCCTGGGTTATGGCAATGGAGGCGCCTTGATCGTTTTCGCCCATGGCGCGCCAAATAACATTCCACTGATGTTCTACAAGGCGTCTAGGGATAAGAAGAAAAACTGGACTCCGCTGTTTCCAGCCAGAGTATCGGCCGGGATCAGCAAAGACGCGTTCGGGATAAACCTGACTGCTGAGAAAATCAATGCTCGCCTGAATAACCTCGGCCAGCACAGCCTGGCCAGATCCGTTGCGGTACTGAAATCCGACATACCGACAGCGCAGATTTTTCTCGTCCTCGGTACCCTGTCACGGCCTCCACGACTAAACGACAGAGTGCTCGCTAGCAGGACAGGCCTACCTACACACGAGCTTGCCAAGCTACTGCGTACGATGACCTCGTACGGGTGGATCGACTCACAGCGGCGACTAACCGACCAAGGTGCCGGCCAGCTTGCGCATGCAAGAAAGCAGCTGCACGTCACTACACTCGCAATGCATGTTGGCAAGCAAGAGCCAGAGCCTTACTATCCCACCTCGCTGAGGCAACCAATCTAGATTCTAGCTTCGGCGTACATCCTTGAGATGTTGCCGCCAAGATGAGTCACGCTTCACGATTCATCTACCGGGCGCAGATTACTGCTGCTCTATGTACTAGCCCCTGCTTACGGCTAAGCGCTCACGCCACAGCCTAGTGGCGTGGCCTTCTGCCTGCGGCGTGAGCACTCACCCTGCGGGTGTCAAAGTAGATGAAGGATTGGAAGCCTCAGCACTATCGTCGCTCCCCGGGAGCAAGCGCAGTATCCTCCTCGGTGATGGCGGCAGCGATCGCAACGGCTCAAAAGACCGTCGCAGTTCACTCTTCTCTGCCACCAATATTGACCTTGAAGCACTTGGCGCACCTGACCCAAGTCCCGTACTTGCACCTACGTGATTACGTCTCGCGAGAGGTAGAGGCCTACAAGATTTTTAGGGTTCGAAAACGTGCGCGGCCAGACCAACCCACCTCATTCCGGGTGATCTGCGTGCCACCCCAAAGCCTTGCAGTGGCTCAGCGATGGATTGCCCAGCACGTGTTGGCCAAAGGAAAAACCCATCCTGCCAGCACAGCATTTGCACCTAACTGCCGCCTAGTCGATGCGGCCGCACCTCACTGCGCCAGTCGTTGGCTGATAAAGGTTGACGTGCAACGCTTCTTTGAATCGATCTCTGAAGTCGATTGCTACCGAGTGTTCCGCAGCCTTGGATACCAGCCTCTCATGTCCTTGGAATTGTCACGCCTCTGTACACGAGTTGGCCCTTTCAACGGGATGCGCCGCTCTAGGAAATGGTTCCGCAAGCCCCCCCTTTCGAGATCTAAGATCAAATCCTACGCTGTGTGGAGACTTGGGCACCTCCCTCAAGGCGCCGCGACCAGCCCGATGCTCGCAAACCTCGCAATGCGGGACGTCGATGTCCTGATGACCGGCCTGGCAGATCGATACGGATTGACCTACACACGATACGCGGATGACCTCACTTTCTCTACGGCCGATCCTGGATTTGAACGAGAGGATGCCAGAAAAGCTATCTACGAGGTTTATGGAGTATTGAGGAGGTTTGGACTCACTCCAAACCTAGCTAAAACGACAGTGGCCTCGCCGCGCAGCCGGAAAATCGTTCTGGGACTCCAGGTCGACCAAGACGCACCCAGGCTGCCCCGTGCGTTCAAGTTGAAAATGCGGATGCACCTGTACTACCTGGAACGCGATGATGTGGGGCCTTTGAAACATGCCGAGCGCCGGGGCTTTTCGGCGGTTACAGGCATGCGCAACCATCTGATGGGACTTGCCGCCTATGCAATCCAGATTGAGCCTGCGTACGGCAAGGACATTAAGGCGAGACTAGAGCGCGTTAAGTGGCCGGTGTTGTATTGAGAGCACTCTCCGTCAAATGACTGAACAAATGTATGCTTATGACCGATAGAGGCCGCCGCGTGAGCGACAGCTACTAGCGGAAAGTAGAAAATTGCATCTCATCTGCTGGCGACCAAAGCTGTCCTTCGCACCTAGCGAAGCAGGAGCTACTGAGCGTTGAGGATAGGTAGGATTATGAGTTCGCCATCGTGATCAACAACGTGTTGGGCAGTTATCATATTTCTTGAGGTGAACTTACCACCGCGACCTAAAAAATCCTTCATGACATTGATCACGCAGGACTTGCTCGGTAACGCCTGAGCCATGTCTTGGCGAAAGTAGTCAACGGTTTTGACCCATGTTTCAGGTAAGGAACGAAGATACTGACCTAGAGCTTTTGCCAGCTCCAACTGGTTTGGCAGGGACAGCCGTAACTGAGTCCACGTAAAGACCAACTCAAAAAGGTCGGGGGTCGACGCTTGGGTTATGCGCCCAACACGATCCCTGTACTGCTTCGCCCACCGCTCCTCTGCGTCTGGAAAGAGATCAATCTCCTCCGGGATGATAAATAGGTGCTCCATCTCATTTTCAAAGAAGTGGATAGTGGTGCTCTGCTGCTCGTTGGCTGTTCGAAGGGGAATGAGCATTGGCACTTGCTCGACGAGCTTGCGGCGAAGATGAATGAGCTCATGCCCTAGCATTGAGCTGGTGAATTCATAAGGCTTGCACCAGATGGTGATAGCGCTGCCATTTACCTCGCACGAGATATTAGACTTTTCGAGAAAAGTGCAAGAATCTACTAACGCGCTGAGCGGTAACACCTGTACCTCACTTCCCGTGGCGGATGCGATTTGCTCAGGAATCGCTCTAACGGTGTCAGGTAACCCCTCTAGAACGTCCATGTTGGCAACCTGCAAAAGCGTCTCTTCAAATCTTGGCATCATCTTCTCCTTTGGTTTTTGCAGGTAGCCGTCCAGGATGCTGAAGCCCTTTTACGTGACGAGCGCTGCCACTGGCTAGAGGCTTTGCGTCACCCGGCATCAAGGGAATCCCGAGCAATCGGCCAGAAGCAGACGATCCATTGATGGCAAGTAAGTTTCTGCTCCCGACTATGATTGCCGCCAGCGCCCCATACGAATGCTACCGTGTAGTGCGAGTTGTGAGCTCAAGACCGGCCTGAAAAAAGGCCATGTCTAAAAGCCGCCCTTGGGGGTACGAAAGCCGCAGGCGTTTGGTTTCGATGGCTGGAAGTTCGAAACCCTCCATCTCGATCAACTCCATCAGCAACGTGAGCGAGCGGCCACTGACTTCAGTCAACCCCCGATAGGGATAGAATGAACGGATACCAATTTTGTAGTATCGATCGAGCGCAGGATACTCACCCCAGACGCCTAACAGGATTTTACTGATCAAGGTGTCGGTCCAAGACACGTTTCCCGGCATGTTGTGAAAGATCTGAACCACCTCATCGAGCACAGCCTGATTGCGCGTAAGGTTGGGCGCTCCTGGCAGAAAGTCCTTACCGCTAAGGTCGAATAGCTCAGCACCCTTGCCTTGGAACAGACGCAGCACCAGCTCCTTCATCAGGTCCAGATTGCTGTTGCGCAACAGCTCCGAGCGTCCACGAAACATTCCCCAGTTAGCCAGATAGAACCCCACGTGCAAGGCTGTTGTGTCGAGGTTGACCGAATCGGTCAGCGAACGCCAAGAGCGGCTCGTGCCCCAGATGTATTCATAGAGAAACTCCCACGCCTTCAGCCGTGGAAACGGATTCTCATGCTTATCGATCTCTAAGGCCGCGTAATATCTTTCGATGTAAGGACGCGGGTCGAAGGTCTGCACAGCGACTTGCGGCATATCAATTCCCTCTGATGCGTTTCAACTGTTGCCGCAAAGCTTGCGGAGTAACTCGTTGGTTCGGTCTCGATTTTGCTTCGCATATTGGCTGCTTTAGGAGCCAGCAGCGAGAGGCTGGCGTTGGCCGACTCCAGCCTGCTGTGACTGGCTCAAGACGGCCAAATGCAGTCACTCATAGCCGCATGAAAATTCAGTTTTGTCTTCAGCGCTTTGCCCCTGCCACACAAAATTCGCGCACTCATGCACGACGGTCTCTAGAAAACCGGGACCTATTCAGTCAGATCCAAAATCGACCACCCGGCGGTTTCGAGCGCAACTCTCCGCTTTTCTCTGGCGGCCCCTTCCCCCAAAGAGCTCTGACGTGCGGCCAAGCACAGCATGTGAGTCGGTCGGGTCATTCCCACATACATCAGCATCATGTCTTTCTTGGCGCTATCGGGTGGTCTCTTGGTAGCAGCCTTTCCGCCTTCAAGCAACGGCATAAACTTCTGAATGAAGTGGGTTTTCCTGAAGGTCTCTAGGATCAGCGTCGCTGCGTGGGTTTTGCCTTTTTCTGAGTGAATAGATGACATCTGAATGTCGACTCCGTCAGCACCATCCTGGAATCGATAGGTGTTAATCAGAGAGCCTCCGCCTTCTCCGGCTTCAGTGGCTGTTGCAGCAGGCTCCCAAGCGAGATACTGGTGGCCTTGGAGGTCAGCTGTCACGCCCTCAGCATCATAAAGAGCGGCTGCCAGCAGCAAGAGTTTCGGAGTGATTACCTTTACCCAATGTTGCTCTGTGACCGCCGACGGTACGAACAGAATCTGCTGGAGGCACTCGCGATACCAAGCGAAGGCTTTTGGCTTAGTCGTGAGTTTCTGTACCACCGAAGCTTGATAGCGGCTTCTCAGTTGCACCTGACTTCCAGGAAACGCTAGTAGGCCTAAATTGGCCAGGCACGAAGCCAGCAACTCGACGGATGAAGAAGCTGTGGGATCTCGCATCGCGTAGCGGCGAGCAATGTGAGCGCCTTCTGCGAACGTACGAGGTTTGAACGATGTCTTGGTCGTATCATATCGGTAGGATGGCCAGTAATGCTCCAAAGCCTTCGGATACTGGTTCGCTTTGTAGTTCTCAAGACGGTGCACTGCACCGATAGCGTACACACCCGCCTTACGGGTTTCCGCCGGCAGATGTTTCAGCACCAGCTTTCCGTATTCGTCCAGCACCCCAGTCGCATCTTCGTCAGGGAAGACGATGATCGTGTTAGGGGTACGACCTGGAGCACGCGGAGCTCGAAGTCCTATTAAGCCATTCGTAATAGGGACATAAGCAAAAGGGTTAGCGATTGATGCAATGGCCTGATCAAAACGGAAGCTGCTGGCGATCTCCAACTGACGCCCCGGGCCAGGGAACGGATCCAGCAGCGGTGTGTTTTTTTCAAATATTTCTTGGTTTGGATCGCCGACGCGAATGACCCGGATGCCTGGATCATCGCGGGGAAAGACACGCTGAAGCACGCCCGCTTGGTCAGGCTGGGTATCCTGCATCTCATCGATCAAGACGCATGGGAAGCGCAGGCGTAATGCTGCGCCCACGCTCTCACCCTGATCGAGTAAAGCGTGGCCAAGCACAAACACCTCATCGAAGCAGAAGTAGCCAGCCTTCGCTGCGCCACTGAGCGATTTCACCACACTCTTGTAGGTGGCTGTGTGTGGCGCGAAACCAATATCTTCAGCGCCGAGCGGTTGGTCAAAATCAGCAGACCGAATCCGCAAGCTGTGAAGACTTTTGAATTTTTTCTCGAAGGCCGATTGCGCACCTAAATGCTCGCGGTAAGTCAGTTCTCTTCTGCGCGCTTTCTGCGTGGCTTCATCGTCAATGGCCTGCAACGAGATACCTTTCGAGCGTAACCATGGCGATGCCAAGAATCGGCTGGTGAAGCCATGGATGGTGTCGATGTAGTGAGGAAAACGCAGCAGCCGTTGCCCCACCTCTGTGCCGCCGAGGCGTTTCTCGATCTCCTCCCGAGCCGCGTTGGTATGCGAGAGAACGCAGATCCCCTGCATGCGGCTCTTCCAATGGCGAGCCAGGATTGCAAGCTTTGCGACGACTAGTGTTGTCTTCCCGCTACCAGGACAGGCTGCTAGATCTACGGTATCCATGGACCTCAAGAAGTTGCGACGAGGCTCGTCCAGTGCTTCTAATCCCATCAACTCAATGACCCAGTCCACATCCGCGTCAGTGATTGGGGCAACCAGTTGGCCAAGCGTCATTTGGCGACCTCTTCCAACGACTCAGCAGATCCTGGATTTGGTGCGACGGGTACCGGAGTGGGGTGAGTCGGACTGGTGGTGGTCAGTGTTGCCCCCCCGGTTGCGTAGCTGATCGCATGGACAACGTAGGTGGGCAACATCACCCTCAGCGTCTCCGCATCCAGGGAGCGGTCTTCGAAACGCTGCTCGATCAAGTCGATCAGGTGTTGGGCCGCAATCGCTTTGGATGCTCTTTTGAACAGTTTGTAGATCGCGGAGCACCGAGCGTCCTCATTAGTGTAGGTAGCCTGGATCTTATCGAAGGCTGTCTGTGCCTTCTTCAGCAAGCTGGTCTTGGTCTCCTTGCCTTCATCGATCTTCTCCTCGTTGATAGCCAGGTATGCGGCAGTGTGGACTTCCTTCGAGAGGCCTTTGAATGCCAAGTCGTACTCGAGCGTCCAGTGATCGGCAACGAACGTACGCACACATTGCCCATCGCTTTCTGCTCGCTTCTCGCGGTGTTCCTTGAGGCCTTTCTCAATTTCAGCCACGGTGGTGCCGAAGTCTTTCATAGCGCGCCAGCGCCGGTCGGCTTTGTCTGGCCATACCGCCCCCTTCACCCCCTTCAAGCCCAGAATCTCGGGCGCGCAATCCGGCATCACGTCCATGTCGGTGATGCACGCGGTAGGCACCGTGATCTCACCCTTGGATGTATCTTTTCGCTGCAGAATTTTTGAATAGCGCCGCAAACCAACACCACCCACGTTGATGATCGATACGCCGTGCTTGGTGAGGTCCTTGCCCAGTCGCCGAGCAAGCGACGGCAGGAGAATGGCCTCTGCATCACCTTCAACAACAAGCAATCCCTTGGCGAAGAACAAGCCTGCCTTGGTGACGTCCAGGAAACGACTGAGGAAGCGATAGTCATCAGGCGCCAGACAGGTCTGTTCTTCCGCGAGGGAGAACGCCTGCTGTCGCTGCATCAGGACCAGGCTCTGCAATGGAATTTTCGAGCTCAGGTTGGGGCTGTGCGTGGTCAGGATGACCTGAACCCGCCTCAAGCCTGTAGATGGTTGAGCCGCGACCTCAAGAAACTCCATCAATTGAAGTTGGCGCTGCGGGTGCAGGTGCGCTTCCGGCTCTTCGATGAGTAGCAATGGAAGGCCGTCAGGCTCTTTACCGAGCAGCAATAGCTCACAGGCCATAAACAACACGTTGTTGGAGCCTAGCCCGTAAACGCCGCGAGCCTCACCAGTGGCGTGATCCAGCAACCCGAGCTCCAGACGCTCCAAAATCTGCTTGAGCTTGGCGGGATCAGTTCCACCTTCCCCAAAGCCGATGCGGCTTGTGAGCGGCTGACCAGCGAGCGATAGCGGGCGCAGGTAAGTGTCGTTGATTTCTTTCTGAGCGGAGACAATGGCGCCATGACTGTTTACCAGGTGGCGAAGAAAGTCGCCCATGCCGGCAATGCTGAGGGCTTCAGCAGCAGCGAGATCAGCCGGGAGCGCAGCGGGGTCAAATGCGCTGCCGGCTTCAATATTGGGGAAACTACTCAGCACCTGGGATAATCTGGAATGCCTGCCTGGCGACATCTCCCTCTCTGCGTCGCGCAGCGGTTTCAGGTATGCGGTGGCCAGCAGTTGTCGTACACCCACGTCTAGAGGCGGACCTTCTCCGTTTTCACCCGAGCGAACCGAGATATCGACCCATTTGCGGGTTGAGGCAGACGCGACGACGCGGCGGGCCGACCAGTGAACGTAAAGTCGTCCTACGCCATTTTTGTAGGTCACGTACTCAGCGAAAGCCCCGAGTTCTGCAGGGGTCAGCCCTTCCAGGGTGCACCTGAGGGTGATGGCCTCCGCCTGCGTGCCATCGTTGGCAATGTGAAAATCCTCGATCTGCAGGCGAAGATACTCAGAATCCCGGGTTTGCAATACGTAACGGATAGCATCGATGACTGCGGTCTTACCAGCATCATTTTCACCAACGAGAGCAGTTACCCCTTCGTTGAACTGGATATCCAGCGCACGATTGGCATGGCCGAACTGGCGAAAATTCTCGATCTTCAAAGCCGAAAGGTACACAGAGCTGCCCCCATCCTGGTTTCATGGCAGGGAGCGAGGCAAAATCGACTGGCGCCATCACATCCCTAGACGTGGTAGCTATATGCCATGAAAGCCGAGAGTGTGCAGATTTTTTGTGTAGTGAGACTAGGAGAGCCAACAAGACGCACTGGTGACGCAAATCCAGCTTGTCTAGCGTTCAGAGGATGACTGTCCACTTATGGCGTGTAACGGCCACCGGCGAGAGGCCACTTGAACAGCAAGTCCGTGACTGGCTATCACCGGGCGTCGGCAAAACTAACTGTCGGCGTGGCGAATAGGTGTCGGTTAGGCATGCGAATTGATGTCGGAACCAATGCGAATACTCAACTACGCCACCGTAATGATCAGCTTTCCCACGGCGAAGCGGACCCGCTTGTCGAATAACCTGGTCGCCGCACTGAAGTTTTGAAGCGCGCCCAGGAGGGGCTTGAAGACGGGGTACTCAGCGCCGCGAAGCTAGGATCGCCGCTGCCTCGCAGGCTCCCCGGAGATTGCCCGCGCGGTCAGCTCGGTGACATCGCGGGCTGAATGGGTAGAGGAATCAAAGACGGTCGTCATAGCCAATCTCAATTGGCAACCAATTGGCAACCAAAACGCCTATTTTCTAAAGACCACAAAAACAAGCAGGCATAAAAAAATCCAGTCACCGCTAAGTGACTGGATTTTCTAGGGTTTTTTGGTCGGGACGGAGTGATTCGAACACTCGACCCCTTGCACCCCATGCAAGTGCGCTACCGGGCTGCGCTACGCCCCGACGATGCTTCCGGGTGACCGAAAGCGGGAGGAACTATACATTAAGCTTTTGAAATAAGGCAACTTTTTCTTCGTCTTACTTCTTCAGTACGTGCAACACATCCTCGAGCTCGGCAATCATCTGTTTGATCAGCTGACGATACTGGGTGGTGTCGTCCTTGGCTTCATCACCCGAAAGGCGCTGGCGCGCTCCGCCGATGGTAAAGCCCTGATCGTACAGCAGCGCTCGAATCTGTCGGATCATCAACACGTCCTGCCGCTGATAGTAGCGGCGGTTGCCCCGCCGCTTGACCGGGTTGAGCTGTGGGAATTCCTGTTCCCAGTAACGCAGAACGTGAGGTTTGACCGCGCAGAGTTCGCTGACCTCACCGATTGTGAAGTAGCGTTTGCCGGGAATTGCCGGTAGTTCGTCGTTATGACTTGGTTCCAGCATATGCCTCGACCCTGGCTTTCAATTTTTGCCCTGGACGAAAAGTGACCACACGGCGAGCCGTGATTGGAATCTCTTCCCCTGTTTTCGGGTTACGGCCGGGTCGCTGGCGCTTGTCGCGCAAGTCGAAGTTACCGAACCCGGAAAGCTTGACCTGTTCGTTCAGCTCAAGAGCCTGGCGGATCTCTTCAAAAAACAGCTCCACCAGTTCCTTGGCTTCCCTTTTGTTCAGGCCGAGCTCTTCATACAGACGTTCCGCCATTTCAGCTTTCGTCAGAGCCCCCATACGCTACTTCCTTAACGTGGCGTTGAACCTTTGTTCGAGGCAGGTGAGGATATTTTGCGTAGTAGTACTCACCTCATCGTCATTAAGAGTGCGCGATGGATGTTGCCAGGTCAAGCCGACGGCAAGGCTTTTTCTAAGCGGATCAATACCTTTACCGTGATAGACGTCAAATAGCTTGAGGTCCGTCAGCCATTCGCCCGCTGTTTCACGGATTGCTGCCAGTACCGCCTCGGCCGGTTGCTCGCGATCGACCAGCAACGCCAGGTCACGACGCACCTCAGGGAAGCGCGACAGCTCGCTGAACGCCGGCATACGACCAGCGGCGACTTCGGCCAGCACCAGTTCGAAGAGGAATACTGGCTGATCCAGCCCCAGGGTCTTGGCCAGCTCCGGGTGCAGCGCACCGATGAAACCGACCAGGCGCCCTTCCCGCTCGATACTGGCGGTCTGACCAGGGTGCAGAGCTGGATGCTCGCCCGGCACGAAGCTGAAGGCATTGGCCGCACCGGCATAACCCAACAGCGCCTCTACATCGGCCTTCAGATCGTAGAAGTCGACGCTCTCGCGGCTGTTGGCCCAGCCTTCCGGCAGACGACTGCCACTGATCACGCCGGCCAACATGGCCTCCTGCTGCAGACCTTCCAGCTGGCCTACGAAACGCAGGCCACTCTCGAACAGGCGTACGCGCGACTGCTGACGGTTGAGGTTGTGCTGCAGCGCCTTGACCAGCCCCGGCCACAGCGACGAGCGCATGGCAGCCATGTCGGCGGAGATCGGGTTGGCCAGCTGCAGAGGCTCGACACCGGGATTGAAGAGTTCGAACAGCTTGGGATCGATGAAGCTGTAGGTGATCGCTTCCTGATAGCCACGAGCAACCAGCAGGCGACGCAGCGCAGGCAGCTCGGCACGCGCCTCGGCCTTGGCCTGCGGCGCAAGACGCGCCTGCGGATAGCGTACCGGCAGGCGGTTGTAACCGTACAAGCGACCCAGCTCTTCGATCAGGTCCACTTCCAGGCTAATGTCGAAGCGATGGCTCGGCACGCTGACCAGCCACTGGCCGGCGCCTTGGGCGGTCACGCCCAGGCCCAGCGCGCGGAGCAGGCGCTCGACCTCGGCACCGTCCATATCCATGCTCAGCATCTGGCTGACGCGCTCGGCACGCAGGGTGATCGGCGCAACATTCGGCAGATCGGCAGCGCTGGCCACTTCGATGATCGGACCGGCTTCGCCGCCAACGATCTCCAGCAGCAGCGCGGTGGCACGCTCCATGGCGCTGCGCGCCAGCTGCGAATCGACGCCACGCTCGAAACGGTGCGACGAGTCGGTGTGCAGGCCGTAGGAGCGCGCCTTACCAGCCACGGCAACGTTGTCGAAGAAGGCGCTTTCCAGGAACAGATCGCGAGTCTTGTCACTCACACCACTGTGCTCGCCGCCCATCACGCCGGCAATCGCCAGGGCGCGGCTGTGATCGGCGATCACCAGGGTGTCGGCGCGCAGGCTAACTTCCTGGCCATCGAGCAGCACCAGCTTCTCGCCCTCTTCGGCCATGCGCACGCGGACGCCGCCGTTGATCTCGGCTAGGTCGAAGGCGTGCATGGGCTGGCCCAACTCGAGCATCACGTAGTTGGTAACGTCGACGGCCGCGTCGATGCTGCGAATGTCGGAACGGCGCAGGCGCTCGACCATCCACAACGGAGTCGGCCTGGACAGGTCGACGTTGCGAATGACGCGGCCCAGGTAGCGCGGGCAGGCCTTGGGCGCCAGCACTTCCACCGGGCGCACTTCGTCATGGATCGCTGTGACCGGAGCAACCGATACCGCCGATACTGGAGCACCGTAGATGGCACCGACTTCACGAGCCAGACCCGCCAGCGACAGGCAGTCGCCGCGATTGGGAGTCAGACCGATCTCGATGCTGGCATCGTCCAGGCCCAGGTAGGCGCGGATGTCCTGACCGACCGGGGCGTCCGCCGCCAGCTCCATCAGGCCGCTGTTTTCGTCGC
This sequence comes from Ectopseudomonas guguanensis, assembly GCF_900104265.1. Taxonomy (GTDB): domain Bacteria; phylum Pseudomonadota; class Gammaproteobacteria; order Pseudomonadales; family Pseudomonadaceae; genus Aquipseudomonas; species Aquipseudomonas guguanensis. The sequence goes on from NZ_FNJJ01000006.1 coordinate 106,008, forward strand.
TGATCTGCAGTTCGGAGGCCGAGCACAGCATGCCCTGGGACTCCACACCGCGCAGCTTGGCCTTCTTGATCTTGAAGTCGCCCGGCAGCTCGGCGCCGATCATGGCGAAGGGGATCTTGATGCCGGCACGTGCATTCGGCGCGCCGCAGACGACCTGGAAGCTCTCGCTACCATTGCTCACCTGACACACGCGCAACTTGTCGGCGTCCGGGTGCTGCTCGGCGCTGAGGATCTCGCCGACCACCACGCCGCTGAAAGCGCCAGCCACCGGAATCACGGCGTCCACTTCCAGGCCGACCATCGACAGGCGGGCCACCAGCTCGTCGCGCGAGACGTCCGGGTTCACCCAGCTGCGCAGCCACTGTTCACTGAATTTCATGTTGTCTGTTCTCCTTAAACGAATTCGATTACGAGGGGCGGCTGCTAGCGAAATTGCGCCAGGAACCGCAGGTCGTTATCGAAGAACAGGCGCAAGTCATTGACGCCATAACGCAGCATGGCCAGGCGCTCGACGCCCATGCCGAAGGCGAAACCGGAGTATTTCTCGGGATCGATGCCGCTCATGCGCAGCACGTTCGGATGCACCATGCCGCAGCCCATCACTTCCAGCCAGCCGGTCTGCTTGCAGACGCGGCAGCCCTTGCCCGAGCACATCACGCACTGCATGTCGACCTCGGCCGACGGCTCGGTGAACGGGAAGAAGGAAGGACGGAAACGCACGCCCAGCGGCTTCTCGAAGAACACGCGAAGGAATTCTTCGATGGTGCCCTTGAGGTCGGCGAAGCTGATGCCCTCGTCGACCAACAGGCCTTCGACCTGGTGGAACATCGGCGAGTGGGTGATATCGGAATCGCAGCGATAGACACGGCCGGGGCAGACGATGCGGATCGGCGGCTGCTGCGATTCCATGGTGCGCACCTGTACCGGCGAGGTGTGGGTGCGCAGCAGCATGTTCGCATTGAAATAGAAGGTATCGTGCATCGCCCGCGCCGGGTGGTGGCCGGGGATGTTGAGCGCTTCGAAGTTGTGGTAGTCGTCTTCGACTTCCGGGCCCTCGGCGACACTGTAACCGATATGGGTGAAGAACTGCTCGACACGCTCGAGCGTGCGGGTCACCGGATGCAGACCACCGGAGGTCTGGCCGCGGCCTGGCAGGGTCACATCGATACGCTCGGATGCCAGCTTCTCGGCGAGCAGAGCCTGCTCAAGCACGGATTTGCGGACATTCAGGGCATCTTGCACCTGGTTCTTGGCAGTGTTGATCAAGGCACCGGCCTGCGGACGCTCTTCAGCCGACAGCTTGCCCAGAGTCTGCATCAGGGCGGTGAGCTCGCCTTTCTTGCCAAGGTACTGAACCCGGAGCTGCTCCAGGGCGTTGACATCTTCGCTTTGTTGCACGGCCTCGAGCGCTTGGGAGACCAATGCATCCAGATTTTCCATTTACAGACTCCAGATACGAAATAGGGGAAGAGCTGTTAAGGCTCTTCCCCTATCTTTGACGTTGCCACCGGGCGAACCCGGTGATTGTCGGGGGACTTAAGCCAGAACGGCCTTAGCTTTCTCGACAATCGCAGCAAACGCCGCTTTTTCGTTCACTGCCAGATCGGCCAGAACCTTGCGGTCGATTTCGATCGACGCTTTCTTCAGGCCAGCGATCAGACGGCTGTAGGACAGACCGTTGACGCGAGCACCAGCGTTGATACGAGCGATCCACAGTGCGCGGAACTGACGCTTGCGCTGACGGCGGTCACGGTAGGCGTATTGGCCAGCCTTGATTACCGCTTGCTTGGCAACGCGGAACACGCGCGAACGTGCACCGTAGTAGCCCTTGGCGAGCTTCAGGATTTTTTTGTGACGAGCACGAGCGATAACGCCACGCTTAACACGAGCCATGAGTAATTACCTCTAGATATCTTGACCGATTAACGAACGCGCAGCATGCGCTCGACTTTTGCGACGTCCGACGGACCGATCAGCGAGCTGCCACGCAGCTGGCGCTTACGCTTGGTGGACATCTTGGTCAGGATGTGGCTCTTGAAAGCGTGCTTGTGCTTGTAACCCGAAGCAGTCTTCAGGAAGCGCTTTGCAGCACCGCTCTTGGTTTTCATTTTTGGCATGTTTAGTACTCCGCATTCATTAACAACTGATAACCATCAGGCCTGCCAGTGCCCGGGAGGTTATTTACGCTTCTTGGGAGCGATGACCATCATCAGCTGGCGTCCTTCCAGCTTAGGATGCTGTTCTACGGTGCCGAGTTCGGCGAGGTCGGCTTCGACCCGCTTAAGCAGCTCCATACCCAGCTCCTGGTGGGCCATCTCACGGCCGCGGAATCGAAGCGATACCTTGGCCTTGTCCCCATCTTCAAGGAAACGTACCAGGTTGCGTAGTTTTACCTGGTAATCCCCTTCTTCCGTCCCTGGACGAAACTTGATCTCTTTGATCTGCTGCTGGTGCTGGTTCTTCTTCGCCAGAGCAGCCTGCTTTTTCTTCTCGAACAGGTGCTTGCCGTAGTCCATGATGCGGCAAACCGGTGGCACCGCGTCTGCGGAAATCTCCACCAGATCCAGCTTGGCTTCCTCGGCAGCGTTCAACGCTTCATCGATGGAAACCACACCAATCTGCTGGCCGTCCGCGCCAATCAGACGAACCTCACGTGCAGTGATGTTCTCGTTGATCGGCGCCTTGGGGGCGGCCCGCTTGTCCTGTCTCATATCACGCTTAATAGTTCTTACTCCAAATCTTGGCGACCACGCCGGGAAACCGCTTGCTGCAATTGCGCGGCGAACTGCTCGAGAGGCATTGACCCCAGGTCGACGCCTTCGCGGGTGCGCACAGCAACGGATCGTGTCTCGACTTCCCGATCTCCAATAACCAAGAGATAGGGAACCTTGAGCAAGGTATGCTCGCGGATTTTAAAGCCGATCTTTTCGTTTCTCAAGTCAACCTTGGCACGAAAACCGCTTTGATTGAGAGTTTTCTCCGCTTCGCGGGCAAAATCGGCCTGCTTGTCGGTGATATTCATGATCACCGCCTGGGTCGGCGCGAGCCAGGCCGGGAAGGAACCGGCGTAGTGCTCGATCAGCATGCCGATGAAACGCTCGAACGAACCGAGAATCGCGCGGTGCAACATGACCGGGCGCTTGCGGTTGTTGTCTTCGGCGATATAGCTGGCGTCCAGACGCTCCGGCAGGTTCGGATCGTACTGCAGCGTACCGCACTGCCAGTTGCGCCCCAGGCAGTCACGCAGGGTGAATTCGATCTTCGGACCGTAGAAGGCGCCCTCGCCCGGCTGATATTCCCAGGCCAGGCCGGACTCGTTCAGCGCATCGGCCAGCGCACCTTCGGCGCGATCCCACAGTTCTTCGGAACCCACGCGCTTGGCCGGACGAGTCGAAAGCTTCATGGCGATATCGGTGAAACCGAAGTCGGCATAGACCTGCAGGGTCAGCTTGATGAAATCGGCCGCTTCCTTCTTCACCTGATCCTCGGTGCAGAAGATGTGCGCATCGTCCTGCACGAAGCCGCGCACGCGCATGATGCCGTGCAGCGCACCGGACGGCTCGTTGCGGTGGCAGGCACCGAACTCCGCCAGACGCAGCGGCAGGTCGCGGTAGGACTTAAGGCCCTGATTGAAGATCTGCACGTGGCACGGGCAGTTCATCGGCTTGACCGCGTAATCGCGATTTTCCGAAGCCGTGGTGAACATGTTCTCGGCGTAGTTGGACCAGTGGCCGGAGCGCTCCCAGAGAATGCGATCGACCACCTGCGGGGTGCGCACTTCCACGTAGCCATTCTCACGCTGCACCTGGCGCATGTACTGCTCCAGCACCTGGTAGACGGTCCAGCCATTGGGATGCCAGAACACCATGCCCGGCGCTTCTTCCTGCAGATGGAACAGGTCGAGCTGCTTGCCGATGCGACGGTGATCGCGTTTCTCGGCCTCTTCGATGCGCTGGATATAGGCAGCCAACTGCTTCTTGTCCGCCCAGGCAGTGCCATAGACACGCTGCAGCTGCTCGTTCTTCGAGTCGCCGCGCCAGTAGGCACCGGAAATGCGGGTCAGCTTGAAGGCCTTGAGGAAACGGGTATTGGGTACGTGCGGACCGCGACACATGTCGACGTACTCTTCATGGAAGTACAGGCCCATGGCCTTTTCGTCCGGCATGTCGTCGATCAGACGCAGCTTGTATTCCTCGCCACGCGACTTGAACAGCTCGATGACCTCGGCACGCGGCGTCATCTTCTTGATGACGTCGTAGTCCTTGTCGATCAGCTCGGCCATGCGCTTCTCGATGGCCGCCATATCATCCGGAGTAAAGGGACGGTCGATGGCGATGTCGTAATAGAAGCCTTCATCGATGACCGGGCCGATCACCATCTTGGCATTCGGGTACAGCTGCTTGACCGCATGCCCAACCAGGTGAGCACAGGAGTGGCGGATGATTTCCAGCCCCTCTTCGTCCTTCGGCGTGATGATCTGCAGGGTGGCGTCGGTATCGATAACGTCGCAGGCATCGACCTGCTTGCCGTTCACCTTGCCAGCCAGGGTGGCCTTGGCCAGACCTGCACCAATGGATTGAGCGACCTCCAGCACGGATACCGGATGATCGAACGAACGCTGACTGCCGTCGGGAAGAGTAATGATGGGCATGGCGCCTCCTCTCCTAGTGGTGACCCCTACCAAAGGTCACGTGGGTTGGGATGAGCCAGGAAGCGATTCAGCGGTATACCCACCTAACGATGGCAGGAGCCCGAAGGCCAACCAGACCGAACCAGAGTCACTGGAAGTAAAGAGTGCGGATGCTTTCAGAAAGCCTGAGCCCTGACAAGCTGCCGCTTGAAACAAACACGCAAAGCCTGCTCGAAGAATTCGAGCAATAAAAAAGGGGTCGCTCAGCGACCCCTTTTTATCGATTTGGTAGGCACAATTGGACTCGAACCAACGACCCCCACCATGTCAAGGTGGTGCTCTAACCAACTGAGCTATGTGCCTTCGATGGGTGCGCATTTTACGCAGATCTTTTTGGCCGTCAACAGGTTTTTTCGCTAACTCACTGAAATAGGCCAATTTTTTATTCGAAGCAGGAACGTTGAATATTTTGCACGGGCACTAGCCGGGCATTTTCAACTCAGGTAGCATCGATTCATTCGTAAAAAATAAAGAACAGAGGTTCAATATGGCGCACACGGCATATCCACAATCCTATTACGCCGCTTCAGCCAACCCCGTCCCGCAACGCCCTGCCCTGCAAGGTGAGGTGGAAACCGATGTATGCATCATCGGTGCGGGTTACACCGGCCTGTCCACTGCACTGTTCCTGTTGGAGAACGGTTTCAAGGTGAGCATCGTCGAAGCCGCCAAGGTCGGCTTCGGTGCTTCCGGTCGCAATGGCGGGCAGATCGTCAACAGCTACAGCCGCGACATCGACGTCATCGAGCGCAGCGTCGGCCCCAAGCAGGCGCAACTGCTCGGGCAGATGGCCTTCGAGGGCGGGCGCATCATCCGCGAGCGTATCGCCAAGTACGACATTCAGTGCGACCTGAAGGACGGCGGCGTGTTCGCCGCGCTGACCAGCAAGCAGATGGGCCACCTCGAATCGCAGAAGAAGCTGTGGGAACGCTACGGCCACACCCAGCTGGAGTTGCTGGACGCCAAGCGCATCCGTGAGGTGGTGGCCACAGAGAATTACGTCGGCGGCATGCTGGACATGAGCGGTGGTCATATCCATCCGCTGAATCTGGCTCTGGGCGAGGCTGCTGCAGTGGAGTCGCTGGGCGGCGTGATCTATGAGCAATCCCCGGCCACTCGCATCGAGCGTGGCGCAAATCCGGTAGTCCATACCCCGCAAGGCCGCATCAAGGCCAAGTTCGTGGTGGTCGCAGGCAACGCCTATCTGGGCAATCTGGTACCGGAGCTGGCGTCAAAGTCGATGCCGTGCGGCACCCAGGTGATCACCACCGAGCCGCTGTCTGATGAAGTCGCTGCCAGCCTGCTGCCGCAGGACTACTGCGTCGAGGACTGCAATTACCTGCTCGACTACTACCGCCTCACGGGTGACAAGCGTCTTATCTACGGCGGTGGCGTGGTCTACGGTGCGCGGGACCCGGCCAATATCGAAGCGATCATCCGCCCAAAGATGCTCAAGACCTTCCCGCAGCTAAAGGACGTGAAGATTGACTTCGCCTGGACCGGCAACTTCCTGCTCACGTTGTCGCGCCTGCCGCAGGTCGGCCGTATCGGCGACAACATCTACTACTCGCAGGGTTGCAGTGGCCATGGTGTGACCTACACGCACCTGGCCGGCAAGGTGCTGGCCGAAGCCCTGCGCGGTCAGGCCGAACGTTTCGACGCCTTCGCCGGTCTGCCGCACTACCCCTTCCCCGGCGGGCGGATGTTCCAGGTGCCGTTCAGCGCCATCGGCGCCTGGTACTACACGCTGCGCGACAAGCTGGGCGTGTAACCCCGTCCATCACCGAAAACGGCGCCCAGAGACGTAATACCAGTTAGTTAAGCGTCGACGCTGCGAATGTGTAGGAGCGGCGCCCCGCCGCGAACCAGGGCGATGCCCGATTGAAAAGCTTCGCCCCGGGGCGGGGCTCCTACGAAAGGCCGCGTTTACAACCGTATCTGATCGGTATTACGCCCAAGGGCGCCGTTTTCGTTTGCATCACGGGCAGGCCGGCAAGGCCTGACACTGACCACCGGAGCCGCTGACTTTCGGCGGCACGGAGAACCGCGAATCTTCCGGCGCCAGGCGCTGAGCACAGGCCTGGGCCTGCTGCGCCTCGCGCGCACAACCCTGCTCGCCCAACAGCTGGGACAGATTGAACCAGCCGGCCGCGAAATCCGCCTCGCGCTTGAGGCTCTCGCGCAGCGCCTGCTCGGCGCCCTTGCGATCACCATCGGCGTAGCGACTGTTGCTCAGGGCGAACCAGGGCAACGCCTGTTCCGGCCAGGCCTCGCTGGCGCGGCGATAGGCGCGCCGCGCCGGCTGGGCATTGCCGGTTTGCTCGAGGTCGTTGGCGGCCTTCATCCATGCATGCATGTCCGCCTGCGCCGGCAGGCGCTCCGGCGGCAGGGTCAGCACCGCCCAACGGCCGCCCCGCGCCCACGTCTTGTCGAAGCTGGCGAAGCTGTCCAGTTGTCGACGCGTGGTGCCGGAGCGCAGGATCAGCGTGCGCTCGCGACGGTCGTAGCCGACCACCACTGCGAAATGCCACTGCGGATAGAAGTCGAATGCCAGGTTCTGCAGCACCAGCACCGGGTTGCCGGCGGCCACTTCTGCCAGTACGGCGTCCAGCCGCGGTTGCAGCGGGTAGACCAGCATTTCGTGATTGCGCGCGGCGGCGACCATCTCGACCTGCAGGCTGCCTTCGCGGCTGGGAATGTAGACCTTGTCCTTCAGCGCACCGGGCGTGGTCAGCACACCGCGCTGGTTGAGCATGGTGGCCAAGGCCGCCGGCCCGCACTGGTAGGCGGCCTGGGGAAAGAAGGGAACGTCGGTGAGTTCGACCCGTTCAGGCAAACGCTCGGCCTCCGGTGACAACACCGGAGACCGAGCGCAGGCTGTGAGTAGAACGATGGAAGCGATACAGCAGAAGCGAATCAGCGATTTATGCATTTGACGAAATTGAAGATGTTGGTGGCGCACAGCATATCAGTGATGATGAAGATCACCAGAAACAACACGATGATGCCGACCACGCCGGCGCCTGCAGGCGCCTGATCCAGCTGCTGATTGAACTGCGCCAGTTCGGCCGGGGTCAGGCTGGCGATACGCGACTCCACCTGATCACGCTCGACGCCCATGGCGACCAGCTTCTCCTTCACCTGCTCGTCATCGAGCATGGCCATCAGTTGCTGCTGATCCACCTTGTGCTGCTGCTCGGCGATCACTTCGTGAGTGCCGATCATCGCGGCATTGGCGGCGGGAATCTGTACCACCAGAAGCAGATGGAACAGCGCGGTGATGGCCGCCAGGCGGCGCATAACGGGGTTCATGGTAATTGTCATTATGGTTATCTCCTGAGGGACGAGGTAGCCAATAGACAGCACCAAAATCTCGCAGGTTCACTCCGTCGCTCTGCCGCCGCTCACGTCTCAGCCAAAAGCTGGCTGAGCACCGCACGCAACTTGCCCGGTTTGACCGGCTTGTTCAGCAGGGGCACGCCGAGCGCCTGCAGCTCGCGCCGACAGGCATCGCTGCGATCTGCACTGATGATCAGTGCCGGAATCGGCCTGGCAAACTCATCACGCAACTGCTGAATCACCTGGCAACCGAGCACGCCATGGTCGAGGTGATAATCCGCCAGGATCACCTCCGGCGCCTTGCCCTGCAGACGCTGCCGGGCTTCTTCCAAATCGACCGCCGTAACCACCTCGCAGCCCCACTGACCGAGTAGCGCCTGCATGCTGAGCAGGATGTCCACCTCGTTGTCGACCACCAGCAGGCGCCGCCCAGGCAGAGGATTGCCAAGCGCCGGCTGCGCCGCGTGCACCTGCCGCTGCGGCAGCGTCTCGGCCAGGGGTACGCGAATGCTGAACAGCGAACCGCGCCCCGGCTGCGAACGCACCTCTATCGGGTAACCAAGCATGCGCGCGATACGCTCGACGATGGCCAGGCCCAGGCCAACCCCCTTGCGCTCGGCGGCGCGACCGACGTCCAGCTGGTTGAATTCGAGAAAGATCTTGTCCAGTTGATCGGCCGGGATGCCGCGTCCGCTGTCCCATACCTGCAGCTCGACGAAGGCCCCTCGGCGCCGCGCGCCAAGCAGCACACCACCGCGCTCGGTGTAGCGGCAGGCGTTACTGAGGAAATTGCGCAGGATACGTGTGAGCAGGCGAAAGTCGGTGCGTAACGCGCAGTCGGCGATATGCACACGCAGACGCAGGCCACTGGAACTGGCGACGCTGTCGAACTCCGATGCCAGCGGCGCCAGCAGCTCTTCCAGGCGATAGACGTCGATATCCGGCTTGATCGCAGCCTGATCCAGCTTGGAGATATCCAGCAGATCCGCCAGCAAATCCTCGGCGCCCTCCAGCGCCAGATGGCTGCGCTCCACCAGATTGTGCTCGGCGCTCGGCAGCTCGCGTTCACGCAAGGTAGAAATCAGCAAACGCGCGGCATTGAGCGGCTGCAGCAGGTCGTGGCTGGCCGCGGCCAGGTACTTGTCCTTGCTGCGGTTGGCTGCCTCGGCAGCGTCGCGCGCCTCGCGCAAGGCCAGTTCGATGCGCTCGCGTTCCTCGATCTGCCGTTGCAGGTTGCGGTTGGACTCGAGCAGCTCGAAGGTGCGAGCGGCGACGCGGCGCTCCAGTTCGTCATTGAGCTGCTGCAGGCGTTTCTGCGCCTGCTTGCGCTCGGTGATGTCGGCGACGAAGCCCTCGAAGACGCCATCGCCCTCAGGCTTGAGCAGCAAATTCATCAGCACGTCGATGGTGCTGCCATCGCGCCGGCGCAGGCGCGTTTCGTAGCCGAGCAGCGCCTGCCCCTGGCTCAGGCGCTCACGAATCAGCGTCAGCTCATCGAAGCCGCCAACGAACAGGTGCCGGGCCAGGTCGTCCGGTGCCCAGAGCACCTGCTGCGGATCGTCATAACCAAGCATGCGCGCCATCGCCGGATTGGCCGCCAGCACGCCGTCCTGCAGGCTGGCCTGGATGATGCCGTGTACTGCGTGCTCGAACAGCCACTTGTAGCGGTTGCGCTCGGTTTCCAGCTCTTCCAGGCGCGCCAGCAGCTCGGGATAGTGACTCTTGCGCGCCGACTGGCTACCGAGACCGAGCAGCCCGGCCAGCGCTTCGTCAGAGCGCCTCGCCATAGACCACCTCGACGTCGCGCTGGGTCGATTCGCGCGGGTTGGTGAGGATGCAAGGGTCGTCCATGGCATGACTGGACAAGAACGGAATGTCCGAAGTGCCGACGCCATGCAAACCGAGGGTTTCACTGAAGCCAACGGCATGTTTGAAGGCGATCAGATGCTCGACCAGACGCTGACGAATCTGTGCGTGATTCAGGCCGCGACAGTCGATGCCGAGGGTTTCGGCGATGACCTTGAAACGCTCCGGCGCCGCGCTGTAGTTGAACGCCACGACATGCTCGACCAGCACCGCATTGCACAGACCATGCGGCAGATCGAGGAAGCCGCCGAGGCTGTGGCTCATGGCATGCACCGCGCCGAGGATCGCGTTGGAGAAGGCCAGGCCGGCCTGCATGCTGCCGAGCATGATCTTCTCGCGCAGAGCGATATCGCCTGGGTTGGCGATCATCTGCACCAGGTTGCCATTGATCAGGCGCATGGCTTCCAGCGCGTGCGGGTCGGTCAGCGGGCCGTGGCCGGTGGAAACGAACGCCTCGATGGCATGCACCATCGCATCGATGCCGGTGCAGGCCGAGAGGAACGGATCCATGCTCAGCGTGGTTTCCGGGTCGATCAGAGACACGTCCGGCACCACCGCCTTGCTGACGATGGAGAACTTCATCCGCTCCTGCTGATTGGAGATGATCACGAACTGCGAGACATCGGCTGAAGTGCCGGCAGTGGTCGGAATCAGGATCAGCGGCGGGCTGGGCACGCGAATGGTGTCCACACCTTCGAATTCGAGAATGCTGCGACCATGGGCAACGACGATGCCGATGCCCTTGGCGCAGTCCATCGGGCTGCCGCCACCGACCGCAACGATGACGTTGCAGCCTTCGCTGCGATACAGCTCGGCGCCTTCCATCACCTCTTCCACACGCGGGTTGGGTGAGACCCTGGTGTACAGGCAGTAGGCGATGCCCTGAGCCTGGAGGCTGGCTTCGACGTCACCGGCCCAACCAGCAGCGACCACACCGGGATCGGAGACGATCAGCACCTTGCGCGCGCCGAAGGTCTTGGCGTAATTGCCGACGTTATGCCGGGAGCCGGCGCCAAAGATGATTTCCGGCGATACGAACTTACGCAGCTGACTCAAATCATGGCTCATACAACGGCCTGGATCTTGTTGTTATGGAATTGCGCTCAGCCTACTGCATCGCCCGGTTTATGCAATGCGACCTCCGTTCAGATCAGCCACCGATAGAAGGCGTGTTCGGCGCGCAAGGCCTCGGCCAGATTGGCGGCCTGACGGAAACCATGGCGTTCTTCGGCGAACAGGTGATATTCCACCGGTAAATCTCGACGGCGCAGCGCCTCGACCATGGTTTCGGTCTGGCTTGGCACCACCACGGCGTCCAGCGCGCCCTGGAAGAAAATCACCGGCGCCCTGATCCTGTCGGCCTGCAACAGCGGCGTACGACTTCGATACCGCTCGGCATCCTGCTGTGGGTCGCCGATCAGCCAGTCCAGATAATCCGCCTCGAACTTGTGGGTGACCCGGCGTAGCGCCAGCGGGTCGCTGACGCCATAGAGACTGGCGCCGCCACGCAGCTGCGGCAGTTCGGCGAGCGCCCGCAACGCGCTGAAACCGCCAGCGCTGCCGCCGCGCACGAAGACTCGCTGCGGGTCGATACGGCCCTCGCCGGCCAGTGCTTCGATGGCTGCACGAATGTCCTCGACCTCCAGCTCGCCCCACCCGCCCGCCAGACGCAGGCGATAGGCGCGGCCGTAGCCACTGCTGCCACGGTAGTTGAGATCGAGCACGGCGAAGCCGCGCAGCGTCCAGAAGGCGATGCGCGGATCGAACACCGGGTAGCAGGCTGAAGTGGGCCCGCCGTGCAGGAAGATCACCAGTGGCGGGCGTTCCTTGGTGAAAACCGGCGAGTAGAAAAAGCCATGGCAGTGCTCATCCTCGCCCACTGTGCAGCTAAACGGCTGCGGCCGGGCCAGATGATTCTCGCTCAGGGGCGCCTCACCCCCAGCAAGTATTCGCGGTGCGCCATCGCTGCGGCGAATGGCGAGCACCGTTGGTAGACGGTCCGGCGCAGCGGCGATGCAATAGAAATGCTCGGCATCGGCGGTCAGCGAGCGGAAGCGGGTGAAATCTCCAGCCAGCCGCCGCTCGTAGGGTGTCGCGGGGCCGCCTAGGCCGTGCGCACCATTGGCCATGGAGGCGAGAGGGTTGGTGCGCATGGCGCACCCTACGAGAACTGCTCTCCCCTGCTCGAAACGGGTCAGCAGAAACTCATCGCTTTCCAGCGGCAGATAGGTTCGGCCGCCCAGTTGCCAGGGCGCGGGGACGTGATCGCAGGAAGCGCCCTGAGGTTGCGCTTGCCCATCGACACACCAGGGTTGCCACCAGCCGGCTTTGTCGCTCAGTACCCAGAGCCGGCCCTGCGCATCGAAACGCGGCTGCTGCAGGGCCTGATCGCTGCCCTGCCCGGCCAGTATGCGGGTGCGTTCGCCAGACTCGCGCTGGCACAGGCGCGTGGCGACCCAGGGCTGGTAGGGGCGATCCCATTCGATCCAGGCCAGACGCTGGCCAGTGGGGTCGGCCACCGGTGCGGCATAAAAGTCCGCGCCCTCGATCAACACCTGGCGATGGCCGGTGAGGCCGATACGCACCAGGCGATGCACCACTGCGCCGCCTTCGTGGCTTTCCTCCACCGCCAGCAGCGCCTGCCAGGCGGGCACGAAGGACAAGTCGCCGTAGCGGCAGTGAGGCTGATCGGTACTTGGGTAGGGTGCGCCGTGCGCACCGCCGTCCAGGCCAATATCGATGCGATAGACCTGCTGATCACGCTCATTGACGAAGGCCACGCCCTGCTCCGTGGCGCAGCAGGCGCCGCCGCCGTACTCATAGACGCGGCTGCGCGCGGAAAACCCCGGCGGCGTCAGCTCGCACACCACGCCGTCGCGACAGAAGAACAGTCCACACCGCGCCAGCCCGGGATCGAATGCCACCCACAGCACGCCACCATGAGCAGCGTGCAGCTCGGCGAAATCGGCGCTGGCGGCTGCGGCCTGTTCGGCGCTCCAGATCGAGTCCGGGTCAGTCATGCCTTGCATATGATCCGCGAGGCCTTCTCGTTGCGATACTGCAGGGCATCCAGCCCCAGCGGCGCCTCATCGGCCTGGCGGCGTGCGGCAAGAATCACCTCATGGTGCGCCGACTTGCCACACACCGGGTCGGCGTTGCTGGCATCGCCGGTGAGCATGAAGGCCTGGCAGCGACAGCCGCCGAAATCCTTGTGCTTCTCATCGCAGCTGCGGCACGGCTCGGGCATCCAGTCGTCGCCACGAAAGCGGTTGAAGCCGAAGGAATGCCGCCAGATATGTTCGACGCTGTGCTCGCGCACGTTCGGGAACTGCACCGGCAGCTGCCGCGCGCTATGGCACGGCAGCGCGGTGCCGTCCGGGGTGATGTCGAGAAACAAGTTGCCCCAGCCGTTCATGCAGGCCTTGGGCCGTTCCTCGTAGTAGTCGGGAGTGACGAAGATCAGCTTGCACGGGTGGTTCTCCGCCGCCAGCTTGTCGCGCCACTGGTTGGTGATGCGCTCGGCGCGCTCCAGCTGCGCACGGGTTGGCAGCAGGCCGGCGCGATTGAGCTCGGCCCAGCCGTAGAACTGGCAGGTGGCGAGTTCGACGAAGTCAGCCTCCAGCTCCAGGCACAGCTCGATGATGCGCTCGATATTGTCGATGTTGTGCCGGTGGGTGACGAAGTTGAGCACCATCGGGTAGCCGTGGGCCTTGACCGCGCGGGCCATGGCCAGCTTCTGCGCGAAGGCCTTCTGCGAGCCGGCCAGCAGGTTGTTCACCTCCTCGTCGGCGGCCTGAAAGCTGATCTGGATATGGTCCAGCCCGGCATCGGCAAACTCGGCGATACGTGCTTCGGTCAGGCCGATACCGGAGGTGATCAGGTTGGTGTAGTAGCCCAGGCCCCGCGCCGCCGCGATCAGCTCGGCCAGATCCTGACGCACCAGCGGCTCGCCGCCGGAAAAGCCCAGCTGCGCCGCGCCCAGCTCACGGGCCTGGCGAAATACCTCGATCCACTCGGCAGTGCTGAGTTCGGCGCCCTGCTTGGCGAAGTCCAGGGGATTGGAGCAGTACGGGCACTGCAGCGGGCAACGATAAGTCAGCTCGGCCAGGAGCCAAAGCGGTGGCCCTGGTTCATGACCTGCTTTAGCGAAGCTCGATCCAGAACTGTGCATGGGCCACCTCGATAAAGGCCAGGATGTCTTCGTCGATGCCGGGCACATCGGGGAAGCGCTGGTGCAGGTTGTCGATGATCTCGGCCACCGAACGCTTGCCATCGACCTGCTGGAGAATCTCACCGGCGCTGTCGTTGAGCTTGATCATGCCTTCCGGGTAAAGCAATACATGGCAACCCTGGGCCGGTTCGAACTGCAGGCGGAAGCCGCGGCGGATGGCGGGGACATTGGGCAGGATGGTCGAGGTCATGGTTGCGGCTCCGTGATGGTGCGCGCGGCGCACCCTACAAAGAACTCGTCCGTAGGGTGCGCCGTGCGCACCAGTGTCTTGCGGCTCATAACGCTATCCCCCGATGCCAGACACGCTCGGCCGTCACCGTGTGATACGGCGGGCGCTCCAGCTCGTAGGCCATGCTAATGGCGTCGAGCATGCTCCACAGCACATCCAGCTTGAACTGCAGGATGTTCAGCATGCGTTCCTGCGCATCACGGGTGCGGTAGTGCTCCAAGGTAATGCGCAGGCCATGCTCGACGTCGCGCCGCGCCTGGCTCAGACGATTGCGGAAGTAGTCGTAACCGGCCGCATCGATCCACGGGTAGTGCTGCGGCCAGGCGTCCAGGCGCGACTGGTGGATGGTCGGCGCGAACAGCTCGGTCAGCGAGCTGCTGGCCGCTTCCTGCCAGCTGGCGCGGCGGGCGAAGTTGACGTAGGCGTCGACGGCGAAGCGCACGCCGGGCAGCACCAGCTCCTGCGACAGCACCTGCTCGCGGTCAAGGCCGACCGACTCGGCCAGGCGCAGCCAGGCTTCGATACCGCCATCCTCACCCGGTGCACCGTCATGGTCGAGGATGCGCTGAATCCACTCGCGCCGCGTTTCGCGATCCGGACAGTTGGCGAGGATCGCCGCATCCTTGAGCGGGATATTGACCTGATAGTAGAAGCGGTTGGCCACCCAGCCCTGGATCTGCTCGCGGGTGGCGCGCCCTTCGTACATGGCGCGATGAAACGGATGATGGATGTGGTACAGCGCGCCCTTGGCGCGCAGCGCCTGCTCGAACTCGGCAGGTGTCATGGCAGCTTGGCTCATCAGAACTCCCCGGTGCGCACAGCCTACAAAACGATGCTCATGCCATCGAACGCGACCTCGATGCCGTGGGCGTCCAGCTCGGCACGCTCGGGCGAATCCAGGTCGAGAATCGGGTTGGTGTTGTTGATATGGATAAGGATCTTGCGTGCGGTCGGCAGACCGTCGAGCAACTCGATCATCCCGCCGGGACCGCTCTGGCAGAGGTGGCCCATCTCGCTACCGAGCTTGTCGCCCACCTCGCATACGCGCATCTCGTCGTCGCGCCACAGCGTGCCGTCCACCAGCAGGCAGTCGGCGCGGCGCATCCAGCCCAGCAGTTGCTCGTCCACCTGGCCCAGGCCGGGGGCGTAGAACAAGGTTCCGCCCGTGCGCAAGTCCTCGATGAACAGGCCGATGTTGTCGCCCGGATGCGGATTGCCGCGATGCGGCGAATACGGCGGCGCGCTGCTGCGCAGGGCAATGGCGGTGATGCTCAGCCCAGGACAGGCGGGGATGGTGAACGGCTTGGCATCCAGCTCGATCAGCCGGTGCTGCAGGCCGCCGTTCCAGTGGCTGAGCATGTTGAACAGGGGAAAGCCGGTGGTCAGGTCTTGATGGACCATCTCGGTGCACCAGACCTGATGCGGGCAGCCTTCGCGCAGGGTCAACAGGCCCGTGCAATGGTCGATCTGGCTGTCGAGCAGGACGATGCCGGCAATCGCCGTGTCGCGCAGTTTGCGCGCAGGCTGCAGCGCCGGAAAGGCTTCGATCTGCGCGCGAATGTCAGGCGAGGCGTTGCACAGGATCCACTGCTCGCCTTCGTCGGATATGGCGATGGACGACTGCGTACGCGGCTGCGCGCGCAGGGTACCGGCGCGCACGCCGCGGCAGTTGCGGCAGTTGCAGTTCCACTGGGGAAAACCGCCACCGGCGGCGGAACCGAGAATCTGGATATGCATGGCGGATTACCAGGGGGATGCCCCGGACGGGCCGGGGCCAGGAGCGATCAGCGGTTGGCGAAATACATGGTCACTTCGAAGCCAATACGCAGGTCGGTGTAGGCGGGTTTAGTCCACATGGTGCGGTCCTCTTTTTATGGCGCCGGGGCATTCCGGCACCCTCATTAAGCCCCCGCCAGGCAAGAGGCCAAATGGTACTTTGGGATGAATCGGCACTGGCATTGGTAGGTGACGCTATCAATAGGCATGGATCGCCCCGCGAAGGTTCCGGTCATCGCCGCCCCTGAAACATGTGCCAATAAAAAACGCGGCCGAAGCCGCGTCGCGATAAGGGTCTGCTGCCGTGCTTCGGGCAGGGTACGCTGCGCGCACCGAGGGATCATTCTTCCAGCAGGGCACCAGCGGTGCGCACAGCGCACCCTACGCTTTCAAGAAGACCGCACGCCGGAGCGAACATGCGGCCTCATGCATCAGTAATCAGAAGAAGCCCAGCGGATTGATGTCATAGCTCACCAGCAGGTTCTTGGTCTGCTGGTAGTGGTCGAGCATCATCTTGTGGGTTTCACGGCCGACACCGGACTTCTTGTAACCACCGAACGCGGCATGCGCCGGGTACAGGTGGTAGCAGTTGGTCCAGACGCGACCGGCCTTGATCGCACGGCCCATGCGGTAGGCGACATTGATGTCGCGGCTCCACACGCCGGCACCCAGGCCGAACTCGGTGTCGTTGGCAATGGCCAGGGCCTCGGCCTCGTCCTTGAAGGTGGTTACACCGATCACCGGGCCGAAGATCTCTTCCTGGAACACGCGCATCTGGTTGGTGCCCTTGAGCAGGGTCGGCTGGATGTAGTAACCGCTGGCCAGGTCACCGTCCAGACGCTCGGCCGCGCCACCGGTGAGCACTTGAGCGCCTTCCTGCTGGGCGATCTCGAGGTAGCTGAGGATCTTGTCGAACTGCTGCTGCGAGGCCTGGGCGCCGACCATGGTCTCGGTGTCCAGCGGGTTGCCGCGCTTGATCTGCTTGACCTTCTTCATCACCTCAGCCATGAAGGCGTCGTAGATCGACTCCTGCACCAGTGCGCGCGACGGGCAGGTGCACACCTCGCCCTGGTTGAAGAAGCCCAGCACCAGACCTTCGGCAGCCTTCTCGATGAAGGCCGGCTCGGCGTTCATGATGTCGGCGAAGAAGATGTTCGGCGACTTGCCGCCCAGCTCGACGGTGGACGGGATGATGTTCTCGGCGGCGCACTTGAGGATGTGCGAGCCCACCGGGGTGGAACCGGTGAAGGCGATCTTGGCGATGCGCTTGCTGGTGGCCAACGCTTCACCGGCCTCGCGGCCGAAGCCCTGGACGATGTTGAGCACGCCGGCCGCAAGCAGGTCGCCGATGATTTCCACCAGCAGGGTGATCGACAGCGGGGTCTGCTCGGCGGGCTTGAGCACGATGCAGTTGCCGGCAGCCAGGGCCGGGGCGAGTTTCCAGGCGGCCATCAGCAGCGGGAAGTTCCACGGGATGATCTGCCCGACCACGCCCAGCGGCTCGTGGAAGTGGTAGGCCACGGTGCCGTCGTTGATCTCGGCGGTGCTGCCTTCCTGCGCGCGGATGCAGCCGGCGAAGTAGCGGAAATGGTCGGCGGCCAGCGGCACGTCGGCGTTGAGGGTCTCGCGCACGGCCTTGCCGTTGTCCCAGGTTTCGGCCACGGCCAGCAGCTCGAGGTTGGCTTCGATGCGATCAGCGATCTTCAGCAGGATGTGCGAACGCTCCTGCACGCTGGTGCGGCCCCAGGCATCGGCGGCGGCATGCGCGGCATCCAGCGCCTTGTCGATATCGGCAGCGTTGGAACGGGGGAATTCGGCGATCACCGAAGCGTCGACCGGGCTGGTGTTGCTGAAGTACTGGCCACTGAGCGGAGCGACGAATTCGCCATTGATGTAGTTGCCATAGCGCGGCTTGAGGGTGACGACGGCGCCTGGAGTACCCGGTTTCGCGTAAATCATGATGCTGACCTCTCTTGTTGTCGGAGCCCGCTGCCAATCGGGGAAGCGAGTCATGCTTCGATCTTAGGAAGGCCCCCGCGACCTCGGTATGCGCCCATGGCACAGATCGTCTCGTCATTTGGTAGTAGAGCGGCGAGCGGTCTGGCACGGGTCATTTGGCAGCAAGGTGGCAGGGCTGCGAAGGCTAAAGGCTAGACCCGTTCGCTTCGCCTTGCGTTCCCGGATACGAAAATTCGCCCCGTGACATTTCGAAGCAGCTCGCAACGGGCCAGTGGGAGCCGGAAACGACGATGGCCGGACAAAGTCCGGCCATCGTCTGCCACATCAACCGATCAGCGCTTGGCGACCAGCTCCTTCGGCAGCTTGAAAGTCCACAGCATGCCGCCCTGGTTCAGGTGCTTGACGCGTTTGGCCACCTCGCCGCCCCACAGCGGTACCGCACCACCCCAGCCGGACAGCACCGAGACATACTGCTCGCCGTCCATCTCCCAGGTCACGGGCGAGCCGATCACCCCCGAGCCGGTCTGGAACTCCCAGACCTTCTCGCCGGTCTTGGCGTTGAACGCCTGCAGGTAGCCTTCCGGGTTACCGGTGAACACCAGGTTGCCCTTGGTGGTCAGCACCCCGCCCCACAGCGGCGCGTAGTTCTTGTGGCGCCAGACTTCCTTGCCGGTCTTCGGATCGATGGCACGCAGGACACCGATGTAGTCCTCGTTCAGCGGCTTGATGGTGAAGCCGGCGCCCAGGTAGGCCGCGCCCTTCTTGTAGGCGATGTCCTCGTTCCAGATGTCCATGCCCCATTCGTTGGACGGCACATAGAACAGGCCGGTGTCCTGGCTGTAGGCCATGGGCATCCAGTTCTTCGCGCCGAGGAAAGCCGGCGCGGCGAACACGCTCTTGCCCTTCTCTGCCGCGCTCGGCGAACCCGGGCGGTTGCTATCGTCGTAGATCGGCCGGCCATTCTTGTCCAGGCCCTTGGCCCAGGTGATCTTGTCGACGAAGGGGAAGCCGCGGATGAACTTGCCGTTGGTGCGGTCAAGCACGTAGAAGAAGCCGTTACGGTCAGCGGTGGCCGCCGCCTTCACGGTCTTGCCGCCTTCCTGATAGTCGAAGGAGACCAGCTCGTTGACGCCGTCAAAGTCCCAGCCGTCGTGCGGGGTGGTCTGGAAGTGCCACTTGATGCTGCCATCGTCCGGGTTCAGGGCCAGGCGCGAGGACGAGTAGAGGTTGTCACCCGGGCGCAGGTGCGAGTTCCACGGCGCCGGGTTGCCGGTGCCGAAGAACAGCAGGTTGGTGTCAGCGTCGTAGTAGCCGCCCAGCCAGGGCGCGGCGCCGCCGGTCTTCCAAAGGTCGCCCGGCCAGGTCTTGCCGGCCTCGCCGCCGCTGATACCGTTCTCGACGGCCTTGCCGTCCTTGTAGACGTAGCCCATGTGGCCTTCGACGGTCGGACGACTCCACAGCAGGTCGCCATTCTTCGGATCATAGGCTTCGATCTTGCCGACCACGCCGAACTCGCCACCGGAGACGCCGGTGATCAGCTTGCCACCCACCACCAGCGGCGCTGCTGTGATCGAATAACCGGCCTTGTGATCAGCCACGCGCTTGCTCCACACC
This sequence comes from Ectopseudomonas guguanensis, assembly GCF_900104265.1. GTDB lineage: Bacteria > Pseudomonadota > Gammaproteobacteria > Pseudomonadales > Pseudomonadaceae > Aquipseudomonas > Aquipseudomonas guguanensis. The sequence goes on from NZ_FNJJ01000006.1 coordinate 125,712, forward strand.
ACCTTGCCGCTGTCCTTGTTCAGCGCCACCAGCTTGGCGTCCAGGGTGCCGAAGATCACCAGATCGTCGTACAGGGCGACACCACGGTTGATCACGTCGCAGCAAGGGCGAATGTCGTCCGGCAAGCGGGCTTCGTACTGCCACAGCTCACGCCCGGTGCGCGCATCGACGGCGAACACTCGTGAATAGGAGGCGGTGACGTACATCACGCCGTCCTTGATCAGCGGCTGCGCCTGCTGGCCGCGCTGCTTCTCACCGCCGAAGGACATGGTCCACACCGGGCGCAGCTCCTTGACGTTCTGATCGTTGAGGATGTTCAGCGGGCTGTAGCGTTGGCCCTGCAGACCGAGGCCGTTGGTGACGATCTCGTTGGTGGTGGTGGCGTCCTTGAGAATCTCGGCGTCGGTGACCGCCAGCGCGGCGGCGGACGGCAACAGCATGGCGGCACAGAGTGCGGTGAGGAGGAAAGGCTGGCGAAGACCGGCGTGTTTCATTGCGGCTACCTCTGCGGGTTCATTGTTATTGCCGGGAATTTTTCCCGGTCTGCCGCAAATTCTTGGCTCGCACAGGCCACCCAACAATTGCACCCCCAGCCGATTTTCCTCGTTCCTTGGTAGCAATACCTGCTCCACAGCCTGCGATCATGACGATTGCGGCGGCCCCAGCTTTGCCGGACACTTGGCCGCCTGCACATTCTGATCGGAGACGCCCGTGCCCCATCCTCGCCAGGAAATTCTCAACCATCCCGATGCACTGGACTGCACTGTCTATCGTCCCGACGAGCAGGACCCGGATGCCGAAGAGCAGGACCTGGGCGACGGCAAGGTCCTGATCACCGGCGCCTTCGAGCCGCCGCAGGACTGGGACGCGCACCAACGCGAGGACTACTACGGCGAAGAAGATCCCACCCACTTCGTCACGGCCCATATCGAATGCCTGGCCAAGCCGGCGACTCGGGATTTCTTCATGCCCGAGAGCGGTGACTATGTGGCCGTGCAGTCCAACCAGGGCGAAGTGGTGATGTATTACGTCTATGACCACGAAGAGACCGAGCATGGCCGTCATTACGTGCTGATTCGTGATGACGAAGAGCTCTAGGCCCAGACGCACTGTGGGAGGCGCTTCAGCAGCGATGTCTGGTCGCGGCTAAAGCCCCTCCCACAAGAGCAGCCTGTAGCCCGGATGAAATCCGGGGATAGCAAATCTCTCCTGGATTTCATCCGGGCTACGAAGCCGGCATAAGAGTGGGAGGCGCTTTAGCGGCGATATCTTCCTGCACAGGTCGCGGCTGAAGCCCCTCCCACAGCGCAATACCCCATACAGCACCGCACGCCGCACAACGGAGCCGTGGCGACGTTCGCGTAGGGTGCGCCGTGCGCACCGATGACTCCGCAAGTCTCTAATCCTGACGATCCACCCGCGTCATGGCGTTGCGCTCGTAGCGCGGGTAGAGATGGCTGACGCTGCGGATCAGCTCATAACGCGACAGATTGACCTGGGCGAAGCGCGCGGGGATGGGCGCGCGGATCAATTCGTTCATCTCCGCGCCCTGCTCTGCTCCCTGACGCAGCAAGCCATCGAGCCAGCCCAGGTAATCGCGCATCTGCGCAAAGGGCGCCGCGTCCGTGGTCACCGGGCCATGGCCGGGCACGATTTGCTTCCATGGCATCGCTTCGAGCCGATCCAGATCGGCCAGCCACACGTCCAGCCCGGGGCTGTTCGGTGTGGTCAGCGCGCGCTGGTAGAACAGGATATCGCCAGCGAACAACACGCCCGTACGCTCATCCAGTATCGCCAGATCGGCGCCGGTGTGGCCGCGCAGCGCCAGCAATTGCAGGCGCCTGCCGCCAATTTCCAGCGTGCCCTCCTGCACCTCCTCACTGGGCAACACCACCTCGGTGCCGCGCATCCAGTCGCCGACCAGGCGGTACATGTTCTCTGCCATGGCGTCGCCCTGTTCGGCCAGCAATCGCGTGGTCTCGGGTAACGCAGCGATGGGTACGCCGGCGAAGGCCTGGTTGCCCAGCACATGATCGGGATGATGGTGAGTCAGCAGTACGCGCACCACCTGTTTGCCGGTGGCCTTCTCGATGCTCTGGCGCAGCGCCTCGCCGTAGCGCCGCGACGGCCCGGTGTCGATCACCACCACACCGTCCGCGGTTTCGATGAAGCCGAGGTTGACGATATTGCCGCCATTTTTCGCCGCGAAATTGTCGGTGCTGCCTTCCAGCAGCCAGACGCCGTCAGCGATCTGCCGGGGTTGCAGCTGGTAATCGAGCGCCTGCGCCAGGCTGGCGAACAGGCAGGTCAGCAGTAGCACCCAACGCATGGAGGCCTCCTAGATGGGATTGGTGCGCGCGGCGCACCCTACCGGCGGGCCGCGTTCAGAACGCGGCCTGGAATTCGTTGCCGTTGTTGTCGCGCAGCCAGACTTCGGCCTGCTGATCGCCACGCAGGTCGAAGGTCAGCGTCGGGTTCTCGCTGACCGCCGGGAACAATTCGATACGCCCCAGCACCTGGCCCTCGGCATCGCGCAGCTCGGCTTCCTCGATGTAGAACTCGGGGATGCCACCGACCAGGCCGTTGTCCATCGGGTGCGACACCTGCAGGCGCAGGCGGCTGTCCTCGCCGCGTACGAAGCGCTTGCCCAGCACCTGGCCCAGGCGCTCTTCCCAGCCAGCCTCGGCACGCACCACGCTGGGCGCAGTGCAACCGCCGCCTGCCGCCTCGACGCGAGCCGAGCCGATATGCCAGACGCCATCGTCGGTGAGCACCGCAGCACGAATCGGCGTGGCCTGCTCGACGCGGATACGGATGGCCAGGCTCGGCTCAAGCTCGGCGCCGGGGGTGAAATCGAGAATACGCGGGATGGGGTTGAGTTCGGCCCAGGCCAGAATACGTTTGACCTTGCCGCGGTAGGCGCTGGCGTCGATCTGGATCGGCACCTGGCGCGCATCCTCGGCGAATGGTGGCACCTCGAGGCGAATCCTGTCGTCGAAAACGAAAGCCTCACCGCTCAGCAGACGCTGGTGGTAGTAATCCCACATTACCGAAGCGACCGGATCGGGCGCGGCCGCCCGCGCTTCCCAGGCCCAGGCAAACAGGGCCAGCAACATCAGGCTACGCCAATCCATCGCCCACCTCCGGCTCGACTCTTATTGGTATTGTTCAGGCCTCTCGAAGCGCAGCCCGTAGCGTGCGTACAGGCGCTCGAGCGAACCATCGAGAATCAGGCTTTCCAGCTGTTCTTCCAGGGCATAGGCGAGCTGACGATTGGTCTCGTGCACCGCCATGCCGATTTCCCAGATCTGCCGGCCCATGTCCGGGTAGGCGTTCTCGGCCAACGCCAGTTGCGGGTCATTGGCCTCGTGCACCAGCCAGTCCACCTCGCCACGCAGCGCCATCACTGCATCCACCTCACCACCCTGCATGGCGGCAAATGCCTGCTTGGGCGTCGGGTAGTGTCGGGTTTCCTGGCTGAGCATGCCGCCGTGCACCGAGCTCAGGTAGAACGAGGGCACGCTCTCGACCTCCACCCCGACCGGGTGCTGACGCAAGGCATGGATACTCGGCACCTCGGGCAGGCGCCGACGATCGAAGGCCAGCTGCCAGCGCTCGCGCTGATAGGGGCCGAACATCACCACGCGCTCGTTGACCAGTTCGCCCAACTCGTTGCGCAACTGCGCATAGTCACGGTCGTAAGGCACACGCAGCATCACATCGGCCAACTGGCCCTGCGCGGTCACCCGGCCACGCCAGATGTAGTCGCGCAGGTCGTCGTCCAGCTTCTCACCCGGCGGCGCCCACATCAGTTGCAGCTGGAGGCCAAGCCCTTCTGCCAGTGCCTTGGCCAGCTCGTAGTCGACACCGCGCGGCTGACCGCCCTCCTCGTAACTGTAGGGCGGGAAGTTCTGGTACAGCGCCACACGCAGAGTGCCCGACTCGATGATGCGGTCGAAATCACGCACCTGCGCCTGGGCTGTGCCCAGGCAAAGCAGCAGGCCACACAGGTGGATCAGCCGGCGCATGACGCGAGCGCTTATGAAGAAATCGTCGCGAGCGATGGCAGGTCGCGCTTCGCAGGAGCGCAGCAAGCGGAATGTATTGAAGTACATGAGCATTGCGAGCACCGCCGAAACGCGAGATGCCGAGCGCAGCAGATTTATCATCAAGCGCTTACTCCTCGACGTGCACACTCTCCAGATAGGTACGCACCGCCCACAGGGCTTCCTGGCTCAGGTAGTCGGCCATCTTCGGCATGTACACACGCCCATCGCGCACCGCGCCGTGAATCACCCGCTCCTTGAACCATTCGTCACCGCTGGCGCCCAGCTCCAGCAGGCGCAGGTCCGGAGCGATACCGCCGGACTTGGCTTCCAGACCATGGCAGGCGGCGCAGTTCTGGTTGTAGGCAGAGGAGCCGATCTCGATGGCGCGTGGATTGTCGCGATAGGGGTTTTCGTCCAGCCACTCCTCACCCAGTGGCTCCAGGCCGTCGGTGTTCACTGCCTGCGGTACCACATCGCCGTGCGCCCAGAGGTTGGTCGACGCGGCGAGCAGCAGCAACGCCAGGGTGGATTGGATCTTCTTGTTCATGGCTAGGACCTCATCTAATGCACGCAAGACAGCCCGTTCAGAGCTTGTGGCGATCATCTTAGAAAGGCCGCGCAACGCGCCGAATGCTGCTTTGGTGGTCGCGTTCTAGTCCCTTGGTAGTAGGGCTTGGGTCGGGGGTATCAGGGATGCCATGCCGGGGCTTTTGCCAACCCTCGGCGAGGCAATCGGCGTCGGCTGGCTCGTACCGCGCCGGGCAAAACAGACTGAACCAAGCCGGCTTCCGGGCAATCCTTTCCTAGGAACTGCCAGATCGAAGCGGCCGCCGCCGAGCCGCCATCCGCCATCGACCCAGGAGGGACCTGCCGTGACCACCGTCGCACCCACCGTCCATACGAGCCCACCCAGCCGCCTGCATGCCATCGTGCTGTGCAGCCAGATGCCGCTGTTTCTCGGCGCCCTGATCGCCGACATCGCCTACTACCGCAGCTACCAGATCCAATGGAGCAACTTCGCCTCCTGGTTGATCGCCGGCGCCCTGGTATCCGCCGGCCTGGCGCTGCTGTTCGCCCTGATCGGACAGCTCCGTGAACGCGCCAGGCGCCAGTCGATCACCTATCCCCTGTTGCTACTGGCCACCTGGGTGCTGGGTTTCATCAACGCGCTGGAGCACGCCAAGGACGCCTGGGCCGTCATGCCCATAGGCCTGGCGCTATCGCTGATCGTCACCCTGCTGGCCGCTGCCGCCACTTGGGTCGGCCTGGCCCAGCCACGCACAGGAGAAGCCCGATGAAAGCTGCCATCGCACTGACCGCCCTGCCCCTGGCCCTGCTGCTGACCGCGTGCGGTGAAGAGCCGGGCAGCGACCAGCAGTTCTACGGCGTCCAGCCCGACCTGCCCAAGCCCGAACGCGGCCTGCTGCCGAGCATGACCATCGCCGAGCCGACGCCCTGGGGCGATCAGCGACCGACCGTGCCCGAAGGCTTCAGCGTCAGCGCCATCGCCACCGACCTGAAGATTCCCCGGCAAACCCTGGTACTACCCAACGGCGACATCCTCGTTGCCGAGGGCCGTGGCGGCAATGCACCCAAGCTCAAGCCCAAGGACATGATCGCCGGCGTGATCAAGGCGCGCGGCACCACCTCGGTGGAAAGCGGCAACCGCCTGACCCTGCTGCGCGATGCCGATGGCGACGGCACCTACGAGCTGCAGACGGTGTTCGCCGAAGACCTCAACGCGCCCTACGGCCTGGCCCTGCACGAGGGCAACCTCTACGTGGCCAACCAGGACGAGCTGGTGCGCTTCGACTACCAGGAAGGCCAGACCAAGGCCAGCAGCCCGCCGAGCAAGGTCGCCGACCTGCCATCGGAGATCAACCACCACTGGACCAAGGCGCTGACCATCAGCGAGGACGGCCGCTACCTGTACGTCGGCATCGGCTCCAACAGCAACATCACCGAACGTGGCATGGAGGCCGAAGTCGACCGCGCCATGGTCTGGCAGGTGGACGCCGAAACCGGCGCCTACAAGCCCTACGCCACCGGCCTGCGCAACCCCACCGCACTGGCCATTCAGCCGGGCACCGGCACCCTGTGGGCGGTGGTCAACGAGCGTGACGAGCTGGGCGAGGACCTGGTGCCCGACTACCTGACCTCGGTGCAGGAAGGCGGCTTCTACGGCTGGCCCTACAGCTACTTCGGCCAGCACATCGACCCACGGGTGAAACCGCAGGACCCGGACAAGGTCGCCGCCGCCATCGAACCGGACTACGCCTTGGGCGCACACGTCGCCGCCCTGGGCCTGGACTTTTCCAGCGAGGTAATGGGCGAGCGATATGCCGACGGCGTATTCGTTGGCGAGCACGGCAGCTGGAACCGCAAGAACCCGGTGGGCTACAAGGTGATCTTCGTGCCCTTCGAAAACGGCCGTCCTTCAGCCGACCCCATCGACTTCGTCACTGGCTTTCGCACTGAAGACGGCAGGACCCGTGGCCGCCCGGTGGGCGTGACGGTCGATCCGCGCGGCGCACTGATCGTGGCCGATGATCTGGCCAATACGGTTTGGCGGGTGGTGCGCGAAGGCGGCGAGTGAGGCTGTGAAGTTGCATGGTTCCCACGCTCTGCGTGGGAGCCAGCCTGTGACGCCCTGCGTCGCCAGCGGTCTGCGCTGCACTACGTCATACAAGCGGGCGCGGAGCGTGGGAATGCTCACAAATATGGGGCAGAGAGCAAAAAGCAGCGCGAAGGTAATGATAGGCTGAGCCACCTAAAAGGATTTAAGGAGGCCACCATGGCTAAACCAGCAGCACGCTTGAGCGACCCATCTAGCTGCCCTATTCCAGGGCATGGCACAAATCCCATAGCAACAGGATCACCGAACGTACTGTTCGATGCTCTGCCAGCCGCAAGACAAGGTGATACTTGCACCTGCGGCAGTGCACTGACTTCCGGCCTGTCTTCAACGGTATTCATAAACGGCAAGAACGCCGCCACCATCGATACGGGAGGCGCTCATGGTAGCGTCGTAATCGGAGGTTCGGGGACAGTGATTATTGGCGACTCGCACACACCTGCCAATTTTGTCAAACCTTCACTACTACCCGGCCATACTATATGGATCGGTTTTAAAATTCCTGCCGAAGAAAGCTATGAGGGTTTAGTCTGCAGCGCACACTTTGAAGACGGATCCATACTCCAAGGCGTGTTCGATATGGATAACTCCGTTAAATTTCTGAATCCATCAGGAAAAACCTGCGTAGCCCTCAAACTAGCTGTCGAGCCGCCTGCTGAATCCGCCTCACTTACAGAAAAACTTTTGAATTCCATTTTAGGATAAGGATGATCCTATGACAGAGCCCTACCTTGTCACTGGTAGCTATGTCGTCCAACGTGAATACGCGCTCAATGACTCCCCCCTTGACAGGGCGTTGGAACTCATGGAGGGCGCTGCATTTCGATTCTCCATGGATGCGATCTCTGACGAAAAGGTCAGAGCCAGCTACCTGAGAAACATCAAGCGTATGTCACAACAAGTTCTGGATGATGTAAAAGCAGGGAAGATTAGCGCCATGGACGGCGTTCAGTTCAGTCATGAGATGAGAAACAAGATCATGATGGAACATCGAAAATTCACTTCCGCTCAAGGCCTGGCAATTGTTCAAAAGAAAAAATCAGATGGTCGAACGCTTCAATCGCTTTTTGATCGCTACTCAGAGCGTCTTTTTAAAAAGCCTTACCATACCCTTTCCAGTGCAGAACAGGCGAAAGTACACTACAGCATTCTGGAAGCCGCTGGCCGAGATGATGCCAAGTTCACCAAGGGCACGAAAAAAATGCTCATCATGGGCAAATTGGGCGTCCTAATAACGGCAGCCTTGGCGACCTATCAAATATTGAATGCAGACAACAAAGTAAAAGAAACAGCACGCCAAGGCATCATTATCAGTGGCGGCGCAATCGGAGGTGTTCTCGCCGGCCTCGGAGTCAGCGCACTTTGTGGCCCAGGGGCTCCTGTTTGCGCAATCGCTGTTGTATTGGCAGGCTCGATCGCAGGCGGAGTTGCAGGTGGCGCAGTTGCAGACTCACTAGATGAGGAGCTTGAGGAGTTTTCGCATTGGGATATCTTTTAAGCCAGTCAAAACGTACCGCCGCTAGAGTCGCGCTATCCGACCTATTCAATGACTTCCCGGTAGACTACGACGCCATAGTCCAAGAAGTAAAAGATATCGAGCCGGACATTCTCTATGAGATTCTCTACTCAGAAGTAGCGCCGGTATGCTTTACGAATATCGCTGCCGCCGTACCCTCCGTCTGGACGGGTTTTGAGCCTGAATCACTCAACGCCATGATCGAACAGAGGCTGATAGCAAGGAAGAACAGCTGGATTCGCCGGCAAGCCGATAAAGCTCTGGTTGCCTGGCTTAAATTCAACTACGCCTACTTTTGGGAGGAAATTTCTCGCAGGCTTTGAGATGAATCGGTGGACGAAGCTTTTTCATCCATCACTGGCAAGCCCGGCCAGGGTCACCAGCCCGAACAGCAGGCTGACGCCGAGGTTGATGCGGCCCAGAGCAGTCATCTACCTGACCACGCTACTTGACCACGAAGTACCCGAGCATGCCCTTGCCTTCCAGACCCTTGGCGTAGAAGCGGTATTTGCCCGGCTTGACCGGCAGGAAGAAGATCTCCGCTTCGCCGGCATCCTCGAATTCCAGTTCGGTCAGGGTGACCGCCTTTATCTCCACGCCGCCGGCCTCGACCTTGCGCAAGTAAATGGAAGTGGCGAACTCCGGCGCCTGGAAGGCGTATTCCTTCTGGCCGCTGGCGATGATCTTGAGCTGGTAGGCCTGGCCGGTTTCCAGCTGGTACTCGGTCTGCGACATGAAGTAGTCGCTGTCCTCGTTACCCAGCACCAGGTCAGGCAATGCCAGCGGGCGGCGGGTCATGTCACCGGCGGCGTGCAGTTGATCGACGCCGAGCAGGCTGATGATCAGCAGCAAGGGCAGCAGCAGGGCCTTGAGAATACGCATGGCGTTCACCCGTTCTTGTTATTGGACGTTGCCTGCCATGCTAGGAAGTAAAGGCGCGCACCGGGTTACTACCTTGGTACTGACACGCTGGTACTTTGGGCAGGTTTGGCGCGCCAATTGGCGTGACGGACTACGACCTTCGTACGTGTCCGGCGCTACCTTGGGCATATTTCCCGAGCCGTAAGCGCTTCCTATGCTGGCGACACCCTCTGCAGGAGTCGCCCGATGCACCGGATCAGTTGCCGCCTGTTGTTCTGCCTCGCCGCCGCGTTCGGTGTGGCGGCCGGCTCCAGCGCGAACGAGCTGCAGGTGCGCATTGGCTATCTGGCGCATCTGCCGCCACGCGGGCCGCTGCTGTCCAACGTCATTCCCGAGCCGAGCGACGCCGGCCGCCGTGGCGCCGAGCTGGCGATCATCGACAGCAACAGCACCGGGCGCTTCCTCAAGCAGCAATTCGAGTTGCAGAGCGCCGAGAGCGACCAGGCTGACGAGCTGCTCGCCGCCGCCGAGCGCCAGCATCAGGCCGGCATCCGCCTGTTCGTGGTCAACGCCCCGGCCGCCACCCTGCGCCAGCTCAGCCAGCGCCTGCCGGACAGCCTGCTGTTCAATGCCGGCAGTGCCGACGACGGCCTGCGCCGCGCACACTGCCTGGGCAACGTGCTGCACACCCTGCCCAGCCGCGCCATGCTGGCCGACGCCCTGGCGCAGTTCCTCGCCGTACGCAAATGGACACGCTGGCTGCTGGTAACCGGCAGCACCGAGGACGACATCGCCTACGCCGACGCCCTCAAACGCGCCGCCAAACGCTTCGGCCACAGGATCGTCGCCGAGAAGCCGTGGAGCTTCGACACCGATCAGCGCCGCAGCGCCCAGGCCGAGATGCCGCTGTTCACCCAGGCCAGCGAGTACGACGTGGTGCTGGTGGCCGACGAGCGCGGCGACTTCGGCGAATACCTGCCCTACAACACCTGGTATCCACGCCCCGTAGCCGGCACTCAGGGCCTGACCCCTACCGCCTGGCACAAGACGGTGGAAACCTTCGGCGCCGCGCAGTTGCAGAAGCGCTTCGAAGAGCTGGCCGGGCGCTGGATGAACGACCGCGACTTCGCCGCCTGGATGGCCGTACGCAGCGTCGCCGCCGCCGTGACCAAGCTGCGCGCCGCCGACCCGCAGGCCATCCGCCACCTGCTGCTGAACGAACAACTGCCGCTGGATGGTTTCAAGGGGCGCAAGCTGAGCTTCCGCCCGTGGAACGGCGAGCTGCGCCAACCGATCCCGCTGGTACACCCGCGCGCCCTGGTCAGCACCTCGCCGCAGGACGGCTTCCTGCATCCCAGCAACGAGATGGACAGCCTCGGCTACGACCGGCCTGAGGTGAAGTGCGATCTAGCGGGAGAGGCTGGTTAATGGTGCGCGCGGCGCACCCTACAGCACGCCGACCGTAGGGTGCGCCGTGCGCACCGGCCATAACACGGCCGCAAACGACCATAACAAGAGGATCAACCCCATGCGCCTTACCCGTCTCGCCTGCGCCGTCGCCTTCGGCCTGGCCTGCCACTCGGCCCTGGCCGCCACTGCCTACGTGTCCAACGAGAAGGACGACAGCATCAGCGTGATCGACCTGAACACGCTGGAGGTCACCGACACCCTGGCCGTCGGCATGCGCCCGCGCGGCCTGCTGCTGTCCTCCGACAACAAGCTGCTGTACATCTGCGCCAGCGATTCGGACCGGGTACAGGTAATGGACCTGGCCACACGCAAGATCATCAAGGAACTGCCCTCCGGCGCCGACCCCGAGCAATTCGCCCTGCACCCCAACGACCGCTGGCTGTACATCTCCAACGAGGACGATGCGCTGGTCACCGTGGTCGACACCCAGAGCGACGAGGTGCTGGCGCAGATCGAAGTGGGCGTGGAGCCCGAAGGCATGGCGGTGAGCCCGGACGGCAAGTGGGCGGTCAACACCAGCGAAACCACCAACATGCTGCACTGGATCGACACCAGCACCCAGCAACTGGTGGACAACACGCTGGTCGACCAGCGCCCGCGTCACGTCGAGTTCGACAAGGACGGCAAGCGCCTGTGGGCATCGGCCGAGATCGGCGGCACGGTGACGGTGCTGGACGTGGACTCGCGCCAGGTACTCAAGGTGCTCAACTTCGCCATCAAGGGCGTGCACCCGGACAAGGTGCAGCCGGTCGGAGTCAAGCTCACCGACGACGGCAAGTACGCCTTCGTCGCCCTCGGCCCGGCCAACCATGTGGCGGTGGTGGACGCCAGGACCTTCGAGATTCTCGACTACCTGCTGGTCGGCCGGCGTGTCTGGCACCTGGCGTTCACCCCGGATCAGAAGCGCCTGCTGACCACCAACGGCGTCAGCGGCGATGTGTCGGTGATCGACGTCGATGCGCTCAAGGTGACCAAGTCGATCAAGGTCGGTCGCTACCCCTGGGGCGTGGTGGTAACGCCATGAATGCGCTTCAGGTGAGCAGCGTCGGTTTCGCCTATGGCGCCCGCCAGGCGCTCAAAGACCTGACCTTCGAGCTGGCGCCAGGGCGTTTCGGCACCCTGCTCGGCCCCAACGGCGCCGGCAAGTCCACGCTGATCGCCCTGCTCACTCGCCTGTACGACCTGCAGCAGGGCGACATCCGCATCTTCGGCCACAGCCTGCGCGACGAACCGCGCCAGGCGCTGCGCCAGCTCGGCGTGGTGTTCCAGCAGAGCACGCTGGATCTCGACCTGTCGGTGCAGCAGAACCTCGCCTATCACGCCGCGCTGCACGGAATGCCGCGCCGCGAGGCGCAGGCACGTATCGACGAGGAACTGCTGCGTCAGGATCTCGCTGAGCGCCGTCATGACAAGGTGCGCACGCTCAACGGCGGCCACCGCCGCCGCGTGGAAATCGCCCGCGCCCTGCTCCATCAACCACGCCTGCTGCTGCTCGACGAGGCCAGCGCCGGGCTCGACCCGGCCAGCCGCCTGGCGCTGGGCCGGCACGTGCGCAACCTGTGCCGCGAGCAGGGGTTGTGCGTGCTGTGGACCACCCATCTGCTGGATGAGATCGAGCCCAGCGACGACCTGCTGATCCTGCACCGCGGCGAGCGCGTGGCCTGGGGCAAGGCCAGCCAGTTCGGCGACGACCTGGCCATCAGTTTCGCCCGCCTGACCGGCGACGAGGCCCTCGGCCGCGGCCATGTGCGCGAGGCGCTGCGGCCCAGTGGTGGGAGGGGCTTTAGCCGCGAAATTTCCAATATCGAGGGTATCGCGGCTAAAGCCCCTCCCACTCAGTCCACACCACCCACAGATTCCGCAAAGGAGCCGCAACCATGAGCGCCTACTGGGAATGCCTGCGCGGCATCGTCCTGCGCGAATGGCTGCGCTTCGTCCTGCAGCGCTCGCGCTTTCTCAGCGCCCTGGTGCGCCCGCTGCTGTGGCTGCTGGTGTTCGCCGCCGGCTTTCGCGCCGCGCTGGGCATCGCCATCATCGAGCCGTACGACACCTACATCACCTACGACACCTACATCGTGCCGGGCCTGGCCTGCATGATCCTGCTGTTCAACGGTATGCAGGGCTCGCTGTCGATGGTCTACGACCGCGAGATGGGCAGCATGCGCGTGCTGCTCACCAGCCCGCTGCCGCGCGCCTTCCTGCTGGTAGCCAAGCTGCTGGCCACGGCGCTGATCTCGCTGCTGCAGGTCTATGCCTTCCTCGCCATCGCCTGGGTCTATGGTGTGCAACCGCCGGCATGGGGCCTGCTCGCCGCACTGCCGGCGCTGCTGCTGGTGGCGCTGCTGCTCAGCGCACTGGGCTTGCTGCTGTCCAACGGCATACGGCAACTGGAGAACTTCGCCGGGGTGATGAATTTCGTCATCTTCCCCATGTTCTTCCTGTCGTCGGCGCTGTACCCGTTGTGGAAGATGCGCGAGTCCAGCGAGTGGCTGTACTGGCTGTGCGCGGCCAACCCCTTCACCCATGCCGTTGAGCTGGTGCGCAACGCGCTGTACCTGCGCCTGCATGTCGAGGCGCTGGCAGTATGTATCGGCCTGACGCTGCTGCTCACCCTGCTCGCCGTGGTCACCTTCAACCCGCAGCACGCGGCGCTGCGCAAGGCGGGCTGAACATGATCGTTCCCACGCAAAGCGTGGGAGCATCAACGTATCCGTAGGGCGGGTGCAACCCGCCAATGGCGCGGCGGCGGGTGCAACCCGCCCTACCCACTGACCGCCCTACTACTTTGGTACTGGTTTTCCTCTCCAACGTAGAATTCCCAAGCCTGCGACCATGGCCTGTAATACCACCACAACAATAAGTAGAGACCTCGCCATGAAGTACCGTCTGCCCCTGCGCGCAGGCCTGATGTTCGTCTCGCTGCTGCTGGTCTGTGCCGTGCAGTCAGAAGAGCTTTTCGATGCCGAAGGCTACCGCAGCAGCCAATACCGCAGCCCGACGCCGGCCAGCCTGGACGGCGTGCAAACCCTGGACACCCGCGCCCTGCAGCAACTCCTGGCCGAGCGCCCGGAAACCCACCTGATCGACGTCTACCGGCGCACCTGGCTGAACGAGCGATTCATCGACGACGAGCCCCACGCCAACCTGCCCGGCAGCCTGTGGCTGGCCAACACCGGTAACGGCAATCTCGCAGCGCTATGGCAGCGCTACCTGGCTCATTACCTGCACCAGGCCAGCGGTGGCGATCTGCGCCATCCCTTCGTCTTCTACTGCCGCTCCGACTGCTGGCTGAGCTGGAACGCCGCACGCCGTGCCTACACTCTGGGTTATCGCCAGCTGTACTGGTACCGTGATGGCGTCGATGCCTGGGAGCAGGCCGGCCTGCCGCTGGTGCCCGCTCAACCTGCCGAACTGCCTGCTGCTTTCCTCACGCCCACCGCCACACCATAATCACAACAACGAGGTGCAAGGCCATGTACAAGATTCTGATTGCCGACGACCACCCGCTGTTTCGCGAAGCCATCCATAACGTCATCGCCGACGGGTTTCCCGGCAGCGAGATCATGGAAACCGCCGACCTGGACAGCGCCCTGGAGCTGACCCAGAGCCACGACGACCTGGATCTGATCCTGCTCGACCTGAACATGCCCGGCATGCACGGCCTGGGCGGGTTGATGAACCTGCGCAACGAGGCGCCGACCATCCCGGTAGTGATCGTCTCCGCCGAGCAGGACAAGCAGATCGTGCTGCAGGCCATCACCTATGGCGCGGTGGGTTTCATCACCAAATCCTCGCCGCGGACGCAGATGACCGACGCCATCGCGCAGATCCTCGACGGCAACGTCTACCTGCCGCCGGACATCATCCGCTCACAGAAGAGCGGCAGCTCGCGCCCGCACCACGACACCCACAGCATTCCGCCGGAGCTGCTGCAGGCGCTGACGCGCAAGCAACTGCTGGTGCTCGAGCGCATGACCAAGGGCGAGTCGAACAAGCAGATCGCCTACAGCCTGGATATCGCCGAAACCACCGTCAAAGCCCACGTTTCGGCCATCCTGCGCAAGCTGGGCGTGCATAACCGTGTGCAGGCGATTCTCTCGGCCGGCGATATCGACTTCGCCTCCTATCTGCGGCGCTAGCTGCGCAAGAGTGAGCGTCGATCCCGCGCGCAACCTCTGGGCTCCCGCCTTCGCGGGAGTGACGCACGAGGTTGTCCTGACTCCTGCCATCAACCCGTGCTAAAACGGCGGCCTCACCGATTGGAGCCCACCATGCACATCCGCCCCTTCCAGCTCTCCGACGAAGCCGCCGTCGTCGACCTCTGGCAACGCTGCGGCCTGACCCGCCCGTGGAACGATCCGCACAAGGACATCCAGCGCAAGCTCAAGGTGCAGCCTGAGCTGTTTCTGGTTGGGGAAATCGACGGCAAACTGGTGGCCTCGGCCATGGCTGGCTACGAAGGCCATCGTGGCTGGGTCAACTACCTGGCGGTGTGCCCGCAGCGGCGCCAGCAGGGCCTGGCCCGTCAGTTGATGGCGTATATCGAAGAACAGTTGCTGGCCATGGGCTGTCCCAAACTCAGCCTGCAGGTGCGCGACACCAACACCGCGGCCTTGGCCTTCTACGAGCGGCTTGGCTACAAGATCGACGCCTCGGTCAGCCTCGGTAAGCGGCTGATTGCGGATGATTGACGGGTTGCCGATACGGGCGGCGAATCCGTAGGGTGTGCCGTGCGCACCAAGTCCCCGTACGCTCGGTGCGCATGGCGCACCCTACGATGATCCTGCACTACGCCAGACGCATCGGCTGCCTCAATCCCGCGTAGGGTGCGCCGTGCGCACCTGGACTTATAGCGATCTCACCCCCCCCGCCCCACGCTCCATCAAATGACTCATCGCCGCCTTCAGTTTCATCGGCCGCACCGGTTTGTGCAGCAGGCTGTGGCCGAGTTCGCGCATCTGCTGCTTGAGCTCGTTGCTGTAGTTGGCGGTGATCATCAGCGCCGGTAGCGGCGTGCTGCGTCGGGCGTTGATCTGCGCCACGGCGTCGACACCATTGCGCTCGTCGTCCAGGTGATAGTCGGCGATCAGCAGGTCGGCCTCGGCGTGGTAGTTGTCCACCTGGCGCGCCAGGTCTTCTTCGGACAGCGCAGTAACCACGCGGCAGCCCCAGCCTTCGAGCAGGGTGCGCATGCCGGCGCAGATCGCCGCGTCGTTATCCAGCACCCAGACCCGCGCGCCGCTGAGGCGTTCGAGCAACTGATCCGGGCTGTCCTGCACCCTGCGCGCGCGGGGTGCACGGCGGGTCAGCGGCACCTCGACGGCGAACATCGAGCCCCTGCCCTGCTGCGACGCCACGCGAATGCGGTGGCCAAGCATGCGTGCGATCTTCTCGACGATCGCCAGGCCCAGGCCCAGGCCGCGGTCCTGCTTGCGCTGCACGTTATCGCCGCGTTTGAACTCCTGGAAAATCTCGCCGAGCTTGTCCTGGGCGATGCCGATGCCGGTGTCCCAGACCTCGATGGACAGGCTGTTGCCGCGCCGCCGGCAGCCCAGCAGGATGCGCCCGCTGGCGGTGTAGCGAATGGCGTTGCTAAGGAAGTTGCGCAGAATCCGCGCCAGCAGCTGCACGTCGCTGCGTACCAGCGCCGAGCTGGGCAGGTAGTCCAGACGCAGGCCCTCGCTGCGGGCGATCTGGTGGTACTCGGCAGCCAGGTTTTCCAGCAGCTCGCTGACGGCGAACGGCGCGATATCCGGCTTGATCACCCCGGCATCGAGCTTGGAGATGTCCACCAGCGTACCGAGCAGGCTCTCGACGTCTTCCAGCGAGTTGCTGACGTTGCGCACCAGCGGTGCGCAGCCGGACAGGTCCTTCTTCTCCAGCAGCGCACTGGTGAACAACCGCGCGGCGTTGAGCGGCTGCAGCAGATCGTGGCTGACCGCGGCGAGGAACTTGGTCTTGGACAGGTTGGCCTGCTCGGCCTCGCCCTTGGCCTCACGCAGGCGTGCCTCCATCTGCGTGCGCTCGTCGATCTCGCGGCGCAGCTGGTCGTTCACCGTGGTCAGCTCGGCGGTACGCTCGCGCACGCGCTGCTCCAGATGCTGGTAGGCCTGGTGCAGCGCCTCGGCAGTGCGGCGGCGCTCGGTGATATCGCGGATCAGCACGAAGATGCCGACCACCTCGCCACTGGCCTGGCGATTGGGCACGTAGGAACGCAGCATGTAGCGCTCCTGGCCGTTGTGGTTGGTTTCGGCGAATTCGAAGGTCACGCTCTCGCCGGACAGCGCCAGCTCGACGTAGGGCTCCAGGCGCTGGCAATGCTCCTCGCTGTGCACTTCGCGCAGGCTCTGGCCGAGCATGGCGCCGCGCGGCCAGCAGTACCATTCCTCGTAGACCTTGTTGGTGAATTCGTAGACCAGATCGGCCGACAGATAGGCGATCAGCGCCGGCACGTGGTCGGTGATCAGGCGGATCCAGCGCTCGCTGTCGCTCAGCGCCTGGGCCTGGCGATGACGCTCGGTGATATCGGTGAAGGTATTGACGAAGCCGCCGGTAGGCAGCGGATGGGTGCGCACTTCCAGCATGCGTCCGTCGAACAGACGCACCTCCACCTGACGCATTGGCTTGCCAGCGGCATCGCGGCTGTCCGGGGTCAGCGGCTCCAGCTCGCTCTCGGCCATCACGTCGGCGAAGGGCCGATGCGCGCTGATCGGCGCCAGCCCGCAGAGTTCGAGGAAACGGTGGTTCCACAACTCCAGCGCGCCCTCGGCATTGACCATGGCCATGCCCTGCGACAGGTTGTCGACCGCGCGCTGCAGCAGGCGCGACTTCTGCGCCAGGGCCTGCTCGCGGCGCAGCGCCTCGCTCTGCTTCACCTCGGTGATGTCGGTGTAGAGGATCACCAGCCCGCCTTCGCGGGTCGGCCGCTCGCTGACCTGCACCCAGCGCCCATCCTGCAGACGGAACAGGCTCGGCTCGCCCTCCTTGCCCAGCTGTGCCTCCACCACCAGCCCGGTGCTGCGGCTCAGGCGCTTGATCTCCTCCAGCCGCGTGCCCGTGCCGATGCGCGCGCGGCTGCGCGCCCACAATGCCTTGAAGCGGCTGTTGAAGAGGACGATGCGCTGGCGATTGTCGAACAGCACGAAGGCATCGGAAATACTCTCGATGGCGTCAATCAGGTGCTGGTGGGCAGTCTCGGCGCGCAACCGCGCATCACTGAGCAACTGGTTGCTGGATTTCAGTTCGGCCATCGCCTGGTTCAGCGCGTCGGTGCGCTCGCGCACCTGCTCGGACAGCACCACCGAATGTTGGAAGGCCGCGTAGGCATCATCGCCACGGGAATGGATCGACTCGACCCGCTCGATCAGCGCGGCGTTGATGCGCTTGAGCTTGGCGTTTTCCTGCTCCAGCGCCGCACAGCGTGCCTGCAGCTCAGCGCTCGCCGCGCCCAATAGGTCGGCCAATGGCGACACCGGTGAAAGTCTGGTTGATGTGCATGCCATTGAACTGCTCTCCGTAGGTGTTGAAGCCGATCACCCGCTGCTGGCGCAGCAGTGTGGCGACCGACTCGACGCCGCCATCGTTCTCGATCTCCAGGCGACGCAGAAAGCAGTCGCAACCGATGGTCAGCAGCAGCGGACCGAGGCGCTGCTCCAGCCCGGCGAACAGCTGCGCAAGGTTCGGCAGCAGGGGGCCCGGGCGCATGGCGGTGAGGACGATGCCGTTCTCCACCGCGCAGTAGAAGGTCAGGCTGAGGTCGTCATGCACCTGCTGGATCGAGCGCACGTAGTAGTGATCGCTGATCCGCACTGCCAGCGGATAGGCAGCGAACGCGTGCAGATCCAGGGCCTCGACCGGCACGCCGATCAGCTCGGCATATTCCTGCGCGGCCGGCGCGGCATTGAGCTCAAACACCCGCCGCGTGGCACTGTCGGCACGGGTCACCACCAGCTTCTCGGCACTGGGCTGGATGTGATGGGTGCTGAATACCTCGAATTCCAGCCAGGTGTTGAACAGCACCACAACGGCCGCACCGCTGTGGAAACGGCCACCGTGATAGACGTGGGTGTGGGTCAGGTGGTTGTCGTCGCCGGCCGAGCCGCCGAAGTGCGGGATGCTGCCCAGCGCCGCGCTGAGCGCGCCGAGCACCAGTTCCTCGCGGCTGGAAAGCCCATCGAGCAGGGTCAGGGCGAAGCTGTGGCCCTTGATCGAGGCCAGCTCGTTGCTGCGGCAATCCTTGACCAGACCATCGACCAGTTGCTGCGCATCGAGCAGATTGAAGCGCTCCATCTCGTCGATTAGCACGCTGGCGATGGAGAAGCAGCGCAGATCGAAGCCCAGCGCCACCACGCAGCCACGACCGTAGCCCTGCGGGGTAATCTCGCCGGCGCTGGTACAGCCCACCAGGCTGACGCCACCAAAGTGCGCCTCCAGCGCCTGGCCGAGGCCGTCGAGATCGTATTCGGCCGAGCAGAAGAACAGCACGAAGCCGAGATAGGGATGGATCAGCTGACGTGCCAGTTCCTGGGCGGCCAATTCCACATCCTTCGTGCTGGAGACGGCGCTAAGCACGCCCTCCGACTGTTCCAAGGCCATATCACGCCCCAAATGCACCTGCTGATCATGGGGAAATTCTACGAAGGAGGCCGCAGACGCCCCATGCTACTTGAGTACTGGGTCGGGCCTTCCTAGGTAGGGTGTGCCGTGCGCGAGGCTGGTGGGCTGGGGCGGTAATCGCTGGTGCGCGCGGCGCACCCTACCCGGGACGGCGCCCTACGGACCGGCGTACATGGTTAAACAGGTAGGGCGGGTGCAACCCGCCAACGGGGAAACGGCGGGTTGCACCTGCCCTACAAGCTGGCGAGCATGGCACCCCCTACCTGAAACGGCGTCATGCCTGTGTAGGGTGCGCCGTGCGCACCAGCGTTCTTACAGAACCGGGCTGACGTCAGGTTTTTCTCTTTCGATCCCTAAAAGAACGGGAGGCCCCAGGCCTCCCGTTGTCCGCAAGCCACGTGGCTTACCAGCTGAGCACGGCACCCACGGCGAAGGTGTCGGTGTCCTCGTTCAGACCGCTGCCTGCGGCGGCGTCGATCTGGTACTGGTTGTACTCGGCGACCAGCTTGAGGTTGTCGTTGATGGTGCGGAAATAGGCGATGCCGCGGGTCTCGTAGTCCGCCGCCACGCCCAGGCCGTTGCCGTCGTCCTCGGTCTTGCCGTAGGAGAGCGCCACACGATTCTTGCCCCAGGTGTAGGAGCCCTGCAGCAGGTAGCCGTCGCTGTCGATATCGCGCAGGGTCGGCTCGCCCAGGTTGTTGGTGAAGAACGGGTTGATGCCCTTGGCCTGGAAGCCCGAACCGGTCAGCGACAAGCCGCCGAACTTGGCCTGCACGCCATAACCCAGGCCTTTGGAGGTGACCTTGTCGACGGTGTCGTCGGTGTTTTCGGAGGTCTGGTAGGCGCCGTTGACCCAGGTGTAGATGGTCGAGCCGCCCAGATCGAACTGGTAGCTGACTTCCGATTCGAAGCGCGGGTTTTCCTGGTAGGCCTTGCCGGTGGCGCTGTCGTCGTTGGTGTCGACCGGGTCCATGATGCCCACTGCGACGCGCAGCCCTTCAGCCAGATTGTTGTTGCGGTAAGTGATCTGCGAGGTCGGGAACGGGTACGGATAGCCGGTACCGATATTGCCGAAGGACACGCCGTTGCCATCCACCAGGCCAAGGGTGTCGGACACGTTGCCGTACCCGGCAAGCAGCTCGTCGAGGAAGATGTTGGAGCGCGAGAACAGACCGAAGTCCTTGCCCACCAGCACCTCACCCCACTCCGGGCTGGAAACGGTGCCGTAGAACTGACGGACGTCGATGGCGGTGTCGGTGCCATTGGTTTCGCTGTCGTTGATGGTGACCCAGAAGGACGAGCGACCGCTCAGCTTCAGATCATCGATCTGCTTGCCGAAGTTGAAGCCGATCCAGTTGGGCAGAAAACCCATCTTCACCCGCGACTGGCGACGGTCGAACTGCTCGCCGTCACGGTCCACGTCGCTGTTGACGTAGAAGGCGTTGATATAGCCGTCGGTGGAGAAAGTGGTGTCGTCCTTGTCGTACAGGACGATCTCGGCGGTGGCCTGCTGCGCAGTCGCCAGGGCGACGGCAGTGGCCAGAGTCAGGGGCAGAAATCGAGTGATGGCGATCTTGTTGTTGTGCATAACGCTCTCCGCTTGAGTGGCGACCGCCAGGGCAGTCGTGTCGGAGGCGATTATCGAAAGGCGCCTTGAGCGGCCATACGCTGCCTTGGCAGCGATTCGCTGCTGCTTTGGCGCGCCCGGCCCGGCTTGCCCCAGGCGACCCGCGACCGGGCCGCTACCGGTAGCGGGCGAAAGGTCGTAGTACCGAGTAATCCTTGGGCGTAGACACGCACGGCGCGTCCATCCCGTGGGGTGCGCTGCGCGCACCACAGGCCGCCGAGCAATCGTGAGAGAAGAAAAATCGCGCTTAAACGTGCGGCCCAGTCCCGTAGGGTGGGCTTTAGCCCACCAACGATGGTTGGGCGTGGGCTAAAGCGGATCGCCGCCCGGCCCACCCTACAAGGCTGAACAGCCCTTGCATCGGTCCGAAGGGGAGTACTCCGTATTACCTGGGCTCCCGCCTTCGCGGGAGTGACGGTAGATGGCCTTTGCAGAATGTCCTCAGGTGTTGGAACGCGGCCCGCTGGCCAGCCGCGCCACCGGCTGGATTGCGTCAACTGCGCATAAGCGGCCTGCAATTCGCCCGGCCTCAACTCGGCCAATGCCCGGCGCACCCGTTGCGGGTGTTCTTCATTCAGGGCCGTAGGGTGGGCTTTAGCCCACCAACGATGGTTGGGCGTGGGCTAAAGCGGATCGCCGCCCGGCCCACACTACAAGGCTGAACAGCCCTTGTGCCGGTCCGAAGGGGAATACTCCGTAGTACCTGGGCTCCCGCCTTCGCGGGAGTGACGGTAGATGGCCTTTGCAGAATGTCCTCAGGTGTTGGAACGCGGTCCGCTGGCCAGCACGCGCCACCGGCTGGATTGCGTCAACTGCGCATAAGCGGCCTGCAATTCGCCCGGCCTCAACTCGGCCAATGCCCGGCGCACCCGTTGCGGGTGTTCTTCATTCAGTCCGGCCAGCTGCAATTGCCACAGCTGTTCGGCACGCGCCACATTGCCCCTGGGCGTTCGCAGAGCCTGCGCCAGTTCCTCGCGGCAGCGCTCGAACTCCGCATCCGGCAGCTCGGCGATGCGCTGGCGCTGCTGGTCGAGAAAGCTGCGGATATGCGCGAAGATGCCGGCCGCATCACACACCGGCGACTGCAGGGCGAACAGCAGCGCGCGCTCGCCCTGCACCTGGCGGTAGCCGGCAAACAGCGCATAGCTCAGTTGCAGCTCGCCGCGCAGACGGCGATAGAAGGCCCCCTGCAGCAGTTGCCCGAGCAGGCGCCAGGCCGCCTCGCAGCGCGGCTCGACATCCGCCAGCGGGCATAGCAGCACCAGCGCCGCATCACTGCCCGGCTGCGCCACCTCACGCCACAGCAGCTCGTGGTTTGACGCCGCCGGCGGCTGCCAGGCGGCCAAGGGCTCGACCGCGGCGAACAGCGCCTCCAGCTGTGCCCGCTCGCCCTCCCCCAGGCCGACGCTGAGCCCCTGCAGACCCAAGCCGCCCCGGGCACCGCCCAACTCCGGCAGGCGCTGCAGCAATTGGCGCAGCAGCAGGCCTTCCGCTGCCGACTCGGCCACCTCGGTCAGCGGCGCCAGCAACAGCGGCAACAGCCGCGCGCTGCAGGCCGGCATCAGGGCCGCGGCTCCCTGCAGCGCCAGGCTCCAGGCGCCCGCCTCGACGCCCAGCTGCAAGGCGACGCCCTGGCGTTCGCAGGCGCGTTGCACATCGGCGATACGCGCCTGCAGCATCGCCTGCAACTGGGGCAGCGAATGCTGCCCGGCAATCTCGCCGCGCCAGTGCAACGCCGCCGGCCCACCAGCGGCCGCGCCGGGATGGTGACGCAAGCGGGCAGGCGGTAGGCTGGGCGACGCCGCATCGGTCAGCGCCAGCAGCGATTCGACCGCTGCCAGCCCCCCGCTCAGCTGCGCTGCGGGCAGTTCGCGCGCCGGCAATGCAGCCAGCGGCAGCGCCAGGCCAATGGCCGGCCACGCTGGCCTCTGCTGCTTGTCGCAAACGAGTTCGATCAGTCCGGCGCCTTCGGCCAGCTGTACAAGCAAGGCATCGAGCGTGAGCAACAGGCTGGCGTCGTCCGTATCGGGCTCCTGCAGGCTGCGCGCCAATGCCAGCGGCCCCGCTCCGAGCTGGCGCAACGCCTGGGCCTGGCGCCAGTCGGCCAGACGCACCGGCCAGAGCGCATCCACCCGCACCCGGGCGAGCCAGCCCTGCAGCTCGGCGATCAGTTGTCCGCCCCGCTCTACCTCGGCGCCGGCGAAGTCCAGGCGCAGCAGACACTGTCCGGCATGCCGGTACAGCACCCGCGCCTGCAGCTGTCGGCACAACCGCGCCGCGCGCAGGCCGGCGAGCAGTTCGCCGGGTGCCGGGTCCTGCAACACGTCCAGCAGCAGCTCCAGCGCAGGCATCAGCCCGGGTTCATCCAGCTGCACGGCGTAACCCAGGTATAGCGCTTCGACAGCATGCTGCAGGCCCAGGCGCGGCGCCCGCAGCGGCAGCATGGACGGCGGCGCTTCGCGCGCCACCGCCTCACCCGCCGGCAGCTCTTCCAGCAGGCCCCGGCCAATGTCCAGCAGCTCAGCCAGCGGCTGCGGCCCGACCAGTGTCAGGCGCATGTTGCCGGCCTGGTAATGGCGGCGGTGATAGCCCTGCAGCGCGTCCTGGAACGCGGCCTGTTCCACGGCCAGGCTGGTGCGATCGCCGGCCAGGAAGTCGCCGCAGCGATGCCCCGCGGCCAGCGCCTGGCCGAGGGCATGATCGATGCGGCTGTCGGCGTCCTGGCGGCGCGCCTGGTATTCGGCATCCAGCACCTCGCGTTCACGCCGCTGCGCCGCGCCATCGAGCAGCGGCCAACGCAGCATATCGAGCAGGCGCGCCAGCGCCGGCTGCAGGCGCTCGGCCGGCAGCGCGCAGACGAAATCGGTGTGGCGCGCCTGGGTCGAGGCGTTGACCTGCCCGCCGCAGCCCTGGGCATAGGCCATCAGTCCCTGCTCGACGCCATAGCCGCGGCTGCCGAGAAACAGCAGATGTTCGAGAAAGTGCGCCAGCCCCGGATACGCGGCCGGCTCGTCGTGACTGCCCGCCGCCACCCGCAGGCAGATGCCCACGCGCTCGGCCCAGGGCTGCTGCGCCACGCACAGCTCGGTGCCGTTGGCCAGGCGCAGCCGCTGTAAGGGGACGGAAGCTAGATGCGACATCGATCATTCTCGGAAGACAGGCCAGCAGCTTCAGCCTAAACGACCGAGCCAGGCAATGCTGCTTTGGAACGACAGGACGACGATCGGTGGCTTGACCAGCAACCGGGCAAACCAAATACTGTATATATAGACAGCATTTGGAGCTTTCACCGCCATGTCTGCCGTGGTCGCCCTCGAGCACCTCTTCGACAGTCGCCGCCTCTGGCGTGCCCAGGACGTTGCCCGCGCGCCCAGTCGCCAAGCGACCGGGCATGCCGCGTTGGACGCCCTGCTGCCCGGCGGCGGCTGGCCCGACTCGGCGCTGAGCGAGCTGCTGGTGGCCGCTCCCGGTATCGGCGAACTGCGCCTGCTGTGGCCGACCCTGGCGCGGCTGACCCAGGCCGGCGAGCGCGTGGTGCTCATCGCCCCGCCTCATCTGCCCTACCCCCAGGCCTGGTTGGCGGCGCAGGTCGATCTGCGCCAACTGAGCATCGTCCACGCTAAGGGCCGCGACACGCTGTGGGCAGCCGAGCAATGTCTGCGTTCGGGCAGTTGCGGCGCGGTGCTGTGCTGGCCGCAGCAGGCCGATGATCGCGCCCTGCGCCGCCTGCAGGTGGCGGCCGAGACCGGGCAGACCCTGGCCTTCGCCTACCGCCCATTGGGCGAGGCGATCAACCCGTCGCCGGCGGCCCTGCGCCTGGCCATCGAGGCCCGGCCGGCGCAGCTGCGCGTGCTCAAGTGCCGCGGCGGCCTGGCTCCGGCGCAGCCGCTGCCGGCCGCGGCCTGGTCCTGAGATGAACCCGCTCTGGGCCTGCATCCTGCTGCCGCAGCTGGCGCTCGATGGCGTCATGCGTCAGCGCATCGAGCCGACCGAGCCGCTGGTGCTGCTCGGCGGCCCGCCGCAGCGGCGCGTGCTGCAGGCGGTCAACCCGGCGGCGCGGGCGCTGGGCCTCAAGCCCGGGCAGTTGCTCAGCGCAGCGCAGGCGCTGACCCGTGGCTTCGCCAGCGCCGACTATGACCTTGCCGCCATCGAACGCTGGCAGCAGTTTCTCGCTGCCTGGGCCTATGGTTTCAGCGCCCAGGTCAGCCTGCACTACCCGCGCTGCCTGTTGCTGGAAGTGGGTTCCAGCCTCGGCCTGTTCGGCCCCTGGCCGCACTTCGAGGCACGCCTGCGCCGGGAGCTGGGCGAGCTGGGTTTCCAGCAGCGCATCACCCTGGCGCCCAATCCGGTCGCCGCGCGCGTGCTGGCCAACGTCCACGACGGCCTGGCAATCGGCGACGCGGCCGAACTGCGCGCCGCGCTCGAGCCCCTGCCTGTCGACCGTATCGGCCTGCCCCGCGAGACCGCCTCGGCCCTCGCCCGCATGGGCCTGCGCAGCCTGCAGCAGTTGCTCGCCCTGCCGCGTGACGGCCTGGCGCGGCGCTTTCCGGCCGAGCTGCTGCGCCACCTCGACAGCCTGCTCGGCGAACGGGCGCTGGCCCTGGAGTTCTACCGCCCGCCGGATCGCTTCGATGCGCGTATCGAGCTCAACTTCGAGGTCGAGTCGCACCAGGCGCTGCTGTTTCCGCTGCGCCGCCTGACCGCCGATCTGGCCGCCTACCTGGCCGGACGCGACAGCGGCGTGCAGCGCTTCACCCTGCATCTAGAGCACCGCAATCGCCCGGCCAGCCAACTCGTGGTGGGTCTGCTCAGCGCCGAGCGCGATCCGGCCATGCTGCTGGAGCTGACCCGCGGCCGCCTGGAGCAGCTGCAACTGCCGGCGCCGGTGCTGGCGCTGCGCCTGGAGGCCCGCGAGCTACCCGCTTTCGCTCCGCAGCACCGTCAGCTGTTCGACGAGCGACCGCAGCAGTCGCTGCCCTGGGAGCAACTGCGCGAACGCCTACGTGCGCGCCTCGGCGACGAGGCGGTACAGGGCCTTGGCGTCCGCGCCGATCATCGCCCGGAGCAGAGCTGGCAGGCCGAAAGCGACCGGCGCACGCCGCCGCTGCCCAGCGTCGGGCCGCGTCCCGCCTGGCTGCTGGGCGAACCGCAGCCGCTGGCCGAGGCCG
Organism: Ectopseudomonas guguanensis; assembly: GCF_900104265.1. Lineage (GTDB taxonomy): Bacteria > Pseudomonadota > Gammaproteobacteria > Pseudomonadales > Pseudomonadaceae > Aquipseudomonas > Aquipseudomonas guguanensis. The sequence goes on from NZ_FNJJ01000006.1 coordinate 151,654, forward strand.
GCCTGCTGATCCTCGCCGGGCCCGAGCGCATCGAATCGGGCTGGTGGGACGGCGGCGACCTGCGCCGCGACTATTACCTGGTGCAAACCCGCAGCGGCCAGCGCGCCTGGGCCTTTCGCCCGGTCGGCGGCAGAGGGCCGCTGCAGTTGCATGGCTGGTTCGCATGACGCCCGACTACGCCGAGCTGCACTGCCTGTCCAATTTCAGCTTTCAACGAGGAGCCTCCAGCGCCCGCGAGCTGTTCGAGCGCGCCGCGCGCCTCGGCTACCGGGCCCTGGCGATCACCGACGAATGCACGCTCGCCGGCATCGTGCGCGCCTGGCAGGCGGCCAGGGAGACCGGCCTGGCGCTGATCGTCGGCAGCGAGATGCCCATCGAAGGCGGCCCCAAGCTGGTGCTGCTGGCCGAGGATCTGGCCGGCTACCAGGCGCTGTGCCGGCTGATCACCGTCGCCCGGCGCCGCGCCGAGAAGGGTCGCTACCGCCTGCTGCGCGAGGACTTCGACACGCCGCTGGCCGGCCTGCTGGCGATCTGGCTGGCCGAACCGCAGGCCAGCGACAGCGAGGGCAGCTGGTTGCGCCAGCGTTTTGCCGACCGCCTGTGGCTGGGCATCGAACTGCACCGCGGCGCCGACGATGCCGCCCGCCTGCGCCAGTTGCAGGCCCTGGCCGCGAGCTTGGGCATTCCCGCCCTGGCCTGCGGCGACGTGCATATGCACGCCCGCGGCCGCCGCGCCCTGCAGGACTGCATGACCGCCATCCGCCAGCACCTGCCGGTGGCCGAAGCAGGCGCCTGGCTGTTTCCCAACGGCGAGCGCCACCTGCGCCGCCGCGAGGAACTGGCCGAGCTGTATCCGCAGGAATTGCTCGACGAGACGCTACGAGTCGCCGAGCGCTGCCACTTCGAGCTCGACCAGCTGAAATATCAATACCCGCACGAGCTGGTGCCGGCCGGCCACAATGCCGCCTCCTGGTTGCGTCACCGGGTCGAACAAGGCCTGCGCTGGCGCTGGCCGGATGGCGCCAGCGCCAAGGTGCGGGCGCAGGTCGAGCATGAGCTGCAGCTGATCACTGAGCTGGAGTACGAGAGCTATTTTCTCACCGTGCACGACATCGTCCGCTGGGCCCGCGAGCAGCACATCCTCTGCCAGGGCCGTGGCTCGGCGGCCAACTCGACCGTGTGCTTCGTTCTCGGCATCACCGAACTGAACCCGGACAATTCGGGCAGCCGTCTGCTGTTCGAGCGCTTTCTCTCGCGCGAGCGCAACGAGCCGCCGGATATCGACGTCGACTTCGAGCACGAACGCCGCGAGGAAGTCATCCAGTACGTGTTTCGCCGCTATGGCCGCCAGCGCGCGGCGCTCACAGCAGTGGCCAGCACCTACCACGGCGCCGGCGCACTGCGCGACGTGGCCAAGGCGCTCGGCCTGCCGCCCGACCAGGTTGGCGCCCTGGCCGACTGCTGCGGACGCTGGAGCGACCGCATACCGGACGCCGAGCGCCTGCGCGAGGCCGGCTTCGACCCGGACAGCCCGTCGCTGCACCGCATCCTGACCCTGGCTGGCGAGCTGATCGGCTTTCCCCGTCACCTGTCGCAGCACCCGGGCGGCTTCGTCATCTCCGAACACCCGCTGCAGACCCTGGTGCCGGTGGAGAACGCCAGCATGGCCGAGCGCACCGTGATTCAGTGGGACAAGGACGACCTTGACCTGGTCGGCCTGCTCAAGGTCGATATCCTCGCCCTCGGCATGCTCAGCGCGCTGCGCCGCTGCTTCGCCCTGATCGAGCGCTACCGCGGCACGCGCTGGACCCTGGCCAGCCTGCCGCAGGAGGATGCGGCGACCTACGCCATGATCAGCCGCGCCGACACCGTCGGCGTGTTCCAGATCGAGTCGCGCGCGCAGATGGCCATGCTGCCGCGCCTGCGCCCAAAGACCTTCTACGACCTGGTGATCCAGGTGGCCATCGTCCGCCCCGGGCCGATCCAGGGCGACATGGTTCATCCCTATCTGCGCCGGCGCAACGACGAGGAGCCGGTGGAATATCCTTCAGACGAATTACGACCGGTGTTCGCACGCACCCTCGGCGTGCCGCTGTTTCAGGAGCAGGTGATGGAGCTGGCCATGGTCGCCGCCGATTACAGCCCCGGCGAGGCCGACGAACTGCGTCGCTCGATGGCCGCCTGGAAGCGCCACGGCGGGCTGGAGCCGCATCGCCAGCGGCTGACCTCGCGCATGCTGGAAAAAGGCTACACGGCGGAATTCACCGCGCGCATCTTCCGCCAGATCGAGGGCTTCGGCAGCTACGGCTTCCCCGAATCCCACGCCGCCAGCTTCGCCCTGCTCACCTACGCCAGCTGCTGGCTGAAATGCCACGAGCCGGCCGCCTACGCCTGCGCCCTGGTCAACAGCTGGCCGATGGGCTTCTACAGCCCCGACCAGGTGCTGCAGGACGCCCGCCGCCACGGCATCGAGGTGCGCCCGGTGGACGTACGCCACAGCGCCTGGGACTGCAGCCTGGAGCCAAGTGGCGGCGAGCAGCCGGCAATCCGCCTGGGGCTGCGCCTGCTGCGCGGCTTTCGCGAGGAGGATGCCCTGCGCATCGAGGCGGCGCGGCAGACGGCACCCTTCACTGATGTGGCCGACCTGTGCCGCCGCGCCGCCCTGGATGCCCGCGCCCGTGAATGCCTGGCGGACGCTGGCGCCCTGGGCGGCCTGGCTGGCGACCGTTACCGCGCCCGCTGGGCGGTGGCCGGGGTGGAACCGCAGCTGCCGCTGTTCGCCGGCCATTCCAGCCGTGAAGAACCCGTGGCGCTGCCACGGCCCACGGTCGGCGAAGACCTGCTGACGGATTACGCCACCTTCGGCACCACACTCGGCCCGCACCCGCTGGCGCTGCTGCGGCAGCGGCTGAAGGCCAAACGCTGCCGCAGCTCGCGCGAACTGGGCGCGGTCGAGCACGGCCGCCCGGTCAGCGTCGCCGGCCTGGTGATCGGCCGCCAGCGCCCGCAGACCGCCAGCGGGGTGATCTTCGTCACCCTGGAAGACGAGTTCGGCATGATCAACGTGGTGGTCTGGCATGACCTGGCCGAGCGCCAGCGCCGGGTACTGCTGCAATCACGCCTGCTGCGCATCGACGGCCACCTGGAAAGCGCCGACGGCGTGCGCCACGTCATCGCCGGGCGCCTGGTCGACCTGAGCTCGCTGCTGACCGGGCTCGACGTGAAGAGCCGGGATTTTCACTGACCCAGGCCAGCCGGCATTCTTGATAGACTATCGGCCCTTTTTGTCGCCAACGCCTGCAGACCAGCCTGTCGGTGCTCGGGACAACGCCACTCAGCCGAACGTCTATGCAACCAGAGAACACCACCCGCCCCGCCCTGTCCCGCCGCTTTTCCGTCGCGCCGATGATGGATTGGACCGATCGCCACTGCCGCTTCTTCCTGCGTCAGCTGTCGCGTCACGCCCTGCTCTATACCGAGATGGTCACCACCGGCGCGCTGATCCATGGCGATCGCGAGCGTTTCCTGCGTTACAGCGAGTGCGAACACCCCATCGCCCTGCAGTTGGGCGGCAGCAACCCGCAGGACCTGGCCGCCTGCGCGAAGATGGCCGAAGCACATGGCTACGACGAGGTGAACCTGAACGTCGGCTGCCCCAGCGACCGGGTGCAGAACAATATGATCGGTGCCTGCCTGATGGGCCATCCGGCGCTGGTGGCCGACTGCGTCAAGGCCATGCAGGACGCCGTGAACATCCCGGTGACGGTCAAGCATCGCATCGGCATCAATGGCCGCGACAGCTACGCCGAGCTGTGCGACTTCGTCGGCCAGGTGCGCGAGGCCGGCTGCCGCAGCTTCACCGTGCATGCCCGCATCGCCATCCTCGAGGGCCTGTCACCGAAGGAAAACCGCGAGATTCCGCCGCTGCGCTACGACGTTGCCGCGCAGCTCAAGCAGGACTTCCCCGACCTGGAAATCATCCTCAATGGCGGCATCAAGACGCTGGAAGAATGCGAGCAGCACCTGCAGACCTTCGATGGCGTGATGCTCGGCCGCGAGGCCTATCACAACCCCTACCTGCTGGCGCAGGTGGACAGCCGTCTGTTCGGCGCCGCGCACGCCGGCATCACCCGCATGGACGCCCTGCTCGCCCTGAAACCCTACGTCGAGCAGCACCTGCGCGAGGGCGGCACCCTGCATCACGTCAGCCGCCATGTGCTCGGCCTGGCCCAGGGCTTCCCCGGAGCGCGGCGCTTCCGCCAGCTGCTGTCGGTGGACATTCACAAGGTGCAGGACCCGCTGGGACTGCTCGACCAGGCCGCCGAACTGCTGCGCGGGCATTAATCGGGCGCACTGAGGCGATAACGGCTGCGCCCGGTGGCCTGTACCAGGCCGTTCTCCTCCATGCGGCGCAACACCTGTCGTACGCTGACCAGCGAAAGCGGCTCGCCGGCCTCGCTCAGTTGCCGGTGTAGCTCGCGCGCCGATATGCCCTGTTCGTCATTGGCGCTGTACAACGCCTCCACCACCTTGAGCCGCGGCATGCTGAAGCGCAGCCCGGCAGCCTGCAGCCATTCACGACACTGGCGTGTATCCGGTCCTGCGGAAACTGAACGAGAAGGCTGGGTTTGGGTCGACATACTGGGCTCCTTGGCGGCTCGTCTACAGTCGGACTCCACCGACTTCGATGCGTTCTGACGCACCGTCATGGATAGAGACGAACGAACCGACGAAAACCACAGCCCCAAAAAGGTAAATTTTGTCAGTGACCCGCCCGTTGAGCGCCCGCGGCGCCTCGGGTAAGGTCATGCCATCTGCAACGACAAGGCCTCGTCATGACCTCCAAGCTGGAACAACTCAAGCAGTTCACCACCGTAGTCGCCGACACCGGCGACCTCGACGCCATCGCCCGCCTGCAACCGGTGGATGCCACCACCAACCCCTCGCTGCTGCTCAAGGCCGCCGCCCTGCCCCGCTACGCCGACCTGCTGAACCAGGCGGTGAGCGCCGGCCAGGGTGACCTGGGCCTGGCCTGCGACCAGTTTGCGGTGGCCGTCGGCCAGGAGATTCTCAAGGTGATCCCGGGGCGGATTTCCACCGAGGTCGATGCGCGTCTGTCATTCGACACCGACGCCACCCTGCGCCGCGCCGAGCGCCTGATCGGTCTGTATGAAAAGGCCGGCATCGGCCGCGACCGCGTGCTGATCAAGATCGCCTCGACCTGGGAAGGCATCCGCGCCGCCGAGCAACTGGAAAAAGCCGGGGTGCAGACCAACCTGACCCTGCTGTTCGCCTTCGCCCAGGCCCAGGCCTGCGCCGATGCCGGGGTGTTCCTCATCTCGCCGTTCGTCGGGCGCATCTACGACTGGTACAAGAAGGCCGAGGGCCGCGATTTCGCGGGCAGCGAAGACCCCGGGGTGCAGTCGGTCACGCGCATCTACGACTACTACAAGGCCAACGGCTACGACACCGTGGTTATGGGCGCGAGCTTCCGCAACCTCGGTCAGATCGAGGCGCTGGCCGGCTGCGACCGCCTGACCATCAGCCCCGAGCTGCTGCAGAAACTGGCCGAGGACGATGGCCAACTGAGCCGTCAGCTACAGCCCGGCGCAACCGGCGAACCTCGCCAGAGCCTCGACGAAGGTGCCTTCCGCTGGGCCCTGAATGAGGACGCCATGGCCACCGAGAAACTGGCCGAGGGCATTCGCCTGTTCGCCCGCGATCAGGAAGCGCTCGAAGCCCTGCTGGCCGCCAAGGCCTGAACCCAAAAGGGGCGCCAGCCAAGCTGACGCCCCTTTCGAATACGACGAGATAAATAAGTAGGGTGCGCCCTTGCGCACCTGAGGCTTTCTTTGAATCAGTCGGTGCGCACAGCGCGCCCTACGGAAATAACAACGGCGGCAGGTCAGTGCCGCTCGAGCGCGCTGACCAGATCGTGGAACGCCTCGCGGTTGGAGTCGTTGAGCCCCATCAGGATGCGGTGCGCTTCCAGCACCTTGGCCTTGACCACTTCTTCGGACTGGTCCTGCGACGGCAGATCGTCCAGGCATTCCGGACACGGAATCGGCCGATCAACGATATTGAACACCTGATCGAACCCCATGGACTCCAGCAGGCGGGTGATGTCGTCATGAGTGGTGACAACGGTCGGCAACAGACCCACCTTCTGCCGCGACAGGATGGACAATTTCGCCAGCAAACCGAGCGTGGTGCTGTCGATACTGCGAGTCTCGGTCAGGTCAATGACGATCGCCGAAAAATTCAGCGCGGTGAAAATCTTTTCAATCGTGGCATCCAGTGCTGAACACAGCGTCAGACGGACTTCACCGACGAACTTGAGGACGAAGGTGCCATCCTGCTCGGCGAATTGGATACGACCGGGGCTTATCCCAGGATTCATGCAAGGTTCCTGCTCAACACCAGCAAGGCGATATCATCCGGCATCTCGCCCAGATTGGCCAGACCGAGAACTTGACGCAAACCGCTCAAGGTTCCGCCAGCCTGACTAACCAGTTGTGGCAACGCCAATTCCTTCTCTTTCAGCGTGTCGCCCGGCAACAGGTCGAGAATGCCGTCCGAAAGCAGGGTCAGGCTGAAAGACTCCGGCAGCTCCATCACCAGGTCGCCATATTCGGCCTCTGCGAACAGGCCGACCGGCAGCCCACGCCCCTCCAGGTAACGCGCCTGGCCGTTCTCGAACAGCACCGGAAGCGGGAGATGCCCGCCGATGCTGTAGGTGAGCTGGCCGCTCTGCTCGTCGATCACCCCACCGAGCATGGTCACGTGCTTGCCCAGCTTGCAGTTGATCAGGCCGCGGTTGATGTGACCGAGCACATCGGAGGGTTTGAACTCGGGCAGCGTGCCGCCACGCCGCCACTCGTAGAGCAGGCGCGTGGTCATGAACTTGAGCAGCACGGTGACGAATGCCGAGGACGCGCCATGACCGGAAACGTCGGCCAGATAGAAGGCGATGCGCCGCTCGTCGATACGGAAGTAATCGACGAAATCACCGGACAGGTACAGCGACGGAATGATCTGGTGAGCGAAGGTCAGGCCATCGACCTGCCAGGGCGTCACCGGCAGCATGTTCATCTGCACCTGGCGGCCGGCGTTCTGATCTTCCTGCAGCAGGTGCAGGCTGGCCTGCAGCTCGCGGTTGGTCGCCTCCAGCTTCTCGCGATAGCGCTGGTTCTCGACGCGCAGGCGGGAACGATCCAGCGCGCGGCGCACCGAGTGCTCCAGCACGGCGAGGTCTTCGAGGGGTTTGATCAGGTAGTCGGCAGCGCCCAGACGCAGGGCCTCGACGGCATCGTTCATCACGCCGGCACCGGAAACCACGATCACCGGGACTTCCACGCCGAGCGCGTTGATGCGTCGAATCAGTTCGAGACCATCGACCTGCGGCATGCGCAGGTCACAGATCATCAGGTCGGGGCCTTCCTGCTGGAACACTTCCAGCCCCTGCAAACCGTTGTTGGCCTGCAACACCTTGAAGCCGCTGTCCTCGAGGTAGGCCGCGAGGCTTGCACGTACGACATCGTCGTCGTCGATGATCAGCAGAGTGGCACTGGTTTTGTGCATGGGGTATCCAGGCAAACTGCGCCAGGGCAATTGGAGTCACTGCCCGTAGCGCGGCGCCGCATCATTGGCGCCAGGGCGATTTCAAGGGGCAGACGGTACTCCCATCTGCCGGCCGATTCAAGCCGGGACCGGTCGTCGTTCGGCGGCTTTACAGGTCAAATCGGCGGGGGTTATAAGAGCCGCGGAAGAGCTCATAAGAAGAGGACAGGGTCCATGAGTCAGAATGATCGAGCCTACAGCGAGAAACGCGACTACATCCGCATGCGACTGGAAGCAGCAGTCGTCCTCCATCATGCTGGCCGGGAAATCCCTGCACTGTGCCTGGATCTCTCCAGTACCGGCATGCAGATCGAGGCCGAAGTCGCCCTGAGCATGGGTGACAAGGTCAAGGTCCACATCCCCTCCGAACACAGCGAACTGGCCGGTCTCGATGCCCAGGCCGAGGTGGTCCGGATAAGTGACCTGGGCGATGGCCGGCAGTCGCTCGGGCTGGCGATCATCTCCATGAGCTGAAATCTGCTTTTACGAAAAAGGCGGCCTGTGGGCCGCCTTTTTCGTCTCTACAGACTGCTTCCGATGCTCAGAAGTCGTCTTCGACCTGCCCATCCTTGATCTTGAATTCGCGGCTCTGCAGGTAGGCATTGCGAATGAAGACGTACTTGTCGCCGCTGATCAGGCGCTCGGCCTGCAGCAGGTTGGCACGCGTATCGACGACCTGGACGCCGCGAGTGACGTTGCGGGTCGGCACATGGTCGATGTACGGATAGGGCGTCAGGAAGCTGTCCGGTACTCGCCCCGTGGCATCGCGCACGGTGCTCGGGCCGAGGAACGGAATGACCAGGTACGGGCCACTGTCCAGGCCCCAGACCCCGAGGGTCTGACCGAAATCCTCGTCGTTCTTGCGCAGGCCCATGTGCTTGGCCACGTCGAAGAAGCCCAACAGGCCGAAGGTGGTATTGAAGATCAGACGGCCGGTGTCCACACCGGCGTTGTGCAGCTTGCCCTGCAGCAGGTTGTTGGCCAGGTTGCCGACATCGCCGACATTACCGAAGACATTGTGCACGCCATCTTCGAGAAACTGCGGCGTAACGGCTCGGTAACCCTGCGCCACGGGTTTGAGCGCATAGGTGTCGAGGGTATCGTTGAAGCGGAACATGGCTCGGTTGAAACCTTCCCAAGGGTCCTCTTCCGAAGCGGCCTGGCTCATGGCAGGCAACAGGCTCAGGCCGACGAGGGCCATCAGGCCGCCCAGGCGCGCGAACCAGCGAGCACCGATCACATGCATTGAAATCTCTCCTTGAGGGAAATGGTGTGGCCACCGCCAGCGGCCGGAAGGCCGCGTAGTATAAAGCCTGGAGCCCTCATTGGGCAGCATAGCGAAGAAAAGCGATGACCGATGAAACCTTGCTGCACACCGCACACATTCCCGTACGCTGGGGCGACATGGACAGCTATGGGCACGTCAACAACATCATCTACATGCAGTATCTGGAGGAAGCCCGTGTCGCCTGGTTCGAACTGGCCGGCGTGGCCATGAGCAACGTGCCGTTCGGCCCGGTGATACTGCAGACCCAGCACACTTACCTGAAGCCCGTGGTGCACCCCGCCACCGTGGTGGTGGAGCTGAGGGCCGGTGCCATGGGCCGCAGCAGCCTGGTCATCGAGCACCGCCTGAGCACCCTGGAGGACCCGCTGACGCTCTACGGCGAAGGCTACTGCAAGCTGGTATGGATCGACCATGGCAGCGGCCAGTCGGTGCCACTGCCCGAGACCGTACGCGCCCTGTTCGCCGTCACCTGACGGTCATATTCCGGTCATCCGCTGCCGCTAACTTGGCCTGGGCCATTGCCACGGATGATCCCATGCCCTCCCCCTGCACCGCCCTGATCTTTCAACTGTCCGGCTGCCTGGTCGACTTCGGCGCACGCACACTGCCCGTCGCATTGCAGCGCTTGCACCCCGAGCGCGCCCCCCAGCCCATCGCGGGCACACCTCGACAGGCACTGGAAGCCCTGCTCGACAAACCGGCCACGGCAGCGCAGCTGCAGGCGCTGGAGCAGATGCTCGGCCAGGTCGCGAGCGAACATGCCGAGCTGACCCCTGGCGCATCAGCGCTGCTGCAAGTTCTGCATGGCAACGGCACGCCCTGCGCCTGGCTGGACGACCTGCCAGCCGATGCCAGCCTGCGTCTGGCTCAGGCGCTGCCGACCCCGGTGCAAGCGGTGACCACTCGCCAGGCCCGGCCATGGCCTGCCCCGGACAGCTGCTGGCAGGCGTTGAGCCAACTGGGCGTCGAGCGTCTTGACGGCTGTATCGTCGTCAGCGGCAACCCCCTGCTGCTGCAGGCCGGGCTCAATGCCGGCTGCTGGACCATCGGTCTGGCCGCCTGCGGCCCGCTGTGCGGCCAGGCCCCGGCCGACTGGCTGGCGCTCGGTGCAGGCGAGCAGGAGCGTTTGCGCGCCGAAGCCACGTTGCAGCTCTACCGTTTGGGCGTGCATTCAGTGGTCGATCACCTGGGCGAGATCGAGGCCAGCCTCGACGATATCGGCATGCGCCGGCACAAGGGCGAAAAGCCCTGAAACGGCTTGACCCCGGTCAGGCAAAGCCGACGCGCTTGGATTACCCTTGAAGCAGGCAGAAACCTTCGGCTACCGATCACGGTCAATGCCTATGCCAATTCGACAAGGGAGAACCCTATGCCAGCCAATGACCTGCAGCAGCAACTGGAAGCCCTTCATGAGCAACTGGCTCAGGGCACGCCGCTCAGCGAGGAAGAACGGGCATCGCTTTACCTGCTGATTCAGGAAATCGAAGTGCAACTGGCGCGCCAGGCCGCGGCCGCTCCCGACGCCACACTGGTCGATGGCGTCAACCTGGCGGTGGAACGTTTCGAAGCCAGCCACCCCACGCTCGCCGGCACCCTGCGCAACATCATGCAGAGCCTGGCCAATATGGGTATCTGAGCCTCAGGCTAAAGGCGAGCCAGCTGGGGTGTCCGTGGGCCTGACCTACTGGCGGGCCAGGCGGGTGTTGTCCGCGGTGGTCGCCTCGGTGCTGCGGTACGGGTTGATATCCAGCCCGCCGCGGCGCACGTAGCGCGCATAGACGGTCAAGGTCTGCGGCTGCAGCAGGCGCTGCAGATCGAGGAAGATGCGCTCCACGCACTGCTCGTGGAAGTCGGCATGCTGGCGGAAGCTCACCAGATAAGCCAGCAGGCTGGCGTGATCCAGCGCCGCGCCGCGGTACTCGACCACCAGACTGCCCCAGTCCGGCTGGCCGGTGACCGGACAGTTGGATTTCAGCAGATGGCTGTGCAGGCTCTCCTCCACCACGCGGCTCGCGTCGCAACGCAAGAGCTCCGGCTGCGGATGGGCGTACTGGCTGACGCTGACGTCCAGCTCATCGATGCACTGCCCCGGCAGCGTCGCCACGCCCTCGGCAGCTACCTCGGCCAGCGCACGCAGGCGCACCGCCACCGGCTTGCCGGCCACGGCCGACAGATCGCGCGCCAGGGTGGCCTGCACCTCATCCCAACTGGCGAACGCGGTCTGGTTCAGCGAGTTGAGATAGAGCTTGAAGGATTTGGACTCGATGATGTTCGGCGAATCGGCAGGAATGGCGAACTCGCCGATGGCCACCACCGGCTTGCCGGACGGCAGCAGCCAGGACAGCTCGTAGCAGTTCCAGTAGTCCACGCCCCGATACGGCAGGTTGGCGCCGTCGAGGCTCAGCTCCGCCCACTTGGTGGTGCGCGAGATGGGGAACAGCAGCTCTGGGCTGTATTCGGCGATGTACTGGCTGGACTTACCCAGCGGGGAATGTTCGGCGGGGTGTTGCATGGGGCGGGATCCGGGTTGGCGAAAAACCGGGCGAGTTTACCGGGTTGACCGCCCAGCCGCACCCGCAGCGAGCTCCAGGTTTGCTCGGTGCGCACGGCGCACCCTACGTCAGGCCAAGGGCGCCCTAGTAAACGTAGGGTGCGCCGTGCGCACCAGAATGCTCCTGACAGGCTCATGCCGCGGCGGGCTCCTCCTCGATCATCCGCAGCGGTGCCCAGCGGCGCAGCAGCAGGTACAGCGTGGGGATCACGTAAAGGGTGAAGAAAGTGCCCACCAGCAGCCCGCCAACGATCACCAGGCCGATCTGCTGGCGACTCTCGGCGCCGGCACCGGTGGCGATGGCCAGCGGCAGCGAGCCCAGGACCATGGCGCCGGTGGTCATCAGGATCGGTCGCAGACGCTGCACCGAGGCCTCGATCACCGCCTCACGCAACGCCCTGCCCTCACGCAGCAACTGGTTGGCGAACTCGACGATGAGGATGCCGTGCTTGGTGATCAGGCCGATCAGGGTCACCAGGCCGATCTGCGAGTAGATGTTCCAGGTGCCGCCGAACAGCTTCAGCGCCAGCAAGGCGCCGGCCATCGACAAGGGCACACTGAACAGGATGATCAGCGGGTCACTGAAACTTTCGAACTGCGCGGCCAGCACCAGGAAGATGAACGCCAGGGCCAGGGCGAAGATCAGCAGGATGCCCGAGCTGGATTCCTTGAAGTCGCGCGAGGTGCCGGTGTAGTCGTACTGCGTCTCCGGCGGGAATACCGCACGCGCGCCGGCCTCCAGGTAGTCCAGCGCCTCGCCCAGGGTATAGCCGGCGCCGACGTTGGCGCTGATGGTCACCGCGCGCAGCTGGTTGAAGTGGTTGAGTTCGCGCGGTGCCACGGTTTCGCGCACCTCGATCAGGTTGGACAGCTGCACCATGCCGCCGTCGCGATCACGCACGTAGACGCGATCCAGGTCCTGCGGATTGCTGCGGTCGATATCCTGCAGCTGCACCAGCACGTCGTACTGCTCGCCATTCTGCTTGAAGCGGGTCACCTGGCGGCTGCCGAACAGGCTCTCCAGGCTGCGGCCGATCACCGATACGTCGGTACCGACCGCCACCGCCTGCTCGCGGTTGACGGTGATCTTGAGCTGCGGCGAGTTGAGCTTGAGGTCGCTGTCCAGCCCCTCCAGGCCCGGATAGTCGCGCATGCGCTCCATCAGCTGGTCGACATAGCCCTGCAGCTCGGCGTACTCCATCGACGAGCGGATGACGAAATTGATCGGCTGGTTGCGCGCGCTCTGCCCCAGCGGCGGGCGGTTGACCGGGGTGACGCGCATGCCGGCAATGTCCTGCAGTTTCGGCAGCAGCTCGTTGCGGATCTCGAACTGGCTGCGCGCACGGTCGCCCCAGTCCTCCAGCTTCATGAAGGAAATGCCCTGGGCCACGGTCGGGAAGCCCGCGATGACCAGGTAGCGATTGGTTTCGGGAATGCTGGCGTAGGCCGCCTCCACCTCGCGGGCGTAGCGCGCGGTGTAGTCGATGGTGGCGCCGTCCGGGCCATTGAACACGCCAACGATGGTTCCGGTGTCCTCGGTGGGCGCCAGCTCCGAACGCAGGCCGCTGAACAGCCACGCACACAGCACGAAGGCCGCCAGCAGCACACCGATCACCAGCGGCCAGGCACGCAGGGCACGATCCAGGCTGTGCTTGTAGCTATAGGTGAGGCCGTTGAGAAAGCCCTCGATCAGGTTGTATACACGGCCGTGGCGCTGCTCGTGCTGGTGCGGCTTGAGCATCACCGCGCACATCATCGGTGTCAGCGTCAGGGCGACGAAACCGGACACCAGCACCGAGCCGGCCAGCGTCCAGGCGAACTCGGTGAACAGCTTGCCGGTGGTGCCCTGCATGAAGCCGATCGGGGCGAACACGGCGGCCAGGGTCAGCGTCATGGCGATCACCGCGAAGGCGATCTCGCGGCTGCCCTTGAAGGCGGCCTGCACCGGCTTCATCCCCGCCTCGATATGGCGATGGATGTTCTCCAGCATGACGATGGCGTCGTCCACCACCAGACCGATGGCCAGGACCATGGCCAGCAGCGTCAGGGTATTGATGGTGAAGCCCATCAGCGACATCAGGGCGAAGGCGCCGATCAGCGACACCGGGATGGTCACCAGCGGGATCAGCGTCGCACGCAGCGAGCGCAGGAAGATGAAGATGATCAGAATGACCAGCGCCACGGCTTCCCAGATAGTGGTGAAGACGTTGTCGATGGATTCGCGGATGAACTGCGAGTTGTCGTTGGCCACGGTCATGTTCATGCCGTCGGGCAACAGCGCCCTGACATCGTCCCAGGCCGCCTCGAGGCCATCGGAGATATCCAGCGGGTTGGCCGTGGCCTGCTTGACCAGCCCCAGGGTCACCGCCGGCAGGCCATTGAAGCGCACCACGGTACGTTCGTCACGCGGCCCCACTTCGGCGCGACCGACATCGGACAGACGCAGCAGGTAACCCTGCGAATCATCGAGGATCAGCTCGTTGAACTGCTCCGGGGTGCGCAGATCGGTTTCCGACAGCACGCTGAATTCGCGCTCGCGCGACTCGATGCGCCCGGCCGGAATCTCCACGTTCTGCCGGCGCAGGGCATCCTCCACGTCCTGCACGGTGAGGTTGTGCGCGGCGAGCTTCTCCGGGTCGAGCCAGATACGCATGGAAAACGTCCGCGCACCGCGCACCTGCACCTCGGACACACCGGGAATGGTCTGCAGGCGGTCCTTGATCACCCGCTCCAGCACATCGGTGATTTCCATGGCACTGTGCTGCTGGCTATGGAAGGCGATCCAGACCACCGGCTGGGCATCGGCCTCGACCTTCTGCACGATGGGCTCGTCCACCTCGTCCGGCAGCAGGTTGCGCACCCGCCCCAGGCGGTCGCGCACGTCGTTGGCCGCCTCGTCGGCGCTGCGCCCGAGACGGAACTGCGCGGTGATCTGGGTGTTTTCCGCACGACTGATGGAGGTGACGAAATCCAGCCCCTCGATGCCGGAGAGCACGTCCTCCACCGGCTGCGCCACCTGCGACTCCATGATTTCCGGGCTGGCGCCGGGATAGGTGACCTGCACGGTGACGATGGGCACGTCGATATTGGGGTATTCGCGCACGTTGAGGCGGTCGTAGGCCATCAGCCCCAAGAGCACCACGATCAGCGACAGAACGGCGGCGAATACCGGCCGGCGAATGCAGACATCGGAAAGTGTCACAGCTGGCGCTCCCCGCTCTTGGTGCGTACCGCCAGCCCTTCGCGTACTCGCTGCCAGCCGGCGCTGATAAGCGTTTCGTCGCCCTGCAGGCCTTCGCGCACCTCGACCAGGCCATCGAAGCGCTTGCCCAGCGTCACCTCGCGGCGCTCGACCTTGCCGTCGACCACCAGATTGACCAGCAGCTTGTCGCCCTGCGGCATCACCGCTTCCTCGGGAATCACCAGGGCATTGGACCGTTCTTCGAGAATCACCGAGACCCGGACGAACTGGCCCGGGCGCAGGCGACGATCGTCGTTGCCGATATGCGCGCGAATGGCCTGGCTACGCCCGGCTTCGTCCAGGCGCGGGTTGATGGCGTAGATCTCGCCACGAAAGCGCTCGTTCGGGTAGGTGTCGAGGGTGATTTCCACGGTCTGGCCAAGACGCACCTGGGACACGGCCTTCTGCGGAATGCGGAAGTCGACCTTGAGCGGGTCGAGCACCTCCAGGTTGACGATGTTCTGCCCGGCGCTCAGGTAGTCGCCGACGCTGGCCTGGCGCAGGCCGAGCGTGCCGTCGTAGGGGGCCTTGATCTGGGTCTTGTCCAGTCGCGCCTGGGCCAGGGCCTGGCTGGCACGGGCGGCCTGCAGCTGGCTCTGCGCCTCGTCCAGCGCCTGGGCATTGCTGGCGCCACGCTGGAACAGCATCTGCGCGCGCTGGTGGTTCTTCTCGGCGAGATCGAGATTGGCCCGGGCCTGGGCGAATTCGGCGCGGGCAATGGCGTCGTCGAGGCTGATCAGCAGGTCGCCGGCGGTCACCGCCTGGCCTTCACGAAAATGCAGGGTTGCCAGGCGCCCCTCCACCTCCGGACGAATCATCACCGATTCATCGGAGCGCAGCGATCCGAAGGTGATCAGCTCGTCGCGCACCTCCATCTGCCGTACCGCCACCACCTCGACCATTGGCCCCTCGGCTGCGCTCGCAGGCAGAGCGAATGCACCCAGCAACAACCATGGAAGAGCACGTAACAGCACGGTCATGATCAGCCCCTTTTTCTCGGTAGAGGCGGAGTCTAACCGGCCGCTGCGTTACTGACAGGAGCGCAAGTTATTTCGCTATGTTTTTTCTGGCGCCGCCACAGTCTGTAGGAGCGGCTTCAGCCGCGAGCATTCAACGGTAGCCCGGATGAAATCCGGGGAGCCGGCAGCCATACCCCGGATTTCATCCGGGGCTACCGGCGCGGCCTGCGCCGCGAAAATCGCGGATAAATCCGCTCCTACATGAGTGGCAACGTCACTGACGCATGCCGCGGCCGCTGACCAGCAGGCGAATGCACAGCGCATAGAGCACGGCGGTGGCCAGCAGCATGAAGCCGATGGCCACGCCGATACGGATGTCCGACACGCCGAGAATGCCGTAGCGGAAGGCGTTGACCATATGCAGGATCGGATTGCCCAGCGACACCGCCTGCCAGAACGGCGGCAACAGAGTGATGGAATAGAACACCCCGCCCAGGTAGGTCAGCGGCGTCAGCACGAAGGTAGGCACGATCGAAATGTCGTCGAAGTTGCGTGCGAACACCGCGTTGACGAAGCCGCCAAGAGAAAAGATGGTCGCCGTCAGCAGCACCACCAGCACGGTCACACCCAGGTGATGCACCTGCAGGTGGGTGAAGAACAGCGACAGGATGGTGACGATCACACCCACCGCCAGCCCGCGCAGCACGCCACCGATGACGAAGCCGATGAGGATGGTGTGCGGCGATACCGGCGAGACCAGCAGTTCCTCGACGTTGCGCTGGAACTTGCTGCCGAAGAAGCTCGACACCACGTTGCCGTAGCTGTTGGTGATCACCGACATCATGATCAGCCCCGGCACGATGTACTCCATGTAGCTGAAGCCGCCCATGTCGCCGATCTGCCGGCCGATCAGGTTACCGAAGATGACGAAGTACAGAACCATGGTGATCGCCGGCGGCAACAGGGTCTGCGGCCAGATACGCAGGAAACGGCGCACCTCGCGATGAACGATGGTACGCAGGGCCACCAGGTTGGCGGCAAATTCGCTGTTCAGATACTGGGTATTCATTGCGCCACCTTGGCCAGGTTCTTTTCCACCAGGGAGACGAACAGCTCCTCCAGGCGATTGCTCTTGTTGCGCAGGCTCAGCACCTGCACCTGCTGCTGCGCCAGTTGCTGGAACAGCGCATTGAGGCCCTGGCTCTTCTCCACCTGCACCTCCAGGGTGTGGTGATCGACCAGGCGCGCCGGATAGCCCGTCAGCCTCGGCGCCTCGCTGTAGGAGTCCTTCAGATCGAGCAGGAAGGTCTCGACGTGCAGCTTCTTGAGCAGGTTCTTCATGCTGCTCAGCTCGACGATGCGGCCGTGGTCGATGATGCCGATGTTGCGGCACAGCTGCTCGGCCTCTTCCAGGTAATGGGTGGTGAGGATGATGGTGATACCCTGCTGGTTCAGCTCGGTGAGAAAGCTCCACATCGAGCGGCGCAGCTCGATGTCCACCCCGGCAGTGGGCTCGTCGAGAATCAGCAGGCGCGGCTGATGCACCAGGGCGCGGGCGATCATCAGGCGGCGTTTCATGCCGCCGGACAGCTCGCGCGAAGCGACGTCGCGCTTTTCCCACAGGCCGAGCTGGGTCAGGTACTGCTCGGCCCTCTCCTTGGCGATCGAGCGCGGAATGCCGTAGTAGCCGGCCTGGGTGACGACGATGTCGAACACCTTCTCGAACTGGTTGAAGTTGAATTCCTGCGGCACCACGCCCAGGCAGCGCTTGAGCGCGTAGGGTTCGCGATCGAGGTCGTGGCCGAACACGCTGACCGTGCCG
Source organism: Ectopseudomonas guguanensis (assembly GCF_900104265.1). Classification (GTDB taxonomy): domain Bacteria; phylum Pseudomonadota; class Gammaproteobacteria; order Pseudomonadales; family Pseudomonadaceae; genus Aquipseudomonas; species Aquipseudomonas guguanensis. Next base: position 169,135 of record NZ_FNJJ01000006.1, read on the forward strand.
CTGCTCTTGTTCACCAGCGTGGAAAGGATGCCGATGGTGGTGGATTTACCGGCGCCATTGGGGCCGAGCAAGGCGAAGAAATCACCTTCGGCGACGTCCAGATCGATACCGTGCAGGGCCTGGAAGCCGTTTCCGTAGGTCTTGGTCAACTGGCGGATGGTCAGGGCGGAGCTCATGAAGATGGGGTTTCCCGCGCGAGAGTGGAGTCAGGGTAGATGAGGGCGAAGGCGCTCGATTGCAACCGCGTGTTTCGCCCATTCCGTGCTGGCATGCACCCTACCGACCCTGACGCGCGGAGAAAAGGCCGTCCTGACGATCTTGACTATCGACTCAGTCGATAGCTGCCGCCTCACGCTGCATGTCGCCGCTCAATTCCAGCGCGCCGGCCTCGAACAGATGCGGATAGCAACCGCGCAGGTGCTCGAAGAACAGCTGCTGCGGCAGATCCTCGAACTGGCCGTGGTCCTGCAGGTATTCCATGTAGCGCTCGCCGCGCTCGTTGTAGGGATGAAAGACGCTATCGTGCACGCCATCGAACTCCAGCGGCGCCACCTTGAATACGCGGCACAGCGCCTCGTTGAACGCCGGCGTGGCCTTGACCCAACGCCCGCCCAGATACAGCTCGGTATAGCCGTGCATGGCGAACACCTCGCTGCGCAGCAGCTCCAGCAGGCGCGGCGTCGACAGGTGATTGCGCACATCGGCCAGGCCGATACGCGCAGGAATGCCGCAATGCCGTGCGCATGCGGCGAGCAGATTGGCCTTGGGCACGCAGTAGGACTCCCCGGCCGTCAGCGCGTGGCTGGCCTTCAGCGCCTGCGCATCGAGGCTGAATGAATAGGGGTTGTAGCGAATCTCGTCGCGCACCGCGAGATAGAGCGCGATGGCCTGACTGCGCGGTTCTCGTGAGGCGCCACGGCAACGTTCGGCGAACTCGATTACCAATGGATGGTCACTGTCAATGAAGCGGCCGGGGCGTAGACAGTTCTGCATGATGGGGCTCCTGAAGTTCGCTTCAGTCTAAACCTGCCAATTGCCCGACGTTCACGACGATCCGGCCAAGCTCACCGCCCCCGTTGCCATTTGTGGCTATGCTCGGGGCGTCGCCCGCTCGAATCATGGAGGAATGCACATGCTCGTCATCTGGTTGCTGGTGCTGCTGCTCGGGGTCATCTACCTGGCCCATAGTCGCACCGCCGCCCGCCCCGCCCTCGGCATCACCGCGGCCTACCTGGTGGCCATGGCCCTGTTCAGCCCGGTACCCGGCTGGCTGCAACTGCTGCTATGGATAGTCACCGGCGCAGTCGCCGCCTTCATCCTGCTCGACGACCTTCGCCGGCAGCTGTTCACCCGCCCCTTGTTCGCCTGGTTCCAGCGCGTGTTGCCGCCGATGTCGGCCACCGAGCGCGATGCCATCGAAGCCGGCACGGTGTGGTGGGACGGTGAGCTGTTCAGTGGCAAACCGGACTGGGACAAGCTCTTGGCCTACCCCAAGGCCAGGCTGACCGAAGAGGAACAGGCCTTTATCGACGGCCCCACCGAAGAACTCTGCGCGATGATCAGCGACTGGCAGGTCGGCCAGGAGATGGACCTGCCGGAGAAAGCCTGGGAGCACATCAAGCAGCACGGCTTCTTCGCCCTGATCATTCCCAAGGAATATGGCGGCAAGGGCTTCTCCGCCTACGCCCACTCGCAGGTGGCGATGAAGCTGGCCACGCGCAGCGGCGACCTGGCCTCCACCGTGATGGTGCCCAACTCCCTCGGCCCGGCCGAGCTGCTGCTGCATTACGGCACCGAAGAACAGCGCAACCATTACCTGCCACGCCTGGCGCGCGGTGAGGACATCCCCTGTTTCGCCCTTACCGGCCCGCTGGCCGGCTCCGACGCCGGCGCCATGCCGGACACCGGCGTCATCTGCAAGGGCCAGTTCAACGGCGAGGAAGTGATCGGCCTGCGCCTGAACTGGGAGAAGCGCTACATCACCCTCGGCCCTGTGGCCACCCTGCTCGGCCTGGCCTTCAAGGCCTACGACCCGGACCACCTGCTGGGCGACAAGGAAGACCTCGGCATCAGCCTGGCGCTGATTCCCACTGATACCCCCGGCGTGGAAATCGGCCGTCGCCACCTGCCGCTGGGCGCAGCCTTCATGAACGGGCCGAACTCGGGCAAGGACGTGTTCATTCCACTCGACTACCTGATCGGTGGCCAGGAGTACCTCGGCAAGGGCTGGATGATGCTGATGAACTGCCTGTCGGTCGGCCGCTCCATCTCGCTGCCTGCCGTCGGCACCGGCGCGGCCAAGTTCACCAGCCTCGCCACCGGCCAGTACGCCCAGTTGCGTGAGCAGTTCAACGTACCGCTGTCCGCCTTCGAGGGCATTCAGGAAGCGCTGGCGCGCATCGGCGGCAACGCCTGGCTGATGGACAGCGCGCGCATCCTCACCGCCAATGCCGTCGACCTGGGCGAAAAACCCTCGGTACTCTCGGCGATTCTCAAGTACCACCTGACCGAGCGCGGCCGCGAATGCATCGGCCACGCCATGGACGTGCACGGCGGCAAGGGCATCATCATGGGGCCGAACAACTACCTGGCCCGCTCCTGGCAGGGCGCACCGATCTTCATCACCGTCGAGGGCGCCAACATCCTCTCGCGCAACCTGATGATCTTCGGCCAGGGCGCCATCCGCTGCCATCCCTACGTGCTCAAGGAAATGGCCCTGGCTGACCGCGAAGACAAGGACGAGGCGCAGCTCGAGTTCGACTCGCTGCTGATGCGCCATATCGGTTTCGCCGTGAGCAACGCGGCCAGCAGCTTCCTTCTCGGCCTGACCCTGGGCCGTCTGGGCACGGTGCCGGGTGACGACCTCAGCCAGCCCTACTACCGCGCCCTCAACCGCCTGGCCGCGGCCTTCGCCCTGTGCGCCGACAGCAGCATGATGCTGCTCGGCGGCGACCTGAAGCGTCGCGAACGTCTGTCTGCGCGCCTGGGGGATGTGCTCAGCTATCTCTACCTGGGCTCGGCGGCACTCAAGCGCTACCACGACCTGGACTATCAGGAAGCCGTCAGACCGCTGCTGCGCTGGGCCATGGAGGAAAACCTCTACCGCGCCGAGCAGGCGCTCGATGCCCTGCTGAGCAACTTCCCCAATCGCCTGTTCGGTTGCCTGCTGAAGGTACTGGTGTTCCCGCTGGGCCGTCGTCACCACGGCCCGAGCGACGTGCTGGACGCCGAAGTGGCCGCGATCATCGGCCGCCAGGCCGGCGACCCGGCGCTGGAATCGGTGCTGGAAGGCTGCTATCGCCCACAAGCCGACCAGGACTCGGTCGGCGCCCTGCAGCATGCGCTGAACCTGGTACAGGCCAGCCACGACGCCCGCAAGCGTCTGCACCAGGCACTCAAGGACGGCAGCCTGCAACCGGCACCGGGCCAGGATGCCATCGAGGCGGGGATCGCTGCCGGCATCCTCGACGCCGAACAGGGTCAACGCCTGCAGGCGGCCGAGGCGGCGCGGCGGCGGGTGATCGATGTCGACGATTTCGCCAAGGAAGAACTCAAGCTGAGTCGCGGCACGGTGCGCTGATGCAAGCGGCCAGTGGCAGGGGCTTTAGCCGCGACTCAAGAAGCTCGCCGCTACGACTGCAGGGATGCAGGAGGTAGAGCGAAGCAGGATGCCCGAGCCGAAAGCCTCACCCACGAAGGCCAGCCATGCAGGACAGCGGGCGCCAGGAACTCTATACTCCTGCGCCCGTTTTACCTTTCAGGACACTGCACCATGGCCAGCCATCTCGAACATCACCTCGCCCTGCTCAATCACCTGCGCGGTATCCTCGTCGCGCTGGGCGAAGCCGAACAGGTGCTCGACGACAGCCACGCCCTGTTCCTCGAGCGTTACGACGAGCTGCTCGCCGAACTGCCGCGCGATCCGGTTTCCAGCCAGTACCTGGGCCAGGACCTGATCAGCCAGGTGTTCCACCGCTACCCGCAGATCGCCCATCTGGTACCGCGCGATCTGATGTGGTTCTTCGGCGGCGACTGCCTGCACTTCATGCCGGACGAGGAAATCGCCCTGTACCAGGCTCTCGACGAGCGTCGCTTCGAGGCCGAAGAGAACGACGAACCCTTCGACTGGAATCAGGAAAAGCAACTGCTGGCCCTGCCCACCGACAGCTCCAAGCACTGATCTGCCAATAAACAAAAGGCCCGCACGGTAAACCGGCGGGCCTTCTGTTTTGTGCCTGTACAAACGACGGAAACGAAAACGCCGCTCTATTGAGCGGCGTTTTCGTTTATTTGGAGCGGGAAACGAGACTCGAACTCGCGACCCCGACCTTGGCAAGGTCGTGCTCTACCAACTGAGCTATTCCCGCATAACAGCTTGAAAGTGGCGTCCCCTAGGGGACTCGAACCCCTGTTACCGCCGTGAAAGGGCGGTGTCCTAGGCCACTAGACGAAGGGGACCTGGAACTTCGTTTGAAACCCTGCCGAGGCAGCATTTCGCAATTTTGGAGCGGGAAACGAGACTCGAACTCGCGACCCCGACCTTGGCAAGGTCGTGCTCTACCAACTGAGCTATTCCCGCATAACAGCTTGAAAGTGGCGTCCCCTAGGGGACTCGAACCCCTGTTACCGCCGTGAAAGGGCGGTGTCCTAGGCCACTAGACGAAGGGGACACACCCCGGAACATCAAGCAACTTTCCGGCTTCCTTCGCTCTGCTTCAGAGCTTTGCGCTGGAAGTGGCGCGCATTCTATGGAGGCTTTGGGAGGTCGTCAACCACTCTCTAAAAAATTTTTAAAATCAAAGACTTCAGCCCAGAAATTGACGTACCACTAGGAGCGATGCGAGCAAGCCACTACACTCGGTTGAAAAGATGATTCTCGAGAGGTCCCAAGCAGTGTCCGCACTCGTGATAACCCTGCTGATAGTCGGCGGCATCGCCCTGTTGATGGTGATTGCCTACGTCAACCATGCCGTCGAGAACAGCAAACTGGAGAAAGCCCGCCAGCGTGCCGACCTGCTCGACCGCATTCGTCGCTGCCAGGATATCTCCGAACGCATGCCTGGCCAGCTGATGACGCCCCAGCTCAAGCTGCTACTGGCCCAGCTGCAGCTGCAGGTCAGCGAACGCCTGCTGGCGCTGGACAAGCAGAGCGCGACGCTCAAGGCCGACATCGAAACGCTGCGCACCCAGATCGCCCAGGGCGAATCCATCCCGGTGAAGAACCCGCCACAGCCCATCGCCAACGAAGCCAAGGCCAAGGAGGTGCGCTTTGTCCTGGAAAATCTTCATGCTCTGATCACCGGTTCGGTGCAGAGCGGTCTGCTGCCCGCCAACGAGGGCAAACAGTGGATCGGGCAGATCCGTCAGATGCTGGTGCTGGTACATATCGAGTTCTTCAGCGCGCTGGGCCAGACGGCCCTGCAGCAGAACCAGCCCGGCCAGGCCCGCCTGGCCTTCGAGCGCGGCGTGCAGTACCTGCGCAAGCAACCCGACCCGACCCCTTACCAGGCGCAACTCAAGCGCTTCGAGGAACAACTGGCGCGCGCCAATGCCATGGTCCTCGACAAGAACGCACCCGCGGCGGAAGAACCGAGCCAGTTGACCGAAGGCCTGAAAGACCTGGAAGACGACTGGAAAAAGAAGAACATCTACGACTGAGCGGCGGTAGAACATCGATCGCCCTCGCACGGCCGAACAGGCTGACCGCGCATCAGGAGCTGCCATGAGCATGACCGTTTACGGGGCACCGTTGTCCCCCTTCGTCCGTAAAGTCTGTCTGTGCCTGATCGAGAAAGGCCTGGATTACGAGCTAGAGGTGGTGATGCCCTTCGCTCAGCCGGACTGGTATCGCGAGCTCAACCCGCTGGGCCGGATTCCCGCCTTTCGCGACGGCGACCTCAAACTGGCGGACTCCAGCGTGATCTGTCAGTACCTCGAAGAACGCTACCCCGAGCACAAGCCGCTGTATGGTGAGGGAGCGGAACAACGCGCCAAGGTGCGCTGGCTGGAGAAATACGCCGATTACGAGCTGGCGCCCTGGTGCACCTTCACGGTGTTTCGCAACCGCGTACTTAAGGCCGGCATGGGCCAGCCGTGCGACGAGGAAAAGGTACAGCAGGCGCTCAAGGACAAGCTGCCCAGCCACTTCGACTATTTCGAGGCCACGCTCGGTGAGGCGCCCTACTTCCTCGGTGAGCAGCTATCGATGGCCGATCTGGCGCTGGCCAGCCAACTGGTCAACATGGAGCACGGCGGTGAAATGCTCGACGCCGCACGCTGGCCGAAGCTGACGGCCCACTATCAGCGCATCAAGGCCGGCGAGTCGATGCAGCGGCTGCTGCCGCGCGAGCTGCGCACCCTGGAAAAGATCGGCGCCAAGCGCTGAACACGCCTGCTTCGTAGGGTGCGCCGTGTGCACCTATTGCAAAATCAGCTTCGGCGACGTCTCAAGCCAGCGGTGCGCGCGGCGCACCCTACCGTATCGAGCCTCCCCGTATCGCCAAAGGCGTATTCAGCAGTCGCTGGCGGCCAGGAAGATCGCCGCCAGCGCTTCGATCCCGGCCTGATCCGACTCGGTGAAACGCCCGACCGACGGGCTGTCGAGATCCAGCACGCCGATCAGGCGACCGTCCTTGACCAGCGGCACCACCAGCTCGCTGTTCGACGCACTGTCGCAGGCGATGTGCCCGGCGAAGGCATGCACGTCCTCGACTCGCTGCGTTTGCAGGCTGGCCGCGGCAGCGCCGCATACGCCACGACCGAAGGGAATGCGTACGCAGGCCACCTTGCCCTGGAATGGACCGAGCACCAGCTCGCCATCCTTGACCAGATAGAAGCCAGCCCAGTTCAGGTCGGCCAGTTCGTGAAACAGGAAGGCGGAAAACTGCGCGGCGTTGGCGATGAAATCACGCTCGCCGGACAGTAGCGCCTGCAGCTGCGCACTCAGCAGCGGGTAGCCGTTGAGGTCAGCCCCGGCCTGGGAAAGATCGATCATGTCTGTTGCTCCAGCAGTTGCAGCCCGACCCAGTGACGGGCGAATTGATAGGCGCAGCGGCCATTGCGGTTGCCGCGGCCCAGCGCCCAGCGAATGGCGGCTTTCTCCAGTGCCTCGTCCCAGCTCCAGTTGAGCCCCACCTGACGCGCCTGCACGTCCACCCAGTGGCGCACCACGATCAGGAAGTGCTCCTGGCTGAAGGGATAGAACGACAGCCACAGGCCAAAACGGTCGGACAGCGCGATCTTGTCCTCCACCGCCTCGCTGGGGTGCAGCTCGCCGTCGACTCTCTTCCAGTTCTCGTTATCGCTCTGATGCTCGGGCACCAGATGCCGGCGGTTCGAGGTGGCGTACAGCAACACGTTGTCCGGCGCCTGTTCCAGCGAGCCGTCGAGCACGCTCTTGAGAACCCGGTAGTCGCCCTCGCCCGCCTCGAACGAGAGGTCGTCGCAGAACAGCACGAAGCGTTGCGGCAATCCGGCCAGCAGCTCGACCACACGCGGCAGGTCGGCCAGATGATCACGCTCGATCTCGATCAGGCGCAGGCCGGCCCTGGCGTGTTCGGCGAGCAGCGCACGTACCAGCGAGGACTTGCCGGTGCCACGCGCGCCCCAGAGCAAGGCGTGGTTGGCTGGCAGGCCGCTGACGAACTGCCGCGTGTTGCGCGCCAGTTGCTCACGCTGGGCGTCCACGCCCAGCAGGTCGCTCAACGACAGATCGAGGCTGACCGCCAGCGGCATCAGGTAGCCGCTGCGACCATCACGCACCCAGCGCGCCGCCATGCATGCCTGCCAGTCCAGCTGCGGACGCAGCGCTGGCAGCAACGGCTCGAGACGCTCCAGCACCTGCTCGGCGCGGGCGAGAAAATCCAGCAATCGGGAATCCACGGTCTACTACTCCTTTTGCGCAAAGCCGCACGTTGCAGGCTCTGCCGGTACTGGGTCGCGATCAGCTATGCTTGGCAGGCGCCAAGGATCAGAGACTACGCACGCATTTATGGATATCTCGCTCACCAATCGCCTGTCGTACAAACAGGCCGGCCTGACCGTGCTGGTGGCGTTCATCCTCGGCACCTTGTTGAGCGTCACCCAGGTGGCGATCGATTATGCCAGCGAAGAGGCCTCCATCAACCGCGAGATTCGCGCGCTGCTGGAAATCAGCCACAACCCCGCCGCCCGCATCGCCTACAACATCGACGCCGAACTGGCCCAGGAACTGGTCCTGGGCCTGCTGCGCTCGCCGGCCGTGACCCGCGCCGAGCTGATCGACAACAGTGGCCTGATGCTGGCCAGCGTCAGCCGCCCGCGCAGCGAAAGCCGCTACCGGGTGTTCAGCGACAGCCTGTTCGGCGCCAAGCGCGAATTCCAGGATCCGCTCTACGTCAGCCACGCGCCCGAAGAGGCACTTGGTGTTCTGCGTCTGGAAATCGACACCTACGCCTTCGGCAGCCATTTTCTCAGGCGCTCGCTGCTGACCCTGCTCACCGGTTTCGCACGCAGCCTGCTGCTGTCGCTGATCCTGCTGGTACTGTTCTATTTCATGCTGACCAAGCCCCTGACCGGGGTTATTCGCGCGCTCAGCGAACGCAACCCGCAGGACCCGCAACACCGCCCGGTGCCCTGCCCCAAGGGCCACGAGCGCGACGAGATCGGCATCCTGGTCGAGGTCACCAACCGCCAGCTGTCGAGCATCGCCCAGGAAATCGAGCAGCGACGCAACGCCGAGGACCGCCTGACTCAGTACCTCAGCGAACTGGAAAACATCGTCTCGGCGCGTACTGCCGAGCTCAAGGCCACCAACGCGCGCCTCAGCCAGTCCAACAGGGAACTGGAGGTGGCGCGCACCACCGCGCTGAACATGGCGCAGGCGCGCTCGGCCTTCCTGGCCAACATGAGCCACGAGATCCGCACCCCTCTCAACGGCCTGCTGGGCATGCTGGCATTGGCCCTGGACGGCCCGCTCAGCGCCGAACAGCGTCAGCAGCTGGGCATCGCCCATGACTCGGGCAAGGTGCTGGTGGAACTGCTCAACGACATACTCGACCTCTCCAAGTTCGAGGCCGGCCAGCTGGAGCTGGAAGAAATCCCCTTCGACCTCGGCGTCCTGGCCGAGGAAACCGCCAGCCTGCTGTCGCAGAATGCCTCCAGCGCCGTGGAGCTGACCTGCCTGATCGATCCTGCACTGCCGGCGCAGGTGCTGGGCGATCCGACGCGGGTTCGCCAGATCGTCAGCAACCTGCTGTCCAATGCCCTCAAGTTCACCCGTTTCGGCCGCGTCGACCTGATCGTTGCCTGCAGCGCGGACGGCATCAGCATTCGCGTGCGCGATACCGGCATCGGCATCGCCGAAGACGCCCAGGCGCGTATCTTCCAGCCCTTCGCCCAGGCCGAGGTGGGCATTACCCGCGAGTACGGCGGCACGGGGCTGGGCCTGGCGCTGACGCGGCGTCTTTGCCAGGCGATGCACGGCAAGCTGACCCTGCAATCGAAGGAAGGCTTCGGCAGCGAGTTCTGCGCCGAGCTGCCGCTGCCGGCCCATGCCCAGCCAGCCGCGCAGCCTTCCCTGCAGGGTCAAATCGTGGCCATGACGCCTGCCGGCAGCGGCCTGCAACAGATGCTCAGCCAGTGGCTGCCGGCCTGGGGCCTGAGCTACCGACGCCTGGACACCGATGCCAGCCTGCTTGGCGTGGAGGCCGACCTGCTGATCAGCGACTGCCCCGAATGCCTGCTGGGCATTCGCCCGGCGATCACCACGCCGGTGCTGCTGGTCACGGCCTATGGCAACTTCCTGCCGCATGACCAGGCGCAGCGCCTCATGCCGCTGCTGCAGATCGCCCGCCCGGTGGCGCGCAGCGGGTTGCTGCAGGTCCTGCGACATATCCTGCAGCGGGACGAGGGCAACGTGCACGACGCTGCCCAGGCGCAACCCAGCCGGGAAAGCAAGGCACGCGTGCTGCTGGTCGAAGACAACCCTGTCAACCAGATGGTGGCCAAGGGCATGCTGGCCAAGCTGGGTTGCCAGGTGCTGGTCGCCGGCCACGGCGGCGAAGCGCTGGAAGCGCTGGAACGGGAAGCCGTCGACCTGGTCCTGATGGATTGCAACATGCCGGTGATGGATGGCTACGAGGCCAGCCGGCGCATCCGCAGCAACGGCCGCTGGCCGGAGCTGCCCATCGTCGCCCTTACCGCCAATGCGCTGTCCGACGAGCGCGAACGCTGCCGCGCCGCCGGGATGAACGACTACCTGGCCAAACCCTTCCGCCGCGAAGAGCTGGCAGCCATGCTCGACACCTGGCTGCCTAGCGAGGTCAGCCGCTGAGCCGGGCCAGCAACCGATCCAGGCTGCGCCGCAGCCCTTGAAGCTCCAGCAGATCCTGATCGCCAAACTGGCAGAGCAACTGCGCCTTCAGCGGCGTGACCTGCGCCTGCAGCGCCACACCGGCCGCGCTCAGCGCCAGATGCACCTCACGCTCGTCCGCCTGCGCACGACGGCGCTGCACCAGGCCCATCTGCTCCAGACGCTTGAGCAGCGGGGTCAGGGTGCCCGAGTCCAATTGCAGGCGTTGCCCAAGCGCCTTCAGCGTCGGCTGTTCGGGCGCCCGCTCCTGCCACTCCCACAGCACCAGCATCGCCAGGTACTGCGGGTAGGTCAGGCCAAGGGCATCGAGCATCGGCTTGTAGGCGCGGATCACCGCGCGCGAGGCGGCGTAGAGCTTGAAGCACAGCTGGTTGTCCAGCTGCAGCCCGGCGGTATCGAAAGCGGTCATTTCAGCAGGGCTTCGATCTCGCTGGAGAGCTCCTCCGGCTTGGTGGTCGGAGCAAAGCGCTTGACCACCTGGCCATCCTTGCCGATCAGGAATTTGGTGAAGTTCCACTTGATGCCCTGGCTGCCCAGCAGGCCCGGCGCGCGCTTTTTCAGCTGCACGAACAGCGGATGGGCATCGGCGCCGTTGACGTCGACCTTCTTGAACAGCGGGAAGCTGACGCCGAAGTTCAGCTCGCAGAATTCCGAAATGGCGCCCTCGTCACCCGGCTCCTGCTTGCCGAACTGGTTGCAGGGAAAACCCAGCACCACCAGGCCCTTGTCCTTGTATTGCTGCCAGACGCTTTCCAGGCCCTTGTACTGCGGGGTGAAACCGCACTTGCTGGCTGTGTTGACCACCAGCACGGCCTTGCCGCCGAAGTCGGCCAGGGTCTTCTGCTCGCCCTTGATGGTGGTGATCGGGATATCGAAAAGTGCGTTGCTCATGGGAATCGTCCTGAATTGGCTGGAAGTGACGAATAAAGTAGCGAGCAATTAAATTGCATGCAATTTAATTGCTGCAAGATAAGGTGAGCAGATATCGCACTATTCGTAGGGTGCGCTGTGCGCACCGCGCCCCCCACCATATCGGTCGGTGCGCACGGCGCACCCTACATTGTGGCGGCGCCCAAGGCCTGCACCAGACCGGCCAACTGTGGCGCATCGCCCTGAATACGCACGCACAAGCCATAGCGCATTATCGTAGGGTGCGCTGTGCGCACCGCAGGCCCCCACCATATCGGTCGGTGCGCACGGCGCACCCTACATTGTGGCGGCGCCCAAGGCCTGCACCAGACCGGCCAACTGTGGCGCATCGCCCTGAATTCGTACGCGCAAGCCATAGCGCATTATCGTAGGGTGCGCTGTGCGCACCGCGGCCCCCTACGATATCGGCTGGTGCGCACGGCGCACCCTACATTGTGGCGGCGCCCAAGGCCCGGACCAGCGCGGCCAGCTGGGGCGCATCGCCCTGAATACGCACGCGCAAGCCATAGCGCATTATCGTAGGGTGCGCTGTGCGCACCGCGGGCCCTTACGATATCGGTCGGTGCGCACGGCGCACCCTACATTGCAGCGGCGCCCAACGCCCGGACCAGCGCTGCCAATTGAGGCGCATCACCCTGAATTCGTACGCGCAAGCCATCTGTTTCGCGGCGCATCGGGTAATGCTTACGCAAGCGGTCGAATGCCGCACGACGCGCCTCGGCATCGCCCACCAGGCTGCGACGGAAATCCGCATCGTCGCGGCGCGGGTCGTATACCGCGCGGCACAGGCTGGCCAAAGCCCAGGCCGGGTCGGCGCTGCTGTCGATGCTCACTTCGCTGAGCCAGGGCGCCGGCAGCAAGTCGGCCAGACTCACCTGCTCGGCCACGCCCAGCACGCGGCAGCAGGCCTGGTAGATCTGCGCGGTGCCGCGCAGCTTGCCGTCCAGGCTATAGCCGGCGATATGCGGCGTGGCCAGCTGGCACAGGCTGGCCAGCTCGACGTCGACCTGCGGCTCGCCTTCCCAGACGTCCAGCACGGCCTTGAGATCCGGGCGCTGCGGCAGCAGCGTGCGCAGCGCCGCGTTGTCCACCACCGCACCGCGGCTGGCATTGATAAGCCAGGTTCCCGGCTTCAGCGTCGCCAGGCGAGTCGCATCGAACAGATGGCGCGTCGAGGCGTCCAGCGGCGTGTGCAGACTGATTACGTCGCATTCGTCGATGATCTGCTCCAGGCTGACGAAGTCGCCACCCTCGGCGGCCTGGCGCGGCGGGTCGCACACCCGTACCTGCCAGCCCAAGCCCTGCAAAAGACTGACCAGACGCCCACCGACCTGCCCCGCCCCGACCACGCCATAGACACGCGCAGCCGGGTCAACGCCCTCGCGCTCGGCCAGGGTCAGCACGCTGCCCAGCACGTAATCCACCACGCCGCGGGCGTTGCAGCCCGGCGCGCTGCTCCAGGCGATGCCCGCCTCGGCGAAGTAATCGAGATCCAGGTGGTCGGTGCCGATGGTGCAGGTACCGACGAAGCGCACGCGGCTGCCTTCGAGCAGTGCCCGGTTCACCTGCGTCACCGAACGCACCAGCAGCAGATCGGCGTCGCGCACGTCGGCTGCGCTGATGCCCCGCCCCGGCAGACGGCTGATGCTGCCGAACGCGGCGAAGAACTCATCGAGCAGGGGAATGTTTTCGTCGGCGACTATATGCATGGCGGGCTCCATCGGGCAGGCCGCCATTCTATGCCAGCGTGATCGCCAGCGTCGCCCTGCAGAGCGCCGAACAGAGCCTCACGCCGCACTTTCCTGACCGCTGCGTCAAGGCGTAGACTACGCGGTTTCCTGCTATCCCGAAGAGTCGAAATGTCCACCGACACCCGCCTTGGCCGCGTGCGCACGGAACTGCGCAATCTGCTCATCCTGGCCACGCCCATCATCATCGCCCAGCTGGCGCACACCGCCATGGGCTTCGTCGATACCTTGATGGCCGGGCGCGTCAGCCCGCAGGACCTGGCCGCCGTGGCGCTGGGCAACTCGATCTGGGTGCCGATATTCCTGCTGATGACCGGCATCCTGCTGGCCACCACGCCCAAGGTGGCGCAGCGCTTCGGTGCCGGCGAGGAAGCAGAGATCGGCCCGCTGGTGCGTCAGGCCTTGTGGCTGGCACTGGCCGTGGGTGGCAGTGCCGCAACGCTGCTGTGGAACGCCGAGTTCATCCTGCGCACCATGAACGTCGACCCGGCGCTGATCGCTCCGGCCATGGGCTACCTGCGCGCGGTGGCCTGCGGCTTCCCCGCGGTAGCGCTGTATCACGTGCTGCGCTGCTTCAGCGATGGCCTGGGTCACACCCGCCCGAGCATGGTGCTGGGCATTCTCGGCCTGCTGCTGAACATTCCGGCCAACTACATCTTCATCTACGGCAAGTTCGGCCTGCCAGCCATGGGCGGCGTCGGCTGCGGCTGGGCCACCGCACTGGTGATGGGCTTCATGCTGATCGGCATGCTGGTCTGGGTGAAGTGGGCGCCCTACTACCGTGCCAGCGCGCTGTTCACCCATTTCGAGTGGCCACAGTGGCCGGTGATCAAGCGCCTGCTGAGCATTGGCGTGCCGATCGGCATCGCGGTATTTGCCGAATCGAGCATCTTCTCGGTGATCGCCCTGCTGATCGGCGGCCTCGGCGCCACCGTGGTCGCCGGGCATCAGATCGCCCTGAATTTCAGCTCCATGGTGTTCATGATTCCCTACTCGCTGGCCATGGCCGCGACGGTGCGCGTCGGCCAGGCGCTGGGACGCGGCCGGCCGCGCGAAGCGCGCTTCGCCGCCGGGGTGAGCATGGGCGTGGCACTGGGTTACGCCTGCATATCGGCCAGCCTGATGCTCCTGCTGCGCGAACAGATCGCGCAGATCTATACCCCGGACCAGGCGGTAATCGCGGTGGCAGCGACGCTGATCGTGTACTCGGCCCTGTTCCAGTTCTCCGACGCCATCCAGGTCACCGCCGCCGGCGCCCTGCGCGGCTACCAGGACACCCGCATCACCATGCTGCTGACCCTGTTCGCCTACTGGGGCATCGGTCTGCCGGTGGGCTATGCGCTCGGGCTGTCCGACTGGCTGGGCGAGCCGAGCGGCCCCAGCGGCCTGTGGCAGGGCCTGGTGGTCGGGCTGACCTGCGCCGCAGCGATGCTCACCGTGCGCCTGGCACGCAGCGCGCGCAAGCGCATTCGCCGGGCCGGTTGAGATTGGATAGGTCGGGCATCCTCTCTAGACTGAGCAGATGATCCGACCTGCCCTGCTCCTCTGCTTCCTTCTGATCGCTGGCTGCGGCCCGGCCAACGACGGCCTGGCCCTGCAGAACGATTACCTCGCACGTCTGCAGCGCTCGCTCGATGCGGCCGACGCACCCACTTTCGACAGCCGCAGCGCCAGCCAATATCGTTTGCCGCCACGCCGCGAGCGCCTGCTGGCATTGCCGGAACTGCGCATAGGCCTGCTCGATCTGGTCATCGATGCGCGGCGCTGTCCGCATCTGCAACAGTTGATCAGCCAGCGCAACAGCAGCCTGGGCAAGCAGCTGATGCCCAGCCAGCGCCTGGGCTACGAAGGCGACCTGCTGCGCGCCATCGATGACTGCCTGCCACATCTGCAGGACGACTCCAGCCTCAAGGCCACTCTGCAGCGCCTGGCCAGCGACAAGCGCCAGCAACTGCCAGCGGTGTTCTGGAATGCCCTGAACGGCAGTCCGGAGTTCGAGAACTACCTGCGTTTTGCCGACCCGGCCTTGCCGGTCGACAGCCAGGAAGACAGCGCGGCACTGGACGCCTTGCAGCGGCTGGCCAACATCGGCGCCGGCATACCGGCACAGTTACCACCGAGCGCCGGGGAGTTGGAACCGCTGTTCTTCGCCCTCTATGCCAGCGAACAGGGCGGCCAGCTGATCACCAGCCTGGCCAGCCTGCGCCACACGCTCGATGCCGGCAGCGAAATGCTCGAGCAACGCCAACAAAATCGCCCGCTTTGCCCGCTGGGCCAGGCCACGCCACGCGGGCGCATCCTGCAGAACATCTTCATCAAGTTCTACGCCGGCGGCCTGCAGCCTTATCTGGCACAGGTCGACCAGCGCGGCCAGCAATGGCAGGCGGTGCTGCTGCAACTGCAGCGTATAGAGGGCATTCCGCCTGCTACCGGCGAACATCTGCAGCGGCTGGCTGGCGAGCAGAATTCGCTATGGCAGGATTTCCGTACGGCCACGGCACGGCACGTCAGGGCCTGGCAGACGCTGCTGAACAGCTGCGGTCTGGCACCGGGACAGGCGGGATGGAACAGCGAAAGCTAGCAAACCGTAGGGCGGGTGTAACCCGCCATCGCGACCGACAACATCCGCTATTTGGCGGGTTGCACCCGCCCTACGAGATAACTGTCTAGTCGGCCTTCTTGCGAATCCAGTACAGGTAGGTGCCGTCTTCCTCGGCCTGACCGAGCAGTTCATGGCCGAGAAACACGCAGAACTTGGGGATGTCACGGCGAGTCGAGGGGTCGGTGGCGATCACCTTGAGCAGGCCGCCCGGCGACAGGTCGCGCACCTTGTTGTGCAGCATCATCACCGGCTCCGGACAATTCAGGCCGCTGGCGTCGAGCAGGTCATCGTGGTTGAGGGTCAGGGCTTCGGACATAGGGGGCTCCACAGGCAGGCGCGCATTGTCGCGCAAAGCTGACCTCCAGGTCACCCTGCGCGCACAACCTTGGATGGGCAGCGCATGCCTGCCGACTGCGGCAAAGTGCCTGCGCTCCGGCGAATCATGGAGGGTTCGCACGCCAGCTTCGGGTGGAGCCCAAAGCGACGCGGGAGTCCGGGCCGGACGCATGTCCGCGCCCGGTTCGCTCGTTATTTGCCGTGACGACGCAGATGACAGGTCACTTCCTCACGGTCGTGATACAGCTGCTTGCAGCCGATGCCGACCTTCAGACCGCGCTCGGCCAGCCCCGACTCGATGCGATCGAGCAGGCGCCGCACTTCGGCGTAACGCTGCTTCATCGGCAGCTTGAGATTGACTACCGCCTCGCGACACAGCCCTTCGCCCAGCCAGGTCTCGATCATCGCCGCCGTGCGCGCCGGCTTCTCGACGATGTCGCAGACCATCCAGTGCACCGGATGGCGCGGACGGAAGGTAAAGCCATCGGCGCGCTGGTGCACGACGAAGCCGGAATACATCAGGCTCTCGGCCATCGGCCCGTTGTCCACGGCAGTCACGCGAATCTCCCGATTGACCAGCTGCCAGGTCCAGCCACCGGGGGCCGCGCCCAGGTCGACGGCGGTCATGCCCGGCGCCAGGCGCTGATCCCACTGTTCACGCGGGATAAAATGGTGCCAGGCCTCCTCCAGCTTGAGCGTGGAACGGCTCGGCGCCTCGCGCGGAAACTTCAGACGCGGAATGCCCATCGGCCACATCGCCTGGTTGTCCGCCTCGGCGATGCCGGCGAACACCTCACGGCCGCTCTTGAAGGTCAGCAGCAGGCGCGGCTTCTTCGCGTCGTCCACCAGCTTGCCGGCCTTGAGCAGCGCCTTGCGCAGCGGGGCTTCGAACTTCTTGCAGAAGGTCGAGACTTCCTTGCCCTCGTTGGTATCGACCACTTCCAGCCACAGGCTGCCGCACACCGGATAGTCAACCAGGGCGTCGAGCAACACGCTGATACGATCGCTTTCCGGCAGGCTGACGAAGGCGCCGCGCGCCCACTGTCGGGGGAAGATCAGCTGATTGAAGCGCACGCTGCGCATCAGCCGCTCGCTATCAGCCGCCTCGCTGCAGACGAACTCGGCGCAGGCGCTGCCGGGCTTGGCCCTGGAGTAGCCCGGCACATCCAGACGCGCCGCAAGGTCGCTGATCTCGGCGCAAACCTCCCCTTCGAAACCGGGGCGGCAATGCAGAAACAGGGTATTCATCAAAGGGTCTCCTCGAGGCGCGCATGATACCCGAGACCGGAACCCCGAGCCGCTAAACCTGTCCAGCTACATATGCGCTGTCTGCAGCTACGGACCGGCAAGCTGGCCGCCCCGCGTCGTCGCAACAGACAGGCAGCGCATAACAACCGAAAGGATATGCGCTAGCCAGACCGCCCAAGCCGAACTAGCTTGAAGGTCTGCCGCCATCAGACACAGCCCGAACCGTGCGGGCCCAAGGAGATGTGCAATGCCCTCCCTCGATAGCCTGAACTGCCGCCGCGAACTGAAAGTCGGCGACGCCACCTACCACTACTTCAGCCTTCCCGAAGCCGCCCAGCGCCTCGGCAACATCGACCGCCTGCCCAAGTCGCTCAAGGTGCTGCTGGAAAACCTGCTGCGCAACGAAGACGGCAAGACCGTACAGCCGCAGGATCTGCAAGCCATGGTCGACTGGCTGGACAAGCGCGCCTCCGACCGCGAGATCCAGTACCGCCCGGCGCGCGTGCTGATGCAGGACTTCACCGGCGTGCCAGCGGTGGTCGACCTGGCCGCCATGCGCGACGCCATGGCCAAGGCCGGCGGCGACCCGCAGCGCATCAACCCGCTGTCACCGGTGGATCTGGTCATCGACCACTCGGTGATGGTCGACCGCTACGCCTCCTCCAGCGCCTTTACCGACAACGTCGAGCTGGAAATGCAGCGCAACGGCGAGCGCTACGCCTTCCTGCGCTGGGGTCAGCACGCCTTCGACAACTTCAGCGTGGTGCCACCGGGCACCGGCATCTGCCACCAGGTCAATCTGGAATACCTGGCGCGCACCGTATGGACGAAGGAAGAAGACGGCACCACCCTCGCCTTCCCCGACACCCTGGTCGGCACCGACTCCCACACCACCATGATCAACGGCCTCGGCGTGCTCGGCTGGGGCGTCGGCGGCATCGAGGCGGAAGCGGCCATGCTCGGCCAGCCGGTGTCGATGCTGATTCCCGAGGTGATCGGCTTCAAGCTCAGCGGCAAACTCAAGGAAGGCATCACCGCCACCGACCTGGTGCTCACCGTCACCCAGATGCTGCGCAAGAAGGGCGTGGTGGGCAAATTCGTCGAGTTCTACGGTGACGGCCTGGCCGACCTGCCGCTGGCCGACCGCGCCACCATCGCCAACATGGCCCCGGAATATGGCGCCACCTGCGGCTTCTTCCCGGTGGACGAAATCACCCTCGGCTACCTGCGCCTGTCCGGCCGCCCGGATGCCACCGTGCAGCTGGTCGAGGCCTATAGCAAGGCCCAAGGCCTGTGGCGCGAACCCGGCGACGAGCCCCTGTTCACCGACAGCCTGAGCCTGGACATGGGCAGCGTCGAAGCCAGCCTGGCCGGGCCCAAGCGCCCACAGGATCGCGTCTCGCTGGGCCAGGTTGGCCAGGCCTTCGACGACTTCGTCGGCCTGCAGCTCAAGCCGAGCGCCAAGGAAGAAGGCCGTATGCTCAGCGAAGGCGGCGGCGGTACCGCCGTGGGCGGCGACAAGCAGAGCGGCGAAATCGACTATGAGGACGAGGGTCAGACCCATCGCCTGAAAGATGGCGCCGTGGTGATCGCCGCCATCACCTCCTGCACCAATACCTCCAACCCCAGCGTGATGATGGCCGCCGGCCTGCTGGCCAAGAAGGCGGTGGAAAAAGGCCTGCAGCGCCAACCCTGGGTGAAGAGCTCACTGGCCCCCGGCTCCAAGGTGGTCACCGAATACTTCAATGCCGCCGGCCTGACGCCCTACCTGGAGAAACTCGGCTTCGACCTGGTGGGCTACGGCTGCACCACCTGCATCGGCAACTCCGGCCCGCTGCGCGAGCCCATCGAGAAGGCCATCACCCAGGCCGACCTGACCGTCGCCTCGGTATTGTCCGGCAACCGCAACTTCGAGGGCCGGGTGCACCCGCTGGTGAAAACCAACTGGCTGGCCTCGCCACCTCTGGTGGTGGCCTATGCCCTGGCCGGCAGCGTGCGCCTCGACCTGACCCGCGACGCCCTTGGCACCGGCAAGGACGGTCAGCCGGTCTATCTGAAGGACATCTGGCCGACCCAAAGCGAGATCGCCCAGGCCATCGCCCAGGTCGACACCGCCATGTTCCGCAAGGAATACGCCGAGGTCTTCGCCGGCGACGAAAAGTGGCAGGCGATCGACGTGCCCAAGGCCGACACCTATGCCTGGCAGGGCGACTCCACCTATATCCAGCATCCGCCGTTCTTCGAGAACATTGCCGGCGACCCGCCACGCATCACCGATATCCGCAAGGCACGCATCCTCGCCCTGCTCGGCGACTCGGTGACCACCGACCACATCTCGCCGGCCGGCAACATCAAGGCCGACAGCCCGGCCGGGCGCTACCTGCGCGAGCATGGCGTGGACAAGGCCGACTTCAACTCCTACGGCTCACGCCGCGGCAACCATGAAGTGATGATGCGCGGCACCTTCGCCAACATCCGCATCCGCAACGAAATGCTCGGCGGCGAAGAAGGCGGCAACACCCTGCACGTGCCCAGCGGCGAGAAACTGGCGATCTATGACGCCGCCATGCGCTATCAGGCCGAAGGCACGCCGCTGGTGATCATCGCCGGCAAGGAATACGGCACCGGCTCCAGCCGCGACTGGGCGGCCAAGGGCACCAACCTGCTGGGGGTCAAGGCAGTGATCGCCGAGAGCTTCGAGCGCATCCACCGCTCCAACCTGGTGGGCATGGGCGTGCTGCCGCTGCAGTTCAATCCCGGTACCGACCGCAACAGCCTGAAACTGACCGGCAAGGAAGTGCTGGCCATCGAAGGGCTGGAAGGCGTGGAGCTGCGCCCGCAGATGCCGCTGACACTGGTCATCACCCGCGAAGACGGCCAGCACGAGGAGGTCGAATTGCTATGCCGTATCGACACCCTCAACGAAGTCGAGTACTTCAAGGCCGGCGGCATCCTGCACTACGTGCTCCGGCAGATGATCGCCAGCTGATGCCCCAGCCCTGCCGCCCCGAGCGGCAGGGCTTTGCGTCGAGCCAGGGATGGCCAATGTCGCGACAGAAATGTGACGTCCGTCATAAAGCGATTACACTCGCCAAAAACTGATTCAGCCCTCAACTTTGCCGCTTGCCGGCCGATGACAGGGCATTACAACGACGGATACCTGCCATGCGTAACAACCAGCCGGTCACTCAGCGCGAACGCACCTTCCCCACTCAGCAGCGCCTGATTTCCACTACCGACCTCAAGGGCCAGATCACCTACTGCAACGACGCCTTCGTCGAAATCAGCGGTTTCTCCCGCGAAGAGCTGCTGCGCGCGCCGCACAACATCGTGCGCCATCCGGACGTGCCGCCAGCGGTGTTCGACCACATGTGGACGACCCTGAAAAAGGGCCGGCCGTGGATGGGGATCGTCAAGAACCGCTGCAAGAATGGCGACCATTACTGGGTCAATGCCTACGTCACGCCGGTAACCGAAAACAACCAGGTCGTCGGCTACGAATCCGTCCGCGTCAAACCCACTACCGAACAGGTGCGCCGCGCCGAAGCGCTGTACGCCCGCATCAACGCCGGCAAATCGGCCGTCCCGGCCAGCAACCATTGGCTGCCGGTGGTGCAGGCCTGGATGCCCTTCATCCTGGTCAGCCAGATCGGTTTTCTGATCGGCCACTGGATGGGCAGCAACTGGGGCTTCATCCTCGCCGCCCTGCTCTCCGTGCCGCTGGGCCTGGCCGGCATCGCCTGGCAGACCCGCGGCATCAAGCGCCTGCTGCACATTGCTGATCAGACCACCTCCGACCCGCTGATCGCGCAGATGTACACCGATAGCCGCGGCGCCGAAGCGCGCCTGGAAATGGCCATGCTCAGCCAGGATGCGCGCCTGAAAACCTGCCTGACCCGCCTGCAGGACACCGCCGAACAGCTGACCCAGCAAGCGCGTGAAGCCGACAAGCTGGCGCACAACAGCTCGGCCGGCCTCGAGCGCCAGCGCAGCGAGACCGAACAGGTCGCCACCGCCGTCAACGAAATGGCCGCCACGACTCTGGAAGTGGCCAGCAACGTCGCCCGCACCGCCATCGCCACCCAGGAAGCCAACCGCCTGACCAGCGAAGGCCGCACCATCGCCGCAGAAACCCGCGAAGCCATCCAGCGCCTGTCGCAATCGGTGGGCGATACCGGCGAGACCGTCACCCGCCTGGCCCAGGACAGCAGCGAGATCGGTGGTGTAGTCGACGTGATCAAGGGCATCGCCGACCAGACCAACCTGCTGGCCCTGAACGCCGCCATCGAAGCCGCCCGCGCTGGCGAAATGGGTCGCGGCTTCGCCGTGGTCGCCGACGAAGTTCGCTCGCTGGCCCAGCGCACCGCCGAGTCCACCGAACAGATCCACGCCCTGATCGCCAAGCTGCAACGCACCGCCGAAGAGGCCGTGCTGACCATGGAAATTGGCCGCAAGCAGGCCGACGAAGGCGTCGAACGAGTGCTCAAGGCCGACCAGGCGCTGTCCGGCATCAGCGACTCGGTCGCCAACATCGCCGACATGGCCAACCAGATCGCGGCGGCGGCGGAAGAACAAAGCGCCGTGGCCGACGAGATCAATCAGAACATCACCACCATCGCCCAACTGGCCGACCAGACCGCAGGCGAAGCGCAAAGCACCGCCAAACTCAGCGAAGCCCTGACCAAAACCGCACAGGGCCAATACGCCCTGGTCGAACGCTTCAACCGCTGAAACAAAAGGCGCAGCGCCTCACCGCTGCGCCTTCCCCTCCCCGCCCCGCTTTTGTAGGAGCGAGCTTGCTCGCGATCTCCCTACGCCCTTCCCAACCATCCCCGCTTTCGCGTAATTGCCACTTGCCAGCGGTTATCCGACATGGTGTATAACCTTCCAAACACCCCATCGCCTCGCTACCTCCCGCGAGCTAGAGAGGGATCTTGAAAATGGCCAGGAAGGTTATCCACCAAAACCTCCCGCAGGTTATGCACCATTTGGTGGCTATTTATAGTTATGCATTAGGTGGTCATCGATGCCTTGGTACGCAATAAGAAATGTATATCACTTCGGTACAAAGGAAGATGGCAAGAATATCTTTGAGGAAAGAGTCGTATGCTTTTCTGCCGAGTCAGAAGATGCAGCACATGAATTAGCAGAAGCAGAGTCCGAGGAGTACGTAGAGTCAACTAACTTTGTTAGCCATAGCGAGCAAGTTTGCTACAAGCTCGATCCAGGAGTTTTAATACAAGGGCATGAGGTATGGTCAGAGCTTTTTGAGTCTTACGACTCGCTAGATGTTTTTTATCAAAAACGCTATCTAGACTACCTATACACCCCAGACTAAAAGCGATGGCATCGTGCGCAGCATAACAATTGTATATGGACTCTCCCCACAAGTAGTGAGTAAAGCTTTGCTTTTGCACCTGTCGTCAGCGCGGTTGCATTCGTATATCCGGCCTGTTCTGGGCGCTACCGCCCTGGCCATTCTGTAGTTCGCGCAGCGGGGACCAAGCGTTCAATCGATCACGAGGATCATCATTGTTATCGGCCTTGTTCCGCTGCAGGACTCGCCTGTTCCGACAGTGCTGCTACTCACCACAACCACAAGAAAACCATCACACCTTTACTGATCACCCCCGCCGTCAGGCGGGCTTTACGCTCTGCCAATTGCCATTGAACCGCCGCTCGTGGCACCACACCGCCCAGCAGATCCGCACCAGTTTGCTGGCCAGCGCCACCGCCGCCTTGTTGTGGCCGATCCGTGCTGCCGTCTCCACGGCCCATCGCTGTAACTGCGTCAGCTTTTCAGGTGTACGGGCCTGGCAGCGCTGTGCCGCCAGCAAGGCCGCGCGGGATCCATGGATAAACAAAGTGCGCACATAGACATTGCCCTGTCGGCTGATATGGCCGAGCTTGCGGCTATTGCCACTGCTGAACTCGCGCGGCGTCATGCCCAGCCAAGCGCTGAGCTGGCGACCACTGGCGAACCGTTCGGGCTTACCGACAGTGGCGGTCAGGGCACTGGCGGTCAGCAGGCCAATACCACTGACCTCATCCAGTTTGCGCACGATGTCATCGTCAGCATGCCAGCGCTGAAGCTGCTGTTCGCATTCGGCCATGCACTGTTCATACAGGTTGATCTCGGCCAGAACGATATGCAGCAGACGATTCAGGGACGTGAGTTCAGGCTGGTCAACCAGCTCACTGGCAGCCTGGATGAAGGCTGCGGTCGAGGCCGGCGCTTCGATACCCGCTTCACGAAGCACGCCGCGCAGCAGGTTGATTCGCTGGGTGCGACTCTTCTTCCAGGTTTCACGTAGCCCGTGCAGTTGCTGAAGCTGTTGCTGATCGTGGCTCTTTACCGACACGGGATGAATATCGGTGCAGCGCGCCGCTTCCAGCATGGCGTCGCAGTCATTGCGGTCGGTTTTGTTGCGACGGCGATAGGGTCGCACGTAGCGAGGATGCAGCAGCTTCACGTGATGACCGAGCGATTGCGCCAGCCGCCCCCAATAGTGCGCTGTGCCACAGGCTTCCATCACCCACTCGACCGGTTCGACCTGCTCCTGTATATATCGCCGTAACGCCTCTCGGTTCAGCCGCTTGCGCTGCACCACCTGGCCGGAACGGACACACTCGGCAACTTGGTAAACGGACTTGGCCAGATCAACTGCGATGCGCTTCATGACGAAACTCCCAATTTCAGTCACCACCGTTCTCGGTATAGAACTGCGGCGCGGGGAGAGTCCATTACAGCATTCAAATCACTCGCTCCGCTCGCTGGGACGGGCTAAAGCCCGCCCCTTAACCAAACGTTATGCACACCAAGGACTCAGCGTGCGCGCAGCTCTAGTTTTCATCCTGACAGTAATTTTCAGCCAGTTTTCTTTTGCTGACTCACAAGACCTTAGATCAGAAGAAAAAGAGTGTGGCGAACGCATGTCTTATAAAGAGATATCTAGCTGCTTCTCTACCCTTTACAAAAAAGCGGATCAAGAGCTAAATGACCAATACTCAAATTTGAGCAACTCTCTTGACCTTGAGAATAGAAAAAATTTAGTGGCCGCACAGCGGCTATGGGTAAAGTTCCGAGACGCTGACTGTGCTTTTTACGAACCACGAAAAGAAAGCGACAATTTAGTTTCTTCTGGTCGCAGCATCTGCCTTACACGCAGAACACTTGACAGACTTGAGCAGCTAGAAAGTTACAATTTCAGAAAAGGCTGTAACGGCTGTGCGTGGTAGTGCGCATAACAACTGTATATGGACTCTCCACACAAGTAGTGAGCAAAGCGTTGCTTCCGCACCTGTCGTCGGCGCGGTTACATTCGTATATCCGGCGTTTCATTGGACATCGCCTTGGCCATTCTGTAGTTCGCGCAGCGGGAGCCAAGCGTTCAATCAATCACGGGGATCAGATGTTGGGGTAACCGACCTGCTGGCGTTGATCCCTGACGAGCTTTGAGCGCTGGCCAAGCGCCTATCGCGCCTTGGCCTTCTCCAGCCTCAAAGCCCCGCCAGCTCCAGCCAGTGCGCGTAGAAACCTTCAGCGACGCGGTTCAGCGCGCTGACCTTCTCGTTCAGGCCTTCGCGCATTTCGGCGACGCTCTGCTGGCTGGGCTGGCTGGCATCGAGCAGATGCGCCCAGTCGTCGAGCCACAATTCGACCAACTCTTCAGTCATTTCCGGATGGCCTTGCAGGGCCAGTACCTTGTCGCCCCAGGCGAACGCCTGGTTGTCACACCAGCGGCTGCTCAGCAAAGGCTGGGCACCGTCAGGCAGCGCGAAGGTGCGCCAGCCAGGGGCTGCCGGAGGACTCCGCACGCCGCTGCATGCACTGCCAGCCAGCTTCGGTGTAAGGCATACGCTGGACCGCAACGCCGAGCGCCTTGGCCAGCAGTTGGCCGCCCAGGCAGTGGCCGATGATGGGAATGTCACGCGCGATGAAACGCTGCAGCGCAGCCACTTCGTCGGCTATCCAGGGCAGCGGGTCGTTGACGCTCATCGGCCCGCCCATCACCGCGACCGCCTTGGGTCGTTCCAGGTCGTAACCGTGCAGTTCGCCCAGATCGACGCGCAGCACGTCGAAGCTACAACCGCGGGCCTGCAGCACCTGCGCCAGGTGGGCTGGCGGGCAATAATCGATATGAGTCAGGATCAGAACATCGGCCATGGCTACCTCCGCCGCGCAGTCTGCGCGGGAAGGATTGGCAAGTCGAGGTGGGCTGGGAGTTGAAGCCACCGGCCGGACAGCCGGCCGATGGTCTGTGTCGACGAATGCCGCTGCATTCACCTTTAACGCATGGCTGACGCTTTCACCTCCTGCGTGACGCCCCAGCCATCCATCTTGCCGCCCAGCGGGACGACGATGGATTCCAGGTCATGTTCGAACTCGCCGATACCGGCATGGGTGGCGTACATCACTTTGCTGATCTGCAGGTGCCAGACGCCGTCCTCGCGGGCGGATATCTGAGCGTTGAGCGACTCGCCGCGAAAGTTTCTGGCTGCCATTCTGGCCCGTTCTTCATCGGGGAAAATGGCGTAGAACTCGATCGGGTGAAACTGGGCGAAGTCGAATCCCCCTTCTTTCATCCGACGCAGCACAGAAGTGCTGGAGTCTTCGTGGAAGGCTGTGCTCATAAACGACCCCCTCTCAGGCTATGGATGGATTAACCGCTTTCCCAATGCAACCGTCCCAAGGACGGTGTCGCGGCCCTGCCGAACGTCTCTAAAAATGGAACTTAGAAACACCCGGACGGCGCCGCCCCGAGAATCGAGCAGCTGCTCGACGTGTCTACTGCAAGCGTATCGACGACTGCCCGGCAGAGCGCCGGACTGAAACCGTCTCTTCGAGGATAGCCGGTGAGCGAGGGTTTCGCGTCATGCAGAAAGCCTTTGTGACAAAGCCGGCGACCAGCGGCAATTGGCCAGCCCAGAGGAGGCGCAACGAACTAGCGGCGGCTTAGCCAGCCCATCAACAGCCGGTTGACCCAGCCCGGCGTGATCTGCCCGAGATTGAACAGCAACCCGAACTGCAGGCCCACCGGGCGATGCACGCGACGGGCGTGGGCCTGTTTCCAGGCTGCCTCGGCGATCTGCTCGGCCTCCAGGCGCACGCCCAGTCGCTGCATCACCGCAGGACGCTGCGCCTGGCTACGAACCATCGGTGTGTTGACGAACGGCGGTATCAGGTCGCCGACGCGAATGCCGTGCTCGCGCCATTCCAGCTCCAGCGCCTCGGTCAGCCCGCGTACGGCGAACTTGCTGGCCGAGTAGCTGGCCAGCTGTGGTACGCCATAGAGCGCCGAGGCCGAGCCCATATTGATCACTTGCGCCTCTGGCGTGACTTTGAGATAGGGATAGGCCGCATGGCAAAGATTGAGCACGCCGAGCACATTGATCTCTACCAGGCGTGCATGCTGCTCCAGCTCGATATCAGCGAAAGCACCGGTGCGCAGAATGCCGGCGCCGTTGAACAACAGGCGCAAGCGACCGCCACTTTGCGCGCAGAAGTCGGCCAGCGCGGTTTTCACCGCTGCGCCATCGACCACATCCAGCGGCGCATGCCAGGCGCCGCCCAGCTCGGCGGCCAAGGCTGTCAGCGCCCTTTCATCGACGTCGAGCAAGCCGACGCGCCAGCCGCGCGCATGGAACAGCCGCGCGGTGGCGGCCCCAATGCCCGATGCAGCGCCGCTGATGAGCATGTTGTTCATCACACACCCTGCTCACGAAGAAAGGCCACCACGCGGGCGATGGCGTAATCCGCAGCGCGCAACATGCCGACATGTGCCTGAAACACATGCCACAACCCTGGATAGCGCTCCAGGCGCACATCCACTGCGGCCGCCTTGGCGCGTTCGGCCAGGCGCAGGCTGTCATTCAGCAACAACTCGTCTTCGCCCACCTGGATCAACGTCGGCGGCAGTGGGCTGAGGTCGGCGAACAGCGGCGACAAACCCGGATCGTCGCGCGGCAGGTCGGCGGGGCAATACAGCTCGGCAGCCTGTTCGATCCAGCGCGGGTGGATCAACGGGTCGCCGGCCGGCGGCTCGTGCATCTGCTCGCCGGTGAAATCGGTGGCGGGCGAAAAGCACACCAGTGCGGCAGGCGCCGGCAGGCCGAGCTCGATGATGCGCAGGCAGCCGACCAGGCTCAGGTTGCCTCCCGCCGAGTCGCCGCCAATGGCGATCTGTTGGGGCCTATAGCCTGCCTCCAGCAACGCCTGATAGGCCGCCACCACATCATCGCGCGCCGCCGGATAGGGATGCTCCGGGGCCAGACGGTAATCCAGCGCACAGACCTCCAGGGCGCCGCGCTTGGCCAGGCTGGCACAGATGCCCCGATGCGTGTCCGGCCCGCCGATCATGAAGGCGCCGCCATGCAGATAGAGCAGCACGCCGCCGTTGCTGGCAGGCGGCCAATGCCATTCGCAGCGGCGCCCGGCCAGGGTATCGGCACTGCGCGTTACGCCGCGTGGCGTCAGGGTGATGGTGGTGAGTGCACGCAGCACCCGCCGCTGCCCGGCCACCGGCATCGGCGGCCGCACCAGGCCGCGGAAGAACAGGCGCAGAAAGCCGCGCAACAGGCCACGCAGCAGCATCTGCTCGGCGGCTGGGGCTTTGAAGTCAGCGGACGCAGTCATAGTCGGCAAGCTCCGGTGTACGGGTCATGAGGCGATAGGTGAAGGTGAAGCCCGGCCAGTTGTTGGTGTTCTTGCCGGTAGCGGTCTTGTACCAGCTGTCGCACCCCTGCTCCCATATCGTTCGATGAGTCGCCTGCTGCAGCTCTGCGTTGTAACTACGCTGCAGCGTCGGGCGCAGGTCGAGATAGCGTAGCCCCTGTTCGCGCAGCGCCTGCAGGCAGCCCATCACGTAGGCGTACTGGCTCTCCAGCATATAGAGAATGGAGTTGTGGCCGAGGTTGGTGTTCGGCCCGTAGAGCAGGAACAGGTTGGGAAAGCCGCTGACGCTGATGCCCTTGTAGGCCTCGGCGCCATCGCGCCAGGCCTGGTTCAGGTCCACGCCATCGAGGCCGCGAATGCGCATCGGCGCGAGAAAATCGGTGGCGGTGAAACCAGTGCCGTAGATCAGCACATCGCAGGGATGCTCGCGGCCATCGGCCGTCACCAGCGAATGCTCGCGCACCTCGCGGATCGCCGCGTCGACGATCTCGACATTCGCCTTTGCCAGCGCCGGGAAGTAGTCGTTGCTGATCAGGATGCGCTTGCAGCCCATGGGGTAGTCCGGCTGCAACTGGGCACGCTTGCCGGCATCGGGCATCTGCCGCCGCAGGTGGCGGGTGAAGCTGTGACGGAACAGGCGCATCAGCCAGGGAAAGCGGATGAAGGCGACTGCCCGCGCCTCATGGTGCAGGTACTGCAGCAGGCGGTCAGCGCGTTGCAGCAGGGGCAGACGCTGTTTCAAGACGATTTCCCAGGGGCGATAACGGCGATCCGGCTTGGCCAGCACATAAGCGGCCGAGCGCTGGAACAGGCTCAGGCTGGCGACTTTCGGCTGGATCTGCGGCACGAACTGGATCGCCGACGCGCCGGTGCCGATCACCGCCACGCGTTTGCCGCTCAGGTCGAGATCATGCCGCCAGCGCGCCGAATGAAAGGCCTCGCCACGAAAGTTCTCCAGCCCGGGCAACTTCGGATAGGCCGGGCGATTGAGCTGGCCGCAGGCACTGACCAGGGCCTGCGCCTCGATCACCTCGCCACCTGCCAGCTCGACCCGCCAGATGCCGCGCACGGCGTCGAACTCGGCGCCCTGCACTTCGCTGTTCAGGCGGATATGCGGGCGTAGCCGGTGCTTTTCCACGCACTGCAGGATGTAGGCGTGGATTTCCGCCTGCGGGGCGAACTTGCGCGACCAGTCGTGCTTGGGTTCGAAGGAGAAGGAATACAGGTGCGAAGGCACATCGCAGGCGGCGCCCGGATAGCTGTTGTCGCGCCAGGTACCGCCGACCTCGCCGGCCTTTTCCAGCAACAGGAAGTCGTCCTCACCGGCCTTGCGCAGCTGCATGGCCAGGCCCAGGCCGGCAAAGCCACTGCCGATGATCACTACGCGCCAGGGCGCCTTCGTACGGGGGTTGTTGTGCATTGTGGTCTCCCCGACCTTGGTGAGCGATGAGCAGATGCTACTTGCCCCGCCAAGCCTGAGTTATGGCATAGTCGGCCAGGATATTGTGATTTTCGGACAATCGATGTCAGTACCCTGGCCCGCCCGCCGCAGCATCACCAGCATCCAGCTGCTGACCCAACTGGGGCTCGACCTCGGCCTGAGCCTGGACAGCTGCCTGCACGATACGGGGCTCAGCCCCGTGCAACTCGCCAGCCTGAATGGCGAAGTCGAGGCGCAGCGTGAACTGCAGCTGATCGCCAACCTGATCGAGGCACTGCCCGACGTCGACGATCTGGGCCTGCAGGCCGGCCGGCGCTACCACCTGACCACCTACGGCGCCTGGGGCTACGCCATTCTCAGCAGCGCCACGGTACGCCAGGCGGCCGACCTGGGGCTGCGCTACCACGGCCTGACCTATGCCTTCACCCGCATCAGCCTGAGCCTGGATGACGCCATCGCCAGCCTGCACTTCGACGACAGCGCCCTGCCCCCGGCGCTGCATGATTTCATCGTGCAGCGCGACATGCTCGGTGCCCTGGTGGTCGTGCGCGAACTGCTGGGCAGTGCGCTGCCATTGCTCGCGCTGGAGCTGCGCCAGCCTGCACCGGCTGACGTCTCACCTTTCGCAGCCTTCGGCCAGGTGCCGCGCTTCGGCGCACCGGGCAATCGAATGGGCTTTGCCGCCGATCTGCTGGACAACCCCTTGCCGCGGGCCAACCCGCACCTGGTCAGCGCCTGCGAGCAGCAATGCCAGGCGTTGCTGGCGCGCCATCAATGGCACCAGGGCCTGGCCGGGCGCGTACGTCAGTTGCTGCTGCAATCTCCAGGACAGATCGCCGACATGGAGCAGGTCTCAGGCCGCCTGCATCTGAGCAGCCGCACCCTGCGACGCCGCCTGACCGAGGAAGGCACCAGCTTCCGTGCCCTGCAGGACGAAGTGCGCCAGGCCCTGGCCGAGGAACTGCTCGCAGCAGGCGGCCTGAGCCTGGAGGAAATCGCCGAACGCCTGGGCTATGGCGAGCTGTCCAATTTCATCCACGCCTTCAAGCGCTGGAAAGGCATCACGCCGGGGCGTTATCAACGTGGCTCCTAGGGTGCCGTTGAGCCGTGCTGCCATGTATCGCAGCTGGCTCCCCTGGTGCGCGCGGCGCACCCCACGTCAAGCCCGTGCGCCTGGAACGCGCTTCATGTAGGGTGCGCCGTGCGCACCGCGCCCCCGCACACAGGCAAGATCGTCGCAGTTTGAAAGTCATCTTCACGCTGACAACACCCGAACGCCGCGCTAGGGTGCCAGCCATGAACATCATTACCCTGCTTCTGCCCTATCAACCGCCGTGGAACTGGCAACAATTCCACGGTCACTTCGCACTGCGCGCGATTCCCGGCCTGGAGTCGCTGGACGCGGATAGCTATAGCCGCGGCTTCAGCATCGACGGTGTGCCCGGCTGGCTGCGGGTGACGCCGCTGCCTGGGCAGAATGCACTGGAACTGCGCTGCCGTATCGCATCACCCGCGCATCTCGATCAACTGGAGCAGCGCGTACGGCGCATGTTCGATCTCGACAGCGAGCCCGCAACCATTGCCCGCCACCTGAGCGCCGACGAACTGCTGGCACCGCTGCTGCTGCGCAACCCCGGCCTGCGCCTGCCCGTGGCCTTCGATCCGTTCGAGCAGGCAGTACGCGCCATCGTTGGCCAGCAGGTCACGGTCAAGGCGGCAGTCACCATAGTCGGGCGCCTGGTGCAGCGTGTCGGCACGCCGATCGAGACGCCGCAAGCGCTGGGCATCAACCGCCTGTTCCCGACGCCGCAGGCGCTTGCCGAGGCCGATCTGACCGGCATCGGCATGCCCGGCAAGCGCGTGCAGTGCCTGCAGCATTTCGCTGCACGAATTGCCGATGGCAGCCTCAAGCTCGATCTGCAAGAAGGCAGCGCAGCGCTGATCGAGCGATTGTGCGCCCTGCCCGGCATCGGCCCGTGGACCGCGGAGTACATCGCCCTGCGCGCCTTCGGTGAGGCGGATGCCTTTCCCGCCAGCGATCTGGGCCTGCTCAAGGCGCCGGTCTGGGGAGCCGGCGGCATCGATGCGCGCCGTCTGAAAATCCGCGCCGAAGCCTGGCGCCCCTGGCGGGCGTACGCTGCTGCGCATCTCTGGCACTGTTACTCGGGAGGCTGAGCATGCATTACCGCCACCACGACAGCCCCATCGGGCCGCTGTTCATCGCAGGTGACGAAAGCGGCCTGCAGTTGCTGCTGATGGAGCTGGACAGTCGGCCCTGGCGCATCGAGGCAGGCTGGCAGCCTGCCAGCCGTGAGCTGGATGCCGTGTGCCGCCAGCTCGACGAATACTTCGCCGGCAAGCGCCGTCAGTTCGAACTGCGCCTGGCGCCCAGAGGCACGGCCTTTCAGCAGGCGGTCTGGCAGGCCTTGCAGGCCATTCCCTACGGCCGTACCTGCAGCTATTCCGAGCTGGCCGGCGTCATCGGCAAGCCACAGGCCGTACGCGCGGTAGGCACGGCCAACGGCGCCAACCCGATCTCCATCATCGTGCCCTGCCACCGCCTGATCGGCCGCGACGGCAGCCTGACCGGTTATGCCGGCGGCCTGCCGCGCAAGCAGCAGTTGCTGGAACTTGAAGGCGTGTTGCAGCCCGTGCAGGCACGACTGCCCTGGTAATCATGGCGCGGGCACGCGCGCCAGAGGCTGAACCTGCGGGCGCAGCGGTAAAGGCAGGATCAAACCCTCGCCCGAGGCGGGGAAGATCCCGGTCAAGGCGGTGATATTGACCTGATGGGACACCAGCACCAGAGGCTCACCGGCCGGCAGTGCGTTGATGCTGCGAATCAGCTCGGCGGTCTGCTCGGCACCGTCTTCAGGTCGCCCGAAAAACGAATCCAGCGCGGCCAGGGGTTGCACCGGGCCGCGCTGCATGCCGCTGGCGGTGTCCAGCGCGCGGCACCAGCGACTGCTGAGCAAACGTGGTTGCTCGATCCCCTGGCTGGCCAGCAGTTCACCCCAGCGCCGGGCCTCGGCGCGGCCCTGAGCGTTGAGGTTGCGCTGGGTTTCGCATTGCCCGAGGCGAAAATTGGCCGGATCGCCGGTACCCGGTGCCATGGCATGGCGCATGAGCAGCACTGCGCGACCTTCGCGCAATGCCTGCCAGGCATCGGCAGTCTCTGCCGCAGCCCCCCAGAGAGGCAGCAGCGCCAGGGCCAGCAGCCACAGGCGGCTCATAGCCTGACGCTCCCGCGCGGGCCCATCAGCGCCCAGATGATCAGGCCGATCACGGGCAGCAGCACGATCAGCAGAATCCACAGAATCTTGATTCCGCTCTCGGCGTTGCTCTTGATCACGTTGACGATCGCCCAGATATCCAGGGCCAGGATGATCAGGCCGATCAGCCCGTTGAAGGTAGAACCCATGACGAAGCTCCTGTCCGAAAGGTTGCCTTCCCAGGATAGCTGGCGTTACGCCGGTTCCCTCACGCCTCCAGCCGAGGGAAACGGCTGGCGATATCGTCCCCGGTGCGCTCCGGCGTCTCCTCGCTCTGGCTCAGGCGCAGCACCAGCGCATGCGGCTCCTCGCCCAGATCGAACCAATGGCGGGTGCCGGCCGGCAAGGTCAGCAGATCGCCACGCTCGCCTTTCAGCCGGTAGACGTAGCCATCCAGATGCACGCTGAGCTGAGCGAAACCGCCGATGAACAGCCAGGCGCAGGTCGAAGCCTGCACCTGTTCGTCCAGGTAGCGCGCACGTAGCTCCAGCTTCTGCGGATGGTTGCGTTGCAGGTTGAACAGCTCCTGCTGCACATGCCCCTCATTGCCCATGAACGCCTGCAGCCACAGGCCATAGGCTTGGTCGAACTCGGCCTGCTCGCAGCCCGGGCGCAATGCAGCCGGCAGCTCCACCTGGCGATAGTCGAGGCCCACCGCCGCCAGGGTGCTGGCGATGTCGGCGGCATGGTTGAGGACCTTGTTCGGCAGTTCCGGTGAGGTGTGCAGGTGGACGGCGAGGCTGCTCATGACGGTTCACTCGATTCAGGGCCGCTCGGGCGGCAGACGGGTGGCAATGACGAAGGCTGCGAGCAAGGCTACCAGACTGGCGATGGCGAAGGTCCAGGCCGGGCCCAGCCCCTTCCAGCTGTAACCGGCGTACAGCGCCCCAAGGGCGCCGCCGATACCGGCCAGGCTGGCGTACAGCGCCTGCCCCTGGCCTTGCTGACGATCGGCGAAACTGCGCTGCACGAAGTGGATGCAGGCGGCATGGAAAGCGCCGAAAGTGGCCGCGTGCATGCACTGCGCCAGCAGCAGCACCGGCAGGTACTGCGCCAGATTGCCCAGCAGCAGCCAGCGCAGCGCAGTGATCAGGAAGCTGGCCAGCAGCACGACACGCAGCGAGTAACGTTGCAGCAGCCGCGCCATGAGCAGAAACAGCAGAATCTCCGCCACCACCCCCAGCGCCCAGAACAGACCGATGGCGCCGCGGCTGTAGCCGACGCCCTCCAGGTGCAGGGTGAGAAAGGTGTAGTAAGGCCCGTTGCTCAGTTGCATCAGCGCAACGCAAAGGTAGAACGCGAGAATGCCGGGACGGCGCAGTTGCTGCAGGAAACCACCCTGCTCCGGCACATTCGGCCGCTGCAGCGGCTGGGCGTTGGGCACCCAGAAACTGCCGACGACGATGCCGGCCATGATCGCCACCAGCGCTGCCGGATAGGCGTCCAGGCTGAGCCATTCGAACAGCAGGCCGAGACCGACCACGGCGACGATGAAACCGATGCTGCCCCATAGGCGAATCTGGCTGTAGCGCGCCGCCTGCTCGCGCAGATGGGCCAGGGTGATGACCTCGAACTGCGGCAGCACCGCGTGCCAGAAGAAGGCATGGGTGGCCATGATCAGCGCTAGCCAGGCGTAGCTCTGCTCGAGGAAGATGCCGGCAAAGCACAGCAGCGTGCACAGCGCACCGAGACGCACGATCAGCAGACGCTGGCCGGTATGGTCGCCCAGCCAGCCCCACAGATTCGGCGCCACGCAGCGCATCAGCATGGGAATGGCGATCAGCTCGCCGATGCGCGCCGGGGAAAAGCCCAGGTGATCGAAGTACAGCGCCAGAAAGGGCGCCGTCCCTCCGAGCAGGGCGAAGTAGAAGAAGTAGAAAGCGGACAGCCGCCAGTAAGGAAGAGCAGCCACAGGCTACAGGCCGCAGGCTTCAGGAAGCCGGGATGACGGCCTGTAGCTTGCAGCTTGCAGCTTGCCACTCATAGCTGCGGCAGCACCGGCGTGGTGACGCGCACGTCGGCGTTCTGCGCGCGGTGACGCAGCAGGTGATCCATCAGCACGATGGCCATCATTGCCTCGGCGATCGGGGTGGCGCGGATACCCACGCAAGGGTCGTGACGGCCCTTGGTGATGACGTCCACCGGATTGCCGTCGACATCGATCGAGCGCCCCGGTGTGGTGATGCTGGAGGTTGGCTTGAGCGCCAGGCGGGCGACGATCGGCTGGCCGCTGGAGATGCCACCGAGAATGCCGCCGGCGTTGTTGGAGAGGAAACCTTCCGGGGTCAGTTCGTCGCGGTGCTCGGTGCCGCGCTGGGCGACGCAGGCGAAGCCGGCGCCGATTTCCACGCCCTTGACCGCGTTGATGCTCATCAGCGCATGGGCCAGTTCGGCGTCGAGGCGGTCGAAGATCGGCTCGCCGAGCCCCGGCGTCACTCCTTCGGCAACCACGGTGATCTTCGCGCCGACCGAATCCTGGTCACGGCGCAGCTGATCCATGTAGGCCTCGAGTTCCGGTACCTTGTCCGGGTCAGGGCTGAAGAAGGCGTTCTGCTCCACCGAATCCCAGGTCTTGAACGGGATTTCGATGGGGCCGAGCTGGCTCATGTAGCCGCGGATGACGATACCCTGGCTGGCCAGGTACTTCTTGGCGATGGCACCGGCCGCCACGCGCATGGCGGTCTCGCGCGCCGAACTACGGCCACCGCCACGGTAGTCGCGGATGCCGTACTTGTGGTGGTAGGTGTAGTCGGCATGCGCCGGACGGAACAGATCCTTGATCGCCGAATAGTCCTTGGACTTCTGGTCGGTATTGCGGATCAGCAGACCGATGGCGCAACCGGTGGTCTTGCCCTCGAACACGCCGGAAAGGATTTCCACCTCGTCGGCTTCCTGGCGCTGCGTGGTGTGGCGACTGGTGCCGGGCTTGCGGCGGTCGAGGTCGCGCTGCAGGTCTTCCAGGGAAATCTCGACACCGGGCGGGCAACCGTCGACGATGGCGACCAGCGCCGGGCCATGGCTTTCGCCAGCGGTGGTGACGGTGAACAGCTTGCCGTAGGTATTGCCGGACATGGGAAGACGCTCCGCGAGATTCAGCTCAGGCCCGGCACTGCGCAGGCCCGAATCACAAGGTGGGCGAGTATACCTGCCACCTACTTGCAGTTCACCCCGAACCTTGCTCGTTCGGATGCGTCCAATGCCAACCTGCCACTACCCTACCCTCATCATGCTGCGAGCCCTGCTCTTGTCCCTCACCCTGATCACCGGCCTGGCCCAGGCCAGCACCACCCGCCAACAGCCCATCAGCCTCGATACCGACCAGGGCACCCTGTACGGCAGCCTGCTCGTTCCGCAAAGCGACAAGCCGCTGCCGGTGGCGCTGCTGATCGCCGGCTCCGGCCCCACGGACCGCGACGGCAACAATCCCGAGGGCGGTCATAACGATGCGCTGAAGAAGCTGGCCCAGGTCCTGGCGCGCAATGGCATCGCCAGCCTGCGCTACGACAAGCGCGGCGTGGCCGCCAGCCGTGCCGCGACGCCGGATGAAAAGGACCTCAGCGTCGAGCGCTACGTGGCCGACGCCGAAGGTTGGGCCAGGCTGCTCAGGGACGATCCACGCTTCGACCGGCTGATTCTCATCGGCCACAGCGAGGGCGCGCTGATCGCCAGTCTGGCCGCGCCCGCCAGCCAGGCCGATGCACTGGTTTCCATCGCCGGCCCTGCCTACCCCATCGGCCAGGTGCTGGACATGCAACTGGCCATGCGCCTTCCGCCACAGCTACTGGCCGAGAGCCGCCACATACTCGCCAACCTGATTCGCGGCAAACTGCAGCCGCAGGTCCCGAAAGAGCTGCAAGCGATCTATCGCCCCAGCGTGCAGCCCTACCTGATCAGCCTGCTGCGCCAGGACCCGGCGGAGAACTTCGCAGCGCTGCAAATGCCCGCCCTGATCGTGCAGGGCACCCACGACGCGCAGGTCAGCCCGGACAACGCCGAGGTGCTCAAGCAGGCCAAACCCGATGCCGAACTGGCGCTGATCCCCGACATGAATCACATCATGCGCATCACGCCTGCGCCCTGGAACGAACAGCTGGCGTCCTATGACGATCCGCAGCTACCCTTGGCCCGTGCGCTGGGCGAGCGGATCGTTGCCTTCATTCGCTCCAGTGCCGAGGAAAATGGCCGATAACGCATTGAAGGCCACCGCCCCGTACACAGGACGCCCATGAGCGAGAACCCAGCCCCGCAGGCGCAAACCGCCGACGCCGA
This sequence comes from Ectopseudomonas guguanensis, assembly GCF_900104265.1. Taxonomy (GTDB): domain Bacteria; phylum Pseudomonadota; class Gammaproteobacteria; order Pseudomonadales; family Pseudomonadaceae; genus Aquipseudomonas; species Aquipseudomonas guguanensis. The sequence goes on from NZ_FNJJ01000006.1 coordinate 206,007, forward strand.
AACCGGCACAGGCGAAACCCCTGCAGCAGCGCACCCCTGGTCCGACCTGCCAGCCGAGCAGTTCAGCCTGCTGCGCCTGGCGCCGCTGCCCGTGGACCGGGAAACCGGGCCGCGGCCGCTGCGCTTCGTCCAGCTCGGCCGGGTGGAGCGGCACGCCAGGGACACCAGCCTGTTGCGTCTGACCATCCAGGTGCCTGGCCAGCGCCTGCATCGTCAGACCAACCTGCTGGAAGTCTGGGCCGATCATCAGCGCAAGGAAGTTCGCTTCGGCCCGGACAAGGGCCTGAGCGTGGAGCCGGCCAACCGCGGCCTGGGACGTTTTCTCATGGCGCAGGGCATCGCCTGGGCGCGCAAGCAGTACGCGCACTATCAGGTCGAGGGCGGCGCCCTGCCGACCAAGGACAACTTCAACGAGGCCGCTCGCGCCCGTCGTGATCACGCGCTGAAGGCGCAGGGTTTCACCATTGAGTACAGCGACCCGTTGCAGCTCAAGCCCTTCTACAGCGCGCCGCGGGTCAGCTCGCTGCACGGCGACTGGCATGCCGAAAAGGTGCAGATCGTCGAATTGCTAGACGCCGCGGCGATGCTGCAGCAGGCTGACCAGACGCTGCAGGAGCAGGACGTCAAGCTGCGCAAGCTGGAAGATCGGCTCGAGCGCCTCAAGCGCGAAGACAGCGGCCTGCGCTTCACCATCACCTGCCTGGTGGCGTTCAGCCTGTTTCAGGCGGGGCTGCTGATCTGGATCGCCACGCGCTGATTCATCGCGGCTGAAGCCGCTCCTACAGCCCTACGCAACTACGCGCCCCTGTAGGAGCGGCTTCAGCCGCGAAAAATATCGATCAGCCCTTCACTCGCGAACGAAACAGCGCCTGATGCTCACGGCACTGCTTGGCCGCCAGCAGGAACACGCCATGCCCGCCGCGCTGGAAGTCCAGCCAGGTGAAGTCCACCTCCGGATACAGCGCCTCGACGTGCACCTGGCTGTTGCCCACTTCGACGATCAGTACGCCACGCTCGGTCAGGTGATCGGCCGCTTCGGCCAGCATGCGTCGCACCAGATCCAGCCCGTCATCGCCACAGGCCAGGCCCATCTCGGGCTCGTGCTGGTATTCGGCCGGCATGTCGGCGAAATCCTCGGCATCGACATAGGGCGGATTGGAGACGATCAGGTCGAAACGCTGCCCCGGCAGCTCGGCAAAGCCATCGCCCTGCACGCAGTAGACCCGCTCCTCCAGCCCGTGGCGCTCGATATTGAGGTTGGCCACCTCCAGCGCATCGAACGACAGGTCGCCGAGCACCACTTCTGCCTCGGGGAATTCGTAGGCGCAGGCGATGCCGATGCAGCCGGAGCCAGTGCACAGGTCGAGAATGCGTGCAGGCTCTGCAGGCAGCCACGGGGAGAAGTGACGGTCGATCAGCTCGGCGATCGGCGAGCGCGGTACCAGCACGCGCTCATCGACCACGAACGGCAGGCCGCAGAACCAGGCTTCGCCGAGCAGGTAGGCGGTCGGGACGCGCTCTTCGATCCGGCGCTTGAGCAATGCCTGCAGGTGGGCATGCTCGTCGTCTTCCAGGCGGCAATCGAGGTAGGCGTCGGAGATTTCCCAGGGCAGGTGCAATGCGCCGAGCACCAGTTGGCGCGCCTCGTCCCAGGCGTTGTCGGTGCCATGGCCGAAGAACAGCTGCTCGGCCTGAAAACGGCTGACGGCCCAACGGATGTAATCACGCAGGGTGCGTAAACGGGTAGAGAGAGCGGTCACGGGCGGCCTCCGGATGAAAAGTGCGGAAGTTTAGCCCAGTGCAGGTGGTCAGCGCATGAACGAGCGCCTGACGAGCGCTCATCAACCTCTTCGCTTGCGCCGCGGCGCCCCTTCGTCGGGGCGGCGCAACTCGCGCAGCACCGCCACGGACACGGCGATGGAAAACAAGAGCCAGAAATGCGGGGATAGCTGCGAAAAAAGTGACATGGCAACTCCTTTTGCGTACGACCCCAACTCCTTCGGGGCAGTTCCGATTCTGCTCCGGCGCAAGGCACTGGGCAAGCATTGGCGCAGATAGAGGTTCACAGACCGCGCTGGCAAGCGGACAATGGCACATCATCACCATCAGCCAGGAGCCCGAGATGTCCCATCCGCAAACCATGTTCCAGCTCACCGGTCGTGGCCACGCACCGGCCAGCCTGAGCAATGCGACCTTGCTGATCATCGATGCCCAGGAAGAGTACCGCAGCGGCGTACTGGCGCTTCCCGGCCTGGCCCCTGCACTGGCGGAGATCGCCAGCCTGCTGGCCGCCGCCCGAGCAGCCGGCAGCGACATCGTTCACGTCAAGCACCTGGGCATTCCCGGCGGCCTGCTCGACCCCAGCGGCCCGCGCGGCCGCCACCTGCCGGAAGCAGCACCGCTGGCTGGCGAGATCATCGTGGAGAAACGCCTGCCCAATGCCTTTGCCGGCACCGAGCTGCATGATCGCCTGCAGGCCCTCGGCCATCTCGACCTGATCGTCTGCGGTTTCATGACCCACTCCAGCGTCAGCACCACGGTACGCGCCGCCAAGGACTATGGTTATCGCTGCACCCTGGTCGATGCCGCCTGCGCCACCCGCGACCTGCCAGCGCCGGACGGCAGCGTGATCGCCGCTGCCGAAGTGCATCGCATCGAGATGATCGCCCTTGGCGACAACTTCGCCACCCTGGTGCCGCAAGCCAAATCGCTGATCTGATCCAGCTCGTGCCAGAGCAGCGGAACCCCGGCGAAACCGACCGGTCATACCGCCGATAAGCCAAAGGAAATCGGAATGAAGCTGTCCGACGATTTCGATGCACGCCGTCTGCGCCCTCGCCAGCCGAGAAGCTGGCGCCTGCGCATAGGTGCCGCGCTGGGCGCCCTGCTCGCCGCTTTCGGCATTCTCCTGGCGATGGCCGGCGTCGCTTCGCTGGTCGGGCGAGCGCCGGCCCTGGGGGGGCTCAACGACTCCATTGGCGAAGCCATCGCCCTGCTGTTGCTCGGCCTGTTCCTGCTGTGGGCCGGCATCGCCTTCTGGCGGCGCTGCCGCAGGCGTCTGCGCCGCCCCAGCGACCTTAGCTTGTCGCCATCGTTGTTGAAGAGGCGCGACTGAGCGACTGCTACGCTTGCGTCTTTCTGCGCTTACCTGGCCGGCATTTGGGTAAAATACCCGTCTGTTTCGCGGAGCCACCGATGCAAGACGACGACTTTTCCCTGTTCCAGGCCGAGCTGCGCGGCGTCAAGCCGCTCAAGCACGACCGCGCCGACACCGGCAAACCCAAACCCGATCGCAAGCAGTTCAACACCCTGCGCCAGGCTGCGACCGTCAGCCAGAGCGAGATCAAGGTGGATGGCCTGTCCGACCAGTTCGTCATCGATGTCGGCGCCGAGGACGCCCTGTACTGGGCGGCCAATGGCATGCAGGAAGGCCAGATGCGCAAGCTCAAGCTTGGCCAGATTCCCTTCGACGGCAGCCTCGACCTGCACGGCATGAGCGTCGAGAAGGCGCGCGACACGCTGTGGGAATTCCTCGCCGAGGCCACCAAGCTGGAGATTCGCTGCGTGCGCGTCACCCACGGCAAGGCGGTGCGCATGGACGGGCGCAAACCGATGATCAAGAGCCACGTCAATACCTGGTTGCGCCAACACCCGCAGGTGCTGGGCTTCAGCTCCTGCCTGGCCAAACACGGTGGTACCGGCGCGGTTTACATCATCCTCAAGCGCACCATGATGGATGGTCGCGACGAGTAATCAGAGAACCTGGCACTCTTGCCAGGCCCCTGTCGGCGCCCTACCCTGCGCCCATTCGACACCCAACAGGATTTTCCATGTCCCTGGAACAACAGTACACCGCGATCCTCGGCCAGCTTGGTGAGGACGTATCCCGCGAAGGCCTGCTGGACACGCCCAAGCGCGCCGCCAAGGCCATGCAGTACCTCTGCCGCGGCTACCAGCAGACGCTGGAGGAAGTGACCAATGGCGCGCTGTTCAGCTCCGACAACAGCGAAATGGTGCTGGTCAAGAACATCGAGCTCTACTCGCTGTGCGAGCACCACATGCTGCCGTTCATCGGCAAGGCGCACGTAGCCTACCTGCCCAACGGCAAGGTACTCGGCCTGTCCAAGGTGGCACGCATCGTCGACATGTACGCCCGGCGCCTGCAGATCCAGGAGAACCTCAGCCGCCAGATCGCCGAAGCGGTCGCGCAGGTCACCGGCGCCCTCGGCGTGGCGGTGGTCATCGAAGCGCAGCACATGTGCATGATGATGCGCGGCGTGGAGAAGCAGAACTCCTCCATGGTCACTTCGGTGATGCTCGGCGAATTTCGCAGCAACCCGGCGACCCGCGGCGAATTCCTCAATCTGGTTCGCTGATTCCCGCTCAAGACGACGGCCGCTCACTTTGGTGAACGGCCGTCGGCATTTCAGGAGTTAGAAAGATGTTGATCAAAGCCCTTCGTATCGGCCTGGGCCAGCTGGTCGTGTTCGCCGACTGGGTCAGCCGTCCGCGCAAGCTCAAGCGCAGCCCCGAGGCGCAAGCCGAAGTCGAGCGAGCCACGGCCAACCTGGCGCTGTACCAGTTCCACGCCTGCCCGTTCTGCGTCAAGGTACGGCGCACCCTGCACCGCCTCAACCTGCCGGTGCAGCTGCGCGACGCCAAACACGACGGCGAGCACCGCCAGGCCCTGGAGCAACAAGGCGGCCGCATCAAGGTGCCGTGCCTGCGCATCGAGGAAAATGGCCAGAGCACCTGGCTGTACGAGTCCAAGGCGATCATCGCCTATCTGGATCAGCGCTTCGCCGCTTGAGGATCGCAGAGGCCAAGGTGCGCATGGCGCACCTTACGGTTGGTGTCGACGGAGGTAGGGTGCGCCGTGCGCACCGGGTCGCATCGCTCAGATCGTAGCCCGGATGCAATCCGGGAGCGTTCGCTAGCCCTACGCTGGCAGCTTCGCGGCTGAAGCCGCTCCTACAAGATCGGCGGACCTTCGCCTGCCTCTGTAGAACGTAGGGCGGGTGAAACCCGCCAGCACGCCAATGGCGGGTTTCACCCGCCCTACGCCTCGATGCCGCAAGCCTTGAGCTGCTCGAGGAACTGCGCCTCGTCCAATACCTTCACCCCCAGCGGATCGTAGCCCGGGTGCAATCCGGGGGCGTTCGCTAGCCCCACGCTGGCAGCTTCGCGGCTGAAGCCGCTCCTACAAGATCGGCGGACCTTCGTCTGCCTCTGTAGAACGTAGGGCGGGTGAAACCCGCCAGCGCGCCAATGGCGGGTTTCACCCGTCCTACGCCTCGATGCCGTAAGCCTTGAGCTGGTCGAGGAACTGCGCCTCGTCCAATACCTTCACCCCGAGCTCACCGGCCTTGGCCAGCTTCGAGCCGGCGCCGGGGCCGGCGACCACGCAGTGGGTCTTGGCCGACACCGAGCCGGCCACCTTGGCGCCCAGGCTTTCCAGCTTTTCCTTGGCGACGTCGCGGCTCATCACTTCCAGGGTGCCGGTCAGCACCCAGGTCTGGCCGGCCAGGGGCAGACCTTCGGCGACTTTCTTCTCGCTTTGCCAGTGCATGCCGAACTCGCGCAACTGCTGCTCGATGGCGCGGGCACGCTGGGCGTTGGCCGCCTGGTCGAAGAACTCGCGCACCGCCTTGGCCTGCCTCTCGGGCAGTGCCTGGCGCATGTCCAGCCAGTCCGCATTCAGCACGCCTTCCAGGCTGCCGAAGCGCTCGGCCAGCTTCTGCGCGGCACCTGGGCCGACGGTGGGAATGTTCAGCTTGTCGAGCATGCCGCCGAGCGTGGCCACGGCGGAGAACTCGGCGCTCAGCTCACCCTCGTCCTGCAATTCGAGACCGCACTCGCCGAGCAAGGCGCTGATCACCTGCTGGTTATGCGCATCCTCGAAGAAGCTGTGGATCTCGTGGGCCACTTCCAGGCCGATATCCGGCAGGTAGGTGAGCACCTCCGGCAGTGCCTGGCGCACACGCGCCAGCGAGGCCAGCGAGCGGGCCAGCACCTTGGCGGTTTCCTCGCCCACGTCGGGAATGCCCAGGGCATAGATGAACCGCGCCAGGCTCGGCCGCTTGCTGTTCTCGATGGCTGCCAGCAGCTTGTTGCTGGAAACCTCGGCAAAGCCTTCCAGACCGATGATCTGCTCGAAGCTCAGCTTGTACAGGTCGGCCGGCGAGCCGATCAGCTTCTCGTCCACCAGTTGCTCGATGGTCTTGTCGCCGAGCCCCTCGATGTCCATCGCGCGGCGCGAGACGAAGTGAATGATGGCCTGCTTGAGCTGTGCCTGGCAGCTCAGGCGACCGACGCAGCGGTACACCGAACCTTCGCTGACCGACTCCTTGCCCTTGCTGCGCTTGACCAGTTGCGTGCGCTCCACCGCCGAGCCGCACACCGGGCACTGCTCGGGAATGTGCACCGGGCGGGCGTTTCTCGGGCGACGCTCGGGCACCACCGCCATGACCTGCGGGATCACGTCCCCGGCGCGGCGAATGATTACCGTGTCGCCGATCATCACACCCAGGCGCGCCACTTCGTCCATGTTGTGCAGGGTGGCGTTGGCCACCATCACCCCCGCCACCTTGACCGGGTTCAGGCGCGCAACCGGGGTCACCGCGCCGGTACGGCCCACCTGAAATTCCACGTCGAGCAGCTCGGTGAGCTCTTCCTGCGCAGGGAACTTGTGGGCGATGGCCCAGTGCGGCGTGCGCGCGCGGAAGCCCAGCTGCTGCTGGTCTTCGATATTGTTGACCTTGAACACCACGCCATCGATGTCATAGGCCAGGCTCATGCGCCGCTGACCGATATCGCGGTAGTAGTCCAGGCAGGCCTCGACGCCCTTGGCCAGTTTCAACTCGCGGCTGATGGGCACTCCCCATGCCTTGAGCTGCTGCAGCATGGCCACCTGGGTACCCGGCAGCTCGCCGCTGACCTGACCGACACCGTAGCAGCAAAATTCCAGCGGACGGCTGGCGGTGATCTTCGGGTCGAGCTGGCGCAGGCTGCCGGCAGCGGCGTTGCGCGGGTTGGCGAAGGTCTTGCCACCGCTCTCGGCCTGGCGTGCATTGAGCTCCTCGAAGCCCGACTTGGGCATGAACACTTCGCCACGCACTTCCAGCACCTGCGGCCAACCTTTGCCCTGCAGCTTGAGCGGCACGTTGCGAATGGTGCGCACGTTGCTGGTGATGTCCTCGCCGGTGCTGCCGTCGCCGCGCGTGGCACCGCGCACCAGTTGGCCATTCTCGTAGCGCAGGCTGACGGCCAGGCCGTCGAGTTTGGGTTCGCAGCTGTACTCGATTTCGGCACCGCCGCCGAACAGATCGCCGCCCGAAACGCCAAGGCCATGCTGCACACTGCGATCGAAAGCGCGCAGGTCGTCCTCCTCGAAGGCGTTGCCCAGGCTGAGCATCGGCACCTCATGGCGCACCTCGCCGAAGGCGCTGAGCGCCTCACCACCGACACGCTGGGTCGGCGACTCGGGCGTAACCAGCTCCGGATGCTCGGCTTCCAGCGCCTGCAGCTCGCGGAACAGGCGGTCGTACTCGGCATCGGGCACGCTCGGCTCGTCCAGCACGTAGTAGCGGTAGTTATGCGCATCCAGTTCGTTGCGCAGCTCGGCGATTCGTTGGGCGACGTCGGTCATTGCAAATAAGCCTCAAGCGACAAGAAAACAGAAGATCGGGTATCCGCTACTTGTTTCACTCGGAATGGGTTGGCGCGTAGGGCGGGTGCAACCCGCCATGGCGAAACTGGCGGGTTGCACCCGCCCTACGGTCTGCCGCTGCCCCGATCCGGCAATCAGGGCAGCGTCAGACATAACGAAATAAAAAGCCCCAAGCCAAGCGCGTGGCTTGCAGCTTGAGGCTTGCAGCTTGCCGCTGCGTTTTAACGTTTCTGTGTCAGTTGCCGGCGCTCGAACTCGACGATGCGCTGGCGGTAGTGTTCGATGGTTTGCGCGGTCATCACGCTGCGCTGGTCGTCCTTCAGCTCGCCGCCCAGCTCGTGGGCCAGCTTGCGTGCAGCCGCGACCATCACGTCGAAGGCCTGCTTGGGATGACGCGGGCCAGGCAGGCTGAGGAAGAAGCTCACCGCTCGAGTGCTGAAGCCTTCGATATCGTCGAGATCGAAGGTACCGGGCTTGAGCGCGTTGGCCATGGAGAACAGCACCTCGCCGTTACCGGCCATGCTCTCATGACGGTGGAAGATGTCCATTTCGCCGAAGCGCAGACCGCTTTCCAGAATGTTCTGCAGCAGCGCCGGGCCCTTGAAGCCGAAATCGTCACGGGCCACCACGTTGATCACCAGCACCTCTTCCACGGGGGCAGCATCAGCGGCGGGCTTGGCGGGCTTCTTGGGCTCTTTCGGCTCGACTTCATCGACCGGGTTGAGCAGGGTCGGAACCGGCTCGTCGACCGCCAGGTTGAGGTCGCCCTGCTGCGGCTCGTTACGCGAGCGACGCGGCAGGTCCTTGGCACTCATCGATGGCAGATCATCTTCGTCCAGTTGAGGATCGTGGTCGCGCTGCACTACCCGTGGCGGGCTGAGAAGATCCGGATCGCTGTCGTCGTCGGGCATATTGGCGAAGCTGCGATCGAGCTTGAACTTGAGTTTGCCCTTGCCACCGCGCATACGGCGCCAGCCGTCGAAAAGAATGCCAGCGATAACGATGATGCCAATAACGATCAGCCACTCGCGCAGACCGAATTCCATGAAATACCTGACCCTTAAAAATTCTGGTGAAAAAAAGATCCAATCAACCGGATCACAACTCGACTATAAAACGCGGCGCCAACTCCATGTTCTGTCTGACGTTTTCCGCGTGTAACAAAAGTGGGCAATAAGCTAGCACGACGAAAGGCAACTTTACACAGGGAGCAACATTAAGGTTGTGCCTATATTCGGTTAATCCCACGGCGCTCTGCCATCACGCCTCCACCATCGCCAGCGCCTCCTCGACATCCACTGCCACCAGACGCGAGCAGCCCGGCTCGTGCATGGTGACCCCCATCAGCTGATCGGCCATTTCCATGGCGATCTTGTTGTGGGTGATATAGATGAACTGCACCGTCGCCGACATCTCCTTGACCAGCCGCGCATAGCGTCCGACGTTGGCATCGTCCAGCGGTGCGTCCACTTCGTCCAACATGCAGAACGGCGCCGGATTGAGCTGGAAGATGGAAAACACCAGTGCCAAGGCGGTCAACGCCTTCTCTCCACCGGAGAGCAAATGAATGGTGCTGTTCTTCTTGCCCGGGGGCCGCGCCATGATGGTTACACCGGTATCGAGTAAATCTTCGCCGGTGAGTTCCAAATAAGCGTTGCCGCCACCGAAAACTTTTGGAAAGAGTGCCTGCAAACCGCCATTGATCTGATCGAAGGTGTCCTTGAAACGATTGCGCGTTTCCTTGTCGATCTTGCGGATGACGTTCTCCAGGGTTTCCAGTGCCTCGACCAGGTCGGCATCCTGCGCATCCAGGTAGCGCTTGCGCTCGGACTGCTGCTGATACTCGTCGATGGCTGCCAGGTTGATCGGCCCGAGCCGGGCGACACGCGCGGCCATGCGCTCCAGCTCTTCTTCCCAGGCGCTCTCGCTGGCCTCGGCCGGCAGCGTGGCGATCACCCCGTGCAGGTCGTAATTGTCCTCGGCGAGCTGGTCGGCCAGGGCCTTGCGCCGCACGTTGAGCGACTGCCAGTCCATGCGCTGCTGCTCCAGCTGACTGCGCAGCATCTGCGCCTGCTGCTCGGCCTGAGTGCGGCGTTTCTCGGCGTCGCGCAGTTCGCGGTCGGCATCTTCCAGCGCCACACGCGCCTGACGCAGCTCCTCGTCTACTGCCATGCGCCGCTCGAGCAGTTCTTCGAGCTTGATGCGCAGCTCCTCCAGCGGCGCCTCGCCCTCTTCCAGATTCAGCGACAGTTGCTCGCGCCGCTCGTGCAGGCGCTCGGCCTGCAGTTGCAGACGCTCCAACGCCTGGCGGGTGGAGTCGTGCTGCGCCTTGAGCGAGCCGACCCGTACCGCCAGCTGGTGGGCGTGATCCTTGTGCTGCCGCGCTTCCTGACGCACCCGATCGAGGCGCTCGCGCAGGCTGTCGCGGCTGGCCAGCAGACTTTCGCGCTGCTCGTTGTCCAGCGCCATGGCATCCAGCGCGTCCTGCAGTTGCAGGCGCGCTTCGCCCAGTTGTTCCTGCTCGATCTCGCGCTGCTCGGCGGCTTCCTGCAGTTCGTCCTGCAGACGGCGGCGACGCAGGCCCAGCTGCTCGGCCTTGGCCTGACTGGCGGACAGGCGCGCCTTCAGCTCGCTCAACTGCCGCGCCAGTTCCTGCCCCTGACGGCGCTGCTGCTCACGCAGCTCTTCCTGACGGCGCTGCTCGTCGCGCAGCGCCGTCAGGCGTTCGTCCAGTTGCGCCAGGGCTGCTTCACGTTCCTCGCGCTCCGACTGTAGGCGTTCCAGCTCCTGACCGCGCGCCAGCACGCCGCTATCAGCTTCGGCAGCACGGCGCACGCGCAGGAAATGCCGGCCGACCCAGTAGCCGTCGCGGCTGATCAGGCTTTCGCCCTCGGCCAACTGCGCGCGAGCCGCCAGAGCCTGCTCCAGCGACTCCACCGGGCGCACACTGGCCAGCCAGGGCGACAGATCATGGCTCGACTCGATCTTGTCCAGCAGACTGCCAGCACGGCGTGCGCCGCCACTGGCGGGGCTGGCCAGACGCAGTTCACCCTGTTCCAGACTGGCAAAATCCAGCCCGGCGAAATCGTCCAGCAGCACGGCCTGCAGGTCGGCGCCGAGCACGGTTTCCACCGCCAGCTCCCAGCCTGTCTCCACACGCAGCCCTTCGGCCAGGCGCGGACGCTGCAGCAGGTTCTGCTCGCGCAGCCAGTCGCCGGCCCCCTGCCCAGGATCGAGGGCGGCCTGTTGCAGCGCTTCCAGTGACGCCAAACGGCCGTTCAGCCGCTGTAGCTCACCCTGAGCCTGCTGCTGGGCCTGACCGGCCTGCTGCAGCTCTTCGCGCAGTTGCTGCAGACGCTCGGCCTGCTGCTCTTCGGCAAGTTGCAGGGCTTCGTGCTCCAGCTCGCCGGCGGCTAGCTGTTCGTTCAGTTCGAGAATGGCGGCGTCTTCGGGGTCGGCCGCCAGCTGCTGCAATTCTTCGTTCAGGCGGCGCTGGCGTTCGGCCAGACGCTCCAGGCTCTGCTCCAGCTGGGCGATGCGCGACTGCTGCACCTCAGCCTGGCGACGCGGTTCGGCGCTGCGCTGGTTGAAGCCGTCCCACTGCTCCTGCCAGCCGTGCATGGCGGCCTCGGCCTCTTCCAGGCCGGCGGCGGACTCCTCGGCGGCAGCGGCGGTCAGCTCCTGCTCGGGCAGGAGCATTTCCAGCTCTTCGCCCAGGGTAGCGAGCAAGGTGCGGTCGTGCCCCAGGTGCGATTCGGTTTCCAGGCGCGCCTTTTCCGCCTCGCGCAGGTCGTCCTGCAACTGGCGCAGGCGCTGCTGGCCATGCTGGATGCTCTGTTCGACGCGGGCGATATCGCCGCCCACGGAATAGAAGCGGCCCTGTACCAGGTTGAAGCGCTCGGAGAGTTCATGATGGCCATCGCGCAGGCGCTCGATGGCGGCATCGGCGCTGCGCTGCTCGGCCACCAGCGCCTCGAAAGCGACTTCCTGGTCGCCGATCACCTGCTCGCGGCTACCGACCTGCTGGTTCAGCGTCTGCCAGCGCAGGGCCAGCAGCTGGGCCTTGAGCTGACGCTCCTCGGCCTTGTATTCCTGGTACTTCTCCGCCGCCTGAGCCTGACGGTGCAGACGTTCGAGCTGGCGCTCCAGCTCCTCGCGCAGGTCGGTCAGGCGCGCCAGGTTTTCCTGGGTGCGGCGGATGCGGTTCTCGGTCTCGCGGCGGCGCTCCTTGTACTTGGAGATGCCGGCGGCTTCCTCGATGAAATTGCGCAGCTCCTCGGGCTTGGCCTCGATCAGCTTGCTGATCATGCCCTGCTCGATGATCGAGTAGCTGCGCGGCCCAAGGCCCGTGCCGAGGAAGATATCGGTGATATCGCGGCGACGGCACTTGGTGCCGTTGAGGAAATAGGTGTTCTGCCCGTCGCGGGTGACCCGGCGGCGGATGGAAATCTCGGCGAAGGCGGCGTACTCGCCCACCAGCGAGTTGTCGCTGTTATCGAAGATCAGTTCGATGGAGGCCTGGGTCACCGGCTTGCGCGTGTTGGAGCCATTGAAGATGACGTCGGTCATCGACTCGCCGCGCAGGTTCTTCGCCGAGCTTTCGCCCATCACCCAGCGCACGGCGTCGATGATGTTGGACTTGCCGCAACCGTTGGGCCCGACCACCGCCGCCATGTTGCTGGGAAAGCTCACCGTCGTCGGATCGACGAAGGACTTGAAGCCGGCCAGCTTGATGCTTTTCAGGCGCATCTGGGGTTAACGCTCGGCCAGGGTGGCCAGCACCAGCTGGCAATTGTGCTCGCCATAGGCCTGCAGCACTTCGCGGGCGCGAGCGTGATCGCGGGCGATGATCGCCTGCAGCAAGCTGGCGAAGGTGTTCATGAACTGGCCCATCTCGCCTTTGCGCCGCTCCAGCGCCAGGTGATAGGTGCGACTGATGGCCGGCAGCAGGTTCTCCAGGGTTTCCTGCAGGTAGGGGTTGTCGGCGAAGGGGAAGGCGGCGCGCATCACGTCGAAGCTGCTCTCGACGAAGGCACCGATATCGCTACGCTCGAGGCTGTCCTGCAGACGCCGCTGGATATCGAGGAACGGCGCCAGATCGGCTTCCACCTGCCAGCGCTCGATCACCGCACGGGCCAGCATGGCGTACAGCTCGATGCTCAGCGCGTAGAGGCTGGCGACGTGATGCGCTGTCAGTTCGCTGACCTGGGCGCCGCGGCGCGGCAGGATCACGATCAGGTGGCGGCGCTCGAGAATCAGCAGCGCCTCGCGCACCGAACCGCGGCTGACGTTGAGTGCCTGGGTGACCTTCTGCTCCTGGATGCGCTCGCGTTCCTTGAGCTCACCGCGAATGATGCGTTCGGCCAGGTAATGGGCAATTTGCTCGGCGAGGCTGTCCGGGGCCTTGAACGTCATGACATTCCTTATTTGCGTCGATCCAGGGGCAGGCGGTCGAGTCTGGGGGCCCCGCCACGGCTGGGCGGGAGCAGGAAAAACTGGCGGCGAGTGTAACACAGGGTGTTACCGGGCCAAGCGTCCGGACGCGGTGCTTTCCGTTCGAAAGGTCGGGCTACCAAGGGTAGTCGCCAATCATGATTGTCCTACAATCATACCAGCGCATTCATAACAAGAATCAAGCGGAGCCCCCATGTTCGAACGCCTGCCCTCGCACTGGATGATCGCCCTGAAGAAAGTCGGCTACTGGATCTGGCTGATCCCGGTGTTCGGCATACCGCTCAGCTACTACTGGTCGCTGGGTAGCGCCCATGCCGATGCCTGGGCCTGGCTGGTGATCACGGTGGTGTTTGGCGTCATTCCGCTGCTGGATTTCGTCGTGGGTCGTGACCCGGCCAACCCGGACGAGCGTGAGGAAGTACCGGCGCTGGAGGCGCAGGGCTACTACCGCCTGCTGAGCCTGGCCACGGTGCCGCTGCTGCTGGCGATGCTGATCTGGAGCGGCTGGATTTTCGTCAGCTACCCGGCCTGGAGCTGGGTCGGCCAGCTCGGCTGGGTGCTGTCGGTCGGCACGGTGATGGGCGCCATCGGCATCACCGTGTCCCACGAGCTGATCCACAAGGACCCGCGCCTGGAGCAGAATACCGGGGGCCTGCTGCTGGCGGCGGTGTGCTACGCCGGCTTCAAGGTCGAGCATGTACGCGGCCACCACGTGCACGTATCCACGCCCGAGGACGCCTCCTCCTCGCGCTTCGGCCAGAGCCTGTACGCCTTCCTGCCGCACGCCTACAAGCACAATTTCCTCAATGCCTGGAAGCTGGAGGCCGAGCGCCTGGGGCGTCGCGGCCTGCCGGCCCTGCACTGGCGCAACGAACTGATCTGGTGGTACGCGATCAGCGCGCTGTTCCTGCTCGGCTTCACCCTAGCCTTCGGCGCGCTCGGCGCACTGTTCTTCCTCGGCCAGGCGGTGATGGCCTTCACCCTGCTGGAGATCGTCAACTACGTCGAACACTACGGCCTGCACCGGCGCAAACTGGACAACGGCCGCTACGAGCGCACCAATCCGCATCACTCGTGGAACAGCAACTTCCTCCTGACCAACCTGTTCCTCTTCCACCTGCAGCGTCACTCCGATCACCACGCCTACGCCAAACGCCGCTATCAGGTGCTGCGCCATTTCGATGACAGCCCGCAGCTGCCCAATGGTTATGCGGGGATGATCGTACTCGCCCTCTTCCCGCCGCTGTGGCGCGCGGTAATGGACCCCAAGGTGCGTGCCTACTATGCCGGCGAAGAACATCAGCTGAGCGAATCGCAGCTGACGTAAGCCCTGAGCCACCCTCCCCAGCCAACCCCGGCAGCGCAGGCTCCCGGGGTTTTGTTTTAACGATGTCGTATTTGCTTGTTGATGCAGCGATTTGGCTTTGTAGGGTGCGCCGTGCGCACCTGCTGCTTAGGTGAACAGCGGTGCGCACGGCGCACCCTACTCCCTGGCAGCGCCTTCGCTGGCATGAAAGTCGCTACGCTGACCTCATGACTCCCGACCGCAGGCTCATAACCGATTTGCATGACAAGCAACTGACCGCAGGGTCAAATATTTGTTGACCCAGAAGTCAGAAAACTCTAGATTGGCCCCATGGCAGCCCGCGCCAGAGCCCTGCAGTGCGTGCATCACCTGGCCAGCCAACCGAGTCATAACAATAAAGTGTGCCTGGAGGTCGTCCTTGATCCAGTTTTTACTCAACCGGGAGCTGCGCACCGAGCATGCCCTGGACCCCAACGTCACCGTGCTCAACTACCTGCGTGAGCACGTTGGCAAGACCGGAACCAAGGAAGGCTGCGCCTCCGGCGACTGCGGTGCCTGCACCGTGGTGGTGGGCGAGCTCGATGGCGAGCGCGTTCGTTATCGCACCCTCAACTCCTGCCTGACCTTCGTCTCCAGCCTGCACGGCAAGCAGCTGATCACCGTCGAAGACCTCAAGCACCAGGGCAAGCTGCACAGCGTGCAGCAGGCGATGGTCGACTGCCACGGCTCGCAGTGCGGCTTCTGCACCCCCGGCTTCATCATGTCGCTGTTCGCCCTGCAGAAGAACTCCACCGGCTTCGACAAGGGCGCCACGCTGGAAGCCCTGGCCGGCAACCTGTGCCGCTGCACCGGCTACCGCCCGATCATCGACGCCGCCGAGCAGGCCTGCTGTCAGAAGCAGCCGGACCAGTTCGACGCCTTCGAAGCCGACACCGTGACCCGACTCAAGGCCATCGCCCCGCGTGAGACCGCCGAACTCAACAGTGGCGACAAGCGCTGCCTGGTGCCGCTGACAGTCGCCGACCTGGCCGACCTCTACACCGCCAACCCGGAAGCCCGCCTGCTCGCCGGCGGCACCGACCTGGCCCTGGAAGTCACCCAGTTCCACCGTGAACTGCCGGTGATGATCTACGTCGGCCATATCGAGGACATGAAGCGCATCGAAGTGACCGACAGCGCCATCGAAATCGGCGCTGCCGCGGCCCTGTCCGACTGCTACGAAGCCCTGTCGCGCGAGTACCCGGACTTCGGCGAGCTGCTGCACCGCTTCGCCTCGCTGCAGATCCGCAACCAGGGTACCTTGGGCGGCAATATCGGCAACGCCTCGCCCATCGGTGACGCCCCGCCGCTGCTGATCGCCCTCGGCGCGCAGATCGCCCTGCGCCAGGGCAACACCCGGCGCATCCTGCCGCTGCAAGACTACTTCCTCGACTACAAGGTGACCGCCCGCCAGGAAGCCGAATTCATCGAGAAGATCATCGTGCCGCGCAAGCAGGCCAACCAGGCGTTCCGCGCCTACAAGGTGTCCAAGCGCCTGGACGACGACATCTCCGCCGTCTGCGCGGCCTTCAATCTGACCATCGTCGACGGAGTGGTCACCGAAGCGCGCATCGCCTTCGGCGGCATGGCCGCCATCCCCAAACGCGCCAGCGCCTGCGAGGCGGCCCTGGTCGGCTCGGCCTGGTATCCGGGTGTGATCGAACGCGCCTGCGACGCGCTGGGCGAGGACTTCACCCCGCTGTCGGATTTCCGCGCCAGCAAGGAATACCGCCTGCTCACTGCCCAGAACCTGCTGCGCAAGTTCTTCCTGGAACAGCAGTCACCCGAAATCGAAACCCGGGTCACGGCTTACGCCTGAGCGCGCAGCATTTTTTTGGAGACGAAGATGTCCAGTCATATCGAACACAAATCCCAGGAAGAGCTGGCCGCCCTGTTCCGCGCCGGCATGACCAGCGGCGTCGGCCGCAGCGTCAAGCACGAGAGCGCGGACAAGCATGTCACCGGCGAGGCGGTCTATGTCGACGACCGTCTGGAATTCCCCAACCAGTTGCACGTCTATGCGCGCCAGTCGGATCGCGCCCATGCGCGCATCCTGCGCATCGACACCCGCCCCTGCTACGAGTTTCCGGGCGTGGCCATCGCCATCACCAAGGACGATGTACCGGGCCAGCTGGATATCGGCCCGGTGGTCGCCGGCGACCCGCTGCTGGCCGACGGCAAGGTGGAGTACGTTGGCCAGGTGGTGCTGGCGGTGGCCGCCGACAGCCTGGAAACTGCGCGCAAGGCGGCCATGGCCGCCATCGTCGAATACGAAGACCTGGAGCCGGTGCTCGACGTCGTCGAGGCCTACCGCAAGAAGCATTTCGTGCTCGCCAGCCACACCCATCGCATCGGCGACTCGGCCAGCAAACTGGCCAGTGCCCCGCGTCGCCTGCAGGGCACCCTGCATATCGGCGGCCAGGAGCACTTCTACCTGGAAACCCAGATTTCCTCGGTGATGCCCACCGAAGACGGCGGCATGCTGGTCTACACCTCGACGCAGAACCCCACCGAGGTACAGAAGCTGGTGGCCGAAGTGCTCGGCGTGCCGATGAACAAGATCGTCATCGACATGCGCCGCATGGGCGGCGGTTTCGGCGGCAAGGAAACCCAGGCCGCCGGCCCGGCGTGCCTGTGCGCAGTGATCGCGCACCTCACCGGCCGGCCGACCAAGATGCGTCTGCCGCGCATGGAAGACATGAGCATGACCGGCAAGCGTCACCCCTTCTATGTCGAGTACGACGTCGGCTTCGATAACGACGGCCTGCTGCATGGCATCGAGATGGACCTGGCCGGCAACTGCGGTTACTCACCGGACCTGTCCGGCTCCATCGTCGACCGCGCCATGTTCCACTCCGACAATGCCTACTTCCTCGGCAACGCCACCATCAACGGTCATCGCTGCAAGACCAACACCGCCTCGAACACCGCCTACCGCGGCTTCGGCGGCCCGCAGGGCATGGTCGCCATCGAGGAAGTGATGGACGCCGTGGCGCGCCACCTCGGCAAGGACCCGCTGGAAGTACGCAAGCTCAACTACTACGGCAAGACCGAGCGCAACGTCACCCACTACCACCAGACCGTCGAGCACAACGTCATCCACGAGATGACCGCCGAGCTGGAGCAGAGCTGCGAGTACGCCAAGCGCCGTGAAGAAATCCGCGCCTTCAACGCCAAGAGTCCTGTGTTGAAGAAAGGCCTGGCCATGACCCCGGTGAAATTCGGCATCAGCTTCACCGCCACCTTCCTCAATCAGGCCGGCGCACTGATCCACATCTACACCGACGGTTCGATCCACCTTAACCACGGCGGCACCGAGATGGGCCAGGGCCTCAACACCAAGGTGGCGCAGGTCGTCGCCGAGGTGTTCCAGGTCGATATCTCGCGCATCCAGATCACCGCCACCAACACCGACAAGGTGCCCAATACCTCGCCGACCGCAGCCTCCAGCGGTGCCGATCTCAACGGCATGGCGGCGAAGAACGCGGCCGAGACCATCAAGCAGCGCCTGGTCGACTTCCTGGTGCGCGAGTACAAGGTCACCCCGGAAGATGTGGAATTCCGCAACGGCCAGGTGCGCGTGCGCGACCACTTCCTGTCCTTCGAGGAGATGATCCAGAAGGCCTACTTCGGTCAGGTCTCGCTGTCTTCCACCGGCTTCTACCGTACGCCGAAGATCTATTACGACCGCGACAAGGCGGCCGGCCGCCCCTTCTATTACTACGCCTACGGCGTGGCTTGCGTGGAAGTGCTGGTGGACACCCTGACCGGCGAATACCGCATGCTGCGCGGCGACATCCTGCATGACGTCGGCGACTCGCTGAACCCGGCCATCGACATCGGCCAGGTCGAAGGTGCCTTCGTCCAGGGCATGGGCTGGCTGACCACCGAGGAGCTGGTGTGGAACGCCAAGGGCAAGCTGATGACCAACGGCCCGGCCAGCTACAAGATCCCGGCCATCGCCGACATGCCCATCGACCTGCGCGTGAAGCTGGTGGAGAACCGCAAGAACCCGGAAGACACCGTGTTCCACTCCAAGGCAGTGGGCGAGCCGCCCTTCATGCTCGGCATCGCCGCCTGGTGCGCGCTGAAGGACGCCGTGGCCAGCCTGGCGGACTACAAGGTGCAACCGCAGATCGACGCACCAGCCACGCCTGAGCGCGTGCTCTGGGGTGTGGAACAGATGCGCAAGCTGAAGCAAGCCAGAACAAGCGCCGTCGAAATGGAAACGGTCGGAGCGTAGGGTGGGCTTCAGCCCACCAACATCGACGGCCCGTATTGGTGGGCTGAAGCCCACCCTACTGAAGGCTCTGGCGCCGTGGGAGGGGCTTTAGCCGCGACTGTCGCCGCTAAAGCGCCTCCCACAAACCGCGAATGAATGATGAATGGGTGTAGAACAATGACAAAACACACCGAACCGAATAACCGCCCCGCTCGCCCGGCGCCGGAGCCGATTCTCGATCCGTCGCCGAGCAACTGGCGCCTGCCGCGC
This sequence comes from Ectopseudomonas guguanensis, assembly GCF_900104265.1. Classification (GTDB taxonomy): domain Bacteria; phylum Pseudomonadota; class Gammaproteobacteria; order Pseudomonadales; family Pseudomonadaceae; genus Aquipseudomonas; species Aquipseudomonas guguanensis. The sequence goes on from NZ_FNJJ01000006.1 coordinate 224,967, forward strand.
CCGGGACAGACCACGCCTTCCTGGAGGCTGAGCAAATGAGCTGGATCAGTGCCCTCGCCGAGCTGCAGCAAAAAGGTGAAGCCTGCGTTCTGGTGACCATCATCGAAGAACGCGGCTCGACGCCGCGTAATGCCGGCTCGAAGATGGTGGTCACCGCCGAGCGCATCTTCGAGACCATCGGCGGCGGCCATCTGGAGTACAAGGCCATGGAAATGGCGCGCGAGATGCTCGCCAGCCGCAGCCAGGACACCCGCCTGGAGCGCTTCTCCCTCGGCGCCAGCCTGGGCCAGTGCTGCGGCGGTACCACCGTGCTGCTGTTCGAGCCCATGGGTCAGCCCCAGGCGCAGATCGCCGTGTTCGGCGCCGGCCATGTCGGTCGCGCACTGGTGCCGCTGCTCGCCAGCCTGCCGTGCAAGGTGCGCTGGATCGACTCGCGTGAGAACGAATTTCCCGAGCACATCCCCGCCGGCGTGGAGAAGATCGTGGGTGACGAAGTGGTCGACGAGGTGGAGAACATGCCGCCCGGCAGCTACTACATAGTCATGACTCACAACCACCAGCTCGACCTGGAGCTGACCGCGGCCATCCTCAAACGCGGCGACTTCGCCTACTACGGCCTGATCGGCTCGAAGACCAAGCGCGTCAAGTTCGAGCATCGCCTGCGCGAACGCGGCTTCGCGGACACCCTGATGGCGCGCATGCGCTGCCCCATGGGCCTGCCCGAAGTGAAAGGCAAGCTGCCGGTGGAGATTGCCGTGTCCATCGCCGGCGAGGTGATCGCCACCTATAACGCCAGCTTCGGTCAGGACGTGAAGAAAGGCGAATCCAGCGTCGCCAAGCTGTTGCCGGCCTCGCGCCGGTCCTGACTCTAGGTGCGCACAGCGCACCCTACGGGCCGGGCCGTGGCGCGACGAATTCGCGCCGCGCCCAGTAGGGTGCGCCGCGCGCACCAATAACACCGCATTATCCGTGGTGCGCACGGCGCACCGCACTGCCCGCTCAATCGAGACGTAACAGATGACCACCAATACCAAAGCCTACCGCGCCGCCATCCTGCACAGCCTCGCCGATCCGGCCGAGGTCGGTGTCGAGCAGTCCTACGAATACTTCGAGGACGGCATCCTGCTGATCGAAAACGGCAAGGTCGCCCAGGTTGGCCCCGCCGCCGAGCTGTTGCCGAAGCTGGCCGGCGTCGAGATCCAGCATTACCGCGACGCGCTGATTACCCCCGGCTTTATCGACACCCATATCCACTACCCGCAGACCGGCATGATCGCCTCCTACGGCGAGCAACTGCTGGACTGGCTCAACACCTACACCTTCCCCACCGAGCGGCAGTTCGAAGACAAGGCCCATGCCAGCGACGTGGCGGCGATCTTCCTCAAGGAACTGCTGCGCAATGGCACCACCACCGCCCTGGTGTTCGGCACCGTGCACCCACAGTCGGTGGACGCGTTCTTCGAGCAGGCCGATAAGCTCAACCTGCGCATGATCGCCGGCAAGGTGCTGATGGATCGCAACGCCCCGGACTACCTGACCGACACCGCCGAGTCCGGCTACGCCGAGAGCAAGGCATTGATCGAACGCTGGCACGGCAAGGGCCGCCTGCACTATGCGGTCACCCCGCGCTTCGCCCCGACCAGTACACCGGAGCAACTGGAGCTGGCCGGTAAGCTGCTGGGCGAATACCCGGACCTGTACATGCACACCCACCTGTCCGAGAACCGCAAGGAAATCGAATGGGTCAAGGAACTGTTTCCCGAGCGCAAGGGCTATCTCGACGTCTACGACCACCACAAGCTGATCGGCCCGCGCGCGGTGTTCGCCCATGGCGTGCACCTGTGCGACGACGAGTGCAAGCGCCTCGCCGAAACCGGCTCGGCCGTGGCCTTCTGCCCGACCTCCAACCTGTTCCTCGGCAGCGGCCTGTTCGACCTGAACAAGCTGGAAGCCCATGGCGTGCGCGTCGGGCTGGGTACCGATGTCGGCGCCGGCACCAGCTTCAGCCAGCTGCAATCGCTGAACGAGGCGTACAAGATCATGCAGTTGCAGGACAAGAAGCTCGACCCCTTCAAGTCGCTGTACCTGGCCACCCTGGGCGGTGCCAATGCGCTGTACCTGGACGACCAGCTGGGCAACTTCCTGCCCGGCAAGGACGCCGACTTCCTGGTGCTGGACTACAACGCCACACCGCTGATGAGCTACCGCATGCAGCAGGCCAAGAGCCTGGAAGAGCGTCTGTTCGCCCTGACCATGCTCGGTGATGACCGTGCGGTGGAGGAAACCTTCGCGGCTGGTGTATCGGTGCACCAGCGCTAAGCGCAGGGTGCGTGGCCGCCCAAGGTGATGCCGGACGCTGCTTCGCGTTGGGTGGGTTAGCGGCGCTGAATGCCAATCGCACAGGCGCGGATGAGAGTGGTGCGCCGCGTAACCCACCAGGTGATGGATCGCGTTGCGCCGATGGTGGGTTACGCCGCATCGAGCACGGCGAAACGGCCGGTAGCGGTGAAAGCGGCTAACCCACCCTACTGGGCTGCGCGTTCTCGTAGGAGCGGATTTATCCGCGATCAGGCTGTAGGCATGCTTGACATGCTTGACATGCTTCGCGGCTGAAGCCGCTTACACACATTCCACAGGCAACGCACCACCCTGACGGAGCCGCGCCACTCGGCAAACCGAGAGAACACCGCAAAGCCAAAAGCTTCGCGCCTAGCGGGGCTCCAACAGGACCGTAGCCCGGATGTAATCCGGGGAGCTCGGGCTGCTGCCCCCGGATTACATCCGGGCTACGCGGTCTGCGGTATCAAACCTTTGTGGGAGGCGCTTTAGCGGCGAGGTTTGTCGCGGCTGAAGCCGCTCCCACAGTTTGCGGCGGTCTTCTGGGCGGGGCATTTCGCGGCTGAAGCGGAATGCCGCTCAGCCGCTCCTACACAAATTCCACAGGCACCACACCACCCTGTAGGAGCCGCGCCTCGCGGCGAATTGCAAGCACACCGCAAACCAGAAGCTTCGCTCCGGGGCGGGGCTCCTACACAGACAACCCCGCGCCACGCGGCAACATCACACCTGCAACAAGCGATCGCGCAGCTTCTGAATCTCGTCACGCAACTGCGCCGCCGCCTCGAACTCCAGGTCGCGCGCCAGGGCGTACATCTTCTCTTCCAACTGACGAATGCGCTTGGTGATCTCGCTCGGCGAACGCAGTTCGCTCTCGTAACGTGCGCTCTCCTCCGCCGCCTTGGCCATGCCCTTGCGCTTGTTGCTGCGCGCGCCCGGCACCACGGCGCCTTCGAGGATGTCCTTGACGTCCTTCTGCACACCCTTGGGCACGATGCCGTTGGCCTCGTTGAAGGCCATTTGCTTGGCGCGGCGGCGCTCGGTTTCGTCGATGGCCCGCTGCATCGAGCCGGTCATATTGTCAGCGTAGAGAATCGCCTTGCCATTGAGGTTACGCGCCGCACGACCGATGGTCTGGATCAGCGAACGCTCGCTGCGCAGAAAGCCTTCCTTGTCCGCATCGAGAATCGCCACCAGCGCCACTTCGGGCATGTCCAGGCCCTCGCGCAGCAGGTTGATGCCCACCAGCACGTCGAAGGTGCCCAGGCGCAGGTCGCGGATGATCTCCACCCGCTCCACCGTGTCGATGTCCGAGTGCAGGTAGCGCACCTTGACGTCGTGATCGCCCAGGTAGTCGGTCAGGTCTTCCGCCATGCGCTTGGTCAGGGTGGTGACCAGTACGCGCTCACCCACGGCAACACGCAGACGAATCTCCGAGAGCAGATCGTCGACCTGGGTGCGCGCCGGGCGTACCTCCACCTCGGGGTCGACCAGGCCTGTAGGCCGCACCACCTGCTCGATCACCCGCCCGGCATGCTCGGCCTCGTAAGGCCCCGGCGTGGCGGAAACGAAAATGGTCTGCGGACAGGCGGACTCCCATTCCTCGAAACGCATCGGCCGGTTGTCCAGCGCCGAAGGCAGACGGAAGCCGTATTCGACCAGGGTTTCCTTGCGCGAACGGTCGCCCTTGTACATGGCGCCGACCTGCGGCACCGAGACGTGGGACTCGTCGATCACCAGCAGCGCTTCGTCCGGCAGGTAGTCGTACAGGGTCGGCGGCGGTGCACCGGCCGGGCGCCCCGACAGATAGCGCGAGTAGTTCTCGATGCCATTGCAGTAGCCCAGCTCGAGGATCATCTCCAGGTCGAAGCGCGTGCGCTGCTCCAGGCGCTGCGCCTCCACCAGCTTGTTCGCCCCACGCAGGTATTCCAGACGCTGCTGCAACTCGGCCTTGATATGCTCCACCGCCTCCAGCAGGGTCTCGCGCGGAGTGACGTAGTGGCTCTTGGGGTAGAAGGTGAAACGCGGCAGCTTCTGGATCACCTCGCCGGTCAGCGGATCGAAGGCGCTGATGCTCTCCACCTCGTCGTCGAACAGCTCGACGCGAATGGCCTCCAGATCCGATTCCGCCGGGAAGATGTCGATCACGTCGCCGCGCACACGGAAGGTGGCGCGGGCGAAATCCATGTCGTTGCGCGTGTACTGCAGCTCGGCCAGACGGCGTAGCAGCGCGCGCTGGTCCATCTTGTCGCCACGGTCGAGGTGCAGCACCATTTTCAGGTACTCCTCGGGGCTACCCAGGCCGTAGATCGACGACACGGTGCAGACCACGATGACGTCCTTGCGCTCGATCAGCGCCTTGGTCGCCGACAGGCGCATCTGCTCGATATGGTCGTTGATCGAGGCATCCTTCTCGATGAAGGTGTCCGACGACGGCACATAGGCTTCCGGCTGGTAGTAGTCGTAATAGGAGACGAAATACTCCACCGCGTTGTTCGGGAAGAACGCCTTGAACTCGCCATACAGCTGCGCCGCCAGGGTCTTGTTCGGGGCCAGCACCAGGGTCGGCCGCTGCACCTGGGCAATCACGTTGGCCACGGAAAAGGTCTTGCCCGAGCCGGTCACGCCCAGCAGGGTCTGGTGCGAAAGCCCAGCCTCCAGTCCCTCGACCATCTGCCGGATCGCCTCGGGCTGATCGCCGGCCGGTTTGAAGCGGGTCACCAACTGAAACTCGGACATGCAGTACCTCGACAAATGGCTGTGACGCATCCTTTCGGACTGCGTTCAAAGCCATGAATTGCAGGGCGATTCGGCGATAGTTCCAGATAGAGTCGAATTACCTGGCAAAAGCCCTTAATTCAGGGCTTTGCGCTGTCGCCCCCTGGATTCAGGGTCGTTATACTAACGCCCCGTTTACGCGCCCCCTAGCGCTTTTGTCGGGGACGCCTGGCCTCCCACCCCTCACTCGAGTTGCCGCACCCATCATGAGTCTCTTCTCTGCCGTCGAAATGGCTCCGCGCGATCCCATCCTGGGCCTCAACGAAGCATTCAACGCGGACACCCGCACCACCAAGGTCAACCTTGGGGTGGGCGTCTACTACAACGAGGAGGGGCGAATTCCGCTGCTGCGCGCCGTCGCAGAAGCCGAAAAGGCACGTATCGAGGCTCATGCCCCGCGTGGCTACCTGCCGATCGAAGGCATCGCCGCCTACGACAAGGCCGTACAGGAGCTGCTGTTCGGCAAGGGCGCAGCCCTGATCGAAGCCGGCCGCGTGATCACCACCCAGGCCTTGGGCGGCACCGGCGCACTGAAGATCGGCGCCGACTTCCTCAAGCGCCTGCTGCCGGACGCCACCGTGGCCATCAGCGACCCGAGCTGGGAAAACCACCGCGCCCTGTTCGAATCCGCCGGCTTCCCGGTGCACAACTACCGCTACTACGATCCGTTCAGCAATGGCGTGAACCGTGGCGGCATGCTCGAAGACCTGCGCAACCTGCCGGCCCGCTCAATCGTCGTGCTGCACGCCTGCTGCCACAACCCCACCGGCGTCGACCTGCAGCTGGAAGACTGGAAAGCCGTGCTGGAAGTCCTGCGCGAGCGCGAGCACGTACCCTTCCTCGACATCGCCTACCAGGGCTTCGGTGACGGCATCGAGCAGGACGCCGAAGCCGTGCGCCTGTTCGCCGAGTCGGGCCTGGAGTTCTTCGTCTCCAGCTCCTTCTCCAAGTCGTTCTCGCTGTACGGCGAACGCGTGGGCGCCCTGTCGCTGGTCACCAGCAGCCGCGAAGAGTCGACTCGTGTGCTCTCGCAGCTCAAGCGTGTGATCCGCACCAACTACTCCAACCCGCCGACCCACGGCGCCACCGTGGTCGCCAGCGTGCTCAACAGCCCCGAGCTGCGCGCCATGTGGGAAGCCGAGCTGGGCGAAATGCGCGACCGCATCCGCAGCATGCGCCTGGCCATGGTCGAACAACTGGCAGCATTGGGCGCCAAGCGCGACTTCGGCTTCGTCGCCGAGCAACGCGGCATGTTCTCCTACTCCGGCCTCACCGTGGAGCAAGTGGAACGCCTCAAGGAAGAGTTCGGCATCTACGCCGTCGGCACCGGCCGCATCTGCGTCGCCGCGCTGAACAACGGCAACCTGGACAGCGTCACTCGCGCGATTCACGCGGTGCTGTAAGCGTCTGCGATAAACAAAAACGCCGGCCCATAAGCCGGCGTTTTTGTATGTCTCAAATGACTGTAGGAGCGGCGCCCCGCCGCGAATCGTTCGCTAGGGCAGCGCAAAAGCAAAAGCTTCGCCCCGGAGCGTGGCCCCCACACCAATACCCAGGCACCGCCGACCTCGGAACAACTGGGCGGCATTCCGTTTCAGCCGCGATCTGCCACTGCCGTCGCGGCTAAAGCCCCTCCCACGATAGCGCCGCCGAATCTGCCCAATACCAGACAAGCAGAAGTCACGGCAAAGTGTTGACTTCTCTTTTTTAATCAGTAACATACGCGCCGTTGTTCCGCGATAGCTCAGTCGGTAGAGCAAATGACTGTTAATCATTGGGTCCCTGGTTCGAGTCCAGGTCGCGGAGCCAAATTCAAAAGCCTCGGTTGATCCGGGGCTTTTTTGTATCTGCCGGACTCTCACCAGGGACCATGTCCCAGGTTATTCGCTTCGCTCCCCCCTTCGGGGCCGCGCGGGAGCGCGTTCAGCTTCGCTGTCGAGTCCAGGTCGCGGAGCCAAATTCGAGAACCCAGCCTAGTGCTGGGTTTTTTATTACCTGCGCCCCAAACGTAGGGTGCGCCGTGCGCACCAGCACTACTGGACCCGGCACCGACATAAACGCTCCCGCCAAAAGCAAAAAAGGCCGGTCAAAGACCGGCCCAAATGGCAACGCCGCCTGGCGTCAGTTCACGCTCAACTTGTCGCGGTTCTTCTCCAGCGTCGCCTGACCAATACCCTTCACCTCCAGCAGCTCGTCAACCGAAGCGAAGTCACCGTGCTCTTCACGGTAGGCAACAATCGCCTGCGCCTTGGTCGCACCGATACCTGCCAACTCCCTCTGCAGGGTCGCTGCATCAGCAGTATTCAGATTGACGGTGGCAACCTGCGCGGCCTGGACAGCCGCAGGCTTGGCACTTTCGGTTTTTGGAGGCTCGGCTGCGGTGGCAGCCAGAGAGAGGGAAGCGAGAACGGCGAACAGCAGAGAGGAGAGACGATTTTTCAGCATGACAACACTCCTTGTAAATGAGAAAGCGAGGCAACCATAGCCTCGCTTTTCAAACTAGACGCTATCTGCCAGCTGTCAAATCCGCGATTCAGCCCTCGCGATTTCTCAGATGAATCCAGTCGACGATTTCGCCCTCAGGCACATACCCATGCACGGTCTCGCGCAGTAGCACGCGTACCCGGGCGTAGTCATCCTCGTTGACCGCGACCAGCAAAGCCTTCAAACGAGTCTTGAGTTCCTCCCAAGGCAGCATGTCCTCTTCAGCGCGCATGATCATCGGATGCTCAGTCGGCTTCACATCTTCGCCAATCAGCAGCTCCTCGTAGAGCTTCTCGCCAGGACGCAAGCCGGTGAACTCGATGGCGATATCACCATGCGGATTACGCTCATCTCGCACACTCAGGCCGGACAGACGAATCATCTTTTCGGCAAGATCGGCAATCTTCACCGGCTCGCCCATATCCAGCACGAACACATCGCCCCCCTGCCCCAGCGAACCGGCCTGGATGACAAGCTGCGCCGCCTCGGGAATGGTCATGAAATAACGGGTGATGTTCGGATGAGTTACTGTCACCGGCCCGCCCTGCTTGATCTGCTCCCTGAACAACGGAATAACCGAACCGGAAGAACCCAGCACATTACCGAAGCGCACCATGGTGAAACGGGTCTTGTTGACGTGATGAACGCCACGTTCATCGCCAAAGAGCAACGGCGCAGACTCACGACTCAACGCCTGCAGCACCATCTCGGCCAAGCGCTTGGTGCTGCCCATGACATTGGTAGGCCGTACAGCCTTGTCAGTCGAGATCAGAACGAAGTTGGCCACCCCGGCCTTGATCGAAGCCTGCGCCGCATTGAGTGTACCGACCAGGTTATTGAGCACACCCTCGGCAACGTTATGCTCCACCATCGGCACATGCTTGTAAGCCGCGGCGTGGTAGACGGTGTTGACCCGCCAGGTCTGCAGGACATCGAACAACCGTTCGTAGTTGCGGATGGATCCGAGAATCGGCACCAGCTTGATCGGCAGCGCCTCCCGCTCGATACGCCGCTGCAGCTCGGCATGGATACTGTAGAGGTTGAACTCACTATGCTCGAAGAGCAGCAGCGTCCGAGCACCGCTGGCCAGGATCTGCCGACACAACTCCGAACCGATAGAACCTCCAGCCCCCGTTACCAGCACCACCTGATTCTTGATGCAGCGCTCGAACAAATCCTGCCGGGGCGGTACGGCGTCGCGCCCGAGCAAATCCGCGATGTCGACCTCTTGGAGATCTCCCACCTTTACACGCCCACTGGCCAAATCCATGAACCCGGGAATGCTGCGTACATGCAGTGAATAAGGCTCAAGAGAGTTCAGTATTTCGCGCCTGCGTGCTCTAGGCACAGAGGGCATGGCCAAGAGAATCTCCACAGCCCCCGTTTCGTCGATCATCTGCTGAATATGCTTGGGGGTATAAACCTTCAGTCCAGCAATGGTCCGATTCGAGATTCCCGCATCGTCATCTATAAAGGCTACCGGCCGCATCGCCTTGCCGAGACGCAATGCAGCGACCAATTGATTGCCAGCCGCCCCTGCACCATATACCGCGACTCTGGCAATTTCGGATTCGATACTGAGACGACGGGCAATCGGCTCAAACCAATCGCCGACGAAGAACTGCCGCATGGCTAAACGCAAACCGCCCAACAGAAGCAGGCTCAGCCACCAGTAGTTGAACACCATGGAACGAGGAACAACAGCAGTCGGGCCTCGGTACCAATAAACAGCGAGAGACAGCACCAGCGCAGACAGGGTAACCGCCTTGGCGATGGTCAGAAGCGCATCGTTACCCACATAGCGCATGACCGCGCGATACATGCCCATCCTTATAAAGATGGGAAGGGCAATCACGGGCGCGAGTAGAAATAGCCAGCCATGCCCCGAGAAAGGCTTGGCAGCATCCCAGTCTCCCAGACGAATGGCGAATGAGAGCCACATGGCCAACCAGATCAGCAGTACATCCACCGCAAGCTGGAGAATTCGCTTTTGCCGGCGAGACAAGCGCAACAGCCGTAGGCGCAACGCCGCTATTTGCTGACGAATCATCTTATTACCTCAATCCCTGGCAATCAGAGCTTGGCCGGGCGTAACAACGCAACCAGGCTCGATAACGACACCATACCCCGCACTGCAACCGGCCTGAAGCCAAGCCGACATGCCAACTACTACACCACCAGCAAGACAGGCACCCACACCAAGATGCGCATAGTCATGCATAACCACATCATGATCGACCACCGCCCCCGCGTTGAGGATAACCCCTTGTCCCAGCCGAGCCTCGGCGCCTACGACTGCCAATGCCATGATGGCCGACCCAGGACCAATCACCGCAGAGGGGCTTACACAAGCGCGAGGGTGAACAACGCTGACCAATGACGCCCCCCCTGCCGCGACAATCCTCTCCTGCCAGACCCTGCGCACGCGATTATTACCGACCGCTGCGATCGCACCATCCGCTGTTGCGGCATATTCAGCCAAGCGATCCAGACCACCGAGAACAGGCATACCACAAACCGCCTCAAGCGCGGGCCATCTATCATCTACGAAGTTGACCCGCTGCCATTGGCCGGAAAGTAGCGCAGCTTCAGCGACAGCCTTGCCGTGGCCACCGGCGCCGACGACAAGCAAAGTACGCAACTGGCTCATATGTTCTCCAACTCACCGGCACGAAACTTGACAGCCAGCACCAGCAAAGGCGCATAAGCAAACATCAGTCCGAATAAGCCATCGCCACCCAGCACCACCCACAGGGCTATGGGTAACAACCAACACAGATTGAGCACGGCCACCGCCAGGGTCACCGGCAAATGTCGACCGAACTGACGCGAAGCATACTGATAGGCATGACTGCGATGAGCTTCATAGACTCTGTCTCCGCGGAGCAAACGGCGAAACAGAGTAAAGGTCGCGTCCACGATGAAAACGCCCAACAGGATCAGCCACCCCCAAAACAAGGATTGGTCGATCCACGCCGCCTGTAGGGAAAGAACACCAAGCACGATACCGAGGAAACCACTCCCGGCATCCCCCATGAAGATTCGCGCCGGCGGGAAATTCCAATAAAGAAATCCTGCAACCGCAAACGACAGCATCAGCGGTAACACTGCAGCTTCAGCATCTCCATGAAGGACATATAACAGGGCGCCTCCCAGGCAAACACAGATAGCCTCGACGCTGGCAATACCATCGATTCCGTCCATAAAGTTATAAAGGTTGAGTAACCAAACCAAATACAAGGAGGCCAACAAATAACCCAGCCAGCCAAAATCAACTACCTGACCCAGTATTGCTAGAGGCGGCAACCCACCGAGGCAGAAAAGTGCCCACGCCGCCGCGGCAAAATGCCCGAGCAAACGCCAGCGCGCGGCGATGTGGCCGTGGTCATCAAGGAACCCAAGCAACGCAATTGCCAGACCAGAGCCTAGCAACGCATAGTAAATCTCGGACGGCAGTTCCACCCCTGCGACAACTGCAACGCATAACCCCACCAGGAATGCCACAACGATAGCCACTCCTCCACCTCGGGGCGTTGGTTGGCTGTGCGAGCTACGTCCGTTGGGTACATCCATCAGGCTGCGGGCCAGTGCATAGCGGCGCAACAGTGCCGTAAGCCCCCATGCCAACACAGCAATGACGGCCATAAGAAACATAAGGTTCATTGAGATAGTTCTTTTAAGTAATGCGCAGCTGTCTTGGCCAAAGCCTGATCAACGGTAAGAGGCGGAGTCCATCCCAGCCGCTCCCGCGTCTTGTCCATGTTGATTTGCAACGAACCACAAAGGCGCTGACTAAGCTGGCGACGCCCCAGCAAGATCGCAGCCTGCTCAATCAACGCCTGCGGCACAGGCAAGAGCCGGGCCGAACGCCCGAGAGCGGCACTCAAGCGTCGCATGAGCTCCGTGGTAGACAAATCCTCGCCGTCACTGACCAGAAAACGCTGTCCACTGGCCTCTGGGTGGGTGAGACACACAACCAACAAGTCCACTAGGTTATCCAATGCAACCAGACTGCGGCGGTTGTCTATGGCCCCGAAGGGCAATGGCACACCCCGCTGCAGCCAGCGCATCATGCTCAAGAAGTTGGCCTTGACCCCCGGGCCGTAGATCAAGGGTGGACGCACGATTACCACCTCCAGACCGGTCTCGGCAGCCAATTTCAGTAACCCGTCCTCCGCCTCTCGTTTTGAGATACCGTAAGGATCCGTCGCATTCGAAACATCGTCCGCCCTGTAAGCCTGCCCGGGGAGGGTCTGTTCGCCATTGACCTTGATCGAGCTGACAAAGACGAAGCGTCGCGCACCCGCTGCCACTGCCTGACGCGCCAGGCGCAGGGTGCCCTCGACATTGGCTCGACGAAACTCCGCCAGTGGGTCGGCAGCTTGCTCCTGCATCACGTGCACCCGCGCCGCACAGTGGATGACCGCATCGACGCCCGCGAGCGCCTGTGACCAGTCAGCATCCGCTCCCAGTGACGGCGCGAGACAATACTCAACTTCATTGAGTGGAGTAATCGGTGCCTTGCGCAGAGCGCAGCGCAAATGATGCGAGCCATCAGCAAGCAGGCGTGCCTGCACGGCACGCCCAACGAAGCCGCTGGAGCCAGTCAGCAGAATACGCATGCTCACTCCTTGCGCCAGACGGTTCGGTTCACGTAGTCGGTGTAGCTCAAGACCACCCGCACCACCTGCAGCGATACCGGGCCGCCTTCATAATCTGGAACTACGGGAACAGCGCGTTCGCCTCTCCGATGCTGATCGGTAACGACCTTCACCGCGGCAAGTACCGAGTCCTTCCTCACTCCACTCATGATCAGCGTGCCCTGATCCATACCCTCGGGGCGTTCATGGGCATTGCGCAGCGTCACCGCCGGCAAGTTGAGCAGCGAGGCTTCCTCGGTGATGGTGCCGCTATCGGAGAGCACACAGAAGGCGTTCATCTGCAGCTTGATGTAGTCGAACAAGCCAAAAGGCCTGGAGAAGCGAATCAACGGATGCTCCAGCGACTCACCCAGCGCTTCCAGACGCTTGCGCGTACGCGGATGGGTCGAAACGATCAGCGGGAAGCCGTACTCGTCGGCCAGTGCTCGCAGGGTGGCGAGCAGATCGCGCAGGTTGTCAGGAGTGTCGACGTTCTCTTCACGATGGGTGCTGACAATGAAGAACTTCCCGGTCTCAAGCCCCTCACGAGCAAGGACGTCGGAGGCCTCGATCTTCGGCCGGTAGTAGTCCAGCACCTCATGCATGTGCGAGCCGGTCTTGATGATGGTCTCGGGACGAATGCCCTCGGCGATCAGATAACGGCGGGCATGCTCGGTGAGCACCATGTTGATGTCGGAGAGATGGTCGAGCACCTTGCGGTTAAGCTCTTCCGGCACACGCTGATCGAAGCAGCGATTGCCCGCCTCCATATGAAACACCGGGATCTTGCGGCGCTTGGCGGCGATTACGGCCAGGCATGTATTGGTATCACCGTAGAGCAGCAGCGCGTCAGGTTTCTCCAACTCGAACACTGCGTCTGCCTTGGCGATGACCTCGGCTATCGTCTGCGCGGCAGTTTCACCGGCAGCGCCAAGGAAATGATCGGGCTTGCGGATCTCCAGGTCTTCAAAGAACACCTGGTTGAGCTCGTAGTCATAGTTCTGACCCGAGTGAACCAACACATGGTTGACCTGGCGGTCGAGCTCGGCGATCACCCGGCTCATTTTAATCAGTTCCGGGCGAGTCCCGACCAGCGTCATGACCTTAAGCATCGAGCTGCTCCTTGATGTAATCGAGCTTGAGCAAGAGGTCCTTGATGCCAGGTATGTCCAGACGGTGAGTATTGTGCGAGGTGTAGTCGTCAAACTCAGCGATCTTCTCCTCGCCTTCGACGAAGTACTTCTTGTAGTTCAGGTCGCGGTTGTCGGCCGGGATGCGGTAATAGCGGCCCATATCCTCGGCCTTGGCCATCTCCTCACGCGAGACCAGCGACTCGTAAAGCTTCTCGCCGTGACGGGTACCGATCACCCGCACCGGGTTGTCGTGTCCGAAAAGCTCCTTGAGTGCCTGGGCCAGATCACCGACGGTGGAGGCTGGCGCCTTCTGCACAAACAGGTCACCCTGCTCGCCGTGCTCGAAGGCGTGCAGCACCAAGTCGACCGAGTCCTCCAGCGACATCAAAAAACGCGTCATGTTGGGGTCAGTCACGGTCAGCGATTCGCCGCTGCGCAATTGCTCGATAAACAGCGGAATCACCGAACCGCGTGAGGCCATCACGTTGCCGTAGCGGGTGGCGCAGACTACGGTGCCGCCTACCGGGATCATTCGCGACTTGGCGACCATCAGCTTCTCGGCCATGGCCTTGGAGATGCCCATGGCATTGATCGGGTACACCGCCTTGTCGGTGGACAACACCACCACACGTTTCACGCCGCTGGCGATGGCCGCGTTGAGCACATTCTCAGTGCCGTTGACGTTGGTGCGCACCGCTTCCATCGGGTAGAACTCGCAAGAGGGCACCTGCTTGAGCGCTGCGGCGTGGAAGATGTAATCAACACCGACCATGGCCTGCTTCAGGCTGTCGTAGTCACGCACATCGCCGATGTAGAACTTCACCTTGTCATTGGCCAGGGCAATGCGCATGTCCTCCTGCTTCTTCTCGTCACGGGAGAAGATGCGAATCTCGCGCACATTGGTATCGAGGAAGCGCCGCAACACCGTATGGCCAAAGGAACCGGTGCCACCGGTGATCATCAATACCTTGTCGTCGAACATAAAACCTTCCAGAACGTTAACGCAGCTAAGGATAGTCTGAAGTAGCCATGTGTTTCGGGCTGGCTTCAGCCACTGCCGATTTTTGAAAGCGGTGAACCGATCAAAAACGATCAGATCACCCGCTCATTCAGTGCTTTCAGCCGTCGCGAGCACCTCGCGACGGCCATTTTCCGCATTACAAGCGCACCTCTCCTGCGCTGCCGGCATACTCGGCGTCAGCGAAAGTCATCTGCTTCATCGGGATACTCGGGCAACGGGATCGGCGTATTTCACCAGATTCGGGAAGTCTTCTTCAGGATTTCCCTAAACGGCTGCTTGGATTCTCTTTCGTCAGCGTAGACTAGCGCTGCTCGTACATACGCTGGACCAGCTCCGGCCAGTCCGGCGCGACATAGCCGGTAGCCAGGCGAAAACGCGAGCCTTCCAGCGACCTGTCGATCACCGGCGCATCATCCGGGCGAATCTCGATTTGCTTGCCGTACTGCGCGGCGACCAACCCAAGCAGTTGGTGCTTGTCGATCGGCGCGGCGGCGACATGATACAGGCCATTGAGCTGTGGGTGCGGAATCACGAAATCCTTCATCACCTGCGCCAGCTCCCCCGTCGGCAGGCCGGAGAAGATCGCCCTGGTGAACCCTTTGACGCTGCCTTGCTGGGACAGGAACCAGTCCACCAGCGCGTGGTTCGAACCAAGTTCGTGTCCAATGATCGAGGTACGCAAAGTGATCGCATGCGGCAGATCGTGCAGCTCGCCGATGTACTTGGACTTGCCGTAAAGGTCTTCTGCGTCCGAGAGATCGCTCTCCTGATACAACCCCTTGCGCCCGGAGAACACGCAGTCGGTACTGACATGTATGAGCCTTGCGCCGGCCAGCTCGCAGAGGCGCGCCAGCCGGTGCGGCAGCATGGCGTTGATCGGCAGCGCAGTGAGCGGGTCCTTGGCATCGGCCAGCTGCTTGATCAGGCCGACGCAGTTGATCACCACATCCGGCCGGACCTTGGCCATCACCGCAGCCAGCGCATCTTGATCGAGCACATCGACGCCACAAAGTAGGCGAGCATGGCTATCCGCAGCAAAGTACCGCAGCGCTGCAGCACTACGCAGCGTACCCCAAGTCTGGTGCGCAGCATCGGCACCGAACACGCGAAAGACGGCATTGCCAAGCATGCCGGTGACACCCAGAACCAGAACCTTTGCCACTACAGATACCTTCGATCAACAATCAAACCCAATGATTCATGCAGCCGTACGGCGAAACAGCAGGCCGCATAGCTTGTCCGCGACATACAGCGTCAGGAGCGTCAGGGCGATGGTACCGAACAGTTTGTAGCTCTGCATCGGCACATAGCCAAAACTGGTGAACCGGTAGGCGACGACCTGCGCAATCAGCGCACAGAGCACCAGGTTGCGCCCGACGAAGCGGTAGGTCAGGTATTCCAGAGCGGCAGCGAAGATGGAGAACACCACCACCGCAGCGAACAGGAACAGGTAGGAGCCGGGGTAGAAGAGGAATGCGACATAGCCGGGCAGCGAAATGAAGTGGCGACCGTCCTCGCCGGTGTTCGAATGGTAGGAATTGATGAAATTCTTGTCATAGAAGCTGGTCACCGAGGGGTCGAAACGCTCAGCCAAGGCCTGCTCGAACAACTCGCCGCCCAGCTCTTGCTTGTCGATCACCGACATCACGCCTTCGATACCGACCCAGCGATCAAGAAACAGCGCTTTAGTTTGCGTCTCTACGCTTGTTCCAAGTGATGCGTAATCAAAAAAATACGAACGCAGGTTATTCACTGCCAACATGGAACTAAGGAAGAGAAGAAAAAACAGCAACCCAACATATAGCAGCAACCCTGCGCGCAGCCGTGCCTCAATACGTCGGAACAGCGCCGCTCCACCATATATTAGTGCGCCAGCATTGAGGACCATGCCACGACTCAAAATCGAAACACTTGAGACAAAGCCCTCCAGCAGCGCCAGCGTAGCGACGATCCAGACCTGGTCGCGATTGCGCTCAAACTCGAAACGCAGCATAACTGCGGCTAAGGCTGCCAGGCCGAAAGTCAGCAACCACGTATAGACGCCGTTCAGGCCGAATGGCAGCTGAGTCCTGGCCACCATGCCGCGCTGATAAATGCCGAACCAGGCATTCGAGATGCCAACCAGCAGCACCAGCACGACAAAACCAGCCAGCACCAGCCAGCGAAAGCGCAGGTAAAACGCATAGAGTCCGGGGAAAGCGTCCTGCTCCAGATTCTGCGGGTAGCAAAACAACCGCGCACGCACGAAACGCACCAGTAGCAGAGCAGCAAAGGCACAGGACGCGACCAGCAGAGCCTGATCCCAAGACTGTGGCGTGCCCTCGAAAGAGCCTACCGGCACCATGAATACACCTTCCATGAATGCCACGCGCACGCTGAATTTGAGCCAGAAACCGATCCACAGCAGCGCGCCGATGAAGGCATCAAAGAAGATCGCGCCACGGTCAAAACCGAAGAACAGCAGCGCAGTGGAAAGCGCCGTGAATAGCAGATAGACCCAGGCGCTACCTTGGTACTCGACCAGCGCGCAGCAGGCGAGTACGGCTATCAACGCGAATACGACCAGCCACACAGATTTGATCAGAACTTCCCAGCGCATAAAACCCTCAGACATTCTTTTTATTAAACGTTGCATGACACGCCGCTGGCCGCGCGAACTGCGCTAGCAGAACCCCCCAGAAAAAGAAGGTTAGAATTCCAGAATAAGGCTGACGCAGCCCGACCTTTAGCGAGTTATCGACAAGCACCCAAAAGAGCAAAACTCCAACAAGGCCGAGCAAAGCTGGCTGACGCCATAACCCAAGAAAACCAGAAGCCACTTTGAACAAGGTATAAAGGATCAATCCAAACAGAGGCAATAACCCGACACAACCAAAAGCATACAAAACATCAAGGTAATAATTATGCGAACTTGGGTACAAATTTCGATCAATAGCCTGCGCATGGCCCAATAGCAAACCCATACTATCATCGAACACCTTACCACTAAAGTAAGACCAGTAATCTGTTCGTTCCAAAATATTCACAGGCAACCCCGCACCAGAAGAAAATTTCTGCACAAAGGATGGCCGCCCTGCCATATCCACATAACCCAACCAAGCACCCAACACGAGAAAGGCAACTAAGACAAAAACATTTACAGCTCTTGAACCGAGATACCTAACAGCATACCCACTCGCAGCCAAGATCATGAAAAGCATCGCCGCCATAGCCTGCGATTTGACCACATAAATCGCCATCAAAAATCCGAGCCCCCATAGATCCCAGGGTGCACTTTTGTCATCCCGAGCAAACACCAAAAACCAGTAGAGCCCAACAAACAAAACTGGCACATACTGTAGATGCTGATAAACACTGAATAGATACAAGCTTGGCGAAAGATACCCATAACCAAGCTGCCAACTACTGAACAGCTGCACAGGAACAACAAGCCATAGAACCCATGTTGCCGCATTGGAAAGAACTGGAATAGCTCGTGACTGCTGACCAAACTGCTCGCCCATTATCAATGCCGCTACAGGCAACAAATACTGAATCAACAAAATGAGTCGCTCACTGGAAACCGGACCCGCAAGCAAAGTACTAAGAAGCATCCCCAAGTATAGAAAAAAGAAGGCTGATAAGGAACGTCGCACCCCTGAATAGCCACCGAAAAAAATCAACCCCAAATAGCAAGCAAAAATTGAAACCGGGAGTGGCAGCTGTGACAAAACCCCCTCACTTGAAAAAACAATATCCTTCGAATCAAACACCCCGCCTTTCAACTGAAAGAACACCGGCATCATGACCATGACTGCAAGCAGCAAAGGAATTGCATGCCCACCCAAACGGACACCGAGCAGCTTGGGCAAGCCACCTTTTTCGCTCGCGTAAAAGATGTAAGAAAGGAAGGCACCCAGCAGGTACAAAAGAGTCAGCGACTCAGGGCCAACCCAAAAGAAGAGCAACGGAATGCTCGCCACCAGCAGGATGTTTGCCAGGATGTCCGAGCCGAATACATCCCCGCCGACATTGTCCTGGATGATGCGCAGGCGGATGCGCTGCGCCAGCACCATGACCACGCCACCCGCCAGCGAGCAACCCACCGCCAACCAGAACAGCTGGCCCTTGCGCGTCCAGTCGAGCACCTGCGGCAGGCTCCAGACCAGTGTCACTAGGCCCAAGCCCGCCAGTAGCAGCGCCACCAGCATCAGGTTGAACAGCCGGACCAGTCCCCCCAGCCCAGCGGAACGCTGCTCGTGACGCACCATGGTCGGCCCCAGCGCCTGAGAGAACATCGCACCGAGGATGCCGCCCAGAGCAAAGGCCGAGAACAGGTCGCCGGCCACCTGCTTGCCCGCCACCAGTAGAATGAACAGCCGGAACACATACACCGAGACACCGATGACCAGAGTCGAACCGAAGTGCGGCAACAGCTGGCGGATGCACGAAAGCAATGGCATGGGGTGGCGCAGGGCCCGGCAGAGCAAGCCCAGGCTGACACAGCCGATCAGTGGCGACAGGCTCCAGAGCAGGGTCATTGGCAGCGCCAGGCCGCCACCATCGAGTAGCGCCGGCAGCAGCGCCAGGCTAAGGCAGCCCTGGATCAGCAGAAAGAGCAGCGCCGCGCGCCCCCGGTGATGAAGTTCCTGCTCACTGAGGAAGATTTCCGCCAGCCACTCCGCTGCCCGCCGCACCACCAATAGCAGCACGAACAGCCAGCCGCTATCGACCACACCAATACACAGCATGAAAGCCAGTATGCCCAGCGGCATCAGCAGCATTAGACGCAGGCGCAGAATGCTGGCCGCGTCGATCTCGCCGGACTCAGCCAGGATCAGGCTACGCGCATTGCCGGAAAAGGCGTAGAAAAGCGCCACCGTGGCACCATGGATCAGACCGAAATCGGCCGCCAGCGCCGGCTTGCCGAACAGGCTAAGACCGATCATCACCAGCATCATGGCGAAGGTGTTGACCATAAAGGCGGCAGGGTAAACTAGCAAACTCATTACACAGTCCTTTGATTCGCGCTCGTATTCAAACGCGACCTTGAATTCAAGCGTTTAGTAGCTCAACAAGCCGGCGCACCTGGCTGGTCATCTCGAAGTTGGCATCGAAATAGGCTCTCCCCGAAGTCCCCATAGCTTCTCGCTCGCTAGCATCCAGAGCTTTGAGCGAACAGATGTTGGCCACCAGCGGCAGCACCTGCTCGGCCGGCGAGGCCAGCCCGGCTTGCGCCTCGCAGACCACCCTGGCCCCCTCTCCATTCATGCAGGCCAGGATCGGCCGGCCGGCGGCCATATACGCCTGGATCTTACTGGGAATGGTCTGGGCGAATGCCGGCTCATCACTCAGCGAAACAAGCAAGGCCGAGGCACGCTCGAAGATCTGCGGCATGGCCTCCATAGGAAAACGTCCCGGCAGCACCAGGTTGTCCAGCCCCAGCGCCTGCTGCTGAGCCTTGAGCCAAGCCAGGCGGCTGCCGCTGCCTACCAGCACCAGACGGATACGCGGCTCATCGCGCAGGTGGACGGCTGCCTGCACCAGGGTATCGAGCGCCTGGGCAGTGCCCAGATTGCCGGCGAACACTACACAAAAGTGCTGTTCGAGCAATTCGAGCAGCTCGTCAGGCACCGGCAACACAGCCTTGCTGGTGCTGACGTCCATAGAATTGGGGTAGTACTGGATCTTCGCGCGGTCGGCATACTGCGCCACCGGCTCGACGAATGCCCGCGATTGCACTAGCAGGGTGTCGCACGGGCGGTAGATAGCACGCACCATCCAGCCCACCGCACGCAACAGGTACGGATTGCGCACGAAGCCGGTGGCCGACAGACTCTCCGGCCACTGATCCTGCACCCACAGGGCCAGCTTCGCCCTCTTCAGCCACTTGATCAGGATAGCCGGAATCGCTTGGGTGATCGGCGATGGAGCATATACCAGGATGGCGTCGAACTCGCGCCCCCGAAGCATCCACGGCAGACACATCAGACCACTGAATACAAAAGACAGATAATTGAGGATCAAACTCTTCGCACTACCCTGCCCGCGCGGCCACAGCGGCACCCGCAGCACCTCGATACGTCCCAGATAGTGCTCATGCTGGGTACCCGATGCGCGGTAGCCATCGAAGATCTTGCCGTCTGGATAGTTGGGCTTGCCGGTGGCGACCACCACCTCGTGCCCCTGCTCTTCGAGCGTGCGCACGATGTCGTTAATGATGAAGCTTTCCGGCCAGAAGTACTGGGATAACACAAGGACTCTCATGGACGATCAGTACCCATAAGAACCCTCCATCTGCTCCAGCGACGCAGAAGCCTGAATACTGAGTCGAAACCGGCCGAGATAGT
This sequence comes from Ectopseudomonas guguanensis, assembly GCF_900104265.1. GTDB lineage: Bacteria > Pseudomonadota > Gammaproteobacteria > Pseudomonadales > Pseudomonadaceae > Aquipseudomonas > Aquipseudomonas guguanensis. Next base: position 245,689 of record NZ_FNJJ01000006.1, read on the forward strand.
TCATATTCGATTGTACCCTCAGCCCTCGCCCAGCAAGACAGCCTGCAAACACTGGTAGTAGCAACTCAGTTGTCACTCTTACACTCCATCACAAACTTCTCGGAATTACGATTTTTAGGGATGGTCTGAAGTAGCCATGTGTTTCCGGCTGACTTCAGCCCCTGCCGATTTTTGGAAAGCGGTGAATCGATCAAAAACGATCGGATCACCCGCTCATTTCAGTGCTTTCAGCCGTCGCGAGCACCTCGCGACGGCCATTTTCCGCATTACAAGCGCACCTCTCCTGCGCTTGCCAGCAAATGTCGGCGGGCCATCCACAGGTTTGACAGGGCGAACAGCGTCACCAGTTGTGCGGTGTTCTTCACCAGCCCCCGGAAACGCACCTTGGTGTAGCCGAACTGCCGCTTGATCACGCGAAATGAGTGCTCGACCTTGGCTCGCACCTGAGCCTTGGCCTTCTCGATCTTGCGCTTGGCCTTGTATAGCGCACTGCGCTTATCGAGCTTCTTGTAGGTGCTGCGGCGTGCCGCCACCTGCCAGATAACCTTCCGATCGGCATGCTCTGGACGCTTTTCAACGCCGGTGTAGCCCGCGTCCGTACAAGCCACGTTCTCGTCGCCATGCAGCAACTTGTCGACCTGAGTAACGTCCGCAACGTTGGCCGCCGTACCCACTACGCTGTGCACCAGTCCCGATTCGTCATCCACGCCGATATGCGCCTTCATGCTGAAGTAGTACTGGCTGCCCTTCTTGGTCTGGTGCATCTCTGGATCGCGCTTGCCGTCCTGGTTCTTGGTCGAGCTCGGCGCATGGATCAACGTGACATCGACAATGGTGCCCTGGCGCAGCGACAGACCACGGTCGCCCAGATAGCCATTGATCACCGCCAGAATCCCAGCCGCCAACTCGTGTTTCTCCAGCAGACGGCGGAAGTTGAGGATGGTGGTTTCGTCGGGAATGCGCTCCAGGCTCAAGCCGGCGAACTGGCGCAGGATGGTGGTCTCATACAGGGCTTCCTCCATCGCCGGGTCGCTGTAGCCGAACCAGTTCTGCATCAGATGTACGCGCAGCATCGCCATCAACGAATACACCGGGCGAACACCTTCACCCTTGGGGTAGTGCGGCTCAATCAAGGCAATCAAACCCTTCCAAGGCACCACCTGATCCATCTCGATCAAGAACAGCTCCTTGCGGGTCTGCTTGCGCTTGCCGGCATACTCGACGTCGGCGAAGGTCATCTGATTCATCGGGATACTCGGGCAACGGGATCGGCGTATTTCACCAGAAACCGGAAGTCTTCTTCAGAGTTTCCTTAGAGTCTTGCCAGCAGCGTCGTAGCGCTGCTGCAGAACCGTTGTAAATTGCTGCTTGGCTTCAAGCTCGCAATGTACGATACGAACCTCTGACGGCCAGTGATCTGCCTGGGCAGAATAACCGCCTATGGTATGCACCTGAGCACGAATGTCATAGCGCTGCCAGTCAAATTCCACATAGCCATTACGCGATCCAAAGCGCTGGATCTGTCGTCCGGGCGTACCGGCCGCCTGGTAACCGACGAACAGCACATCATGCCGCTCATCACTGAGCATTGCTTTGAGGTAGTTGACGATACGGCCACTTGAGCACATGCCGTTGCCAGCAATAACAATGGCCTCTGCGATGGATGATGTCTTCGAGTTCATAGAGCAGCTCTTGAGTGCGGCCAATGCTGAAGGCTGGGATCAACACCGTGCCCTGGTTGCTCAGCGCATGCTCGAGCACCCTCTCCAGACGCGCACGACGACTGCGGCGATCTTCATGCAGGCGGTCGCCGTAAGTGCTTTCGATGACCAGAACATCGGCTTCATATGGGGCTTGGCGCCGCGAGGATTGGCGCATGAGGAGCGCCCAGGTCGCCAGAGAACACGATACGTTTCTTCTCGCCCGTCTCGGGGTAGTGCAGATCAACCTCGACATAGGCCGAACCGAGGATGTGACCAGCGCGCTGTAGACGAATGCGAGCCTTGAGCTGTTTCGTGTCGATCAAGGTGAACCACTGCTTGTAGGGCAAGGCTACGATGCGCCGCTCGATCAGTTTGAGATAGCGCTCGACTTACTTCTGGTCGCGGCTGAAACCGAGCTTGAAGGCATCCTCGAGGACGATGGGTAGAAGCTTGGCCGATGGCTCACTGCAGAGGATCGGGCCTTTGAAGCCAGCCGCTAACAAATAGGGTATGCGACCCACGTGGTCGATATGGACATGAGTCGCGATCAGAGCCTTGATGCCATCCAAGGGGAATGCTAGTCGCTCAGAACCTGCTTGTCCCTCTGGAGAGGTTTCAGCCCCTTGAAAAAGGCCACAGTCCTAAAAGCCCGTGGCTCCTGTCCATCTGCAATTGATGGCAAGAGCCTGTCACGCCAGTGACGGCGCCATGATGAACAATGGAGGGATACCGCACGAGTCAATCCCTTAACACTGGCAAAACCTAAAGGGACTCAGCCCAATAGCGCGGGTAATGAATGGGGCACTGGGTTCTGACTAGGTGATCTGGATAAGCCTTGCCAGATGATGGCATTGTGAAATCCCGCACATTTTGCCGGTTTTTTACCATTTCGCAAGCGCGACAAAGATATGGCGGCGGATTAGGGCTCAACCGAAAGACCTTAAGGCCATAGGTCAGGATTCTTCCTCGTTGACTCGATCCCGCAACTCCTTGCCCGGCTTGAAATGCGGCACGAACTTGCCGTCCAGACGTACCGACTGGCCGGTTTTCGGGTTACGCCCAACGCGCGGCGCGCGGTAGTGCAGCGAAAAGCTGCCGAAGCCGCGAATCTCGATACGATCCCCCGTAGCCAATGCCTGGGACATTTGTTCCAGCATGGTCTTGATGGCCAGCTCGACATCCTTGGAGGACAGCTGACCTTGGTGGGTGACAATTCTTTCGATCAACTCCGACTTGGTCATGGTTTTCCCTTCTTTTTCAAGCGGCTAGAAGACTCGACGGTTCGGTTTTAGCACGCTGGTCAGCTTTTGAACAGCCCAAAAAACAAGGTGTTAGCGAGTTTTGCGGTTGGTTGTGGGAATGAGGGTCTTGTGTGGGAGATCTACCTCGAGGCGAAGCTTTTGGATGTTGCTTCGATATTGTGGGATGACTGCCATTCGCCGCGGGGCGCGGCTCCTACAGGAGCTGCGTCGTTGGGTGGATTGGTGCAGGAGCCCCGCCTCGGGGCGAAGCTGTTGGATATCGCTGGATGGCCGCTATTCGCCGCGGGGCCCGCGCCCTACAAGAGGAGCGTTGTTTTGCGGTTTGGTGTAGAAGGCCTGCTTCGGGGCGAAGCTTTCTTTGGCTCTGGCTCGGCCAAGCTGAACTGGCGAGCGCTAACGGAAGGGAATCCGATGACTGAGAAACGCTACGCCGCACATAAGCTTCGTGATGGACGCTGGTCCAGTAGCGGGCAAATCTATCTTGTCACCACCGTAACCAACGGTCGCATCCCTGTCTTTGCTGATTTCTCAGCGGCGCGCACGCTCATACGAGTCATTCGTCAGGACGAGCAGCTTGGATCACACCAAACGCTCTGCTTTGTCGTAATGCCTGATCATCTGCATTGGCTGTTGCAACTACAGAGTGAGGACTTGGCCCGCCTGGTAGGTAGGGTCAAATCCATTTCAGCCAAGCGCCTGGGTAGGCCTATATGGCAGAAGGGGTTCCATGATCATGCGTTGCGTCGGGAGGAGGATGTTCGAAGCGTGGCTAGATACGTGGTGGCAAATCCTTTAAGAGCTGGACTTGTGCAGCGCGTGGGTGACTATCCGCATTGGGATGCGGTGTGGATATGAGGGCGGTTGGGCATAGTTTTTGGGCATAGGCTTGGAATTGCTGGATGGCTACCATTCGCCGCGGGGCGCGGCTCCTACAGGGGGAGCGTTGTTTTTGTGGTTTAGCGTAGGAGCCCCGCCTCGGGGCGAAGCTTTGGGCTGTGCTCGGGATTGCGGGATGGCCGCCATTCGCTGCGGGGCGCAGCTCCTACAAGGGCGGCGTTAGGGGAAGGCGGAAATGAAAAAGGCGACCCGAAGGTCGCCTTTTTTTGATGAATCACCCGAACTTAGTTCTGGTTTTCCATCTGAGCACGGATCAGATCACCGATGGTGGTCGGACCGGTGCTTTCAACGTCTTGCTTGTTACGCAGTTCCTTCATCGCGTCCTTCTCGTCCTCGACGTCTTTCGACTTGATGGACAGGCTGATAACGCGGGACTTGCGGTCGACGCTGATGATCTTGGCTTCTACTTCGTCGCCTTCCTTCAGGACGTTGCGCGCGTCTTCAACGCGGTCACGGCTGATTTCGGAGGCTTTCAGGGTAGCTTCGATCTCGTTGCCCAGGTCGATGATGGCGCCCTTGGCATCTACTTCCTTCACAACGCCGCGGACGATGGTGCCCTTGTCGTTGAGGGAAACGTAGTTGCTGAACGGATCGTCTTCCAGCTGCTTGATGCCCAGGGAGATGCGCTCGCGCTCCGGGTCAACCGACAGGATGACGGTTTCCAGCTCGTCGCCCTTCTTGAAGCGACGCACGGCTTCCTCGCCGGCTTCGTTCCAGGAGATGTCGGACAGGTGAACCAGGCCGTCGATGCCGCCATCCAGACCAATGAAGATACCGAAATCGGTGATCGACTTGATGGTGCCGGAGATCTTGTCACCCTTGTTGAACTGACCGGAGAAGTCTTCCCACGGGTTGGTCTTGCACTGCTTGATACCCAGGGAGATACGACGACGCTCTTCGTCGATGTCCAGAACCATGACTTCCACTTCGTCGCCGACGTTGACGACCTTCGACGGGTGGATGTTCTTGTTGGTCCAGTCCATTTCGGAAACGTGCACCAGACCTTCGACGCCTTCTTCCAGCTCAGCGAAGCAGCCGTAGTCGGTCAGGTTGGTGACGCGCGCCATGACGCGGGTGTTTTCCGGGTAACGAGCCTTGATGGCAACCCACGGATCTTCGCCCAGCTGCTTCAGGCCCAGGGATACGCGGTTACGCTCGCGATCGTACTTCAGAACCTTGACGTCGATCTCGTCGCCAACGTTGACGATCTCGGACGGGTGCTTGATGCGCTTCCAGGCCATGTCGGTGATGTGCAGCAGGCCGTCTACGCCGCCCAGGTCAACGAACGCACCGTAGTCGGTGAGGTTCTTGACGATACCTTTGACTTGCTGGCCTTCCTGCAGGGATTCCAGCAGAGCTTCGCGCTCGGCGCTGTTCTCGGCTTCCAGGACGCTGCGACGGGAAACGACAACGTTGTTGCGCTTCTGGTCCAGTTTGATGACCTTGAATTCCAGCTCTTTGCCTTCCAGGTGAGTGGTATCACGCACCGGACGGACGTCGACCAGGGAACCCGGCAGGAACGCGCGGATGCCGTTGACGTCAACGGTGAAGCCGCCTTTGACCTTACCGTTGATAACGCCCTTGACCACTTCTTCAGCGTTGAACGCAGCTTCCAGAACCAGCCAGGATTCAGCGCGCTTGGCTTTCTCGCGGGACAGCTTGGTTTCACCGAAGCCATCTTCAACCGCGTCCAGCGCAACGTGGACTTCGTCACCGACCTTGATGGTCAGCTCGCCTTGTTCGTTGAAGAACTGGTCGAGCGGGATGACGCCCTCGGACTTCAGGCCGGCGTGGACGGTAACCCAGTCACCGTCGATGTCGACCACGATGCCGGTGATGATGGCGCCCGGCTGCATGTCGAGGGATTTCAGGCTTTCTTCAAAAAGTTCTGCAAAGCTTTCGCTCATGTTGATTCCTGTTGATCAAGGGCGGGGATTCGCCCAAACCACATTCCAGACAATGTGGGTTCGTTCATGTGAAAAGAGGCCTGCAGGACTAGGACTGGTCTCCCGCATGCCTCCTGGCGGATTCAGCGATTTAAGGCAATCGAGAATCCTTAACCGGCGAGATCGCGATCGGCGACCTCGCGCAGAATTCGTTCCAGCACCTGCTCGATGGACAGTTCGGTGGAATCCAGCAGGATTGCGTCGGCTGCCGGCTTGAGCGGAGCCACCGCGCGCTGGGTGTCGCGCTCGTCGCGCGCCCGTATCTCGTCGAGAAGACTCGCGAGATTAACATCATCGCCCTTTGCCTTCAACTGCAGGTAACGACGACGGGCACGCTCCTCGGCGCTGGCGGTGAGGAATACCTTGAGCGGCGCATCGGGAAATACCACGGTGCCCATGTCGCGGCCATCGGCTACCAGGCCCGGCGCCTCCTGGAAGGCGCGTTGCCGCTGTAGCAGCGCCTCACGCACTGCCGGCAGCGAGGCCACCATGGAAGCGCCGGCGCCAACCTGCTCGTTGCGGATTGCGTCGGTCACCTCCTCGCCTTCGAGCACGATGCGCTTGTCGATGAATTGCACATCGAGATGGGCCGCCAGCTGCTTGAGCGACTCCTCGTTGGTCAGGTCGATACCGTGGTTGCCGGCGGCGAAGGCCAGCAGGCGATAGAGGGCGCCGGAGTCGAGCAGATTCCAGCCCAGCTGCTTGGCCAGCAGCGCGCAGAGCGTGCCCTTGCCGGAGCCGCTCGGCCCGTCGACGGTGATGACCGGGGCGTTCATGCCTTGCCCTCTTCTGCTACCTGCATGCCAACCTCGGCCGCCAGGGCGAGGAAGTTGGGGAAGGAGGTGGCGACGTTGGCGCAGTCATGAATGCGGATCGGCGCGCTGGCGCGCAGCGAGGCGACGCTGAAGGACATGGCGATACGGTGGTCGCCATGGGCCCAGACCTCGCCACCGCCAATTGAACCACCCTCGATGATGATGCCGTCCGGGGTCGGCTCGGCCTTGACGCCCAGCGCGATCAGACCGTCGGCCATGACCTGGATGCGGTCGGACTCCTTGACCCGCAGTTCCTCGGCGCCGCGCAGCACGGTGCGGCCTTCGGCGCAGGCGGCGGCAACGAACAGCACCGGGAACTCATCGATGGCCAGAGGCACCAGGTCTTCGGGAATGTCGATGCCTTTCAGTTTGGCGCTACGCACGCGAATATCGGCCACCGGCTCACCGCCCACTTCACGCTGGTTTTCCAGGGTGATATCACCACCCATCAGCTTGAGGATATCGATCACCCCAGTGCGGGTCGGGTTGATGCCAACGTGCTCGAGCACCAGCTCGGAGCCTTCGGCGATGCTCGCCGCGACCAGGAAGAAGGCGGCCGAGGAAATATCGGCGGGCACTTCGATGCGCGTGGCGGTCAGCTTGTGGCCGGACTCGACGCTGGCGGTGCTGCCCTCCACGCTTACCGGGTAGCCGAAGCCACGCAACATACGCTCGGTATGGTCACGGGTCGGTGCCGGCTCGGTCACCGAGGTGCGGCCTGCAGCATACAGGCCGGCCAGCAGCAGGCAGGATTTGACCTGGGCGCTGGCCATCGGCATTTCGTAGTCCATGCCGGTCAGGCGCTGGCCGCCCTTGATGGTCAGCGGCGGACGACCTTCCGGGCCGGTCTCGATTACTGCGCCCATCTCGCGCAGCGGCTTGGCCACACGGTTCATCGGGCGCTTGGACAGCGAGGCATCGCCGGTCAGCACGGTGTCGAACGGCTGCGCAGCGAGCAGGCCGGAGAGCAGGCGCATGGAGGTGCCGGAGTTGCCCATGTACAGCGGGCCAGCCGGAGCCTTCAGGCCCTTGAGCCCAACACCGTGAATGGTCACGCGGCCGTGGTGCGGGCCTTCGATGACCACGCCCATGTCGCGGAACGCCTGCAGGGTGGCCAGGGCGTCCTCGCCTTCGAGGAAGCCTTCGACCTCGGTGGTGCCTTCGGCCAGCGAACCCAGCATGATCGAACGATGCGAGATGGATTTGTCACCGGGTACGCGGATACGTCCGGACAGGCTGCTACCGGGTTTTGCCAGGAAAATCAGATCGGTCGAGTGCATAGCGTCCACATAGGCCCTGCGGGCCAGAATTTTGCTGAAATGTTCGCGGGCAACGCGGGCGCGAGTGAACACGCCCAGGAGTTGATGCCCATCCCCGGCGTCGACCGCATCGCGCAAGGCGTCGAGGTCGTCGCGAAATGTATCCAGTGTGCGCAGCACCGCCTCGCGGTTGGCGAGGAAGATATCGTGCCACATCACCGGATCGCTGCCGGCGATCCGCGTGAAATCGCGGAAACCGCCAGCGGCATAGCGGAAAATCTCCAGGTTCTCGCTGCGTTTGGCCAACGAGTCGACCAGGGTAAAGGCCAACAGGTGTGGCAGGTGACTGGTGGCGGCGAGCACCTGGTCGTGGTGTTCCACCTCCATCGTCTCGACATCCGCACCCAGCTCGCGCCACAGGCTCTCCACCAACGCCATAGCGGCCGCGTCGCTGTGCTCGCTGGGGGTGAGAATCACCTTGTGGCGGCGGAACAGCCCGGCGTTCGCCGCCTCCACCCCGCTCTGCTCGGAGCCGGCAATCGGATGCCCCGGCACCAGTCGCACGGTTTTGCCGGCGAAGGCCAGGCGCGCGGCGCGCACCACGTTGCCCTTGGCACTACCGACATCGGTCAGCACGGCATCGCCCAAGTCGAGCTTGGCCAGTTCGGCCAGCAGCTTCTCCATGGCCAGGATAGGCACCGCCAGCTGGATCACCTCAGCCCCCTGACAGGCGGCCGCCAGATCGGTCTCGCAACGATCGACCACGCCCAACTGCACGGCCAGGCGGCGCGACTCGGCATCCAGATCGACGCCCACCACCTCACGACACAGACCGCGCTCACGCAGCCCCTTGGCGAAAGAGCCGCCGATCAGACCGAGACCGACCACCACCAGGCGGCCGATCTTAGGGGCGCTCGATTGCACTGCGGTGACAGTCACGCCGACAGCACCTTGGCCAGGGCCTCAAGGAAACGGGCGTTCTCGCGCGGCAGGCCGATGGATACGCGCAGGAAGTTGGGCATGCGGTAACCGGCCATCGGCCGCACGATCACCCCTTCACGCAGCAGCGCCTGATTGATCGCTGCGGTATCGCGACCGAAGTCGACGGCGATGAAGTTGCCTTTGCTGGGAATCCAGCTCAGATCCAGCGCGCGCAGGCCGTCCTGCAGCTGCTGCATGCCGGCGTCATTGAGGCGACGGCTCTCGGCCAGGTACTCGGCATCGGACAACGCGGCGCAGGCAGCGGCCAGGGCCAGGCTGTTGACGTTAAACGGCTGGCGCACGCGGTTGAGCACGTCGGCGATGGCCGGCGAGCTGATCGCGTAGCCCACGCGCAGCGCGGCCAGGCCATAGGCCTTGGAAAAGGTGCGCGAGACCAGCAGGTTGGGATGGCGCGCCAGATAATCCAGGCCATCGGGCAGTTCATCGCCTTCGGCGTATTCGATATAGGCCTCGTCCAGCACCACCAGCACCGACTCCGGCACCTTGGTCAGGAAAGCTTCCAGCGCGTCCGGACCGAACCAGGTGCCGGTCGGATTGTTGGGGTTGGCGATGAACACCACGCGCGTCTTGTCGTCGATGGCCGCCAGCATCGCGTCCAGATCGTGACCGTAGTCCCTGGCCGGCACCACCTTGCCCTGGGCGCCGACCGCCTGGGTGGCGATGGGATAGACGGCGAAGGCGTAATCGCTGAACACGGCGTTGAGGCCAGGCGCCAGGTAGGCGCGAGCGACAAGTTCGAGAATATCGTTGGAGCCATTGCCCAGGGTAACCTGAGCCGCGTCCACGCCATAACGCGCGGCCAGCGCGCTCTTGAGGGTGAAACCGTTGCCATCGGGATAGCGGGTCAGCTCGTCCAGCTCGGCACGGATCGCGGCCAGCGCCTTGGCGCTGGGGCCGAGCGGATTTTCGTTGCTGGCCAGCTTGACGATGCCGGCCGGGTCGAGCCCCAGTTCGCGGGCCAACTCATCGACTGGCTTGCCTGGTACGTAGGGGGACAGTTTTTGCACACCTGGCTGAGCCAGGGTCAGGAAATCGCAACTCATCACAAACCTCATTGTCTCGACCGGGTGCCACAGGCTTTTTAGGAGCGACTTCAGTCGCGAATATCTCGGCTAAAGCCGCTCCTACGAGGGCGCGGGTTACAACACCGCCTTCGGATATGACCCCAGCACCTTCAGCGCCACGGCCTCCTGGCCGATCTTCTCCAGCACGTCCTTGATCAGCGGGTCGCGGTGGTGGCCGACGAAGTCGATGAAGAACACGTAGGTCCACTTGCCACTGCGCGACGGCCGCGTCTCGATGCGGGTCAGGTCGATGCCGTTGTTGTGGAATGGCACCAGAAGCTCGTGCAGCGCGCCCGGCTTGTTGCGCATGGAGACGATGATCGAGGTCTTGTCGTCGCCGGTCGGCGGCACTTCCTGGCTGCCGATGATGAGAAAGCGCGTGGAGTTGTCCGGGCGATCCTCGATCTTTTCCGCCAGCTTGGTCAGGCCATACAGGTTGGCTGCCATGTCGCCGGCGATGGCCGCGCTATTCCACTCGCTCTTGACCCGCTTGGCGGCGTCGGCGTTGCTGGAAACCGCCACGCGCTCGACGTTCGGGTAGTGCGCGTCCAGCCACTTGCGGCACTGCGCCAGCGACTGGGCATGGGAATAGATACGGGTGATCTTGTCGGTCTTGGTGGTTTCGCCGACCAGCAGGTGATGGTGGATGCGCAGCTCGACTTCGCCGCAGATCACCATGTCGTGCTCGAGGAAGCTGTCGAGGGTGTGGTTGATCGCGCCCTCGGTGGAGTTCTCCACCGGCACCACGCCAAAGTTCACCGCACCGGCGGCCACTTCGCGGAACACCTCGTCGATGGCGGCCATCGGCACGCTGATCACGGCATGACCGAAGTGCTTCATCGCCGCAGCCTGGCTGAAGGTGCCCTCGGGGCCGAGGTAGGCGACCTTGAGCGGATTCTCCAGAGCCAGGCAGGAAGACATGATTTCGCGGAACAGCCGCGCCATTTCCTCATTGCCCAGCGGGCCCTTGTTGCGTTCCATGATGCGCTTGAGCACTTGGGCCTCGCGCTCGGGGCGATAGAACACCGGCGACTCGCCTTCCTTGAGCTCCTTCATCTTCACCCGCGCCACTTCTTCGGCGCAGCGCGCGCGGTCGCTGATCAGCTCGAGGATGCGCTCGTCGAGGTTGTCGATGCGCAGGCGCAGCGCCTGCAGCTCCTGTTCCGACATATCAGGCATGCTCCTTCTCGAACTCGGCCATGTAGGCCACCAGCGCCTCGACCGCATCCAGACCGACGGCGTTGTAGATGGAAGCGCGCATGCCGCCTACCGAGCGGTGGCCCTTGAGGTTGAGCAGGCCGCGCTCATCGGCGCCGGCGAGGAAGGCCTTGTCCAGCTTCTCGTCGGCCAGGCGGAACGGCACGTTCATCCAGGAACGGGCGTTGTGGGCGATGGGGTTGCTGTAGAAATCGCTGCTGTCGATGGCCTTGTACAGCAGGTCCTTCTTGGCGCGGTTGACGCGCTCCATGGCCTCGACGCCGCCCTGCTCCTTGAGCCACTGGAACACCAGGCCGGACAGGTACCAGGAATAGGTAGCCGGGGTGTTGTACATCGAGCCGTTGTCGGCCGAGATCTTGTAGTCGAGCATGGTCGGGCAGCTGGAGCGGGCACGACCGAGCAGGTCCTCGCGCACGATCACCACCACCAGGCCGCTGGGGCCGATGTTCTTCTGCGCACCGGCGTAGATCAGACCGAACTGCGAGGCGTCGATGGGGCGCGAGAGGATGTCCGAGGACATGTCCACCACCAGCGGGATGTCGCCAGTCTGCGGCACCCAGTCGAACTGCAGACCGCCAATGGTCTCGTTGCTGCAGTAATGCACGTAGGCGGCATTCTTCGACAGTTGCCAGTCGTTCTGCCCGGGAATGGCGAAGTAGTCGTAGGACTTGGCGCTGGCGGCGACATTGATGGCGCCGTAGCGACGAGCCTCCTCGATGGCCTTCTTCGACCAGATACCGGTCTCGACATAGTCGGCCACGCCGTCTTCGGGCAGCAGGTTGAGCGGGATCTCGGCGAACTGCTGGCTGGCGCCGCCCTGCAGGAACAGCACCTTGTAGTCGTTGGGCACGGCGAGCAGATCGCGCAGATCCTGCTCGGCCTGGCTGGCGATGGCCACGTACTCGTCGCTTCGATGGCTCATCTCCATCACCGAGAGGCCCTTGCCTTGCCAGTCGAGCATCTCGGCCTGGGCGCGTTGCAGTACAGCGGTCGGCAGCGCGGCGGGGCCGGCGCAGAAGTTAAAAGCTCGCTTGCTCACGTCTGTCTCTCTCAGATTGCCAGAACGCCACCACCAGACGATGGCATGTCCAAACTGTCACCATGTCTATGGGAGGCTTTAGCACGACAGTCGCGGCTAAAGCCCCTCCCACGGAGCCCGACTTTATTCCTCGCTGCCTTCCTCGGCGTCGACGATCGGCGCGTCGGCGCTGTCGGCGACTTCAGCGCCCTCCTCGCCCTCGACCAGTTCGTCCTCCTCCACCGGCGTTGGCTCCTGCACACGCTCCAGGCCGACCAGGGTCTCGTCCTTGGCCAGCTTGATCAGGGTCACGCCCTGAGTGTTACGGCCAGAGCTGGACACTTCGTCGACACGGGTACGCACCAGGGTGCCCTGGTCGGAAATCAGCATGATTTCCTCGCCGTCCTGTACCTGGATGGCGCCGACCAGCTTGCCGTTACGCTCACTGGTGACCATGGCGATGACGCCCTGACCGCCACGACCGCGACGGGGGAACTTGCCCAGCCCGGTGCGCTTGCCGAAGCCGCGCTCGGAGGCCGTGAGAATCTGCGCACCGGACTCGGGAATCAGCATGGAGATCAGGCGCTGATCCTTGCCCAGGCGCATGCCACGCACGCCGCGGGCGGTACGGCCCATGGTGCGCACCTTGCTCTCGGCGAAACGCAGTACCTTGCCGGCGTCGGAGAACAGCATGACTTCCTTGGCGCCGTCGGTGATGGCGGCGGCGATCAGGGTGTCGCCCTCTTCCAGCTTCAGGGCGATCAGGCCGGCGCTACGCGGACGGCTGAACTGCACCAGCGGGGTCTTCTTCACGGTACCGAACGCGGTGGCCATGAAGATGAAGGCGCCAGTCGGCTCGGCGACCAGCTCTGGGGTTTCGCCCTCGACCTCCTCGACTTCCTCGGCCTCGACCACTTCGGTGGCTTCGCCTTCGATCACCAGGCCTTCGTCGTCCAGGTCCTCGTCGGCCCCGGCGCTCTGCTGCAGGGCTTCCAGGTCGATCTGCAGCATGGCGGTGATGCGCTCACCCTCGTCCAGCGGCAGCAGGTTGACCAGCGGACGACCGCGGGCGGCACGCGAGGCCTCGGGAATCTCGAAGGTGCGCAGCCAGTAGACCTTGCCCTTGCTGGAGAACAGCAGCAGGGTCGCATGGCTGTTGGCCACCAGCAGGTGCTCGACGTAGTCCTCGTCCTTCACCCCGGTGGCGGACTTGCCCTTGCCACCGCGACGCTGCGCCTCGTAGGCGGCCAGCGGCTGGCTCTTGGCATAGCCACCGTGGGAGATGGTGACGACGCGCTCTTCCTCGGTGATCAGATCGGCGATGGTCAGGTCCTGACGCGAGGCGATGATCTCGGTGCGACGAGCGTCGCCGAACTCGGCCTTGACCTTCTCCAGCTCTTCGCGGATGACTTCCATCAGGCGCTCGGGGCTGGTCAGGATGCGGATCAGCTCACCGATCAGGCTGAGAATTTCCTGGTATTCGGCCAGCAGCTTCTCGTGCTCCAGACCGGTGAGGCGGTGCAGACGCAGTTCGAGGATGGCCTGAGCCTGCTCCGGCGACAGGTAGTACTTGCCATCGCGCAGGCCGTATTGCGGATCCAGCCCTTCCGGGCGGCAGGAGTCGGCGCCGGCGCGCTCGACCATGGCTTCGACCGCGCTGGATTCCCAGGCAGTGGCGATCAGACGCTCCTTGGCTTCGGCCGGCGTCGGCGAGGCCTTGATCAGCTCGATCACCGGGTCGATGTTGGACAGCGCCACCGCCTGACCTTCGAGGATGTGGCCGCGCTCGCGCGCCTTGCGCAGCTCGTAGACGGTACGCCGGGTCACCACTTCGCGGCGGTGACGGACGAACACTTCGAGCATATCCTTGAGGTTCATGGTCTTCGGCTGACCGTCGACCAGCGCCACGACGTTGATGCCGAACACGCTCTGCATCTGGGTCTGGGCGTACAGGTTGTTCAGCACCACGTCCGGCACTTCGCCGCGACGCAGCTCGATCACCACGCGCATACCGTCCTTGTCGGACTCGTCGCGCAGCTCGGTGATGCCTTCGATCTTCTTCTCTTTGACCAGCTCGGCGATCTTCTCGATCAGACGGGCCTTGTTCAGCTGGTAAGGCAGCTCGGTGACCACCAGCTGCTGGCGACCGCCGACCTTGTCGATGTCCTCGACCTCGACGCGAGCACGGATGTAGATGCGCCCGCGGCCGGTGCGGTAGGCCTCGATGATGCCGGCACGGCCGTTGATGATGCCCGCGGTGGGGAAATCGGGGCCGGGGATGTACTGCATCAGGTCATCGACGGTCAGGTCGGCGTTGTCGATCAGCGCCAGGCAGCCATCGATCACCTCGGAGAGGTTGTGCGGCGGGATGTTGGTGGCCATGCCCACGGCGATACCGGACGAGCCGTTGACCAAGAGGTTCGGCACCTTGGTCGGCATGACAGCCGGAATCTGCTCGGTACCGTCGTAGTTGGGCACCCAGTCGACGGTTTCCTTGTCCAGGTCGGCCAGCAGTTCATGGGCCAGCTTGGTCATGCGCACTTCGGTGTATCGCATGGCCGCGGCGTTGTCGCCGTCAACCGAACCGAAGTTGCCCTGGCCGTCGACCAGCAGGTAACGCAGGGAGAAGTCCTGAGCCATCCGCACGATGGTGTCGTACACCGCGGTGTCGCCGTGCGGGTGGTATTTACCGATCACGTCACCGACCACACGGGCCGATTTCTTGTAGGGCTTGTTCCAGTCGTTGCCCAACTCGCTCATGGCGTAGAGCACACGGCGGTGGACCGGCTTCAAGCCATCGCGCGCATCCGGCAGCGCACGCCCGACGATCACGCTCATCGCGTAGTCGAGGTAGGACTGTTTCAGCTCGTCTTCGATATTGACCGGGAGGATTTCTTTGGCCAGTTCGCCCATGAGAAGCCTGGTTCCTTTTTCTGGGTGAAACTCCGCGTCATTCTTCCTGGAACGCCATGGAGCACGTCGCGATAGCCTCAAGCCATCAGCGACTCACGACAAATCAACGAGTTATGTCACGATTCGATGCAGTGAGGGCGCCTGCAGTCAACGCCCTTGAAAACTGCCGGAGATTACCACAAAGCGTGCCGCACACCTACCCCGAGCACCCTCATGGAGAAGCGGAGCAAACGAGACGGAAAGAGGCGAAACGACCAACCTGCAGCAGCTGCCTCACGACCAGTGAAAGCAAAAGCTTCACCCCGGAGCTCCCATACCACACCATCGAACACCGCAATCTGTGTAGGAGCCGCGCCCCGCGGCGAATGGCGGCCATGGCACGATATCTGGCCCATGCCTCGAAGGTGGTAACCGCAGGAAAGCTGAAAGAGCGAAGGCTTCGCCCCGGGGCGGGACTCCTACGGGGAGCAAGCCGTGCTCGATCAGCTCAGTGCAGGCGCTTGCGGCACATCAGCTGCGCCAGCTTGGCAGCGTCAGGACGCTCGATCACACCCTTCTCGGTCACGATGTAGTCGACCAGATCTGCCGGCGTCACATCGAACACCGGATTGACCGCAGGCACATCGGCCGCCACCGGCTGCCCCGCCACTTCCAGCAGCTCGCTGCCGTCGCGTTCTTCGAGCAGGATGTCGTCGCCGCTTTCCAGACTCATGTCGATGGTCGAACTGGGCGCCACCACCATGAAGCGCACCCCGTGGTGCATGGCGTTGACCGCCAGCTGGTAGGTGCCGATCTTGTTGGCGACATCACCGTTTGCCGTGATCCGGTCGGCGCCGACTATCACCCAGGTGATGCCCTTGGTCTTCATCAGATGAGCGGCGGCGGCATCGACATTGAGACTGACCGGCACACCATCGCCGGCCAGCTCCCAGGCGGTCAGCCGCGCCCCCTGCAGCCAGGGCCGGGTTTCGTCGACGTAGACATGCTCGATCAACCCCTCCAGATGGGCGGCACGAATCACCCCAAGCGCGGTACCGAAACCACCGGTAGCCAGCGCTCCGGCATTGCAGTGGGTCAACACCACCTGCGGGTTGCCCTGGTGCTTGCGGATCAGCTCCATGCCCAGTTGCGCCATGGTCAGATTGGCCTCACGGTCACTGACATGAATGCCGACCGCCTCGGCCTCCAGCGACGCGAGGATGTCGTCGCCATCCTTGAGCCGCGCCAGGCGTTCGCGCATGCGCTGCAGCGCCCAGAACAGATTCACCGCCGTGGGCCGCGACTGCTCCAGACGGGCAAAATCCGCCTCCAGCGCCTCACGCCAGTCGCCACCAACCTGCAACCGGGCGCGAGCGCCCAGTACCAGACCGTAGGCAGCGGCGATACCGATGGCGGGAGCACCGCGCACCACCATGTCGCGAATCGCATCGGCCACCTCTGCAGCATCGTCGAAGCGCAGCCACACCTGCCGATGCGGCAGCAGGCGCTGATCGAGCAAGTGCAGCGCACCATCGCGCCACTCGATTGCCTGAACCTTCTCCACCGCCAGCAATTGCTCGCGCATCGCGCACTCCATCCTTAACAGCCAAAAAATCGCGGATTATACCTAGGGCCTGCTCCCGTTTCATCGCGAGCCGCGTTGCTGCGCGGCCGCGAATCAAATGGGAACAGACCCTAACCAGCAGACTCCAGCCGAACAATCCAGCACGCCGCCACGGCTTCAAGCTACGCGCGTTCACCTATACACTGGCGACCTTCCTTGCACCGATCAAGCCAAACGGACGATCCCATGCCCGAAGCCCCTCTCGACCTGTTGCTGCTGCCCACCTGGCTGGTGCCCGTGGAGCCGGCCGGGGTCGTGCTGCGCGATCATGGCCTGGGCATTCGCGACGGGCGCATCGCCCTGATCGCACCGCGCGCCGAGGCGCTGCGCCACCCGGTCAAGGAAATGCGCGAACTGCCTCAGTGCCTGCTCGCCCCCGGGCTGATCAACGCCCACGGCCACGCCGCCATGACCCTGTTGCGCGGTATCGCCGACGACCTGCCGCTGATGACCTGGCTGCATGAGCACATCTGGCCCGCCGAGGGCAAGTGGGTCGACGAGGATTTCGTTCGCGACGGCACCGACCTGGCCATCGCCGAGCAGATCAAGGGCGGCGTCAGCTGCTTCTCGGACATGTATTTCTACCCGCAGACCGCCGCCGAGTGCGTGCACAACGCCGGTGTGCGCGCCCAGATCACCGTCCCGGTACTGGACTTCCCGGTGCCCGGCGCCCTCAACGCTGCCGAGGCGCTGCGCAAGGGCCTGCAGCTGTTCGATGACCTCAAGCAGCACCCGCGCATCCGCATCGCCTTTGGCCCCCACGCGCCCTACACAGTCAGCGACGACAAGCTGGAACAGATCCGCGTGCTGGCTGACGAGCTGGATGCCGGCATTCATATGCACGTGCACGAAACCGCCCAGGAAGTCGCCGAGGCCGTCAGCAAGCACGGCGAGCGCCCGCTGGCGCGCCTGGCTCGCCTCGGCCTGCTTGGTCCGCGCTTCCAGGCGGTGCACATGACGCAGATCGATGACGAGGATTTGGCCCTGCTGGTGGAGCACAACTGCAGCATCGTGCATTGCCCCGAATCCAACCTGAAACTGGCCAGCGGCTTCTGCCCGGTCGAGCGCCTGTGGCAGGCCGGGGTCAACGTCGCCATCGGCACCGACGGCGCGGCGAGCAACAATGACCTCGACCTGCTCGGCGAAACCCGCACCGCCGCCTTGCTGGCCAAGGCCGTCGCCGGCTCAGCCACCGCACTCAATGCCCACAGCGCCTTGCGCATGGCCACCCTCAATGGTGCCCGCGCATTGGGCCTGGAGAGCCAGACCGGCTCGCTGGAGCTGGGCAAGCTGGCCGACGTGGTCGCCTTCGATCTTTCCGGCCTGGCCCAGCAACCGATCTATGACCCGGTATCGCAACTGATCTACGCCAGTGGCCGCGACTGCGTGAAGCACCTCTGGGTCGGCGGCAAACAGCTGCTGGATGAGGGCCGCCTGACGCGCATGGACGAAGGCGAGCTGATCGCCAGGGCCAGGGAGTGGGGAGCCAGGATAGCCAGCAAGTAACATGGCTTTTCCTCCTCTCTCCCGCTTGCGGGAGAGGGGTCGGGGTAGAGGCCTGCCAGGTAACACCGAGCTGCACGCCTGACCCTCTCCCATAAATGGGAGAGGGGGGGGCAGACCGAGCATGAACGAAATAAATGAGCAGCCGATAAACCTTGGGCGCAACAACATTCACAAGCGACTGCGACAAACTGACATACATTGAACGATCCCGAGCCGTCCCATGCCGGCGCCGAAACTGGCAACATGACGGCAATACGCTTTCCCTGCTTTGAAAGAGATGCTTATGAGCAACGTCGACCGCGCCGAAATCGCCAAATTCGAGGCCCTGGCACACCGCTGGTGGGACCGCGAAAGCGAGTTCAAACCCCTGCACGACATCAACCCGCTGCGGGTCAACTGGATCGACGAGCGCGTCGGCCTGGCCGGCAAGCGCGTACTCGACGTCGGTTGTGGCGGCGGCATCCTCAGCGAGGCCATGGCCCAGCGCGGCGCCACGGTGACGGGCATCGACATGGGTGAAGCGCCGCTGTCGGTCGCGCAGCTGCATCAGCTGGAATCCGGGGTCGAGGTCGAGTACCGGCAGATCACCGCCGAAGCCCTGGCCGAGGAGATGCCCGGCCAGTTCGATGTGGTCACCTGCCTGGAAATGCTCGAGCACGTACCCGATCCATCCTCGGTGATCCGCGCCTGCCACAGGCTGGTCAAGCCCGGCGGCCAGGTGTTCTTCTCCACCATCAACCGCAATCCGAAGTCCTACCTGTTCGCGGTGATCGGCGCCGAGTACATCCTGCGCCTGCTGCCGCGCGGCACCCACGACTTCAAGAAGTTCATCCGCCCGTCCGAGCTGGGCGCCTGGAGCCGCGCGGCTGGCCTCGAGGTCAAGGACATCATCGGCCTGACCTACAACCCACTGACCAAGCACTACAAGCTGGCGGCCGACGTCGACGTCAACTACATGATCCAGACGCTGCGCAAGGAGTGAGACGCATG
Source organism: Ectopseudomonas guguanensis (assembly GCF_900104265.1). Taxonomy (GTDB): domain Bacteria; phylum Pseudomonadota; class Gammaproteobacteria; order Pseudomonadales; family Pseudomonadaceae; genus Aquipseudomonas; species Aquipseudomonas guguanensis. Next base: position 264,885 of record NZ_FNJJ01000006.1, read on the forward strand.
CGTTTGAAAGCAGTTCTTTTCGACATGGATGGCACCCTGCTCGACTCGGCGCCGGATTTCATCGCCATTACCCAGGCCATGCGCGCTGCCCGCGGCCTGCCGCCACTGGCAGACAAGGCCATTCGCGATCAGGTGTCGGGCGGCGCGCGCGCCATGGTCGCCTGCGCATTCGATGAAGCCCCGGACTCGGCCGCCTTCGAAGCCCTGCGCCAGGAGTTTCTCGAGCGCTACCAGGCGCATTGCGCGGTACTGACTCGCCCCTTCGACGGCATCGAAGCGCTGCTCGCCGACATCGAGCAGGCGCGCCTGCCATGGGGCGTGGCCACCAACAAGCCGGTGCGCTACGCCGAGCCGATCATGCAGCGCCTGAATCTGGCCGAGCGCTCGGCCGTGCTGGTCTGCCCGGATCATGTCGAGCACAGCAAACCCGCACCGGACATGCTGCTGCTGGCTTGCGAGAAGATCGGCGTACAGCCGCAAGAGGTGCTGTTCATCGGCGACGACGAGCGTGACATCGAAGCCGGCCGCGCCGCCGGTTGCCGCACCGCGGCGGTCACCTACGGCTATATCCACCCCGAAGACAATCCGCGCAACTGGGGCGCCGACGTGGTGGTGGATCACCCGCTGGAGCTGCGCGCCGTCCTCGACCGAGCCTTGTGCAGCTGCTGAATCGCCGGCTCGAACGCCTTATGGCGGGTTTGCACCCGCCCTACACCCAAAGTTTTGCGAAGGATCCTCACATGTTCGACTACAGCGCCCGCCCCGACCTGCTCAAGGATCGGGTGATCCTGATAACCGGTGCCGGCCGCGGCATCGGCGCCGCTGCCGCCAAGAGCTTCGCCGCCCACGGCGCCACCGTGCTGCTGCTGGGCAAGACCGAGGCCAACCTGAGCCAGGTCTACGACGAGATCGAAGCGGCCGGCCATCCACAGCCGGTGGTGATCCCCTTCAACCTGGAAACCGCCCTGCCGCACCAGTACGACGAGCTGGCGGTGATGATCGAGAACGAATTCGGCCGCCTCGACGGCCTGCTGCACAACGCCTCGATCCTCGGCCCGCGCACGCCGCTGGAGCAGCTATCCGGCGATAACTTCATGCGCGTGATGCACGTCAACGTCAACGCCATGTTCATGCTCAGCAGCACCCTGTTGCCGCTGCTCAAGCTGTCGCAGGACGCCTCGGTGGTTTTCACCTCCAGCAGCGTCGGGCGCAAGGGCCGGGCCTACTGGGGCGCCTACGCGGTATCCAAGTTCGCCACCGAAGGCCTGATGCAGGTGATGGCGGACGAGCTGGACGGTATCAGTAACGTGCGCGCCAACAGCATCAACCCGGGCGCCACCCGCACCGCCATGCGCGCCCAGGCCTACCCCGGCGAGAATCCGGCCACCCGCCCGCTACCGGAAGAGATCATGCCCGCCTACCTCTACCTGATGGGGCCGGACAGCAAGGGCGTCAACGGCCAGGCGCTGAACGCCCAGTGAACGCATGCCATGGCCTGCCACTACCGGCGGGCCATGGCGCGACAGAAATCCGCCACGCCCCTTGCCATGCGGCAGCACATTGCCACCACTGGCGCCAAGCAACCGGCAAACGCTTGCCGAATAGCGCCGCCAATATTCGCTAAGTGACTGAATTCACAAGAATTTATACTCGCCTGAACCACTTGGCATGGAATTCGCTCTAACCCTCTTGTCGCACCATCGCGCCAGAGGTTCAGCTCCATGGTTCCCCCCAGCCAGTCCAACACCATCGATTTCGACGCAGCCAAGCTGCAGCGTCTCGGCTTCACCAGTAGCCGCAACCTGCCGCTCAAGCCCGCCAGCCTGGCCGAGCTGCGCCACCACCTGAGCCTGCAATTGCAGACCAGCCTGGACGCGGAGCGCATCCTCAATCTGTTTTTCCGCGAAGTGCAGCGCCTGGTGCCGCTCGATGCCCTGGCTTTCCAGCAACCCTCGCATGACCTGCGCCTGGAGCTGGGCGAACGCGCACCGCACTCGGCCGGCTACCGTCTCAGCCATGAAGGGGAATACCTGGGCGAGCTGATCTTCCGGCGCAGGCAGCGCTTCACCGAGGACGAACTGATTCAGCTCGAATCGCTACTGGCCAGCCTGCTGTTCCCGCTGCGCAACGCCCTGCTCTACCGCACCGCGCTGCAGAGTGCACTGCGTGACCCGCTGACCGATACCGGCAACCGCATCGCCATGGATCAGGTGCTGCAGCGCGAGGTGGATCTGGCCCGCCGCAATCTGCAGCCACTGTCGCTGCTGATGCTCGACATCGATCACTTCAAGACCATCAACGACAGCCATGGCCATGCACTCGGCGACCAGGTACTGAAAGCGGTCGCCCAGACCCTGAAGAACCAGCTGCGCAATATCGACATGGTCTTCCGCTACGGCGGTGAGGAGTTCCTGGTGATTCTTTCCGGCACCAACCGCGAGGGGGCGGCGCTGGTCGGGGAGCGCCTGCGCTTCGCGGTACTGGAGTTGCAATGCCTGGATGCCGGACGGCCAATCGAGGTATCGATCAGCCTGGGCTGTGCCAGCCTGCTGCCGGGCGAATCTGCCGAAAGCCTGCTGCGCCGCGCCGATAACGCGCTTTACGTGGCCAAGCGCGAGGGCCGCAACCGCCTGTCGATGGCCGGCTGAGAGGCCGCTCCGCATAGCCCGGATGAAATCCGGGAATGCTCCGAAGGCACGGGTTCAAGCCAACTTCGGGACACGGAATGGAAAAAGGGACTCCGCGGAGTCCCTTTTCGTTTATCAGCGCTTGCGGCCAAAGCCCGGGCGTTGGCCATCACCCGATGGAGGACGCTTACCGGGCGTTGCCGGGCGCGGCTTGCGTGCCGGACGCTCGGACAACTCGACGGCCGGTCGCGGCTGACGCTTCTTCACATCGCTCGGGCGCTCCGCTACCGGCGTGCCACGAACGTTTTCACGACGCTCGCCGCTGTCCTTGCGCGGGCCACGCGGCGCGCGCTGCTCGCCATCCTCACGGCGCGGCGCACGGCTCGGGCGGACGCCCTCGGCAGCCGCCTCGTCCTTGGCCGGACGCAATACGCGCTTGCCACGCACCTCGACCGGCTTGGCCGACTTGCGCTGCAGACGATCGAGCTTGTCGCGGGTCTTTTCCTTCATCGCCGGCAGCGCTTGCGGAGCCAGACCGACTTCGGCACTGAGAATGTCCACTTCGCGCTGGTCCATCTCGCGCCAGCGGCCCATGGTCAACTCGGAAGTCAGGAACACCGGACCGAAGCGCACGCGCTTCAGGCGGCTGACCACCAGGCCCTGGGACTCCCACAGGCGACGCACTTCGCGGTTACGCCCCTCCATCACCACGCAGTGATACCAGTGGTTGAAACCCTCGCCACCGGGCGCTTCCTTGATGTCGGTGAACTTGGCCGGACCATCCTCGAGCATGACGCCGGTCTTGAGGTTCTCCAGCATCTCCTCGGTGACCTCGCCACGTACACGCACAGCGTATTCGCGGTCCATCTGATAGGACGGGTGCATCAGGCGGTTGGCCAGTTCACCGTCAGTGGTGAACAGCAGCAGACCGGTGGTGTTGATATCGAGACGCCCGATGTTGATCCAGCGGCCCTCTTTCGGGCGCGGCAGGCGATCGAATACGGTGGGACGGCCTTCCGGGTCGTCACGGGTGCAGATCTCGCCGTCCGGCTTGTTGTAGATCAGCACGCGGCGAACCGAGCCGGTGATCTCTTCACGCTTGAGCAGGCGGCCATCGAGAGCGATGGCATCGTTGGCGTCGACACGCTGGCCCAGGGTCGCGGCAGCGCCGTTGACCTTGACTCGACCTTCGGCGATCCAGGTCTCTATCTCGCGACGCGAGGCCAGCCCGAGACGGGCCAGGACTTTCTGCAGTTTCTCGCCTGCAGGACGCGGTTGTTCGTGCTCAGTCATCTTGGGCACCTCCCGGTGTAGTAATGGATGATCGAAGGGCGCGCATCATACGCACTGCGAAGTAGATAGGGTAGATGATGCTGCGGCGATCGAACCAAGAACACGACACTGAAGGGTAGGAGCCCCGCCCCGGGGCGAAGCCTTTGCGAATAGGCCAAGTATTATCGACGCCCTGCCATTCGCCGCGAGGCGCGGCTCCTGCACCGGATATGCGGTCAATGCCTGCGCCGCCCGGTGGCCTCCAGCGCCAGCAAGCGCATGTCGGCCTGGGCCAGCAGGGCCAGGCGTTCGTGCTTGTCCAGGCGCTTCCAGCCCTTGATCTCCTGACGGCTGCGGCCGCACCCCAGGCAGATGTCCTTTTCGAATTCACAGACCTTGATGCAGGGATTCTTGCTCATTGGATCTCCAGACAGGAAGGATCGACTGCGCGAAGAATAAAGGCCTGAACCAGGCAGGAGAGATTGAAGGATTCGATACCCGGCTTAAAGCCTGTCAATGCAACGGTTCGTCGTCATCGAGGTCAGCCAGATCGCCTTCGACCACCGCCCCCTCGCCTTCATCAGCCAGGCGCAGGTCATCGAAGTCGGTCTTGAGCCCCTGCTCCATGCTGTCCAGTTCGGCCAGCAGACTACGGAAGCTGGTTTCTTCACGCGGCTCGGCGGCCTCGCCCTCCTCCTGCACGGCAAGATCGGCTCGCGCCTGCAGGCCTGCGGGGACTTCGGCGTCGTCATCCAGCGCCAGTTCCGGCTCTGGCTCGAGCTCGCGCAGGGCGGCAAGCGGCGGCAGCTCGTCGAGACTCTTCAGATTGAAGTGATCGAGAAAGCCCTTGGTGGTGGCGAACATCACCGGCCGCCCCGGCACGTCGCGATAGCCCACCACGCGAATCCACTCTCGCTCGAGCAGGGTCTTGGTGATGTTGCTGTTGACCGCCACGCCGCGCACGTCCTCGATCTCGCCGCGGGTGATGGGCTGGCGATAGGCGATCAGCGCCAATGTCTCCAGCAGCGCACGGGAATAGCGCTGCGGACGCTCTTCCCAGAGCCGGCCGACCCAGGGAGCGAAGCGCTCACGCACCTGCAGGCGATAGCCCGAAGCGACTTCCTTGAGCTCGAAAGCGCGGCCCTCGCAGGACTGACGCAGGATTTCCAGCGCCGCCTTGAACTGCTCGGGCTCCGGCCGCTCGCCCTCCTCGAACAGTTCGAAGAGGCGCTCGAGCGACTGCGCCTTGCCGGAAGCCAGCAGAAAGGCTTCAAGCAACTGGGCCAGGTCTTTGGGGTCGTTCAGGTTCATTCGGCACGGGCTCGGACGTGAATGGCGGCGAAGGGCTCATTCTGCACCAGCTCCACCAGGGATTCCTTGATCAATTCGAGTACCGCCATAAAGGTCACCACCACGCCAAGTCGGCCCTCCTCGGCCGCGAAGAGTTCGACGAAAGGCACGAAAGCCCCGCCCTTGAGGCGCTCCAGCACTTCGCTCATGCGCTCGCGGGTAGACAATGCCTCGCGGGTTACCTGGTGGCTTTCGAACATGTCGGCGCGGCGCAGCACCTCGGCCATCGACAGCAGCACCTCTTCCAGGCTCACGTCCGGCAGCAACTTGCGCGCGCGGGCTTCGGGGGCGTCGAGCCTGGGCACGGTCACGTCGCGGCCGACGCGCGGCAGTTCGTCGATATTTTCGGCTGCGGCCTTGAAGCGCTCGTACTCCTGCAGGCGGCGGATCAGCTCGGCACGTGGATCGTCCTCTTCCTCCTCGGCTTCTGCCGAGCGCGGCAACAGCATGCGTGACTTGATCTCGGCGAGCATGGCGGCCATGACCAGGTATTCGGCGGCCAGCTCCAGACGCACCGATTTCATCAGCTCGACATAGCCCATGTACTGCTTGGTGATCTCGGCCACCGGGATATCGAGGATGTCGATGTTCTGCTTGCGGATCAGATAAAGCAGCAGGTCCAGTGGCCCCTCGAAGGCTTCGAGGAAGACTTCCAGAGCATCCGGGGGGATGTACAGGTCCAGCGGCAGCTCGGTGACCGCCTCGCCATAGACCAGGGCGAACGGCAGCTCCTGCTGGGCGCCAGCCTGGCTGTCGGGGGTGGGCGTGACGGGTTCGGTCATCGGCTGAGGTTCCTTTAGCGGTAATTCAGGCCCATGGCCATGCGCACTTCGGCCAGGGTGTTGCGCGCCTCGTCACGCGCGCGCTCGGCCCCCTCGGCGAGGATACTGCGCACCAGGTCGGGGTTTTCCTCGTAGTCGAAGGCACGCTGCTGCAGAGGAGTCAGCTCTGTCTGCAGAGACGAGCACAGCGCGCTCTTGCAATCGAGGCAACCAATCGAAGCGCTTCGGCAGCCCTCGATGACCCAATGCAATTGTTCGTCGTTGGAATACAACTGATGCAATGACCAGACCGGGCAACGCTGCGGCTCACCAGGGTCGTCACGGTGCACCCGCGCCGGATCGGTGGGCATGCGCCGCAGTTTTTCCTCGAGTTCGGCGTCGCTGTCACGCAGGAATATCGCATTGCCACTGGATTTGGCCATCTTCTGCCCATCCAGGCCAGGCACCCGCGAAAACTCGGCGAGAATCGGCTGCGGCTCATTGAGAATCACCTTGCCGCCCCCTTCCAGATAGCCGTACAGACGCTCCTGATCGCCGAGGGTAATGCTGGTCTGCTCCTTGAGCAGGGCCCGCGCCGTCTCCAGCGCCTCTGCGTCGCCCTGCTCCTGATAAGCCTTGCGCAGGTTGCTGTAGAGCTTGCCGACTTTCTTGCCCAGCTTGCCAATGGCGGCTTCAGCCTTCAGCTCGAAATCCGGCTCGCTGCCGTACAGATGATTGAACCGGCGCGCCACTTCGCGGGCGAACTCGATATGGGGCAACTGGTCGGCGCCAACCGGCACCTGGCCGGCGCGATACAGCAGGATGTCCGCGGCCTGCAACAGCGGATAGCCAAGAAAGCCATAGGTAGAGAGATCCTTGCCGCTGTGACGCTCCTGCTGCTCCTTGTAGGAGGGCACGCGCTCGAGCCAGCTGAGTGGACAGATCATCGACAGCAACAGGTGCAGCTCGGCATGTTCCGGCACCTGCGACTGCACGAACAACGTAGCGGAGCTGGGGCTGACGCCTGCGGCCAGCCAGTCCACCGCCATGTCCATGACATGCTGGGAAAGCTGACCGCTATCGGCGTATTCGGTGGTCAGGGCATGCCAGTCGACGATGCAGAAGAAGCAGTCGTACTCGTGCTGCAACCTGACCCAGTTCTTCAGCACACCGTGGTAGTGCCCGAGGTGCAGACGACCGCTCGGACGCATTCCTGACAGCACCCGACGTTCGGAGTCGTTAAGGCTCAAACCGTTCTATCCAAAATCCAGACAAGACCACGGAGTATAGGGTAGCTGCGCCCACAACGGAAAAGCCGGCGTCAGAGATCGTCGAACGGCGTCGGGTCACCGCATCCGACGCGTAGAACTTCCGGGCTATCGTCGGCGAGATTGACCACGGTGGAGGCTTCCAGCCCGCCGAAACCACCGTCGATGATCAGGTCGACATGGTGTTCGAGAATCTGCCGCATTTCGTAGGGGTCGGACATCGGTAGCTCGTCGCCCGGCATGATCAGGCTGACGCTCATCAGCGGCTCGCCCAACTGCTCCAGCAATGCCAAAGCGATGGGATGGCTGGGCACGCGAATGCCAATGGTGCGGCGCTTGGGATGCAGCAGCATGCGCGGCACTTCGCGGGTGGCATTGAGAATGAAGGTATAGGGGCCTGGCGTATGGTTCTTCAGCAGGCGGAAGGCGGCGGTGTCGACCTTGGCGAACAGACCAATCTGCGACAGGTCGCGGCAGACCAGGGTGAAGTTGTGCTTGTCGTCGAGCTGACGCAGGCGGCGAATACGCTCGACCGCATTCTTGTCGCCGATGGCGCAGCCCAGCGCGTAGGACGAGTCGGTGGGATAAACCACCACGCCACCGCCACGAATGATTTCCACGGCCTGCTTTATCAGGCGCGCCTGGGGGTTTTCCGGGTGAACCTGGAAAAATTGACTCACGCTTGCTCCCTGCTCATGAAGTGACAGCGGATGGCTGTGCATGTTCGAAGCGCTCCCAGAGCGCAGTCAGGTCATCGGGCAACGGGCGATACATACCCAGTTCGGACCAGTCGCCCGGCGCATGGAAATCACTGCCGACGCTGGCCATCAGGCCAAACTCGCGCGCCAGGATCGCCAGGCCACCAACCTGTTCGGCCGGCTGCATGCCATTGACCACTTCCAGGGCATGACCACCTGCTGCCGCGAAATCCGCCACCAGGCGCCGGCGCTTACTGCGAGTAAAGTCGTACTGCCAGGGATGCGCCAGGCTGATCCAGGCCTTGGCCGCATGCAGCGTGGCTAGCGTGTCTTCCAGCGCCGGCCAGTGCTGCTTGACATCACCCAGCTTGCCCGAGCCCAGCCATTTGCGAAACGCCTCGGCACGGTCACGGACATGCCCGGCGCGCACGAGAAATTCTGCGAAATGCGGACGCGCCGGCGCGTTGCCGCTATCGCCCAATTCCTGTTGGACAGCACGTGCGCCCTCAAGTGCACCTGGCATGCCCTTGGCCGCCAGGCGTCGGTCGATTTCCTCGGCACGTTGCCAGCGCCCATGGTGCAAAGCCTCGATGGCAGCCCGCAGGGCGGGTGCCTCCCGCTCGAAGGCGTAGCCCAGCACATGAATGGTCGCCCCGCCCCAGGTGCAGGACAGCTCGATGCCGTTGATCAGCTGCATGCCCAGCGGCTCGGCCGCGAGGCGCGCCTCATCGAGCCCTTCGAGGGTGTCATGGTCGGTCAGCGCCAGCAGCCGCACACCGCGTTCGTGCGCCCGGGCCACCAGTACGGCGGGCGCCAGGGCGCCATCTGAGGCGGTGCTGTGGCAGTGCAGATCGACAATCATGGCGGCGCTTTCGTTGAGATTGATGTTTGTTATTATGCCCCACATCCGCCGCAAGGCAGTCGCCGTATAGCGCAAACGCTCCATTCCCTCCCCGCTTCGACCTGAATTAAGGACTGAGATGCTCTACGCCATCATCGCCACCGACGTCGAAAACTCCCTGGAAAATCGTCTGGCCACCCGCCCTGCTCACCTCGCCCGCCTGGAACAGTTGAAGCAGGAAGGTCGCCTGCTGCTGGCCGGCCCGCATCCGGCCATCGACAGCAATGACCCAGGCCCGGCGGGCTTCAGCGGCAGCCTGGTGGTGGCCGAATTCGACTCCCTTGAAGCTGCGCAGAAATGGGCCGATGCCGACCCGTACCGCACAGCCGGTGTGTATGCCAACGTGGTGGTCAAACCCTTCAAGAAAGTGCTGCCCTGATACAGCGCCCTTCATGCTGCTTTCGCCCACAAGGAATCGCGATGCGCTCGATCCCGTCGTCCCTGCTGGTCACCCTGATGTTGACCTGCACCGCGCTGCAGGCTGAAGAAGAAAGTGCGCAGCCAGCCGCAGCGCCAACAGCCGCAATCGATGAGCAGAGCCGGCAGCTCGAGCAGCGCCTGGCGCAAAGCGAACAGCTGCGCAGCGAGCAGGAAGCCAGCAGCGCTGTGCAACTGCAACGCCTGCGCCAGGAAAACCAGCGCCTGCGCTTGCAACTCAAGGAAAGCCAGGCGCAGACGCAACCCCGCCTGCTCAGCGAGGAGCAGACCTGGTTCGCCCTTGGCGCCGCCCTGAGCCTGGTTTCGGTGCTGTTCGGCGCCCTGTTGCGCGGCTCGCGTAAGACCCGCCGCGAGTGGATCAACTGAAGCCATGAGCCGACTGCTGCTGATCGACGACGACCAGGAACTCTGCGAGCTGCTCGCCAACTGGCTGACCCAGGAAGGCTTTCAGGTGACCGCCTGCCACGAAGCCGGCGGCGCGCGCCAGGCACTTGCCGCGCAGGCGCCCGATGCCGTGGTGCTCGACGTGATGCTGCCGGACGGCAGCGGCCTTGAGCTGCTCAAGCAGTTACGTAGTGAACATCCTGATCTGCCGGTGCTGATGTTGTCCGCCCGCGGCGAGCCGCTGGATCGCATCCTCGGCCTGGAGCTGGGCGCCGATGACTATCTGGCCAAGCCGTGCGATCCGCGCGAGCTGACCGCGCGCCTGCGTGCCGTACTCCGGCGCACCGCGCCGGCCCCGGCCAGTAGCCAGCTGGAGCTGGGCGACCTCAGCTTCAGCCCCAACCGCGGCGTGGTGAGTATCGGCGAGCATGACGTTCCGCTGACGCTTTCCGAAAGCCGCCTGCTGGAGGCTCTGCTGCGTCAACCGGGCGAACCGGTGGACAAACAGGCGCTGGCGCAACTCGCCCTGGGTCGCAAACTGACCCTGTATGACCGCAGTCTGGACATGCACGTCAGCAACCTGCGCAAGAAACTCGGCCCGCACCCCGACGGCCGGCCGCGCATTCTCGCCCTGCGTGGCCGCGGTTATTACTACGCCACGTGATCCTTTGCCCCTTAAGTAAACGACCTGCAACATCGCCTTTACCCAAGCTTTACCGACGTCTGACTGCCCTTGACCTTGACCGCCGCATAATGAGCCCATCCGGTCGTTACCGGTTTCGAGACAAGGAGAATCACCATGCGCAAGACCCTTACCGCCCTGCTGCTCGCCGCCACCCTGCCGACCCTGGCCTTCGCCATGCCGGACGGCGGCCCGCGCCACCATGACCGCGACCACGGCATGTTCAAGGAGCTGAACCTGAGCAAGGAACAACGCCAGGAGTTCCGCAAGCTGATGGGCGAGCAGATGAAGACCCATCGCGACATCACCAAGCGCTACCTGGACAAGCTGCCGGAAGCCGAGAAGCAGGCCATGAAGAAGGAGCTGGACCAGGCCCGCGCCGACCAGCACAAGGCCCTGCGTGACCTGCTCAACCCCGAACAGCAGAAAGCCTTCGACGAGCACCAGAAGAAAATGGAAGCTCGCCGCGCCGAAATGGCCGAATTCAAGGCCTGGAAGGCCGAGAAGGACAAAAAGACCAACTGATCCGTCGTCCCCAATCTGCCGCCGCGCTCCCCGAGCCCGGCGGCTTTTGCATGAGGAATCACCGTGCGTTCATTGTTCTGGCGCATCCTGGCGACCTTCTGGCTGGCCATCGCCCTGGTAGCCGGCCTGTCGCTGCTGCTCGGCCGCGCCCTGAATCAGGACGCTTGGATTCTCAGCCTGCACCCGGGCCTGGATGACCTCGACCGCCAGTGGGTCAAACGCTACGAACAGCAGGGGCCGGCCGCGGCGCAGGACTTTCTCGAACGGCGCAAACGCCAGTACCGCATCGATACCCAGGTGCTCGGCGAGAGCGGCCAGCAACTGGTCAAGGGCACCTTTCCATCGCGCGCCGCCGCTTTCGAGGCGCGTCACGGCGACGAGCGCCGCCTGCCCTGGCGCCGCCTGACCGCCGAATACACCAGCCCGCAAAGCGGTGAAAGCTACCTGTTCATCTACCGTATTCCACACCCGGAACTGGCGGCCTGGCACCGCGGCAGCCTGTTCTGGCCGCTCAGCGCCGTGGCCATCGCCCTGGTGGTGCTGACGCTGTTCAGCCTGATGCTGACGCTGTCGATCACCCGCCCGCTGGATCGCCTGCGCGGCGCCGTGCACGACCTCGGCCAGACCGCCTACCAGCAGAACAGCCTGGCACGCCTGGCCAGGCGGCGCGACGAACTGGGCCTGCTGGCCAAGGACTTCAACCGCATGGGCGAACGCCTGCAGGGGCTGATCGGCAGCCAGCGCCAGCTGCTGCGCGACGTGTCCCACGAGCTGCGCTCACCCCTGGCGCGCCTGCGCATCGCCCTGGCCCTGGCGGAACGCGCCGACGCCGCCGAGCGGGAGAAACTCTGGCCGCGGCTGAGCCAGGAATGCGATCGGCTGGAAGCGCTGATCAGCGAGATTCTCGCCCTTGCCCGCCTGGACGCCGACCCGGGCGCTGCCCAGCCAGTCGATCTGCGCGCCCTGCTCGGCAAACTGCAGGAGGACGCGCGCCTGACCACACCGCAACAATCGCTGCAGATCGACCTCGAGCAGGGAGCGCAACTGGAGGGCTGGCCGGACATGCTCGAGCGTGCGCTCGACAACCTGCTGCGCAATGCACTGCGCTTCAGCCCACCGAACCAGCCAGTGGTCATCGGCGTGCGGCGCCAGGGGCAGGAGGTTCTGCTCAGCGTGCGCGATCACGGCCCTGGAGTCGCCAGCGAGCATCTGCAGCAACTGGGCAAGCCCTTCTTTCGCGCGCCGGGCCAGAGCGGTTCCGGCCATGGCCTGGGGCTGGCCATCGCGCGCCGGGCGGCGCAGCGTCATGGCGGTGAACTGCTGCTGAACAACCACCCCGAAGGCGGCTTCGTCGCCACTCTCAGGCTGCCGGCCAGGCAGCAGACAGGCTGAGGCGCGCCGGCTCACCCCTGCCAGGCGCTGACGAAATCCTCGACGCTGACTTCCGGGGCGCGGCGCAGCTCGCGTTCCGGTGTACCAAGGTAGAGATAGGCGATGATCTGCTCGTCCGCTGCCAGGCCCAGCCCTCTGGCCACATGGGCATTGTAGGCCATATCACCGGTACGCCAGACCGCGCCGATACCCTGGGCGTGGGCGGCGAGCAGGATGCCATGGGCGGCGCAACCGGCGGCGATCACCTGTTCGGACGCAGGCACCTTGGGATGAGCCTGCACGCGGGCGATCACCACCACCAGCAGCGGCGCACGCATGGGCATGCCGCGGGCCTTGAGCAATTTTTCTTCCGGCGCCTGGGCATCGGCTGCCAGCAACGCGTCGGCGAACAGCTCGCCCATGCGCTCACGCGCCGCCCCCTCGACCGTCAGAAAACGCCAGGGGCGCAACTGGCCATGATCCGGCGCACGCAACGCCGCGCGAAACAGCAGCTCACGTTGCGCCGCATCCGGAGCCGGGTCGACCAGGCGAGGAACGGAAACACGGTTGAGCAGAGCGTCGAGAGCCTCCATCGGCCACCTCCAAAACAAAGATGGCGCATTCTCGATGCTGCAAGCTGCACGCTGCAAGCTGACCGATGCACACACTCGGATGTCGCAAGCCCGTGAAGCCTGCAATCGAGGGATCGCTGCCCCGGATTGCATCCGGGCTACGGGCCAGCCTGCAGCCGCCGTCAGGCTACCCGGTCAGGCGATATCACCGGCTGCACCGGCGGCGTCAGCGGCGGCAGGCCATGGGCCTTGCGCGCATCGTCGCAGCGCGGATTGTGCACGCCGTTTTCCCAGGATGCCTCGAACTCGCGGCAACTGCTCGAACGCTGTTCGTACATGGTGCAGCGCACGCCACAACCGACATCGCCCAGCAGCTGGGTGCAGCGCGCCGGCTTGCTCTCGGTACCACGCATGGCAACGTAGTGGGGGCTGATCTGGATGACCTGCTCGTCCGGAACGCTACCGCCCGCGGATTGGCACTCGCCCCAGAAAAAGGACACACGAAAGAACGCGCAGCAGGCGCCGCACGTAAGGCAGGGATTGGCTTCGGACATTTGAGGAGGACTCGGAAACCGGCGGACGCCGGCAACTGGCGGCTATTCTATGCTTGGCCTTACGCTTGTAAAGCCCTTCACCGGGCACGTGTGAAAACTACTGCGCTCGGCCAGGCTGCGTTGAAAACAGGCTCGTGCGCGAGTCCGATCAAAATGCTCATTTACAGGCGCTTCCTCGCCTGCTTTTGCCTTGCCTGACCTTCGCTCGCTACGTTTTCACACAGCCCGGATGCAGCGGTTTACAGCCGCCCGTGCGCAGGTAGAATGGCGCATTTTTACAACCCGCCAGAGCCCCCCACATGGCCTTGCCGACGCTGCGCATCATCGGTTTCATCATCGGCATTTTCCTGATTACCCTGGCGGTCAGCATGGCTATTCCCATGCTGACCCTGCTGATCTTCGAGCACCCGGAAGATCTCACTGCCTTCCTATGGTCCAGCCTGATTACCCTGGTGGCCGGTCTTGCTCTGGTGATTCCCGGTCGTCCGCAGAACGCGCAGCTGCGCCCGCGCGACATGTATCTGCTGACCACGGGCAGCTGGACCCTGGTCTGCGCTTTCGCCGCCCTGCCGCTGATGTTGATCGCCCATATCAGCTATACCGATGCGGTATTCGAGACCATGTCGGGTATCACCACGACCGGTTCGACCGTACTGACCGGCCTGGACAGCATGTCACCCGGCATCCTGATCTGGCGCTCGATGCTGCAATGGCTGGGTGGCATCGGCTTCATCGGCATGGCGGTGGCGATTCTGCCGCTGCTGCGCGTCGGTGGCATGCGCCTGTTCCAGACCGAATCCTCGGACTGGGGCGAGAAGGTCATGCCGCGTTCGCATATGGCCGCCAAGTATCTGCTACTGGTCTACGTGGCGATCACCCTGCTCGGCGTGCTGGCTTACTGGGCGGCGGGGATGGAACCCTTCGATGCGCTGAACCACGCGATGACATCGATCTCCACCGGCGGTTACTCCACCTCCGACTCCTCTCTGGCGCACTGGCCGCAACCGGCCGTGCACTGGACGGCCGTGGTGTTGATGCTGCTCGGCGGCATGCCGTTCATGCTCTATGTCGCCTTCGTGCGCGGTAATCGCCAGGCGCTGTTCAGGGATCATCAGGTGCGCGGCTTCATCGGCTTTCTGCTGCTCACCTGGCTAGTGTTCGGCACCTGGCTGTGGCTCAACTCGGACTACGCCTGGCTCGATGCCGTGCGTGTCGTCGCGGTCAACGTCACCTCGGTGGTCACCACCACCGGCTTCGCCCTCGGCGACTACACCACCTGGGGCAGCTTCGCGGTGCTGCTGTTCTTCTACCTGACCTTCGTCGGCGGCTGTTCCGGGTCCACCTCCGGCGGCCTGAAGATCTTCCGCTTCCAGGTCGCCTACGTGCTGCTCAAGGCCAACCTGATGCAGCTGGTGCACCCTCGCGCGGTGATCAAGCAGCAGTACAACAACCACAACCTGGATGAGGAGATCGTTCGCTCGCTGATCACTTTCTCCTTCTTCTTCACCATCACCATCGGCGTGCTGGCCCTGGCCCTGACCCTGGTCGGCCTGGACTGGGTCACCGCGCTGACCGGCGCCGCCACCGCGGTGTGCAACGTCGGCCCGGGGCTGGGTCCGATCATCGGCCCGGCCGGCAACTTCGCCAGCCTGCCGGATTCGGCCAAGTGGCTGCTGAGCCTGGGCATGTTGCTCGGCCGTCTGGAAATTCTGACCGTGCTGGTGCTGGTCACCCGCAGTTTCTGGAAGCACTGACCGATGCCTCTGTCCAGCCTGCGCATCTTCGCCTTCATCAACGGCATCTTCCTCGTCACCCTGGCGCTGAGCATGCTGGTGCCGGTACTCACCCTGTTGATCTTCGAGCAGCCACAGGGCATCAATGCCTTTCTCTGGTCGAGCCTGATCACCGCGCTCGTCGGCATCGCCATGATCGCTCAGGGCAGGCCCCAGCAAACGCAACTGCGCCCGCGCGACATGTACATGCTGACGGTATCGAGCTGGGTGATGGTGTCGATCTTCGCCGCCCTGCCGTTCATCTTCGCCGAGCGTGCGAGCATTACCGACGCCTATTTCGAGAGCATGTCCGGCATCACGGCGACCGGTGCCACGGTCTTCAGCGGCCTGGACGACATGTCGCCCGGTACGCTGATCTGGCGCTCGCTGCTGCATTGGCTGGGCGGCATCGGCTTCATCGGCATGGCCGTGGCGATCCTGCCGATGCTGCGCATCGGTGGCATGCGCCTGTTCCAGACCGAGTCGTCGGACCGCTCGGAGAAGGTCATGCCGCGCTCGCACATGGTTGCCAAGTACATGGTGCTGGCTTATGTCGGCCTCAGCACACTCGCCGTGCTGGCTTTCTGGCTGGCAGGCATGGGGCTGTTCGACGCGATCAACCACGCCATGTCCGCCATCGCCACGGGCGGCTTCTCCACCTCCGATTCCTCCCTGGGCAAGTGGCAGGCACCGGCCATTCACTGGGTCGCGGTGCTGGTGATGGTGCTGGGCAGCCTGCCCTTCGTGCTCTACGTCAGCACCCTGCGCGGCAACTACCGTGCGCTGCTGCGCGACGCCCAGGTGCGCGGCTTTCTGCTGTTGCTGATCGGCAGCTGGTGCGTGCTGGCGGGGTGGAAATGGCTGACCACCGACCTTCACTGGCTCGATGCGCTGCGCCTGGTCGCTGTGAACATCACCTCGATCATGACCACCACCGGCTTCGCCGTCGGCGATTACCACCTGTGGGGCCCCTTCGCCAGCATGATGTTCTTCTACCTCGGCTTCGTCGGCGGCTGCTCCGGCTCCACCGCGGGCGGCCTGAAGATCTTCCGCTTCCAGGTGGCCTACATCCTGCTCAAGGCCAACCTCAAGCAGCTCATCCATCCGCGCGCGGTGATCAAGCAGCAGTACAACCGCCATCGGCTGGACGAAGACATCGTGCGCTCGATTCTGGCCTTCGCCTTCTTCTACACCATCACCATCGCCACCCTGGCGCTGGCCGTGGCCATGTGCGGTGTGGACTGGATCACCGCCCTGACCGGCGCCGCGGCTATGGTGTCCGGGGTCGGTCCCGGCATGGGCGAGATGGTCGGCCCGGCCGGCAACTACGCCACCCTGCCCGACCTGGCCAAATGGCTGCTGAGTTTCGGCATGCTGCTCGGGCGCCTGGAAATCCTAACCGTACTGGTGCTGCTGTTCCCGGCCTTCTGGCGCCACTGAAGCGCGGTTCGCCCCGACTCAGCCGGCCAGCCCGCGGCGGCTGCGGTACTCGCCAGGCGTTTCACCGAACCAGCGGCGAAAGGCCCGGAAGAAGTTGCTGGGGTCAGCAAAGCCCAGCAGGTAGGCGACCTCCAGCAGCGTCAGGTCGACCTGCCCGAGATATTGCTCGGCCAGCTCGCGACGGGTGTCGTCGAGCAGTTGCTGATAGCTGGTGCCCTCTTCCTGCAGGCGCCGCTGCAGGGTGCGTTGCGACAGATGCAGGGTCTGCGCCACTGCCTCGCGCCGCGGCTCGCCCTGGGGCAGCAGGCGACACAGCACCTGACGCGCCTGATGGGTGACGCGACTGCTGCAGAAGCGCGCCAGATACTCGCCGGCAAAACGATCGTGCAGTTGCGCCAGCGCCTCGTTGGCGCTGGGCAACGGCGCCTCCAGATCGGCACGCTCGAAGATCAGCCCATAATGCTCGGCGTTGAATCTGAGCGGCGCCTGGAACACCTGCTGATAGGGCGCCAGATCGGCCGGCGCCGGGCCCTGCAGACGAATCTCGCGCGGCCGTATGGGCTTGCCGGTCATCCAGCGGCAGAACGCCAGGCAGTAGGCCAGCGATGCTTCGGCGCTCTGCCGGGCCGGCGGCAGGCGGTCACCGTGGATCGCCAGGGTCAACGCATAGCCGTCGGGTTGCGCGAGGAAATTCAGATCCGCCCCTTCGCCGATGATGCGCTGATAGCGCACCAGGCGGGTGAAGCCGTCGCGCAGATTGCGGCTGGACATCAGCGCGTACCCCACCACATGGAAGGACGCCGGCCGCACCACCTGCGCCATGTTCAGGCCGATGGCCGGGTTGCCCGACAGTGCCACGGCGCGTTGCCAGAGACGGGTCATGCCGTCCTGCGGGAAGCGCGCGTCCGGGTCGTTCAAGGCGGCATAGTCCATGTCCAGCTCGGCGAACAGGCTGACGCAGTCGACGCCGCCCAGCTCCAGCGCCTGCACGATGGCCAGTGCCCAGTTGGAAGATGTGGTTCTTTCGCTCATCGTCTTGTTCTTGTGATCAATCAGCAAGGCCATGGTTGGCGGCGCAAGGATACTAGACTGGCACCTTAAGTCAGTGGCCTGCGCGGACAGCGCCGTTACACTGACGCTGACAATAACAGGAGGTGCGCCATGACCGCCCGGACCACCGAACGCTACCAGAGCTTCGCCGAGTTCTACCCCTATTACCTGCAGGAACACAGCAACCCGGTCTGCCGCCGCCTGCACTATGTCGGCAGCCTGCTGGTGCTGGCGATCCTCGCCTACGCCCTGCTCACCCAACAATGGCTGTGGCTGCTGGCCATGCCGCTGGCCGGTTATGGCTTCGCCTGGATCGGCCATTTCGTGTTCGAGAAGAACCGCCCGGCGACCTTCGACTATCCCCTGTACAGCCTGATGGGCGACTGGGTGATGCTCAAGGACGCCTTGACCGGACGGATTCGCTTCTAACCACCGCGCGGGGTGCGCCTCACGCACCCCCATGCGTTACAACGCCAGCGCTGCGCACCGTTCTCCCTGCCGGCTGACGGCAGACCGCTTGCCATTGCTTTGGCGCCACTCGGCGGGCGCGCTTGGCTGGCCGTGCCCCCTTGGTTATGATCCCCGCCCAACGAGCCTCTGGCTCAGGTCTTGCAGACCACCTTCGAGCGTCCGACAAGAGACGTCAGAATTCCAGCAGGGACAGTTCCAGCAGATGAAGCCAGCAACCACAAGCCGTGCCAACGGGCTGCCGACGCCGCCGTTGCGCGAATACTATTCGCGCGTACTGGCCTATATCGCCACGGCCGCCAGCATCGCCGCCGGTACCTACGTGGGACATTTCTCTTACGACATCCTGTGGATGGTGCCCTACGCCCTGCTCTATCCCCATCTGGCGCACAACCTCAGCCGCCGCTTCAAACGCGACCACCCACAACAGACCGACCTCGCCCTGCTGTTCATCGACGCCCTGCATGCCGGGGCGTCCTGCGTGCTGCTGGGCTTCTCCGTCGTGCCCAGCCTGATGTTCCTGCTGACGCTGTGTTTCAGCGCCCTGGTCATGGGCGGCCTGCGCTATCTGGGCCTGTCGCTGCTGGTGGCCGGCAGCGGCGCGGCGCTGTGCGCAGCGCTGGTGGAGGTGCAGCCCAATCCCGAAACCCCGACCCTGGTGGCGCTGGTCAGCATTCTCTTCGCCACCCTGTACATCTGCATCACCGCCTATTTCGTCAACCAGCAGGGCCTGCGCCTGGCCCAGGTGCGCAGCGAGATCAAGCGCGAGCAGGAAAAGGCCGCGCGGCTGGCACGCAACCTGGCCAAGTACCTGTCGCCACAGGTCTGGGAGTCGATCTTCACCGGCAAGAAGAGCGTGCGCCTGGAAACCCAGCGCAAGAAGCTCACGGTGTTCTTCTCCGACATCAAGGGCTTCACCGAACTGTCCGAAGAGCTGGAAGCCGAGGCACTGACCGACCTGCTCAACACCTACCTCAACGAAATGTCGAAGATCTGCCTGAAATACGGCGGCACCATCGACAAGTTCATCGGCGACTGCGTGATGGTGTTCTTCGGCGACCCGAGCAGCAACGGCGCCAAGAAGGATGCGGTAGCCGCTGT
Source organism: Ectopseudomonas guguanensis (assembly GCF_900104265.1). GTDB lineage: Bacteria > Pseudomonadota > Gammaproteobacteria > Pseudomonadales > Pseudomonadaceae > Aquipseudomonas > Aquipseudomonas guguanensis. The sequence continues at coordinate 284,119 of NZ_FNJJ01000006.1, forward strand.
TTCCATGGCCATCGCCATGCGCAAGCACATGAAGGTGCTGCGCCAGCAATGGCGAGCCCAGGGCATCACCAAGCCGCTGGAAATCCGCATGGGCCTCAACACCGGTTATTGCACGGTGGGCAACTTCGGCGCCGACACGCGCATGGACTACACCATCATCGGCCGCGACGTGAACCTCGCCAGCCGCCTGGAGAGCGCCGCGGAGTCGGGCGAGATCCTGATCTCCCACGAGACCTATTCGCTGGTCAAGGACGTGATCATGTGCCGCGACAAGGGCCAGATTGCCGTCAAGGGTTTCACCCGCCCGGTGCAGATCTACCAGGTGGTGGACTTCCGCCGCGATCTGGGTGCCACCTCCAGCTACGTCGAGCACGAGCTGCCGGGTTTCTCCATGTACCTGGACACCAACGGCATCCAGAACTTCGACAAGGAACGGGTGATCCAGGCGCTCAACCAGGCCGCCGAGAAGCTGCGCGACAAGGTCATTCTTTAAGGTCCGCGTGCAGCCCGTTCGCGTAGGGTGCGCCATGCGCACCGAGAAAACCCGCTACCGACTGTCCACCAACGCCTCGCCGAGCACCACCGGCTCGCTATCGATCAACGGCTGCAAGGCCAGGAACTCCAGGGCCGAAGCACGCCAGGACTGCGCCGCCGCCAGCTCGGCGCAGCGCGCCCGATCCAGCTTCAGCGCCGCCAGGCAGGCAGCGCGAAGATCTTCGTCCATCACCCCGCTCTGCCCCTGCTGCAGCACATCAAGCGGCCCGGCCACCGGGAAGGCAGCCACCGGCGTACCGCAGGCCAGTGCCTCCAGCATTACCAGGCCATAGGTGTCGGTACGCGAGGGAAACACCAGCACCGAGGCATCCTGGTAGCTCTCGGTCAATGCCTGGCCGTGGCGATAGCCGAGAAAGCGCACCTGCGGATACTGCCGTTGCAGCAGCTCGCGCTGCGGGCCATCACCGACCACGCGCTTCTCGCCAGGCAGATCCAGTTCGAGAAAGGCTTGCAGGTTCTTTTCCGCGGCGATGCGGCCAACGTAGAGAAACACCGCTTGCGCAGGACGCGGGCGCGTTTCGTCCGGGCAAAACCGGCGGGTGTCGACGCCCTTGCGCCACAGGTACAGCCTTTGCAGATTCCAGCCGGCGAACTCCTCGCGCAGGCGCTCGGTGGTCACCAGAACCGCCTGGCTGGGGCGATGGAAGGCGCGCAGGTAGGCGTAGCCCCAGCGTGGCGCGATCCACGGCCAGCGGGTGCTGACGTACTCGGGAAAGCGCGTATGAATGGCCGTAGAGAAGGCCAGCCCGCGCTTGACCAGCCAGCGTCGCGCCGCCCAGCCCAGCGGGCCTTCCGTGGCCAGATGCACGCAGTCGGGACGAAAGTCGCGAATGGCGCCGCCCACTCGCCAGAGGTCCCACACCAGCGGGATTTCCGGGTAGGTTGGGCAGGGCACGGCGCGAAAATCCGCCGGCGACAGTAGCTTGACCTGATGCCCCAGCCCACGCAGCTCGGCGACCAGCGCGGCCAGACTGGTGACCACGCCATTGACCTGAGGCGACCAGGCGTCCGTAACGATCAGTATCCTCATGCGCCGCTCTCGAGGGCGACGGCCTGTTCCTCGCTGGCCAGTCGCGCCTGCTCTTCAGCCAGGCGATAGAGCTCGATCTGCCCATCCCAATGCTCGATCAGCGCCGTGCAGGATTCCACCCAGTCGCCGCAGTTCATGTACTCCACGCCGCTGACCTGACGAATCTCGGCGTGGTGAATGTGGCCACAGACCACGCCCTGCAGGCCACGCTTGACGCATTCGTGGGCGATGGCTTCCTCGAAGTCGCTGATGAAGTTCACTGCGGTCTTGACCTTGTGCTTGAGGTAGGCCGACAGCGACCAGTAGCCGTAGCCCCAGCGGCTGCGCCAGTGGTTGAGCCAGCGGTTGAGGGTCAGGGTGAACTCGTAGGCGGAGTCGCCAAGGAAGGCCAGCCAGCGGTGGTAGCGGGTGATCACATCGAACTGATCGCCATGGATCACCAGCAACTGGCGGCCATCGACCGTGACGTGAACCGCCTCGTCGACCAGCTGGATGTTGCCCAGCAGCAGGCTGGAGTAGCGGCGCAGGAATTCATCATGGTTGCCGGTGACGTAGATCACCTCGGTGCCGCGCTTGCTCATGGTCAGCAGGCGGCGGATGACATTGGTGTGCGCCTGCGGCCAGTAGATGCCGCCACGCAGTTTCCAGCCGTCGATGATGTCGCCCACGAGGTAGATGCGGTCGGCATGGTAGCGCTTGAGGAAGGCCGCCAGGTGCTCGGCCTGGCAGTCGCGCGTGCCGAGGTGCACATCGGAAATCCACAGGGTACGGACACGTTGCTTGCGGCTGGGCTTGGCGAGCTGGGCGCTGGTCATGGGCGACCTCCGGCTGGGTTTAGACGAGCTTGAGGCGTTGCGGTGAAATGCTTGTGACAGGTAAAAGACCGTTCGATGACGTAGCGCCAAAGCTCAATGGCGTAGGGCGGGTGCAACCCGTCACCATCGGCCTGGCGGGTCGCACCCGCCCTACCGTTAGCATCCGCAGTCGCTGCGCATGCGTTACACTCCCGCCCCTGCCGAGGAAGCCGCCATGCCGCCGATTCTGTCCCTGCGTCATTACAGCCACGAAGTGCTCAGCCACAGCCACGAGCACCCGCAACTGGTGTTCGGCCTGGCTGGCGAACTGCAGTTCGACGTGGACGGTCAGGGCAGTCGGGTGCTGCGTCACCATCTCGCGGTGGTACCGGCCGAATCGCGCCACACCTGCGGCAGCCCGGGCGGCAGTCACTGCCTGGTGCTGGACCTGCCGGCCAACGATTGGCTCGAGCGGCAGCTGGGCCATCATGCAAGCGATATCCAGCGCCTGCTGGACAAACCCCGCGCCCTGCAGCTCGATCCGTCGCAGGCCCAACTGCTTAACTGGCTGGCCAGCAGCCCGATCAATGACCCGGTCATCGCCGGCCAGGGCGCCGCCCTGCTGCTCGGCAGCCTGGCCTGCAACCGCCAGCGGGCAGAGCGCGTCGGCTTGCCGATGGCGGCACTGGATCGTCATATCGAGCAGCACGCCGCGCACCCGCTGCAGGTGGCCGACCTGGCGCGCCTGGCCGGCCTGTCGGTGGCGCGTTTTCATGCGCGCTTCCTCGCCGAGACCGGACGCACGCCCATGGAGCACATTCGCCAGCGGCGTCTGCAGCTGGCCGAGCAGATGCTGCTGAGCAGTGATCTGCCCGTTGGCGAAGTGGCGGCACGGGTCGGTTACGCCTCGCAGAGCGCCTTTACCGCCGCCCTCTCCCGCCACCTGGGCATGACCCCGCGACAGCTGCGCCGCGGCCGCTAGCTGCCTATCGGCGCACCTACCCCTGTGTAGGGTGCGCCGTGCGCACCGACGGAAGTCCTGGAGGCATGGGCGCGCACCGGAATGATCGGTTGGCCCCGGTGCGCGCGGCGCACCCTACGCGCTACCGAGAGCCTTGCGACAAAACGCCTGACTCCCGCGACAGACAGCTCACGTCTGCCCCCCTAGACTGCGCCGCATCGACAAGGAGCATCCCATGCAAAATATCGAATGGCAGGATTTCGACAAAGTGCAGTTGCGCGTCGGCACCATCCGCAGTGCCCGCCCCAATGAAAAAGCCGTGAAGCCGGCCTATGTGCTGGAAGTGGACCTCGGCGAGCTGGGGCTCAAGACCTCCAGTGCCCAGATCACCGCGCATTACCGCTGCGACGAACTGATCGGTCGCCAGGTGCTGTGCGTATGCAACTTCGCCCCCAAGCGCATCGCCGGCGTGCGTTCCGAAGTGCTGGTCACCGGCGTCTACGACAGCGACAAGCGAGTGGTCCTCGCCGGCTTCGACAAGCCCCTGCCCAACGGGGCGCGCCTGGCATGACGGAGCGTAACGCCCTGCTGGCGATCCACCTGGGCGCCCTGCTGTTCGGCCTGTCGGGCATCTTCGGCAAGCTGGCCGCCACCACGCCGAACATGATCGCCGGCGGCCGCGCCCTGTTCGCCGTCATCGCCCTGGCCCTGGCCGCCCTGCTCTGGCGCAGCCGCAACGCGGTTCGTCCAAGCCTGCGGCAGATGGCATCGCTGGCTCTCGGCGGGCTGCTGCTGGGCACGCACTGGGTCACCTTCTTCGAGTCGGTGAAAGTCTCCAGCGTGGCCATCGCCACCCTGGGCTTCGCCAGCTTCCCAGCCTTCACCGTCGTGCTGGAGGGCCTGCTGTTTCGCGAGCGCACACGCCCAGACGAGTTCGCCATGGTCGGCGTGGTGTGCGTCGGGCTGATTCTGGTCACCCCCGAGTTCAGCCTGGACAGTGGCGCCACGGTCGGGCTGCTGTGGGCGGTGCTGTCGGGCTTCCTGTTCGCCCTGCTGTCGCTGCTCAACCGGGCCAGCACCCGCGGCCTGGACCCGGTCAAGGCCGCGCTGTACCAGAACGTCACCGTGCTGCTGTGCTTCCTGCCCCTGGCCTGGCCAATGCTGCCCAGCGTGCGCCCGCTGGACTGGCTGTGGCTGGCGATGCTCGGCATCTTCTGCACGGGCCTGGCGCACAGCCTGTTCGTCGCCAGCCTGCGGGTGCTCAAGGCGCGCACCACGGCGGTGATCTTCGCCCTGGAGCCGGTCTACGGCATCCTGTTCGCCTGGTGGCTGTTCAGCGAACAGCCAACGCTGCGCATGCTGGCCGGCGGCGTGCTGATCGTCGGTGCGATCTTCGTGTCGGCACGTATGGCGCGTTGAGGATTAGGAGCGCCTCCCGGTCTACGCGCCCGAGGAGCCATGGTGCGCATGTGTTCCCTACCGGTCGTTATGACCCAGGTCGCGGGTTGGGTCGATCTGGTCACGCACCCGCTGCTTGAGCACCTTGGCCTCGGGGAAGCCGCCATCGGCCTTTCGCTCCCAGATCTGCCGGCCGTCGCAGAGGATGCGGAACACCCCGCCAGTGCCCGGTTCCAGGCTGACCCTGCCCAGTTCGTCGGCAAAGGTGCTGAGCAGCTCCTGGGCCAGCCAGGCGGCGCGCAGCAGCCACTGGCACTGGGTGCAATAGGTTATGACGATTTCAGGCTTCTGATCGGGCATGGCGGCGGCTCTAGGCTGGGGCTTGGTGCCTATAATACCGGCCTTTGTCCCCGCCCCTGCCGGAAACTGCCATGCGTCGCCTGCTCCTTTCGCTGCTCTGCCTGTTCGCCCTGTCCAGCCTGCCGGTCATCGCCGCCGAACGCGTCGGCCTGGTGCTGTCCGGCGGCGCCGCCCGCGGGCTGGCGCATATCGGCGTGCTCAAGGCCCTGGAGGAACAGGGCATCCGCATCGATGCCATCGCGGGCACCAGCATGGGCGCCATCGTCGGCGGGCTCTACGCCGCCGGCTATTCGGTAGCCGAGCTGGAGCGCCTGGCCCTCGAGCTGGACTGGCAGCAGGCGCTCTCCGACTCGCCGCCGCGTGAGGATGTCCCCTTCCGCCGCAAGCAGGACGACCGCGACTTTCTGATCAAGCAGAAGCTCAGCTTCCGTGACGATGGCAGCCTGGGGCTGCCGCTGGGCGTGATCCAGGGCCAGAACCTGGCCCTGCTGCTGGAGAGCCTGCTGGTACACCGCAGCGCCACGCGCGACTTCGATCACCTGCCGATCCCCTACCGCGCGGTGGCCACCGACGTGGTGACCGGCGAGCAGGTGATCATGGGCACCGGACACCTGCCGCAGGTGATGCGCGCCAGCATGTCGATCCCCGCGGTGTTCGCCCCGGTGGAAGTGGATGGCCGCCTGCTGGTCGACGGCGGCATGGTCAACAACGTGCCGATCGACGTGGCACGGCAGATGGGCGTCGATCATGTCATCGTCGTCGACCTGGGCATGCCACTGAAGCCGGCCAAGGAACTGCTCACCGTGGTCGACGTGATGAACCAGTCGATCAACCTGATGATGCGCAAGAACTCCGAGGAACAACTGCAGACGCTGACTGCCGATGATGTACTGATCCAGCCGCCGCTGGCCGGTTTCGGCGTCGCCGACTTCAACCGGGGCGAGCGGATGATGGATGCCGGTTACCGCGCCACGCAGATCAAGGCCGAACAGCTGGCCCGCCTGCGCACCAGCAGCGCCGGCAATCCGGCACTGGCCATGGCTCGCACCCGCGAGCAGCGCACGCCGGTGATCCGGGAAATCCGCGTGGAGAACGACTCCAAGGTCGGCGACGCGGTGATCCGCCGGCACATTCGCCAACCCCTGGGCGAGCCGTTGGACATGGATCGTCTGCAGAAGGACATGGGCACGCTCTATGGCCTGGACTACTTCGAACGCGTGCAGTACCGCGTGGAGCCGCTGGACCAGCGTGGCAGCGCCCTGGTGATCGATGCCAGGGGCAAGCGCACCGGCACCGACTACCTGCGCCTGGGGCTGAACCTGTCCGACGACATGCGCGGCGACAGCGCCTTCAACATCGGTGCCAGTTATCGCGTCAACGGCATCAACGAGCTGGGCGCCGAATGGCTGACGCGCCTGCAGCTGGGCGACCGCCAGGAACTCTACAGCGAGTTCTACCAGCCGCTGGACGCCGGCTCACGCTACTTCGTCGCGCCCTACCTGTTCGGCGAGGCGCAGAATGTCGAGGCGATCCTGGACAACGACCCCATCGCCGAATACCGCCTGGAGCGCTACGGCTATGGCCTCAACCTGGGCCGGCAGATCGCCAACAACGGCGAGATTCGCTTCGGCATCGGCCAGGCCTGGGGCGAGGCGGATGTGCGCGTCGGTGAGCGCGACCTGCCCAGTTTCAGCTTCAGCGAGGGCTACTACGAGCTGCTGTATTCCTTCGACACCCTGGACAACCTCGACTTCCCGCGCAGCGGTGAGGACATCGGCCTGACGCTGCGCAAGTACGACCGCGGCCTGGGCTCGGACGAAGACTATCGCCAATGGCAGCTGACGCTGGACAAGGCCTACAGCCACGGTCCCAACACCTGGCTGTTCGGCGGGCGCTACGGGCGCACCCTGGATGAAGCGGAGGTGGTCACCTCGGGCTTCATCCTCGGTGGTGCGCAGGAACTCTCGGGCTTTCGTCAGGACTCGCTGAGCGGGCAGAACATGGCACTGGCACGGATGATCTACTACCGGCGCATGACGCAGAACTCGCTGCTGCCGCTGAACTTCCCGCTGTACCTGGGCCTATCGCTGGAGCGCGGCCGCGCCTGGAACAACGACAACGACTTCGACAGCGGCTACATCAACGCAGCCAGCATCTTTCTCGGCCTGGACACCCCGCTCGGCCCGCTCAACTTCAGCTACGGCTTCAACGACGAGCGGGAAAAGGCGCTGTATCTGAACCTGGGCAAGAGTTTCTAAAACGACGAGGCCGCGCATATGCGCGGCCTCGCAGGGTCCAGCCGGGCCGATCAGGCGATTTCCGCCAGCAGCTGGCGTGCGGCTTTCTTCTGCTCGTCGTCGCCGTGGTCGATCACCTCGTTGAGGATGTCGCAGGCGGCAGCGATATCGCCCTGCCTGATGTAGGCCAGGGCCTGGTTGAGCAGGGTCATGTGCTCGGGGTTGCCGGCCAGCTGATCGATGTCACCCTGCAATGCCGCGGTGGCATCGGCGTCACCGGCGAAGGCATCGAGGAAGTTGTCGTCCAGCCGATGCACCTCATCGTCCAGCACCATTTCCATCTCGCCGAAGGCACTCACCTGCTCGTCTTCGTAGTGCAGTTCGAAGACTTCGGGCAACTCCTGCAGGTTGCTGGCGAAAGACGCATCGAACTCCGGCTCGGCCGGCGCCTTGGGCTTGGCTTTGGCCTTGGTCGGGAACGGGCTGACCAGGTCCCAGTCGGCATCCAGCGACAGGTCGTCGAGATTGAGCTGGAACTCGGTTTCGGGTAAAGGCTCGGCCACAGGCTGCAGCGGCGCCACAGGCTCATTCGGCGCCTGCGGCGCTGCCTGCAGATTCGGGTGGCGCTCCTTCAGCGCATCGATGCGAGCGGCGTCGAAGTCCTCGGCACGCAGCACCGCCTCCTCGCGAGCGAAGCCTGCGCCGTCGCCCAGCATGGCCAGAACCTCCAGCAGCCGGAAGCGCAGGTCGCTGCGCTGGGGTTGCTGAGCCAGGGCCTTGTCCAGTTCGCCACGCGCCTCGCTGATGCGTCCATAGGCGATGTAAACGTTGGCGGCCTCGAGCGGATCGACCGGCCCCGGTGCACGCACCGGGGACGGCGCCACCTTGGCCTCCGGCGCAGCGACGACGGGCGCGACGACCGCCGCGCTTTGCGCACGAACCGGCGGCTGTGGCGCCTGCGCTTTCGCTGGTACCTGCACCACCGGTGTGGTTGTTGCGCCACGTCGCCGCGCCGCCCAGAGCAGCGCACCGAGCAACAGCAGCAAGCCGATACCGCCAGCGAACCAGATCGACCAGCTGCCGCGCTCTGCGACCACGGCTGGTTCGACAACCGCCGGTGCGGCGGCCACGGGCTGAGTCACAGGCTCGGCCGCGGTACGCGCCGACAGCTCAGCCAGCTGCGCATCCTTCTGCGCCAGTTGCTCCTGCAACTGCTGCAGTTGCAATTGCAGCTGCGCCAAGCCCTGTTGCAGCTGCAGGTTTTCCGCCGCCTGACTGGCCAGCTCCAGATCGACCTGGCGCTGCTTCTCTGCCAGCTGCAGGAGGCTGTCGACCTGCTCCGGCGCCGGCTCAACCACAGCCGCAGGCGCGCTGACAGGCCCTTCGGCGCTGCCCGGGGTGGCAGCAACGGCAGCGTACTGGGTCGTTACCGGGGCGAGCGCCGGCTCGGCAGCGCCGGTGCGAGCGGCATCCGGCAACAGCAGATTGGCGCCGGCCTGCAGGCGGCTGGGATCGCCGCCCGCGAAAGCACTCGGGTTGAGCGCGAGAATGCCTTCCATCAGCGCCTGCTGCGACAGCGTGCTGCCCTGCTCGCGCAGACGCGCGGCAATCAGCCAGAGGCTGTCGCCGCGAGCGACCTGATGACGATGCCCCGCCGCCGCACTGGGAGGCGTTACCGCTCTTAACGAGGCAACCGGAGCCGCGCTGGCACTGGACGCTTGCGTTACCGGCGCCACAGTCGGCGCAGCCGCCACCGAGGTGTAGGCCGAAGAGCCCGGCGGGTCGAGCAGCACGGTGTACTCACGCAGCAGCTGGCCACTGGGGCGCGCCACTTCGACGATGAAATTCAGGTAGGGCTCGCGCACCGGGCGGCTCGAAACCACGCGGATGACGCTGCGCGAACCGCGCAGAAGCGGCGTGAAGCGCAGATCGTTGAGAAAATAGAAACGTTCGACACCCGAACGGTTGAACACCTCGGCGGGCGCCAGACCGACGCGCAGGTCCTGCGCGCCCAGATCACCCACCTCGAGCAACTCGATTTCAGCCTCGAAAGGCTGATTCAACGCCGAATGCAGCGTGATCTCACCCAGACCGAGCGCCGGCACCATCCCTGAATACAGAGCGGACCCAGACGCCAAACCCAACATTAACTGACGCACCCGAGCCATGTGACCTCCAGGGTTATCCGGCTCGAACGCCACCTCCTCGACTTCCTGTCCTGAATTCCCTAGATCGGGAGCTGGCGCCCTTTAAGTTCGAGAACGCCCGACAAGGTCCTTGTCGAGGCCGTCTCGAATAGCATTATGGCTACTAATTCACAAAGTAGCGGTTTGGACGCCAGTTTGCCGACGAAAGCAGGGTGCCAGCAAGCGCGATCAGTCAAAAGTTGGGCACTGAATGCCCTCGGTCAAAGAAGTGGCCGCAATTTGACAGGACTGGGATTCACTTCATCAGGTTGCCCAGCACCCGGGCATGCACCTGCTGGCAACGACGCAGGTCATCCTCGTCGATGCCGGCAAAGACTTCATGACGCAGCTGGGTGGAAATCGCCTCGATCTTCTCGATCAGCGGCTGCGCCTTGGGCTGCAGGGCGATCTTCTTGGCGCGGCGATCTTCCGGCACGGCCACGCGCGTCACCAGGCCCTGGCTTTCCAGGCTGTCGAGCAGCCGTGCCAGGGTCGGCCCCTCGACGCCGACACTCTGCGCCAGTTCGCGCTGGGTCGGCATTTCGGTGAAGCGCGCCAGGTGCAGCAGCACCAGCCAGCGCGCCTGGGACAGCCCCAGGCCGACCAGGCGCCTGTCGAGTTCGGAACGCCAGGCGCGTGAAAGCTGGGCTACCTGCATGGCAAAGCGGTGTTGATCGGGGTAGGACATGGGCTAGCGGGCTCGTACAAAGGTCAAAAACTAATTATTAGCTAGCTAGCCATAACCCGTTGCGCAGGGCAAGCGCAGATTGCGTCGCGAGCGTTGCAGAATGCGACCGAACGCCCGCGACGCAGCGGTGCATCAGGTGGCGACGCGGTTGCGTCCGAAAGCCTTGGCCTCGTACAACGCACGGTCAGCCTGCTCGAAGAGCTGGCTCAGCTCGGTTGGGGTACCGGGGCTCAGGCAGGCGACGCCGATGGACATGGTCAGCACCTGCGCGCTGTCGGAGCCGCGGTGGGCGATGCCGGCCGCCTCCAGCGACTGGCGCAGGGCCTCGGCACGCTGCAGCGCCTCGTCGGCACCGATGTCGAACAGCAGCAGGGCGAATTCCTCACCGCCGAGCCGCACGCCCATGTCCAGCGGCCGCCGCGCTGCCTGCTCGAGCAACGCGCCGACGCGCTGCAGGGCCATATCGCCGGCCTGATGACCGTAGCAGTCGTTGTAGGCCTTGAAATGGTCGATGTCGCACAGCAGCAGCGCCAGTGGCTTGCCGTCGCGCTGCGCCTGACGCAACAGACGCTCGAACTGCCGGTTGAAGCTGCGCCGGTTATGCAGGCCGGTCAGGCTGTCGTGGTAGGCCAGCAGGCGCATCAGGCGGCTGATCAGGAAGTACTCGCGCGACTTGTACTCCAGCAGATAGCAGCCGACGGCGCCGATGAGATTGCCGAAGGCGAGGAACAGCACGTTGTTGATCAGCCTCGGCACGGGCAACCCGGCGAACCATTCGGCCAGCACGTACGCCAGCAACACCACCAGCGAGCAGGCGATCGCCTCGCTCAGGCGCAGGCCGACCAGAAAGTAGGCGGCCATGCTCACCAGCAGCAGGCCTTCGTAGGGATAGGCGGGGTCGGCACGGTGGGCGATGCCGACGATCAGCGCCGCACCGACGCCAAGCACCAGGATGCAGGTCATGCTCAGCGGCAGCAGCAGATGGATATGCCGGCGCTGCAGGATCAGCGCGGCGCACACCAGCAGGATCAACAGCACCACCACGCGCACGGCGAGCACCCAGCCAAGGTGCGACGCCGGCACCACCAGCATGTCGAGCGCTGCCAGGGCCAGCCAGATGACCGTGGCGACGCTCAACGCGATGCGCTTGAGATCGAAGCTCTCCTCGATGATGTAGGTGCGGTACTCACGCTCGAGCCCACGGGAGAAACGCAGCCAGCGAAACCCCAGGTTGAGCTGGTCGGCATAGGGACTCGGACGAACTTCATCGAGCCAGGCGTGATAGTTGGGCACCCTCACCTCGTCATCTGGCGGCCTGTCCGACACCTTAGCCCCGTCAGCGAAATGTCGCCAGAACCCTTGCCGCCGAGCGTTGTCCCGAAGGCTCTACAACTCGAACTCGGCCTGCAGCGCCGCGCGTACGCAGTAGAGCACCGCCTCGTCGACCCGGCCGGCGAACAGCGGCGCGATCTCGCTGACGGCAGGCAGCTCGCCCTCGCCGTCGAGAAAGCTCTCCTGAATCTCGCCGAGCAGGTCTTCGGGCAGGTCCAGCGCCTGTTCCAGGCTCAGCTGCTGCGCGCAAATCGCCTCGGCCAGCAGGCTGTAGACGTTCTTTTCGGAGCATTTCAGCTGACCGGCGATCTGCGCCGGAGTCATGCCGGCACGAGCCAGGCTGACCAGCTCGTGGCGCAGATCGGCCACCGGAGCCGGAGCATCATCCGCAGCGCTGCCATTGAGCACTTCCAGAAAAGCCTGACCGTAACGTTCCAGCTTGCGCGCGCCCACACCACTGACCTGCGCCATCTCGCTGAGCGAGCCGGGCTGGCTGCGCAGCATTTCCAGCAGCGTGGCATCGGGGAAGATCACGTAGGGCGGCACGCTGTGCTCTTCGGCCAGCTTGCGCCGCAGACTGCGCAGCGCTTCCCACATGTCCCGCTCGTGGCCGCGCACCAGCTGACTGGCGGCGCTGCTGGAAGCCTTGGCCGCCTGCGCCGGTTTGGGTTCGCGGCGCAACTGCAGGCTGACCTCGCCACGCAGCAGCGGCCGGCAGGCCTCGCTCAGGCGCAGGCCGCCAAAGCCGTCCAGATCGACGTCGGCCAAGCCGCGAGCGACCAGCTGGCGGAACAGGGTGCGCCACTCGACCTCTGAAAAGCCCTTGCCGATGCCGAACACGGCCAGGTGCTGATGGCCGGCGGCGCGGATCTTCTCGTTGTCGCGACCGAGCAGGATGTCCACCAGATGGCCGACGCCATAGCGCTGGCCGCTGCGGTAGATGGCCGACAGCGCCTGCCGCGCCGGTTCGGTGGCGTCCCAGGTCTCGACGCCATCGATGCAGTTGTCGCAATGCCCGCAGGGCTGCGGCAGCTCCTCGTCGAAATAGGCCAGCAGTGCCTGGCGACGGCAGCGGGTTTCCTCGCACAGGGCAAGCATGGCGTCGAGCTTGTGCTGTTCGATGCGCTTATGGCGCTCGTCGCCCTCGGAGTTGGCCAGCATCTGCTTGAGGAAGATCACGTCCTGCAGGCCGTAGGCCATCCAGGCATCGGCCGGCAAACCGTCACGCCCGGCGCGGCCGGTTTCCTGGTAGTAGGCCTCCAGCGACTTGGGCAGATCCAGGTGGCAGACGAAGCGCACGTTGGGCTTGTCGATGCCCATGCCGAAGGCGATGGTCGCCACCATGATCAGCCCTTCCTCGTTGAGAAAGCGCTTCTGGTGATAGGCACGCAGCTCGTTGGGCAGCCCGGCGTGATACGGCAGCGCCGGGAAGCCCTGGCTGCTGAGAAAGTCGGCGACCTCCTCGACCTTCTTGCGCGACAGGCAGTAGACGATGCCCGCATCGCCCTTGCGCGCGGCGAGAAAGCCGAGCAGCTGCTTGCGCGGCTGATCCTTGGGCTGGATGCGGTAGAAGATGTTGGGCCGGTCGAAGCTCGACAGGAAGCGCTCGGCGCTGTCCAGGTGCAGGCGCTGGACGATCTCCTCGCGGGTGCGCTTGTCCGCCGTGGCGGTCAGGGCAAGGCGCGGCACCTGCGGGAACAGCTCGGCGAGCTGACCGAGCTGCAGGTACTCGGGGCGGAAATCGTGCCCCCACTGCGACACGCAGTGCGCCTCGTCGATGGCGAACAGGGCGATGTCCAGGCCCTGCAGGAAACTCAGCATGCGCGGCTGCACCAGACGCTCGGGCGCCAGGTAGAGCATCTTGATCTGCCCGCGGCGAATGCGCTCGGCGATCTCGCGCTGCTCGTCGCCGCTAAGCGTCGAGTTCAGCGCCACCGCGGCCACGCCCAGCTCGTCGAGCGTCGCCACCTGATCGTCCATCAGCGCGATCAGTGGCGAAACCACCACCGCCAGGCCCTCGCGCATCAACGCCGGCACCTGATAGCACAGCGACTTGCCGCCGCCGGTGGGCATCAGTACCAGGGCATCGCCGCCCGCGGCCACGCGCTCGATGATCGCGGCCTGGTTGCCGCGAAAGGCGTCATAGCCGAAAACGTCTTTGAGAATGCGCAGGGCGTGGTCGAGCATGAAGGCCTCCGAATCGAGCCGCGCATTATGCCGCAGGATCGCCCCCAACAGGGCGCCTGCCCGTCCGAAGCTGTGCAATCGCCACTCGTAGAGCGCCCATGCTGGTCGCAGAGGCAGCGGTGAACTAGAATCCAACCTCGTTTATCTCCCCAGCCTCAAGGTAACCCCACGATGTCCTTCGCTGAGCAACTGTCCCGCCTGCAAGCCTTTCTCGATGCCGATGAGTTGCACGAAGAGGCGTTGGACTACGTGGCCGCCCACGGCTATCTCACCGCCCTGGCGATCTGCCCGGATCAGGTGCCGGAGCGCGAGTGGATCGACGCGCTGTTCGCCGAGCCGCCGCACTACCGCAGCGATGCCGAGCGCGAAGAGATCGAGAACACCCTGGTCCACCTCAAGGCGCACATCGCCCGCCAGCTCGCTGGCGAAGAGGAACCGGAGCTGCCCTGCGACCTGGACCTCGGCGACGAGCCGGACGACTCCGACCTGCGCGGCTGGTGCATCGGTTTCATGGAAGGGGTGTTCCTGCGCGAAGCCGTGTGGTTCGAGGATGCCGAAGACGAAGTCAGCGAACTGCTGCTGCCGATCATGGTCGGCTCCGGTCTGTTCGACGAGCAGCAGGAATTCGCCGAGATCGCCCGAGATCGCGACCTGGTGGACAGCATGATCGACCAGATCCCGGAGCTGCTCACCGCCCTCTTCCTGCTGTGCCAGGCGCCGGAAGAAAAGCCCGCGCTGCTCAAGCCGCGTCACTGACCGCACGAGCCGGGGCAATGCCCCGGCTGCCCGCCAGAGCCTGTCCATGCCGCGCGACATCCAGCCAAGCCGCCATCGCAGCGTCCGCTATCTGCTGCTGGCCATCGGCTGGCTGAGCGTGGCCCTCGGCGTCATCGGCATCTTCCTGCCGGTGCTGCCGACCACGCCGTTCCTGCTCCTGGCGGCCGCCTGCTTCGTGCGCAGCTCGCGGCGCTTCTATATCTGGCTGGTCACCCACCCTCACCTCGGCCCCTGGATTCGCGATTACCTCGAAGGCCATGGCATCCCGCTCAAGGGCAAGGTCTATGCGCTGGGGCTGATGTGGGCGAGCATCGGCTTCTCCTGCTATCTGGTGCCGCTGCCCTGGGCGCGTGCCTTCATGCTGATCAGCGCAGTGCTGGTGAGTATCTACATCCTGCGGCAGAAGACCCTGCCCAGCCCCTGAGCGCTGTACGTAGCCCCCTTTTCTCGACAACCTTTTGACACTGACTCTGCGCCCAACGAAACGACCGGCAAAAAGCCGGCACCTCACCTAGACTTCGACGATCAGGCCCCAGAGACTCGACCCATGCGACGGCTGCGCATTCAGGGATGGCGGTGGCGGCTGCTGATCCCATGGATCGGCGGCGCTTTGCTGGCCGGTGTTTCCCTGGCCAACTGGGATTTCGCCCTGATCATCAGGAATGCCGAGCACCGCTACGGCAACCTTGGCCCGGCGCGCGACCGCCTGCTCGAGTGGGAGGCGCTGATCAAGAGCAGCGCGGCGCTGGCCGAGTCTGACAAGCTCAACGAGGTCAATCGCTTCTTCAACCGCAAGGTGCGCTTCGTCGACGACATCCAGCTCTGGCGCGAAAACGACTACTGGGCCACCCCCGTGGAAATGCTGGTCAAGGGCGCCGGCGATTGCGAGGACTACTCCATCGCCAAGTACTTCACCCTGCGCCGCCTCGGCATTCCCAGCGAGAAACTGCGTATCACCTACGTCAAGGCGCTGAACTACAACCAGGCGCACATGGTGCTGACCTACTACGCCAGCCCGAGCGCCGAGCCGCTGGTGCTGGACAACCTGATCAACGACATCCGCCCGGCGTCACAGCGCAAGGACCTGCTCCCGGTCTACGCCTTCAACGCCGAGGGCCTCTACCTGCCCGGCTCCCATGCCCGCAAGAGCGACTCGAAGAAGCTCTCGCGCTGGCAGGACATCCTGAAAAAAATGCATGCCGAAGGCTTCGCCGTGGGCGAAGGCTAGGAGGAAGACATGTCGCTACTGAAACAACTGTTCCTCGCCATCTGCCTGTTCCTGGTCGTGGCCTTCACCGGCAGCTTCATCGCCAGCGTCGAGACTTCGCGCGAGCAGCTGCTCAGCCAGTTGCGCTCACACGCGCAGGACGCCGCCACGGCGCTGGGCCTGTCGATGGCGCCGCATGTGGATGACCCGGCCATGCTCGAGCTGATGGTCAGCTCGATCTTCGACAGCGGCTACTTCGCCAGCATCCGCGTGGTGAGCATTGCCGACGACCGGGTGATAGTCGAACGCAGTACCGAGGTGCGGGCAGAGAATGTTCCGCAATGGTTCGTCGACCTGGTCAACCTGACGCCCGAGGGCGGCGACGCGCTGATCATGCGCGGCTGGGAGCAGGCCGCCAGGGTCGAGGTGCTCAGCCACCCGCAGTTCGCCCTGGCCAAGTTGTGGGACGGTGCCATCGGCAGCCTGCTCTGGCTGCTGCTCTGCGGCCTGGTCAGCGCCGTGCTCGGCGGCTGGCTGCTGCGCACCCAGCTGCGTCCGCTGGACAACATGGTGCAGCAGGCACAGGCCATCACCCGCCGCGAGTTCCTCACCCTGCCCCGCGTGCCGCGCACCCCGGAGCTGAAACGCGTGGTCCTGGCCATGAACCAGATGGTCGACAAGCTCAAGACGCTGTTCGCCGAAGAGGCCGCACGCAGCGAGAAGCTGCGCGAGGAGGCGTATCAGGACAGCCTGACCGGTCTGGCCAACCGCCGCCAGTTCGATATCCGCCTGGGCAATCAGCTGGTGGTCAACGAGCAGAATGCCGAAGGCTATCTGCTGCTGCTGCGCGTCAACGACCTCGGCGGCCTCAATCAGCGCCTGGGCGGGCAGCGCACCGATGCGCTGATCGGCGCCCTGGGCGAGTTGCTCAAACGTCTGCTGGCCACTCCGGGACGCAGCGAATGGCTGGCCTCGCGCAGCCGCGGCGGCGAATTCACCCTGCTCGCCCCGGGTCTGAGCAGCGATGACGCCGAGCGCCTCGCCGAAGAGATCAGCGAACACCTGGACAACCTGCGCCAGACCGGTGCCAGCGACTGCGACCCGGTCGCCCATATGGGCATCGCAGCGTTTCGACCGGGCGAGGAGCCTGCCGCCGTGATCGGCCGCGCCGATCAGGCACTGGCGCAGGCGCAGAGCAATGCGGCCAGGTGCTGGGAACGCCTCGACGACTTCACCGCGCAGAGTGGCCAGGGCCTGCACGACTGGCGCGGCTGGATCGACGAGGCGCTGAACCAGGGCAAGCTGCAGCTGTATTTCCAGCCGGTGGTCGCCTGCGTTTCGGGCAAGCTCCTGCAACGCAAGGTGCTCGCACGCCTGCTCGATCCGCAGGGCGAGGCCATCGCGGCCGGGCGCTTCCTGCCCTGGATCGAGCGGCTCGGCTGGGCCGCGCGCTTCGACCTGGCGATGCTCGAACATGCCCTCGCCCATCTGTCCCGCCACGCCGAGCCGCTGGCACTGAGCCTGTCCGCCGCCACCCTGCGCGAGGCGGCAACCCGGGACAGATTTCTCGCCCTGCTCAGGAGCCATCCGCAACAGGCGCACCTGCTGACGCTTGAAGTGGACGAACGCCACCTGCCGCCCCCCGCCGAGCTGGAGGCACTGAGCCAGAATCTGCGTGAGGCCGGCTACGGCCTTGGATTACAGCATTTCGGCGGACGCTTCAGCCTGATCGGCAACCTGACCCACCTGGGCCTGGCCTACCTGAAAATCGACGGCACCTACATTCGCGCCATCGATCTGGAAAGCGACAAGCGGATGTTCATCGAAGCGATATTTCGCGCCACCAACAGCATCGATCTGCCGCTGATTGCCGAGATGGTGGAAACCCAGGGAGAGCTGGAGGTGCTGACGGAGTTGGGCGTGCATGGCGCGATGGGCCGCCTGATCGGCGCTCCGGCCCCCTGGCAGTAGGGGCCGGCAGCATGGTGCACCTGTATGGGGTGGAGCCCCGCGGTGCACCGCGCAAGTGGCCGCGAGCTCGATTACACCAGGTGGTGATCGTCGTCGCCGAGCAGACCGCTCAGGCCTTCGATCTCGGCACGGGCGATGGCGCGCTGATCGAGTTTCTGACGAGCGGCCTCGGGCAGGTCGGTATAGCGGATCACCCCGCGTTCGACCAGCACGCTGACCACGTCTTCCAGCACGCGTACCAGCTCCAGGTCGGACTGTTTCAGGCTGTCCAGACGCGCCTTCACCTCTTCCTTGGCGGCCAGCCAGTTGTGCAGTTCCTCGCTCTCGACCGCGAGGTTCTCCGTCATCCCTTCGAAGGGCTCGTGTTCCACCCGCAACAAACGCCCGGCCGCGTCGCGCTGTACGTAAACCATCGGTGCCTCCGGCAAACGCCATAAAGAAAAAGCCCGCCATCCGAAACGGGTAGCGGGCTTACTCTAGTTGAGTGCCGGCTCGGTGAAAACTCCAACGCGCACATCCCTGCGCGCGGTTATCGTCTCAGGCCACCAGTTGATGATTGTCCAACATACCTTGGATGATGTCCGCCGCACTGCCCATGCCGCCACCCAGCAGGGTGTTCTGCAGGGTGATGGTCTGGTCAATGGAGGTGGCGTTCGCCACATCGCCAGAACTGGATATGCTGATCACCGTATCGCTAGCGGTGAAGCTGAAGCTCAGATAGTCATCCAGCACGTCGGGGTTGCTGGCATCGCTGACGCCGACCAGCAGCTGCGACAGATCCAGCTTGTCATCGCCATTGCCGAAGTCCTTGACGATATCGTGGTAGTTGCCGCCCCGATCGGCGGCGGTCCACACGAAGGTGTCGTTGCCGGCACCGCCGATCAGCACATCGTTACCCGGTCCGCCGATCAGGGTGTCGTTACCTGCGCCGCCTTCCAGGCGATCGTTGCCCCCCAGGCCATGGAGCGTGTCGTTGCCGCCCAGGCCCAGCAGCACGTCACTGCCCTCGCTGCCCAGCAGGCTGTCGTCGAGCCCCTCGTTCCCCATCACCAGGTTGGGCGCAACCGCCGCGGTGGAGCCGATGCCGACCACCAGACGCGCCGTGCTGGTATCGCCATCGGGCTGAGTAAGCCGGTAGGTGAACACGTCTTCCTTGCCCAGGTTGGCGTAGCTGGGGTCGGGCGTGTAGGTATAGGCACCGTCGCTGTGCAGCAGCAAGGTTCCCCACAGGCCGGCCAGGGTCTTGGAGGTGCTTACGGCAACGAAGCTGCCGCTGTCCAGCACGCTCAGCGCCGCGCCCTCGCTGCCCTTGCTGTCCACCGCGCCCCAGGGGTGGTCGCTGTACAGATAGTTGTTGCCATCGGTCAGCACGTTGCCGCTCACCGCCGTCGCCGTATCCACCAGTATCGCGGCCGCCACGGTGATGAGGGTGATGTTATCCACCCGGACTCGATAGCTGAGGCTGTTGTTGGTACGGTCGTTGACCTCGAAGTAGAGGCGGTAGGTGCCTTCACCGACATCCTTGCTGGTGATGGTGGTCGAGGTACTGGAGGCATGGCTGCCGCTGTCCTCCGCGACCCAGCCACTGCCGACCTTGCGGTACAGGATCCAGCTGAACTGATCGCCGGAACCGCTGCTGCTGAAGTTGCTGATGCTGCCCAGGTCGAAGGAGACCTTGGCGCTAGCGCCGCTGGCCACCTCGAAGGTGGGCGTAGCCGCCTTGGTGCTGGCCCCGGCGCTGCCGTTACTGTCGATGAGCTGCAGCGCGCCACTCTGGACGCTGACCCCGTTGGTCGAGCTGACCGCGGTGACGCCCCATTTGGCGTTGGCCACATCCATGACGGCGGCCTGGGTGATCACCGTGGTTTCATCGCCACTGACGTTGGCGTTGTCGGTGGTGTCGAATATCCAGGGGTTGTAGTTGGGCCCTGAAGAGGCCGTGTTGGTAGTGCTGGAGAAATCCGCCAGCACCTTGGTCACCGGAGCGGGCGTGACCCACGTCTGCCCGACGATGGCCTGGTTGTAGTTGTCGTAGGCATACACCTCGCTGCTGTCGGTGATGGTCAGCTTCAGCTCGGCGGTGACGGCATCTCCGTCGCGGTCGATCAGGGTGTAGCGGATGGTATCCGTCCTGTCCTGAGCCACATCGCCATTGAAGCCGTAGGTGTAGGCCCCGGTGAGCAGGTTGACGCTGAACGAGCCGCCCCCTGCGGTGGTGAAGGTCAGCGTGTGGGTCGCTGCATCGTAGGCGGCAGAGGCACTGGTGTAGGTCACGCCGTTGTGCGTGATCGCCGCGATCGGCAGCACACCCGGCCCATCGGCACCGAAGCCATTGCTGCCTTCGCTGATCAGGTTGCCGGAAATCACCGTACCGGTCACCGTACCCTGCAGGGTGTCGTTGAGCTGGTTGAGGTTGGAAACCAGAATGGCGTCGGTGTTGGTTCCGGTCTGGCCGTCATAGGCGATCGGGTTGAGCAGGGTCTTGTCGAGATCGCTGCCCAGGCCCATGCCCAGCGCGTAGGACTTGATGCCCCTGGCGTCGAGGAAGGCGATCCAGGCCGCCTCCTCGGTGGCATCGATACCATCGCCGAGATTCGGGTTGTACTGGCTGCCGCTGTTGTTGCTGCCCGGATTGGCGTTGGACAGCGTTGGCTGACCGTCGGAGAGGAAGTACGACACGTTCTGAACGCCGGCACCGGTAAGCTTGCCGGACGAATCGAAGGCGTTCATCGCCTTGATCAGCGCGTCGTCGTAGTTGGTCGCACCGTTGCCGGCATCGTTGGCCAGGGCGGTCAGCCAGGCCTTGGCAGCGGTGGCCGTCATCCAGGCGTTGCCCACGGCACTCGCCGTGCTGGAGAAAGTGACGATACGCACCATCACGTTGCCAAGGTCGTCGTAGCTGTCGATCAGCCGCTGCACCGAGTCCTTGGCCAGTGCCAGCTTGGTGCTGAAGCCGCTGACGCCCGGAGGGGCGTTATCCATGCTGCCCGACAGATCCAGCACCACCATCAGGTTGGTCTGGATGCCCTGGGGTTCGCTGGCGGACTTGGCGATGTCGTTCGGCTGGGCCGGCGAGTCGTCGTCCACGGAAATATGCAGCGTGCCCTGGGCAGTCGAACCATTGCCATCGACCATCTGGTAGCCGAACTGGAAGTCCAGGTTGTTTTCCACGCTGCCCGATAGCGGCGCCGGGTGATCCAGCGGCGCATGCAGCTGGAACTGGAACGCACCGGTCGCAGGATTGGTCAGCGTCACCGTGAACACCGGCTGGTTGGTGCCGACGGTCTGGGCGGTCAGCACCTGGCCATTGCCGCTGACCACATATTCTACCGCCTGGCCGCCGGAGGTCACGCTGGGCAACCCCGAGGGCTGCCAGGCAAAGCTGCCGAACCCGTCGCCGCCGTAGTCGTAACCCAGGGTGCCGGTCACGATGGTCGCAGCGCCGTCATCGTCCTGTACCCCACCGATGATGCCGCCCGGCAGCCCGTCTTCGTCGACGAGATCGAACACGTAGCCGCCGATGGGCTGATTGTTGGCGAAGCAGACGTCCAGCACGGTATGCAGCGGGTCGCCGTCGCCATCGGTCATGCCCAGCTTGAACTGCAGCTGCAGATCCGGCGGCAGCAGTTGGCGCTCGACTTCCAGGGTGAGGATACGGTAGTCGCCGTTGACCGCAGCGAAGCGCAGTTCGCTGAAGCCATTGGTCAGATCGGCCGGGCTGAAGCCGGCATCGAACTGCGCCTGGCCGAGCAGGTTGAAGTTGGTGACATCGTCTTCGCCGGTACCGACCGGGGGCGAGTAGGTGCCCTTGGCCAGCAGGTTGCCATCGGCATCGTAGGCTCTCCAGGCCAGCTTGTCGGCGTTGTTCAGGTTCTGCGCGCGGAACTTGTCGAGCAGCAGCGTGGCGTTGTAGACCGTCTCGCTGAACTTCAGGGTGACGACGTCGCTACCCTTGATCAGGTTATTGTTGACGCCCAGCCCCTGGTTGGACGGATTGACGTTGTCCGGGTCGTTGTTGGCATTGCCGTCGCTGCCGGAAATCGTCAGTTTGAAACCGTCCGTCCCGGTCAGGGTGAAGGATGGGGTCGGGCCGCCGGCGCTGATCTGACGGAAGTCGTAGCCCACAGTCGTCACCGGCCGTGCGTTGACCAGCTCGAAGGTGTAGCTGCCATCGGCCTTGACCGTGAGGACGAAGAACACCTGACCGCTGGACGTGGTAGCCGTCAGCGTCGAGCTGCCATCACCTCCCGGTTGTACGGTGTAGATCAGGCCGCTGCCCTCGGGCGGCTGGCTGCCCGACAGGTCGAAGGCGCCGAAGCCATCGGAGCCGAAGTCGACCTGCAGCTGGCCGCTGACGATCAGGCCGGACACCTCGGTGGCCTGCAGGCATTCAGGCTCGCTGAGCAGTACGGGGCCATCGTCGTCGAAACTGAACATCGAGCTGTTGGCATTGGCCAGGGAGATATCGGCCGAGGCCCGCACCTGGTCGCCATCACCATCGACACGCACCACCTCGTAGCGTAGGCCCAGGCTGTTCTGCCCGGTCAGCAGCAGATCCACCGACTCGTCGAAGGTGCTGTTGTTGCCATGGCGAATCGCCTCGTACAGCGTGGTCTGCAATTGCGCCTCGCCGCTGACCTGCACCAGCTCGATACGCAGGACCGGATCACCACCGTTGGCGTCGCGGCCCACCACGGCGCCTCCTTCCAGGTACAGGGTGATGGCGCCGCCTGCGGTGGAGAACAGGGTGGTGGCCAGGCCACCCTGGGTCGGGAAGCCGACGAAGCTCAGCTGGCTGCTCAGGCTGCCCTGCCCGTCGCTGCCGTAATTGCCGACCGCCTTGAACAGCGCCGTCAGCCCTCCCTCGATACTGGTGACCGCGCGCGCCAGATAGGCCGGCGGGACGTTGCTGTCGGTCTGGCTGTAGGCCTGACCGACTTCGCTCTCGCCAGCGGCATAACGGTCGGTGGCGCCGACGGTCTCGTCGAGACTGACCTTGAGCCCGGCCAGGTCAGCGTTGAGGCACACCGCAACGCTCTGCTGCGGGCCGTCGTCGTCGAAACTGAATACCGAACTGTTGCCATCGGCCAGGGTCACGCGGGCCGAGTCGGTGACCGAGTCGCCATCGAAGTCCGTGCGGGTGACCTCATAAAGCAGTTGCAGCGGGCCACCAGCGGTGATCAGCAGATCGATCGATTCATCGAAACGAGCATCGTTGTCACCGTGACGGATAGCCTCGAACAGGGTCGTCTGCAGCTGCAGTTCCCCGCCGCCTGCGTCGACGATCTTGATGGTAAAGACGGTATGGCCCTGGGTGTCGATCCCGTGCAGCGTATCGCTGCCTGCAGCGAAAAGCTTGACGGCGCCGCCCTCGGTGGCCTGCAGATTGGTCAGCAGTCCGCTCTCGGGAACTCCGACGAAACTCATGTTGCCGAGCGTGGTACCCGCCCCGTCCGCACCATAGCTGCCGCTGAATGCGAACAGCGCCGCCAGGCCACCGACCACGTTGGTCTGAGCCTGTGCCAGGGCACCGGGCGCATCGTCATTGACATAGCCGTCATCGGCATCATTGGCGGCATAGCGATCCTGGGCCCCCACCGTCTCGTCCAGCGCCACCCTGAGCAGACGCGCAGCCTCGGGCAGCGCATCCACGCCAAGCGTCGGCACATCGTCCTCGATGTTGATCACGAACAGGCCACCCAGGCCCTTTGGCAGCACGAGCGGGTCGCCATCGCCGTCGGTGATGTTCAGCAGCCGAGTGAAGTCGATGCCGAAGTAGCCATTCGACGACCACAGCTCGCTGTCATTGCCATCGGCCAGCGGGTGGTCGATCGGCCCTTTCAGCTCGAACCTGAAATCACCATTGGCGAACACCGTCAGCTCGAACACCGGATAACCGCCCGCAGCCGTGGCGACCAGCACACTGGCCGGCTGACCATCGACCATCTGTTCACTGACGGCATAGTCCAGAGCCGCACCGCCAGACTTCAGCCCCTGCGGGCCGAGCACGGCGCTCGCTGCCTCGCTGTCTACCAGCTTGAAGCTACCGGCACCGTCGGCACCGAAGGCAACCAGAGAGGCCAGGCTGGCGGCGCCGGTAGCCGTGCTGACGACCAGGGTCTGACCGCTCTCCTGATTGCCCGGATTGGGGGTCTGCAGCTTGTCCTCATGCACCGTACCGCCGATCTTGCCGCTCCAGCTGGCCTGGATGTTGACGTCGTTGTAGTCGTTGTCGCTGTTGCCGTTGTTGACGTCCTCCCAGTTCTGGTTGCCGGGCGCAGCATTGTCCTGCACATGGGACTTGCTGTTGGGATTGAGCGCCGGATTGTCGAACAGCACATGAGCGCCACCGGCACCCTCGAGCGGCGTGGCACCGGCAAAGGCCTTCCACTGCCCATCGACCAGCTGGAAGGTTACCGCTGTGCCATTGGCGACTGCGTTGAAGCCGCCATTGGGAATGATGAAGAAGCCAACCTGGCTCGGGTCCAGGCCGTGAAGGGTGATCGAGTCGCCGTCGCCGAGACTGGTGGTGTTGCCCCAGACGATCTGACCGCTGAGCGGAATGCCATCCGGGCCCTTGATGTAGTAGCCATAGCTGTTGAAGTAGGACGCATCGCCCCCCTTGTAGGTCAGGGTCAGGCTGTAGCCGTTGGCGCCATCGACCAACTGGGGCACGTCGTCCTGCACGTTGATGACGAACAGGCCAGCGGCATCGGCAGGCATTTGCAGGGGGTCGCCATCGCCATCGGTGGCGGTGATCAGCTGGGTGAAATCGATGCCGAGCACCTCACCGTTGGACCACAACTCGTCGTCGTCACCATCGCGTAGCGGATGGTCGATGGGGCCCTGCAGCTCGAAGTGGAAGCTGCCGTCGGCATAAACCTTCAGGGTGAACACCGGGTAGCTGCCCAGGCTTGCTGCGGATACCGCGGTCAGGGTACTGACCAGCTTGCCGTCGACGAGGGTTGCCACCATCTGGTAAGCCAGCCCCTCGCCCCCGGACGTCAGCCCCTGGGCGTCCAGCAGCCCCTTGGCCACACTGCTTTCGACCAGACCGAAGACGCCGGGGCCGTCAGCACCGAAGGAAACCAGCGCAGACAGGCTGCCTGCGCCGCCTAAGGTGCTGATCACCAAGGTCTGGCCACCGCTGTCGGGATTGCCGCCATGCGGCAGGGACAGCAGGTCTTCATGGACCGTTCCGCCAATAACCGGGCGCTGCGGGTCGACGGGTTTGAGCACCGGCACATCGTCTTCCACGTCGATGACGAAGGTGCCGGCCTTGAAGCCCCCGGCAATCGGGTCGCCATCACCATCGGTGGCGATCAGAAAACCGGAGAAATCCAGCACCAGGCTGCTGCCGCCGAGGGTTTCGCTGTCATCGCCATTCTGCAGCGGATGATCCAGCGGGCCTTGCAGCAGGAATTCGTAGCTGCCATCGGTACCCACCGTCAGGGTGAAGATGGTCTTACCGCCGGCTGTTGCCGTCAGGGTGGTGCCATCGACAGATACTGAATAGCTCAGCGCCTCACCACCCGACTTCAGCCCCAGGCCTTCCAGAGCCGTCAGGGCGCCGGTCTCGGTACTCAGCTTGAAGCCGCCACGCCCGTCGGCGCCGAAGTTCACCAGCGCATCCAGGGTGCCGGCACCACCGCTGACGCTCAGCACCTG
>NZ_FNJJ01000015.1 GCF_900104265.1 Ectopseudomonas guguanensis
CAGGTGTCTTTCAAAGGGCTCAACGTCTTCGTCAGTGGCGGTTTGTATGGAGAGAATGTCGCTATCCGCCCCACCGCCGAAGATGGTGTCTACGATGTGGTCTTCATCCGCAAAACGCTACGCCAGATAGACTTGAGGCAACGGGCAACATGATCATCAACCCGTTACCCATGTCTCCCGACAGGTGTTTACCATGTCCCCCGGCTGAACACCGTGCGCACCAGCGTCCTCTGATGCTAACGGTCAACCATCGCGGCTCGCTGTTTCCAGGTGCGCATGGCGCACCCTACCCGGCCCCGTGCCCCTACCGGCTCATGATGCCTTCACAGGCCTCGATCAACGCCGCCGCCAATTCGCGCGCGTAACCGGGCAACTGGTTGCGCGCGTGCAGCGCCACCTCCACCGGCGCTACCGGTGCGAAGCCTTCGGCCTCGCCCAGTTCACGGTGTGCAGCCGTGATCAACCGGCGCGGCAGCAGAGTCAGCCCCAGGCCGCCCTCGGCTGCGGCGCTGACGCCGGGCAGGCTGCTGCTGACATAGGCGATGCGCCAGGGTTTGCCCATGGCGTCCAGGGCATGGGTCATTTCCAGGCGATACAGGCCGTTGGGCGGGAACACCGCCAGCGGCACCGGGTTGCGCGCCAGCACCGGCCGCGCGCGGCTGTCGAGCCAGGCCAGCGGTTCGGCCCAGCTGGCCAGGCCCTTGGCGCTACCGGCGCGCTGCTTGATCAGCGCCAGGTCCAGCTCACCGGCATTGAACGCGCGCCACACGTCATGACTGAGGCCGCTGGTGATCTCCAGGCGCACGCCCGGATGGGCGTCGGCGAAATCGGCCAGATAAGGCGTCAGGCTGTTGGCGGCGAAATCGTCCGGCACGCCAAGGCGCACCTCGCCTTGCACCGCGCTCTGCCCCAGCGCCAGCATGGCTTCGTCCATCAGCGCGACGATGCGGTTGGCGTAGCCGAGCAGGCGTTCGCCCTCGGTGGTGGTCACCACGTAGCGGCCGCTGCGGTCGAGCAGCTCGGCGCCAAGCTGCTCCTCCAGGCGCCGCACCTGCTGGCTGACGGTGGACTGGGTCAGATGCAGGCTGGCCGCAGCGCGGGTAAAGCCGCCGGTCTGCACCACGGCGAGAAAACTGCGTAACAGCACCGGATCGAGCATGTCGCCACCCATCATGAAAGCCACTGGCAAACATTCTACTATTTAATTTCCGAATCCAGCTGCGAATTCCTATAGTGCAGGGGAGCCTGTTTTCCGCACGGGGACAGTTCCCTGCGCCATCCACCCGCCGAGGCACTCTCTCGATGAGCAAATCGCCCTACTACTACGCCCCGCATGGCGGCCATCCCGGTCAGGAACAACTGCTGACCGACCGCGCCATGTTCACCGAAGCCTACGCCGTGATCCCCAAGGGCGTGATGCGTGACATCGTCACCAGTCACCTGCCGTTCTGGGACAACATGCGCATGTGGGTCATCGCCCGCCCGCTGACCGGCTTTGCCGAAACCTTCTCGCAGTACATCGTCGAAGTCGGCCCGAACGGTGGCAGCAACAAGCCGGAGCTGGACCCGAGCGCCGAAGGCGTGATCTTCGTCGTCGAAGGCGAATTCAGCCTGACCCTCAACGGAACCCAGCACGCCATGCGTCCGGGCAGCTACGCCTTCATCCCGCCGCAGAGCGATTGGTCGCTGCGCAACAACGGCAGCCAGGCCGTGCGCTTCCACTGGCTGCGCAAGGCCTACCAGCCGGTCGAGGGCGTGCCCTATCCGGAAGCCTTCGTCACCAACGAGCAGGACATCGAGCCGATCGTCATGCCCGGCACCGAAGGCCGCTGGAGCACCACGCGCTTCGTCGAGATCAGCGACATGCGCCATGACATGCACGTCAACATCGTCAACTTCGAGCCGGGCGGCGTGATCCCCTTCGCCGAAACCCACGTCATGGAACACGGCCTGTACGTGCTCGAAGGCAAGGCGGTGTATCGCCTGAACCAGGACTGGGTCGAGGTCGAGGCCGGCGACTTCATGTGGCTGCGCGCGTTCTGCCCGCAAGCCTGCTACGCCGGCGGCCCGGGCCGCTTCCGCTACTTGCTGTACAAGGATGTGAACCGTCAGATGCCGCTGACCCTGGGCGGCCTGAAGCGCTGAGTGATACCCCACTCGTAGGGTGCGCCGTGCGCACCAGCAGAACCGAGGCATCGGTGCGCGCAGCGCAGCGCAGCGCACCCTACGCCGGGAGCTCGCTACCGCATCAGCCGACAAAACGAAAAGGCCACCCCGAGGGGTGGCCTTTTTGCTTCTACCGCAACCGATCAGCTGTGGCGGATCAGGTGGTCGAAGGCGCTCAGCGATGCCTTCGAACCTTCGCCCATGGCGATGACGATCTGCTTGTACGGCACGGTGGTCACGTCACCGGCAGCGAATACGCCGGGGATGTTGGTCGCGCCCTTGGCATCGACGACGATCTCGCCGAAGCGGCTGAGTTCGACGGTGCCCTCGAGCCAGTCGCTGTTGGGCAGCAGACCGATCTGCACGAAGATGCCTTCCAGCTCGACGCGATGCAGTTCCTCGGTGGTGCGATCCTTGTACACCAGGCCGTTGACCTTCTGACCGTCGCCAGTGACCTCGGTGGTCTGCGCGCTCTTGATCACGGTCACGTTGGGCAGGCTGAACAGCTTCTTCTGCAGCACGGCATCGGCGCGCAGGGTGTCGGCGAACTCCAGCAGGGTGACGTGGGCAACGAGGCCGGCCAGGTCGATGGCCGCCTCGACGCCGGAGTTACCGCCGCCGATCACCGCCACGCGCTTGCCCTTGAACAGCGGGCCGTCGCAGTGCGGGCAGAAGCACACGCCCTTGGCCTTGTATTCCTGCTCGCCGGGCACGCCCATTTCACGCCAGCGCGCGCCGGTGGAGAGGATCACGGTCTTGGCCTTGAGCGAGGCGCCGTTCTCGAACTTCACTTCGTGCAGGCCGCCTTCGCTGTTGGCCGGCACCAGGGCCGAAGCACGCTGCAGGTTCATCACGTCGACTTCGTATTCCTTGACGTGTTCTTCCAGCGCGCGCACCAGTTTCGGGCCTTCGGTCTCCTTGACCGAGATGAAGTTCTCGATGGCCATGGTGTCCAGCACCTGACCACCGAAGCGCTCGGCGGCGATCGCGGTGCGGATGCCCTTACGTGCGGCGTAGATGGCCGCCGCAGCACCGGCCGGGCCACCGCCGACCACCAGCACGTCGAAGGCTTCCTTGGCGCTCATCTTCTCGGCATCGCGGTTGGCGGCGCCGGTGTCGATCTTGGCGAGGATTTCCTTCACGTCCATGCGGCCGGAAGCGAACACCTCACCGTTCAGGTAGATGCTCGGCACGGCCATGATCTGGCGACGCTCGACTTCTTCCTGGAACAGCGCACCGTCGATGGAGACGTTGCGGATATTGGGGTTGAGCACAGCCATCAGGTTCAGCGCCTGAACCACGTCCGGGCAGTTCTGGCAGGACAGCGAGAAGTAGGTCTCGAACTCGAACCTGCCTTCGATGCTCTTGATCTGCGCGATGGTGTCGGCGTCCAGCTTGGACGGATGGCCACCGACCTGCAGCAGCGCCAGCACCAGCGAGGTGAACTCGTGGCCCATCGGGATACCGGCGAAGGTCAGGCCGATATCCGCGCCGGGGCGCACCAGCGAGAACGACGGACGGCGAGCATCGCTGCCATCGGTCTTCAGGGTGATCTTGTCGGTCAGGCCGACGATGTCTTGCAGCAGGCCCAGCAGCTCCTGAGATTTCGCGCTGTCATCGAGGGACGCGACGATCTCGAACGGCAGGGTGACCTTCTCCAGGTAGGTCTTCAACTGGGCTTTAAGATTGGCGTCCAACATGGCGGAAATTCCTCAAATACGAAAAATTCGGGCAATAAAATGCCCGGACGGATCGCGCCCGGGCATCGGGCGCCACAAGGGCCGGTAATGGCCCTGACAGCGCAGAGTGGGTCCTTTCCGACCTGAGACAGGCCGGAAAGGAAGCCGGCAGATTTAGATCTTGCCAACCAGGTCCAGCGAGGGAGCCAGAGTGGCTTCGCCTTCTTTCCACTTGGCCGGGCAAACCTGACCCGGGTTGGCGGCGGTGTACTGAGCGGCCTTCAGCTTGCGCAGGGTCTCGGACACGTCACGGGCGATCTCGTTGGAGTGGATTTCCAGGGTCTTGATCTGGCCTTCCGGGTTGATGATGAAGGTGCCGCGCAGCGCCAGGCCTTCTTCCGGAATGTGCACGCCGAAAGCGTTGGTCAGCTGGTGGGTGGGGTCGCCGATCAGCGGGAACTGAGCCTTGCCAACGGCCGGCGAAGTTTCGTGCCATACCTTGTGCGAGAAGTGGGTGTCGGTGGTCACGATGTAGACCTCGGCACCGGCCTTCTGGAACTCGGCGTAGTTATTGGCGGCGTCTTCGATTTCGGTCGGGCAGTTGAAGGTGAAGGCAGCCGGCATGAAGATCAGCACGGACCACTTACCCTTCAGGGACTGCTCGGTGACTTCGATGAACTCGCCAGCGTGGAAAGCGTTGACCTTGAACGGCTGGATCTGAGTATTGATGAGGGACATCTCTGACTCCTTCTGAGGTTTCTGTGAGGGTTGAAAAATCTACGGTCGCTATATTAGCTACCTAACGGAAAAAAGCTTATTGATTACGGCCATGATATCGATTGAATGCACCAATCGATATTCCAACCCACGCCATGCGCGGGCTGCAGCCCGGTTCAGAGCAGGCTTGGCTCGATCAGCAGCGCGAGTTTACCCGCGACCTGGTTACCAGCGAGTGTCTCGAATGCCGCCTCACTGTCTTTGATCGCAAAACTGCGCTCCAGTTGCGGCTTTAATCGTCCCTCGGCGAACAGCGGCCAGACCTGCTGCTGCAGATCGCGCAGCAGGTCCGCCTTGAACTGGTCGTCGCGATTGCGCAGGGTCGAACCGATCAGCTGGATGCGCTTGCCCAGCACCTGTGCCAGGTCGAGCCTGGCTTCGCGCCCGCCCATCAGGCCGATGTTGATCCAGCGCCCGTCACGCGCCAGCAGCTCCAGGTTCAGCGCGGCGTAATCTCCGCCAACCGGGTCGAGAATCACGTCGAATGGCCCGAAATCACGCAGAGCCTGCAGATCCTCACCACGCAGCGCGCCGCCCTGAGCGCCCAGCGCCTCGCAGTAGGCCAGTCGCTCGGGCGAACCGACGCTGACCCAGCACGGGTTGCCGAATGCCTTGCACAGCTGGATGGCCGCCGAGCCGACGCCGCTGGCGCCGGCATGCAGCAAGACTTTCTCACCGGGACGCAAAGCGCCGAGCTGGAACAGGTTGAGCAAGGCGGTGGCGTACACCTCCGGCACCACCGCCGCCTCGACCAGGCTCAGCCCCTCCGGCACCGGCAGGGCGTGGCGGGCGTCGAGCACCACCTCTTCGGCCATACCGCCACCGGCAAGCAAACAGCAAACGCGATCACCCACCTGCCAGGCGCTGCCGGCACCGACTTCGACGATCACCCCGGAGCACTCCAGGCCCAGCGCCTGGCTGGCGCCAGGAGGCGGCGGATAGAGACCGGCACGCTGCAACAGATCGGCCCGGTTGAGTCCAGCGGCCGCCACCTTCACGCGAATCTGTCCCGCGTCACAGGCCTGTGCCGGTTGCTCGAGCCACTGCGCCTGCCCCTCGACGCCTTGCAATGCCTTCATGCTGCCTCCATAGTGCAAGTGAACCGAGCCCAGCGCCGACCGCCGGGCTTTCGCCTAGCGCCAACGGAACCTGGCGCCCTCAAATACGGCCTAATATGCGTTATCACCTGCCACTACGTCGAATCAGCATGAAGCGCTCCCTTGCAAGCACCGCCCTCGCCCTCGTTCTCGGCTTCAGTGCCCTGCCGCTGGCGGCCAAGACCACCCCAGCGACCAGTTGGGACTACCTGCAGCCGGATCGCGACCAGGTGATCGCCAGCCTCAACGTAGTGGAGCTGCTGCGCCGTCATCACTACAACAAGCCGCCGCTGAACGACGAGCGCTCGATTCAGATCTACGACAACTACCTGAAGTTGCTCGATCCATCGCGCAGCTATTTCACGGCGGCCGACATCGCCGAATTCAACCAGTGGCGCACCAAGTTCGATGACCTGCTCAAGAGCGGCGACCTGGAGCCGGGCTTCACCATCTACCGCCGCCACCTGACCCGCCTGGAAGAGCGCCTGAACTTCGCGCTGGACGAACTGGACAAGGGCGTCGACAAGATCGATTTCACCATCGATGAAGAGCTGCAGGTCGACCGCGAGAAGGCGCCCTGGGCCAAGGATCGTGCCGAGCTCGACGAACTGTGGCGCAAGCGCGTCAAGGACGAAGTGCTGCGCCTGAAGATCGCCGGCAAGGAAACCAAGGACATCCAGGAACTGCTGACCAAGCGCTACAAGAACCAGCTGGCGCGCCTCAAGCAGACCCGCGGCGAAGACGTGTTCCAGGCCTACATCAACGCCTTCGCCACCACCTACGACCCGCACACCACCTACCTG
Organism: Ectopseudomonas guguanensis; assembly: GCF_900104265.1. Taxonomy (GTDB): domain Bacteria; phylum Pseudomonadota; class Gammaproteobacteria; order Pseudomonadales; family Pseudomonadaceae; genus Aquipseudomonas; species Aquipseudomonas guguanensis. The sequence goes on from NZ_FNJJ01000015.1 coordinate 6,523, forward strand.
TCGCCGGATAACGCGGAGAACTTCGACATCAACATGAGCCTGTCGCTGGAAGGCATCGGTGCGGTGCTGCAGAGCGACAACGAGCACGTCAAGGTGGTGCGTCTGGTACCGGCCGGCCCGGCCGAGAAGAGCAAGCAGATCGCACCGGCCGACAAGATCGTCGGCGTCGCCCAGGGCAACGATGAAATGGTCGACGTGATCGGCTGGCGCCTGGACGAAGTGGTCAAGCTGATCCGCGGTCCGAAAGGCTCCACCGTGCGCCTGGAAGTGATCCCGGCCAGCAACCCGCCCAGCGACCAGACCAGCAAGGTGGTCACCATCACCCGTGAAGCGGTCAAGCTGGAAGAGCAGGCCGCGAAGAAAAAGATCCTGGAGCTCAAGCATGACGGCCGCGACTACAAGCTCGGCGTGATCGAGCTGCCGGCCTTCTACCTCGACTTCAAGGCCTTCCGCGCCGGCGACCCCAACTACAAGAGCACCACCCGCGACGTCAAACGCCTGCTCGACGAGCTGCAGGCCGAGAAGGTCGACGGCGTGGTCATCGATCTGCGCAACAACGGCGGTGGCTCGCTGCAGGAAGCCACCGAGCTGACCAGCCTGTTCATCGAACAGGGCCCCACCGTGCTGGTGCGCAACGCCGACGGCCGCGTCGACGTACTGGCCGACGAGAACAAGGGCGTCTACTACAGCGGCCCGCTGGCCGTGCTGGTCAACCGCCTGTCCGCCTCGGCTTCGGAGATCTTCGCCGGCGCCATGCAGGATTATCACCGCGCGCTGATTCTCGGCGGCCAGACCTTCGGCAAGGGCACCGTGCAGACCATCCAGCCGCTCAACCACGGCGAGCTGAAACTGACCCTGGCCAAGTTCTACCGCGTTTCCGGGCAGAGCACCCAGCACCAGGGCGTGATCCCCGACATCCTCTATCCGGACGTGATGGACACCAAGGACATCGGCGAAAGCGCCCTGCCTGCCGCCCTGCCCTGGGACAGCATCCGCCCGGCGATCACCCCCGAGCTGGACCCGATCAAGCCGTTCCTGACCGAACTCAGGGCGCGTCATGACCAGCGCACGGCCAAGGACCCGGATTTCGTCTTCACTCGCGACCGCCTGAGCCTGGCCAAGAAGTTGATGGAGGAAAAAACCGTCAGCCTCAACGAGCAGACCCGCCGCGCCCGTCAGGCCGAGATCGAGGCCAAGCAGCTGGCCCTGGAAAACAACCGTCGCCAGGCCAAGGGCGAAGAGCCGCTCAAGGAACTGGCCAAGGAAGATGAAGATGCCCTGCCCCTGGCCGACGAGAAGAGCACCCCGGAAGAGGATGCCTACCTCGCGGAAAGTGGACGTATCCTGCTCGACTACCTGGGGCTGAATCCGTCGCTGGCGCTGCATTGAGGCGATTCAACGATCGTCATCAAATCGTCATCGAACTGTCGTGAAATGCAGGAGCCGGCCAAAAGCCGGCTCCTTCGTTTCCGGCAAATCGAGAACACCATGACCGTCACCGAGCAGTTGAGCGCACTGGGCAACATCCTCGCTCACGGCGACATCAGCAGCCTGTTCCAGCCCATCGTCTCGCTGTCCGAACAGCGCATCCTTGGCTACGAGGCCCTGACCCGAGGCCCCTCCAACAGCCCCTTGCATTCGCCCCTGACACTGTTCGCCGTGGCCCGCCACGCCGGCCGCCTGAGCGAGCTGGAAATGGCCTGCCGCAAGAGTGCCTGCAAGGCGTTCAGCGCCCTGGGCCTGCAAGGCAAGCTGTTTCTCAACGTCTCGCCCGAGTCGCTGCTCGATCCCAGCCACCAGCCGGGACGCACCCTGAAACTGCTGCAGGCCTTCGGCATCCCGCCCAGCCAGGTGGTGATCGAGCTCACCGAGCAGTCGCCCACCGAAGACTTCGCCCTGCTCGATACCGCGCTGCATCACTATCGCGCCATGGGCTTTTCCATTGCCCTGGACGATCTGGGCGCCGGCTATTCCAGCCTGCGCCTGTGGTCGGAACTGCGGCCGGATTACGTGAAGATCGACCGGCATTTCATCGACGGCATCCATCAGGACGCAGTGAAGCGCGAGTTCGTCGGCTCCATTCTGAAGATGGCCGAAGCCTCGCGCGCGCAGGTGATCGCCGAGGGCATCGAGCTGCCCGAGGAGCTGACGGTACTGGCCGAAATGGGCGTGGATCTGGTGCAGGGATACCTGCTCAGCAGACCCCAGGAAAAGCCCCCGCGCGAAGCACGCCAGTTGCTGCCTCAGATTCGGGCCAACCAGGCCAGTCTCAGCGAAGACAGCCACGATCTCGGCGACCTGCTCAACGAACAGCTGGCGGTCGACCAGCACACGCCCATCGCCGAGGTGCTGGAGATCTTTCGCGCCCAGGCCAACCTCAACTCCCTGGCGGTACTGGACGCCCAGCATCAGCCGGTCGGCATCGTCCACCGGCATTCGCTGTCCGAGGCACTGCTCAAGCCCTTCGCCACCGATCTGTTCGCGCGCAAGCCCATCAGCCGCCTGATGAGCCAGGACTTTCTCGCCGTGGAGCTGACCCAGTCCCTGCAGAAGGTCAGCCGCCTGCTCACCAGTCGCGCACGCCAGCGCATCGAGGAAGATTTCATCATCATCCAGAACGGCCGCTACCTGGGCCTGGGACGGGTGATCGACGTGCTCAGGCTGATCACCGAGCAGAAGCTGCAGCAGGCGCGGCATGCCAACCCGCTGACCCTGCTGCCGGGCAACGTGCCCATCCAGCAATGCCTGGCTCGCCTGCTGCAGCAGGGCCGCGAAGCCGCGGTCTGCTATGTCGACATCGACAGCTTCAAGCCCTTCAACGACCTGTACGGCTACGCCAAGGGCGACGAGGTGCTGTTATGTCTGGCGCAGTGCCTGAACGAGCGGGTCGATCCGGCACGCGATTTCGTCGGCCACATTGGCGGCGATGACTTCATGCTGGTGCTCGGCTCGACCGACTGGCGCGACAAGCTCGGCAAACTGATCGAGGACTTCCAGAACCAGTGCCGACGCTTCTACCGTGAAGAGCACCTGCAGGCCGGCTGTTTCATCGCCCACAATCGCCACGGCCAGCGTCAGGAATATGCACTGCTGTCCTTGTCGATCGGCGTGGTACATGTCAGATCGGCAGACTGCGCGCAGCTCGATGCCTCGCGCCTGGCCGAACTGGCCTCCGATGCCAAGCGCCAGGCCAAGGCCGTGCCTGGCTACAGCCTGCACATCCTGGACGGTTCAGCGGCCTGAGCGACCGCTCCCGTCCGCCATGGCGGCGTAGCGCTCGGCAGCCTGTGGGTCAGCTGGCAAACCCGGAGCACCCTCACGATAGAGCCGGCTCAGCCGGCCAGCCGCCAGCGGGTGGCCGGCTGCCAACGCCATTTCCCACCAGCGTACCGCCTGCGCTGCATCCGGCGCTTGCCGGCTATCGCCCTGCAGCGCCTGCACGCCCAACTGGTAAGCGGCCTTGCCATCGCCGCCATCGGCGGCCAGACGCAACAGCCTCAGCCCTTCCTCGCGCGCACCGAGACCTTGGCCGCGAAACAGCAGGATATGACCGTAGAAGCTCTGCGCAGCAGTATCGCCCAGATTGGCCATGCGTCCGTACTGCCCTTGCATCCATTGCCACAGACGCGGCTGGCGCAGTGCCGCAGGCCAATGGAACAGGCGCCGGGCCAGCCAGTAGCCCAGGCGCGCGCGCAGCTGCCACAGCCACCTAGACATCGGCGGGGTAATCGAATTCGAACACTCGCACCACCTCCGCCGCATGCCAGGATGCCGCCGCCACGCCGTCGGAAGCGCCGCTGAAGCGCCCCAGGCGCGTCACGCAATCGAAGAAGCCGGTGCGCGGTAGGCGACTGGCACCCTGACTGATGACCAGAGCGCTACGTAGCGGGCGCTCGGCGCGGGCATCCAGCGCGGCCAGGTGCTCGAGGGCGGCAGTCAGGGTCTGCATGGCCGGCGTTGGCAGGTCGAGGCGCTCGATCAGCGCCCGATAGGTAAGCAAATGGCGCTGACGGCGGGCATCGTCCAGCTCGCTCAGCAATGCCTGCCATTGCTGGCGACTGATGCGCACGCTCAAGACCAGCCCTCCAGCCCCAGTTCCCAGGCCAGCGAACGCAGGATGGCCGCATCGGGTTGACGCTCGCCGCTTTCGATCAGGGCCAGATAATGCGGGCTGATGCCGACGCTGCGGGCCAGCGTTTGCGGGCTCAGGCCCTTGGCTTCGCGTAGCGCGCGCAGCTCGCCGAGGGGGGCGCGATTGGCTGCGTCAGCCGGCGTGGGCGCAACGGCCGCGGCAGGCTGCTGACGGCCCGCGGCCTGCAGCAGGGCCTGATAATCGGCCCAGGGCAGCACCGCGTATTCCGGTTCACCGTCGCGGGCAATGATTTGCACAGTCATGAATCTCTCCGTTGGAAAGCAGGGCCGGCGATCTCGACCCCTTCCTTGCAAGCCGCCATCTTAACAGGCGTCTGCCGCGTGGGGCGTGCTCATGCGGCCAAGGTATCAAGACGTTGAGAATGCGGCGGCTTTGCGAACGGAACGACTGCCTGCATCAGGCCGGCCCGCAGTGCCATGGGAGCCCGGCGCTTCGGCCTGGAGGCAGCGACCGGGCGAGGATCAGGAATGCAGCGGATCGACCCGCTCCGCCGCCGGCAGCTGTTCGATAAGCGCCATGCGCTCGGGGTTCTGCCGCTCACGCCAGGCCCGGAAGGCCTCCAGCTCGCCATGCCAGGTGCGCATCACCCAGGCCAGCACGGCCAGGTCGTCGACCAAACCGACGCCCAGCAGCCAGTCGGGAATGGCATCGAGCGGCGTGATGAAGTACAGCAGCGCCGCCACGACCATTAGCAGGGCCTGGCTGCTGATCTGCCGGTACTCGCCCTTGAACCAGGCCAGGCTGAGCGCACGCAGCAGGTGCACGTCCTCCTTGAACGCGGCGAAGCGCTGCCCCTGCGGTGTGCGCTTGTCGCCCAGCGCACGCACCAGTTCGGGCAACCTGCCCTCACGGAGAAAACGGGCAGCCAGTGGCAGGTAACGCGTCAGTCTCCAGGGAATTTTCATGCGGCCTCCTCGGCAAGCCAGGCTCTCTACGGGCTTGCCTCGCTTATCCACCGAAGCTGTGGATAAATCTGTGCAAAGTCTTTCGACAAGCTTATCAAAGCCCCGTGGCATGGGGCCTCGGCTTAGATCGGATATTTTTTATACAGCATATAAAACCCATGAAAATCAACAAGTTGCCGATTGACATCAAGGCTGGGCAGCTGTAGCGCCAGCTTGTCGGGAATGTTTCCCAGAATGTGCATAAGCGTAACACTGCACACCCTGGCAACCTTTTTTTTGCCCCGCAAAAACGACAACGCCCCGTCAAGACGGGGCGTCGTACGCAAGTACCAGGTGTTACTCTTCGGTCGGCTCGGCGGCCTGATCCTTGATGCCGATCAGCTCCAGGTCGAACACCAGCACCGAATTGGCCGGAATCGCCGGGGACGGGCTCTGCTCGCCATAAGCCAGCTCGCTGGGGATGTACAGCTTGTACTTCTCGCCGACATGCATCAGCTGCAGACCTTCGACCCAACCCGGGATCACGCCACCGACCGGCAGGTCGATGGGGCTGCCGCGGGCGACAGAGCTGTCGAACACGCTGCCATCGGTCAGCTTGCCTTCGTAGTGAACGGTGACCACGTCGCTTTCCTTCGGCTGCGCGCCGTCGGTCTTCTTGATCACTTCGTATTGCAGGCCGGAAGCGGTGGTGACCACGCCTTCACGCTTGCCGTTCTCTTCGAGGAATTTCTTGCCGGCTTCGGCGGCTTCCTTGTTCAGCGCAGTCATGCGCTCTTCGGCACGGTTCTGCAGGAAGGAGAAGGCCTCGATCATGTCTTCATCCTTGATGCGCGGCTCCTTCTTCGCCAGCGCGTCTTCGATGCCCTGAGCGACGGCCTTGGAGTCCAGATCGTCCATGCCCTCTTCGGACAGGCTTCGACCCATGTTCAGGCCGATGCCGTAGGAGGCTTTCTGCGCCGGGCTCTTGAGTTCGACTTCGCTGGTTTGCGAATCGCAACCGGCGAGCACCAGGCCTACCAGGGCAACTGCCGCCGCCAAACGATGCTGTTTCATGCTTGTTCCTTGTAGATGCGCCCGAAGGCCGTCGTGTGAAAACGCGAGCTTAGCAGTACGCCGCGATCACTGGCTACGGCATAGGAGCCGAGCAACGCACATAAGTTCAAGCAAGCAAAGGATTTTTTCGGATTTTTCGGCGAATGCCGAAGCGTTGTCACAGGAGGGGATGAAGCGAGGAGAAGAATGGCGCAGCGGACGGGACTCGAACCCGCGACCCCCGGCGTGACAGGCCGGTATTCTAACCGACTGAACTACCGCTGCGCGTAACTGCGAGATTGGTGGGTGGTGACGGGATCGAACCGCCGACCCTCTGCTTGTAAGGCAGATGCTCTCCCGGCTGAGCTAACCACCCATTCACTCTCGAAGTGGGGCGCATTCTAGAGAGCGTTCAGGACCTTGGCAAGCCCTCTTCGCAAAAAAATTTATCGTCGCAGCAAGAACTTAGGCGACACCGGCGAATTTCCTCAACGGTTCGTTGTCAGGGTTGGCCTGAGCACGCCAGCGGAGAATAATGCGCGCTCTGTGCCGGCGGACCGATCAGCTTCGCGTTGCTCGCCCGCCACCCCATCCGTCGCTGCGCGCCGGCTTTGCCAAGATCAAAGCCCATCGATGGCGCCACCCCGCGACTTCATCATTAATGGAGAGTCACCCGCTCATGTGGTTTCGTAACCTGCTGGTCTACCGCCTCACTCAGGACATCCCCTTCGACGCCGAAGCGCTGGAGACCGCACTGGCCAGCAAACCGGCCCGTCCCTGCGCCAGCCAGGAACTGACCACCTATGGTTTCACCGCTCCCTTCGGCAAGGGCGGCGATGCGCCGCTGGTGCATGTCAGCGGCGACTTCCTGCTGATCGGCGCACGCAAGGAAGAGCGCATCCTGCCCGGCTCGGTGGTGCGTGACGCGCTGAAGGAGAAGGTCGACGAGATCGAAAACACGCAGATGCGCAAGGTGTACAAGAAGGAGCGCGACCAGATCAAGGATGAGATCGTCCAGGCCTTCCTGCCGCGCGCCTTTATCCGCAAATCCGGCACCTTCGCCGCCATCGCGCCGAAACAGGGCCTGATCCTGGTCGACAGTGCCAGCGCCAAGAAGGCCGAAGACCTGCTCTCCACCCTGCGCGAAGCCATCGGCTCGCTGCCGGTGCGCCCGCTGTCGGTGAAGATCGCACCGACCGCCACCCTCACCGACTGGCTGAAAACGCAGAAGGCCGCCGAAGGCTTCTACGTGCTCGACGAGTGCGAGCTGCGTGACACCCATGAGGACGGCGGCGTGGTGCGCTGCAAGCGCCAGGACCTGACCAGTGAGGAAATCCAGTTGCACCTGTCCACCGGCAAGCAGGTCACCCAACTGTCGCTGGCCTGGCAGGACAAGCTGTCCTTCGTGCTCGACGACAAGCTGACCATCAAGCGTCTGCGCTTCGAGGACGTGCTGCAGGAGCAGGCCGAGCAGGACGGCGGCGATGACGCCCTGGCTCAGCAGGACGCCAGCTTCATCCTGATGATGATGACCCTGGTGGAATTCCTGCCGGAGCTGTTCACCGCGCTGGGCGGCGAAGAGATTCCACAGGGTATCTGATCCGTAGGGTGGATCGGGGCGCGCAGCTGACGCTTTGTTCATCCACCATTCGGACAGGAGGTGGACAAGCTTCGCGTTGTCCACCCTACCCTTCATACCAGCGAGTAGCCCGGATGCAATCCGGGGCCATTGCACCAGCGATTCCCGGATTTCATCCGGGCTACTGGCGCCTGCTTCAGACCAGCGATTCGAGGCTCTCGGTAAAGGCACTGGCGCCCTGCTCCGCCGTGCTGAAGTTGTGACGCATGAAAGCGAACAACTCGCGCCCGCAGCCCATTGCCGGGGCCGGCCTGGCCGCCGTCTCGCGCGCGGCGAATTCGGCCTCGTCGGCAAGCAGCAGCAATTCGCCACTCCGACCATCGACACGAATCAGGTCGCCGTCGCGCACCCGCGCCAGCGGCCCGCCATCGAAGGCCTCCGGACAGACGTGAATGGCCGCCGGGATCTTGCCCGAGGCACCCGACATGCGCCCGTCGGTGACCAGCGCAACCTTGAAACCGCGATCCTGCAATACCCCCAGATAAGGCGTCATCTTGTGCAGTTCAGGCATGCCGTTGCTGCGCGGCCCCTGGAAACGCACCACGGCAACGAAATCGCGCTCCAGATTGCCGGCCTTGAACGCCTCGACCAGCTCCAGCTGATCCTCGAATACCAGCGCCGGCGCTTCAACTACCTGATGCTCAGGCGCCACCGCGGACACCTTCATCACGCCACGACCGAGATTGCCCTGCATCAGGCGCAGTCCGCCTTCTGCCGAGAACGGCTGCGCTATCGGACGCAGCACGCTTTCCTCCAGGCTCTCGGTCGGTCCATCGCGCCAGACCAGCTTGCCATCCTCGAGGAAGGGCTCGCGGGTATAACGCGACAGGCCTCGCCCAGCCACTGTATTGACCTCTTCGTGCAACAGCCCGGCTTCGAGCAACTGGCGGATCAGGAAGGCCATGCCGCCAGCGGCCTGGAAGTGGTTGATGTCGGCCTTGCCGTTGGGATAGACGTGGGCCAGGGTCGGCACCACCTCGGACAGATCGGCCATGTCCTGCCAGGTCAGCAGGATGCCGGCAGCGCGGGCAATGGCCGGCATGTGCAGGGTGTGATTGGTGGAGCCGCCGGTGGCATGCAGGGCGACGATGGAGTTGACCAGGCAGCGCTCGTCGACGATCTCGCCGATGGGCATGAAATTTCCGCTCTGCTTGGTCAGGCGGGTGACCTGCTGCGCCGCCTCGCGGGTCAGCGCCTCGCGCAGCGGCGTGCCCGGATTGATGAAGGAAGCGCCCGGCAAGTGCAGCCCCATCACCTCCATCAGCAACTGGTTGGTGTTGGCGGTGCCATAGAAGGTGCAGGTGCCCGGCCCGTGGTAGGCCGCCATTTCCGCCGCCAGCAGCTCGTCGCGGGTCGCCTTGCCCTCGGCGTAGCGCTGACGCACGTCGGCTTTTTCCTTGTTGGACAGCCCCGAGGTCATGGGACCTGCCGGCACGAACAGCGAGGGCAGATGGCCAAAGCGCAGCGCGCCCATCACCAGGCCCGGCACGATCTTGTCGCAAACGCCCAGGTACAACGCGGCGTCGAACATGTTGTGCGACAGCGCCACGGCGGTGGACATGGCGATCACCTCGCGGCTGGCGATGCCCAGCTCCATGCCCGGCTCACCCTGGGTGACGCCGTCGCACATGGCCGGCACGCCACCAGCGAACTGCCCGACCGACCCCAGTTCGCGCAGGGCCTGCTTGATCTGCTCGGGAAAGGCCTCGTAAGGCTGGTGCGCCGACAACATGTCGTTGTAGGCGGAAACGATGGCCACATTGGATGCGTCCATCAGGCGCAGGGTCTGCTTGTCGTGACCAGTGCAGCCGGCCACGCCATGCGCGAAGTTGGCACATTGCAGCTTGCCCCGCTGCGGGCCTTCACTGGCAGCCGCGCGGATCATCTCCAGGTAGCGCTGGCGCGTGGCGCGACTGCGCTCGACAAGACGTTCGGTAACTTCGACAACGCGGGGGTGCATGGGCATCTCCAGGCTAGCAACTAGCTTCTGTTTGTATTTACAACAAAATATTGCCACTCAATGAGCTTGATTTCCATAGAAATGAGAATAATCTTGTAATTAAAACAACAAATTGACGAGACCTTCACCATGACCCTACGAATCGCCATCAATGGTTTCGGCCGTATCGGCCGCAACGTGCTACGTGCACTCTATACCCAGAATTATCGCCAACACCTGCAGGTCGTGGCGATCAACGATCTGGGCGACAGCACCATCAACGCTCACCTCCTGCAATATGACAGCGTCCATGGCCATTTCCCCGAAGAAGTGAAGGTCGACGGCGAAAGCCTGTGGATCAAGGGCGATCGCATCGCCGTCAGTGCCATTCGCAACCCCGCCGAGCTGCCATGGAAAACCCATCAGGTCGATGTGGTGCTCGAATGCACCGGGTTGTTCACCGAACGTGACAAGGCCGCCGCGCATCTCACAGCCGGCGCACGCAAGGTCTTGATATCAGCGCCTGCCAAGGGCGCTGACGCTACGGTGGTGTACGGCGTCAACGAACAGGTGCTGACGCCGGACATGCAGATCATCTCCAACGCCTCCTGCACCACCAACTGCCTGGCGCCGGTGGCGCAGGTACTGCAGCGCGAGCTGGGCATCGAACAGGGGCTGATGACCACCATCCACGCCTACACCAATGACCAGAACCTGTCCGACGTGTACCACAGCGACCTGTATCGCGCGCGCTCGGCGACCCAATCGATGATCCCGACCAAGACCGGCGCCGCCGAAGCGGTGGGTCTGGTGCTGCCGGAACTGGCCGGCAAGCTCACCGGCATGGCCGTGCGCGTACCAGTGATCAACGTGTCGCTGGTCGACCTGACCGTGCAGGTCAAGCGCGAAACCACTGCAGAGGAGGTCAACGCCCTGCTCAAGGCGGCCAGCGAGCAATCCCCGGTTCTCGGTTACAACGCGCTGCCGCTTGTGTCCTGCGACTTCAACCACAACCCGCTGTCATCGATCTTCGACGCCAACCACACCAAGGTCAGCGGCAAGCTGCTCAAGGTCATGGCCTGGTATGACAACGAATGGGGCTTCTCCAACCGCATGCTGGACAACTGCCTGGTGCTGGCCCGCTTGAACTGAACAGGAGGCTCGATGAGCCGTATCAGCTTTACCCGTGCCCAGCTGCCGGCGCGCAAGCGTATCGCCCTGGTGGCGCACGATCACTGCAAGGGCTTCCTGCTCGACTGGTGCGAACGCCAACGCGACAAGCTGGCGCGCCATGAGCTGGTGGCCACCGGCACCACCGGCCTGCTTCTGAGCAAACGCCTGGAGCTGCCGGTGGAGAGCATGATCAGCGGCCCGCTGGGCGGCGACCAGCAGATTGGCGCACGCATCGCCGAACAGCGCGTGGACATGTTGGTGTTCTTCTGGGACCCGTTCGAACCGCAGCCACACGATCCCGATATCAAGGCGCTGCTGCGCGTGGCTGCGGTGTGGAACATCCCTGTGGCCTGCAACGAAAGCAGCGCCGACTACCTGCTCAGCAGCAGCCTGCTGGAACAGCAGCACGAGTATCGCATTCCGGACTACCAGGCCTATCTGGCGGCCCGCGGGTAGGGTGTCGCGAGGCCGTCTAGGCTTTGCGCCCCGCGAGATTCAGGTGCGCACGGCGCACCCTACGTGAAGCCGCTATCTTCTGCGGCATTTGACTGCTGACGGGCCACTAGAAGTCCACCTTGCCCCGCCCCGCCTTGATCGCCCCGCGCTTGCTCTTGCCGTCCAGGCGGCGCTTCTTCGAGCCCAGGGTCGGTTTGGTCGGGCGGCGTTTCTTTTCCACCTTGCCGGCGCTGCGGATCAGCTCGGCAAGACGTTCGAGAGCGTCGGCGCGGTTCTGCTCCTGGGTGCGGTACTGCTGCGCCTTGATGATCACCACACCGCCAGCCGTGATGCGGCTGTCGGCAAGCGCCAGCAGACGCTCCTTGTAGAACGGCGGCAAGGACGAGGCCTGGCTGTCGAAGCGCAGGTGCACGGCGCTGGACACCTTGTTGACGTTCTGCCCGCCCGCGCCCTGGGCACGAATGGCGGTCAGTTCGATTTCATCATCGGGCAGGTGAACGCTATTGGAGACGATCAGCATGAACAGGACTTATTGAGGCTCATGCTCATCAGGATACTCCGCCGAAGCTGTAATCTTTGCTTGAAATTTCCCCACGGCATTTGCCGGGCGCCTCGGCTAACGTAGCGGCCTGTTTTCCTTTGGAAGCACGCGATGGACTCCATAACCCAGGCGGTACTCGGCGCCAGCATTCAGGGCGCGCTGCTCGGTCGCTGGCAGGGGCGCAAGGCGCTGCTGTATGGCGCCACGCTCGCCACCCTTCCCGATCTGGACGTGATCATGGACTACGGCGATGCCGTGGCCAACATGACCTACCACCGCGGCTTCAGCCACTCCCTGTTCGTTCTCAGCGGTTTCGCCCTGCTGCTGACCTGGCTGATCAGGCGCTTTCGCCGACATCCGGGCTACTCGACCAACCGCCTGCTCCTGACGCTCTGGCTGGTGCTGATCACCCACCCGCTGCTGGATGCCTTCACCAGTTACGGCACCCAGCTGTTCTGGCCGCTGATGCCGACGCCCACGGCCTGGTCCAGCCTGTTCATCATCGACCCGCTGTACACCGTACCGCTGATCGCCGCGGTGGTGATCAGCCTGTTCACCGGGCTGCGCGAACAGAGCTGGCGCGTACCGGCCGTGGCGCTGGCGGTTTCGACGCTGTATATCGGCTTCAGCCTGGCCGGCAAGTTCATGGTCGAGCAGCGCGTGGAGCGTGAGCTGGCCCGCCAGGGCATCCAGGCCGAACAGCTGTTCATCACGCCGACACCATTCAATACCCTGCTGTGGCGCGCCATCGTGCTGGATGGCGAGGACTATCACGAAGCCCTGATCGGCTGGTTCGATGACGAGCCGCCGCAACTGCAGCGCCTGCCGCGCGGCACCCACCTGCGCGAACGGCTGGCGGACTCGCCCATGCACCAGCGCCTGGAGTGGTTCACCGGCGGCGTATTGCGCTACGACCAGGTCGGTGATCGCCTGATCGTCACCGACCTGCGCCTGGGCATGACCGGTTTTCACCCCTTCCGCTTCGACTTCGCCCAGTTGCACGATGGCCAGTGGCAGGTGCATGACCGTATCGATCGCCTGCCCTTCAGTCGCGGCGAGGCCGAACATCTGGCCCTGCTGTTCAAGCGCATCTGGCAGCCCGAACTGCAGGTGCCACTGCTGGCCTGGGCCAGCGGGTTGCAGAAGCCGATTTTGACTGAGACTCGCTCGCACTGAGAGGTTACTATCGGCGTTCTCTCCTCTGGGCAGGACGCCTGCAATGCTGTTTCGCCGTTTCGAATCCCTGATCGACGTCTTCAAACCCAGCCCCGACGTCGCCCCGCCAGCCGGCATGCTGCGCTTCTACGGCCACTACCTGAAACAGGTGTGGCCGCTGATGCTGGCCGTGCTGATCATCGGTTTCTTCGCCGCCCTGATCGAGGTGGCGCTATTCAGCTTCCTCGGCCAGCTGATCGACATGGCCCAGGCCAGCACCGATGCCAGCACCTTCTTCCACGAGCACCAGAGCGAGTTGCTGTGGATGCTGCTGGTGGCGCTGGTCGTCCGCCCCCTGGTGTTCGGCCTGCACAACCTGCTCACGCATCAGGCGGTTAATCCCGGCCTGACCAACCTGATTCGCTGGCAGAACCACCGCTACGTGCTCAAGCAGAGCCTGAGCTTCTTCCAGAACGACTTCGCCGGCCGCGTTGCCCAGCGCGTGATGCAGACCGGCCCGTCGCTGCGCGACTCGGCCATGCAGGTGATCGACGCGTTGTGGCACGTGGTGGTGTATGCCGGCAGCGCGCTGTATCTGTTCGCCGCAGCCGATCTGCGCCTGGTGGTGCCGCTAGCCTTGTGGATCGTCGGCTACAGCGCGGCGCTGTGGTACTTCGTGCCGCGCATCAAGGCACGATCGGCCGCCGCCTCCTCGGCGCGCTCGAAGGTCATGGGCCGGGTGGTGGATGGTTACAGCAACATCGCCACGCTCAAGCTGTTCGCCCACTCGCAGGAAGAGGAAAGCTACGCCCGCGAAGCCATGCAGGACCTGCTCGACAAGTTCCGCCTGCAGTCGCGCACCATCACCGCGCTGGACTTTCTCATCACCTGCCTGAACGGCGTGCTGATCGTCGGCACCGGAGCCCTGGCCCTGTGGCTGTGGAGCCAATCACTGATCACCACCGGCGCCATCGCCCTGTCCCTCGGGCTGGTGATTCGCATCAACAACATGGCCGAGTGGATCATGTGGGTGGTCAACGGCATCTTCGAGAATGTCGGCACCGTGCAGGACGGCATGCAGACCATCGTCCAGCCGCGCCAGGTCCTTGACCGCGCCGATGCCCAGCCGCTGCAGGTGACGCACGGCGCTGTGCGTTTCGAGGACATCCACTTTCACTATGGCAAGCGCGGCGGCGTGATCGCGGGCCTCAGCATCGATATTCGTCCCGGCGAGAAGATTGGCCTGGTCGGGCCATCCGGTGCCGGCAAGTCGACCCTGGTCAACCTGCTGCTGCGCCTGTATGACCTGGAGAGCGGCCGCATTCTGATCGACGATCAGGACATCGCCACGGTGACCCAGGAGAGCCTGCGCGCCAACATCGGCGTGGTGACCCAGGACACTGCCCTGCTGCACCGTTCGATCCGCGACAACCTGCGCTACGGCAAGCCGGATGCCAGCGAGCAGCAGCTCTGGGAGGCCGTACGCAAGGCGCGCGCCGACACCTTCATCCCGACCCTCGATGACAGCCAGGGCGGTCGCGGCATGGATGCCCAAGTCGGCGAGCGTGGGGTCAAGCTGTCCGGCGGCCAGCGCCAGCGCATCGCCATCGCCCGCGTGCTGCTCAAGGATGCGCCGATCCTGGTGCTGGACGAAGCCACCTCGGCGCTGGACTCGGAAGTCGAAGCAGCCATTCAGGAAAGCCTGGACAGCCTGATGGAAGGCAAGACGGTGATCGCCATTGCCCACCGCCTGTCGACCATCGCGCGGATGGATCGCCTGGTGGTGATCGACAAGGGCCAGGTCATCGAAACCGGCACCCACGCCGAACTGATCGCCCACGGCGGCCTGTACGCGCGCCTGTGGCAGCACCAGACCGGCGGTTTCGTCGGGGTGGAGTGAAAACCATGTAGGGTGCGCCGTGCGCACCGAGAGATCAGCCCTGGCCCCGCAGGCGTAATCCAGGTAACAGGAGGGCATGCGCACCCAGCCGCCAAAGGATCTGGTGCGCATGGCGCACCCTAGGGTTCCGGCTACAGATCACTCCGCCGCCGGCTTCTTGCGCTTGAGCGGCGCGCTACCGTCGGCGCTGACCAGCGCCGAGGGTTTGCCAGCCGGACGCGGGCCGGTCTTGCGCTTGGGCGCAGCGGCCTTCTTCGGGTCCTTCTTCTCGGTCTTTTTCTTCTTGCTGCCTGCGGCCTTGCCGGAAGCCTTGAGGTTCTTCGGCCCCTGGTAGACGCCCTTGAGCTCCTTGATGGTGCGCCGCTCGAAACGCTGCTTGAGGTAACGCTCGATGCTCGACATCAGGTTCCAGTCGGTGTGGCAGATCAGCGATACGGCCAGGCCTTCACCACCGGCGCGGCCGGTCCGGCCGATGCGGTGCACGTATTCGTCGCCCGAACGCGGCATGTCGAAGTTGATCACCAGATCCAGCCCTTCGACATCCAGGCCGCGCGCGGCCACGTCGGTGGCGACCAGCACGCGAACCGCACCCTGGCGCAGGCGCTCGATGGCCAGCTTGCGGTCCTTCTGATCCTTCTCGCCGTGCAGCACGAAGGCCTTGACCCCGGCCGCGACCAGCTTGCCGTAGAGGCGGTCGGCCTGCACACGGGTGTTGGTGAAGACGATGGCCTTATCGTAGGTCTCGTTGGCCAGCAGCCAGTCGACGAGCTGTTCCTTGTGATGGTTATGGTCGGCCGTGATGATCTGCTGACGGGTGCCCTCGTTCAATTGGCTGACGCTGTTGAGCATCAGGTGCTGCGGCTCCTTGAGCACCTTGGCGACCATCTCGCGCAGGCCATTGCCGCCGGTGGTGGCGGAGAACAGCAGGGTCTGGTGCGGGCCGCAGGCTTCGGCCAGGCGCTGGGCGTCCTCGGCGAAGCCCATGTCGAGCATGCGGTCGGCCTCGTCGAACACCAGCACCTCGACATCGCCCAGCGGCAGGTTGCCGGCATTGGCGTGCTCGATCAGACGCCCCGGTGTGCCGATCAGGATGTCGATCTTGCGCATCAGCGCCGCCTGCACCTTGAAGTCCTCGCCGCCAGTGACCAGCCCGGCCTTGAGGAAGGTGAACTGGGCGAAGCGCTCGACTTCCTTGAGCGTCTGCTGCGCCAGCTCGCGGGTCGGCAGCAGGATCAGCGCACGGATGCTCAGGCGCTGCCTGGAGTTGCCATCACCGAGCAGACGATTGAGCAGCGGCAGGACGAAGGCGGCGGTCTTGCCACTGCCGGTCTGGGCGATCACTCGCAGGTCCTTGCCCTGAAGCGCAGGCGGAATCGCTGCCGCCTGCACTGGCGTCGGCTCGACGAAGTTAAGCTCGGCCACGGCTTTGAGCAGGCGTTCATGCAGGGCGAATTGGGCAAACACGGGGGCACTACCTCGAAAGATCGACAAAACGGTGCATAGCCTAACGGTTTCCGGCGTCGGGGCCGAATTTCTTTGCATGAACACCGCGCGCATGCGCCGACATACGGCCGCCTGGGGGTACCATCCGGCATGGGCGAACGGGAACCGAAACGGCTCGGGCGCCATCCAAACGACATCACCGACCAGGAGTGCCGAGCCATGCTCACCAGACTGCAGACAACCCTCAGCATCGGCCTGTGCGCCGTGCTGGCCGCCTCGCCTGTGCTGGCCAACCCGCCGCCCGGCAAGGGCAAGCCGGGTCACCAGAATGATGGCGTGCAGATCGACCTGCGCGGTCCGAGCGTGGATATCGGCAAGGTGCGCATCATCCTTGGCGAGAATCGCCAGCTGATCGCCCCCACCTCCTCACTGCCACCGGGCATCGCCAAGAACCTCGCGCGCGGCAAGCCGCTGCCTCCCGGCATCGCCAAGAACTTCGACAGCCGCCTGATCTCGCGCCTGCCCCACTACGAGGGCTACGAATGGAAGCAGATCGGCCGCGACGTGGTGCTGGTCGCCATCGCCACGGGCATCGTCTACGAGATTCTGCGCAACGTGCTGGACTGAGCGCCTGCCGACAAGCGGTACGGCGCGCGACGAACTTGTCTCGGCGGCGCCACTCGAATATTCAGATGGCCCGCCGAGGTGCATGATGAATCCGTCCCTGATCTACCACGTCACGTCCAGTCTCGATGGCTACATCGCACGTCCCGATGGCCGTCTCGACTGGTTCGATTCGTTGCGTCAGGCTGACGAGGAGTACAGCTTCCAGTACTTCTACTCCGGCATCGATGCCCTGCTGATGGGCCGTGTCACCTACGAAGCGCTGCTGCAGCGTGGCGGCCCCTGGCCCTATCCCGGCAAGCCCTGCGTGGTGCTGACGCGTCTGGCCCTGCCGCGTGCGACGGACGAAATCCAGCTGACGCACTGCACGCCGGCCCAGGCGGTGGCAGCCTTGAACGAAGCCGGTTTTCAACGCATCTGGCTGGTCGGCGGCAGCCTGCTGGCCGGCAACTGCTACACCGCCGGGCTGATCGACGAGGTAGTGATCAATCTGGTGCCACACCTGCTGGGTGCCGGTGTTCCGCTCCTGGCGACCGGCATGGAGCGTAGCCTGACCCTGAGCGATCAGCGCCGTTTCAACAGTGGCACCCTGCAGCTGCACTACCAGGTGCAGAAGCAGGCCGGCGCGTCTGCGCCAATCCCCGCGCCGCGCATCAGCGCGGCTTGAGGTTCTCGCGCTGCTGCTTGTGCAGCAACCGTGCGCTGTCCCAACCGACCAGCAGCACTGCCGCCCAGATCGGCAGATAGGTCAGCCATTGTCCGGCATCGAAACGCTCGCCGAGTACCAGCAGGGCGACACCGAACAGCAGCACCGGCTCGACATAGCTGAGAATGCCGAACAACCCCAGCGGCAGCAGCCGGCTCGAGGCCATGTAGGCGGCGAACGCCAGGGTGCCGATCAGCGCCATCACCGGCACCAGCAGCCACAGCTGCGGACGATCGGCAAATGCGCCGACGGGACCGTACGCCACGATCAGCCAGATCGCCAGGGGCGCCAGCATCAGCATTTCCAGCACGAAGCCGGACAGCGCGTCCAGGCGCATCCAGCGGCGCAGCATGAAGTAAGGCGGATAACCCAGCGCGGTGACCAGCGTCAGCCAGGAGAACGCCTGGGTGCGCCAGAGCTCGTGCAACACGCCGAGCATGGCGCAGGCCACCGCCAGTTGTTGCAGCGGGCGCAGGCGCTCGCCGTAGAACAGTCGCCCGGTCAGCACCATGGCCAACGGCAGCAGGAAGTAGCCCATGGATACCTCCAGCATGTGTCCGGCCAGCGGCGCCCAGAGAAACAGCCCCCACTGTATGCCGATCAGCGCCGCTGCCAACGGGCAGGCAGCGAGCAGCAGCGGCTCGCGGCGCAGGCGAGCGAAGGTCTCGCGCAGCGAGGCGGTCTGCCGCGCCAATACCACCAGCAGCAGAACCAGCGGAAGCGACCAGAGCACGCGCTGGGCAAATACCTGCACGCCATCGAGCGGGGTCAGCCACTGCACATAGCCCGGCAGCAGGGCGAACAGCATCGAGGCGGCAATCGACAGTGCAACACCACGTCCGGACAGTTGCATCAGTGCACCTCGGCAGGGGCGCGGCGCGCGCGGCCCAGGTTGACCAGAGGCAGCGAAGCCGCGATCACCGCGCCGCCGAGGGCCAGACGCAGCAGATCGGCGTCGTGATTCCAGATCAGCAGGTTGACCAGCAGGCCGGCTGGCACCAGCGCGTTGTTCATCACCGCCAGGGTGCCGCCATCGACCAGGCTGGCACCCTTGTTCCACCAGTACAGGCCCAGGCCGGATGCCGCCACGCCGAGCCACACCAGCACGCCCCATTGCAGTGCCGTACTCGGCAGGCGCTCGCCATTGCCCAGCAGCAGGAAGGCCGGCAGGGCAATCAGCAGCGCGCCCAGGTAGAAGAAACCGAAGCGCTTGTACTGCGGCTCGTTCGAGGGGTGCTTGAGCAGCAGATGCTTGTACAGCACCTGCCCGGCGGCGAAGGTGAAGTTGGCCACCTGCAGCAGCAGGAAACCGAGCAGAAAGCCGCTGCTGATGCCGTCGTAGCGGATGATCCCGGCACCCAGCACCGCCACCAGCGCAGCCAGCAGTGCCCAGGGGTTGAACCTGCGGTTCAGCGCATCCTCGATCAACGTCACGTGCAGCGGCGTGAGGATGGTGAACAGCAACACTTCCGGCACCGTCAGCACCGAGAAGCTCAGGTAGAGGCAGACGTAGGTGATGCCGAACTGCAGCGCACCGATCAGCAGCATGCCGCGCACGAAGGCCGGGGCGTGACCGCGCCAGCGGGTCAGCGGCACGAACAGCAGACCAGCGATGACGATGCGCGTCAGCACCGCGAAATAGCTGTCGACTCGACCAGCCAGGTACTCACCGATCAGGCTGAAGGAAAAGGCCCACAGCAGGGTCACTATCAGCAGGTAACGCATCGCGCGCTCCGGGTTGGACTGGGGCCGGCACCATAGCCCAGCCACGCGGCAACGACCAGATCAGTGTCGCTGCGTCTCAAGCTCGTGTCGCAACTGATCGCCCATCAGGCTGCGCAGTTGCTCGGCCTGATCCTCATCGCTGGCGCTCTGGTCGATGATGATCTCCACGCGCCGGTTCAGGGCGCGCTGCTGCGCCGAATCGTTGGCCACTCGCGGCCGGGTATCGGCCAAACCCTTGACCTCCAGCCGCTGCGGCTCGAGCGCAGGATTGACCAGCAGCGCGTTGGCCACCGCCGAAGCGCGTGCGGCGGACAGGTCCCAGTTGGAGCGAAAGCGCGCGGTGCTGATCGGCACTTCGTCGGTATGCCCCTCGATGGTCAGGGTGCCGGGTATTTGCACCAGCAGCTCGCTCATGCCCAGCAGCATGTCCTCGAATGCCGGCGTCAGCTCGGCCGAGCCGGAGGCGAAGGAACCACGCTCCTCCACCCGCAGGATGATCCGCCGCCGTTCCTCGAGCAGTTGCAGGCGCCCCTCGCTCAACTCGCCCTCCAGCAACTGCTGCAGAGCGGCGACGTTCTCGCGCATCTGCTGATCGACCTGGGCCTCGGCACGCGCCAGCAACTCGGACTCGGCGTCGCCGCGCAGGGTGTCGAGATGCGGGTCCTGGGTGGTGGTCTGCTGGCGAATGTCCTGCACCTCGGTGGGTTCCGGCTTGCCGGGGGAGAACTTGTCGAATACCGGGCTGGTACCCAGCGGCACCTCCAGCGCCGGCACCTCGCGCTGCACACCGAAGGCCTTGGCCAGCTCGCCGGCGATCTGCTTGAAACGCTGCGCATCGATCTCGGAAAACGACAGCAGCAGGACGAAGAAGCACATCAGCAGCGACATCAGGTCGGCGAAGGTCATGACCCAGGCCGGCATCGCCCGGGCTTCCTCTTCAGGCAACTCCATGGCTCTCTCCTACCCCGATTTATCGGCCTGCAGTTCGCGTTTCGAAGGCGGCAGGTAGCTCTTGAGCATCTGCTCGATGATGCGCGGGTTGACGCCGTCCTGGATGGCCAGCAGGGCATCTATCCACAGCGCCTGCATGCGCGCCTCCTCGCTGCTGCGCAGGCTCAGCTTGTCGGCCAGCGGCAGGCAGATCATGGTCGCCATCATCGCGCCATAGAGGGTGGTCAGCAGCGCCACGGCCATGGCCGGGCCGATGGACTTGGGGTCTTCCATGTTCGACAGCATCTGCACAAGGCCCACCAGGGTGCCGATCATGCCCATGGCCGGGCCGACGTCGCCCATGGCGGAAAACACCTTGGCCCCCTCGCGGTTGCGTTCGAGGGTCAGCACCCGCTCCTTTTCCAGAAAGGCGCGAATGGTGTCCTGCCCCTGGCCGTCAATCATCAGTTGCACACCGGCCGACAGGAAGGGCGAGCTGAAGTCACGCCCCTCCAGCGCCAGCACGCCTTCCTTGCGCGCCACCTGGGCGATCTCGACCATCTCGCCGATGCAGCTTTCCACGGACGGCAGGCGGAACCGAAAGGCCCTGGCCACCACCTTGAAGGCGCCGAGAAACTGCCCGAAGCTGAACTTCACCAGCACCACGAACAGGCTGCCGACCACCACGATCAGCAGTGACGGCACGTTGAAGAACACCTCGCTGGATGCTCCGAGAACAATCGCCGCGCCGATCACCACCAAAGCACCCACCAGACCGATCAGCGTCGCCAGATCCACCGTTTTTCCCCCAAGGCCCCGCACAGGCTGTCGCGGCAGCGCCCCACGCAGCGACCGCCTACAGATTGATGACTGGACGAGTATCGGCCAGCACGGCGTTTTATGAAGACGCAGAAACAATCTAGCGCAATACGCTACGGATGCTCCGTAACCGCACGGCCGATGCGCAAGGAAAACGACGAGGCAGCGCGCCCGCACGGGGCACGCTGCATGGGGGAAGGGAATGAGGCGGCGGGTGTCAGGCCACTTCGGCCAGCTTGGCCTTGGCCTGGGCCAGGCCTTTCTCGCTGAACTCGGCGCCCATGTTCAGGCCTTCGGCGTGGATGAACTGCACGTCGTGGATACCGATGAAGGCCAGCGCCTGACGCAGGTAGGGCTCCTGATGGTCCAGGCCGCTACCGGCGTAGATGCCGCCGCGAGCGGTCAGCACGAAAGCGCGCTTGCCGGTCAGCAGGCCCTGCGGGCCGGTTTCGGTGTACTTGAAGGTCACGCCGGCGCGCAGCACGTGGTCCAGCCAGGCCTTGAGCGTGCTCGGAATGGCGAAGTTGTACATTGGCGCGGCCAGCACCAGCACGTCGGCGCCGAGCAGTTCATCGGTCAGTTGATTGGAACGGGCCAGCGCGGCTTTTTCCGCCTCGCTCTGCTGTTCGCTCGGGGTCATCCAGCCACCGAGCAGCGTGGCATCGAGGTGCGGCACCGGCTCGAGCGCCAGGTCGCGAACCTGAATCTGGTCAGCGGGGTGCGCTGCCTGCCAGTTGGCAATGAACTGCTGGGTCAGCTCGCGGGAAACCGAACCTTGCTGGCGGGCGCTGCTTTCGATTACTAGAACACGGGACATGTCTGAGACTCCATCGAGGTAGGGGAAAGTCGATGGAGCGAAGATAGAACCGCCTCAGCCGATTAAAAAGCGCAAATATCCGCTTACATATATCGACAAAGTTGATTTATCAGGTACTCACGTCTAGGCTTCGCCTACTTGAGGCCGCAGGTCAGGCTGACACGCAGGCGAATCACGCTTCGGGTGAACTTGACCGTCATGTTGCTGCTGGCGCCCGGCGCCAGCACGGTGCGCCGGGTACGCGGCGCCTCGGGGCCATTGCGGAACACCGCGCTGCACTCGGCCTCGCTCTGGCCATAGTTGTAGAGCAACAGCGCCGCCATGTTGTGGTCGATTTCCTGGGTGGTGGCCGAGACCTCGGCGCCGTTGAGCTGTTTTTCCACTTCGATGGGATAGGCATGGGCTGCCAGCGGCAGGAAGGCGAACAACAGGCAGATTGTTTTTTTCATCGGCGCTCTCCAACGTGGGAGGGCCAGTGTAACAGGCCGACTCAAGCAGGATGATGTGATGAAAGCTCCTCGCGTAACCCTGGATCAATGGCGCACGCTGCAGGCCGTGGTGGATCAGGGCGGCTTCGCCCAGGCCGCCGAGGTGCTGCACCGCTCGCAGTCCTCGGTCAGCTATACCGTGGCGCGCATGCAGGAACAACTCGGCGTACCGCTGCTGCGCATCGACGGACGCAAGGCCGTGCTGACCGAAGCCGGCGACGTGCTGCTGCGCCGCTCGCGGCAACTGGTCAAGCAGGCCAGCCAGCTGGAAGACCTGGCGCACCACATGGAGCAGGGCTGGGAAGCCGAAGTGCGCCTGGTGGTCGATGCCGCCTACCCCACCGCCAACCTCGTCCGCGCCCTGACCGCCTTCATGCCGCAGAGCCGCGGCTGCCGCGTGCGCCTGCGCGAGGAAGTGCTGTCCGGGGTCGAGGAAGTGCTGCTCGAGGGCACCGCCGATCTGGCCATCAGTGCGCTGAACATCACCGGTCATCTGGGTATCGAGCTGGGCGAAGTGGAGTTCGTCGCCGTCGCCAACCCGGAACACCCCCTGCACCGTCTGCAACGCGAGCTGAGCTTTCAGGATCTGGAAGGCCAGATGCAGGTGGTCACCCGCGACAGCGGCCGCCTGCAACCGCGTGATGCCGGCTGGCTGGGCGCGGAGCAGCGCTGGACGGTGGGCAGCCTGCCCACTGCGCGCACCTTCGTCAGCAGCGGCCTGGGCTTCGCCTGGCTGCCCCGCCACCTGATCACCCGGGAACTGCAGGAGGGCCTGCTCAAACCCCTGCCACTGGCCCAGGGCGGTGTCCGCAAGCCACGTTTCTTCCTCTACAGCAACAAGGAGCGCGTGCTCGGCCCGGCCACACAGATTCTCATCGAACTGATCAAGAACTTCGATGCGGCCCCGCTGGAGGCCGCCTTCGCCGCCCCGCAGTCGAACCACTGAGAGCCCTTCCATGCCCTACTTCGACCACGATGGCTGTCAGCTGCACTACGAGGACTATGGCCATGGCGCACCGCTGCTGCTGGTGCACGGCCTGGGTTCGAGCACGCGCGACTGGGAATACCAGATTCCCGTGCTGGCCCAGCATTACCGGGTGATCGCACTCGACGTGCGCGGCCACGGTCGCTCGGACAAGCCACACGAGGCCTACCGCATCGCCGACTTCGCCGACGACGTGGCCGCGCTGATCGAATACCTGCAACTGCCACCGGTGCATCTGGTGGGCATCTCCATGGGCGGCATGATCGGCTTTCAGCTCGGCGTCGACCACCCGGAACTACTGCGCAGCCTGACCATCGTCAACAGCGGTCCCGAGGTCAAGGCGAAAAGCCCGCGTGACTGGCTGGAAATCGCCAAGCGCTGGACGCTGTCGCGCCTGCTCAGCCTGGACACCATCGCCAAGGCGCTGGCCAAGCTGCTGTTCCCCAACCCCGAACAGGCCGAACTGCGGCGCAAGGTCGAGGAACGCTGGCCACAGAATGACAAGCGCGCCTATCTCGCCAGCCTCGATGCCATCATCGGCTGGGGCGTGCGGGAACGGCTGCAGCGCATCACCTGTCCTACCCTGGTGATCAGCGCCGACCGCGACTACACGCCCGATGAACGCAAGCGCGAATACGTGGCAGAAATGCCCAACGCGCGCCTGCTGGTGATCGAAAATTCGCGCCACGCCACACCACTGGATCAACCCGAACGCTTTAATAGCGCCCTGCTCGCCTTCCTCGGCGAGACTGCCAACAAGGAAAACTGACCATCATGCTCAAGCAACTCGTTCTCGCCACCGGCGCCCTGCTGCTGTCGTCCAGCCTGCTGGCCGCGGAAAACCCCAAGGTGCTGCTGACCACCAGCCTGGGTGAAATCGAAGTCGAACTAGCGGCCGACAAGGCGCCGGTCAGCACGCAGAACTTCCTCAAGTACGTCGACAGCGGCTTCTACAACGGCACCCAGTTCCACCGCGTGATCCCGGGCTTCATGGTCCAGGGCGGCGGCTTCGATGCCGACATGCGCCAGAAGGACACCGACGCGCCGATCAAGAACGAGGCCGACAATGGCCTGCACAACGTGCGCGGCACCCTGGCCATGGCCCGTACCCAGGTACGCGACTCGGCCACCAGCCAGTTCTTCATCAACCACAAGGACAACGCCTTCCTCGACCACGGCTCGCGCGACTTCGGCTACGCCGTGTTCGGCAAGGTGACCCGCGGCATGGAGGTGGTCGACAAGATCGCCCAGGTCCCTACCGGCAACCGCGGCATGCACCAGAACGTACCGCGCGAGCCGGTGCTGATCATCGACGCCAAGCGTCTGTAAGACACTGATGTAGCCCGGATGAAATCCGGGGATTGCAACACACCCACCCCGGATTGCATCCGGGCTACGGTGCGTGAATTGCCTGAAACGACAAAGCCGCCCATTGGGCGGCTTTGTCGTTTAACGCAGCGCTTATTTCTCGACGAAGGCGCGCTCGATCAGGTAATCCCCCGGTTCGCGCATGCGCGGGGAAATCTTCAGGCCGAAGCTGTCGAGCACTTCGCTGGTTTCGTCGAGCATGCTCGGGCTGCCGCAGATCATGGCGCGGTCGTCCTGCGGGTTGATCGGCGGCAGGCCGATGTCGGCGAACAGCTTGCCGCTGCGCATCAGGTCGGTCAGGCGGCCCTGATTCTCGAACGGTTCGCGGGTCACGGTCGGGTAGTAGATCAGCTTCTCCTTCAGCGCATCGCCGAAGAATTCGTTGCGCGGCAGGTGCTCGGTGATGAACTCGCGGTAGGCGACCTCGTTCACGTAGCGCACGCCGTGGACCAGGATCACCTTCTCGAAGCGCTCGTAGGTTTCCGGGTCCTGGATCACGCTCATGAACGGCGCCAGGCCGGTACCGGTGGAGAGCAGGTACAGGTGCTTGCCGGGGTTGAGGTCATCGAGCACCAGGGTGCCGGTGGGCTTCTTGCTGATGATGATCTCGTCGCCTTCCTTGAGGTGCTGCAGCTGCGAGGTCAACGGGCCGTCCGGCACTTTGATGCTGAAGAACTCCAGATGCTCCTCCCAGTTCGGGCTGGCGATGGAGTAGGCACGCATCAGCGGACGGCCATTTTCCTGCTGCAGGCCGATCATCACGAACTGGCCATTCTCGAAGCGCAGCCCCGGATCACGGGTGCACTTGAAGCTGAACAGCGTATCGTTCCAGTGGTGGACGCTGAGCACGCGCTCGACGTTCATATTGCTCATGATGATTTCCTCGAAGAACTGCAGCGCCAAGGGCGCGATTGCGCGGCATTTTATTCGCGGCAACAATATCTGTTAAGTGGATTATCAAGATATAGGTTATCGGTTATATCGATATGCGATTTACCCTCAGACAACTTCAGGTATTCGTCGCCGTGGCGCAGCATGAGAGCGTCTCGCGCGCCGCGCAATCGCTCGCATTGTCGCAGTCGGCCACCAGTACCTCGCTGACCGAACTGGAGCGCCAATCCGATTGCCAGCTGTTCGATCGCGCCGGCAAGCGCCTGGCGCTCAACGCGCTGGGCCGCCAGCTGCTGCCCGAGGCAGTGGCGCTGCTCGACCAGGCGCGCGAGATCGAACGCCTGCTGGGCGGCAAGAGCGGTTATGGCTCGCTGAACGTCGGCGCCACCCTGACCGTGGGCAACTACCTGGCCACCCTGCTGATCGGCAGCTTCATGCAGCAGCACCCCGAATGCCGGGTGAAGCTGCAGGTGCACAACACCGCCCATGTGGTGCAACAGATCGCGCATTACGAGCTGGACCTGGGCTTGATCGAAGGCGACTGCCAGCACCCGGATATCGAGGTGCAGCCCTGGGTCGAGGATGAACTGGTGGTGTTCTGCGCGCCGCAGCATCCGCTGGCCAGGCGCGGCAGCGCCAGCCTGGAAGAGCTGACGCACGAAGCCTGGATCCTGCGCGAACAGGGCTCGGGCACCCGCCTGACCTTCGATCAGGCCATGCGTCATCACCCGCGCAACCTCAATATTCGTCTGGAGCTGGAGCACACCGAGGCGATCAAACGCGCCGTGGAATCCGGCCTGGGCATCGGCTGCATCTCACGCCTGGCGCTGCGCGACGCCTTTCGCCGCGGCA
Organism: Ectopseudomonas guguanensis; assembly: GCF_900104265.1. Lineage (GTDB taxonomy): Bacteria > Pseudomonadota > Gammaproteobacteria > Pseudomonadales > Pseudomonadaceae > Aquipseudomonas > Aquipseudomonas guguanensis. The sequence continues at coordinate 33,064 of NZ_FNJJ01000015.1, forward strand.
GCCTGATGCCGGTGGAAACCCCGCAGCTGGACCTGCGTCGGCAGTTCTACTTCATCTGGCACAGGCAGAAGTACCAGACGGCAGCGATGCGCGAGTTTCTCGAGCAGTGTCGCGCGCTGACCGCCGGGGTCAGCCGCAGCGACCAGATCGTCCTGCCGTCGATCGTCTGAGCGGCTTGGCCGAACAGAATGTCTGCCCAGACCGGCGCACAGCAGGTCGCAGATAGGTTCACTGCGCGGGGATCGACTCCATCTGCTGCAACAGCAACGCCGCCTGGGTACGGGTACGCACCCCCAGCTTGCGGAAAATCGCCGTCACATGCGCCTTGACCGTCGCCTCGGAGACGCTCAGCTCGTAGGCGATCTGCTTGTTCAGCAGGCCTTCGCAAACCATGGTCAGCACGCGGAACTGCTGCGGCGTCAGGCTGGCGAGGCCGGCACCGGCAGCCTTGGCCTCGTCGGACACCGGCACGCCTTCCTCGGCCAGCGGCGGCCACCAGGTATCGCCGTCGAGCACCTGACGCACGGCTTGCTGGATGGTTTCCAGGGGGCTGGACTTGGGAATGAAACCGCTGGCGCCGAACTCGCGCGAGCGGTTGACCACGGACGCCTCCTCCTGGGCGGAGATCATCACCACGGGAATCTGCGGATACTGCCCGCGCAGCAGCACCAGGCCGGAAAAACCGTAGGCCCCCGGCATGTTCAGGTCGAGCAGAACCAGGTCCCAGTCACTCTTGGCGGCCAGATGGCCCTCCAGCTCGGCGATGCTGGCGGCCTCGACCAGGCGCACCTCAGGCCCCAGCCCCAGGGTCAGCGCCTGCTGCAGTGCACTGCGAAACAATGGGTGATCGTCGGCAATCAGGATTTCGTAGGCGGCCATCGGCAGATCCTGTTCTTGTTATGAGTGGCACTGAGTATGGCAGTGCTTTGGCCTGCCGACCCGCTCAAGCCTGCGCATTCAAGCGATGCAGGCTCCCCACTCGGACCGACGGCGGGGCTCAGCATGCCGAGCTGTGACGGGGTGGTCAAGCTTCGCGCTTTGCGGCAGCATGCGCTGCTTTTCCCGCCGAGATACTTCCATGCGAAGCCAAGCCCTGCGCGCCGACCTGTTGATGCTGATTACCGCGATGATCTGGGGCAGCGCCTTCGTCGCCCAGCGCCTGGGCATGGACAGCATCGGCCCCTTCCTTTACACCGGCCTGCGCTTCGCCCTCGCCTGCCTGGCGCTGCTGCCGGTGCTGGCTTTACTGCAACGTCGCCAGCAGCGTCCTGCCGCACCGTTGAACCGCAACCTGCTGGCCGGCGGCGTGGTCATGGGTCTGGCACTGTCGCTGGGGATCAATCTGCAGCAGGTCGGCCTGCTGTTCACCACGGTGACCAACTCCGGCTTCATCACCGGGCTGTACGTGATCGTGGTGCCGATTCTCGGCCTGCTGATCGGCCAGCGCAGCAGCGCCGGCATCTGGCTGGGCGCCAGCCTGGCGGTGATCGGCATGTTCCTGCTCAGCGTCGGCGAAGGCTTTACCGTGGCCTCGGGCGACTGGCTGCAACTGGCCGGCGCCTTCGTCTGGGGTATTCACGTGTTGCTGGTGGGGTTCTTCGCCAGCCGTCACGACCCGCTGCGCCTGGCCTTCATCCAGTTCGCCACCTGCGCGGTGATCAGCCTGCTGCTGGCAGGCATTTTCGAAACCGCGACGCTGGATGGCATTCTCCAGGCCGCACCGGCCATTCTCTACGGCGGCCTGTTCGGCGTAGCGGTCGGCTTCACCCTGCAGGTGGTGGCGCAGCAGCACGCCATCGCCTCGCACGCTGCAATCATCCTCTCGCTGGAGGCGGTATTCGCCGCCATCGCTGGCGCCCTGCTGCTGGGCGAAGTGCTGGCGCTGCGCGGTTACCTGGGCTGCGCGCTGATGTTCGGCGGCATGCTGCTGGCTCAGTTGTGGCCCAAGCCCTTGCCAGGCCAGCTCAGCGGTACGATTGCAAACGCTGATGCAGGGCGTCGTTGAGATCCAGCGGCAGACGCCGCTTGGCAGCCAGGTAGTGCTGGCTGAACGCGTCGAGATAATCGTCCAGCGCCTCACCGGCGCGCAGGTCGCCCGCCAGTTCCAGGCACATGGCAGCCACTTCGGCGGTGCACAGGTGCTCGCCACGGGTGGAGCGACGCAGGCGATAGCGTGACAGCTGCGCAGGCGTCAGGCTGAGCACCGGCAGCGCGTCCAGATAGGGGCTCTTGCGAAACATCTTGCGCGCCTCGGTCCAGGTCGCATCGAGCAGCACGAACAGCGGCCGCTTGCCGGGCGCGAGCCGCACCTCCTCCACCACGCGCTGCGGCGCCACATATTCGCCGGGAAAGACCAGATAGGGCTGCCACTGCGAGTCGGCCAGCAGCGCCAGCAGCGCCGGGTCGACCGCAGTGCGTGTCCAGCCGAAGGCGTGGGTTTCAGGCACCACGTCGGCGATCAGCCAGCCGGTGTTGCTCGGCTTCAACGCCTCGATGTCATGCATCACCAGGCACATGCCGGCATTGGCCTGGACCTGTGGGCGCCAGGCGCACAGGCAATGCGTCGGCTGCACGCGGCAGTGAGGGCAGCGCTCGGCGCGCGAGCCACGGGCGATGAAGGGTTTGACGCTGCGCGCCAGGCGTTCTGCGCGCAGGCGGGCGACGGCATGTGGGGCTGGATGGGTCATGGCGGGAGCAACTGCGAACGGGGGCGGGATTCTACCACCCCGTTCGCCACTCAGCGGCTCAGAAGCTGTGGTTCAACGCCAGGCCGATGAAGTGGATGTGGGTGTTGTACTCGCCGGTGTAGTTGCCGCCGTTGCCGGTGCAGCGCACGCCGCTGTCCTGGTACAGACCGCCGGCGCCCGGCACCCAGCCGGCCGGCGAGCAGCCGTCCTGGTAGTCCATCTTGCCGCTGGAGAACTGCACGTAGCTGTAGGCGAAGTCCAGCGAGGTATCGCGGGTCACCCTGTAGTTGGCGCCGAACGACAACCAGTAGCGATCGGCATCGGGAAACGCCGGATGACGCAACTGGGTCGAATTGACGGGCGACTTGTCGTACGCCACCCCGGTGCGCAACAGAAGATCGTCGCTGTACTGGTAGTTCATGCCCAGGGAGATCTTGTAGGTATCCTTCCAGTCCTGCTTGACGCTCAGGTCGCCCTCGGTGACGCCGTTGAAATAGGGATAGCCTGCCACCTGGTCGATACCGATACGCACCTCGTCGAGCCGCGAGTGGCGGGTGAAGGTCAGATCCGCCATCAACGCCACCTTGTCGTTGAACTGGTGGAAGGCATTGAAGGACAGCATCTCCGGGGTGTCGATGGCGGTCCTGGCCTTGGAGTTGGGGTGCAGGCGGGTGGCGGCGAACTCGCCGGGATTGTCCCAGTTGCCTTCGTCGAACAGTTCGCGCAGGGCATCGGCCGGAGGTACGTAGATACCGAGGATGGGAATGGTGAAACCGCCCTCGAGCGAGGTATCCGGGGAAGGAACGCCGCCTTGCACACCGGCGAAACTCCATTTGGTTTCCCCTTCCAGGGTATGGCGAATGTTGGAGCGATAGGCCACGCCGAAGCGTGTCGACTCGGTCGGCTCCCACATGTAGCCGATGTTCCAGCCGAAGCCCCAGTCGTCACCCTCGACCCGGAAGTAGCCGTCACCCTCAACGTTGTCGGCGAAATTGCCCGCGACGCAGTCGACGAAGCCGTCTCTATCGGCGACGCCGCGGCAGGAGGTGATTTCCTCCGGCACCGGTACCCCGGCGATGATCCCGACTATAGGCCCCAGGATGGGACTCGCCGCATTGCGGGTACTCTCGTAGTTCGCATCGACGAACTGCCCGGCCAGTTGCCGCGAAGCCCCTTTGACGTCCGCCGCCCCACGCTGCACCGACTTGATGTACTGCGCCGACACACCGAAGCCGATGCTGTGGTGCTCGTTGAAGCGGTAGGAAATGCTCGGGTTGAAGGTCACCGTCTCCAGGCTGGCCGACTGGATGCCGTAGCGCCCGGCCCAGTCCTCCTTGTAGTCGAGCTTGGCGCCGAAGGGGGTGAAGATGCCCAGGCCGACCGTGACCCGCTCGTTGATCTCGTGCGAAAGATAGAAATTGGGCGCAGCGGCGGCATCGGGCAGGAAATCGCCGGCATCCCCCGAGACGGGGTTGCCGAACACGTCACGGCTGCCCTTGTCCTGATAATCGCCGTCCGGCAGCAGAATGGTCAGGCCAGAGGTGAGCTGGGTGCCCTTGAGCCGGGCCAGCCCGGCGGGGTTGTAGAAGATGGTCGAGGCATCGGCCGCCTCGGCACCGTTGGCATGCGCCGTACCCTGCGCCGCCACCGATTGCGAACCAAAGTGATAACCGGATGCCTGCACCTGCGCGACGGGCAAAACCAGTAAACTGCCGACCATCACACGCGATGGCCAGCGCCGAGAGAGGATTGTCATTGTTATTCTCCTGCACGCTGCTTGAACGCCGTGCAGTCTTTCCAACACCCGCGACAGACTTCAGGCAGGTCTGTGCTGGCAACGTCCGACTGCAGCGGCTCAACTCTGTGACGTGCAGGTTTGGCCGACGATCCCCGGCCTTTGGTCGTGGTGACCGAGGGCGGCCAGAGGCCAGCATGTCCCCATCGGTAACACCTTGTTTCAAGCAGGCAAAAGGCCATTGCCGCGAACATTCTTCCCGAGGCCCGGTCCAACCCTCGTCCACGCTTTCAGGAGTCATACCCCATGCTGCGTCACATCCTTCCCGCTCTCGCGCTCAGCCTGATGCTTCCCACTGCCCAGGCAGCTTCGCTGAAGGAGATGGAGCTGACCCGCACGCTGGAGCAGGTCGCCCGGCAAAGCAGCGAGGGCACGCCGCGGGCGATCAACGAGGACATTCTCGATCAGGGCTATACCGTGGAAGGACACACGCTGATCAACCATCTCAGCGTGCGTGAAGCGCATGCCGCGCAGATGCGCGGTAACCCCGATACGGTGCGCAGCCAGCTGGCAGCCAGCGTCTGCCGCAACCCGGGCTATCGCAGCCTGCTGGCGCAGGGCGCGCAGCTGCGCTATCAGTTCAGCGAGTACCGCAGCAACCGCCCGGTCACCGTCGAAGTATTCGACAAGAGCGACTGCGGCCTCTGAAGCAGGCGAAAACTCAGCCTCTTCCCGCTCGCCGCTGCGCCTCATCGGCGCGCAGTTCGGCGAGCAACGCCTCCATGTAGCGTGAGCGCCTCCCGCCGCTCTCCAGCCGGCGCAGGCACTCGTCCTCGATACTCGAGTGGTTGGTACGCGCAGCCTGTTGCAGCATACGGTACAGATCCGTGTTTATCTCCAGCGTCAACCTGGGCATACCTGCCCCTCCCTTCCCGTTGCTCCACTTGGCGGGCTCAACGCAGACAGCGAGGGTACCCCCTGCCTGCCAGAGCCGCGCGTTCCTCGGCGCTCAACCAGCCATCGGGCGATACGCCCAGCACTTCGGCCACGCCTTGCAGCACATGCGCCCAACTGCAGCCATTGGCGAGCAGCATGCCGGCCTCGTCGAAGGTGCCACCGCGGTTGCGGTAGCCCAACGCCCGACAGCTGGCGACATCGCCCAGCAGCGGCCAAAGATGGCCCATGGCGACCTCCGGGCGCATGTGCGTCAGCAGCACGCGCCGGCGGCACGCCGCCGGGAACAGCGCTTCACGCTGCTCGGCGCTGGCCACACTGGCAGCCTCCCAGGCATCGCGCGGCGCCCGAAAACGCCCCGGTTCCTGCAAGTAAATCAGACGCCAGGCCACGCCCTGCTCGCTCAGACGAACGGCGGCGCGGCGCATCTCGCTGAGCTGATAGCTGCCACTGGCGATCAGCAGCACGGGCTCGCCATCGCCACCTTCAGCGACCTGCAGGGCACCGTCACGCGCCAGCTGCTGTGCCTGTTCGACCGTGAAGAAACAGGGTCGTTCACGCTTGGCAGCCACCAGGCAGGCCAGCCGACCACGCGTCTGGTAGATCTCCGGTAGCAGGGCCAGCAGCGAATTGTGGTCGGCGGGCAGCAACACGCGCATGACGTCGTGCATCTCGCCCAGCAGCGCCTCGCAGAAGGTGGTGTCCTGGTGCGATTGCTGGTTCTTGCCGTTCTCCCAGGTGTGCGAGGTGGCCACCAGCGGCCAGCCCAACCAGCCGGCCGGACGCCCTGCCTCCTTCTGCTGGCGGGCGAAGATCAGACTCTGACGAACGGCGCCGAGCATCTTCACGCAGAAGGCTTCGTAGCTGGCCACCAGATTGAGCCCACCCTGGTTGGCCAGACAGGCGGATACCACCGCCTCCTCGTTGAGCGCGGTGATCACCGCGCCGTGCACCGACTCCAGCTCGCTCTCCGGCTGGCTGACGCGATGCCTGAGCGCCGCCAGTACGCCACCCAGGCGGTTGCTGGCCAATTCGTCCGGGTTGCCCACCCGCGGCCGCAGTTGCGGGTTGGCGCGCACCAGGTCGACGAAATAGCGATCCAGGGCGCTCATCGGCGAGCAGGCATGATCGTGAAACTGCAGCGGCGGCTGCACGGGCTGCGGCGGCTGACGCAAGGCCAGCGGGTTGTCCCGCTCCAGCGCGCGCCCCTTGCGGCTGGCGAACAGATTGCAGGCAGCGGACAACTTCTGCGGCTCCACCCACAAGGCCGCCGCATGCTGGTTGAACAGCTCGCGCGCCTGCTCGTCGCGCGCCGGGCTGGCCGGCAGCGGCAGGTTGTGCGCGGCGTTGCTGCCGGCGCCGAAAAAGCCATAGCCCTTGCTGGTTTCGGCGATGCCGTAGGGCATCGGCAAGGGATAGGCAAGCACCTTGTCGCTCAGTTCGCCGACACGGTGCGCCAGGCGTTGCTCCATCTCCCAAAGGGCGCAGACGAAGGCCGCCGGGTCGCGCCCATCGAAACTCAGCGGATCGAAGCCGCACAGGCGCAGGTGCTGACGAAAGCCTTCGAGGCCCTCATGCGTGCCCAGTTCGGTGCGCTGCTCGATACGCCGGCCATTGGCGATCATCACCGGCAGCGCCACGCCACAATCCTCGGCGCGCCACCAGCGCGGCATCCAGTCGCTGCCGCGCTGCTCCTCGGCAGCGCCGTCGGAGAGAAAGGCCACCAGCTTCTCCCCCGGCAATGGCAGATGCGCGTACTGCAGCTCGGCAAAGCCCAGGTAGCCGCCCTCGGCGATGCCGCCGGCGGTATGCGGGTTGACGTGACTGCCCAGCGGCACGCCTGGGCGGCCGTCAGCTGCCTGGGCGTAGCTGTAGAAATCCGCCGCCAGGCGGCTCATGCCCGCCTCGTCGCGAGCGTAGCGGGCTGCCTGCTCGGGATGCTGGTTGCCGGTCAGCAGGTTCAACGCCTCGATCGCCGCCACGCAATGGCCCTGCCCCATCAGCCAGCCACGCGTCTCGGCGGTCAGGGCATTGAGGGCCAGGTAACCGGCGTAGGCCGGCACCATGTTCAGCGCGCCGCCGGTATGCCCCTCGGGCACCTCCTTGAAGTCGGCGGCCTGCAGCGGCTGGCCATCGAGCCTCACGCGCTGCGCGTAGGTCATGTGCACCACCAGCCAGAGGCCGGCGGCCGTCAGCGAATCGAGGGCGCACAACAGACGATAGACGCTTGGCAGGTCGGGCTGCAGGCCGCTCTGCACCAGTTGATGAGCGAGGCGAAAGACTGCGGCGCAGGTCTGCGGGCTATGCTGGACAGGTCCGTGGCCGGCTTGCCAGCGGGCGAAGTCGGGATATTGCTGAGCGTGCTGGTGCAAGGCGGCGGCGTCGGGCAATAGCTGGGTCATGGCTGCTCTCCTGAATGTTTGTCTGCAGTCTAGGCAGCGGGAAAAAGGCCCCGGCTGACCTGCATCAACAAGCGCGGCGATGCGAACCGGCAGACTCGCCTCATCATCACAACAAGGAAAGAACCATGGCCCTGCTCACTTTTCTCGGTGCGATTCAACAGGTCACCGGCTCCTGCTACCTGGTGGAAAGCCGCGACGGCGCCAGGGTCCTGCTCGAGTGCGGCATGCATCAGGGACGCCGCGAAGAGGAGGATCAGAACCGCAGCGCCTTCCCCTTCGATCCGCGCAGCCTGGATGCGGTGGTGATCTCCCACGCCCATCTCGATCACAGCGGGCTGCTGCCGCGTCTGATCGCCGAAGGCTATCGCGGCCCGATCCACGCTACCGAGGCCAGTTGCGAACTGCTCGAGCTGATGCTGCTGGACTCGGCCTTCCTCCAGGAGAAGGACGCCGAATGGGAAAATCGCTGGCGCGCCCGCCAGGGCAAGCCGGCGATCAAGCCGCTGTATACGGTCGCCAACGCGGAGCAGGCCCTCAGCCAGCGCCGCTCCCATGCCTATGGCGTAGCGATCGAGGTGGCCAAGGGCGTGCAGGTGACCTTCCACAACGCCGGCCATATCCTCGGCTCGGCCATCGTCGAGATGCTGGTGGAAGACCATCACCTGCACCGCCATCTGGTGTTCTCGGGCGACCTGGGCAACACCTGCTCGCCTCTGATGCAGGCCCCGACGCTGTTGAACAAGGCGGACGTGCTGCTGATGGAGTCCACCTACGGCGACCGCGACCACCGCGACAGCGAAGCCACCCTGGAGGAGCTGGCCGACATCCTGCAGCAGGCCCATCGTGATGGCGGCAATGTGCTGATTCCCTCCTTCGCCGTCGGTCGCACCCAGGATCTGATCTACTACCTCGGCCGCTTCTACCAGGAGGGCCGTCTGCCCCAGCAGGCGGTGTTCCTCGACAGCCCCATGGCGATCCGCGCCAACGCCATCTACAGCCGCTTTCACGATCAGTTCGCCGCCGAGGACCGCGCCGCCCTGGCCGCCAAGGGCGTGAAGCGGGTCGCGGACTGGCTGCCGATCCTGCGCTGCACCGCGACGGCCGAAGAGTCGATGGCCATCAACCGGATCAAGAGCGGGGCGATCATCATCGCCGGCGCCGGCATGTGCAACGGCGGGCGTATCGTCCATCACTTCAAGCACAACCTCTGGCGCGAGAACTGCCACCTGGTGTTCCCCGGCTTCCAGGCCAAGGGCACGCTGGGCCGCCTGATCGTAGACGACGCCGAAACGGTCAAGGTGCTGCACCAGCGCATCGCGGTGAAGGCCAGGGTGCATACCCTGGGCGGTTTCTCCGCACATGCCGGACAGTCGCAGCTGCTGCACTGGGCCAGCCAGTTCGAGCATCATCCCGAGCTGTATCTGGTCCACGGCGAGCTGGAAAAGATGCAGGCGCTGCAACAGGCCCTGCGCGACCAGCTGAACTGGATCGCCAACATTCCCGAACCCGGCGAGCAGATCGCCCTGTAACCCGCACTTACGAAAAGCCTGCAGCCAGGCTGCAACCTGGCTGTGGCAACCTTCGCCAGGCTCCATAATCAGGGAACCGGCACAGGCGCGAGCGCGATCCACGCTTGCCTGGCCCAGAAAAGGAAAGTTTCCATGGCTTACGAAGCGGACGATTATCTGTCACGCCACGTGCAGACCAGCGAGGTCGACCTGAGCAGCAAGGTGGACGAGCTGGTGGCGCTGGCTGCCCCGAGCAACAGCCCCAACCTGGCCCTGTACCGCGAGATGCTCAGCACCGTGATCCATATGGCCCAGGCTGATCGCAATCGCTGGGACGCCAAGATCATGATGCAGACCCTGCGCGAGATGGAGCATGCCTTCGGTGTGCTGGAGCAGCTCAAGCGCCGACGCAAGGTCACGGTGTTCGGTTCGGCACGCACACCAGTGGATCATCCGCTGTACCGGCAGGCTCGCGAACTCGGCGCACTACTGGCGCACCGCGACCTGATGGTGATCACGGGTGCCGGCGGCGGCATCATGGCGGCGGCTCATGAAGGCGCCGGCATGGAAAACAGCCTGGGCTTCAATATCACCCTGCCCTTCGAGCAGGCCGCCAACGCCACGATGCGCGGCAGCCATCACTTGCTGTCCTTTCACTTCTTCTTCCTGCGCAAGCTGTTCTTCGTCAAGGAAGCCGATGGCCTGGTGCTATGCCCCGGCGGTTTCGGCACCCTCGATGAAGCCCTGGAAGTGCTGACCCTGATCCAGACCGGCAAGAGCCCGCTGGTGCCGGTGCTACTGCTCGACCAGCCGGGCGGCAGCTACTGGGAAGACGCGCTGGGTTTCATCCGCCGGCAGCTCGGCGACAACGGCTATATCCTGCCCACCGACCTCAACCTGCTACACCTGGTCTACAGCGCCGAAGAGGCGGTGGATGAAATCGCCCGGTTCTATCGCAACTTCCACTCCAGCCGCTGGCTCAAGGATCGCTTCGTGATTCGCCTGAATCACCCGCTCAGCGATGTGGCCCTGGCGCAGCTGACCCGCGAGTTCGCCGGCCTGTGCAAGGAAGGCGGCTTCACCCAGCAGGCCTCGTGCGAGCAGGAGCGCGACGAGCCGGAACTCAAGCACCTGACCCGCCTGGCCTTCGCCTTCAACGGGCGCGACTATGGCCGCCTGCGTGCCCTGCTCAATGCGGTCAACGAACCGGAGAACTGGGCGAGCTGAGCTGACGAGTTGGCGTAGCCCGGATGCAATCCGGGGGTATTGGCCTCTCGCCATTCCCGGATTGCATCCGGGCTACGCAAAGCAGGAAGCCCAGCATTGGCTGGGCTTCTTTTTACTGCATGCCTATCAAGCGTTGCCGGCGACCTTCATCCGCGCCGCCTGGGTGAAATCGAGCATGCGCTTGAGCGGCTTGATCGCCTTGGGAATCAGCGCCGGGTCGACATGAATCTCACCGGAGCCCTGACGCAGGCCGGTCAGCACACGTTCCAGGGTGTTCATCGCCATCCACGGGCAGTGCGCGCAGCTGCGGCATGCCGCGCCGTTGCCGGCCGTCGGCGCCTCGATGAAGGTCTTGTCCGGGCACAGCTGCTGCATCTTGTAGAAGATGCCGCGGTCGGTGGCGACGATGAAAGTGGAATTCGGCAGGGTCTGCGCCGCCTTGATCAGCTGGCTGGTGGAGCCCACCGCGTCGGCCAGCTCGACCACGTTCTGCGGCGATTCCGGGTGCACCAGAATGGCGGCGTCGGGGTACAGCGCCTTCATGTCCAGCAGCTGCTTGGACTTGAATTCCTCGTGGACGATGCAGGCGCCGTCCCACAACAGCATGTCGGCACCGGTCTCGCGCTGGATGTAGTTGCCCAGATGCTTGTCCGGCGCCCAGATGATGGTCTCGCCGTTGTCCATCAGGCTCTCGACGATCTCCAGCGCGCAGCTGGAGGTCACCACCCAGTCGGCACGCGCCTTCACCGCCGCCGAGGTGTTGGCATACACCACCACGGTGCGCTCGGGATGCTGATCGCAGAAGGCCGAGAACTCGTCCACCGGGCAACCCAGATCCAGCGAGCAGGTCGCCTCCAGCGTCGGCATCAGCACGCGCTTTTCCGGGTTGAGGATCTTCGCCGTCTCGCCCATGAACTTGACCCCGGCCACCACCACGGTCTGCGCCGGGTGCTGGTTGCCGAAACGGGCCATTTCCAGAGAGTCGGAAACGCAGCCGCCGGTTTCCTCGGCCAGCGCCTGGATGACCGGATCGCAGTAATAGTGCGCCACCAGCACCGCGTTCTGCTTCTTCAGCTCGGCGGCGATTTCGCGGCGATAAAAAGATTCTTCCTCGGCGGTCAGCGGCTTGGGCTGCTTGGCGTCGAGGTGGGCCTGAACCAGAAGGCGTTCGGAAATCTGCGTCATGTCGTCGAACCTGGGGCGCTCTTGGGCGAGCGGCGAGTATACCCCCTGGCCGCCCATCGCCACAGGCAGTGCAGCATCGGCCAGAGGGCTTTTCCGAGAGCAAAAAAAAGCCAGTCTCACGACTGGCTTTTGCGATCTGGTGGGTCGTGTAGGATTCGAACCTACGACCAATTGGTTAAAAGCCAACTGCTCTACCAACTGAGCTAACGACCCAACGCGAGGCGCATGATACTGATTTAATTCAGGAAATCAACACTTCGCGAAAACTTTTTCAGAAATAGCGAGTGGCATCGGGCACGCCAGCGGCAGTGAAACCGGCGGCGCGCAGGCGGCAGCTGTCGCACTTGCCACAGGCGCGGCCGTCTTCGTCGGCCTGGTAGCAGGAGACGGTCAGCGCATAGTCCACGCCCAGGCGCATACCGGCCTGGATGATCTCGCCCTTGCTCATCTGCTGCAGCGGCGCACGGATGGCAAAACCCTGACCCTCCACACCGGCCTTGGTCGCCAGGTTGGCCATGCGCTCGAAAGCCTCGACGAACTCCGGGCGGCAATCGGGATAGCCTGAGTAGTCCACCGCATTGACGCCGATGAAGATATCGCGCGCCCCCAGCACCTCGGCCCAGCCCAGCGCCAGGGACAGAAACACCGTGTTGCGCGCCGGCACGTAGGTCACCGGGATGCCTTCGCCCAGGGTTTCCGGAACCGCGATGCTGCTGTCTGTCAGTGCCGAGCCACCGATGCCGTTGAGATTCAGGCCGATCACCTTGTGCTCGACCACGCCCAGTTGCCGGGCAACGCGTTCGGCCGCCTGCAGCTCGGCGCGATGACGCTGCCCGTAATCGAAGCTCATGCTGTAGCAGGCGTAGCCCTCGGCCCTGGCCATGGCCACCACGGTGGCTGAATCCAGGCCGCCGGAAAGGAGGATGACCGCTTTCTTGTCGCTCATGATCAGTGTCCCGGCTCGTCGTTCCAGAGAATCTTGTGCAGTTGCAGTTGCAGGCGCACCGGCAGGTTGTCCGCCACTATCCAGTCGGCCAGCGCCCGCGCATCGACCTGCTTGTGACTGGGCGAGAACAGCACCTCGCCGGCTCGGGCCGCCAGGTCGTACTGGATCAGCCTGGACACTGCCCAATCGTAGTCCTCGCGCGAACAGATGACGAACTTGACCTGGTCATTGGCGGTCAGCCACTCGATGTTCTCGTAACGGTTGCGCTGCACTTCAGCCGAACCGGGCGTCTTCAGATCCAGCACCTTGCTGACCCGCGGGTCGACGGCCGAGACGTCGAGTGCACCGCTGGTCTCCAGCGACACCTCGTAACCGGCGTCGCACAGACGCGTGAGCAAGGGGATGCAGTTGGGCTGGGCCAGCGGCTCGCCGCCTGTGACGCAAACGTAACGCGGCCGATAGGCGGCCACCTGATCGAGGATGCTGTCCAGCGTGACGATTTCGCCGCCGCTGAAGGCGTAGGCGGTGTCACAGTACTGACAGCGCAGGGGGCAGCCGGTCAGGCGCACGAATACCGTTGGCAAGCCGGCGGTACGCGTCTCCCCCTGCAGCGAGTAGAAAATCTCGGTGATGCGCAGGGTTTCTTGCATGGTAGCCACGGGCGTGATGACGAAACAGGTCATCCGCCTCCGTTGCGTGGAAAGACAGGAACGTCGGCCGCGGCCGGAGTTCGACGAGGCATGGCGACAAGGACATCAGCCGAGCTGAAACCCCGTGGGCCAAGCGAGCGCGCATTCTAATGGATCACGCGAGACCGGATAAGAAAAACCCGCGGCAGGCGCGGGTTTTTATTCATCGAATATCGATTTACAGCCGTTGCAAATCGCGCTGGGCCAGCTGCGCGGCCGAACTGCCCGGATACTGGGCGATCACCTGCTGCAGAATGCCGCGCGCCTTGTCGTTGTTGCCCAGGCGACGCTCGACGTCGGCCAGCTTGAACAGCGAATCCGGCACCTTGGCGTGGCTCGGATAGGCCTGGCTGACCTTGGCAAAGGCCTGGCCGGCTGCCTGCAGATCGCCCTTGGCCAGGTTCACTTCGCCCAGCCAGTACTGCGCGTTGCCGGCGTACTGACTGTTGGGATAACGATTGAGAAAGGCGGCGAATGCCTGCGACGCCTTGTCGAAATCCTTGGCCTTGATCAGGTCGAAGGCGGCGTCGTAATAGAGTTTTTCCTTGGCCGGATCGCCCGGCTCGGCGCTGGCCTGCTGCTGAGCGGCAGGTGGCGTCGGGGTGCCATTGGCGTTGATCGCGCCGTTGGCGGAATTCTGTGCGGAAGCTCCACCGGCAGCAGCGCCGGAGGAAATGCGTTGATCCAGATCCTGGTAACGCTCCAGGCCTTCCTGCTTGAGGCGCTGGATTTCATTCTGCTGTTCTTCGAGCATGCCGCGCAGTTGGGCAATTTCCTGCTGCATCTGCTCGAGCTGATTGAACAGCATGCCCTGCGCCGAAGCGGGCGCTTGCGCACCCGCTCCGGCGTAGGCGCCGGCCGTACCATAACCCGCCGGTGGATAGCTGCTGCCTTGTTGCATGGAGCTGCTTTCCAGAACGGGAACCTCAGCAATCGCCGCAAGCGGCATGGCGAGTGTCAGAAGGGTCAGGATACGACGGCAATCACGCATGGCAGCTTACTTACGCAGCTCTACGCGACGGTTCTGGGCCCAGGACTGCTCGTCGTTGCCAGTGGCAACCGGACGCTCTTCGCCGTAGGAAACCAGTTCCAGCTGAGCCGGGGAAACGCCCTGCAGAACCAGGTAGCGCTGAACGGCCTTGGCACGACGCTCGCCCAGAGCCATGTTGTACTCACGGGTACCGCGCTCGTCAGCGTGGCCTTCCAGAACGACGCGAGCGCCGTTGCCTTTCAGGTCCTTGGCGTGTACGTCCAGAGCGCGCATGGCTTCGGCTTTCAGGTCGGAGCTGTCGTACTCGAAGTAGAAGGTGGTGATAGCGCGCAGAGCAGCTTCTTCGCTCAGGCTGCCATCGACAGCGCCAGTGTTGGCACCGTAGCCAGCGTTCGGGTCGACAGCGCCTTCGCCAGCAGCGTCGCCGCCTTTGGAGGAGCAACCTACGGCAACGGCGAGAGCCAGGGACAGTGCAGCGAACTTACCGAATTTCAGCATTTCCATCATGTAACTCCTAATGAACCCCAGTTGTGTTAAGCAAAAAGGTGTAGCACCGCATCAGTTCAGGTAAGGGGACCAAGAAGGCTCTCGAACTTCGCCTTGAGCGGTAGGAAGAGGGAGCCTCACGCGTCCATTGGTGGACGCCAACATCAAGACTCCCCGGCCCTGCTGGCGGGTGGCGTAGATTAGCATGGTGCCATTGGGCGCAACAGTGGGCGACTCATCCAAACTTGTGTCTGAAAGTATGCGCAAACGGTTGGTTTCCAGGTCCTGCGCAGCCACCTTGAACACGGTGAAACCGTCCTGGCGATGGATCATCACCAGGGTCTTTTCATCAGCCGACAATTTCGGGTTGGCGTTGTAGTTACCGACGAAGGTCACTCGCTCCACTGCCCCGCTATTGATGTTGGTCTTGTAGATCTGCGGACGGCCCGCGCGATCCGAGGTGAAGTAAAGGGTCTGACCATCCTTGCCCCAGAAGGGTTCGGTATCGATGGCGTAATGGTTGGTGATGCGGCGCATCTGCCGGCTGCCCATGTCCATCACGTAGATTTCCGGGTTGCCGTCGCGCGACAGCACGAAGGCCAAACGATTGCCGTCCGGCGACCAGGCCGGTGCACCGTTGAGGCCTTCGAAATTGGTGATCTGCTCGCGGCGGCCGGTATCGATGTGCTGCACGAAGATGCGCGGGCGACGCTGCTCGAACGACACGTATGCGATACGGCGGCCATCCGGCGCGAACGACGGCGAGAGGATCGGCTCGCGCGATTGCAGCAAGGTCACCGCACGGGCACCGTCGTAGTCGGAGCGCTGCAGGGTGTAACGGGTGTTGTTGGCGCCCATGCGCTCGGCCGTGACGTACAGCAGGCGCGTGGAGAACGCGCCCTTGACGCCGGTGAGCTTCTCGAACGACTGGTCGGCGATATGGTGGGCCATGTCGCGCAGCTGGTCGGTACCGCCGCCGACGTTGCCGGTCATCACCTGCTGTTCGGTACTGACGTTGAACAGCGCGTACTGCACCTGCAGGCGGCCGCCGTTGGGCACGATGTTGCCGACCAGCACGTACTGCGCACCGAGGGCTTTCCAGTCGCGATAGATGACTTCGCTGGCCTGGGTCGGCAGGCTGATCATGTTCTGCCGCGGGATGGGTTCGAAGTAGCCGGAGTTGCGCAGGTCGTTGCCGATGATCTGCGACATGTCCTCGGGCAGCACCGAGCCGCCCTGCCAGCCGAAGGGCACCACGGCGATCGGGGTGGCGCGGTCGGCGCCTTGGGAGATCACCAGCGGATCGGCCGCCTGGACGCTACCGACCAGCATGACCAGCCCCAGCAGGGCGATACGAATCAGGTTGTTCACAGAGCTCAATCCTCCGGTTTGAAAATGACGCGGCGCTGCCTGTACATGCGGTCGAAGGTAGCGCGATCCAATTGTTGCATCTCGGGAATACGCCCGACGTTACGTACAGCGGCGACGGCCGAGTTGTCGAACGGCGCATCGCCACTGGAGCGCGATACGCTGGCGTTGGTCACGGTGCCATCGGGCAGCATCTGGATCAGCAGCTCGACGCTCATGCCGCGGCGCGCCGACATCGGTCGCTGCCAGTTCTCGGTGATCAGCTTGATGATCAGATCATCGAGGTTGCCGGCCACCTTGTCGCCATGGGTTTCAGCCAGCGCCTGCTGGTTCTGCACGTTGTCCGAGAGCAACTCGGCCAGCGCCGCCGCCTTCTGATCCTCAGCTGCCTTGCGCCGGGCCTCTTCGGCCTTGCGCTTGGCGTCTTCGGCCGCCTTCTTCTTCGCTGCCTCGGCAGCTGCCGCCTTTTTCTTCGCCTCTTCTGCAGCGGCCTTTTTCCTGGCCTCTTCAGCGGCTTTCTTCTTCGCCTCTTCCTCGGCGCGCTTCTTGGCGATATCGGCCTGACGCTTCTGCTCGGCGGCCTTTTCGGCTTCGGCCTTCTTCGCAGCTTCGGCTTTGGCCTGTTCGGCCTTTCGAGCCTCTTCCGCCTGCTTTTGTTCCTCGGCCTTCTTGGCCGCGGCCTGTCGCTGTGCCTCGGCCTGGGCCTGCTTCTGTTCCTCTGCCTTCTTCTGTTCCAGTCGTTCGGTCTCGAACTGCGGTGCCGAGGTCTTCTGCGCCTCGCCCGCGACCTTCTGCGTGGTCTGGGTGGTGGCCTGGCTCTGCGACTGCAGCTGATACAGCGTAGCCTGAACCACCGGACGCGCCGGCGGCAGCTCCGGCGTGAAGGCGAAGCTGACGAACAGCATGGCGAACATCAGGACATGCAGACCCACGGCCCAGACCACGGGCCAGAAGTAGCTTTCCGACTGCGAACGCTCGGTCTGCTGCATCAGGGCGCCTCGGTAATCAATCCGACGTTGCCCACGTCGGCCTGTTGCAGGCCACCCATGGCCGCCATCACGGTGCCGTAGTCGACGCTGCGATCACCGCGCACGAACACCTGCACCTGCTTACCCTGGCGACGGTTCTCGGCAATGATCGCCGACACGGCCTGAGTCATCTGCTCGAGGGTGGAGGCGCGCTCCTGCTCGGTGTCGACGTCGACCTCGCTGCCCATGTTCCAGTAGTAGGTCTTGTCGGCCTTGATGGAAATGGTCAGCACCTGGGCGTCGTTGTCCTGCGGCAGCGCTTCGCTGCTGACCTTGGGCAGGTCGACCTTGACGCCCTGGTTGAGCATCGGCGCGGTGACCATGAAGATGACCAGCAGCACCAGCATCACGTCGATGTAGGGCACCACGTTCATCTCGGCGACCGGTTTGCGTCTGTTGCGAATTCTCGCCATGGCTAGAACCTATCCTGTGCGCGCGTCTTAGTCTTCCGAGGTGTGCACCTTGCGGTGCAGGATGGCCTGGAACTCGTCGGCGAAGGTGTAGTAACGGCCGATCAGCATTTCGCCGCGGGCAGAGAAGCGGTTGTAGGCGATGACCGCCGGAATCGCGGCGAACAGGCCGATGGCGGTGGCGATCAGCGCTTCGGCGATACCCGGGGCGACGGTGGCCAGGGTGGCCTGCTGCACCTGGGCCAGACCGCGGAAGGAGTTCATGATGCCCCATACGGTACCGAACAGGCCGATGTACGGGCTGGTGGAACCCACGGTGGCGAGGAACGGCAGCGCGGTTTCCAGCTTTTCCTCCTCGCGGGAGATGGCCACGCGCATGGCGCGCGCCACGCCGTCCATCACCGCATCCGGATCGACGCCCTGCTGCTGACGCAGGCGGGAGAACTCCTTGAAGCCGGCACGGAAGATCTGCTCCAGACCGGAATCCGGATCAGGATTGCTGCCAGCCTGGCGATACAGCTTGGACAGGTCGATACCGGACCAGAAACGATCCTCGAAGTTGTCCAGCGCGCGTTTGGCGGCACGCAGCGCATTGCTGCGCTGGAAGATCATCACCCAGGAAATGACCGATGCGCCCACCAGGGTCAGCATTACCAGCTGAACCAACAGACTGGCGTTACTGATCAGACTCCACATCGACATATGGTCAACGGCGTTAGCTTCCACGCTTACTCTCCTGCTGCAATTGGACCCGGCGCCTGCGTCCCGGCGAACGCGTGTCGCAGGGATTCGGGGATAGCCCGGGGTTTCAAGTTGTCGGCGCGCACACAGGCCACCAGAAACTGCCCTTCGCAGAGCAGCGCATCATCCGCAGCCCGCCTGACCTGTTGACGAAAACGCAGGCTGGCACGGTTCAATTCGATCACATCGGCGCTGATCACCAGTTCGTCATCCAGACGCGCCGGCGCGTGGTAACGCGCCTCGGCCGAATGCACGACGAACAACAGGCCCTCACCGGCAAGCGTCGACTGGGCATAGCCCAGCTCACGCAGGCGCTCGGTGCGAGCCCGCTCCATGAATTTGAGGTAGTTGACGTAGTAGACGATGCCGCCCGCATCGGTGTCTTCGTAGTAGACCCGGCAATGGTGGCTGAACGGCTGGACTCCGTTTTGCGCGCGCATACTCTAGTCCCCGGCCTGCTGCTTGCCAATCCGGCCTGGTAACAATTTTTTCGTCATTCGTCACCCGCATTGAAAAGGTCGCCAACAGGCAAATCACCTGAACGCTTGGGGATGTTCAGCCCGAAGTGCAGGTAGGCGTGCCGGGTAACCACGCGCCCGCGCGGGGTGCGCATCATGTAACCCTGCTGAATCAGATAAGGCTCGAGCACGTCTTCGATGGTATGGCGCTCCTCGCCGATGGCCGCAGCCAGGCTGTCCAGGCCCACCGGCCCGCCGTCGAACTTCTCGATCATGGCCAGCAGCAGACGGCGGTCGGAATGGTCGAAGCCGCGCTCGTCGACATCCAGCAGGTTCAGCGCCTGATCGGCGATTGCCTGGGAGATATGGCCGGTACCACGCACCTCGGCAAAATCGCGCACGCGGCGCAGCAGGCGGTTGGCGATACGCGGCGTGCCCCGCGCGCGACGAGCGATCTCGTAGGCGCCCCTGGCCTCGATGGGCAGCCCGAGAATCCCGGCCGAACGCGAGACGATGGTGGCGAGATCCTCGATACCGTAGAACTCCAGGCGCTGGACAATGCCGAAACGATCACGCAACGGATTGGTCAGCATACCGGCACGGGTGGTGGCACCGACCAGGGTGAAGGGCGGCAGATCCAGCTTGATCGAGCGCGCCGCAGGGCCTTCGCCGATCATGATGTCGAGCTGAAAATCCTCCATGGCTGGGTACAACACTTCCTCGACCACAGGAGAAAGTCGATGAATCTCGTCGATGAACAGCACGTCGCCGCTTTCCAGGTTGGTCAGCAGCGCCGCCAGATCCCCCGGACGCTCGAGCACCGGGCCGGAGGTGCTCTTGATCGAGCTGCCCATCTCCTCGGCGATGATATTGGCCAGGGTGGTCTTGCCCAGCCCCGGCGGGCCGAATATCAGCGTGTGGTCGAGCGCTTCGGCCCTGCCCCGCGCGGCCTGGATGAACAGCGCCATCTGCTCACGCACTACGGGCTGGCCGATATAGTCGGCTAGGCGCAACGGGCGGATGGCACGATCCTGCTGCTCTTCGCGCTCACGTGGACTGGCGGTAATCAGGCGATCGGCTTCGATCATCGCAATACTTCCATCGACAAGGTGTTGAAGTACGTCAGCGAGGCAGCCGAGGCTAGGCAAAAACAGGCGAGAAAGCGGAGTTTACGAGTGTAAATGAGCATTTTGAGCCTGTTTTTAACAACGCATCGGCAACGCAGGTAGTTATTCAACACCTTGTCACGCCATGCCGCGCAACGCGCGACGAATCAAATCTTCACTGCTCATACCATCCTCCTTGATGGCGGCAACTGCCCGGCTGGCCTCCTGCGGCTTGTAGCCGAGGGAGATCAACGCGCTGACGGCGTCGTTCTCCGCGCTTGAGACTGCCTGCGCCAGTTGAGGTTCAACCACCAGAGGCGCGATGGACGGTATCGATTCCCAGGCCTTGAAGCGATCCTTGAGCTCCACCAGCAGACGCTCGGCGGTTTTCTTGCCGACACCCGGCACCTTGACCAGGGCGGCCGTGTCCTGCGCCTGCACGCAACGCACCAGCTCATCGACCTCGAGCCCGGACATCAAGGCCAGCGCCAGTTTCGGGCCGACGCCATTGAGGCGGATCAGCTCGCGAAACAGCTCTCGCTCGCGCTTCTCGAAAAAGCCGTAGAGCAGATGCGCATCTTCACGCACCACCAGATGAGTGTGCAGGGTTACCGGCTCACCCACCGCAGGCAGACGATATAGGGTCGTCATCGGCACTTCCAGCTCATAACCGACGCCATTCACATCCAGAAGCAAATGCGGCGGCTGCTTCTCCGCCAGGGTGCCGCGCAAACGTCCGATCACCGCTGTTTTCCTTTGATTCGATTACAAACGAAGACGGCCGCCGCGGCGCTTGGCGCCGGCCAGCCCATGGGGAATGAGACTCTGCCGATGATGGGCATGGCACAGGGCGATACCCAGGGCGTCGGAGGCATCGATCTGCGGCTTCTGCACCAGCTTCAGCAGGTGCATGACCATCATCTGCACCTGCTGCTTGTCCGCCGCTCCGGTGCCGACCACCGCCTGCTTGACCTGGGTCGCGGTGTATTCGCACACCTCAAGCCCTGCCTCCACCGCGGCGACGATGGCTGCGCCACGCGCCTGCCCCAGCTTGAGCGCCGAATCGGCATTGCGCGCCATGAAAACCTGCTCGATCCCCATGGTCACCGGGCCATGGGTGCGAATCACCTCGCTGACGCCGCGAAAGACGATCTGCAGACGCTCGGCCAAGGGACCGTTGCCGGTACGAATGCAGCCCGAGGCCACGTACTCGCAGCCACGCCCGGTATCGCGTACCACGCCATAGCCGGTGATGCGCGAACCGGGATCGATTCCTAGGATGAGGGTCATGTCGGCAACTGTCTATTTATCCAGTTGGCGAGTATACGGGGGTCCTCATGCGCCGTCACTCGCGACGCGCCCGAGGAACCAGAGAAAACCGCAGGCACGCACGGCGGGCGTAGGGTTGTAGGGTGGCCGTAGGGTGGGCTTCAGCCCACCAGTGTTTGCCAAGGTGGGCTAAGGCGAATCGCCGCCCGCCCCACCCTAAGCATCCGTGCTACAACCTCAGCCGAGCTGCTCCATGATCTCGTCGGCGACTTCGGCGTTGTGATAGACGTTCTGCACGTCATCCAGATCTTCGAGCATGTCGATCAGCTTGAAGACCTTCTGCGCGGTTTCCAGATCGGCAATCGGCGCGCTGATCGAGGGGATCATGGCGATTTCCGCCTCCTCGGCCTTGAAACCGGCAGCGCCCAGCGCCTCGTTGACGGCATGGAACTCGGTGAAGCTGGTCGATACCAGGGCCGAGCCGTCCTCGCCCATCTCCACGTCATCGGCACCGGCCTCCAGCGCGGCTTCCATGAGGGCATCCTCATCGACACCCGGCGCGAAACTGATCTGCCCCTTGCGATCGAACATATAGGCAACCGAACCATCGGTGCCGAGATTGCCGCCGCACTTGGTAAAGGCATGACGCACTTCGGCGGCGGTGCGGTTGCGGTTGTCGGTCATCACCTCGACGATGATGGCCACACCACTCGGCGCATAGCCTTCGTAGCTGAATTCGACGACGTTGTCGGCTTCGTTGTTACCCGCACCACGGGCGATGGCGCGGTCGATCACCTCGCGCGACATGTTGTTGGTCAGCGCCTTGTCCACTGCCAGGCGCAGACGCGGGTTGTCCGCCGGAATCGGGCCGCCATGCTTGGCAGCAACCGTCAGCTCACGGATCAGCTTGGTGAAGATCTTGCCGCGCTTGGCGTCCTGACGCCCCTTGCGATGCTTGATATTGGCCCATTTGGAATGACCAGCCATAACTCACTCCATCTATTAGGTTTTCACAATTGCCGGGGCTGGAGAGTTCGAGTCTCTCCGCCCCATAACGAAGAAGCCTGGAAATCCAGGCTTCTCGTGCAGGCTTATTCGGCCTTGGCTTGCTCGCGCAGGCGGATATGCAGCTCGCGCAGCGACTTGGCATCCACCACGCCCGGCGCCTGGGTCATGACACAGGCCGCGCTCTGGGTTTTCGGGAAGGCAATCACTTCGCGGATCGAGCTGGCGCCGGTCATCAGCATCACCAGGCGATCCAGACCGAAGGCCAGACCACCGTGGGGCGGCGCACCGTACTTGAGCGCATCGAGCAGGAAGCCGAACTTCTCCTGCTGCTCGTCTTCGCTGATGCCGAGCACACGGAACACGGTCTGCTGCATGGCCTTGTCGTGGATACGGATCGAGCCGCCACCCAGCTCGGTGCCGTTGAGCACCATGTCGTAGGCACGCGACAGCGCAGCCGCCGGGTTGGCCTCCAGCTCCTCGGGGGTGCACTTGGGCGAAGTGAAGGGGTGGTGCATGGCGGTCAGGCTGCCGTCGTCGTTCTCCTCGAACATCGGGAAATCGACGACCCACAGCGGCGCCCACTCGCAGGTGAACAGGTTCAGGTCATGACCCAGCTTGATGCGCAGCGCGCCCAGAGCCTCGCTGACGATCTTGGCCTTGTCGGCACCGAAGAACACGATATCGCCATCGACCGCACCAACGCGGTCGAGGATGACATTGATGTTGTCCAGCGGGATGTTCTTGACGATCGGCGACTGCAGACCGTCAACGCCGGCCGCACGTTCGTTGACCTTGATATAGGCCAGGCCCTTGGCGCCGTAGATGCCGACGAACTTGGTGTAGTCGTCGATCTGCTTGCGCGGCATGCTCGCCCCGCCCGGTACGCGCAGCGCGGTAACGCGGCATTTGGGGTCGTTGGCCGGACCTGCGAAGACCTTGAATTCGACGTCCTTGAGCTGGTCCTCGACGTCCACCAGCTCCAGCGGGATGCGCAAGTCCGGCTTGTCCGAACCGAAGCGGCGCATGGCTTCGGCCAGCGGCATGTGCGGCAGCTCGCCGAACTCGACGCCCAGCACTTCCTTGAACAGGTTGCGCACCATGGTCTCGGTGATGTCCATGATGTCCTTTTCATCGAGGAAGCTGGTCTCGATGTCGATCTGGGTAAATTCCGGCTGACGGTCAGCGCGCAGGTCCTCGTCGCGGAAGCACTTGGCGATCTGGTAGTAGCGGTCGAAGCCGGCCACCATCAGCAGTTGCTTGAACAGCTGCGGCGACTGCGGCAGGGCGAAGAAGCTGCCGGCGTGGGTGCGGCTCGGCACCAGGTAATCGCGGGCACCTTCCGGGGTGGCGCGGGTCAGGATCGGCGTCTCGACGTCGAGGAAGCCGTTGTCGTCCAGGTAGCGGCGGATGCTCGAGGTGATGCGCGAACGCAGCTTGAGCTTCTCGGCCATTTCCGGGCGACGCAGGTCGATGAAGCGGTAGCGCAGGCGGGTTTCCTCGCCGACGTCGGTGTATTCGTTGAGCGGGAACGGCGGAGTCTCCGCCTCGTTGAGCACGTCCAGCTCGTAACCCAGCACTTCGATGGCGCCGGAAGCCATGTTCGGGTTGACCGCACCGGCCGGACGCAGGCGCACCTTGCCGGTGATCTTCACCACGTACTCGCTGCGCACGCGGTCGGCCTTGGCGAAGGTCTCGGCGCGATCCGGGTCGAACACCACCTGGGCCAGGCCTTCACGATCACGAATATCGAGGAAGATCACCCCGCCATGGTCGCGGCGACGGTGTACCCAGCCGCAAAGGGTGATTTCCTGGCCATCCAGGCTCTCGTTCAACTGGCCGCAATAGTGGCTGCGCATCATGATCGTGTTTCGCTTCTCTAAGGTCTTGGATAGGTCAGGCAGCCCCCAGCACCCTGGGCAGGAGCCACGCCGCGGCAAACGTCCAACCGTACGCCGCGCTTCGATAAAGCGCCGGATTATATAGCGTAAATCGTCGTGACGCAGCCGCCCGGCAGATGGCCTCTATAATGAAGAGCGCCTCCTGCCTGGAGAACGACCATGGCCCTACCCGATCGCAGCGACCTGTCCGACGACCTGCTGGAAGACTTTCGCCTCGACGCAGCCGAGCAGTTTCCCCGCTGCGAACAATTGCTGATCGAACTGGAGCACGCGCCAAGGAGCAGCGAGCGGCTGCGTGAGCTGTTCCGCCTGATCCATACGCTCAAGGGCAACCTCGGCTATGTCGACCTCAACGAGCTGATGCCGTTGCCACAAGCCATGGAAGATGTACTCGACGCGCTGCGCTCGGGCCGCCTGGCATTCGACAGCCTGCTCGGGGACATCCTGCTGCTGAGCCTCGACCACCTGCGCGCCCTGGTGCATCAGGCACTGGGCGGCACCGATTCAGCCCTGAGCGACAGCCAGGTGACCCAGCTCTGCAACGCCCTGCAGGCCCTGGCCGTGGCGCCAGCCGAGCAGCAGACCGAAGCCCGCATCGCGCTGCTGCAGCAGATGGATCCCAGTACCCGCCTGCAGTCAGCTGACGAGGCGCAACCAGACCGCGCCGAAGCCTTGCTGGCACGCCATGGAATCGCGCCCCAGGCCGATCTGCAGTTCTTCTGCGCGCTGGCCGAGGCCGCCGAACAGCGTTCGCCCTACTGGCGCGGGCGCAACCTGCGCCTGCTGGAACTGGCGCTGAGCATCAATGCAACCGGTGGACATGCCGAAAAGCCGGAGCAACTGGCGGCCGCCGTCTGCCTGCATGACCTTGGCATGGCCTTCCTGCCCCTGGAACTGCTGCACAAGCAAAGCCATTTGAGCCGCGAAGAGCGACGCATGATGCAGAGCCACCCACGCCTGGCCAGCGACCTGCTCAGACGCATGCCGGAGTGGGCAGGCGCGATGGAAATCATCCTTCAGCATCAGGAACACGCCGACGGCAGCGGTTACCCCAAGGGCCTGCGTGAAAGCGAGATCGCCCCCGGCGCACTGATCCTGCACATCGTCGACACCTTCGACGCAAGAACCCATGAACGCGCGCACCAGACACTGAGCAAACGCCCCCTGCTACGCGCGATCCTCGAGATCAACAACCTCGCCGGCCAGCAATTCAGCCCACAGTGGGTGGACGCATTCAACCGCACGCTGCAGCAGAAGCCCGAGCTGGCGCATGGCTGAAAGCCAGGCGCATGAATGACCATAGCGCGACCTCGCGCCGGCAGGTTTGTGCCCGAAAATGAACCGCGCGTTATCAATAGCCTCTAAACATCGCTTTCATTGATATAAGCCAAGATCATCCCGACGCCCTGCGTGTTAGGCTCCGGCCAACACTGCGGATAGAACCCTGGGCTCACCTGAAAGGAGAAAAACCATGGAAATCAATATCGGAATCGCCGAACAGGATCGCGCCGCAATCGCCGAAGGCCTTTCGCGCCTGCTGGCCGACACCTATACCCTGTACCTGAAGACCCACAACTTCCACTGGAACGTTACCGGGCCGATGTTCAACACCCTGCACCTGATGTTCGAGGGTCAGTACACCGAACTGGCCCTGGCAGTCGATGCAATCGCCGAGCGCATTCGCGCACTGGGCTTCCCGGCTCCCGGCACCTATGCGGCCTATGCCCGCCTGTCCTCGATCAAGGAAGAGGAAGGCGTACCCAGCGCCGAGGAAATGATCAAACAGCTGGTACAGGGCCAGGAGGCCGTCGTACGCACCGCTCGCGGCATCTTCCCGCTGCTGGACAAGGTCAGCGACGAGCCCACCGCCGACCTTCTGACCCAGCGCATGCAGGTGCACGAGAAAACCGCCTGGATGCTACGCAGTCTGCTAGCTGCTTGAGATGCTCGAAGGCCCGGTTATCCGGGCCTTTTCATTAGGCACGAGACACCGCTCTGATCTATGCTCTGGCCATTCGCCATCGAGTTTCCAAGTCCATGAGTCAATCCAGCAAACCGCCCAGCATCATCGAACTGTATCCGGAGGAAACCCGCGAGGCGGCCGAGCTCCTGAAGCAGGCCGTACCGCTGATGATGCGCCATGACATTCCGCCCAATCCCGTGCACTACGCGCTGTGGTACACCTACAGCCGAGGCAGCGAGCCGGAACTGAACCGCCGCCTGGACAAGGTGGTCGAGGACTTCGACGTATTTCCCGCAGAAACCGCCAGCCGGCTGTTTCGCGACTACATCATCCGCGGCGAACTGGATGAGGCACGCGCCGGCCAGCAACAGGTCATCGAACTGGTCGATGACATCGAAGGCGACGTCTCGCGTAGCGTGATCGGCAGCCAGCACTACCAGCAGAGCCTGAGCCAGGGCCTCAGCGCGCTGCAGGAGCCGATCATCGACGACCTGCCCAGCGTGCTCAGCGACCTGCAGGAAAGCACCCAGCTGATGCAGGATCAGCAGGAAAAATTCCTCTACCGCCTGCGCGCCGCGCAAGAGGAAATCACCCACCTGCGCAGCCAGCTGGAGCGCGCCCACCTCGCGGCGACGCTCGACAGCCTGACCCGCGTGTTCAACCGCCACGCCTTCACCCGCCTGCTGGAGCGCGCCCTGGCCGAGTCGCAGCAGGGACTGGCGCTGGTGATTCTGGATATCGACCACTTCAAACAGTTCAACGACCAGTACGGCCATCCGCTCGGCGACCGCGTACTGCAACACGTCGGCCAGCTGCTGCGCGATCTGCTGCCACCGGAAGCCTTTGCCGCACGCTATGGCGGCGAAGAGTTTTGCGTGGTGCTACGCAAGTGCATGGGTATCAACGAAGTTCTCGACTTCGCCGAAAGACTGCGTCACAAGATCCAGTCCCTGAGGGTCAAGGTCAGGCGAACCGATCAGGTTCTCGACAGCATCACCGCTTCCTTCGGCTGCGCCATGGCCGAACCCGGCGACACCTTCGAATCACTGCTGACCCGCGCCGATGACGCGCTCTATCAGGCCAAACGCGCAGGCCGCAACCAGGTGCACCCCATCATCGGCGAAAAGATGCTAACTGCTTGATTTGAGAAGCCCCCCGCCTTTGCTGTTAAATAGGTCCGCGCGTCGCGTTACCATCCTGCGGCGCCGCCAACCTTGTATACCGGCGCGCGCCATGGCCGTTCAGCTTGCCATAAGCAAAGTGCGCTCCCTCCGCGACACCTTGAGTCATCATTCAATCAGTGAGTTCGTCAAAGATGTTGAAGATTGCCCATCTCGTGACAGGGTTTGCCGCCCTGCTGCTGTCCGCCGTACCCGGCTTTTCCACTTCGTTCCTGACCACCCCGGATGCCGTCTACCTGGCCCTGACCGGCCTGCTCAACCTGCTTGCGGCAGCGCAACAACCGAACCTGCCAGGCGTACGCCAACAGCTGCTGGGCCTGTCCTCTGCCCTGCTGATCCTGGCTGCCGTGGTCCAGAGCCTGATCCTGCTGGCACCGCTGCCGAACATCGGCGGCCAACCTGCCATCTGGCTGCCGCTACTGACCGTGGTCGTGGCCGTAGTGCTGAGCCTGGCGGCGCAGCTCAACGCCCAGCCTCGCAGCCGGGAACACCATGCATCCCAGCCGGCCAGTTCCGGCACGCCTCAGGAAGACCGCGAGACCGGGACGGTCAAGTGGTTCAATACCTCCAAGGGGTTCGGCTTCATCTCCCGCGACTCGGGCGAAGACATCTTCGTGCACTTTCGCGCCATTCGTGGCGAGGGCCATCGCGTGCTGGTCGAGGGCCAGCGCGTGGAGTTCTCGGTCATGCAGCGTGACAAGGGCCTGCAGGCCGAAGACGTGATCGCGGCGGCCCCTTCGCGGCGCTGACGGCACACAGAGAAAAGCCCGGGAAACCGGGCTTTTTCGTATCAGTAGTGCGGCGGCGGCGCTTCGTCTTCGGCGATACCGGCGAGCCCATTCAACTCTTCCTGACGGCGGGCCAGAGCGGCCAATTGCAGCTGCATGCGCTCGATGCGGCGATTCTGCTCGACCAGCTCATCGCTCAAGGCCTGAATGGTGTCATCCTGAAAGGCCAGGCGGCTTTCCAGCTCCATGATCCGCGACTCGAGGCTCATGCGGATTCTCCGGCGAACTGGAAGTCCTCGGTCAGCACCAGGCGCAGCTTGTCGACGATCCGCGCCACCTGCTGCCCGGAGTAAGGCTGCGCCGGATGCCGCCCCCAGACCGGCGCAGGCCAGGCGACGTCATCGCGGCGGCGCACGATCACATGCATGTGCAACTGGCTGACCACGTTGCCAAGCGTGGCCACGTTCATCTTGTCGGCGGCGAAGGTGTCCTTGAGAACTTCGGCCAGCAAGGTGGTTTCATGCCAGAGCTGGCGCTGATCAGCAGCATCGAGCTGAAACAGCTCGCTGACCTCTTCGCGGCGCGGCACGAGGATGAACCAGGGGTAGTTGCAATCGTTCATCAACAGCAGGTGGCAGAGGGGAAAGTCCCCGACCAGCAGGCAATCCTGCTGCAGACGTGTATCCAGGGTGAACATCAGGCTCTCCTCCTTAACAGATCGATCAAGCGTAGCGCCAGGATGGGCGCGCAGCATACGCGGGCGCGATGGACAATTCATCCGGGGCGCCGCGCACCAACGCAATGCAGCATGGGCATGCGCGCACCGCAGACGTGCACCATTTTGTTTCCTACCGTAATAGGCAATGCCAAACGTTACCGGCGATACGCCAGACGACGAGCCGGCGCCGCCCCGTCCGAGACCGAGCATGAGGGCAGCCGGCCCCTCGGCAAACCGCCTGAAAGCAGCGTCCGCGCCCTCGGCCAAGAGGATGCACACCTTAAAATCAAGGTTTTAGCGCGAACGACGGGTTTTGAGCATGACTTTTGCTAACAGTGAGAGCAATGCTCGGCAAGCCGTGCAGTCGACCAATAACAGCGGCCCAGACACCCAGAGCCGCGATGGCGTTGGTGCAACGAAACGCAAGTACAGAGCTATAGATTTGCGACATTCTTCAATGCACGATGCGACACCGGCATGAACGAAGACGCATTGAATAGACTGCAACTATCGCCAACATTGGCTGCGTGCTATAAGTTAGCGCCGACACAAAAAGAAAGAGCCGCCCATATAACAAAACAGTGGGCAGCGCAACTCTTCTAAACCCAAGGAGCAATCACGATGCAAGTGATGAAGTGGAGCGTAATCGCCCTGGCAGTAGCCGCGGGCACCAGCCAACTGGCTTTCGCCAGCGCGCAATCCGAGTCCAACGGCTTTGTCGAAGACAGCAGCCTGAACGTACTGAACCGCAACCTGTACTTCTACCGCGACTTCCGCAATGCAGGTCCAGATCGCAATGATGACCCGCAAGAATGGGGCCATGGCATCATTGGTACCTTCGAGTCTGGCTTCACTCAGGGCACCATCGGTTTCGGCGTTGACGCCATCGGTCTGCTGGGCATCAAACTTGACAGTGGCAAAGGTCGCGCTGGCTCTGGTTTGTTCCCCACCGGCAGCGACGGCCGCTCGCAGGACGATTACTCTGAAGCCGGTGGCGCGGTCAAACTGCGTCTGTCCAATACTGTTCTGAAGTATGGTGACCAGTTCACCGCTCTGCCTGTATTCAGCACCGATGATAGCCGCCTGCTGCCGGAAGTAGCTGAAGGCTTCCTGGTCACCAGCAATGAAATTGAAGGCCTGGAACTGCACGCTGGCCACTTCACTGCTATCAATGCCCAAGATCAGACCTACCACGACAGCATCGGCCTCAAGAGCGCAGATGTACTCGGTGGTAGCTATAGCTTCAATGACGATCTGTCGGCCTCGCTGTACTACTCCGACGTAGAAGATGCCTTCAAGAAATACTACGGTAACGTCAATTACACCATCGGCCTGGGCGAAGCTCAGTCGCTGAATTTCGACTTCAACATCTATCGCACCAAGTACGACAAAGAGTACACCGATACCGGTTCGAGCGAGAAAAACACCATCTGGAGTCTCGCTGCGGCCTACAACATCAGCGCTCATACATTCACTCTTGCCTACCAAAAATCCCACGGCGGCTTTGACGGCATCGGCTACGACTACGGTGTAGACGGCGGTGGCACCATCTGGTTGGCCAACTCCATTCAGCGCTCTGACTTCAACGCTGAAGATGAGAAATCCTGGCAAGTTCGCTATGACCTGGACTTCGCCGAGTTCGGTGTACCGGGCCTGAAGTTCATGACTCGCTATGTACGTGGTACCGACGCTGATGTAGGCGACACCACCAACGGCAAAGAGTGGGAACGCGACATTCAGGTTGGCTATACCGTTCAGAATGGCCCGGCCAAAGACCTCAACATGCGCGTTCGTCAAGCCACCTATCGCAGCAGCGACGGTGTCTACTACGGTTCTCCGTCGATCGACGAAGTTCGCGTAATCCTCGAGTACCCGCTGAGCATCCTGTAATTTCAGGACTCTGTTAGCGCTCGAATAAGAAAGGCCCGGGAAACCGGGCCTTTCTTTTTATTCAAGATTTACAATGGAAGAGCATAAGTCCCCGTTACATGCGCGACCAACTCGTCCTCGTTACCAGCCGAATACAACGAAACTTCGCAAACTGCCTGGCGCCGGCTCAAGCGCAGTATCCGCGCTGCAGCCAGCAGGTCGACCGGCTTGGGTCTGACCAGAAAGTTGATATTGAGATTGGAGGTCACGGCCATCTCCACCCGGCCCAGACGCCCCAGTACCACCGCATACATCGCCGCGTCTCCCAGCGCCATGATGGTGGGGCCGGAAAGCGTGCCGCCCGGGCGCACCAATTTGGCATGGAAGGGCACCCGCGCCAGCACGCCCTCCTCGTCCAGCCGGTCGATCCGCAGGTCGATGTCCTCTGCCATCGGCAGCCCAGAGCGAATCAGCGTTTGCACCTCAAGCGCAGTCAATCCCACTCTCTACTCCTCCCGTGAAGGCTGCAGCGCCCTCGCGCCTGCGCCCGTCCTGTACGCCACTGTATAGGCACCGTACAATGCCGGCCTACTTCAAGCCCTAGCAACCGACAGAACGGCCAAACATGCGTACCAGTCAGTTCCTGCTCTCGACCCTCAAAGAAACCCCTTCCGATGCCGTGGTGATCAGCCACCAGCTGATGCTGCGTGCCGGCATGATCCGCAAGCTGGCCTCCGGCCTCTACACCTGGCTGCCGATGGGCCTGCGCGTGTTGCGCAAGGTCGAGAACGTGGTGCGTGAGGAAATGAATGCCGCCGGTGCTCTGGAAGTGCTGATGCCCGCCATTCAACCGGCCGAGCTGTGGCAGGAGTCTGGTCGCTGGGTCCAGTACGGCCCCGAGTTGCTGCGCATCAAGGATCGCCATGACCGCGAATTCTGCGTCGGCCCGACCCACGAGGAAGTGATCACCGAACTGGCCCGCAACGAGCTGAACAGCTACAAGCAGTTGCCGATCAACTTCTACCAGATCCAGACCAAGTTCCGTGACGAGATCCGTCCGCGCTTCGGCCTGATGCGCGGCCGCGAGTTCATCATGAAGGACGCCTACTCCTTCCATGCCGACCAGGCGTCCCTGCAGGAAACCTACGACCGCATGCACCAGGCGTACTGCAACGTGTTCACCCGCCTGGGTCTGAACTTCCGCCCGGTACAGGCCGATACCGGCTCGATCGGCGGCACCGGTTCCCACGAGTTCCATGTGCTGGCCGACTCGGGCGAAGACGATATCGCCTTCAGTGACACGTCCGACTACGCCGCCAATATCGAGAAGGCCGAGGCCATCCCGCGCGAGAAAGAGCGCGGTGCTGCGACCGAAGCGATGCGCCTGGTCGACACCCCCGAGACCAAGACCATCGACGCGCTGGTGCAGGGTTTTGGCCTGGCCATCGAAAAAACCATCAAGACCCTGGTGGTACACGCCGCCGAGGAAGGCAAGCTGATTGCCCTGATCGTGCGCGGCGACCACGAGCTGAACGAGATCAAGGCCGCCAACCTGGAGCAGGTGGCAAGCCCGCTGCAGATGGCCAGCGAAGCGGAGATTCGCGCCGCCATCGGTGCCGGCCCCGGTTCCCTGGGCCCGGTCAACCTGCCGATCCCCTGCATCGTCGATCGCAGCGTGGCGCTGATGAGCGACTTCGCCGCCGGTGCCAACATCGAAGACAAGCACTATTTCGGCGTCAACTGGGAGCGCGATCTGCCGCTGCCGACCGTGGCCGACCTGCGCAACGTCGTCGAAGGCGACCCCAGCCCGGATGGCCAGGGCACCCTGGTGATCAAGCGCGGCATCGAAGTCGGTCATATCTTCCAGCTCGGCACCAAGTACAGCGAGGCGATGAACTGCCAGGTACTGGGCGAGAACGGCAAGCCGGTCACCCTGACCATGGGCTGCTACGGCATCGGCGTTTCTCGCGTGGTGGCAGCAGCCATCGAGCAGAATTTCGATGAGCGCGGCATCCGCTGGAACGACGCCCTGGCGCCCTTCCAGATCGCCCTGGTGCCGCTGCGCTACGAAACCGAGCAGGTACGCGAGGCCACCGACAAGCTGTACGCCGAGCTCACCGCCGCCGGCTTCGAAGTGCTGCTGGACGACCGCGACAAGAAGACCAGCCCCGGCATCAAGTTCGCCGACATGGAGCTGATCGGCATTCCGCATCGCGTGGTGGTCAGCGACCGCGGCCTGGCCGAGGGCAACCTCGAGTACAAGAGCCGCGCCGAAACCGAAGCGCAAGCCGTGCCGCTGGCCGAGATCCTGTCCTTCCTGCAAGCCCGTATCAGCCGCTGATCACGCCTTACCGAGACATCATGTACACGAGCAGCAACCTTCGCCTCATCGGCGCCGCCCTGTGCGGCGCCCTCTTCCTCAGCGGCTGTGCCAACCAGCTGCCGCAACGTAGCGAGCATGAGGAGCGCGTCGAACGCAAACTGCTGGATCACCAGCTGCAGATCGATGCCGGCGAACCCAAGGTGCTGGAGCTGCCGCAACGCCGCGTGCGTGTGCATGACCAGAAAAGCTACGAGGTCACGGCTTTCGAGGTGACGCGTCGTTACGACCGTTACACCCCCTACCAGGCCTGGCGCGAGATCTATGAAGTGCCGATGGGCGCGGTCGCGGTGGTTGCCGGGGTCGGCGCCAACATCCTCAACGTCGTGCTGCTCGGCAGCCTGCCGGAAACCGCGACCCGCGACTGGATCAGTTACGGCATGGCCGGCCTCAACCCGTTCATGAACGTGGAATCCAATGGCCGCGCCGAACAGAACCTGGCCAGCATCAACGAGGTGCAGCGTGACCGCCGCATGGAGTACATCAACCTGCCCTGGTCCGAACGTCCGGTTCAGGTCAAGGCCGGTGGTCAGGAGTTCGAGTTGCTCACCGACAGCACCGGGGTCCTGCGCCTCAACCTGCTGGACAGCCCCTTCACCGAGCAGGATATCGCCCGCCTGAACATGCTGCAGCTGAGCGTGGAGGATCGCCTCGGCGATGATATCGCGCGCGCCGAAGCGACTCTCATGGTCAGCCATACCCTGCGCGGCAAACTGCGTGAGGCGCATGACCTGATCTTCGACGACCTCGAAGGAGACGACGTGGCCCAGTGGGTGCACCGGGTCAAGCGCCTGTCCGATCTGGGTCTGGAAGAGGAAGCCAGCGAGCTGGAACAGAGCCTGATCGAGCTGACGCGCAACGATCCCGAATTGCAGGATGCCTTCCTCAAGGCCCTGCTCAAGGACGCCGGACGCCTGGCGGCCGATCCTGCCAACTGAGTGCGCCGCTCCGGTTCCTTGGGGTGGCGCGGGGAGTACTCCGAACATTCCGGCAGACTCGGTGCGCGCGGCGCACCCTACCGAGTGGCAATGCGCGCTATACCATCTGCAGGGTCTGCTTGCGGCGCGGCGGCGGGAAGGCCGCGTCGAGCAGTGCCAGATCATCCTTCTGCAGCGTTATCGATGCCGCGGCGGCGTTATCGCGCAGGTGCAGGCTGCTCACGGCCTTGGGAATGGCGATCACGCCGTCCTGCCTGATGGTCCAGGCCAGCGCCACCTGAGCCGGCGTCACGCCGTGGCGCTCGGCGACCTCGCGCAACGCAGGCGCGTGCAGCAGGTCGCCAGCCTGGCTCAGCGGACAGTAGGCCATCAGCGGCATGCCCACGCACTGTTGCCAGGGCAACAGGTCGTACTCGATGCCTCGCGCCTGCAGGTTATACAGCACCTGATTGCTCCGACAGGCCGGCCGATCCAGCTCCAGCAGATCGTCCAGATCGAAGTTGGAAACACCCCAGGCGCCGATCTTGCCCTGCTCGCGCAGCCGCTCGAAACCCTCGACGGTCTCGGCCAGCGGATAGCGGCCGCGCCAGTGCAACAGGTACAGGTCGATATGCTCACAACCCAGGCGTTTCAGGCTGCGCTCACAGGCCGCCTGGACCCCACCCAGGCTGGCGTTGTGTGGATACACCTTGCTGACCAGGAACACCTCGTCGCGGCGCCCGGCGATGGCCTCGCCCACCACCTGCTCCGCGCCGCCCTCGCCATACATCTCGGCGGTGTCGATCAGACTCAGCCCCAGGTCCAGCCCCTCACGCAGCGCGGCGACCTCTCGAGAGCGCAGGCGTTCGTCCTCGCCCATACGCCAGGTACCCTGGCCGATCACCGGCACTTGCCTACCAGCCAATTCAATTCTGCGCATCGATTTCTCCCCCATGGGTTGTGACCAGGTCATATCCCTTGCCACGCCATTGCAACAGGCACAGCCCGTGACCAAAGGGATCACTCAGTGTGGCCAGGCGCCCCCAGTCATATTCATGGATTTCACCTTCCTGCTGCGCGCCCGAGCCAAGTGCGCGAGCCAACGCCAAATCGAGGTCTGCAACGACCAGGTCCAGGTGCAGCGGCATCCAGTGCCGGCTGTAGTCGCGCAGCACGCCGGTCTCTGGGCAGGGGCGAGTGGCGGCGGCCTTTTGCAGCAGGTAAAGCGGTACGCCTGCACCGAGCATCTCGACGACAGTGCCGTCGAACAGTTCACGCCCAACCGTCAGCCCAAATGCCTGCTGATAGAAGGCCACCGCGGCTGGCAGATCGGGAACATCGAGGTTGAGCAGCAATTGCATGATCAGAGCGGTTTGAGCAGCAATAGCAGGGACACCGGCTGCACGCTCTCGGGATGCAGCGGCTCCTGCAGCCACTCCAGGCGCCAGCCGGTTTCGCCGATCAGGGTCAGCCAGGACTGCAGGGTGCGGAAGAACCAGGGCATCGGCGCCTGAAAGCCTTCGCCGAAGCCGACGAAATCCTCGACCCGCCAGCCGTCCTGATAGGGCTCGCCATGGCTGGCGCGCCAGGGATGCAGGGTCTGGATCAGCAGGCTGCCGCCGGGCGCCAGCAAACCGTGCAGGCTGCGCAGAATCGGCTGCAAGGGTTCCTCGAGCAGGGCGAAATTGCACACCAGCACCTCGAAACGCCCGAGCTGCTCGGCATGCGCGTCCAGCTCGGCATAGCCACAGACACGATACTGGCTTCGCCCGTCGCAGGCTGCGCGGGCCGCCTCGATCAGCGGCGCGGACGCATCCACCCCGACCGGCTCGATGCCGTGCTCGGCCAGTCCCCGGCACAGCCAGCCTTCGCCGCAACCGATATCCAGCACCCGCCTGGGCTGCAGCGCCAGCACGGCCTGGATGATCGCGGCATCGGTGACCAGCCGCCGGCTTTCGATACGCTGCTCGCGCACCGCTGCGGCCCAGGCATCGGCATTGGCCTGCCAGCTTTGCTGAAGCTGCTCTCGGTGGTCGCGCTGCATGATGATTCCCTGCACCTGTGCGTTGCAGCGAGTCTAGCAGGCCTGCCCAGCCTCGAGGTACGGACTGCCCGGATGCAAAAACCGCCAGCCAGACGGCGCGACAGCGTCTAGTCTGATAGTGAGAGCAGCGAGACGAGCGGCGGTCCGACCCGCAGTCGACATCCGGTAAGCGCCGATCTCGCGGTTCATATGATGCTGACAGACCAGGCCGGTGACTTATGGGCGCATCATGGCAAATGAATCCGCAGCAGCGTCACCTGGCCCACGCGGCAGGTGTGCAGGGTCAGCGAAAGCCGACCTCGACAAGGCGCCATTGGCGTCTTGGTCTGTATCTGCTGCTGGTACTGCTGCTACTGGCGGCCACCGCACTGCTGGTATTCGAATCACGCAGCGCGCATTTTCAGTCGCGCGAGCTGAGCCGCTATGCCGCCAGCCTCACCTACCGCGTCGAACCCGGGCCCAGTGACCGCATCATCTACCCGACCGACGGCCCCTTCGACAAACGCCAGGGCTACGCCTACCTGCCGCTGATGCTGGAGCGCCTGCAGCAACGCGATTATCAGGTTACCGAGCAGTCGCGTTTCTCCGACGAACTGCTGGCCTACAGCCGCCGCGGCCTGTTCCCGCCCTTTACCGAGAAGAGCCAGAGCGGCCTGAGCATCAGCGACTGCCGCGGCACGCCCTTCTACGAATTTCTCTACCCACAGCAGGGCTACGCCGACTTCGCCAGCATTCCGCCGCTGGTGGTCGACAGCCTGCTGTTCATCGAGAACCGGAACCTGCTCGACCCGTCGCAACCGCTGGCCAACCCGGCGGTGGACTGGCCACGCTTCGCCATGGCGGCGCTGTCGCAGCTGGGCAAGATGCTCGACATGCAGGACCAGTCCGCCGGCGGCAGCACCCTGGCCACTCAGCTGGAAAAGTATCGCCACTCACCGGACGGGCTGACGCTCTCGGCCGGGGAAAAACTGCGCCAGATGATGTCCGCCAGCGTGCGCGCCTACCAGCAAGGGCCACAGACGCTGGAGGCGCGCCAGCGTATCGTGCGCGACTACCTCAACAGCGTGCCGCTGTCCGCCGCGCCCGGCCACGGCGAGGTGCATGGTCTGGCGGACGGCCTGCGCATCTGGTATGGCGCCGACTTCGAGCGCAGCAACGCCCTGCTCGACCCACGCCGCTCGCCCGACGCCAGCCTGGCCGAGCGCGGCCTGGCCCTGCGCCAGGTGCTGTCGCTGATGATCGCCCAGCGCCGCCCCTCCTATTACCTTGCACAAGGTCGGCGCGACATGGAGGCGCTGACCGAAAGCCACATTCGCCTGCTCGCCAACGGCGGGCTGATCGACGCCGATCTGCGCGACGCCGCTCTCGCCCAGCGACTGCAATATCGCGACTGGCAGCAGGAACCCAACCTGCGTGCGGTGGAGAGCGACAAAGGCATCAGCGTGGCACGCTCGCGCCTGTCCAACCTGCTGGGCATGCCGCTTTACGATCTGGACCGCCTCGATCTGGCCGCGCGCAGCACGCTGCAGCGCGACCTGCAGCAGCAGGCCAGCGCCTACCTGCAGAACCTGGCCGACCCTGCGTTCGCCGGCAAGATCGGCCTGTTCGGCGAACGCCTGCTGTCGCCGGAGAAGACCGCAGAGGTGCGCTACAGCTTCACCCTGTTCGAACGCACCCCGACCGGCAGCCGGGTGCGGGTGCAGACCGACAGCACCGACCAGCCCTTCGATATCAACGAGGGCAGCAAGCTGGAACTCGGCTCCACTGCCAAGTTGCGCGTACTGACCACCTACCTGGAAATCATCGCCGAACTGCATCAACGCCACGTCGGCAAGAGCCCGGCCGAGCTGCGCCAGGTGGAGATCGCCGAGCAGGACCACCTCAGCCGCTGGGCCGTGGACTACCTGCTGACCAACCCCGGGGCGGACCTGGCCGGCATGCTGGAAGCGGCGCTGGAGCGGCGCTATTCGGCAAGTCCGCAGGAGCGTTTCTTCACCGGCGGCGGGCTGCACACCTTCGGCAACTTCCGCCGCGAGGACAATGGCCGCAACCCGACCCTGCGCGAGTCGCTGCGCGAATCGATCAACCTGCCCTTCGTGCGCCTGATGCGCGACCTGGTGCGCTACAGCACCTACCAGAACAGCGCCGAGCTGCTCAAGGACGACAAGGACCCGCGCCGCCAGCAATACCTGCAACGCTTCGCCGACCAGGAGGGGCGCACCTTCCTGCTGCGTTTCTGGCGCAAATACCAGGGCCAGCCGGAACAACAGCGTCTGGAGACCTTCCTCAGCGGCCTGCGCCAGACCTCGGTACGCCTGAGTGCCGTGCACCGCTACCTGCTGCCGCACGCCGACGAAGCGACCTTCGCCGCATTCCTGCGAGCGCAGCTGCCGCAGGAAAACCTCAGTGACCAGCGCATCGCCCGCCTGTACAAGGACTACGGCCCCGGCGCCTACAGCCTGCCGGATCAGGGCTATATCGCGCGCGTACACCCGCTGGAACTGTGGCTGCTGGGCTACCTGATCGACAATCCGCAAGCCAGCTTCAGCGACGCCGTGGCCGCCAGCGTCGACGAGCGCCAGGAAGTCTACGGCTGGCTGCTGCGCACCCGACACAAGAGCGCACGCGACAGCCGCATCCGCATCATGCTGGAGGTCGAGGCCTTTTCCGACATCCACCGCCGCTGGAAAAACCTCGGCTACCCCTTCCAGCATCTGGTTCCGTCACTGGCCACCGCGCTGGGCAGCTCCGGTGACCGGCCGGCGGCACTGGCCGAGCTGATGGGCATCATCCAGAACGACGGTATCCGCCAGCCGGTGCTGCGCATCGACGAGTTGCACTTCGCCGCCGGCACGCCCTATGAAACGCGGGTCGAGAGCGATCTCCATGGCGGCAGGCGGGTGATGCAGTCCGAAGTCGCGGCAGCGCTGCGCAATGCCCTCTCCCAGGTGGTCGAGGGCGGTACCGCGCGGCGCCTGCAGGGCACCTTCCAGCTGCCGGATGGCCGCAACCTGACGCTCGGTGGCAAGACCGGCACCGGCGACAACCGCATCGAGAGCGTCGGCGCGGGCGGCCGGGTGATCAGTTCGCGGGCGATGAACCGCACGGCCACCTTCGTGTTCTTCCTCGGCCCGCGGCACTACGGCACCCTCACCGCGTTCGTGCCGGGGCGCGAAGCCGAACGCTTCACCTTCACCTCGGCATTGCCGGTCCAGGTGCTCAAGGGCATGGCGCCGATTCTCACGCCCTATCTCGAGCCTGGCAGCGCCACGCTCTGCGACGCGCCGCTGAATGCAGCGCAGATCCGCCTGCGGTAATACCTGGTAACCACAGCGGCCGCCGCTGGGCGAAACCCGGCACCGCCTGTGCAGTCCATGGCAGCATCATCCGTGTCGTTCGTGAGCCCCATCCATGCCTTCGTCCTGGTTCGCCCTGCTGCGCCGCCGTCGTCTGAGCCTGACCGTGCTGGCCTGCCTGCTGTTGTTGCTGCCGATCGGCTGCGCCAAGCTGGAACAGACCGAGCGCGAACTGGTGTTTCGCATCGAGCCTGGCACGGCCCACTGGTTCCGCGGCCTGCCCGCCGGCATCGAGGACGTGCAGCTGCAATCACCGGAACTGGGCGCCGATGAGAGCCTGCACGCCTGGTGGTGGCCGGCAGCGCGCCAGGATGCCCCGGCACTGCTCTATCTGCATGGCTCGCGCTGGAACCTGACCGGCCAGCTGTTTCGAATCGAACAGCTGCACGCCATGGGCTTTGCCGTCCTGGCGGTGGACTACCGTGGCTTTGGCCAGAGTCGGGGCGCCTTGCCCTCCGAGCGCAGCGTCTATCAGGATGCCCTGATCGCCTGGCAGCACCTGACGCGCCTGCAACCCGAGGCGGACAAGCGCTTTATCTACGGCCATTCGCTCGGCGGCGCGGTGGCCGTCCATCTGGCGCACGAACTGGCCGGCGAGGACGAGGCGGCGCAAGCCGCGGGCCTGATAGTCGAGTCCAGCTTCACCAATCTGGGCGATGTGGCGGCAGCGGTGACCAATACCTCACTGCCGGTGCGCTGGTTGCTGTCGCAGGAGTTCGACTCGCTGAGCAAGATCGCCGACGTGGGCATTCCGGTGCTGATCGCCCACGGGCGTGACGACCGCTATGTGCCCTCACGCTTCAGCGAAGCGCTGTTCGAGGCGGCCAGCGAACCCAAGCAACTGCTGCTGATCGAGGGCGCCAACCACAACAACGGCCTGCGCATGGCCGGCAACAGTTACCGACAGGCCCTGCAGGCGCTGGGGCTGGAGATCAACTGAAGGGTCAGGGCTTGCAGTGCTGCAGGTAGAGCTGCTCGACCTTGGCCCGTGCCCAGGGCGTCTTGCGCAGAAAGGTCAGGCTCGACTTGATGCTCGGCTCATGCTTGAAACAGCGCACGTCGACCTGACGGGCCAGCCCCTCCCAGCCGATGCGCTCCACCAGAGCGGTGAGTATCGCCTGCAGGGTCAGGCCGTGGAGCGGGTCATTGCTGGTCATGGGAGCATCCGTCGAAAAAGGTGTGCCTATCTTAGGCCCGGAAACGAAAAAGGCGATGGCTGCCGAGCAGTCATCGCCTTTGGGTCAGGCCGGCAAGGTTACACCGACTTGTATTCGCTCTCGGCCTTGTCGAAGCGCTCGAGCATCGACTGGCTGGGCGCCTTGCCGATACGGCTGAAGATGACGATGGCCAGGGTGGCGAGGATGAAGCCCGGGATGATCTCGTACAGGCCCAGACCGATCCAGTTCTTCCATACGATCACGGTGGCAGCACCGACCAGCATGCCGGCCAGGGCGCCGTTGCGGGTCATGCCCTTCCACAGCAGCGACAGGATCACCACCGGACCGAACGCAGCCCCGAAACCGGCCCAGGCGTAGGACACCAGGCCCAGTACGCGGTTTTCCGGATTGGCGGCCAGGGCGATGGCGACCAGCGCCACCAGCAGCACCATGGCGCGGCCGACCCAGACCAGTTCGGTCTGCGAGGCACCCTTGCGCAGGAAGGCCTTGTAGAAGTCCTCGGTCAGCGCACTGGAGCACACCAGCAACTGGCAGCTCAGGGTGCTCATCACCGCCGCCAGGATGGCGGACAGCAGAATGCCGGCGATCCAGGGATTGAACAGCAGCTTGGCCAGTTCGATGAACACGCGCTCAGGGTTCTCGCCGACCGGGCCGGCCACTTCCGGGTGCGCCGAGAAGTAGGCGATGCCGAAGAAGCCCACGGCCACGGCGCCAGCCAGGGTCAGGATCATCCAGGTCATGGAGATGCGGCGAGCAGCCGGGATCGACTTGACCGAATCGGCGGCCATGAAGCGCGCCAGGATGTGCGGCTGGCCGAAGTAGCCCAGGCCCCAGGCCATCAGCGAGATCACGCCGACGAAGGTGGCGCCCTTGAGCATGTCGAAGTTGGTGGCGTCGACCGCCTCGATGGCGACCATGGCCGGATCGAAACCGCCGGTTGCGATCATCACCACGATCGGGGTGAGGATCAGCGCGAAGATCATCAGCGTGGCCTGCACGGTGTCGGTCCAGCTCACCGCCAGGAAGCCACCGATGAAGGTGTAGGCGATGGTCGCCGCGGCGCCGGCCCACAGCGCGGTCTCGTAGGACATGCCGAAGGTGCTCTCGAACAGGCGGGCACCGGCCACCACGCCGGAAGCGCAGTAGATGGTGAAGAACACCAGGATCACCAGCGCCGAGAAGATGCGCAGGATGCGGCTGTTGTCCTCGAAGCGGTTGGTGAAGTAGTCGGGCAGGGTCAGGGCGTTGCCATTGTGCTCGGTCTGCACGCGCAGACGACCGGCGACGAACAGCCAGTTGAGGTAGGCGCCGATCACCAGACCGATGGCGATCCAGCTTTCGGAGATGCCGGCAACGAAGATGGCGCCCGGCAGGCCCATCAGCAGCCAGCCACTCATGTCGGAAGCGCCGGCGGACAGCGCGGTGACGAAGCTACCGAGGCTGCGGCCACCGAGGATGTAGTCGGAAAGGTTCTTGGTGCGCAGATAGGCGATCA
Source organism: Ectopseudomonas guguanensis (assembly GCF_900104265.1). Lineage (GTDB taxonomy): Bacteria > Pseudomonadota > Gammaproteobacteria > Pseudomonadales > Pseudomonadaceae > Aquipseudomonas > Aquipseudomonas guguanensis. Next base: position 74,989 of record NZ_FNJJ01000015.1, read on the forward strand.
GGCCGATTAGCACCATGGCTGCGATGTACACCACGAAGGTGACGAGCATTGGAGTACTAGCTGTCATTTGGGGGGCTCCCCTCTCGTTTGTTGTTCTCGGGCACCGTGCCCTGATTGGCAAAGTGCACCCGCTTTTGCGGATGCGGGGCTCCGGTCTCTTTTCCTCGTCACACCGATGCCTGGCGAGCACGATCAGGGGCAGATAACCGGTGCAGTGAAACCTCCACCGCTTCGTCACTGCATCGGCAAGTGCCTGAGCACTTTCCCTGACCTCCCTGGCTTGCGCCTGCGGCCACCGAATCGCGTTACCACCACGCCTGGGCTGCTGTAACCGCTGTTATCGGTCTAGCCCAGCGAAGCTGGTCTGACCAATCGGCGCAGACAAAAACGGTCGTAACGAAAGTGAAGGGCGGAATTTAGTGGCAGATGTGAACAGGCTTCTTGCTGAAAGCTCTGGAGTTTTTGCAGAAATCTCCGACGCGGGGAACTTCCGGCAAACAGCTGTTTCGGCCCTGCGCCGCCGAACTGATCGCCCGATCAGCCGCCGGCGGCCTGGCGAAACGGCAGATAGCTGCGCGCCTGTTCGGCGTAAACCCGCACGCCAGAGCGCTCCTGCTCGAGGAACTCGGCAACCGCGGCATGCAGCCCCGGGTGGCGCAGATAATGCCACGAGTGGGTAAGCACCGGCTCGAAACCACGAATCAGCTTGTGCTCGCCCTGCGCACCGGCGTCGAAACGTTCGAGCCCCTCGGCAATGGCCCGCTCCATACCCTGATAGAAACAGGTTTCGAAGTGCAGCCGGTCGAACTCGGCCAGGCAGCCCCAGTAGCGACCGTAGAAGGTGTCGCCATCGACCAGGCTGAAGGCCATGGCCAGCGGACGGCCGTGCTGCCTGGCGAACACCACGCGAATCGCCTCCGGCATGCGCTCGGCCAGCAGGCTGAAGAACGTCCGCGTCAGGTAGGGCGCCTGGCCGCGCACATGGTAGGTGTTGGCGTAGCACTGGTAGACGAAGTCCCAGTCCACCTCGCTCAGCTCGTGGCCGCCCCGCCAGTCGAAATCGATACCCTGCCCTGCGACCTGCTCACGCTCCTTGCGCATCTGCTTGCGTTTGCGCGAGGCGAGCACGTCGAGAAAGTCATGAAAATCGCGATAACCGCGGTTGTGCCAGTGGAACTGGCAGCCGAGACGTTCCAGCCAGCCCTGCCGCTGCAGCATCAGCGCATCGCAGGCCGGGCTGGTGAAATTGATATGCAGGCTCGACAAGCCCTGGTCGTCCAGTTCGTCCGCCAGCTCGTCGAGCAGCTGCGCGGCGGCGTGCGCGTCACCGAGCAGACGCGCCCCGCTCACCGGAGAGAACGGCACCGCGCCCAGCAGCTTGGGATAGTAGGCGATGCCGGCACGCCGGCAGGCATCGGCCCAGGCGTGATCGAACACGTATTCGCCATAGGAGTGCTGCTTGATGTAAGCCGGCAGCGCCGCCTGCACCTGGCCCTGCGCATCGCACCAGAGCCGGTGCGCCGGCAGCCAGCCGGTGCGGCCGCCAACGCTGCCACTGTCCTCCAGCGAGGAAAGGAAGGCGTGGCGCAGGAACGGCTGCGAAGTCGGCAGCAGGGCATCCCAGCTGGCGGCCGGTAGTTGGGACAGTTGGGTCAGGGTGTGCAGAGGCATGGCGCCAGTCTGGCGAAAGCGGCGGACGAAAAAAAGCCCCGCCAAAGGCGGGGCTCAATTCAGGAGCAGAATCAGCGATGCATCAGAACGCGTACTGCAGGCGCATCACGAAGGCGTCACCGTCGTCGTCGCCAGCGGTGTTGGTGATGCCGTCAGTTTTGGCCTTGACGTAGTTGGCAGCGACCTTGACCACGTCGTTGACGTACCAGTTCACGCCGACGGTGTGCAGCTTGGCCTTGGTATCACCCACTTCGCGAGTGGCGGTAGCTACGGTGACGTTGTCGTCTTCGATCTTGATGTTGTCGTAACGGTAGAAGACTTCCCAGGCGCCCAGTTGCTTGTCGGACGGCTTGATCGCATCGAAGCGTGCACCATCCAGACGGTAGCCGCGGGATTCGCCGGTCAGGGTGTAGGCCAGTTGCGCGTAGTAACCATTGGCCTTGATGTCTTCGATGCCAGCGCGGTCAGCCTTCAGCTTGCGCGCCAGGTACTCGGCCTGAGCAGAGAACGGGCCCATGGCGTAAGCCAGTTCGGCGCCCCAGGCGGAGTCGTTGTCGAAGTCACCAGCCACGCCCTGGAAGCCGCCGAAGACGGCACGGTTGCCGTTGGTGCCGGCGTCGTTACCACCGTTGGTGGATACACCGCGGACGGTCAGACGCGGACGGATACGAGCATCGGCGGCGACGTCGTCGAGGCCGCGATTGGCGTAGTTCAGGCCCAGGTGCAGGACGTTGCCCGGCTCAGCCATGGGGGCGAACACGCCGCGCAGGTTGAACTGCTTGACGCTCTCGCCATCGGTATCGTTGGTGTCCTTGGCGCTGACGCCACCGGACATGAAGGCCATGTTGCCGATGACCGAGCTGGCCTGTACGCCCATACCGTTCTCGTGGCCGTTGACCCAATCGGCGATTTCATAGATGGCGGAACGCTCGATGGCGGTGATCCACTTGGAGCTGGTGGCCTTCTCCAGACCGAAGTCCGGGTCGAAGCGGCCGACACGAATGTTGACCGGGTTGAAGCCGGTGTAGGTCACCGAAGCTTCGTCGAAGTAACCGTCATCGCTGCTGCCGGCGTTGTGAGCCAGGTCGTAGCTGAGAACGTATTTCCAATCCTTGTAGACGGTACCGGACAGTTCCAGGAACGCACGGCGGAAGTAGGCAGCGTCGGCCTTGTCACCGTCGCGGGTGTAGAAGCCATCGAAGGTGCCATAGTCGGCCTGCAGACGGCCGCCCAGCTTGAAGCTGAACTCTTTGTCGGTGGTGGCGACTTCGAGGCCGCCCTTGGTCTTGATCACGATATCGGCGCCGTCAGTGGTGACGGTACCGGCGAAAGCCTGGGCGGAGACGGCCAGAGCCAGGGCGCTGGCTGCGAAACCGGCGAAGTGCTTACGGATCATCGAGAAATTCCCCTGTTGACTTTTAGTGTTGAAAACACCCGAGTTGTTGACTCGTTCGTGCTGGGGGGAATCTTGGCGAGGGGTTATTTCAGCTCAGTTGCCGATATATAAAGATTTGATGACAGCGGAACTTTTTACTTCTGCTACTTATAAGCAGATTCAGGAGGAATGCAACCGCGGGCCCAGCAGGATGATCAGAGCGCCGGCCAGGCACAAGGCCGCGCCCAGCCAGTCGCTGAACATCGGCCGGGTCCTTTCGATCAAGGCCAGCCAGACCAGCGAAGTGACGATGTAGACACCGCCATACGCGGCATAGGCACGTCCGGCGAAGGAGGCCTCGACGCGGGTCAGAATCAGCGCGAACAACGCCAGGCTGAGCAGCCCCGGCGCCACCCACCAGATGCTGCGATCGAGTCGCAGCCACATCCAGAAGGCGTAGCAACCGGCGATCTCAAACAGCGCCGCCAGCAGAAACCACAGATAGTTGCTCATCCAGCCATCCTAGCCGCGCAGGGCTCCTTCACGCTCCCAGGCGCAGCGCACCCGCAGCGCGCCCTCCTGCGGGCTGTGAAAACCGTTGTCGGACTCCCAGCGGAAGGTATGCATGCCATTGAGCTCGGTTTCCAGGTGCACCACGGCACTGGCCCAGTACAGGCGCTTGAGCAAGGCCTCGAAGGCTTCGATCCACAGGTTCCATTCATACTCCACCGCGCCGTAGCTGGCACCGAAGTGGATCACCTGGGTCTGGTAGAGGCCCGCCCCCGGCAGCTCGCAGAAGGAGAACATCTCACGACCGAGAAACGGCCAAAGCTCGCCAGACGGCAATTCGGCCAGCACGCCATGGTTGGTTTCACGGCGCAGGCGACGCAGCTCGGGATCATCCGAAGGCCAGTCGCGGATACAGCCATAGACGATGGATTCGGACTCCACACCGGCACTCCTGAAAAAGCAGAACGCCTTCTAACACAGCACGCCTGGGCAAGAAAGGAACTGCTGCCAATTCTTCACCGGCGCTGCCGGCGGTTTCGCCCCAGCAGCCAGGCCACCAGCGTCATCACCAGCGCCAGGGCTGTGAGTACGGCGAACGGCAGCCGGTAGCTGCCGGACAGGTCGCGGGCCAGGCCGGTCAGAATCGGCGTCAGGCAGCCGAGGCTGTAACCGGTGAACAGCATCATCGCCGTCCAGCGGCTGACCGCCAGCGGCGAGCCGGCTTCGTACAGCGGCAGTACCAGCGACAGGGCGAAGGAGCCGCCCAGGGAAAAGCCCATGATCACCGCCCAGAGCTCCGGAACGAAACGCGGCATGAAGGTGACCATCGCCAGGCAACTGCAGGTGACCGCCCCGCAAGCCAGCAGCAGCGGGTAACGGGCGTTGTAGCGCTGCGCCAGCCAGGGCAGCAGGAACGAGCTGGGCAGCCCCATGAGCATGGCCAGGCTGAGCAGCGAGTTGCTGCGCAGCATGCTCAGCCCGGCTTCGTGGTAGCGCGCCACGACCCAGGTGGCGATGGCGTAGAACAGCCCTGCCTGGATGGCGAAGAAGCAGCTGATCAGCCAGGCGCGCGGCTGCCGCCAGGGCAGGCCGCCGCTTTCCTGCTGCTCGGCCGCTACGGCCTGGTTGGGCAGCCACAGCCAGAGCAGGACCCCGAGCAACGCCGGCATGGCCCATATCGCCAGCCCCAGATGCCAGGCATCGCCGAACAGCGCCGTGACCGGCGCCGTGAACACCGCACCGCCCGCACCGCCGATGGCCATGCCCAGCGAATACCAGCCCACCACGCGGCCCATCTGGCTGGCGAAATAGCGTTTGATGAAGCCCGAGAGCAGAGGCCCGGCCACCGCAATCGCAGCGCCCAGCGCGATGGCACTGCCGATCAGCACCGCACTCTGGTGCGCGGCCAGACGCGCCAGCAGCGCCAAGCCGATCAGCCCGAGGCAGAGCACGATGGTGCGTTCGAGCCCCCAGCGCATCGCCAGGCGCGGCGCCAATGGCGCCAGCAGGCCCATGCACAGCACCGGCAAGGCGGTAGTCAGGCTGATGAAACTGCGGCTCAGCGACAGCTCCGCAGCGATGCGCTCGATCAGTGGTGCGAGGGAGGTGATGCCGGGGCGCAAATTGATCGCCGCCAGCACCAGGGCCACCAGCAGCAGGGCCCGAGGGACTGGTTTCACAGGTATTCCATGGTCGTGACGGCAGGCAGGCCGGGGCGGCCACCCTACCCCTGCAGGCCGCGCCAGGCAAGCCTGCAGGCACGAATAACTGACCTTTCGGTCAGCCGGCGGACTTGGCCTTGCCGCGCATCTTCTCGGCCATGCTGGCCATCTCGTCGTACAGCGCCTGCGGGTTCTTCTGCTTCACCGCCCAGGCCATGCGACCCATTTCGTGAGGCAGGATCATGAAGCTGCCCTTGGCCATTTCAGCGTGGATGTAATCGGCGATGTCCGCAGCGGTGATCGGCGAACTCTCCAGCAATTTGCCCACCTGTGCCTTCATCGCCGGGGTCGGGCCGCGGAAGGAGTCCAGCAGGTTGGTCTGGAAGAAGGACGGGCAGACCACATGCACGCCGATCTCCAGCTGGCGCAGCTCCACCAGCAGGCTTTCCGACAGGGCCACCACACCGGCCTTGGCCACGTTGTAGTTGCTCATGCCCGGGCCCTGCATCAGCGCGGCCATGGAGGCGATATTGACGATCTTGCCCTTGCTCCTTTCCAGCAGCGGCAGGAATGCCTTGCAGCCTTTGACCACACCCATCAGGTTGATCGAGATCTGCCAGTCCCAGTCCTCCAGCGACAGCTCGCTGAAGAAACCACCGGAGGCGACACCGGCGTTGTTGACGATGACATCGATACCGCCGAACTGCTCTTCGCAGGCCTGCGCCAGGGCGGTCAGCTGGCTGTAGTCGCGCACGTCGCAACGGCGGGTGAAGCCGTCACCACCGGCCTCGCGCACGAGTTTCAGGGTTTCAGCCAGGCCGGCTTCGTTGACATCGGCCAGCGCCAGGCGCCAGCCCTCGCGTGCCCAACGCAGGGCAATTTCGCGTCCCAGGCCAGAGCCCGCGCCAGTGATCATCATGCGGTTTTGCATAGCAGCCCCTGCCTTTCAGTGTTTTGGTTGCATTGGCTGCCAGTGTAGCGAAGTAGATAAAGCCCCCGCGCCTTCATCAGATTCATGAATAGGCAGCGCTAATCGTGCGCGCGCCAGCGCCGGACCAGCCAGGCATAGACGGCCAGATTGACCAGCACGACGAGGGCGCCGAGCCAGAGCTGGAGCTGGGGCGTGAGCCCGGCCGGATAGATCAGCGGTATCAGGTAGTGCTCGATGAAACCGCCGTCATAGCCCGCCTGCCCGGCCAGCCGACGCAGCTGATTCTCCCAGGGCGTCAGCGGGCATCCCAGGTGCAGGCATTCCACCAGGATGCCCCAGGCCACCGCGGGCAGGTGCAGCCAGATCAGCCGCGGCCAGCGCAGCAGCAGCAGGCTGCCGAGCAGCACGAACAGAATGAAGCCCAGGTGCACCAGCACCAGGGCATCGGCAGCCGTACGCCAAATCATTTATGTCTTTCCCGAACAAAAATAGAAAAAAGCTTACATAAAAATAGATTTAATTAGACATACCTATCAAAGCCATGCAAACGGCGCATTTCCCGACTCGCATGATCCGCACTAGCCTCTTCAGCATGACGAAATGATTCTCAACGAGGTGCATCATGCTCAAGACACTGACCTTTACCATCATGCACTTCTGCATCGCCTTCGGCGTCACCTACGCCCTGACCGGCAGCGTTGCGGCCAGCGGCTTGGTGGCGGCGATCGAGCCGCTGTGCAACTCGGTGGGTTTCTACTTCCACGAGAAGATCTGGCAGCGTTTCGAACGCAATCGCCAGCCTGCCCCGGAGCGTCCCAAGCACGCCTGGCTGCACCATCAGGCCTGACTGAACGAGCCGGCCCCCCGGCTTAATGCTGTCAAATAAGAAGCGGTCGAACGCGATCAGTCCCCTCGCCCCTCCGGGAGAGGGTTAGGACGGGCCGCGTTCAGAGAGGGGGAATAGCAGTTCTGCGGTGTTTTCGGCCCTCTCCCCCAACCCCTCTCCCATAAATGGGAGAGGGGAGCCCAGCGCGAGCACCTTAAGCGCCCTGGCTGACGTGCTTGCCCATAACGCCCCGCTACGCAAGTTCCTCCGTAATAAGGCAGGATAGTCTGGCACTTTGCCCTGCTTGCTGCTGTCATAAGCCAGCTGTTCAATCCAGACGTTCTCTCAGCCAAAGGGACTTCGCACATGCCCAGCCTTGCCCGACTCGCCGCCCTGTTCGCTGGCCTGGTCTTCTGTGCCTCGGCGATGGCCGCCGATGTGGACGCCGAAAGCTATGGCTTTCCGCTGGCCAATCCGTTCGAGGCCACCATCGCCACCACGCCGCCGGAGCTGCGCCCGGAGCTGCCGGCCGACGGCGACATCCGGCAACGCGACTACTCGATTCGCCTGCGCCCTGACCGCGAATTCGAGCTGCTGGACAATTTCTGGCCAGTGACCAGGCTGCACTACCGCCTGGCCGAGCAGAAAGGCCGTGCGCCGCTGATCTTCATCATCGCCGGCACGGGTGCGCACTACGCCAGCGGCATCAACGAATACCTGAAGAAGCTGTTCTACGGCGCCGGTTTCCATGTCGTGCAGCTGTCCTCGCCGACCAGCTATGACTTCATGGCTGCCGCCTCGCGCTTCGCCACGCCCGGCTACAGCCCGGAGGATGCCGACGACCTGTACCGCGCCATGCAGGCCGTACGCGCCCAGCATCCGAAGCTGGAGGTCAGCGAATTCCTGCTCACCGGTTACAGTCTCGGCGCCCTGCATGCCGCCTTCGTCAGCCAGATCGACGAAACCCGCCGCGCCTTCGACTTCAAGCGCGTGCTGCTGCTCAACCCGCCGGTCAACCTCTACACCTCGATCACCAACCTGGACAAGCTGGTGCAGACCCGCGTGCAGGGCATCGACAACAGCACCAACTTCTATGACCTGGTGCTGGGCAAGCTGACCCGCTACTTCAACGACAAGGGCTATCTGGATATCAACGAGGCCATGCTCTACGACTTCCAGCAGTCCACCGAGCGCCTGTCGGACGAGCAGATGGCCATGCTCATCGGCACCTCGTTCCGCTTCTCCTCCGCCGATATCGTGTTCACCTCGGACCTGCTCAACCGCCGCGGCCTGATCACCCCGCGCGACTACCGCATCACCGAGAGCACCAGCCTCACGCCCTTCTTCCAGATGGCCCTGCGCTGCGACTTCGATTGCTACATCGCCGAGCAGCTGATGCCCATGTGGCGCGCCCGCTACGATGGCGGCAGCCTCAACCAGCTGATCGAAAAGAGCAGCCTGTACGCCCTGGAGGACTACCTCAAAGGCAGCGACAAGATCGCGGTGATGCACAACGCCGACGACCTGATTCTCGGCCAGGGCGACATCGGCTTCCTGCGCCGCACCTTTGGCGACCGCCTGACCCTTTACCCGCGCGGCGGGCACTGCGGCAACCTCAACTATCGCGTCAATGCCGACGCCATGCTGGAGTTCTTCCGTGGTTAAGCACAGCACTCTGATCATCGCCCTGCTGCTGGTCAGCGGGCAGGCACTGGCCGAGAACCAGGTCGACCCTGACGGCTTCACCAACCCGCTGCAGAACCTGAAATTCAACCCGGGGCTGGATCAGCAGGAGTTCGAGCGCGCCTCCAGTGATGCCCTGCAGGTCTATGACCCGCTGGAGTCGTGGAACCGCCGCGTCTACCACTTCAACTACCGTTTCGATCAGTGGGTGTTCCTGCCCGTGGTCGACGGCTACCGCTACGTCACGCCGGACCTGGTGCAGACCGGCGTGCACAACTTCTTCAATAACCTTGGTGAAATCCCTACGCTGGCCAACAGCGTGCTGCAGTTCAAGGGCAAGCGGGCGATGAACACCACCGCGCGCTTGCTGTTCAACACCATTCTCGGTGTCGGTGGTATCTGGGACCCGGCGACGAAAATGGGCCTGCCGAGATTCAACGAAGACTTCGGCCAGACAATGGGCTACTACGGCGTGCCTGCCGGCCCCTACCTGATGCTGCCGCTGCTCGGTCCATCGAACCTGCGCGACACCGGCGGGCTGGTGGCCGATTACAGCCTGGCCAATGCGGTCAACTACCTCGACGTGGCCGACGCCAGCCGCAGCAATCCCGGCATCACCGTCCTGAACATCGTCGACACCCGCGCCAATACCAACTTCCGCTACGGCCAGCTCAACTCGCCGTTCGAGTACGAGAAGCTGCGCTACTTCTACAGTGAGTCGCGCAAGCTGCGGATCGCCGACTGAGGGCAGGTAATGGATCGAATAATTCGATTCATTACGTGAGAATTTTCCACCCAAATATCGATTCGATGCGACTAGCATGGCGTCATTCCTCGCTAACCAGGAGCCCGTCATGACTTCACATCGCCGCGTCATCAGCATCCAGCCTGGCCAACCGGCCTCCGACGGCGCCGGCGTGCGCCTCAACCGCGTGATCGGCGGGCCGGGCCTGGAGCGTTTCGACCCCTTCCTGATGCTCGACGAGTTTTCCACCGACAACCCCGACGACTACATCGCCGGCTTCCCCCCGCACCCGCACCGCGGCTTCGAGACCATCACCTACATGCTCGAAGGGCGCATGCGGCACGAGGATCACCTGGGCAACGTCGGCCTGCTTGGCAGCGGCGGCGTGCAGTGGATGACCGCCGCGCGCGGCATCATCCACAGCGAGATGCCCGAGCAGGAGTCCGGTGCCATGCGCGGCTTCCAGCTCTGGCTCAACCTGCCGGCCAAGGACAAGCTGGGCGAAGCGGGTTATCGCGACATTCCCGCTACGGAGATTCCACGCGTCCACACGGCGTCCGGCGTCGAGGTGGTGGTGATCGCCGGCGAGTTCGACGATGGCGAGATACGTCAGGCCGGCGCGGTGCAGCGCCCGCACACCGAGCCGCAACTGTTCGACCTGCATCTGCCCGCCGGTGCCCGGATCGCGCCGCGCCTGGCCGATGGTCAGCGGGTCATGCTCTACGTCTACCAAGGCCTGCTCGAACTGCCCGCGGCCGACGCGCAAGCGGTCAGTGCCGGGCGCCTGGTACGGCTATCGGATCAAGGCGAACTGCAGCTGGCCAGTACGCATGGCGCGCGGGTGCTGTTGATCGCCGGCACCCCGCTGAACGAGCCCATCGTGCAGTACGGACCGTTCGTGATGAACAGCCGCGAGGAAATCGAGCAGGCCCTGCGCGACTTCCGTGACGGCGTGCTGGCCTGAAACACAAGAGCCGGATTGGTTGCAGGGCGCGCCATGCGCGCCAGGGAACGGCGCGCAGCCAACCCGCTACAGACGATAGGGCTCAGGCAGGCTGCGCCACTTCGGCCAGACCGAGAAAACGGCAGAGGTCGGCCTTGCGCGTCATCGCATCCTGGTACCCCAGCTCGATCAGCTCGCTGCAGTAGCCGGGCTCGAACAGCAGATAACTGAGCACACCGGCGCCACCGGCCTTGGTCGCCCCCGGGCCACGCAGGAACAGGCGCAGTGCCTTGGGCAGCTCACGCTGATGGCGCGCGGCGATCTGATCCAGCGGCCGGCTCGGCGCAATCACCAGCACCTCCACCGGATTGAGACCCAGCCCGCGCGGACGGCGCTCTGGCGGCACCAGCGCGCTCATCTGATTGAGCCGCTCGAGCAGTTCGATGTCGGTTTCCAGATTGTCGATGAAGGTGCTGTTGAGCATGTGCCCGCCGATCTGCGCCAGGCTCGGCGGCCGCGTGCTCGCCACCCGCGGCAGTGCAGCATTGGGCTCGAGCTGGGCATTGCCGCTGACACCGATCACCAGCACGCGGCTGGCGCCCAGGTGCAGCGCCGGGCTGATCGGCGCTGCCTGGCGCACGGCGCCGTCACCGAAGTATTCGCGGTTGATCTTCACCGGCGGGAAGATCAGCGGGATCGACGCGCTGGCGAGCAGGTGGTGCAGTTGCAGGCGGGTCGGCACGCCCACGCGGCGATGGCGGAACCAGGGATCGATGGTGGCGCGGCCCTGGTAGAAGGTCACCGCCTGGCCGCTCTCGTAGCCGAAGGCCGTGACCGCCACCGCGCGCAGTTGACGGTGGCGCACCGCCGCCGCGATGCCGGAAAAGTCCAGCTCGCGCTGCAGCAGTTCACGCAGCGGTGAGCTGTCGAGCAGTGCCACCGGAACGTCACGCCCCAGGCCGAGCAGGCTGTGCCCGATGAAGCGCGCCGCCTGACGCAGCACACCCGGCCAATCACTGCGGTACACCATATGGGTGTGAAAGCCCTGCCAGACCGTGGTCAGACGGCGCACCGCCTCGCCGAACTGCAGCGCGCCACAGGCCAGGCCAACGGCATTGATCGCCCCGGCCGAGGTGCCCACTATTACCGGAAAGGGGTTGTGCGAGGTGTCCGGCAGCAGATCGGCGATGGCCGCCAGCACCCCGACCTGATAGGCCGCCCGCGCCCCGCCACCGGAGAGAATCAGGCCGGTGACGGGCTCAGGGGAATGGGCAACTGCGGTCATCGGGCGATCCTGACTTTCTCTTGAGTATAGGTGCGCTAACGACGCTTACCGTACAGCTTCGGCTCGCCCTCGGGGCGCGTCTTGAAGCGGCGATGCGCCCACAGGTACTGCTCCGGGCAGGCACTGACCACCTGCTCGATCCACTGGTTGATGCGCAGGCAATCGGCCTCTTCGCTCTCGCCGGGGAAGCCTTCGAGCGGCGCATGGATCACCAGCCGATAACCGCTGCCATCGGCCAGGCGCTGCTGGGTGAAGGGCACCACACGCGCCTTGCCCAGGCGGGCGAACTTGGTGGTGGCGGTGACCGTTGCCGCCTGGATGCCGAACAGCGGCACGAAGATGCTCTGCTTGCGCCCGTAGTCCTGGTCCGGCGCGTACCAGATGGCGCGGCCGGCGCGCAGCACCTTGAGCATGGCGCGAATGTCCTCGCGCTCGATGGCGGTGGCATCTAGGTTGTGGCGCTCGCGGCCACGGCGCTGGATGAAATCGAATAGCGGGTTCTTGTGCTCGCGGTACATGCCGTCGATGGTGTGCAGCTGGCCGAGCAGCGCCGCGCCGATCTCCAGGGTGGTGAAGTGCACCGCCATGAGGATCACGCCCTGCCCTGCGGCCTGCGCCTGCTGCAGATGCTCGAGACCTTCGACATGGGCCAGCTTTGCCAGGCGCGACCTGGGCCACCACCAGCTCATGGCCATCTCGAAGAAGGCGATACCGGTGGAGGCAAAATTCTCCCTGAGCAGGCGCTCGCGCTCGGCGGCGCTCTTGGCCGGGAAGCACAGCTCGAGATTGCGCGCGGCGATGCGCCGGCGCGAGCCGGCCGTGCGATACATCAGCCAGCCCAGCGCCCGCCCCAGCTTCAGCTGCAGGCCGTAGGGCAACTGCACCACCAGCCACAGCAGCCCAAGGCCCAGCCACAGCGGCCAGAAGCGCGGGTGAAGAAAATAGGCGCGAAAGCGGGGGCGATCCATGAGGCGTTTCCGATCACATACAAAGTCGCGCATTCTAACCCAGTTTTCCCGAGCGCCCCGGTGACGTCGCTGCCGACAAAAGCGAATCACGACAGCCATCATCCTCGCCCCGCCCCACCTCGCTGACGCGCGCGGCTTGCGGCATGCAGCTCGAATCGCTATAAGTCCGGCATCTTTCGACTCGCCACAAGGCCCATCGCACCACCATGAGCCAAGCCGACCTCCTCGCCCAGGCCCCCGTATTCCAGCTCAAGGGCAGCATGCTTGCCATCACCGTGATGGAACTGGCGCACAACGATCTCGAACGCCTCGACGCGCAACTGACGGAAAAGGTCGCCCAGGCCCCGGCCTTCTTCAGCAACACCCCGCTGGTGCTGGCGCTGGACAAGCTACCGCAAGGCGAAGGCGAGCTGGACCTGGCCGAGCTGATGGCCGTGTGCCGCCGCCATGGCCTGCGGACCCTGGCCATCCGCGCCTCGCGTGAAAGCGACGTGGCTGCCGCCGAAGCCATGGATCTGCCCGTGCTGCCGCCCTCCGGCGCCCGCGAACGGCCCATCGACCCGGCACCGAAGAAGGTCGAGGAAAAGCCGGCAGAGCCCGAGCACAAACCCAGCCGCATCGTCACCACCCCGGTACGCGGCGGCCAGCAGGTCTACGCTCAGGGCGGCGATCTGATCGTCCTGGCCCCCGTCAGTGCCGGGGCGGAACTTCTCGCCGATGGCAACATCCATGTTTACGCGCCCATGCGTGGCCGCGCCCTCGCCGGCATCAAGGGCAACACCAAGGCGCGGATTTTCTGTCAGCAAATGGGCGCCGAAATGCTGTCGATCGCCGGCCATTACAAGGTCGCCGAAGATCTGCGCCGCGACCCGCTCTGGGGTGATGCGGTACACGTCAGCCTGTCGGGTGACGTGTTGAACATCACCCGCCTTTAACGGATACTTCCGCCACTTTTCAGGGACACAAAAGGGCATCTGGAAGCCTTGAATGGCCTACGGATTCCCGCGTTTATCTTCATTTTTTGGGGTGAATCACCTTGGCCAAGATCCTCGTAGTCACTTCCGGCAAGGGTGGCGTCGGTAAAACCACCACCAGCGCTGCCATCGGTACCGGTCTCGCCCTGCGCGGCCACAAGACCGTCATCGTCGACTTCGACGTCGGCCTGCGTAACCTCGACCTGATCATGGGCTGCGAACGCCGCGTGGTGTACGACTTCGTCAACGTGGTCAACGGCGAAGCCACCCTGACCCAGGCCCTGATCAAGGACAAGCGCCTCGAAAACCTCTACGTGCTGGCCGCCAGCCAGACCCGTGACAAGGACGCGCTGACCCAGGAAGGCGTGGAGAAGGTGATCAGCGAGCTGTCGGAAAACTTCGAGTTCGTGGTCTGCGATTCGCCGGCCGGTATCGAGAAAGGTGCCCACCTGGCGATGTACTTCGCCGACGAGGCCATCGTCGTGACCAACCCGGAAGTCTCCTCGGTGCGCGACTCCGACCGCATGCTCGGCCTGCTGGCGAGCAAATCGCGCCGCGCCGAGAAAGGCGAGGAGCCGATCAAGGAACACCTGCTGCTGACCCGCTACAACCCCGAGCGCGTTACCAAGGGCGAGATGCTCGGCGTCGAAGACGTCGAGGAAATCCTCGCCATCCGCCTGCTCGGCGTGATCCCCGAATCCCAGGCCGTGCTCAAGGCTTCCAACCAGGGTATCCCGGTCATCCTCGATGACCAGAGCGACGCTGGCCAGGCCTACAGCGACGCAGTCGATCGCCTGCTCGGCAAGGACGTGCCGCACCGCTTCCTGGACGTGAAGAAGCAGGGCTTCCTGCAGCGCCTGTTTGGAGGTCGAGAATGAATATTTTTGACTTCTTGCGTTCGCGCAAGAAGGAAACCACAGCATCAATCGCCAAGGAGCGCCTGCAGATCATCGTTGCCCACGAACGTGGCCAGCGCAGCCAGCCGGACTACCTGCCTGCCCTGCAGCAGGAGCTGGTCGAGGTGATCCGCAAGTACGTCAACATCGAATCGGACCAGGTACAGGTCGCGCTGGAAAACCAGGGCAGCTGCTCGATCCTGGAGCTGAACATTACCCTGCCGGATCGCTGATCGATCCTGGCCATGCGCACGGCGGCTTCGGCCGCCGTGTTCGTTTGTAGCAACGCGCCCCTGTAGGAGCGGATTCATCCGCGAAGCTTCTACAGGCCAAAAGCATCGCGGATGAATCCGCTCCTACACCAGCCCACACATCATGCCGCTAAGCCAGATCGAAATTCTCCACCAGGACGCCGCCCTGCTGGTGATCAACAAGCCCACCCTGCTACTGTCGGTGCCCGGCCGCGCCGATGACAACAAGGATTGCCTGGTCACCCGCCTGCAGGAAAACGGCTACCCCGAGGCGCGCATCGTGCATCGGCTGGACTGGGAAACCTCCGGCATCATCGTCCTGGCCCGCGATGCCGACAGCCACCGCGAGCTGTCGCGCCAGTTCCATGACCGTGAAACCGAGAAGGCCTACACCGCGCTGTGCTGGGGCCAGCCGCAGGCCGACAGCGGCAGCATCGACCTGCCGCTGCGCTACGACCCACCGACCAAGCCGCGCCACGTGGTCGATCACGAACTGGGCAAACACGCCCTGACCCACTGGCGCATCATCGAGCGCTGCGGCGACTGGTGCCGGGTCGAGCTCACCCCCATCACCGGGCGCTCGCACCAGCTGCGCGTGCATATGCTGTCCATCGGCCATCCGCTGCTGGGCGACCGTCTGTACGCCCACGAACAGGCCCTGGCCGCTCACGAGCGCCTGTGCCTGCACGCCAGCATGCTCGCCCTCACCCACCCGCAAACAGGCGAACGCATGCGCTTCGAGTGTCCGGCACCGTTCTGATCACTCCGGCCCGCGTGACAACCCGTAGGGTGCGCCGTGCGCACCAGCAAAGGCGGCGGCGCAGTCTCAGCCAGCGAACGCGAAGCGGTGCGCGCGGCGCACCCTACCCGCTGATAGACGCCAACTATCGCCCCAAACGAGTGCACGGCCGGCACAGGGCGATGCAAATTGGTTACACTCGCGCCATCGTTGCCCGGAGTCCCTATGCGCGAAGAACTGATCCAAGGCCTGCTCGATTTTCTCAACGCCTCGCCGACCCCTTTCCATGCTACCACCAGCCTGGCCATGCGCCTGGAAGCCGCCGGTTATCGTCACCTCGACGAACGCGCGCCCTGGCACCTTGAGGCCGGTGGTCGCTACTACGTGACCCGCAACGACTCCTCGATCATCGCCTTCAAGCTGGGTAACCGCCCAGCCGTGGACGGCGGCATTCGCCTGGTCGGCGCGCATACCGACAGCCCCTGCCTGCGCGTCAAACCCAGCCCGGAACTGCAGCGCCAGGGCTATTTCCAGCTCGGCGTGGAAGTCTATGGCGGCGCCCTGCTCGCGCCCTGGTTCGACCGTGACCTGTCGCTGGCCGGCCGCGTGACCTACCGCCGCGACGGCAAGGTCGAGAGCCAGCTGATCGACTTCTACCAGCCCATCGCCGTGATCCCCAGCCTGGCCATTCACCTCAACCGCGAGGCCAATCAGGGCTGGGCGATCAACCCGCAGAACGAACTGCCGCCGATCCTCGCCCAGCTCGCCAGTAGCGAAACCGCCGACTTCCGCGCCCTGCTCGCCGAACAGTTGGCCATGGAGCACGACTTCAACCCGGACGCGGTACTGGATTACGAGCTGAGCTTCTACGACACCCAGAGCGCCGCCATCGTTGGCCTCAATCAGGACTTCATCGCCAGCGCGCGCCTGGATAATCTGCTGTCCTGCTACGCCGGCCTGCAGGCGCTGATCGACTCGGACGACGAGGAAACCTGCGTGCTGGTCTGCACCGACCACGAAGAAGTCGGCTCCTGCTCGGCCTGCGGTGCCGACGGGCCCTTCCTCGAGCAGGTGCTGCGCCGCGCGCTGCCGGGTGGCGACGATTTCGTCCGCATCATCCAGCGCTCGTTGCTGGTCTCGGCCGACAACGCCCACGGCGTGCACCCCAACTATGCCGACAAGCACGACGGCAACCACGGTCCCAAGCTCAACGCCGGCCCGGTGATCAAGATCAACAGCAACCAGCGCTACGCCACCAACAGTGAGACCGCCGGCTTCTTCCGCCACCTGTGCCTGGAGAACGAAGTGCCGGTGCAGAGCTTCGTGGTGCGCAGCGACATGGCCTGCGGCTCCACCATCGGCCCCATCACCGCCAGCCAACTGGGCGTGCGCACCGTCGACATCGGCCTGCCCACCTTCGCCATGCACTCGATCCGCGAACTGGCCGGCAGCCATGACGTCGATCACCTGGTGAAAGTACTGACGGCCTTCTATTCCAGCCCTGAACTCCCCTGAGAACCTATTTAAAGTCTGCTGCGCTTCGGCCCTGCTGCGTTAAAAACTGGCTCGAAATGCTCATTTACAACTCGTAAACTCCGCTTTCTCGCCAGTTTTTGCCTTGCATGGCTCTAGCTCGCGAAACTTTAAAAGAGGTTCTAAGACCTACGATGATCGAACATATCCGCAACAGCCTGCAGGAAGCCCAGCGCGCGCTGGAGGCCTTCCTCGCCAACGAACAGACCCTGGGCAATATCCAGAAAGCGGCCGAACTGCTGATCGCCAGCTTCGAGAACAAGGGCAAGGCGTTCTCCTGCGGCAACGGCGGCTCGATGTGCGATGCCATGCACTTCGCCGAGGAGCTGACCGGGCGCTACCGCAACAACCGCCCCGGCATCGCCGCGGTGTCGATCAGCGACCCCAGCCACATCAGCTGCGTGGCCAACGACTTCGGCTACGACTTCATCTTCTCGCGCTATATCGAGTCCCACGGCCACGAAGGTGACGTGCTGATCGCCATCAGTACCAGCGGCAAGAGCCCCAACGTGGTCAAGGCCGCCGAAGCCGCCAAGGCGCTGGGGGTGAAGGTGATCGCCCTGACCGGCAAGCCCGGCTCGCTGCTGGAGAGCCTGGCCGATGTGTGCATCTGCGCCCCCGGCGGCGATTACGCCGACCGCGTGCAGGAGCTGCACATCAAGACGCTGCACATCCTCATCGAGCTGATCGAGCGCAAGCTCAGCCCGCAGAACTACGCCTGAGCGCAGCGCTAACGGTCGATCACCTGCCCGCGCATCGGCGCCAGGCGCGCCAGCAGGCGGTTCTGCGCCGGCGTCGGCACGCCCTCGGCCTCCATGGCGTCCTGCAGGTGCTCGACCAGGGCGTTGAAGTCGCTGGGGGTCAGGCGCAGGCCCTTGTGGCTCTCCTCCATGCTGTCGCCGGTGTAGACGCAGGGGCCGCCGCTCTCGAAGCACAGCTGCTCGATCAGCTTCTCGCGCAGGCGCTCGATGTCGATGCCGCGAAAGTGCCGGGCGATGCGCGGATCGCGTGCGGAGCCCAGCAGCATGCCTTCGACGATCCGCACGATACCGGGCTCCTCGCCCAGGGCGTGGTAAAGACCGTCGTCGCGCGGCGCCTGCTGGGCGCAGGCGGCCAGCAGCAGCGGCAGGCAGAGCACGGCCAGGCGCATGTTCAGAAACTCCCCTGCACGGACAGGTAGACACCGTCCTGGTTGTCCAGCGTGGCGATCTCGCCGAGCCGCGCGTAGGCCAACACCACGGCCAGGTTCTTGTTGGGGAAGTAGCCGACGAACAGATCGGCCCAGTCGCTCTCGCCGGCAAAGCTCAGGTTGTCGGGTTTTTCCCGATACTCGATGCCCACTGCCCAGTGCCGATCCAGCAGCACCGCCACCGAGCCTTCCTTGAGCCAGGAATGGCGGTCGCGGCGGTCGCCACCGAAGCCCAGCAGGCCCAGTTCGTTGGCCCGGCTATAGCGCAGGTTGGCGTTGAGCAGCAGGTTGTAGCCGAAAGCACCGCCGAGGATCAGCCGGCTGGCCGCCAGGTAGCCTTCGCTGTCCTCGCGGCGCTGCGCGCCGACCAGGCTGGGCACGAGGAAGTCGCGCTGACGCTTGTGCTGCAGGCCGAGGGAAATCTGCGGCAGGCGGTCGTAGATCAGGTCGCCGGCCAGGCGCAGCTTGAGGCCGAGCACGTCCTGGCTGAGGCTGTTGTCCGGCAGGCGCAGGTCGCGCGCCAGGGTGCCGAGGTCGAAGCGCTGGCGCGCGTAGGAAAGCTCGATGCGGTTGCCGTAGGCCGCCGCCACGCCGGCCACGTCGAGGCGGTAGTCGCCGGTTTCGACGCGGGTGGCGAACACGTCCGCGCCCCATTCGCCGCGCTCGCCGTAACCGGCCAGCACCGCCCAGGGCATGATGCCGCCACCGGCGGCGCCCTCCAGGCTGGTGGCTCCGCCGGTGGCCAGCAAGCGACCCTCGCCGGCGCTAGCCAGCCCGGCGCACAGGTATAGTCCCAACAGGCAGGCGAGTCGCATGCTTCAGTGCACCTTGGCCAGGGGGGGACGATAGGGCTGCGCCAGCCAGGCCTCGAAGGCCTCGGCGGCCAACGGCCGACTGATCAGGTAGCCCTGGGCGGTGTCGCAATGCCAGCGCTGCAAAAGATTCAGGCTGGACGCCAGCTCCACACCCTCGGCGACCACCTTGAGTCCCAGGCTGTGGCTCATTTCGATGGTCGAGCGCACGATCACCGAGTCCTCGCGGTGGTCGTCCAGCTCGCGGATGAAACTCTGGTCGATCTTCAGCTCCTGCACCGGCATGCGCTTGAGCTGCGCCAGCGAGGAATAGCCGGTGCCGAAATCGTCCACCGACAGGCCGATGCGGTAGTCGCGCAAGCCGTGCAGCACCTGCAACGCGCGCTCGGGATCGAGCATCACGCCGCTCTCGGTGATCTCGAAGATCAACTGCTCCGGTGCCACCCGGTAGCGCGCCAGCAGCGCGCCGACCCGCGCCGGCAAGCCGGCGTCCAGCAGGTCCTCGGTGGAGATGTTCAGCGATACCTGCACCCAGACGCCGCGCCCGTCCCACTCCTGCAACTGGCGCATGACCTCCTCGATGACCCAGGCGGTGAGCAGCTGGATGCTGCCGGTGCGTTCTGCCAGCGGGATGAATTCGCCGGGCGAGACCATGCCCAGCTGCGGATGCTGCCAGCGCAGCAGCGCCTCGGCCTGGCGCACGCGGCCCTCGCGAATATCCAGCTTGGGCTGGTAGTGCAGCAGCAGCTGGCCCTGTGCGGCGGCGTGGCGCAGGTCGCGAATCAGCTGGACCTGGCGCTGCTGGGCGGCGTCGCGGCCCTGCTGGTAGAGCTGCAGGCGACCGGGGTGGCGGGCGGCATCCTGCATGGCGATGCGCGCACGGCGCAGCAGATCGTCCGGGGTGTCGCCATCGGCCGGATAGGCAGCGATGCCGATGCGGCACTCCAGGGCGACGTCCAGCGTGCCGATGCGCAGCGGCTTGAGCAGCAACTGATGCAGGCGGTCGGCGCTGGCCACCGCGCTGCCGCCGTCGCACTCCTGCAGCAGCAGGAGGAATTCGTCGCCCAGCAGGCGCGCCAGGCTGTCGCCGGGGCGCAGGGTCGCCTGCAGGCGCCGGGCCAGCTGCTGCAGGGCCAGGTCACCGCCGCCCTGGCCGCAGCTCTCGTTGATCGCAGCGAAGTTGCCCACGCCCAGGTAAAGCAGGGCGGTGGGGCGCCCGGCGGTGATCGCGCTGCCGAGCCGCTCCAACGCCAGGGTGCGGTTGGGCAGACCGGTCAGCGCGTCGTGCAAGGCGCTGTGCGCCAGCTGCCGCTCGCGCTCGGCGATGCCGCGCTGCATGTCGTTGACCGCCAGCGCCAGCAGGCCCAGCTCGTCGCTGCGCGCCAGGGCCACCGCCTGCTGGTAGTCGCCGCGGCCGATGCGCTGGGCGGCGGCTGCCAGCGCGCGCACCGGCCGCGACACGCTGCGTGCCAGCAGCAAGGCGCCGATCAGCGAGGCGAGCATGGCTCCCAGACTGATCAGCAGTATGCGTCGATCCAGCGGTGCGAACGCCGCCTCGGCCTCGCCGAGGGACTTGTGCAACAACGCCTCGACCCGATAGCCGGGGCCGCTGGCCAGCTGCAGATGCTGGCCGAAGTAGTGCTCGATGCCGTCGCCGAAGCGTTGCGGCATCGCGCCGTCCCCCTGGATCTTCGCCTCCAGCAGGGCCTGAGCCCGGGTCGGCAGGGTGCTGATCCAGGTCGGCGCCGCGCCATCACGACTGGCCACCAGGCTCAGCTCCAGATGGGTCAGCTCGCGCAGCTGCAGGGCGAACTCGCGATCCACGGCGAAGCCCACCAGCACACGGGCGATCGGCAGCGGTGCGCTCACCGTGGCATCCACCAGCAGGTAGATCTGCCTGCCGATCGGCAGCAGGGACAGGTGCGCGCCGTCGCGCCGCGGCAGCGACTGAGCACCGAGGCGAGCCAGCGCCTCGGCGTCGATGTCCGGGTCGGTGCTCACCTGCAGGCTGCCGTCCAGGCCCAGCAGGAACACCGCGTCGGCGTTGATCCGCGCGCCCTGGTTGGCCAGCGCCGAGCGAATGGTCGGGGTATCGCCACTGATCACTGCATCCTTGAAGCCGAAGTCGGCCGCCAGCACCTGAGCGGCCTGCCGCAGCTGGTCGCTGCGCAGCGCCAGCAGTTGCTCGAAAACCCGACTGCCGACGTTCAGCTGCTCCTGCGCCTGAGCGCGCACGGCGGCATCGGTGGCGGCCTTGACCGCGACATAGAGGGCACCGATCACCACCAGCAGCAGCAGGACGAGGACGCCGCCGATGCGCGCCTGAAAGCTATTGCGCAGCATCTTCGACCGCCTTCCTGAAGGCCTCGCCAAATGCGCTCGGCGCGGGCGGCGCCGGCGGTTCGACGGGGCCGCTGCTGGCCAGGGTGAAACGCTGGCTCAGCGTCTGCGTCTGCACCTGCAGCTCGCCGGCAGTCTGCGGCAGCAATTGCGGATTGCCCGGATGCCAGAGCGTGACGACGTAGCGACCGGCCGGCAACCCGGCAATGGCCGCCCTGCCCTGCTCGTCGCTGACGGCGAACCAGGGATCGTCGGTGACGTAGATATAGCCGAGCATCCAGTCGTGGATATTGCAGCCCAGCACCACCAGCCCGGGCTGGTCGAACAGCACCGGCTCGCTCGGCGTGCCCTGGTAAAGGCGCAGCTCGAAACGCTTGGCCGGCGAGAAGGAATAGACATGGTGGCGAATGTCGTCGCTGTTGGGGAAGGACACCAGGGTGCCGGTACGCACCGCCAGCACATGGGGCCGGAACTGCTTGTCACGCTGATCCATGCGCGCCGGCGGTGGCGCCTCGGGCGCCTCCAGCGGGCCGCGCAGCGTGATCACCGCATCGGCCAGGGGCTGGCCGGAGGCATCCGTCAACTCGGCATGCAGCGCTGCCGCGGGCGCCAGGCCAGGCAGGGCCAGAGCGGTAAACAGGAGGAAGGGAAGCAGGCGGGAATTGCGAACAGTCATGCGCGAGCCTTGGCCCGAGCCAGCGGCCGGGCGTTCACAGGATTTCATGCCGTCTTGGCAACCGGGTTTGGCGTACTGAATGGACAGCCTAGCTGGCCGGAGGCGAACCGGCCAATATCGGCCGGCCGGGGCGCTACTCGCTGCGCAGGCGCTTGGGCGTAAGGCCGAGGTAGCGACGCATGGAGGTGGTCAGCGCGCTCTGGCTGGAGAAACCGCATTCCTCGGCGATGCGCACCAGCGGCAGGTTGCTCTCGCGCAGCATGCGTGCAGCGCGGTCGAGGCGGGTCTTGAGCAGGTATTGATGCGGGGTGAGGCCGACGCTGTCCTTGAACTGAGCGTGGAAGTGACTGGGGCTCAGGCACATCACGTGCGCCAGCTCGGCGACGCTGATGCGCCGCGCCAGATGCTCGCCGATGTAGTCGTCCAGACGCTGCAGATCCAGCGGCCCTTGCGGCTGCCGGCGCTGCTCGCCAAACAGACGCAGGTGCAGGGCGCGCAACAGCACGCCACCGAGAGAACGCGCGAGGATGGAATCGCTGCCGTAACGCTCGAGCTCGGCGCCGGCGTAGGTCAGCAGGTGCTGGAAATCGACATCGAGGGCCGGATAGCGCGGCGTCTCGAACAGACGATGGAGCAGCTCCAGGTCTTCGCTGGGTGTGTCGTGCTCGTCCAGGTCGAGAATCAGCATGCGGTTGTCGCCCATGCCGGCGAACTGGTGAGCGGCGTCGCCTGGCACCAGGCAGGCGCGCATGCGGCAGACCTCACCGCCGCGTCCGCCGACCTCGAATTCGGCGCGACCGACCAGGGACATCACCAGTTGATGATGGTCATGGGCATGTTCATGGGCCTGTTCATCCAGGCGAATCACACGGGCTTGCAGCATCGCAAAAGACTGGCGGCACGAAACAAGGGGTTGCACTTTACTCCTTTCCACGGAAAAACGCCGCAACCACCTATCAGCGAAACGGTTGCACTTATAGCAACCAGACACACCCGAGCAGTCTGACCTCAAGCGAGTCGCTTACCTGGCCTGATGAAACGATGCGCCTATGACCCATGCCTGGCGTGAACCGTTGAAAAAATCCCGAGGTCGCCCCATGTAGCATTCAACGTCCACGCAAAGGTGCTCCATGAACGATCAGGACAACACCCCGGAAGCCGTCGAAGTTCACGTCCAGGCCAGCAGCACTGGCCTGGTACTGCCCGCGCAGCAGTTGCCGGACAAGCTCTACATCATCCCCATCCACAACCGCCCGTTCTTCCCGGCGCAGGTGTTGCCGGTGATCGTCAACCAGCAGCCCTGGGGCCGCACCCTGACGCGCGTCGGCAACACCGAGCACAAGTGCATGGCGGTATTCTTCGTCGACACCCCGCCGGACGAGCACGGCGAGTTCGATCTCGACAGCCTGCCCGAGCACGGCACCCTGGTGCGCGTGCACCATGTCAGCGAGGAAGGCGGCAAGCTGCAGTTCGTCGCTCAGGGCCTGACCCGCGTGCGCATCCGCGGCTGGCTCAGCCGCCGTGGCCCGTACCTGGCCGAAGTGGACTACCCACAGCCGCCTGCCGACCCGCGTGACGAGGTCAAGGCCTACGGCATGGCGCTGATCAATGCGATCAAGGAGCTGCTGCCGCTCAACCCGCTGTACAGCGAGGAGCTGAAGAACTACCTCAATCGCTTCAGCCCCAACGACCCGTCGCCACTTACAGACTTTGCCGCCGCGCTGACCACCGCCTCCGGCCATGAGCTGCAGGAAGTGCTGGACACCGTGCCCATGCTCAAGCGCATGGAGAAGGTGCTGCCGCTGCTGCGCAAGGAGGTCGAAGTCGGCCGCCTGCAGAAGGAGCTGTCGGCCGAGGTGAACAAGCAGATCGGCGAGCGTCAGCGCGAATTCTTCCTCAAGGAGCAGCTCAAGCTGATCCAGCAGGAGCTGGGCATCAGCAAGGACGACAAGAGCGCCGACCGCGAGGAATTCCTCGCCCGCCTCGAGGGCAAGACCCTGCCCGCGCCTGCGCAGAAGCGCATCGACGAGGAGCTGAACAAGCTGTCGATCCTCGAGACCGGCTCGCCGGAGTACGCCGTCACCCGTAACTACCTGGACTGGGCGACCGCCCTGCCCTGGGGCATCCACGGCCAGGACAAGCTCGACCTCGGTCGCGCGCGCAAGGTGCTGGACAAGCACCACGCCGGCATGGACGACATCAAGCAGCGCATCACCGAGTTTCTCGCGGTCGGCGCCTTCAAGGGCGAGATCGCCGGCTCCATCGTGCTGCTGGTGGGTCCACCTGGCGTGGGCAAGACCAGTATCGGCAAGTCCATCGCCGAATCCCTCGGCCGGCCGTTCTATCGCTTCTCGGTAGGCGGCATGCGTGACGAGGCGGAAATCAAGGGCCATCGCCGCACCTACATTGGCGCCATGCCCGGCAAGCTGGTGCAGGCGCTGAAGGAAGCCGAGGTGATGAACCCGGTGATCATGCTCGACGAGATCGACAAGATGGGCACCAGCTACCAGGGCGACCCCGCCTCGGCGCTGCTGGAAACCCTCGATCCGGAGCAGAACGTCGAGTTCCTCGACCACTACCTGGATCTGCGCCTGGACCTGTCCAAGGTGCTGTTCGTGTGCACCGCCAACACGCTCGACTCGATTCCCGGGCCGCTGCTCGACCGCATGGAGGTGATCCGCCTGTCCGGCTACATCACCGAGGAAAAGCTCGCCATCGCCAAGCGCCACCTGTGGCCCAAGCAGCTGGAAAAGGCCGGCGTACCGAAGGCGCGCCTGTCCATCAGCGACGCGGCGCTGCGCGCGGTGATCGAAGGCTATGCCCGCGAGGCCGGCGTACGCCAGCTGGAGAAGCAGCTGGGCAAGCTGGTGCGCAAGTCGGTGGTCAAATTGCTGGAAGATCCCGAAGCGAAAATCCGCATCGGCACCAAGGATCTGGAAGACACTCTGGGCATGCCGGTGTTCCGCAACGAGCGGGTGCTGGCCGGCGTCGGCGTGATCACCGGCCTGGCCTGGACCAGCATGGGCGGCGCCACCCTGCCGATCGAGGCGACGCGCATCCACACGCTCAACCGCGGCTTCAAGCTCACCGGCCAGCTCGGCGAGGTGATGAAGGAGTCGGCGGAGATCGCCTACAGCTACGTCAGCTCGCATCTGAAGCAGTTCGGCGGCGACCCGAGCTTCTTCGACCAGGCCTTCGTCCACCTGCACGTACCGGAAGGCGCCACGCCCAAGGACGGCCCCAGCGCCGGCATCACCATGGCCAGCGCCCTGCTCTCCCTGGCGCGCAACCAGGCGCCGAAAAAGGGCGTGGCCATGACCGGCGAGCTGACCCTCACCGGCCAGGTGCTGCCCATCGGCGGCGTACGCGAGAAGGTGATCGCGGCGCGCCGGCAGAAGATCAATGAGCTGATCCTGCCGGAGGCCAACCGTGGCAGTTACGAGGAGTTGCCGGACTATCTCAAGGAAGGCCTGACGGTGCATTTCGCCAGGCGTTATGGGGATGTGGCCAAGATACTGTTCGACTAAAGAGGCCCAATGTAGGAGCGAGCTCTGCTCGCGAATGTCGGCGAACCTGAAAGCTTCGCGAGCAAAGCTCGCTCCTACAGCAAACCACGCATCTCCAAGGTCGCCACCGACAGGTCTATGCCGCTATGCTGGGCCAGGTTTCGTCGACTGGAGTTCGTCATGCACGCCACCTTGCGCCTGCTTACCCTGCCCGCCCTGGCCCTGCTCAGCGCCTGCGCGCATCAATCCGGCACGCTGGAGCTGAAGAAGGATCGGCAGTGCCCGCTGACGCTGAACAAGGGCCAGCAGCTGATTCTCAGCCTGCCCAGCAACCCCACCACCGGTTTTCGCTGGGAGGTCCGTGATGGCGCGGCGAACGTACTGCAGAGCCTCGGCCCGGAGGTCTACAGCAATCCGGAAGACGCCGGGCTGGTGGGCGCTGGCGGCATCTCCACCTGGCGCTTCACCGCTCGCGAAGCCGGCGAGGGCCGCCTGCTGCTGACCTACCAGCAGCCCTGGGAGCCAAACGTGCCGCCGGCGCAAACCTTCGAGTGCGAGCTGCGGGTGAAGTGAAATAGTCGCGCATGGTACGGCTTCTGTGGGAGGGGCTTTAGCCGCCACGGCTCGAAGCGAATCGCCGCTAAAGCGCCTCCCACCGACCGTAGGGCGGGTGCAACCCGCCACTCCCTCATGGCGGGTTTCACCCGCCCAAGCTGAAATTGACAAGGGGCGCAGATGCGCCCCCCTTCGTTTCCAGCGTTTCGCGGCTGAAGCCGCTCCTACAGTCAGAGGCTTACGCGATCTGGGTAGGAGCGGCTTCAGCCGCGAATGCCGCTATCCAGAGGCTCAGCTCTTGAGCCGGTAACCGGTCTTGAAGATCCAGCCCACCAGGAGGATGCACAGCGCTAGAAAGCCCAGCACCATGGCCAGGCTGACGCCGACATTGACGTCGGACACGCCGTAGAAGCTCCAGCGGAAGGCGCTGATCAGGTACACCACCGGGTTGAACAGGGTCACCGTCTGCCAGGCCGGCGGCAGCATGCTGATCGAATAGAAAGCACCGCCGAGGAAGGTCAGTGGCGTGACGATCAGCGCCGGGACGATCTGCAGCTTCTCCCAGCCATCGGCCCACACGCCGATGATGAAGCCGAACAAGCTGAAGGTCAGCGCCGTCAGCACCAGGAACGCCGCCATCCACAGCGGATGCTGTATCTCGAAATCGACGAACAGCCTGGCGGTGAGCAGGATGATCAGACCGAGGATCACCGACTTGGTCGCTGCTGCGCCGACATAGCCGATCAGAATCTCCAGGTACGACACCGGCGCCGAAAGAATCTCGTAGATGCTCCCCGAGTACTTGGGCATGTAGATGCCGAACGAGGCGTTGGAAATGCTCTCGGTCAGCAGCGCCAGCATGATCAGGCCAGGGATGATGAAGGCGCCGTAGCTCACGCCCTGCACCTGGGTCATGCTCGAACCGATGGCCGAGCCGAATACCACGAAGTACAGCGAGGTGCTGATCACCGGGGTGGCGATGCTCTGCAACAGGGTGCGCCAGGTGCGCGCCAGCTCGAACAGGTAGATGGCCTTGATGGCGTACAGGTTCATGCGCGCGACTCCTTGATCAGGCCGACGAAGATTTCTTCCAGGGAACTCTGGCTCGACTGCAGATCCTTGAAGTCGATGCCGTGCTGGGTCAGATCGCGCAGCAGTTCGGCGATACCGGTGTTCTCGTGCTGGGCGTCGAAGGTGAACACCAGGGCATGGCCCTGATCGGCCAGCTCCAGGCCATAGCGCGCCAGCTCGGCCGGCACGCAGGACAAAGGCTGCTGCAGGTGCAGAGTGAGCCGCTTCTTGCCCAGCTTGTGCATCAGTACCTGCTTGTCCTCCACCAGGATGATCCGCCCCTTGCTGATCACCCCGATGCGGTCGGCCATTTCCTCGGCCTCCTCGATGTAGTGGGTGGTGAGGATGATGGTCACGCCGCGCTCGCGCAGGCGCCGCACCATGTTCCACATGTCGCGGCGCAGCTCGACGTCGACGCCGGCGGTAGGCTCGTCGAGAAAGAGAATCTGCGGCTCGTGCGACAGCGCCTTGGCGATCATCACTCGGCGCTTCATGCCGCCGGACAGCTCCATGATCTTGGCGTCCCGCTTGTCCCACAGCGACAGGTCCTTGAGCAACTGCTCGAGATAGGCCGGATCGGGCTTCTTGCCGAACAGGCCGCGGCTGAACTTGACCGTCGCCCAGACGGTTTCGAACACGTCGCTGACCAGCTCCTGCGGCACCAGGCCGATCTGCGAGCGGGCCGCGCGGTAGTCGCGGACGATGTCCTTGCCGCCGACCAGTACCCTGCCCTCGCCCGGATTGACGATGCCGCAGATGATGCTGATCAGCGTGGTCTTGCCGGCGCCGTTGGGCCCGAGCAAGGCAAATATCTCGCCCTGGCGAATGTCCAGGTCGATGCCTTGCAGCGCCGGATGCCCGGACGCATAGGTCTTGTTCAGTTGCGAAATGGAGATGACCGACTGCACGGTGGATGGCCCCTTGCCTGCGGAAAACGCCACAGTTTACAGGGCATGAGGCACCGACATCAGCGCAGAGGAGAAAAAACGGCGCACTTGTGGTGCGCCGGGGATGCTGCAGGTGAGGTAGAGAACGATTACAGCGCTTGTGGCGATGTAACGATAGGCCAGGCGGCAGCGCTGCCCGGCATATTCGCTGGCGAGCGGGATCAGAGCGGCGTCAGCAGCTTGCCGGTGGCGATGAAGGCGCGCAGGTTGTCCAGCACCAGATCGGCCATCTGCTGGCGCGTCTCGACGCTGCCGCTGCCGACGTGCGGCAGCAGCACCACGTTGTCCAGTTCGCGCAGCGCCGCCGGCACCTGGGGTTCGCGCTCGAAGACGTCCAGCCCGGCGCCGCCAATCACCTTCTGTTGCAACGCCGTGATCAGCGCGGCCTCATCGACCACCGAGCCACGTGCCACGTTGATCAGAAAACCATCCGGGCCGAGTGCTTCGAGCACCTCGGCGTTGATCAGATGATGGGTGGCCTTGCCGCCGGGGCAAGTCAGCACCAGGAAATCCGCCCAGCGCGCCAGCGCCAGCAGATCCGGCTCGTGCTGGTAAGGACTGCCCTCGACCGCACGGCGATTGTGGTAACGCACCGGCATGGAGAAACCCGAGGCGCGCAGGGCCACTGCCTCGCCGATGCGCCCGAGACCAACGATACCCAGGCGCTTGCCGCTGACCCGACGCGCCAACGGGAAACCCGTGGTGCTGTTCCAGGCGCCGCTGCGCACGAAGCGATCGGCCTCGGACAGACGTCGCGCGCTGTCGATCATCAGGCCCATGGCCAGGTCGGCCACGCAGTCGTTGAGCACGTCCGGCGTGGTGCTGAGCACGATGCCACGATCGCGCAGCAGCTCCAGCGGATAGGGGTCGTAGCCGACACCGAAGCTGCAGATGGCGCGCAGATTCGGCAGCAGCGCCAGCTGATCAACTGTGCAGCCGAAACGTGCCGAGGACACCATGTAGATGAACTGCTCGCCATGCTCGCGCAGGAACGCCAGCGGCTCGGCCTGTTGCCACAGCGCGCTGACCTCGTATTGCTCGGCCAGCTCGCGGTTGAAACGCTCGCTCAGCGGGCCGACCTGCAACACCTTGGGTTTGCTCATGGAACCTCCTGTCTCAAACATGCGATTTACAGCAATTTGCCCGGATTCATCAGTCCGGCCGGATCCAGCGCCTGCTTGACGCGGGTCATCAACTCCAGCTCCAGTGGCGCCTTGTAATGCTGCGCGGCCAGGCGCTTGGACTGGCCGAGGCCATGTTCAGCGCTGATGCTGCCGGCATAGCGCAGGGTCTGGTCGTAGATCACGCGCATGATCGCTTCGGCCTGCGCCTTGAACGCCCCATCCTCGGCGCCGGCTGGCTTGCTGATGTTGTAATGCAGGTTGCCGTCGCCAACGTGGCCGTAGGTGACGATGCGCACACCGGGGAAGGCTTGCTGCAGTGCGGCATCGGTACGTTCGATGAAGTCGGGGATACGGCTGACCGGCACGCTGATGTCGTGCTTGAGGCTCGGCCCCTCATGGTTCTGCGCCTCCGAGATGCCTTCGCGCAGCGCCCACAAGGCGCGCACCTGCGCGTCGCTGGCGGCGACCACGGCATCCAGCGCCACGCCCTGCTCCAAGGCGGCGCCGAGGCCCTGCTCGAGCAGTTCGTTCAGGGGCGCATTGGGCTGGGTGTCGCTCAGCTCGATTAGCACGTACCAGGGATGCGTTTCGGCGAACGGATCACTGACACCGGCGACATGGCGCAGGACGAACTCGACGCTTTGCCGCGACATCAGCTCGAAGCCTGTCAGGCGGTCGCCGCACAGTCCGCGCATCTGCCCGATCAGCTCGACGGCCGCCTGCGGGCTGGGCAGCGCCACCCAGGCAGTGGTCAGGCTGCGCACGGCAGGAAACAACTTGAGCACGGCGGCGGTGATGATGCCCAGGGTGCCTTCGCTGCCGATGAACAGGTGCTTGAGGTCGTAACCGGTATTGTCCTTGCGCAACCCGCGCAAGCCGTCCCAGACGCGCCCGTCGGGCAGCACCACTTCCAGCCCCAGCGTCAGGTCGCGCATGTTGCCGTAGCGCAGCACCGCGGTGCCGCCGGCATTGGTCGCCAGGTTGCCACCGACCGTACAGCTGCCCTCGGCGCCCAGCGACAGCGGGAACAACCGGCCGACTTCGGCGGCGGCCTCCTGCAGTTGCTGCAGGATCATCCCGGCCTCGACGGTGATGGTGGCATTGGCCACGTCCACTGCGCGGATACGCTTCATGCGTGTCAGCGACAGGACGATCTGCGCCCCGGAATCATCCGGAATCGAGCCGCCGCACAGGCCGGTATTGCCGCCTTGTGGCACCAGGGCGACGCCGGCCTGCGCGCACAGACGCACCACGGCGGCAACTTCCTCGGTCGAAGCCGGGCGCAGCACGGCAGCCGCCTGGCCGCGGTAGGCACCACGCCAGTCGCTCAGGTAACTCTGCATACGCTCGGCGTCAGTGATCAGGCCAGCCTCGCCGACCGCCTCGCGCAATGCCTGCAGCAGAGCATCGGACAGGCCACTCATCTCAGGTCACCGGCGCCGGGTTGAACAGCACCAGATCGTTGTGCAGGCGCAGCTGCTCGGCGCAGGTCTGCTTGCGACCGCTGGCCACGTCCAGATAGAGCTGGAAGATGTGCCAGCCCATTTCCTCCAGCGTCATGCGCCCGGAGACGATCTGCCCGGCGTCGACATCGATCAGATCGGGCCAGCGTTCGGCCAGTTGGGTGCGCGTGGCCACCTTGATCACCGGCACCATGGACAGGCCATAGGGCGTGCCACGACCGGTGGTGAAGATGTGCAGGTTCATGCCCGCTGCCAGTTGCAGGGTGCCGCAGATGAAGTCGCTGGCCGGCGTGGCGCAAAACCACAGGCCCTTGCCACGAATCCGCTCGCCCGGCGCGACCACACCGGCGATGGTGCCGTTGCCGGACTTGGCGATGGAGCCCATGGCCTTCTCGACGATGTTGTTCAACCCGCCCTTCTTGTTGCCCGGCGTGGTGTTGGCGCTGCGATCGGCCATGCCGCGCGCAAGGTAGCGGTCGTACCAGTCCATCTCGCGGATCAGCGCATCGGCCACCTCGACGCTGGCGGCACGCGGCGTGAGCAGGTGGATGCCGTCACGCACTTCGGTGTTCTCACTGAACATCACAGTGGCACCAGCGCGCACCAGCAGGTCGGCGGCCACACCCAAAGCCGGGTTGGCGGTGATGCCGGAGAAGGCGTCGCTGCCGCCGCACTGCATGCCGACCACCAGCTCGGAGGCCGGCACGGTCTCGCGGCGACGCTGGTCGAGTACCTTCAGGCGCTCCTCGATCATGGCCATGATCTGCTCGACCATGCCGGCGAATCCGCTGCCGGAATCCTGCAGACGGAACAGCCAGTCTTCCTCGTCCATGCCGTTGGTGAGCTGGTCGCCATCCATCAACTGGTTGGCCTGCAGTTTCTCGCAGCCGAGGCTGATCACCAGCGCCTGGCCACCCAAGTTGGGGTTGCGGCTGATGTTGTACAGCGTGCGGATCGGCACCACGGCGTCCGGCGCATTGATCGCCACGCCGCAACCGTAGCTGTGCGACAGCGCCACCACGTCGTCGACGTTGGGGTATTTGGGCAGGACTTCCTTGCGCACGCGCTCGACCACGTGACCGAGCACGCCGACCACGCACTGCACCGTGGTGGTCACACCCAGGATATTGCGCGTGCCGACGCTGCCGTCCGGGTTGCGGAAGCCTTCGAAGGTGTAGCCCTCCAGCGGCTCGCCAGGTGCGGTCTTGAGGGTCGCCTTGGGCAGGTTGTCCAGCAGCGGTGGCTCGGGCATGCGCAACACCTGCTCGGTGACCCAACTGCCGGCGGCGATGGGCTTGAGCGCATAGCCGATGACCTCGCCATAACGCACCACCTCGTGCCCTTCGGCGATATCCACCAGCGCCACCTTGTGGCTCTGCGGGATGCCTTCGACAGCCGTCAGGCCATCGTCGAATTGGCCGCCCGCGGCAACGCCCTGGTCATTGACCACCACGCCGACATTGTCGGTCGGGTGCAGGCGGATATAGCGGGGCGAATCCTGATGGGGAATCAACTGCATGACGCTTGCTCCTGTTGTGCGTTCAGGATGCCGAGCCAGACGCAGCGTCCAGCTCGACCCTGTGAATACGGCCGACGATCAGGCCGAAGCTCACGACCGCCAGCAGGGCATTGAGGCCGACATAGACCAATGCCCCATCGAAAGAACCGCTATGACTGACCAGGTAACCGATAACGATGGGTGTGGTGATCGCCGCCAGGTTGCCGAAGGTGTTGAACAGCCCGCCGGACAGGCCAAGGATCTGCCGGGGCGAGGTGTCGGCCACCAGCGTCCAGCCCAGCGAGCCGAGGCCCTTGCCGAAGAACGCCAGGGCCATCAGTGCCACCACGGTGGCATCGCTGTCGACGTAAATGCACAGCACCACCGCGCTCGACAGCAGCAGACCAAGCACCATCGGCAGCTTGCGCGCCAGGGTCAGCGAATGACCACGGCGCAGCATGCCGTCGGACAGCAGCCCGCCGAGCACGCCACCGACGCAACCACTGATGGCCGGCAAGGCGGCGGCGAAACCGGCGCCGAGAATGCTCATGCCGCGCGCCTGCACCAGGTAAACGGGGAACCAGGTGAGAAAGAAGTAGGTAATGGCGTTGTTGCAGTACTGACCGAGGTAGATGCCGATCATCGTGCGCTGGCGCAGCAGCAGGCCCAGGTAGCGCCACTGCGAACCGCCACTGCCGCCACGCTGCCCTTCCAGATCGATCAACGCCCCGCCCTGTTCCAGGTGGGCCAGTTCAGCCGTCCCGATACGCGGATGCTGACGCGGGCCGTGCAGCTGTTTGAGCCAGACGAACGACAGCGCCAGACCGAGACAACCGAGCACGATGAACACCGATTGCCACCCCATGGTTTGCACCACCCAGCCCATCAACGGCGCGAACAGCGCAGTGGCGGCGTACTGCGCCGAACTGGAGATGGCCGTGGCGGTAGCGCGCTCGGCTGTGGGAAACCAGGAGGCGGTGATACGCGCATTACCGGGAAAGCACGGCGCACTGGCGAAGCCCACCAGCAGCCGCAGCAGGAACATCGAGGTCACCGCCCAGGTGCTGGGCAGCCAGCCGACGAAGCCCTGCAGCAGGGTCAGTACCGACCAGATGAACAACGCCAGGGTGTACACCGGCTTGGTGCCGAAGCGATCGAACAGCCAACCACCGGGAATCTGCCCGATCACGTAGGCCCAGCCGAACGCCGAGAAGATGTAGCCGAGCGTCACCGCGTCGATGCCGAGGCCAGCCTGCATCGCCGAACCGGCGACCGACAGACTGGAGCGATCGGCGAAGGTGATGGTGGTGACCAGAAACAGCATCAGCAGGATGCTGTAGCGCACACGACCCGGTTTGGCATCTGGCATCGGCAAGGCTCGTGAGACAGAAGGAAAGGCTGTGCCCGTATTGCGGACCGAACACCCCGTAGGGTGGGCTTCAGCCCACCGATTGTAGTCACGGTGGGCTGCATTATTGGTGGGCTAAAGCCCACCCTACGGGACTGAGGCCCACCCTACGGAAGTCAACCCTATAGGACTGCGAGTTCGGCTCAACGCACCAGGCAGGGCTTCTTGTTATTGAAGGTCCAGCCCGGAATCAGGTACTGCATGGCCACCGCGTCGTCACGCGCGCCGAGGCCCTTGGCCTGGTACAGCTCGTGCGCCTTGGCCAACGCATCCCAATCCAGCTCGACGCCGAGGCCCGGCGTTTTCGGCACCTGCACCAGGCCACCCTCGATGCGCAGCGGGTTGCGCGTCAGGTACTGGCCGTCCTGCCAGATCCAGTGGGTGTCGATGGCGGTCACGCGCCCCGGAGCCGCAGCGGCGACGTGGGTGAACATGGCCAGAGAGATGTCGAAGTGGTTGTTCGAATGCGAACCCCAGGTCAGGCCCCAGTCGTTGCACATCTGCGCCACGCGCACGGAGCCGGCCATGGTCCAGAAGTGCGGGTCAGCCAGCGGGATGTCCACCGACTGCAGGGAGATGGTGTGGCCCATCTGCCGCCAGTCGGTAGCGATCATGTTGGTCGCAGTGGGCAAACCGGTAGCGCGGCGGAACTCGGCCATCACCTCACGACCGGAGTAGCCATTCTCGGCGCCGCACGGGTCTTCGGCATAGGCCAGCACGCCATGCAGATCGCGGCACAGGGCAATAGCCTGATCCAGCGACCAGCCGCCATTGGGGTCGAGCGTCACACGGGCATTCGGGAAGCGCGCGGCCAGGGCACGAATCGCCTCGACTTCGGCCTCGCCATGCAGCACGCCGCCCTTGAGCTTGAAGTCGTTGAAGCCGTAACGCGCATGCGCAGCCTCGGCCTGGCGTACGATGGCCTCGGGGGTCAGCGCGGCCTGGTTGCGCACGCGCTCCCAGGCATCGTCGGAGTCACGCTCGTCGCGGTAGCCAAGATCGGTCTTGTCCTTGTCGGCGATGAAGAACAGGTAGCCGAGCATCTCCACCGCATCGCGCTGCTGGCCTTCGCCGAGCAGGGCGGCCACCGGCACGCCCAGGTGCTGGCCGAGCAGGTCGAGCAGCGCCGACTCCAGCGCGGTAACGGCATGGATGGTGATGCGCAGGTCGAAGGTCTGCAGGCCGCGACCGCCGGCATCGCGATCAGCGAAGGCGCGGCGCACCTGATTGAGCAATGCGTTGTAGTTGCCGACCGGCTGGCCGACAAGGATCGCGCGGGCGTCTTCGAGGGTCTTGCGGATGCCCTCGCCGCCGGGGACTTCGCCAACACCGACATGGCCGGCGCTGTCCTTGAGAATGAGGATATTGCGGGTGAAGTAAGGGCCGTGGGCTCCGCTCAGATTGAGCAGCATGCTGTCGTAACCTGCGACCGGTACGACTTGCAGCTCGGTGATCAGCGGAGTGCCGACAGCGGCAGAAATCTGTGAAGTCATGAGCGTTACCCTGTTGTTCTTGTGCGGGTTCGACAATGGTTCAGCGTCGTCGCGCCCGGCCTGCCAGGGCGCGACTGGGCCGCTCGCAGGCGCGAGCGGCCACCTGCGGTGTTACTGCGCGCCTTGCGCTTCGATCAGTTTGGCCAGGGCTTCGTACTCCTCCGGCAGCAGATCGGTCAGCGGCGCACGTACCGGGCCGGCATCGTAACCGACGATCTTGGCACCGGCCTTGACGATGCTCACGGCATAGCCGGCCTTGCGGTTGCGGATGTCCAGGTACGGCAGGAAGAAATCGTCGATCAGCTTGCCGACGGTAGCGTGATCTTCGGCAGCGATAGCCTTGTAGAACGCCATGGCGGTTTTCGGAATGAAGTTGAACACAGCCGAGGAATACACCGGTACGCCCAGCGCCTTGTAGGCCGCGGCGTAGACTTCAGCGGTCGGCAGGCCGCCGAGGTAGGTCAGGCGCTCGCCCAGGCGACGACGAATCGACACCATCAGCTCGATGTCACCCAGACCATCCTTGTAGCCGATCAGGTTCGGGCAACGCTCGGCCAACTGCTCCAGCAGATTGGCGTTGAGGCGGCAGACGTTGCGGTTGTAGATCACCACGCCGATCTTCACCGACTTGCACACCTGCTCGACGTGAGCGGCAACGCCGTCCTGCGAGGCTTCGGTGAGATAGTGCGGCAGCAGCAGCAGGCCCTTGGCGCCCAGGCGCTCGGCTTCCTGCGCCATCTGGATGGCCACGCGGGTCGGGCCGCCGACGCCGGCCAGGATAGGCACGGACTTCTCGCAGGTGTCCACGGCGGTCTTGATCACGGCGCTGTATTCATCAGGCGCCAGGGAGAAGAACTCACCCGTGCCGCCGGCAGCGAACAGCGCGGAAGCGCCGTAAGGCGCCAGCCATTCGAGGCGGCGTACATAGCCGGCCTGGTTGAAATCACCGGCGGCATCGAAATCGGTTACCGGAAAGGACAGCAGACCGGAGGAGAGGATGGACTTGAGTTCTTGTGGATTCATTATGCGAACACCCTGTAAAGCGAATTGTGAGGAACAGCGTCAGCCGAAGCCGTAGAGATACGTTATCGTACAACAACAAAAAAAACACCAGTTTTTCGCATCCTCCGTTCGTCGCATCTTCCCGAGCCCTGCCCGCTTCGCTCGCAACGCCACTCCGCAAGCGGTAAAGCTCAGCCTAGAGCAGGCTGCAGCATGACGCCAGGGAAGATGCCAGCGCAATCATCATTCACCAGCAGCAGCGTTGACAGGCCAGGAACAGGCTGGTACTAATCTCACCAAGTCATACGACAACCTATGACATTCCAATAAAAACAAGCGAGGCCCAGGTCATGTCACAGACCTTCACTGCCGCCCTGCCCTGCCATCATGCTGGCCATTGCACCGCTGCCAGCTGCACGAACAGTGCAACCCGTGCGGGTTTCGTGGCCGTCTTTACCCAGGCTTTCACTGGCTGCAGCGAGGATCGTCTGCTGATCCCGGTGCACGACTGAACCGTCCCTTCGCCATTGCGGCCAAGGGCCGCGCCATGTTCGGAGCCCCAGCCAAGATGTACGAAGCCACTCGCAGCAGCACACCCCGAATAGTCGAGATGCAGGTCATTCCGGTCGCCGGTCATGACAGCATGCTGCTCAACCTGTGCGGCGCCCATGCCCCCTACTTCACCCGCAACCTGGTGCTGCTCAAGGACAATGCCGGGCACGTCGGCTGTGGCGAAGTGCCCGGTGGCGAAGGCATCCGCCAGGCGCTGGAGCGTTGCCGCGATCGGGTGATCGGGCAATCGGTCGGACGCTATAACCGCATTCTCAATAGCCTGCGCCAGGCCATCGCCGGGCCGGCCAAGGGGCCGCAGACCACCCGGCATCAGGTCACCTCCGAATCCGAGGCACGGGTGCTCAAGCAGCCGCACGAGATCAACCTGCGCCTGGATAACGTGATCACCGCCGTCGAGGCCGCCCTGCTCGACCTACTTGGCCAGCATCTGGACGTTCCGGTGGCCGAACTGCTCGGCAGCGGCCAGCAGCGCGATCATGTGCCGATGCTCGCCTACCTCTTCTATATAGGTGATCGTCAGCGCACCGACCTGCCCTACCTCGCCGGCAATGGCGCGGCGGATGACTGGTATCACCTGCGCCATCAGGCCGCGCTGACGCCGCAGGCCATCGCCCGCCTGGCCGAAGCGGCCCATGCGCGCTACGGCTTCGCCGACTTCAAGCTCAAGGGCGGGGTGATGCGTGGCGCCGAGGAGATGGAGGCGATCCGCGCGATCAAGGCACGCTTCCCCGACGCGCGTGTCACTCTCGACCCCAATGGTGCCTGGTCCCTGGACGAAGCCATCGCCCTGTGCAAGGGCCAGGGTCACGTGCTGGCCTACGCCGAAGACCCTTGCGGCCCGGAAAACGGCTACTCTGGGCGCGAGGTGATGGCCGAGTTCAAACGCGCCACCGGCATTCCCACCGCCACCAACATGGTCGCCACCGACTGGCGGCAGATGGGCCACTCGCTGCGCCTCGAGGCAGTCGACATTCCGTTGGCCGACCCGCACTTCTGGACCATGCAGGGTGCCGTGCGTCTCGGTCAGGCATGCGAGGAGTTCGGCCTGACCTGGGGCTCGCATTCCAACAACCACTTCGACATTTCCCTGGCCATGTTCACCCATGCCGCGGCAGCCGTACCGGGCCGCATCACAGCCATCGACACGCACTGGATCTGGCAGGAGGGCGAGGAGCGCCTGACCCATGAACCGCTGCGCATCGTCGGCGGTCAGGTACAGGTAGCGGACAGGCCCGGCCTCGGCATCGAGCCGGACATGCAGCGGATCATGGCCGCTCACGAGCTGTACAAGAAGGTGGCCAGCGGCGCGCGCGACGACGCCATGGCCATGCAGTACCTGGTTCCGGGTTGGCAATACCACCCGAAACGTCCCAGCCTCGGCCGCGACTGACTCGCGCGGCTTCTATCCCACCCGGAGTATTCCAATGAAAAAAACATTCCGCGCCTCCCTCCTTTCTGCCCTGGTCGGCATGGGTGCCCTGGTCAGCCACGCCGCCACCTTCGCCGATGACGTGAAATGGCCGACGCGGCCCGTACAGGTGGTGGTGATCGCCAACCCCGGCGGCGACACCGACTTCAACGCGCGCATGATGGCCAAGTACTTCAACGAGATCACCGGCAAGACCATGGTGGTGACCAACGTCGCCGGCGGCGGGGGCACACTGGCCGCCGAGCAGGTCAAGGGCGCTGCGGCCGACGGCAACACCATCCTCTTCACCCACCCGGGTCAGCTGATCGTCAACGAAGTGGCCGGCCTGACCGAAGACAGCTTTGAAGTCTTCGATATCGCCTGCATCGCCGGCGTCGACAAGAGCACCGTGTTCGTAGCCTCCAAGCAGTCCGGCGTGACCAGCATGCAGGACCTGGTCGACAAGTCGAAAGCCAACCCCGGCAGCATCACCTACGGCACCGAGATGGGCAGCTTCTCGCACATCCAGGGCCTGATGCTGGAAAAACTCACCGGCGCCAAACTGAAGATGGTCGACGGCGGCACCGTATCCGACCGCGTGGTCGGCATGCTCGGCGGTCGCCTGGACATGGGCGCCATTACCTACGGCTCGGTGCAGGACTATGTGCAGGGTGGGCAGATGGTCGCGCTGGGCCAGCCCAACGAGGAACGCAACGCCATGCTAGGCGATGTGCCGACCCTCAAGGAGCAGGGCCTCGACATCACCATGGACAAGCCGTACGTGGTGGCTTTCCCGAAAGGCACCGACCCGGCGATCGTGAAGAAGATGTCCGACATCATGCAGCAGATCACCCAGAAGCCCGCCTACGCCGAAGACCTGAAGAAATTCAAGCAGCCGGTCGCGTTCTACGACACCGAAGAGGCCAAGCAGATCCTGGCCAAGACCCGCGACGACTTCATGCAGTTCAAGGATGAGCTGCGCAAGGCCAAGTAAGCCCTGACGCAGCGCCGCCGCCCGCGATGACTGGCGGCGCTGCACCTCAGAACATCGAGGTACGCGATGAACACCCCGAACAAGAAAGAACTGATCATCGGCATCGCCATGCTCGCTGCCAGCCTCGCCTACCTGGTGATGGCGCAACAGCTGCCCGGGCATGCCGGCATCGACGCGGCCACCGTGCCGAAACTGCTGGCCGGATTCCTCTCTCTGCTTGGCCTGATGCAAGTGATCAGCGCCTTTGCCAGACCCAAGGCCGCCGCCGAGCCCGCCAGCCCGGTGCCGACAGAGGCCGAAGAGCCGGCCACTGAAATCGTCGAACCGAAGACGGTGATCAAGACCCTCGGCCTGATCCTCGGCTACATGGCCCTGCTAGGCCCCGTGGGCTTCCCGATCATGACCGTGGTTTACCTGTATCTGCAGTTCCTGGTGCTGACCCCGGTGAACCAGAAGGCCAGACACCTGACCTACCTGCTGATCGCCGTCATCTGTTCTGCGCTCATCTTCCTGCTGTTCCGCGAGGCCTTCGACCTGTTGCTGCCCGCTGGCCTGCTGAACGACTACATCTGAGGATCGACCATGCTCGAATTACTGCAGCAAGGCTTCGGTGCCGTCTTCTCGCTCAACATCCTCATGCTGATGGCCGTCGGTGTCGCCCTGGGCATCGTCTTCGGTGCCGTGCCCGGCCTGTCAGCCACCATGGCCGTGGCGCTGTGCCTGCCGCTGACCTTCACCATGGGCCCGCAGGCCGGGCTGTCGCTGCTGGTGGCACTGTTCATCGGCGCCACGTCCGGAGGCCTGATCTCGGCGATCCTGCTGAAGATCCCGGGAACGCCTTCATCGATCGCCACGGTGTTCGATGGTGGCCCGCTGATGGAACAGGGCCAGGGGGTCAAGGCGCTGGGCGTCGGTATCGTGTTCTCCTTCCTCGGCACCATCTTCAGCATCGTCGCGCTGATGTTCATCGCCCCACAGCTGGCCAAGGTCGCCCTGAGTTTCGGTCCGCACGAATACTTCGCCATCGCCGTGTTTTCCCTGACGCTGATCGCCACCCTGTCGGCCGGCTCCATGGTCAAGGGGCTGTTCGCCGGTACCCTGGGCATCGCCGTGTCCACCGTCGGTATCGCGCCGGTGGAGGCGGTGCGCCGCTTCACCTTCGGTTTCAGCGAGCTCAATGGCGGCTTCTCCATGCTCACGGTGATGATCGGCATGTTCGCCGTGGCCGAGATCATCAAGCTGGCCGAAAGCGGCCGCCATGCCGTGCAGGGCAAGGCCAGGTCGGTGAGCATGAAGAACATCAGGGGCTTCGGGTTCTCGCTCAAGGAGTTTCGCGAGCAACTGCCAAATGCCGGGCGCTCCGGCATCATCGGCCTGGGCATCGGCATCCTGCCGGGCATCGGTGCCGGGACGTCCAACCTGGTCTCCTACATCATCGCCAAGAAGCGCGCGAAGGATGGCCATACCTACGGCAAGGGCAATATCGGCGGGGTGGTGGCCAGCGAGACGGCCAACAACGCCGGCGTCGGCGGCGCCATGATGCCGCTGATGACCTTGGGCATTCCCGGCGACACCGTCACCGCGATCATGCTCGGCGGCTTCCTGATTCATGGCATCCAGCCCGGCCCGCTGCTGTTCATCAGCCAGGGCCCGCTGGTGTACACCATCTTCGCCGCGCTGATCGTCGCCACCTGCATGATGCTGTTCATGGAGTTCTACGGCCTGCGCCTGTTCATCAAGCTGCTCGACGTGCCCAAGCACATTCTGCTGCCGATCATTCTGGTGCTCTGCGTGGTGGGCGCCTTCGGTCTGTCCAGCCGCCTGTTCGACGTTTGGTCGATCCTGCTGTTCGGCCTGCTTGGCTACGCCTTCGTCAAAGCCGGGATGCCGGCGGCGCCCT
This sequence comes from Ectopseudomonas guguanensis, assembly GCF_900104265.1. Lineage (GTDB taxonomy): Bacteria > Pseudomonadota > Gammaproteobacteria > Pseudomonadales > Pseudomonadaceae > Aquipseudomonas > Aquipseudomonas guguanensis. The sequence goes on from NZ_FNJJ01000015.1 coordinate 115,939, forward strand.
TCATCATCGGCTTCATCCTCGGGCCGATGGCGGAAACCAACCTGCGCCGCGGCCTGATGCTGTCGGACAATAGCTTCGCCGCCTTCTTCACCAACCCCATCGCCGGCACCTTCCTCGGCCTGGCGCTGGCGTTCGTGCTCTGGCAGGTGTTCAGCGCACTGCGTCCCAAACCCAGCGCGATCAACCAGATCCTGCGCACCTGAGACAGAGCACTTCAAAAGAGGCCGTCAACACGGCTAATGCTGTTCACTTAAGAAACGGTCGAGCTCGATCAGTCCCCTCGCCCCTCTGGGGAGAGGGTTAGGGCGGGCCGCGTTCGGAGAGGGGGAAATGGCAGTTTTGTGGTGTCTTCTGCCCTCTCCCCCAGCCCCTCTCCCATAAATGGGAGAGGGGAGCCAAACGTGTGCAACCTTAAGGGAACAGCATTACGTCAACACGGCCTCTTTTGGGTTCTTCGCATATTTTGGGGAAAGTGCGGGTGGACGCCGGACTGGCAATAACGTGTTAGCTGTCGATGACTTGGCACTATCCGTTAGCGTGTCGCCTTACCTGACGGATTTCGCCCCTTACGGGCGAATCAAGGTGTGGCGCCCGAAAGGGGCGAAGCTTAACGCCCTATCGGGGTGTCCAGAATCATTGAGCCACAACACTCTCGAGCACGTTCAACCAGGAGGAACGCATAAGCGTTGGCGTTCCTCCTGTCCCGCCATGATCAGCCGCGTTTGCCAACCTCCGCCTGCTGCACCGTCCAGCCGGCCACCTGCTCGCTCAGGCTCAGGCCAAGGCCCGGACGGGTCGGCACCAGCATGCGCCCGTCGCGAATCTCCAGGCGCTCGTTGAACAGCGGCTCCAGCCATTCGAAATGCTCGACCCAGGGCTCACGCGTATGGTTGGCGGCCAGGTGCACGTGCAGCTCCATGGCGAAGTGCGGCGCCAGGGTCATGCCGGCCTGCTCGGCCAGCGCCTGCACGCGCAGGTATGGGGTGATGCCGCCGACGCGCGGCGCATCGGGCATAAGGAAGTCGGCGCCGCGCTGGCGAATGAACTCCCAGTGCTCGGCCGGGCTGGTGAGCATCTCGCCGGTGGCGATCGGCGTATCGAACTGACGCACCAGCTCGGCATGGCCTTCGGCGTCGTAGCAGTCCAGCGGCTCCTCGATCCAGATCAGGTCGAAGGACTCCAGGCGCCGGCACATGCGCCGCGCGGTCGGGCGATCCCATTGCTGGTTGGCATCAACCATCAGCGGGAAGCTCTCGCCCAGATGCTCACGCACGGTGCTGACACGGTGGATATCCAGCGCCCAGTCGGGCTGGCCGACCTTGAGTTTGATGCCGCCGATGCCCTTCTCGCGGGACAGGTCGGTGTTCTTCAGCAACTGATCGAGCGGTGTATGCAGGAAGCCACCCGAAGTGTTGTAGCAACGCACCGAATCGCGGTGACTGCCGAGCAGGCGCGCCAGCGACAGACCGGCGCGGCGCGCCTTGAGGTCCCAAAGGGCGACGTCGAAGGCGCCGATGGCCTGGGTCGCCAGACCGCTGCGGCCGACCGAGGCGCTGGCCCAACACAGCTTGTCCCAGAGCCTGGCGATATCGCTGGGGTTCTCGCCGATCAGGTTCGGCGCGACTTCCAGGGCATGGGCGAACTGGCCGGCACCGCCGGCGCGCTTGGAGTAGCTGAAACCCAGGCCGCGGTGACCGTCCCGGGTCTCGATCTCGGCGATCAGGATGGCGATCTCGGTCATCGGCTTCTGCCGGCCAGTGAGCACCTTGGCATCGCTGATCGGATTGGCCAGCGGCAGCGCTACCGAGCGCAGGCTCAGCCAGGCAATGCGGTCGTCGTCGGCACATGGGGTGGCGTTATCGGTCATGGCGTCTTCCTCGAAGTGAAGTTCGGCGCCCCCGATGGGCTGCCGAACGCTGGACAACCCGAGCCAGACTATGATGATTGCGCAATCATTCAAGCCGCAGAATCTGTAAAGGCTGGTCTGGTGCTAGCCATATGGCACCACTCGTCTAGACATTTCACAAATCTGCAATATTCACCGTCTACGCTGAAGTGTGTCCCGCCACGCCTGGCTTTCGAGGCCTCCCATCATGTTCCTGCAAAAATCCCTGCGCGCGCAGATTCTCGCCCTGCTCGGCGGCAGTCTGGCGCTGATTCTGATCACCGCCCTGGCCTGTTTCAGCTTTCTTTCCAGCGGCATCCAGTCCTATCGTGGCCTGCTCGACGGGCCATTGGAGTCCTCACGGCTGATCGACGCAGCCAACGTCGAATTCAAGATTCAGGTGCAGGAATGGAAGAACGTCCTGCTGCGCGGCCAGGACAGCGCCAACCTGCAACGCTACTGGAGCCAGTTCGAGGCGCAGGAGCGCAAGGTACAGGACATCCTCGGTCAGCTGACTCAGGTGGCCGCAGCCGACCCGGCCCTTAGGACTCAGGTCGAGCGCCTGCGCAGCGAGCATCAGGCGCTTGGCGGCAACTACCGCAAGGGCCGCGATGCCTTCGTCGCTGCGGGCGCCGATGCCCAGGCTGGCGACGCTGCGGTCAAGGGCATCGACCGCGCCACCAGCGAGCAGATGAGCGCGCTGGTCGAACAGTTGCGCCAGAACAGCCTGAACCAGGCCGAAGAGATCAATGCCAGCGCCGCACGCACCATTCTTCTCGGCACCATCGTGATGCTGTCCGCGGCGCTGGTCATCGCCGTGTTCAGCCTGTGGCTGGTCAATCGCAACCTGATCATCCCCATCCGCCACCTTATCGGCCATGTCGATCAGCTCAGCCATGGTCGCTTCGGCCAGCGGGTGGAAAGCAACCGCCAGGATGAGCTGGGCCTGCTGGCACGTGCAGCGAACACCCTGCGCGACTTTCTTGCCAGTACCAGCGAGCGCCTGCACCAGAGCACGCAGAACCTCGACAGTGCCAGCAACGAGCTCAACGCCATCGCCTCGCGCATGACCGAGGGGGTCAGCGAGCAGTTCGAGCGCACCGACCAGGTCGCCACGGCGATGCACGAGATGTCCGCCACGGCGCAGGAGGTGGCGCGCCATGCCGCCGACGCCGCGCATGCGGCCAACGATGCCGACGACTCGGCTCGCCAGGGCAGCACGGTGATGCAGTCGACCATCGCCACCATCACCGACATCCGCGGCGAGATTGCCAACACGGCAGAAGTGATCCGTCGCCTGGAAAGCGACAGCGGGCGCATCGGCAAGGTGCTGGAGGTAATTCGCGGCATCGCCGAACAGACCAACCTGCTGGCGCTCAATGCTGCCATCGAGGCGGCGCGAGCCGGCGAGCAGGGCCGCGGCTTCGCCGTGGTGGCCGACGAGGTGCGCACCCTGGCGCAGCGCACTGCCGAGTCCACCGCCGAAATCAACCAGATCATCGACACCGTGCAGACCGGCGCGCTGAATGCCGTGCGCGCCATCGAGAGCGGCCAGCAGCGCAGCGAGCAGGGCGTCACCCAGGTCACCGAGGCCGGCGCCATGCTGCAGCGCATCACCGAGGCGGTGGAAGCCATACGCGATATGAACCAGCAGATCGCCACCGCCGCCGAGGAGCAGACCTCGGTGGCCGAGGACATATCGCGCAACCTCACCGAGCTGACCGCCATCGCCAGCGCCAACCAGGACAACGTTGAGCGCACGCAAAAGGCCAGCCGCAACCTGCACGACATGTCCGGGCAACTGGGCGAAGTGACCCGTCGCCTGGGCGCCTGACCCCGGCAGAACACCGGCACAGGGAAGTGCCATCACAGTGCGATCATCGATAAAACGGCGCTTTGACAGCAGCGAAAACTGGCACTAAGGTGCCTCTCTTGCCTATTCCCAGGCCCCTCCCCGCTTGCCAAGGAAACGGAATATGTTGCTCCGTCGCATGCTCATCATGCTCGGCGTGGTGCTCGTTGTGGTGCTCGCCCTCGCCGCCTACAAAGGCTTCTCCATTTACCAGCAGATCCAGATGTTCTCGGCGCCGCAGCCGGCCATCAGCGTGTCCGCCGCCCTGGCCGAAGAGCAGCCCTGGCAGGGCCGCCTGCCGGCCATCGGCACGCTCAAGGCCTATCAGGGCGTGGACCTGGCCGCCGAAGTGGACGGCATCGTCAGCGAGGTGCTGTTCGAATCCGGTCAGAAGGTGCGCCTCGGCCAGCCGCTGATCCAGCTCGACAGCGAGGTGGAACGCGCCAACCTGGCCACTGCCGAAGCCGTACTCAGCCTGGCGCGCGTCGAGTTCGAGCGTGGCCGCAGCCTGGTCAGCCGGCAGAATATTTCCAAGAGCGAGTTCGACCGCCTCAATGCCGAGCTGCTCAAGGCCCAGGCGACGGTATCGCAACTCAGGGCTCAACTCGGCAAGAAGCGCGTCCTCGCGCCGTTCTCCGGCACCATCGGCATTCGTCAGGTGGACACCGGCGACTACCTCTCGCCGGGCGCCGCCATCGCCACCCTGCAGGACCTGTCGCGCCTGCACGTCGACTTCTTCCTGCCCGAGCAGCGTTCACCGCAGCTGCAGGTCGGTCAGCCGGTACGGCTGAGCGTCGCCGCCTACCCGGGCGAGCAGTTCGCAGGTCGTATCGCCGCGATCAACCCCAAGGTGGAGAACGAAACCCGCAACCTGCAGGTGCGCGCCACCCTGGACAACCCGGACGAGAAGCTGCTGCCAGGCATGTTCGCCAATCTGGAAGTGCTGCTGCCGGGCGACGAGACGAAGATCGTGGTGCCGGAAACCGCCATTACCTACACCCTGTATGGCAACTCGGTGTACGTGGTGAAGGAGAAGCAGGATAACGACGGCAAGGCGCTCAAGGATGCAGACGGCAACACCCAGCTGACCGTCGAGCGGCGCTTCGTCGAGACCGGCGAGCGGCGTGCCGGCCGCGTGGTGATCGTCAAGGGCCTGCAGGCTGGCGAGCAGGTGGTCACCTCCGGCCAGCTCAAGCTGGATAACGGCGCCCACGTCGAGGTAGTCGAGGATCCGGCGCTGGCGATCCAGGCTGGCGCAACCGGGCAATAACGCCCGCGTCCAGTTGTAAAGGTTCAACCCAGCATCGGCCGAACGCGATCAGTCCCCTCTCCCCTCTGGGGAGAGGGTTAGGGAGAAGGGAAACGGGCAGTCAAACCGCCCTCTCCTCCAGCCCCACAAAGAAGTGGGGCGCAAAACGCGCACAACTGCTGATAGACAGGCCGCCGCAGGGCGGCCAAGGAAATTTCCATGGCATTTACCGATCCCTTCATCCGCCGCCCGGTGCTGGCCACCGTGGTCAGCCTACTGATCGTCCTGCTCGGTTTCCAGGCGTTCAGCAAGCTCAGCATCCGCCAGTATCCGCAGATGGAGAACGCCCTGATCACGGTGACCACCGCCTACCCCGGTGCCAACGCCGAAACCATTCAGGGCTATATCACCCAACCGCTGCAGCAGAGCCTGGCCAGCGCCGAAGGCATCGACTACATGACCTCGTCGAGCCAGCAGAACCTGTCGACCATCTCCATCTATGCACGCATCGGCGCCAACAGTGACCGCCTGTTCACCGAGCTGCTGGCCAAGGCCAACGAGGTGAAGAACCAGCTGCCGCAGGACGCCGAGGACCCGGTGCTGTCCAAGGAAGCGGCCGACGCCTCGGCGCTGATGTACGTCAGCTTCTACAGCGACGAGCTGTCCAACCCGCAGATTACCGACTATCTCTCCAGGGTGATCCAGCCCAAGCTGGCCACCCTGCCCGGCATGGCCGAGGCGCAGATTCTCGGCAACCAGGTGTTCGCCATGCGCCTGTGGCTGGACCCGGTGAAAATGGCTGCCTACGGCGTCACCGCCGGCGATCTCAACGAGGCAGTGCGCAAGTACAACTTCCTCTCCGCCGCTGGCGAGGTGAAGGGGCAGTACGTGGTCACCAGCATCAACGCCAGCACCGACCTGAAATCGGTCGAGGCCTTCGGCGCCATTCCGGTGAAGACGGTGGGTGACACCCGCGTGCTGGTGCGCGACATCGCCCGGGTGGAAATGGGCGCGGCCAACTACGACTCGATCAGCTCCTTCGATGGCATTCCGTCGGTGTACATCGCCATCAAGGGCACGCCGAGCGCCAACCCGCTGGACGTGATCAAGGAAGTGCGCGCGGCCATGCCCGAGCTGGAGGCGCAACTGCCGCCGAACCTCAAGGTGGCCATCGCCTACGACGCCACCCTGTTCATCCAGGCCTCCATCGACGAAGTGGTCAAGACCCTGGCCGAGGCGGTGCTGATCGTCATCGTCGTGGTGTTCCTGTTCCTCGGCGCGTTCCGCTCGGTGCTGATCCCGGTGATCACCATCCCGCTGTCGATGATCGGCGTCTTGTTCTTCATGCAGCTGATGGGCTACTCGATCAACCTGCTGACCCTGCTGGCGATGGTATTGGCCATCGGCCTGGTGGTGGACGACGCCATCGTCGTCGTAGAGAACATCCACCGCCATATCGAGGAGGGCAAGACGCCGTTCGATGCCGCCATCGAAGGCGCGCGCGAGATCGCCGTGCCGGTGGTGTCGATGACCATCACCCTGGCCGCGGTGTACGCCCCCATCGGCTTCCTCGAAGGCCTGACCGGCGCGCTGTTCAAGGAGTTCGCCCTGACCCTGGCCGGCGCGGTGATCATCTCCGGCATCGTTGCCCTGACCCTGTCGCCGATGATGTGCGCCAAGCTGCTGCGCCATGACGAGAATCCCTCGGGCCTGGCCCACCGCCTGGACATGATCTTCGACCGGCTCAAGCAGCGTTACCAGAAGATGCTCCACGGCACCCTCGATACCCGCCCGGTGGTGGTGGTGTTCGGTGTGATCGTCATGGCGCTGATTCCGCTGCTGCTGTCCTTCACCCAGAGCGAGCTGGCGCCCGAGGAAGACCAGGGCATCGTGTTCCTCTTCGCCAACGCGCCGCAGCCGACCAACCTCGACTACGTCAACGCCTACACCGACCAGTTCGTGGAGATATTCAAGAGCTTCCCCGAGTACTACTCCTCGTTCCAGATCAACGGCTTCGACGGTGTGCAGTCGGGTATCGGCGGCTTTCTGCTGACACCGTGGAACGAGCGCGAGCGCACGCAGATGGAGATACTTCCCGAGGTGCAGGCCAAGCTCAACCACATTCCCGGCCTGCAGATCTTCGGCTTCAACCTGCCCTCGCTGCCGGGCACCGGCGAGGGCCTGCCGTTCCAGTTCGTGATCAATACGCCGAACGACTACGAGTCGCTGCTGCAGGTGGCCGAACGGGTCAAGGCACGCGCGCAGGAGTCGGGCAAGTTCGCCTTCCTCAATATCGACCTGGCCTTCGACAAGCCGGAAATCGTGGTCGACATCGACCGCGAGAAAGCCGCGCAGATGGGCGTATCCATGGAAGACCTGGGCGTCACCCTGGCCAGCCTGCTCGGCGAAGGCGAGATCAACCGCTTCACCATCGACGGGCGCAGCTACAAGGTGATCGCCCAGGTCGAGCGCGCCTATCGCGACAATCCGGGCTGGCTGGACAACTACCACGTGCGCAGCGAAAGCGGTGCCATGGTGCCGCTGGGCACCCTGATCAGCCTCAGCGACCGCGCGCGGCCGACCAAGCTCAAGCAGTTCCAGCAGCTCAACTCGGCGATCATCGAGGGCGTGGCCATCGTCAGCCAGGGCGAGGCGATCGACACCATCACCGCCATCGCCCGCGAGGAAGCGCCGCGCGGCTACAGCTTCGACTACGCCGGCGCCTCGCGGCAGTACATCCAGGAAGGCAGCGCGCTGTTCGTCACCTTCGCCCTGGCCCTGGCGATCATCTTCCTGGTGCTGGCCGCGCAGTTCGAGAGCTTCCGCGACCCGCTGGTGATCCTGGTCACCGTGCCGCTGTCGATCTGCGGCGCGCTGGTGCCGATCTTCCTCGGTTTCTCCACCATGAACATCTACACCCAGGTGGGCCTGGTGACGCTGATCGGCCTGATCAGCAAGCACGGCATCCTCATCGTCGAATTCGCCAACCAGCTGCGCCACGAAAAGGGCCTGCCGCTGCGCGAGGCCATCGAGGAAGCGGCGGCCATTCGCCTGCGCCCGGTGCTGATGACCACCGCGGCGATGGTGTTCGGCATGGTGCCGCTGATCCTCGCCAGCGGCGCCGGTGCGGTGAGCCGCTTCGACATCGGCCTGGTGATCGCCACCGGCATGAGCGTCGGCACGCTGTTCACCCTGTTCGTCCTGCCCTGCGTCTACAGCCTGCTGGCCAAGCCGGATGCCGAACCGCGGGAACAAGCGCAGACCGTGCCCGCCCATTGAGCAGTGCTCGCTCGTAGGGTGCGCCGCGCGCACCGCCTCTCCGACATATCGGAAGCGGTGCGCACAACCCCGGCGCCTCCACGACATCCCGCGGCAAAACCTCCCCGGACAGGCAAACGACAGAAGGTCGCAATTAACCCTTGCTATTTATGTAATAGGAATTATTCTCAGTTACGTAACGACGGCCAAGGAGACCTGCCATGACCTACCTGATCGATGCCTGGCTGGACCGCCCGCATCCCTATCTGCGCATCCTCAACCGCGAAACCGGCGAGGTCTGCGCCATGCTCGAAGAAGAAGCCCTGGACGAGTTGCGTGACCAGGGCGACCTTGACCTGCACGAGCTCAGCTCCAGCGAACCCATCGTGCTCAAGGAGCTGGTGCGCAGCCTGTTCCTGTACTGCTACGCACGTGCCTTGCGGCCCTGAACAGAACCGCAGCAGACGGGTAGCCAGAGTATTGCCCGGTGCGCGCGGCGCACCCTACCCGTAACAACGCAAACGGGGCGCCCTGTCAAAAAGGGCGCCCCGTTTTCAAAGGCTATGCGTGGCATCGTAGGGTGCGCCGTGCGCACCGATACCGCGACCTCTTACAGGATGTCGAGCAGCTCGACATCGAACACCAGCACGCTGTGCGGCGGGATGCTGCCGACGCCCTGAGCGCCGTAGGCCAGCTCGCTCGGCACGTGCAGGCGCCACTTGCTGCCGGTACCCATCAGTTGCAGCGCCTCGACCCAGCCCGGAATCACGCCGCCGACCGGAAACTCAGCCGGCTGGCCACGCTCGTAGGAGCTGTCGAATACGGTGCCGTCGATCAGGGTGCCGTGGTAGTGGGTACGCACCTGGTCGTCGGCCGACGGCTTGGCGCCCTCGCCTGCCACCAGCACCTCGTACTGCAGGCCGGACGGCAACACGGTCACGCCTTCGCGCTTGGCGTTCTCGGCCAGGTAGGCACGGCCTTCGCCGGCAGCGGCTTCGGCCTTGGCAGCCGCTTCGGCCTGCATGATTTCGCGGATGACCTTGAAGCTGGCGCCCAGCTCGGCCTCGGATACGCGGCTGGCCTGGCCGGTGAAGGCGTCGGTCAGACCGGCGAGGATGGCGCTCAGGTCGACGCCGGGCGGCGGGTTGTCACGCAACTGACCACCGAGTTGACGACCGATGCCGTAGCTGACGCGGCCCTCATCGGAGGACAGATCGGGGCTGAAGTTGAATTCGGACATGAAAGGCTCCGCTGGGGGCTGTGAAAAAGGTCGGCCAGCCTAGCACAGAAGCCAGGCGCAGGGTCACGGCAACGTGCCAAGCCTGTCGCGGCTCAAGCCCCTCCCACAGCAGCAGGAAATGCGCATTCCGTGGGAGGCGCTTCAGCGGCGACAACCCGTATCTACAGGGTATTGCGCCCGCGCCGACAGCGCTCGGAGCAGTAGCGCACTTCGTCCCAGCAGCGCGCCCACTTCTTGCGCCAGGTGAACGGCAGGCCACAGACGGCGCAGGTCTTCACCGGCAAATCGCTCTTTTTCACAGCATCTCTCCGGCATCGAGCCTGGCCAGCAGACGCTCGCCCCAGTCCCATAGCGCCTGCTGCCTGGCCTCGTTCATCCGCGCCAGGTTGCGGTAGACCATGCCCATGCGCGGGTTTCGCTCGAGCGGCTCGCGGTGGCGCATGAGAAAGTGCCAGTACAGCGCGTTGAACGGGCAAGCCGACTCGCCGGTGCTCTCGCTCACCTTGTAGCTGCAGCCCTGGCAATGGTTGGACATGCGCTTGATGTACTGGCCACTGGCGCAATAGGGCTTGGAACCGAGATAGCCACCGTCGGCGTGCATCACCATGCCCAAGGTGTTGGGCAGCTCCACCCAGTCGAAGGCGTCCATGTACACGGCCAGGTACCAGTCGCAGGTGGCCTTGGGCGCAATGCCGGCCAGCAGGGCGAAGTTGCCGGTCACCATCAGCCGCTGGATATGGTGGGCGTAGGCATGCTCCAGAGTCTGGCCGATGGTCTGGCGCATGCAGTTCATGCGCGTCCGGCCGGTCCAGTAGAACTCGGGCAGCGCCCGTGAATTGCCGAAACGGTTGCCTTCGGCATATTCCGGCATGCGCAACCAGTAGATGCCACGCACGTACTCGCGCCAGCCGATCAACTGGCGGATGAAACCTTCGGCGGCGTTCAGCGGCACCTTGCCTGTGCGATAGGCCGCCTCGACCTCGGCGCAGATCCGCCGCAGATCGAGCAGGCCGATATTCAGCGCGGCGCTGATGCGTGAATGAAAGAGAAACGGCTCGTCATCGGCCATGGCGTCCTGGTAATCGCCAAAATCCGCCAGGCCGTTGGCGAGAAAATGCTGCCAAAGACGCTCGGCCTGCTCGGCTGTGACCGGGTAATCGAAACCGTCCAGGCTGCCGTAGTGATGGGCAAAACGCCGCGATACCAGCTCCAGCACCTCGGTCGTGATGGCATCCGGCTCGATACGCAGCGGCGCAGGCGGGTGCACGCCCTTGGGCAAGGCCTTGCGGTTGTCGGCGTCGAAGTTCCAGGCGCCGCCCTCGGGCGTGCCATCCGGGTTGAGCAGCAAGCCACTGGTGCGGCGCATCTCGCGGTAGAAGAACTCCATGCGCAGTTGCTTGCGCCCCTGCGCCCAGGCGGCGAAGGCCTCGCGCGTGCAGAGAAAACGGCTGTCCTGATGCCAGTGAATCGGCACGCCACAGTGACGCAGGGACTGCTCCAGACGCCAGTCGCCACACTCGGTCAGATGCACTTCGGCGGGGTTGAGCTGTTGCGTCCAGCGCTGCAGCTCACCGGGCAAGGATCCGCTGTTGTGCGGATCATCCAGCGTCACGTAGTGCACCTGCATGCCCTGAGCGCGCAAGATCTCGGCGAAATGGCGCATGGCGCTGAAGATCAGGGCGATCTTCTTCGGATGATGCGGCACATGACTGGCCTCCTCCATCACCTCGGCCAGCAGCGCATGATCCCGCTGCGGGTCGATATCCGCCAGTGCACCGAGGCCGGCAGTGAGCTGGTCGCCAAGAATCAGGATCAGGCGGCGCACGCCGCCCTCGATATCAAAGGTCATCTGCAGTGCTGTCACCAGCCGGAGCGAAACGCGATGGGCACGCGCAAACTGTTGTCGGCAGATGGCATACCGCACATCTCGTCATGTACCGAGCTGTGCACCAGGAAGAACGGCAGCGTTGGCATTTCCTGCAGCACGTCGCGCGCATGCTCTACAGACCGCAGGTTCAGGGTGCTGCCATGCTCGTTGAGAATTGGATGCGCACGGCCGTCCATGCGCGCTTCGAGCAGATAGATACCGCCCTCAAGCGAGATCAGATTGAGTTCGTCGATGCGACCGGCTTGGGCGTGATTGGATAGATCATGCAGATTCATCTGGGCTTTCCTCCTGCTTTAATTATACAAGAACCTATGCAAATACAATTCTTGTACAACAAAGAAAAAGCTCAAGCCCAGAAAGCAAAACGCCCGTCTGTTCGGACGGGCGGTCTTGAAGCCTCTTGGATCAATCGTGCTTGGTCAGTTTGTCCAAGTAGCCCATTGCGAACGCCGAGGCCACGAAGGTCATGTGGATGATCACGTACCACATGAGGTGGTCCGTTTCGTAGTTGCGAGCGTCCATGAATACCCGCAGCAGATGAATCGAGGAAATGGCCACGATCGAAGCGGCCACCTTCATCTTCAACGAGCTGGAGTCCATCTTGCCCAACCAGTTGAGCTTCTCCTTGCTCTCGTCGATATCCAGTTGCGAAACGAAGTTCTCGTAGCCGGAAATCATCACCATCACCAGCAAGCCGCCCACCAGAGCCATGTCGATCAGCGACAGCAGGACCAGAATCAGGTCGGACTCTGCCATGGCGAAGACATTCGGCAGGATATGGAAGACTTCCTGGAAGAATTTCAGCGCCAGCGCCAGCAAACCCAGAGAAAGACCAAAGTAGATCGGCGCCAGCAGCCAACGCGATGCGTACATGGCGTTTTCGATAAAGCGTTCCATGGAAGACTCACTGAAGGGAAGGGAAAAATCGCGGCGAGTATACCCATCGCCCTGCATCAGCAGAAGCGGCCCGCGTATTGTGGATAACCCTGCCCCTGCGAGTACGCCCGAATGCCACGAAGCGCTTTGTTTGGGGAGTTTCAGTTGTGCCCGTCAGTCTCGGGGCGGCGCTGGAGCAAGCCGAGCGGACTGCTGCGTTCGCCATTGACGCGGCGTAACTCGGCCTGCATGTGCAAACGCCAGATGGGGGGTTCGCTGCATTCGACATAGCCCTGCAAAGCCAGGCTTTCGGCAATCGACTCGAGAACCCCTTCCGCGACGCAAGGCCCATAGAACGGGCCTTGAGCCTTGATTGCAGAGGGTTGCGCGCCTGACATGCCAGCAGCGCAGAGCAGTATCCAGCGACCGCTGTTACCGGCCATCGGCCGGATCACGCATTCGATGCGGGTGACCAGGCCCAGGCATTGACGGGTGAGGCAGAGGCTGCGCGACATGGCGGCTACCCTCGCGGAATCCAGGCTCCAGCCTACACCCCGAGCGCCCAAGCTGTGAAGCCAAAGTTATCCACGCAATCTGTGGATAACTCTGTGCATGAGGCGTTAGCAATAAGGCCGATGCGCCTGTCCCGGGCAATCCGGGACAATCGCGCAAGATCTGATCAGCTCGCGGCGTCTCCCTCGCCTTTCTTGCGTCGCGGCGTCTTGGCTGGCTTGGCGGCTGCAGGCTCGGCCTCGGCTTTCGCCTTCTCCTCGGCCGGTTTGCCTTCCTCTTCCAGGCCGATCTCGGCGATATCGCGCAGGCGCTCGACCACCCGGGCGTTGACGCTGCCCTTGGGGAAACGTCCTTTCTCGTCCGGGTGTCCGGCCGCCTCGCCGACCAGCAGGCTCAGCGCCTCGTCGACATGGCGCACGGCATAGACGTTGAACTGCCCGTCGCGCACCGCCTGCAACACGCGCTCATCGAGCATCAGGTTGGCGACGTTGGAGTGCGGGATGATTACCCCCTGCTCGCCGGTCAGGCCACGCGCTTCGCACAGCCGGAAGAAGCCTTCGATCTTCTCGTTGACGCCACCGACCGCCTGCACCTCACCGAACTGGTTGATCGAGCCGGTGATGGCGAAGCACTGCTTGAGTGGGGTGCGCGACAGCGCCGAAATCAGTGTGCAGACCTCGCCGAGCGAGGCGCTGTCGCCGTCGACGTAACCGTAGGACTGCTCCAGGGCGATGCTCGCGGAAATCTCCAGCGGGAATTCCTGGGCGTAGCGGCTGCCGAGGAAGCCGGTGAGGATCATCACACCCTTGGAGTGGATCGGCTGACCGAGGCTGACCTCGCGCTCGATGTCGACGATGCCGCTGCCTCCCGGATACACCGTGGCGGAAATCCGCGCCGGCACACCGAAGGCCGAGTCGCCGACTTCCAGCACGGTCAGGCCGTTGCACTTGCCGACGGCGGCGCCGCTGGTATCGATAAGGATGATGCCGGCCAGCATGTCGTCGATGATCCGCGCCGACACACGCCCGGTGCGCGTGGCCTTGGCCTTGAGCGCGCGCTCGATATGACCGACGTCGGTGATCTTCTCGCCGGCCAGTTGGCGAATGAAATCGGCCTCGCTGACCAGCTGGAACAGGTCACCGATACGCGCCGACAGACGCCCCTGATGTTCGGCCAGGCGCGCGCTGTAGGTGGCCAGGCGCGCCACCGCAGCGCCGGTCATGGGCGCCATGCCCTCCTCCGAGGTACGCGTCTTCATCAACTGGGCGAACTGCTCCAGGCTGTCTTCGGCGAGCGGGATGTCCTCGTCGAAGTCGACCAGAACGCGGAACATCTCCTGGAAGTCCGGATCGTGATCCTGCAGCGCGTAATACAGCTGCCGCGAGCCGATGATGATGACCTTCAGCTGCAGCGGGATGACCTGCGGGTTGAGCGTGACGGTAGCGATGCGGCCGAGATCGCCCAGCGGCGACTCCATCTTCAGCTGGCGCGAATGCAGGGCGCGCTTGAGCGCCTCCCAGACGAAGGGCTCGCCGAGCAGCTTTTCCGCCTCGACCACCAGGTAACCGCCGTTGGCGCGGTGCAGCGCACCCGGGCGCAGCTGGCGGTAGCTGGTGTACAGCGCGCCCTGATCGGAGCTGTACTCGATGCGGCCGAACAGGTTGTCGTAGGTCGGGTGCGACTCGAACACCACCGGCGCACCGCCATGGGCATGGTGACCGACCACCAGGCTCGGGCAGTACATTTCTTCCAGCAGCTTGCGCAGCTGCGGATCAGCCTTGTCGACATCCACCAGCTGCTCGACGGCGGTTTTCAGCAGATTGATCTGCATCGCCTGCAAATAGGCGCAGACGCCAGCGTTCTCGGCGTACTTCTCCGACAGCGGCGCCAGCAGCGGCTGCAAGGCGACGGTGATGGTCTCTTCGTTGAGCTGACGCAGCAGGTTGCTCGACTCGCGCTTCCACTGCGGCAGGCTGGCCAGCTCCTCGTTGAGGCGCTCCTCCAGCGCGGCGATATCGGCATGGAAGCGCTCACGGTCGGCTTCCGGCAACTGGGCGAACTCGGCCTCGTCCAGCGCCTTGCCATCGGCCATCGGGGTGAAGGCGATGTTGGTGCTGTCGCGGTACAGGGCCACGCCCTTCTCCAGCGACAGACGCTCGATCACGTCCAGCGCCTGGTCGTAGCGCTTGTTGAAGCCGCGGTCGATGGCGCTCTTCTTCTGCTGGTAGGTCGGCGTTTCGAACACCGCCGGGAAGGTGGCCAGCAGGTTGTCGATCAACTGGTTGATGTCGGCTATGAAGTCGCTCGCCGTGCCGGCAGGCAGCTCCAGCGCACGCGGCTCGCGCGGTTCGTCGAAATGGTTGACGTAAACCCGGTCGGCCGGTGTCTCCATGCGCTTGGCTTCGGCCTTGAGGTAGCGCTGGACGAAGGAGAAGCGCCCGGTGCCGGGCTCGCCCATGACGAACACGTTGTAGCCGGGACGCGGCATGGCCACGCCGAACTGCAGCGCCTCCACGGCGCGGGCCTGGCCCAGCACGCCGCGGAAAGGTTCGAGATCATCGGTGCTGCTGAAGTTGAACTGCTCGGGGGCGAAGGGGCGGGTCAGAGATTCGGGGGCAAGGCGCAAAGCATCGAGGCTACGCTTGGACATTGGCAATCCTTTATAGCGGGCGGACGTTCCGCAAAAACATGGGGTGATTCTGGGCCTGTGGCGCAAGCAGGATCAAGGTTTGATTCAAGGCAATGCGCAAAATCGACGCTGGGATAATCTGTCTCGTAGCTATCAAGC
Organism: Ectopseudomonas guguanensis; assembly: GCF_900104265.1. Lineage (GTDB taxonomy): Bacteria > Pseudomonadota > Gammaproteobacteria > Pseudomonadales > Pseudomonadaceae > Aquipseudomonas > Aquipseudomonas guguanensis. The sequence continues at coordinate 131,488 of NZ_FNJJ01000015.1, forward strand.
CTGCGAACGACAGGCGCCCCGCCATCAGGAACCTTGCCTATGAGTGCTTTCCAGGAAATCGCCGCCCTGCTCAGCCTGTCTGCCTTGCTGGGCATGCTCGCCGTCAGGCTGCGCCAACCATTGATCATCGCTTATATCCTGGTCGGCATCATCGCCGGCCCGGCAGTGATGAATCTGGCCGGCGATCACAGCTCGATCAGTCTGTTATCGGAAATCGGCATCACAGTGCTGCTGTTCGTCGTCGGTCTGAAACTGGACATGCATCTGGTGCGCACGCTCGGCCCAGTGGCTCTGGCCACCGGTCTGGGGCAGTTGAGCTTCACCATCGTCGCCGGCCTGATCCTGTGTCGTCTGCTGGGCCTGGACTGGGCGAGTGCCGGCTACGTGGCCGTGGCGCTGACCTTTTCCAGCACCATCATCATCGTCAAACTGCTGTCGGACAAAGGCGAAATCGATTCACTGCACGGCCGCATCGCCATGGGCTTTCTCATCGTGCAGGACATCGCCGTGGTTCTGGCCATGCTGGTCATCAGCCTGTATCAGCCGAGCCACGGCACGCACGAGGGGTTATCCCCGCTGGCGCTGATCGGCGCCCTGCTGGCCAGCCTGGCGCTGCTCTATCTGCTGGTACGCTTTGCCCTGCCACGTTTGCTGGCGCCCATGGCCCGCTCGCCCGAACTGCTGATGCTGGTGGCTATCGCCTGGGGTACGTTGCTGGCCGGCGGCGCCGAAGCCCTGGGGCTGTCCAAGGAACTGGGCGCATTCATTGCGGGTTTCTGCCTGGCCTCGACGCCATTGCGTGAAGCCATCGCCAGCCGCCTGACCAGCCTGCGCGACTTTCTTCTGCTGTTCTTCTTCCTGCACCTGGGTATTCAGCTGGACTTCACCTATCTGCACCAACAGATCGGCAGCGCGTTGCTGCTGTCGCTGTTCGTGCTGATCGGCAACCCGCTGATCGTGATGGCCATCATGGGCGCGATGGGCTACCGCAAGCGCACCGGTTTCATGGCCGGGCTGACCGTGGCTCAGATCAGCGAGTTCTCCATCATCTTCGTCGCCATGGGCATCAGCCTCGGCCATGTGGGCGGGGCAGCGCTGGGCCTGACCACGCTGGTGGGCATCATCACCATTACCCTGTCCACCTACATGATTCTCTACTCGCAGCCGCTGTTCGAGCGCCTTTCCCCCTGGCTTGGCATATTCGAGCGGCGCGTCGCCCACCGCGAAAACGCTGAAGACAATGCTCCTGAGCAGGCCCAACCTGAGGTCATCGTCTACGGCCTGGGCCGCTACGGCCGCCAGCTGGCGCATCGCCTGCAGGATGGCGGCCTGCGCGTGCTGGGGGTGGACTTCGATCCGCAGGCCCTGGCCAGCGCCCGGCAGGCGGGGCTGGCGGTATGCTATGGCGATGCCGAAGACGCCGATTTCATCGCCCACCTGCCCTTGCAGCAGGCGCGTGCACTGGTCAGCACCATTCCGCAGCGCGAGGTCAATGCCATCCTCCTGCGCGCCGCACGCAGTGGCGGCTTCCGTGGCAACGTCACCCTCAGCGCATTCCGCGAGGGCGACCTGGAAGCCTTTACACGCGCTGGCGCCGCCAGCGTCCTGCAGCCTTACATCGATGCGGCCGACTCCGCTGCACGGCGCCTGCTGGAAGAGGTCAACCAGCCGCTCAGTTGAACTGCGCGCAGCTCAGGCAGTACTCGGCAGCCGGCAGAGCGGCCAGGCGCGCCGCCTCGATCGGCTCGCCGCAGCATAGACACTCGCCATAGCGCCCCTCGGCCAGGCGCTGTCGGGCCTGACGCACCCGCAACAACTCCTGTTCGGCCTCGGCCAGCAGCGCTTCGAGCACCTCATCGTTCTGCCGCTGCTGCGCCTGCTCGGCGAAATCCGCCGAGTGGCTGCGACTCAGGTCGCGGCGAATCGCCTCGACGCGGACGGTGTAGTCATGCAGCAAAGCATCCAGCACATCACGGTGAGCCATGGGGCAACCTCCTTGCGTATCAAGAACGCTCAGTGTGATGTGCAGCGCAACGCGCGTGACTGACGCCGATCAGCACTTGCGCGAAATGTCCTGTTCGACTGCCTTGACACCAGTCGGCAGGCTGGCCAAAGCTCGGCCATCGCCATGACCAGAAGAAGAACAGCGACCTTGAAACGGATATTCGCCGTCCTTGCCCTGAGCCTCAGCCTTCCCCTGCACGCCGCCACGCCTGAACAGCTCGCCAACGATCCCTACTGGATCGCCCTCGGCCACTACGAAACCGGCAAGCTCGGCGGTTGGCGCAGCTATGTCGACGACGACGACTTCTTCCTCGCCGAGGATGGTGCCAGCGACCCGGCCGCCGAACTGCAGGCGACCCTCAAGGCCCTGTATCAGCCTGCCGCACTGGGCGACCGCCATCCGCAATGCGTCTACCCCGCACGTACCCGCTGGCTCAAGGCACAACTGCAACTCGATGACCTGCCCAGCCCGGACTGCGCCGAATATCGCAACTGGTTAGCCGACATCAATCCGCACAGCACGGTGCTGGTGTTTCCGGCGGCCTATCTGAACAGCCCGTCGTCGATGTTCGGCCACACCCTGCTGCGCATCGACCAGCCCGATATCGACAGCCACAACACCGCACTGCTGAGTTACGCGCTGAACTTCGGCGCCTTCATCGAAGGTGACGACAACAGTGTTCTCTATACCTGGCGCGGGCTGATGGGCGGCTACCCCGGTCTGTTCGCCCTGGTGCCATATCGCGACAAGCTCAGCGAGTACAACCGCCTGGAAAACCGTGACCTGTGGGAATACCGGCTGAACCTGACGGCGCAAGAAACCGCACGCATGGTCGAGCACGTCTGGGAGCTCAAGCAGATCCGCTTCGATTACTTCTTCTTCGACGAGAACTGCTCCTACCGTCTGCTCGAACTGCTGGAGATCGCCCGTCCCGGCATCGAACTGACCGAGCACTTTCCGCTCACCGCCATCCCCACTGACACCGTGCGCGCCGTCAAGGACGCCGGGCTGGTGGAGCGCATCGACTATCGCCCCTCGCGCGAGCGCGAACTGCTGGCGCGCGCCGAACCTCTGGACGCCGACGAGCAGAACTGGGCGCTGCGCCTGAGCGCGGATCCGGCGCAAGCCAGTGATGCCGAGTTCCTCACGCTGCCCGCAGAACGTCGAGCACTGATCCAGGACGCCGCCTTCCGCCTGGTGCGTTACCACGCCAACGATGAAGAACGCAGCAGCAATGCCCAGCGCAGCTTCCAGCTGCTTGGCGCGATCAATCGCAACCCACCGCCGGCCTTGGAGATGAAGCGCCCGCCGCTGCCTGAGGAAGGCCACGAATCGCGCACCTGGCAACTGGCCGGTGGCAGCCGCGACGACCGCGCCTTCGCCGAGTATGGCCTGCGCATGGCCTACCATGACCTGAACGACAACCTCGCCGGTTTCCCGCTCGGTGCGCAGATCGAGATTTTCCAGCTCAAGCTGCGCCAGTACGAGAACAACCACTGGCAGCTGCAACGCCTGGACCTGGCCAACATCCGCTCGCTGACACCACGCAACGCCTTGCTGCAACCGCTGTCCTGGCAGGTCGGCGGTGGCCTGGAGCGGGTACTCGGTAAGGATGGCGATAGCCGCTTGGTCGGCCATATCAGCGGTGGCGCCGGTGCCACCTGGCAGTTGCACGACGACCTGCTCGGCTTCGCCCTTGGCACGGCTCGCCTGGAATACAACGAGGACTTCGCTGCCGCCATCTCCCCCGCTCTGGGCTTCAACGCCGGCCTGCTATGGCGCAACCCGCTGGGCAACCTGACGCTGGAGGCAGCAGGCGACTACTTCCATAACGGCGAAGTGCGTCGTCGCCTGTCGCTTAACCAGCAATGGGAAATGTCACGCAATCTCGGCCTGCGCCTAAGCGCCCAGCGCGAGTTCAGCCAGATCGCCAGCCCGGTCAACGAGGTGAAGCTGGAGCTGCGCTGGTATCACTACTGACGCACGGCCTGCCAGTCGAGGCCGAAACGCGCCAGATACTTGCGCAACCGGTCGGCATCGTTGGGCTGCGCCTTGCTCAGGCGCGACACCTGATACAGCCGGCGACCGGCATCGGACAAATTATCGGCCTGGCGACAGACCTCGAGCACCGCCCGTAACTGCAGGCGGTCGAAAAGATCCAGCGCGTCAGCCTCCTCGCCCAGCAAGGCCTCCAGCCCATCATCCTGACCCACCTGGCCCCAGGCTCTACGCAGGCGCTCGATCTCCTCGCGCACCTGTTCTTCATCGATACGCCCGCTGTCGGCCAGGGTTGCCATGCGCGTGATCGAGGCCGACAGTTCACGGAAGTTGCCCTGCCAAGCTGCCTCGCTGGAGCTGGCGAAGGCCAGATAGCGCCGCCGCGCCTCCAGGTTGAAGCGCACCATACGCCCCTGTTCGCGGGCGTGGCGCTCCAGCTCGAAGTCGATGTTCGGCTCGATATCCTCGCGGCGCCCGGCTAGGCCGGGCAGGTCGAAAGTCCAGAGATTGATCCGCGCGTACAAGTCTTCGCGAAACAGCCCCTCGGCCACCCGCGTGCGCAAGTCGCGGTGGGTGCCGGCGATCAGCAGGAAATCGCTGCTCACCTCCTTGTCTGAGCCCATGGGAAAGAAGCGTTTTTCCTCGATGGCTTTGAGCAGCATGGCCTGCTCGTCCAGGCCCAGCTCCCCTATCTCGTCAAGAAACAGCATGCCGCCATCCGCAGCGCGCAGCAGGCCGTCGCGGGCATTCTGCGCGCCGGTAAAGGCGCCCTTGATATGGCCGAACAGCGCCGACATGGCGCCATCGCCGCGCAGCGTAGCGCAGTTGACCTCGACGAAGCGGCCATCGACCAAGTGGCGGCTGCGCTTGAGTTCGTACACCCGCCGCGCCAGAAACGACTTACCCGCGCCGGTCGGGCCGATCAGCAGCATGGGCGCCGAGGAGCGCACGGCGACCCGCTCGATCTGCTCGATGGAGCGGTTGAAGGCGGCATTGCGCGTGGCAATGCCCGACTTGAGAAAAGCCAGCCCCTCCAGGCGAGTATTCTGAAAGCGTGAGGCGATACGGTCATAGCGCGACAGATCCAGGTCGATCAGCGTGTAGGTGCCTATGACCGGATCGACCTCGGAGCGCCTGCGTGTGGGTGAAGTTTGTATCAACCGTGCAGGCAGATAGCGCGCCTCGGTCAGCAGGAACCAGCAGATCTGCGCCACATGCGTGCCGGTGGTGATATGCACGAGATAGTCCTCGTGTTCGGTATCGAAGGCATAGGCGCTGGTGAAATCGTGCAGCGCGCCATACACCTCCTCGAAATCCCAGGGGTTGCGCAGTTGCATTTGCTGCAGGCGCACCTCGGTTTCCGGAGAGATCTGCTCGATGTCGGCGCGGATGCGCTCGGCAAGGCCGATATCGCGCGCGTCCGTGCCGTGGATCAGCTCCAGCCGGTCGATCAGAAGATCAGCCTGCTGGCACAGGCCTATACTCGGCCGCCATTTATTCCAGCGATTGGCGCCCTTGCCGACCCGATCCAGGGTGGCGCCGATAAAGCCGATGGCGACAGTACGCTTGCGAATCATGTTCAATCCTCATAGACCCTCAAGCATCTTATCCAAAAAGATAAATTACGATCCATAAAGATATGATGCAGCTGAAGCCGAACACCTCAAGACCCAGCAAAAATCATCCCGAACAAAAATAAAATACTTGTAAATCAATACCTTAAATAAAAATAAGAACTCGAAAGATAAACCTGGCACAGCCGCTGCAATAGTCCTGACAACAACGGACAACACAGCGAGACGCCAAGATGGCCAACTTCAACCTGTTCAACACCCGCCAAGCCCAACTGCCGGCCAGCGACACGCTGAACAAGCAGCAGGCGCCGGCTTATGCCTACAAGCCCAAGCACAAGCTGGCCCAGTTGGCGGTCACCGGTTGCCTGAACCAGACGTTCTACGCCGATGCGCAAACCCAGTTGGCCGAAGTGCTCAAGCTAGTCGGCGAGCTGGACGCCCGCTACGTGGCCAAGGCCGCGCTCTATGCCCGCAAGAAGGGCCACATGAAGGACATGCCGGCCCTGCTGCTGGCAGCCCTGGCCGCACAACGCTCGAGCCTGGTGCCAGCGCTGTTCGAGCAGGTGGTGGATAACGGCAAGATGCTGCGCACCTTCGTGCAGATCCTGCGTAGCGGCGTGACCGGACGCAAGTCGCTCGGTTCGCAGCCCAAGCGTCTGGTGCAGAACTGGCTGAACACCGCCAGCGAACGCCAACTGCTGCAGGCCGCAGTCGGCAACCAGCCGTCGCTGGCCGACGTGGTGAAGATGGTTCACCCCAAGCCGAGCGAAGCCTGGCGTGAAGCCTTCTTCGCCTGGCTGATCGGCAAGCCGGCCGATGCTGCTGCCCTGCCGCCGTTGACCCACGCCCTGCTGGCGTTTCGCAGCGGCGCGAGCAGCGAGTTGCCGGACGTGCCGTTCCAGCTGCTCGGCAACGAGACGCTGAGCGCGGCGCAATGGGCCGAGCAAGCCCGTCGCATGGGCTGGCAGGCGCTACGCATGAACCTCAATACGCTGGTGCGCCATGGCGCATTCGCGATCGAGGGCTGTGCCGAAATGGTGGCGCGGCGTCTGGCCGATGGCGAGGCAATCGGCAAGGCGCGGGTCTACCCGTACCAGTTGCTGGCGGCCTACCGCATGACCGGCGACGGCGTGCCAGCGACGGTGCGCGAGGCGCTGCAGGATGCACTGGAGCTGTCGCTGAGCAATGTACCGGCGCTGAGCGGCCAGGTGGTGGTATGCCCGGACGTGTCCGGCTCTATGGCGAGCCCGGTGACCGGCTACCGCCAGGGCGCGACCACGGCGGTGCGCTGCATCGACGTGGCAGCGCTGGTGGCCGCAGCGATCCTGCGCAAGCAGCCGCAGGCCCAGTTGCTGCCGTTCGAGAACAAGGTGGTGAAGATGACGCTGAACCCGCGTGACAGCGTGATGAGCAACGCTTCGAGGCTGGCGGCGATCTGCGGCGGCGGCACCAGTTGCTCCGCCCCGCTGAAGCAGTTGGCCGATGCCAAGGCGAAAGTGGATACGCTGATTCTGGTTTCCGACAACGAATCCTGGATCGACGCCCGCCGCCATGGCGCCACCGAGACGCTGCGGCAGTGGGAGCGAATCAAGCAGTTCAACCCGCAAGCGCGGCTGATCTGCATCGACCTGCAACCCCATGGCACCACCCAGGCGCCGGATCGTGCGGACATCCTGAATGTCGGCGGCTTCAGCGACGCGGTGTTCGACGTGGTGGCGCAGTTCGCCAGCGGCACCTTCGGCGCCGGCCACTGGGTCGACGCCATCGAGCAGATGGAGATATGAGAACGTGCCCGGCCAATTGGGGCCGGGCACACAGATCAACGATTCGAGCGTATTCGAATGCTGATGTGACTACATCCAAGACGTCTCATCACGAACTTGTCGACTACGAGCGAAGGCACGAATGCCAGTGGCTGTACATGGGTTATGCCGGTTTCGATACCGGCCCGTGGCAACACGGAACAGTCACTTATCTTGTCGTGCCACCTGATTCACGATTTTGCGACGAATGCCGGTGGAACTACATCCTTTTAAGATCGAGGTTGCGGGTTCGAATCCCGTCGGCTCCATCACTGGGGGGCCGTAGCTCAATGGGAGAGCGCGAGTTTCACCACTCTTTGTCGTCGCATCTTTTTCAGGCAGCGAATGCCTTGGGTACTACATTGTGTCGCGGGTTCGAGCCCCGCCAGCCGCAAGGCTGTAGCTCAGTCGGTAGAGCAAATGTGCCCATCACCTCGTCGCTGCACGGAGTTTCGGTGCGAGCCGAAGCACAACGAACACAAGGCCCGTAGGGTGCGCCGTGCGCACCAGTCATCAGGCGTATGCCCTGGTGCGCACAGCGCACCCTACAGATGACGGCCTAGCCAAGGCGCAAGACTATCCATGCGACTAGCGCATGGCCTTTTGATTGACCCGGCGAATGCCGGTGGAACTACAGGACGTGAAGGTTGCGGGTTCGAACCCCGCCCCGGCAACGGGTAGCTCAACTGGATAGAGCGACGCGCATGTTTCACCAACGATTGTCGCCGCACTGCAAACGCGCTGGCCCGGCCAGCCCGAATACGAGTGAATGATGATGCAGAACAAAACCTACAACCTGCTGGAAGTCGCCAACGGCAAGCCGATCAAACTGTGGACGCAAGGCGTGCCGGTGGAGGAAGACGCCAAGCAGCAGCTGATGAATACCGCGAAGATGCCCTTCATCTTCAAGCACCTGGCCGTGATGCCGGACGTGCATTTGGGTAAGGGCTCGACCATCGGCAGCGTGATCCCCACGGTCGGCGCCATAATCCCGGCTGCGGTCGGGGTGGATATCGGTTGCGGCATGATCGCTGCGCGCACCTCGCTGATGGCCCACGACCTGCCGGACAACCTGGCCGGCCTGCGCGCAGCCATCGAAAAAGCCGTGCCGCACGGGCGCAGCAACACGCGCGCCGGTCGCGACCGCGGCGCCTGGGAAAACGTGCCGGAGATGGCCGACCACGCCTGGTCGGCGCTGAGCGAGCGCTTCAAGGCGATCACCGACAAGTACCCGCGACTGGAGAAAACCAACAACCGCAAGCACCTGGGAACCCTGGGTACCGGCAACCACTTCATCGAGGTCTGCCTGGACGAGGCGGGCCGCGTCTGGTTCATGTTGCACAGCGGTTCGCGCGGTGTGGGTAACGCCATCGGCAACCTGTTCATCGAACTCGCCCAGGCCGATATGCGCCAGCACATCGCCAACCTGCCGGACCGCGACCTGGCCTACTTCGAGGAAGGCAGCCGGCACTTCGATGACTATGTGGAGGCCGTGGGCTGGGCGCAGGACTTCGCCAAGCAGAACCGCGCACTGATGATGCATGCAGTGATCGCGGCGGCCCGCGGGGTGATCGCCAAACCGTTCGAGGTCGCCCTGGAGGCGGTGAACTGCCATCACAACTACGTGCAGAAGGAGCGTCACTTCGGTGAAGAAGTGCTGGTAACCCGTAAAGGCGCGGTGTCGGCGAAGAAGGGCGAGCTGGGCATCATCCCCGGCTCCATGGGCGCCAAGAGCTACATCGTGCGCGGCCTGGGTAACGAGGAGGCATTCTGCTCCTGCAGCCACGGCGCCGGGCGCACCATGAGCCGGACCAAAGCGAAGAAGGTCTTCACCATCGAAGACCAGATCCGCGCCACGGCTCATGTGGAATGCCGCAAGGACGCCGATGTGATCGACGAAATCCCGATGGCCTACAAGGACATCGACCAGGTAATGGACGCCCAGCGTGAGCTGGTGGAAGTGGTGCACACCCTACGTCAGGTGGTGTGCGTGAAAGGATAGGAAGGCCGCTACCAGCGGCCTATGCAGGGAACGAAAGAAATGAACGTGATGGAAAGCCACCCGCTCAGCAGCGCCGTGCGCACACGGGTGCAGGAAGAACTCGAACGACTCGAGCGCGAGCGCAACGTCAAGGTGCTCTATGCCTGCGAATCGGGCAGCCGCGCCTGGGGCTTTGCCTCGCCGGACAGCGATTACGACGTGCGCTTCGTCTACGTGGAGAAGCCTGACTGGTTCGTCCAGGTCGATGCCCCGCGTGACGTGATCGAGCGCCCGCTGGATGACGCGCTGGACGTCAGCGGCTGGGAGCTGCGCAAGACCTTGGGCCTGCTGCGCAAGTCCAACCCGACGCTGCTGGAGTGGCTCGACTCGCCGCTGGTATACCGCCAGGAAGATCAGGCAACCGCACGCCTGCGCGAGCTGGCCGAGCATTTCTACAGCCCGCCGGCAGCGCGCAATCATTACCTGTCGATGGCGAAGAAGAACTTTCGCGGCTATCTGCAGGACGAGACGGTGCGCTTCAAGAAATACTTCTACGTGCTGCGCCCGCTGCTCGCCGTGCGCTGGATCGACCAGGGCCGTGGCCGGCCGCCGATGACCTTTGCCGAGCTGCTGCAGACGGTAGACGATCCCGCACTGCTGGCCGAGGTGGACGAACTACTGGCCCTCAAGCGCAGCGCCGATGAGTCCGCCTACGGCCCGCGCCGCCCTGCTTTGCATGCGTTCATCGAAACGCGACTGCAACAGCCGGTGCCGAGCCTGCCGAGTACCCGCGCGGACAGCAGCCTGCTCGACACCTATCTGCGCGAGACGGTGAAACGCTACGCCTGAACCAAGTACCGTTCGCAGCCGATCCGCTATCCACCGTACGGATAGCGTGGCAACGATCACCAAGGATTACAGATGAACAAGGATCTTATCGAACTGGACGGCGCCATTGGCGGCGGCCAGATACTGCGCAGCGCACTGAGCCTGTCGATGCTCACCGGCAAGCCGTTTCGCATTCACAACATCCGCGCCAAACGAAGTCGGCCGGGCTTGCTGCGCCAACATCTCACGGCGGTCGCGGCCGCCGCGCAGATCAGCTCGGCCCGGGTGGAAGGCGCGCAGCTCGGCTCGCAGAGCCTGAGTTTTGCGCCCGGCGCAATCCAGGGCGGCGACTATGACTTCGCCATCGGCACCGCTGGTAGCTGCAGCCTGGTGATGCAGACACTGCTACCCGCCCTGCTGCAAGCCGACCAGCCCAGCCGGGTGCACATCAGCGGTGGTACGCACAACCCGCTGGCGCCGCCCTTCGAGTTTCTCGAGCGGGCCTGGCTGCCGCTGCTCCGGCGCATGGGCGCGCAGGTGGAGATCGAACTGCTGCGCCATGGCTTCGCACCGGCTGGTGGCGGCGCAATCGCCCTGCAGGTCGCACCGTCGGTGCTAAGCCCGCTGCACTTGAAGGCGCCCGGCGCCGTTCACCACCAGCTGGCAACCGCGATGGTCGCGGACGTGCCAGGCCATGTGGCCGAGCGCGAACTGGCGCGTGTCGGCAAGCGGATGAAGTGGCCGGAACAGGCACTGAAAGGTATCTGGCTGGACAAGCAGATCGGTCCGGGCAACGTGTTGCTGCTGGAAATCGCCTGCGAGCAAGTTACCGAGGTATTCAGCAGCGTCGGCCAGAGCAGCGTGCGCGCCGAGCAGGTCGCCGACAGAGCCGTGGATCAAGCGCGGCATTGGCTGCACAGCGGCGCCGCCGTGGCCGAGCACCTGGCCGATCAGTTGCTGCTGCCACTGGCCATGGCCGGAGGCGGCAGCTTCAGCACAACGCACATGAGCGAACACCTGAGCAGCAACATCGAGGTGATCCGGCAGTTTCTGAACGTGGAGATTGTCTGCACCCAGGCCAACGAACGCGCCCTGCGGGTGGAGCTGCGGCGACGCTGAAGGCCGCCGACTGCTCAGGGCTCTCCTATACTGAGTTTCCCCAAGCCCGTTTCAGGAGAGTCATCATGCGTCGCACGCTCATGTTTCTCGCCGCCGCCCTGATCAGCCTGCCGCTATGGGCCATGCACTGCCCGCAGGACATGGCCAAGATCGATGCGTTGCTGCAAAGCGATCCGCCCGCCGATCCCGACTTGCTGGCCAGGGTCAAGGAACTGCGCGCCGAGGGCGAGGCGCTGCACAAGGCAGGGGATCACGCCGAGTCGGTCAAGGTACTTGGCGAAGCGCTGGATCTGCTGTCAGCCAGCGAGTGAATGGCCGCGTGCCAGCTCAGAAACCGCTGTAGAGCAGGCTCAGCGCCACCTGTCTGACCTCCTGCAGATCCACCGGCTTGCTCAGGCATGCGCTGGCGCCGCGCGCCTTGGCATCCTCGAACAGGCGCTCGTCAGCCACCGCACTGATCACCACCACCGGCACATCGCGCAAACGCGGCTCGGCGCGCATGGCATCGAGCACTTCCAGGCCGCTGCCGTCAGGCAGGTCGATGTCCAGCAGCACCAGCGCCGGCTCGCTGCCGTGCAACTCGGCCAACGCCCGTTGGCAGGAGCTCACGCCGCGAACCTCGGCGAATTCTCGCAGCGACGCCTGGAGGATCTTCATGCAGGCCGGGTGATCCTCCACGCACAGCACCTGCACCAGGCTGCGCACCTCCTGCATCGGCACGTCGGCAGATGCATCGCCGGTCCCTTCGGGACTGGCGGCGCTGGGTAAGTCGAGCCAGAAACGACTGCCCACACCAGGCTCGCTGCGTACGCCGATCTCGCCGTCCATCAGCGTGGCCAGCTCGCGACACAGCACCAGCCCGATACCGGTGCCGGGAATGTTCGAACTCTCGCGGCCGAGACGCTGGAATGGCTGGAACAGCTGCGCCAGTTGCTCGCTCGATAGCCCCGGCCCGGTATCGTCGACCCACAAGCGCACGCAATCGGCGCGCACCTCGTAGCCCAGGCGAATCATGCCGCGCGGGCTGTTGTACTTGATCGCGTTGGACAGCAGGTTGAGCAGTATCTGCCTGACCCGCCTTGGGTCGCCCTGCACGAACAACGGTGGATCGGCGGCCTCCATCACCTGCAACTGCAGCTGTTTGTGCTGCACTTCGGGCTGCACCAGCTCGGCGCAGCCACTGAGCAGGGCGCCGATTTCGATCGGCTGCAGCTGCAGCTGCTGGCGCCGGCTTTCGATGCTCGACAGATCGAGAATATCGTCCACCAGCGAGGTGAGGTGGCGGCTGGCGTTGACGATTTCGCGCGAGTAATCGGTCTCCAGTCTGGCGTCGGGCTTGTCCTGAGCCTCCATTTCGATCAACTGGGCGAAGCCATGGATGGCGTTGAGTGGCGTGCGCAGCTCGTGGCTCATGCTCGACAGGAAGCGGCTCTTGGCCTGGCTGGCGGCGAGCGCTTCGAGGCTGGCATGGCGCAGCTCCTCCTGCACTTGCTTGAGCCGGGTGATGTCGACGTGGGTGCCGGCGATGCGCAGCGGCCAGCCGCTGTCGTCACGCGCCAGGACCTTGCCTCGGCTGAGCAGCCAGAGGTACTCGCCGCGGCTATCGAGATAACGATACTCGGCATCGAAATAGTCCTCGCCACTGTCGGCGAACAGCTTGCGCAGGTGGCGCAGACGCTCCAGATCATCAGGGTGCACGCGCTGGTTGAATTCACTCAGCGTGAGGTGGCTGGCGCCCAGACCGAAACGCCGCACGAAGCGCTCGCTGAGATCGATGGTCAGTTCACGGGTGTCGATCTGCCAAAGGCTTTCGGTGGTGCTCTCCAGCACCAGTTGCAGGATGTTCTGCGCCTCCTGGCGCTCATGCTCGCTGGCCTTGAGCTGCCTCCCGGCCTGCTGCACCGCCTCGGCCAAACGGCTGACCTCGGCGATATGGCTGTCCGGCACGGTGGGCGAATACCTGCCCTGCCCCAGGCTGGCCGCCATGTCGACGATGCCATCGATGGGCTCGGCCAACTGGTTGCTCAGGTTGCGCGAGCGCAGCCACATCAGGGCGAAGAACAGCAGGTAGAAGGCCGCCAGGCCGGCGATCAGCAGATAGCCGATCTGCATGTAGCGCTCGGCGAGCTGGTTGGTGTCGTGGAAAATCTGCTCCTCGTCCACCACCAGCAGCAAGCGCCAGCCGGTCTGCGGAATCTCGCTCCAGGCCACCAGTTGCTTGCGCCCGCCAAGCTCCACTTCCTGCACGCTGCCGTTGCCTTCGTTCATTGCCTGCAGCAACGGCGCCATGCCCTCGCGCTTGGCCAGATTGAAGTCCTCGGGCTTGAGCACCTCACGGCGTACGGCTTCATCGTAGGAATACTGGGTCAGCTCGCGCAGGCCGAAATCCAGCTCCCCGGCCTTCGGCAGCGCCATGATGTTGTGGTCATGGCTGACCAGCATCGCGTAGCCCTGCCAGGGCACGTTGAGTTCGGCGATCTCGCCCAGCACCTGGCCGACGGTCACGTCCAGGCCGACCACGCCTTCGAGAAAATCATCGCGATACACCGGCGCGATGGCCGACAGCATCCAGCCCAGGCCAGCCGGATCGAGGTACACCTCGGTCCAGATCACCTTGCGCTGCGGGTTGTGCTGGGCGTCGGCCAGGTAATAGAAGTTGTAGTCGGGTATCACCATGTCGTGGGGATACTGCGCGGGCGTATCGAACCAGGGGTAGATGCGGTTGTAGCTGTCCCAGGTGTTGAAATACAGCGCGGCCACCAGCGGGTTGGCATGCTTGATCGAACGCATCAGCGGGTCGATCTGCGACAGGCGCATGACCTTGGCGTGATCCTGCTGTTCCAGAGGCGTGCTGTTGGCATAGAAGGAGGCCGCGCGCCCATCATCGCTGCGGGTATAGAAGACACCGCTGTCGGTCACCGCGTGGCGCTGATGTTCAAGCTCGTCCGCCTGGAAACGCGTATCGAGCAGCGCCTCGTGCGTCGCATCGCGATAGACCCGCACCAGCGACTCGATGGAGCGCAGGCGTCCGTCGATGATCTGCCCTTCACGCAGCGCGGCACTGGCCAGATCCTTCACGGCCGTCTCCTGCAGGTGCTCGATCTGCGCATCGCGGATCGCCTGGTTGCTCAGCAGGTAGACCGCAATCAATACCGACTCCACCAGGATCAGCGGGATCAGCGCGCTTTGCACGAACGCCCGCCAGATCCACTGACGCAGGGGGTAGCGGCTAGAACTCGGCATTACGGCTCCTTTCCAGAGGTCGCGGGCAGACGCGAAGGGCCATCATAGCTTCCCGCGACGGAATCCGCAGTCGACGCTGAGGAACCTTTGGCGTAGACTTCGCGTCCTAGCTGTAACCACGAAAGTTTTGGGGCCGATTAGGATTCGACGCCGGTAGCGAAACTTGAGGGGCATGCCGAGTAGGTGACAGTTCTCGTAAATCCGCTGCCACAACTTCATAGTTGCCAACGACGACAACTACGCTCTGGCCGCCTAAGGGCGCCAGCTGACCCTAGGGGATGCCTGTAAACCCGAAGATCTGGTCAGTCATATAGAACAGGATCGCCGCCAAGTTCGCTGCAGACGTAACGGCTAAAACTCATGCAGCTCGCTCCAAGCACCCTGCCACTCGGGCGGCGCGGAGTTAACTCAATAGAGATGGCTAAGCATGTAGAACCAATAGCGGAGAGCTGGCGGACGGGGGTTCAAATCCCCCCGGCTCCACCAAATAAACCCCTGATTTTCCTAGAGAAAGTCAGGGGTTTTTCTTTGGGTGTCGAAAAGGTGTCGAAATCAACCTGCGACGGTTAGATTCGCTGCGCGGTAACGCCTGATTACGATCTGGTAAAGAGCGCCACACCAAATGATCGGCTTAATGCCACGCTGACCGCTGAAAGCGCAACGACCTGACACCAGGACGTGGGCACCAGCGAGATCGTCGAGATCTTCAATGCCAAAGGCATCGAGGAACCTGTCGGCTATATCATCGAAAATGACAACACTCACCGACTGGTACTGAGGCGATGAGTTGAGCCAGATTTTCCCATCATCAGTACGACGAGCACTGGTTATAGGCCCCCAGAAGAATTTGGCGGCCCCATCATCCTCGTTTGTGATCTCGCTAAAGGCTTTCGTAACATCCCTGACCTGCCCATGGATAAGTTGACGGCCATCTGGACGGAAGAAGCTGATGGTGGACGCAGAGCGACGGAAGTCTGGGCTTTGCACCAAGCGATGAAGAACTCGCCTGAGAGAAAATTGCTGGTTAGAGAGAAAATCACGGCCGCGAACTTGATGAGTCCTTCCGCCCTGCCCCTCTGGCCCCACAGGAACCGGAGGCCTCTCGACAACATCGATGTCCCCGCCTTGGTCATCGGAAAGACGAACGACAATATCGCCACTGCTCTGAATCTGATCAACGACCTCGGTTCCGTCACCTTGGTCATTATCGACGGGCACATATTCGGCTTTTAACTGGCAGGTGGACTCATGGTGCGCACAAAAATGTGCAGGATGACCATGAGTACTTGCGCGCCGAAACCAAGCAAGGGCATTGCATTCGACACAGGTTAAGCTGTCTCGATACTGAGATAGCTGGGCACTCGGCAGCCTCGAAAAATCCGCAGCCTCCCAAACACGGTTATCGACCCCACACAACGCGTACTGCATACAACTCTCCTTGTAGACATCCGAGTTCAATAATGCACAGCACGCAGTGTGATAGCAATTCAATGGCCAGCAGTTGCTAAGGGTCCAAACCTAACAGCATCCTGCAGATGATCCGGAGCCAGGTGTGCATAGCGCATGGTCATGGTCAGGCTGGAGTGACCCAGGATTTTCTGTAGGGTGAGGATGTTCCCGCCGTTCTGGATGAAGTGACTGGCGAAGGTGTGCCGCAGGGCGTGGGCGGCCTGCCCTTTCGGTAGGCGGATGGTTGTCCTGGCCAGGGCGCGGCGGAACGAGGTGATGGCCGAGTTTGGCTGGCCGTGTTGCTTCCAGTGCCTGACGATCTTGGCTTCCAGCTCTGCAGTGATCGGCACCGAACGAACCTTGCCGTTCTTGGTTCCGCTGAAGGTGATCACGCCATTACGCAGGCCGGTCGGTTTCAGCTTTTCAGCCTCTGACCATCGAGCACCGGTGGCCAAGCAGATCAGGGCGATTATCTCGACGTGCGGGTTGGCGCAGCCGCGCCGGATCTCTTCCAGTAACTCGGTGATCTGTTCGGTGGTCAGCCAGGACAGCTCCCGTTCCTGCACCTTGAGCGGCTTCACCAGGGCGAGCGGGTTGGCGTAGTCGATCACCCCCAAACCACGCAGCTCGTTGTAGACGGCACGCAGATAGCCCAGCTCGTTGTTCAGCGTCTTGGGTGAGGCGCCCTCCCCTAGCCTGATTCGGCGATCCTGGGCGTAGGTTTGCGGGTCGAGCTTGGCGCCCTGGGGATTGCGCAGGCGCTTGGCCAGAGCATCGAGCTTGCTACGGCGGCGTTCACCATCGCGCAGGGAATGCCCGTGCAGATCGAACCAAAGGCCAACCAGCTCGGCGAGGGTGCGACGGTCTTTCGGCCTGGGCGACCAATCCGGATTCTCGACGACCTTGGCCCTGCAGGATGCTTCGAAGCGCTGGGCTTCGCCCTTGGTCTTGAACGTCTTGCGGAAGCGCTTGCCCTTGATGGGCTCCACGTCGACTTTCCATCGGCCATCCGGTAGCTGGTCGATAGCCATCAGACGGCACGCCCCCACCGAACGTAGCGTTCTTCCAGGATGCCTTTGATGTGTTTGTAGAGTGCGTCTTCATCCATGCCTTTGGCGGCATAGTGGTCGCGGATCACCGGCCAGCACTCCCAATCCTTGAGCCGGTGAAATGCCCTTCTAGCGCCCACTCGCTCCCGTGCCAGCAGGCTTACGAAGTTTCCCAGGAACAGTTCCACGTTCTTGCCCGAGAAGCCACGCGCCGTCTTGTGATAGCGCTTGTACTCTGTTTCATCGAGCAGGGAATCGACAGGTAGATCAACGCGCACATCGTCACGGATCAGCGTCCAGATCGGCTCGAAGTATCCAGGGCGGGCGATCAGCTTGAACTGGCTCAGGCCATAGCGCCACAGGCCGTCCAGATGCTGGGAGAAGGCTGCGAAGGTGCGCGTATCGATGGTCTGGCCGCTCTGCAGGTCTACCGAGCCGCTGGCGAACTGCTGGACGATGGAGTGGTGGTAACGCAGCTCCACGCGCCATACATCCTGGGCCGGGTTGTAGTTGTCCGGGTCAGTTTCGTCAAAGCTGTCACGGCGACGCCAGACGCTTTCCCAATAGTCGAGCTTGTCGGTAGCCTTGGCCTGCTCGGTCTTGTTGTAGATGCAGAGCTGCAGGCCGTTGGCCGAGCCAAACATCGAGGTTTCACCGCGGCCATACACGCTGGATTTCGTGGCCCAGTGCAGTTCGTTGATGCCGGACACGTCCCGGTGCGTTCGGGCTCTGCAATGCATCCTGGCGACCAGATCGGCCGGGGGCGTCCAGCCCTGCAGGTCAAGGGCGAGGTGCACCGCGCATTGGTTGACCTCGATGTTCGTCAGCACCTGGGCTGCGTAGTGATCCAGGCGGGCCTGCAGGCGCTCAGGCGACAGGCTGTCGATGGCATGGGGCGACACTTCGATTTTGAGGTGCGGGCCGACGTTCTCCACCTTGGCGTTGAAGTTCTTCACCAGCAGCACAAAGCCCAGGTCGGCGTTCTGCAGCTTGTACTGATAGCCCGAGTCACGGCTTACCCGACCGGCATGCCAGCGATCACCCGCGAAATCGACGATGGCGCCGGGCTTGTCGAACAGGCCCAGGATTTCAGGGCGGAGCAGTCCTTTGTAGAGCTGACGCACCGTATCGACGCCACAGCGCAGCAAGCGGACTTTCGACAGGTCGGTGATACGAGCCGTGTTGCGATCAACGAACAGCCGCCCGGTCGGACTTTCGTAGCCATTGTTGTCCAGCCGGATTTGATCTTTTGCCATGTTTCAAAACTCCAACAATGGCCACTACTGGCCGAAATCATTCGTCTCTATCTGACGTGTTACAGGGACGTCAGCGCGAAGGCGCGTGCTGAGCTCGCGCCTTCGTTCTGAACTGAACCACTACGGCGCTCGCTCATCCGCGCCACGCCGCTGTCGCGCGCACGCGCGCCTCGTGCCTCGGCGTGCGTTCGTGCGCTAGCGGCTTCGCACGCCTTTCTCTCTATCCAATGCTCGGGGTATTCAAATCGGTCTTGGCGGTCGATCAGGCAGGCCTGTTCCTGGGTGTAGGCAGGCACCTGGGGGCGATCAAAGGGTGGAAGGCTGGCGTACCAGAGGAAGGCGCTCAGCAGCGCCAGGAATACGAGGTGCAGGCAGTCAGCGAAGTGCAGCGGGCGCGGCCAGATGAACACCAAGGGCTTTGCCCTTGTCATCCCACTCTTGCCGCCGAGGGCTCGGGAGCGCGGGGCGGTGAAGCTGCCCCACTCTCCCGTGGTCAGGCTATTCATGATGGTGCGGGGTCAAGGGTGCGCTGCGCCCGTGCTTCCGTTCGCCGGAACGGTGAAGCTGTTCCGACGAGCCGGGAGCGCGGCCCTTGACCCGTCTGAATGGGTCAGGGTCATGCGGCCCAGTACGTTGCCGGAACCGTGCCGGTCGCGGTACCGCATCGCCCTGATGGAGCAAATGTCTTCAAAGTAGATTTCGTTGGCGTGGCGTGAGCTGGAAGCGATGCCCATGCCCAGGAAGTAGGCTTCGTCCTGCACACCTTCGACCGGCAGCACCACACCCACGATGTGCATGCACTGCCAGAAGGTTTCCTCATCCCCTTCCCACATCAGCTCCAGCAGAACGGTCTGGCCGATGTAGCTCAGGGCCTTGGCAGCATCCAGGGTGATTCCGCGCTTAGTCATGGTCGTAATCCCCTTCCTTGAATTCCTTCTTGCCGTTGAGCAGATCGGCGCGGAGCTTGCCCACATCCACCATGATGAAGTCGGCGAAACGAGCGCTGGGGATGGTGCCGTTCTCCACCCACTCCACGACCTCTTCAACCGGAATGCCGCTGGACGAGGCGAAGGTGACGATGCTGCTCAGGTCTTCGATGGCGGCACCGAGCACAACCACGTTGCCCTGTTTCGAGTTCGGGTTAGTCATAGCGTCCATTCCTGTTCGAGTAGTTGGCTGGTCAGCAGCGCGACGTTGACGACGACGTGTTTGCCGACCTTGTGGGAGGGGATGTAGCCGTGGCGAATCCAGCCCCAAACGATGTCGTGGCTTTGGCTCATCCGTATCCAGTCGGCGAACTCGCGCCATGGCATTACGGGCGGAGCCGGCTGGACCGGCAGGTCTTTCAGCGTGAGGTTGGTTCCTTCCATCGTGATGGCCTTTGTTGCACTATGTTGGTCTTTGTTGGGCTATGCCAAAAACTATGTATTTAGACTATGTGCAAACACTATCATGCACAAAGTCTAAAGACATAGTGCAAAATCAATTTATTTATTGGATTGAAATGTCTATTACCGATAGAGCTTTGCTATTGATAGGCCTAACAAGCCTCACTGACCTATCAAAGGCGGGGGACACCAATTACCCACGCTGGGTCAGCATCAAGAGAGGAAGAGCAAGGGTTGGCGCGGAAGAAATCGAGATACTGGGCGCGATCTTTCCCCAGTACCGCTGGTGGCTAACCACCGGAGAGGTAATGCCAGAAATTGGGCAGACAAGCCCCGAGTACGACGAAGCCAATCGAAACTTGACCAGTCCGAACGCGGGATAGCGATTACCCAGGAAGTAGCTAGGCGCTGGTATGCCCGAAAAGACAGGGATGTATCGAATTGAAGAAAATTTTAATAGCCACCGCAATTACAGCGTTAGTAATAGCACTCTCAATTGCAACCCTCCTCCTACTCCCCTGCTCACTAGGCGCTAGACCCAATATTGCTGAGATAGTATCTGCTTGGGCCGCATTATTAGCTGTAATTGGAGCCGCACTTGCCTATCAAAATTGGCTATCGAGCAAGCTACAAGATGATGCGTACTCACTAGTTAAAAAATACTTGGAGCATCAGAGTCAAATCGAGTACGAGGTAATACAAGTATTTACAAGGCTAGACGGCCTGTGCCCTGCACCAGGAATGATGGTAGTACGTGCGGAGGAAGCGCTGCCTGAATTAGAGCAAATAGCCAACAAGACAGGCGAAATAGATAGAGCCATCAGGCTATTTCATACAGCAAAGCAAGAATTTGAATTCTGGGGAATAGAACTCACTGACAAGGGCCACGAACTCCATAAAAGGGTAATGGAAGAAACATGGAGCTTTGCGGTAGTAATGCGATCCTCAATAGACACAACAGCAGGTTATTATACAAATAACGCTCCTTTAGAAGACATCACAAGAGTAAACGAAATATTAAGAAAGCGAGCAGTTAGTTTAAACACGACATTTGAAGAGCGAAGAAACACAGGATTCAATAAACTATTCGAGCTAAAACACTAGCCACGACTACTGTCGAAAAAGTGTCGAAAGCACAGCCCATGGATGGCTGACACTGACCAGAACGGTCGAAGCGAGGAGCCTGGCACAGCCAGCTTTGACCAACGAAGGTCATCAACGAACAGTGCTAAAACCGGGTTCAAATCCCCCCGGCCCACCAAATAAGCCCTTGAAAATCTTGGATTTTCAGGGGCTTTTTCTTTTGAGTGTCGATAATATGTCGAAAACGTAAAGGGTGGCTTTACGACATCACATTCATGGATGAGCAATGAATTACAGGCAAGCTAAGCGAAAAGCAGCAAATCAAGCAGTCATCGGCTTCGTTGTTATGGTGTCAGGCATCATCGCTAGCCTCGTTTCCGCCATGAAAATGATCTATTTCAGGCTCGACGATGGAACAGCTCTAAGCGGAATGCTCACAGCTCCGTTAAAAAATTTGATCTCGTTTCTGTACTACCAGCCATGGTTCCCAAAATGGCTGTGGCAGACCTGCCCGACCCCCAACCCATACGCCCTCAACGATCCAGAAAATTTTAAATTCCTCGTTGTTTACGGAGCCATATTCGTGGGCGCGGCAATCTCCGCAAGCGCTAACAAGTCGAGAAGACGCCTAGCGAAGATCAACGAAGAGATCGAAAACGAGATGCTGCGACAGTCTCTCAGAGGTGAAAGCGCGGCAAGAAGCAGAGCGACAATGGAGGAAAACGCTTTAATTCCTCAGCAAAGCATTTTCAGCCAAGTGCATCAGCTGTATTTGGCGCCCATCGTAGTAACAATCATCGGAGCACTTCTGCTCAAATTTGGCTTTGGTATTTGACCGAAGGCCCCAACCTCACCGCATCCTGCAGATGATCCGGCGCCAGGTGCGCATAGCGCATGGTCATGGCCAAGCTGGAGTGACCCAGGATTTTCTGCAGGGTGAGGATGTTCCCGCCGTTCTGAATGAAGTGGCTAGCGAAGGTGTGTCGCAGGGCGTGGGCGGCCTGGCCTTTTGGTAGGCGGATAGTCGTCCTGGCCAGGGCGCCCGGTGGCCAGACAGATCAACGATTATCTAGACGTGCGGGTTATCGCAGCCGCGCCGGATTTCTTCCAGCAGCCCGGCGATCTATTCGGTGGTCAGCCAGGACAGCTCCCGTTCCTGCACCTTGAGCGGCTTTACCAGAGCGCGCGGATTGGCATAAGCGTGCCCGGCAATGCGCCACTCAGGTGCGTTGAGCCAGCGCCTCGTGCAGCCTCTCGGAAGTCATCCGTGACGAACTGGCCGCCGCATACCTTCGAAACCCAGACAAGGCACAGCTGCGAAAGTACCTGCGCGATCAGCTGAAAGAGGATCCCCACACCTTGCCGTGCAGGATTTAGCGCCCATTTGAGCGCGGCACCTTCGGCACGATGCCAACCTGCATACCAAAGGGGTTGAAAACGCTGTTCAGCGTCTGAAGAGTCGGATTGCCCTCATCAAGCTCCAACTGCCGCAAAGCGCGCACTGACAGCTTGCACATCTGCGCGAATCTGGCCTGCTGCAGGCCAGTCACTTCCTTGCGCAGACGCCGAACGGCCGCCCCCATAGTGATCTCACCAGAAGCCAATTGCTGCTGCAGCTCATTCAGAACTCGATTGCGTTCCAGAATGTTCATTTAGATCAGCCCCCAGCGAATCAAGCGCTGCCGGAGGTTTCTCAGCGCGATACGAGGGTGATTCATGGTTGAGGCGGGAAGCCCTTCTGCACTCAGCAAATCAGGTAGCACCTGGAACTCCTGCGCCGCGGCTCTCAATCGCTGGAACAGTTCATCAGGATCCATCCACTCTGCCGCCTCGGCACAGGCGGCTCTCCAGTTGACCTCTCCTGCCAGTTCGATGTGCTTTGGCCATTTCGTCGTGCGCGTGACCCCTTCCTCATCCATGACCATGGGAGCCAGGTCATAGATCGGTGCCAGCCGCACGCCTCGCTCAGTACGAAGAATGGAGGTGTTGCGTCCGTGGTTATCTGAGTTACCAAGAATCTGGTTCAGCAGATCGCGCCGCATGTATTCGAACACCAGATCCTCAACCTGCTGTCCCTGCCCAACGGCCCGCCATAGCTCGACCAGGTTTCGCAGCACCTGGGAGTGCAGCATGAAGCTCCCCGCCTCGGTAACGCCGGATAGCGAGTACATGGATTCCACTGCAGTTCGTCCAACACCTGCAGAGCTGATCTCCCGATCAAAGCGGTGCATCCAGAGACTGGGCTTATTGCCCTCCTCCAACGCCAGCCCGTCAGCCGCAACGGTATCCATCCCCAACTGCTGGATCGCGCGATAAAAACAGTACTCGCTGCGAAGGATGTCCTGATCCGTCTGCGCGGCTCTGTTGCGCGCAAACTTCACAAACCAGTGCTGAGCAGCCTCTTGGTCAGGTAACACTGCATCCGGGTGCAAAGCACCATGGCGATCCTCCGTCAGCAGCAACTTGGGAGCCTCACCACCAGCCCCAGTCGCACCGCCAATAGCGGCACCCTCCTCATAAGCGTATTCAAGGAAGCGAGCGTCCCGACGAATAACCTCATCGCGCGTGAAGCCCAACATAGGGCTGCCCGCAATCGCCTCGACAGATTCCTTGATACGCAGATTGCCAATCGGTGCGGGCGTGCAATGCCCCAAGAGGTAGAGATCCAGGTTGAGGCCCTCAGGTCGCTCGCCGCCCAAGCGCTGCAGTAGAAAACGTCTGGCAGCGCCTGAGGGAAGGATGTCGAAGAGAAACGCTGGAGCCTTATGATCTCGCCAGGAATCCCAGCCGAGAGGGTAAGCTGCGCTGACAGCCACGTTCAGCCGACTGCCGACAGACTCCAAGGAGTCAACCAGATAGCCCTGCTGGTAGCCATAAGCACAAGCACCCTCCAGCCCTTTCTCGGGCTGCTCGAAGCGGAGCTCCATGGCATTGCGCCACTGGCCATTCGCAAAAACCTGGAGAGTGAGATTGTGCATATCGACATCCGGCATAGCGGCATCTTAATGCCGAAAATCTAGACGAGAGCCCTGAAAAAGGCAATTTAATGCCTTATCAAGAGGTAATGACCTGAAAATAGGCACTTACCTCTCTCGATCAGATGAACCCTAGTCATGATTTACTCGACAGCTGCCAGCGTGCCCAGTCGATCACCACAGGCACTCTTCAATGAGATCCTTCTCGAAGGTTCTCTCCAACACAGGCACGACCTCTACGCCCCCGGACAACTCCCGCTCTTGGATCTCGTAGCGCTTCGGCGCTGCCGCGTTACGGATTAGGGTCAGCCGAGTACAAGCGCGCCATGCGAACGGATGAGTTGCGGGGCCTGGAAGTGATGGAACGCCTGCCAATTAACGAATTAAATTCATCAAGCAAATGAATTAATACCGAAAAAAGGAGAAAAAATAATCAATAGACTCGCAGCCATTTTTATCGGAGCTGCGCCCATGTCTGTATATGAATCAGCCTCTCAATCCGTTGCCTCGCAACGAGGCGCAGGCCTTAGCGTCGCCATCCTGGCATTCTCTGCCTTCCTCATCGTCACCACGGAATTTCTGATCGTCGGCCTCCTGCCTGCGTTGGCCCGAGACCTGAACATTTCCGTGTCCATGGCAGGCCAACTGGTGACGCTGTTTGCGTTCACGGTGATGCTTTTCGGGCCGCCGTTGACTGCAATGCTTTCTCACCTTGATCGAAAGAAGCTGTTCGTGGCCATTCTGCTGATCTTCGCCGCCTCGAATGCGCTTGCAGCCATATCGGACAGCTTCTGGCTTCTCGCTGTCGCACGCCTGATACCTGCGCTGGCGCTGCCGGTGTTCTGGGGTACAGCCAGTGAAACCGCGGGGCAACTGGCCGGTCCTGCGAAAGCCGGTCAGGCGATCGCCAACGTCTATCTGGGTATCTCTGCCGCGATGCTGCTCGGCATTCCGCTGGGCACCCTGGTGTCGAATGCGCTTGGCTGGAGGGGCGCATTCTGGTTGCTCGCCGGCTTGTCGATGCTCATGGCGCTGGCCATCCTGGCGTTCATGCCTGGTGTATCCCGCACCGCCAGGGTGGACTTTCTGCAGCAGGCGAAGATTTTCAAGGAGCCCTATTTCCTTTCGAATGTACTGCTTTCCATCGTCGTGTTCAGCGCCATGTTTACCGCCTACACCTACCTTGCCGACATCCTGGAGCGCGTGGCTGGCGTACATCCCGAACATATCGGATGGTGGCTGATGGCATTCGGCGCGGTCGGCCTGATCGGTAACTGGGTTGGCGGCAAGGCGATCGATAAATCGCCGATCAAGGCCAGCGTGCTCTTTCTGATTCTGTTGGCCGTTGGCATGACTGCGATTGTTCCGTTCGCGCATGCTGGTCTGATTTTCTGCGCTGCGCTGGGCCTGTGGGGCATTGCAAATACCGCTCTTTACCCGGTCAGCCAGGTGCGCGTCATGAGTTCGGTATCCCATTCCAAGGCACTGGCGGGCACCACCAACGTATCGGCGGCAAATGCAGGCATCGGTATTGGCGCCATGGTCGGCGGCATGACCATTGCCAAACTGGGGACCGAGTATCTTGGCTATGCGGCTGCGACCATCGCCGTCATGGCTCTGATGCTGGTGCCGCTGGTCCATAAGCTGGCGCCACGGCAGCAGCATTGAGTCTGACGGCGCAAGCGGTGGTCGATGCGCATCATGGTTCGGCGTGATCAGCGCGCCGAACCATCTGCGTCGACTCGCGCACCGTGGGGCGTAAGCCGCGGGCGCAGGTAATCCAGCAGGGCTCTGACCTTGGCTACGTTCTCGCGACTTTTCAGCCAGATCAAATGCATGGGCAAGCCATCCGTAGCCAGGTCCGGCAACACTTCGACGAGCGTTCCCTGTTCGATGTGGCGCTGTGTGAGCCAGGTCGGTAGCTGCCCGATACCGTGCCCTGCAAGCACCGCCGCCACCTCCCCCTCGCCGTCCCCCACGGCAATTCGCGTTTGTACCGCTCGGCGCTCCATCTCTCCCGGCCGCGCGCCCCGGAAAAACCAGGGGCCGACCAAACCGTCGCTCTGCACGTAACCGATGCACTGGTGGTTATCCAGATCATGCTGGTTTTCTGGATAGCCATGGCGCTGCAGGTAGTCCGGTGAGGCGCAGAAGATCAGGCGCTGCGCACCAAAGTACTCATGACCCAGATTGGCCGGCCAGGTATCCGGGCCGCCGATGCGAACGACGATATCGACGTTCTCGTAAGCAGGATCGATGAAGCGATCAGTGAACGAGATATGCGGCTGGAGCATGGGGTGCAGATGGATAAAATCCATGATCAACGGCAGTACATGGAGGCGACCGTAGGAGGCTGGCAGGTCTATACGAACCTTGCCATGGAGTTCGTGCTCCTGGCTGAGAAGCGCATGCTCGACCTCTTCGAGCTCCGACAGAACCGTTGTGCAGGTCCTGTAGAACAAGGCGCCGGCATCGGTGAGCGCCAGCGTGCGAGTGGTACGGTTGAACAGCCGCGTGCCCAACCGTTCCTCCAGGCGAGCCACGCTTTTGCTGACGGCAGAGCCGGTGAGATTGAGGCGCTCGGCCGCAGCGGTGAAGCTGCCAAAATCAGCGACGGCAACAAAGACATCGATCCCCTTCAGCCGCTCGGATGAGTGCATCCCTATCTCCCGTTTCTGAACCCGGGAGCGATCCTACCGAAATACCTGGCAGAGGCCTGCATCCATCTTGGTGATTCGCGCAAACGACGCGAAGTCGCGCAGCGGATAGATGAATCAGCGCATGCCAATGGCCGCGCCTTGCCCAAGTCGCCTCGGCCCATGCGGCTCAGCTGCCCATATCCGATCAACCGATACAGCAGACCCACCCGAAAACCCGGATAATGGCCGCCATTTTGTTTCGCTCGCTGGTATTGCCTCATGGAAATCAAGGTCAACTTTCTCGACAACCTTCGCCTCGAAGCCAAGTTCGATGACTTCACGGTGATCGCCGATCAGCCGATCCGCTACAAGGGCGACGGTTCGGCGCCGGGGCCGTTCGACTATTTCCTGGCCTCCTCGGCGCTGTGCGCGGCGTACTTCGTCAAGCTGTACTGCCAGACGCGCGACATTCCCACCGAGAACATCCGCCTGTCGCAGAACAACATCGTCGACCCGGAAAACCGCTACGCGCAGATCTTCAAGATCCAGGTCGAACTGCCGGCGGACATTTCCGAGAAGGACCGCCAGGGCATCCTGCGTTCCATCGACCGCTGCACGGTTAAGAAGGTGGTGCAGCAGGGCCCCGAATTCATCATTGAGGAAGTCGACAACCTAGACGCCGACGCCCAGGCGCTGCTGATGCCGGTGAGTGACACCGCCACCTACATCCCGGGCAAGGACCTGCCGCTGGAGCAGACCATCGCCAACATGTCGGGCATCCTCGCCGAGCTGGGGATGAAGATCGAGATCGCCTCCTGGCGCAACATCGTGCCCAACGTCTGGTCGCTGCATATCCGCGACGCGCAGTCGAACCTGTGCTTCACCAACGGCAAGGGCGCGACCAAGGAGGCCGCGCTGGCCTCGGCCCTGGGCGAGTTCATCGAGCGGCTGAACTGCAACTTCTTCTACAACGACCAGTTCTGGGGCGAGGACATCGCGAGCGCCGAGTTCGTCCATTACCCCAACGAGCGCTGGTTCAAGCCGGGGCCGAAGGATGCGCTGCCCGAGGAGATCCTCGACGAGCACTGCCGGGCCATCTTCGATCCGGACGGCGAGCTGCGCGCCTCGCACCTGTTCGACACCAACTCGGGCAATACCGCGCGCGGCATCTGCTCGCTGCCCTTCGTGCGCCAGAGCGATGGCCAGACGGTGTACTTCCCCAGCAACCTGATCGAGAACCTGTACCTGTCCAACGGCATGAGCGCCGGCAACACCCTGGCCGAGGCGCAGGTGCAGTGCCTGTCGGAGATCTTCGAGCGGGCGGTCAAGCGCGAGATTCTGGAGAACGAGCTGTGCCTGCCGGACGTGCCGCAGGACGTACTGGCCAAGTACCCGGGCATCGTCGCCGGCATCCAGGGCCTGGAGGAACAGGGCTTCCCGGTGCTGGTGAAGGATGCCTCGCTCGGCGGCGAATTCCCGGTGATGTGCGTGACCCTGATGAACCCGCGCACCGGCGGCGTGTTCGCCTCCTTCGGTGCCCACCCGAGCCTGGAAGTGGCGCTGGAGCGCAGCCTCACCGAACTGCTGCAGGGCCGCAGCTTCGAGGGCCTCAACGACCTGCCGCAGCCCACCTTCGACAGCCTGGCGCTGACCGAACCGAACAACTTCGTCGAGCACTTCATCGACTCCAGCGGCGTGGTGTCCTGGCGCTTCTTCAGTGCCAAGGCCGACTTCGAATTCGTCGAGTGGGACTTCTCCGGCGAAGGGGCAGACTCCAACGAGCAGGAAGCCGCGACCCTGTTCGGCATACTCGAGGACATGGGCAAGGAGGTCTACGTCGCTACCTATGACGACCTCGGCGCCAACGCCTGCCGCATCCTGGTGCCGGGCTACTCGGAGATCTACCCGGTCGAGGATCTGATCTGGGACAACACCAACAAGGCGCTGCTGTTTCGCAAGGACATCCTCAACCTGCACGCCCTCAGCGACCGCGAACTCAAGTCGCTGCTGCGCAACCTGAACAACACCGAGGTCGACGACTACACCGACATCACCACGCTGATCGGTATCGAGTTCGACGACAACACGGTGTGGGGCCAGCTGACCATTCTCGAGCTGAAGCTCTTGATCAACCTGGCGCTGAAGAAATACGACGACGCCAAGGAGCTGGTCGAGGCCTTCCTGCAGTACAACGACAACACCGTCGAGCGCGGCCTGTTCTACCAGGCGGTCAACGCGGTGCTGGAGATCCAGCTGGACGACGAGCTGGAGCTGGCCGACTACGAGCACAACCTGCGGCGCATGTTCGGCAACGAGCGCATGGACGCGGTGATCGGCTCGGTGGATGGCAGCGTGCGCTTCCATGGCCTGACCCCGACCAGCATGAAGCTCGAAGGCCTGGACAAGCACCTGCGCCTGATCGACAGCTACAAGAAACTGCACGCCGCCCGCGCCAGGGCGGCGGGCCTGGCCGGCTGAGCAATCGCCCGAACCGAATCGCGGGCCTTCGTTCTAGTCCGCCGCCTGCGCGACTGCCTGCACCTGGCGGCGGAACCAGCTGCGCAACGGGTCGGCGTGGGTGCGCTCGTGCCAGATCTGCATCACCTCGACACGCGGCAACTCCAGCGGTAGCGGATGCATGCGCAGCTCGGGGTCCCGGGCGACCGCCTCCTGCGCCAGCGAGCGCAGGCAGGTGAGCAACAGGTCGCTGCCGCGCAGCAGGCGCGGCGGGGCAACGAAGCTGGACAGCCCGGCAGCGATCCGCCGCTGCAGCCCTCGTTGCTGCAACGCCCTGTCCACCAGTCCCTCGAGATCCCCCGTCAGAGTGGTGATCAGATGCTCGCAGGCGACGAAACTCTGCAGATCCAGGCCGCGCGCGAGGCGTGGGTTGTCATGCGCGGCGAGCACGACGAAGTCCTCGCTGAGCAGACGCTGCTGATGGAAGGTGCCCGGCAGGTCCTTGTAGAAGCCGGCGATGGCCAGATCGCAGGTGCCCTTCTCCAGCTCCTCACGCGGTAGCTGGCCGCGGGTGTTGTGGGTGACCAGCACCAGGTTCGGTGCCTGCTGGCGCAGAATCGGCAGCAGCCTGGGCAGCAGGGTCTGCTCGATGTAATCGGTGCTGTACAGATGCAAGCGCTCGACGCGCCCGAGAAAGCCCTGCCCATCGCAGCGCTCGTAGAACCCCTCCAGTTCCCCCACCAGGCGCTGAACCTGCGGCGCCAGCTCATGGGCCCGCGGCGTCGGCGTCAACCCTCGCGGCGCGCGCACGAACAGCGGGTCACCGAACTGATGCCGCAGCTTGTTCAGCTTGTGGCTCAGGGCTGGCTGACTCAGCGCCATGCGTTCGGCCGCCAGCGAGGCGTTGCGCTCCTGATAGAGCACATGGAAGACCAGCAGCAGATTCAGATCCTTCTTGGCGATATTCATTTTTTGAATTCCTGAAATAAGCGCTTTCGAATTTTCGAATCATATCGCCTTGCCTAGGATGGGGCCTGAAAACCTGTTGCCTCATGGAGATCAGCATGACCATCGGCATCTTCGCCACCATCACGCCCCAACCCCAGCACCGTGAAGCGGTGGAGCAAGAGCTGCGCCTGATGGTGCAGCACTCGAGGGCCGAGGCCGGCAACCTGCGTTACGACCTGTTCCTGCGCGACGACGGCCAGGCCTTCGACCTGTTCGAACTCTACGTCGACCAGGCCGCCGTCGATGCCCATCGCCAGAGCGCCCACTACCAGCACTATCGCGCCGCCACAGCCGACTGGCTGAGCGCCGCCACCCAGGTGCGCGTGGTTCACGCCCTGGACCTGGCCCCCTTTTCCCAATCAGGAGAACGATCATGAGCAAGAAGACCACCCTCGCCGTCGCCGTTGCCGGCTCCCTGCTGGCAGGCAGCGCCCTGGCTGCCGGCAAGGGCGAAGTACTGGTGCTGTTGTCGAGCGAAACGCAACTGCCACTCAAGGATGGCAAGCAGTACACCACCGGGTTCTACCTCAATGAGTTCGGCGTCCCCGCCGACCATCTGCTCAAGGCGGGCTACGAACTGGTGCTGGTCACGCCCAAGGGCAATGCCCCGCGTGTCGATGAGAACTCGGTAACCCCGCAGTACTTCGGCGGCGACGAGCAGGAGATGCAGCGCATCCGCAGCCTGGTGGAAAACCTGCCGGGCATCGGCGACACGCTGTCGCTCAAGGAAGTGCTCGAGGGCGATCTGCAGCGCTATGCCGGCCTGCTGATTCCCGGCGGTCATGCGCCGCTGATCGACCTGGCCAACAACCCCGAGGTCGGCGCCCTGCTGCGTCACTTCCACCAGGCCGGCAAGCCCACTGCCGCCATCTGCCACGGCCCGATCGCCCTGCTCTCGGCGCAGCGCGACCCGGCGGCCTACCAGGCGGCCTTGGCCAATGGCGAAACACCGGCAGCGGCCGACTGGATCTATCAGGGCTACCGCATGACCATCTTCTCCACCCCGGAGGAGCAGGTTTTCGAACAGTCGCTGCAAGGTGAACGCATCCTGTTCTACCCGGCCACCGCGATGGAAAGCGCGGGTGGCGAGCTGAGCTACGCCGAGGCCTGGGCGCCCAACGTGGTCGTGGATCGCGAGCTGATCACCGGGCAGAACCCCTTCTCCGACCATGCGCTGGGGAAGAAGCTGGTGCAGATGCTCGACGCCAAAGGCCAGCAGGCGCAGTGAAGTCCGAACCGCCAGGACGGCGCCGCCGTGCGTCGTCCTGGCGGTTCGCAGATCGCCTCACCGCAAACCGAATTAGTCCTTACAATCGGCGGCATTCACATCCTTCACAGGCGTGACATGCAACCGAACCAGCCGTCCCACCCCATCGCCGCGCTGATGCTCGCCGCGGGTTACAGCCGCCGCTTCGGTGCCGACAAGCGCCGGCTCGTGCTCGCCGACGGCCGCTCGCTGCTGGCCGCCAGCCTGGCACTGCCCTGTTCGATGCTCGAAGACGTCTGGCTGGTGCTGCGTCCGGACGAAGCGCTGACAGAGCTTGAGCTGCCACAGGGCGTGCATATCGTGCAGAACCCGGCCACCGCCCAGGGCATGGGCCATAGCCTGGCCGCAGGGGCCGAGCGCCTGCTGGCCGAATCGCGCGCTGACGCCGTGGCGATCTTTCTTGCCGATATGCCGTCGATTCGTCGCCACAGCCTCGAGGCGCTGATGGCCTGCGCCGCCCCGGACCGCATCGTGCTGCCCAGCCATCAGGGCAAACGCGGTCACCCGGTACTGTTCGGCCGCCGCTTCTGGGCGCAGCTCGCCGAGCTGAGCGGCGACACGGGCGCCAGGCCGGTGATCCAGCGCAACCCCGACGCCGTGCAAATCCTCGAACTGGACGACCCCGGCCTGCTGCTGGACGTCGATACCGCCGAGGACTGGCAGCGGCTCTAGTGTGCCGCCTCGGATCGATACTCGTAGGGTGTCGCGGGGCCGCCTAGGCCGTGCGCACCACGCATCCACCTTGCCAGCGGTGCGCACGGCGCACCCTACACAGGCCAGATGCAGCCGCTTGAAGTTCCTCGTAGAGCGGGTGCTACCCGCCTCCACGCCAGCGGTGGGTTTCACCCGCCCTACGCCTGATAACGCTCTGCCTGACGTAACAGCGTGTCGCTCAACGCCTGCGCCGCGCTGGACAGCTGGCGCCCGGCCTGGTGCAGCAGGCCGACACGCCGCGTGACCTGCGGCTCGCCCAGCGGCAGGCAGCGCGCGCCCAACTCCTCCATCTGCTGCCGACACAGCTGCGGCACCGCGCTGACGCCGAGGCCTTCGGCGACCATGCGCCCCACCGTCACCAGTTGATGACTCTCGAACGCCACCGGCAGCCTGCCGTGGCTGGCGATCACGCTGTCTTCCAGCAGCAGGCGCACCGCCGAAGGCCGCTGCAGGGTAATGAAGGGCCGGTCGAGCAGATCCACCCAGCTCAAGGCCTCGCGCTCGGCCAGCTCGCTATCCGCCGGCACCACGGCGACGAAACGATCCTCGTACAGCGGGGTGAACTGCAGACCATCGAGGGTTGCCGGCTCGAAGGCGATGCCCAACTCGACGCGGCCGTCGCGCACCATTTCCATCACCTGTTCGTTGATCACGTCGTGCACCGCCACGTTGACCCGCGGGTAGGCGTCGCGAAAGGCACGCAGCGCCGCCGGCAGTCGGTTGCCGGCGAACGACGGCATGGCTGCTACCGCCACCTTGCCCATCTGCAGGGTGAAGTGCTGGCGCAGCAGGTCCTCGGCGTTGTCCCAGTCGGCGAGCAGACGCATGGCGATCGGCAACAGCGTCTCGCCTTCCGGCGTCAGCGCCACGCTGCGGGTGGTGCGCACCAGCAGCTGGCCACCGAGGGATTGCTCCAGGTTCTTGATCGCCAGGCTCAATGCCGGCTGCGACAGATGCAGGCGCTCGCAGGCCTGGGCGAAGCTCAGGCTCTGCGCCACGGCGAGAAAGGCGCGTAGCTGCTTGACGGTCATTAATTTATTTATCTGATCAATCGAGAGGAAAAACAAACTTAACAAATAAGCTCGCAGCGCAGAAGCTTGGCCTCACCCCAGATAACAACAAGAGGCAGCCTCGAATGAGCGGACTCGACAAACGCGTCGGCAGCTATGCAGAAGCCCTGGACGGCCTGCAGGACGGTATGACCGTACTGGCCGGTGGTTTCGGCCTGTGCGGCATCCCCGAGAACCTGATCAAGGAGATCCGCCGCCGTGGCGTGCGCGATCTGACCGTGGTGTCCAACAACTGCGGCGTCGATGGCTTCGGCCTCGGCGTGCTGCTGGAAGACCGGCAGATCCGCAAGATGATCGCCTCCTACGTCGGCGAGAACGCCCTGTTCGAACAACAACTGCTGTCCGGCGAGCTGGAAGTCGAACTCACCCCGCAAGGTACCCTGGCCGAGAAGCTGCGCGCGGGCGGCGCCGGTATTCCCGCCTTTTTCACCGCCACCGGTTACGGCACCCCGGTCGCCGAGGGCAAGGAGGCGCGCGAGATCAACGGCCGCCACTACATTCTCGAACCCGCCATCACCGGCGACTTCGCCATCGTCAAGGGCTGGAAGGCCGACCACTTCGGCAACGTGGTCTACCGCCACACCGCGCAGAACTTCAACCCGGTGGTGGCCACCGCCGGGCGCATCACCGTGGTCGAGGTCGAGGAGATCGTCGAGCCCGGTGAACTCGACCCGACGCAGATTCACACCCCCGGCATCTATGTCGACCGGCTGATCTGCGGCAGCTTCGAGAAACGCATCGAAAAACGCACGCTGCGCGCCTGAGGAGAAAGACCATGGCTCTTACCCGTGAACAAATGGCCCAGCGCGTCGCCCGCGAGCTGCAGGACGGCTTCTACGTCAACCTCGGGATCGGCATTCCCACGCTGGTGGCCAACTACGTACCCGAAGGCATGCAGGTGATGCTGCAGTCGGAGAACGGCCTGCTCGGTATGGGCGCCTTCCCCACAGAAGACGAAGTGGACGCCGACATGATCAACGCCGGCAAGCAGACCGTCACAGCAATCAAGGGCGCAGCGATCTTCGACTCGTCGCAGTCCTTCGCCATGATCCGTGGCGGCCATGTCGACCTCACCGTGCTCGGCGCCTTCGAGGTGGACGTGCGCGGCAACATCGCCTCGTGGATGATCCCCGGCAAGCTGGTCAAGGGCATGGGCGGCGCCATGGACCTGGTGGCCGGTGCCGACAACATCATCGTCACCATGACCCACGCCTCCAAGGACGGCGAGTCCAAGCTGCTGGAGCATTGCAGCCTGCCGCTGACCGGCTGTGGCTGCATACGCAAGGTGCTGACCGACCTGGCCTACCTGGTGATCGAGAACAACGCCTTCATCCTGCGCGAACGGGCGCCGGGGGTGAGCGTCGAGGAAATCGTGGCCAAGACCGCCGGCAAGCTGATCGTCCCCGAACACGTGCCGGAAATGAGCTTCTAAGAGTTGTCTACCGCCCCGCAGCGCGCCACCACGCATGGCGTCTGCGGGGTGTTTTTAGTTCGGCCTGATGGGGCTTGTGGGAGGGGCTTTAGCCGCGACTGGACACTCGCCGCTAACGCGCCTCCCACGGCTCTGGTATCGCACTGCAGCGTGGAGCGATTCGCGCTCGCCTAGGAGTCAAGCATGCAAGACGTCGTCATCGTCGCCGCCACCCGCACCGCCATCGGCAGCTTCCAGGGCAGCCTGGCGGAGATTCCCGCGCCCGAACTTGGCGCCATCGTCATCAAGCGCCTGCTGGAGCAGACCGGCCTCGACGCCGCTCAGGTCGATGAAGTCATCCTCGGCCAGGTGCTCACTGCTGGCTCCGGGCAGAACCCTGCACGCCAGGCCGCCATCCGCGCCGGCCTGCCCCATGCCGTGCCGGCCATGACCCTGAACAAGGTCTGCGGCTCGGGTTTGAAAGCCCTGCACCTGGCTACCCAGGCCATTCGTTGCGGCGATGCCGAGGTAGTCATCGCCGGCGGCATGGAAAATATGAGCCTGGCGCCCTATGTACTGCCCAAGGCGCGCACCGGCCTGCGCATGGGCCACGCTCAGCTACAGGACAGCATGATCCTCGACGGCCTGTGGGATGCCTTCAACGACTACCACATGGGCATCACCGCCGAGAACCTGGTGGAGAAATACGGCATCAGCCGTGAAGCCCAGGACGCCTTTGCCGCCGCTTCGCAGCAAAAGGCCGTGGCCGCCATCGAGGCCGGGCGCTTCGACGCCGAAATCACGCCTGTTTTGATCCCACAGCGCAAGGGCGACCCCGTCGCCTTCGCCCGTGACGAGCAGCCGCGTGCCGGCACCACCGCCGAATCCCTGGCCAAGCTCAAGCCGGCGTTCAAGAAGGACGGCAGCGTCACCGCGGGCAACGCCTCCAGCCTCAACGACGGCGCCGCTGCCGTGCTGCTGATGAGCGCGAGCAAGGCGCAATCGCTCGGCCTGCCGGTGCTGGCGAAGATTGCTGGCTACGCCAATGCCGGCGTC
>NZ_FNJJ01000017.1 GCF_900104265.1 Ectopseudomonas guguanensis
TTACCCTCGCCTCCGAGCAGCAGATCGTTGCCATTGCCGCCGTCGAGGATGTCGTTGCCGGCTCCACCGATCAGGGTGTCGTTACCGTTCTCACCATAGAGGCGGTCATCGCCTGCTCCGCCGTCGAGGACATCGTCACCGTCCTGACCGTAGAGATAGTCATTACCCAGGCCACCGCTGATGGTGTCATCGGTGGCATAACCGGTAAGGGTGTCGTTGCCATCGGTGCTCTGAATCGACATGACCTTGACCTGATCGATTGTCCAGGTGGTGCCATTGGCGAAACGGATCTCTTCGAGCTTGTAGGCACTGGTGCCGTCGCTGTTGAAGTAGCTGGTAACGGTGATCTTGTCAGTGCTGCCCTTGAGCGACAGGATCAGGTTGGTGCTGGAGCGGGTGATGACGATGTCATCAGGCGTGATGTCGTCGGCGAAGACGATGGCATCGACCTTGTTGGTGCCGGTGTCGTAGTTGTTGATGGTGTCCTGGCCCCAGCCACGGCTGAAACGGTAGGTATCGCTACCTGCGTCGCCGCTGAGGGTGTCATTGCCAGTGCCCCCATCAAGCACATCATTGCCATTGCCGCCGTACAGGCGGTCAGCACCGGCACCACCGAATATCACGTCATTGCCGTCGTTACCATAGAGACGATCATCGCCGGCGCCACCATCCAGGAAGTCTGAGCCGCCATTCCCGGTCAGGAAGTCATTACCCGCTTCGCCGAAAAGAAAATCTGTATGGTCGCCACCGGTCAGTGTGCTATTCGTGCTTGAATCAATAATTACTGTGCTGGAAGCGCCCAACTGTTTCTGGAGGTCTTCGATTTGTACCGCATTCAGTTGGCGTACCCATTCCCCCGCGATAGCCACTTCGTTGGATGCCCAGCCAATGGTGCCTGCGACAGCCGAGCCAAACTCGAGAAGATCAACAACACCCTTGACAGGATTTTCCGTATGAACCTGCGCCAGTTTGCCTAGTGCACCGCTGAAGTCTACAGTGGCACCCTCTTCAGACAGTGCTATAGACACTGCATCAAGATAGGGCTTGAGGCGAGTCTGGAGCAACAGACCCTCATATACAGAACTTACCAACGCCTCGTATGCGGCCCTGATGTACTTCTCTTGGTTCGGCCCAAAGGAGAATCCTTCCTCTGTAAGGTAATAAGTGGAACCAAAGGCAATTGAGCCGCCTCCCGCGCTACCTGACCGACCTTGGGAGCCAGCTGCGAAGGAGATACTGATCTCTCCATCTTTGCCGTCATCATTGGTTGGCTTAAAGTCAAAGAAGTACTGGCCATTGAATACTTCCAGCACGCGTACCATCTCTAGTAGTTCCTTTCTCCGCAACTGCTCGGCAGTTGGGGAGGGGGCTTGCTGAATTTCACCTGGCGCAATAGAACCGCTACCAGTACCGCCCCCACTGGTTGAGCCCGAGCTGAGGAGTGGCGCCCTGTCAATTTCCCAAGAATAAGCAAACTTAATATCGTAAATCTTGCCATCAGCTAGATCGGATATGCGCTCGTCGAATGTGCGGAAGTCAGCGCTATCAGCCCAAGCGCTAATTAATTTATCCAGTAGTACCTGTTGTTCCTGGCGGCTGCCGGCAACCGAGTATTCGCCTAAAATATTTTTTAGGTTATTACTTGTTGCTGCTGCCTCGCGTAGGTCACGTACGGCACCCGAGCCATACATGTTGGGGGCGTCAGCCAACTCAGCTGGAATCTCGATGCGGTCGCCGAACTCGCGGTAGAAAGGGTTGTTTTCGAAGTAGACATCGCCGCTGACGCCGGTGCCTCCACCCCGGTTTTCCTCCCATTCGAAGGTGCTGAAGCCATCGATGTGATTGTTATTGCCCAAGTTTAGGCGTTTGCCGTCTGACTCCGTATTGATGCTTTTGATACCCAGTTCATCTAGGGTGAACAATTCGCCACCTTGGCTAATACCGTCACTATTGAGGTCCCGCCATACACGCAGGTCGCTCCAGACAGCATCGCCAGCATCCAGCTTACCATCGCCATTTGCGTCGACAGCTTTCATGGCTTCGAAGCCGTCACGGGCTTTCTGTCCATTGGCTAGTAGGGTGTTCTCGCCGAATAGCTCTAGGCCGCTGTCGATGGTTCCATTGCCATTGCGATCTAGAACCAGTAGACCATCGTCTGACCCGACCCAACCAGAACCATGCTTGTCGCCGTCGCCATCGTGGTCGAACAACACCCGGCCTTCTGCGCCGAACGTCTCTATACCATCGCCGTCAAGGTCAAGAACTATGGGAGAGGCGGTACGATTGGCTAAATTTAAATTGGTATTGGTATCTGGACTGATATGTCTGTCATATGCGAGAGCATCTCTAAGAGCCTGATTGTGTGCATTAATAGAGTTAAACACAGGTTTGAGGTTAACGTCTCCGCCTAGAAGTTGTTCGGCTGTTTCTCTGGCGCCCTCTTGGTTGTCGGGGCTCCACGGTTCGCCCCCAGACTTCCACGCGGTATAGGCGGCCTTTAGGGCATTGGTGACAGAGTCTGTTGCATATTTGTTGCGATAGTCTACATGTGGCTCAG
Source organism: Ectopseudomonas guguanensis (assembly GCF_900104265.1). Taxonomy (GTDB): domain Bacteria; phylum Pseudomonadota; class Gammaproteobacteria; order Pseudomonadales; family Pseudomonadaceae; genus Aquipseudomonas; species Aquipseudomonas guguanensis. The sequence goes on from NZ_FNJJ01000017.1 coordinate 2,558, forward strand.
CATTTGTGTTTTGTTGCGACATGATAACCTCCTTGTGTTGATTGCTCTGTAGATTAACTATTTTTGGTGTGCGTTTGGTTGGGCAGCATGCGCTGCTGCTTGCGCAATAGATGATGCAGAGTTAGTAACTTTGTAAGTTCCTATGGTGCTAACGATTCTATTGTCTGCTTTTTCTGGGGGCTTTGAGTTATTTAAATTTACTTTGCTATCTTTCAGAAAGGCTTTCGCTCTGATGTTGCTTTAGCGGACTGAGGAAATAATCGATCACCTTCCTCTTATCCGTCTTCACCTCTGCCCTGATCGACATTCCCGGCGTCAATGGCACCTGCTGACTGCCCACCAGAATGCTGTTCTCCTTGAGCTGTATCCGCGTGCTGTACACCAGCCCCAGGCGTTCATCCTCAATGGCATCGTCAGAGATGCTCTGCACGGTGCCGTGCACCACGCCGTACTTGGTGAAGGTGAAAGTGTCCACTTTGACCTCCACCTCCTGGCCGGGACGCACGAACCCGATGTCCTTGTTCTCCAACAGGGCTTCGACTTCCACAGGCTGATTGCTGGGTACGATGACCATCAGCGGCTGGGCCTCGGTCACCACGCCACCAGAGGTATGGATGGCCAGTTGCTGGACGGTACCGTCTACCGGGGCGGTGAGGTGCATCAGGCGGTTGCGCTGCTCGGCCTTGCTCAGTTCCTGTTGCAGGGCGGCGGCACGCTGCTCGGACTCGTGCAGCAGGTCGAGCATCGCCCGGCGCGTCTGCGCCAGTACGCTCTGACGGCGGCTTTCGGCCTGTTGTTTCGCGGCTTGAAGTTCCAGCACGCGGGCTTGCTGCACGGCCAGCTCGCGCTCCTGATTTAGGCGCTGCTGTTCCTTTTCCAGGTAGGCATGCTTGGCGACATAGGCCTTGTCCAGCAGGCGTTTGTAGTCCGCGGCCAGCTGCTGGGCAATGGGTAGCGATTCCTGCAATTTGGACACCCAGGCGCGGGCGGCCTGGATCTCCGCCGTGCGCTGGGCGATCTCGGCGTCGCTCTGCTGCAATGCGCTTTGCAGTTCCAGGTATTGGCCTCTCAGCCAGGTCTGTGCCGACAGCTGCTGTGACTCGGAGGCTTGCGGGATCCGGCCTACCAGGGATGCCGGGTCGCGACTCTCCTCAATCGCATCGAGCAATGCGCTCGCGCGAGCGGTATCGACCTGTGCCGCCAGCAGGTCGCTTTGCAGGCGCTGGACATCCGCACCGGTGATCTGAGTATCCAGTTCGACCAGTACCTCACCGGCCTTTACGGTCTGCCCGTCATAGACATGAATGGCCTTGACCACCGCCACTTCGCTGGGCTGGATGACCTTGCTCTTGCCACTGGGTACGATCTTGCCAGTCGCGGTGGCGACCACGTCGATTTCGCCGATACAGGCCCAGAGCAACGCTAGGACGGCGAAGGCAATGATTGTCCACTGGATGATCCGTGGCGCGGGGTGTACCGGCGCTTCCTGCAAGGCCAGCGCAGCGGGCAGAAAGTGCACTTCGTGATTCAGGCGTGGTGGAGCATCCATTGCTTTGCGGTTACGCCAGGAGTGGCGCCAGGCCTGGCGGTAGCGGTTGATCAAGTCGCGCTTGGCACTCATGCGGCACCGCCTTGTTGCAGACGGTGCAAGCGAGAGTAGTGGCCGGCTTGATGGGTAAGCAGCTCAGCATGGCTGCCCTGCTCGACGATCTGCCCTCGATCCATGACCAGTATGCGGTTGGCATCGCGTACCGCGCTCAGGCGGTGCGCGATGATGATCACCGTGCGCCCTTTACAGATGGCCTGCATGTTCTGCTGGATGATGCGCTCGGACTCATAGTCCAGGGCGCTGGTGGCCTCGTCGAAAATGAGGATGCGCGGGTTGCCGATCAGTGCGCGTGCAATGGCGATTCGTTGGCGCTGCCCGCCGGACAGCGAGGCGCCGTGCTCGCCGACCACCGTGTCGTAGCCTTCCGGCAGCTCCAGGATGAACTCGTGAGCACCAGCCATCTTGGCCGCCTGCATCACCTGCTCGATGGGCGCGCCCGGATCGGTCAACGCGATGTTCTCGCGGATGCTGCGGGCGAACAGCATGTTGTCCTGCAACACCACGCCGATCTGCCGGCGCAGGGAGGAGACGTCGGCTAGCGCCAGGTCCATGCCATCGACCAGCACCCGGCCGCGCTCAGGGGTATAGAGGCGCTGCAACAGTCGAGTCAGGGTGCTCTTGCCCGAGCCGGAGCGACCGACCACGCCGATCACTTCGCCGGCGTGAATCTGCAAGCTGATGCCACGCAGAATCTCCGAACCGTCCGGACGATAGCGGAAGTGCACCTGGTCGAACTCGATCTGCCCCTTTAGCGGCGGCAGGGCACTGCGAGTCGCCTGGGACAGTTCGGTGCGGGTATTGAGGATATCGCCCAGGCGCTGCACTGAGACCCCAGTCTGCTGGAAGTTGGTCCACAGCTGGGCCAGGCGCATGATCGGCTGCGACACCCGCCCGGCTAGCATGTTGAAGGCGATCAACTGACCCACGGTCAGATCGCCCTCGATCACCAGGCGCGCGCCCAGCCAGAGCGTGGCAACGGTGACCAGCTTGCCGACGAAGCCGACGCTTTCATTGGCAATGGCCGACAGATTCTGCGTCTTGAAACTGGCAGCGACGTAGCCCGCAAGCTGGTTGTCCCACTTGCGGTTGATCTGCGGCTCGACTGCCATGGCCTTCAGGGTGTCGATGCCATTGACTGTCTCGACCAGAAAGGCCTGGTTCTCCGCGCCGCGCGTGAAGCTTTCGTTGAGGCGGGCGCGAAGCATTGGGGTGATCAGCAGCGAGATCACGAAGTACAGCGGCAGCGACAGAATCACCACTAGGGTGAGCCAGCCGCTGTAATAGAACATCACAGCAATGAAAACCACCGAGAACAACACATCGAGAACCAGCGTGATGGCATTGCCGGTGAGGAAACTGCGAATGTTCTCCAACTCGCGCACCCGTGCCACCGAATCGCCGACCCGGCGCGCCTGGAAATAGGCCAGTGGCAAGGTCACCAGATGACGAAAAAGCTTCGACCCCAGCTCCACGTCGATACGGCTGGCCGTGTGGGCGAACACATAGCTGCGCAAGCCCGACAGCAGGGTCTCGAAGATCATGATGCCGAGCAGGCCTATGGCGATCACATCCAGTGTCGACAGGCCCCGGTGCACCAGCACCTTGTCCATCACCACTTGGAAGAACAGCGGTGTGAGCAGCGCGAAGATCTGCAGCACGAAGGACACCAGCAATACTTCGCCGAGCAGCTTGCGGTATTTGACGATGGCCGGGATGAACCAGGTGAAGTCGAAGCGCGACAGGTCGCCTGCCATCGAGGCTTCGGAGCGGATCAGGATCAGCTCGCCGCTCCAGCGCTCTTGTAACTGCTCGAGTGCAATGACTTCCGGGCGCTGCATCTGCGGATCGTGGATCAGCGCCTGGCCTTTGCCCTCGTCGAGGCGGGCGATGATGAAGAAGCGGCCGTCTCGGTCGGCGGCCATGGCCGGCAAAGGCGTGTGCGCGAGGCGCTCGAGCGAGCTGCGCGCGGACTTCGCTTTAAGACCGAGCTTTTTTGCCGCCAGCAGCAATTCGGCGCGGCCAAAAGCGCGACCGTCGTCGGCGAACTCATGGGCGAGCTGTTCAGGTGAGGCAGCCACGTTATGGAAACGGGCCAGCATGACCAGGCAGGCCAGGCCGGTGTCTACGGCAGGCGCACCGGTAGAACCCTGATGTTCGTCGGACATTTGCATTCCTTTGCGGCGAGTGCCCGCCCGACATTGGGCCGGGCCTCAAGTAACTAGCGCGGGAATGTACTTGATGGCCTGATGCCATGTGAAGAGCCGCCATCCCGTAGCGTGAGCTGGAACGGAATAATGCAAAGCATGTCACAGGTCACCTGCGGCCCGTGGCGCAAAGCACGGGATGACAATGGGGTGCGCGGCGCGCACCATTGGCGCGAGTCTCTGTTGTGCACAGCGCACTCTACGGCTCCTTTGCCGCGAACGGCATCGAGACCGCCGCTGCGCTGGTGTATAAGGAAACCTCGCCTTCTCGACACTCCGGGCCACCATGAGCCAAGCCGCAGCAACCGACAGCGCCGTCTACAAGACTCTGCTCGAATCCACCCGGGCGATCCCCTGGAAGATCGACTGGAAGACCATGACCTTCGCCTATATCGGCCCGCAGATCGAGACGCTGCTGGGCTGGTCGCAGGCCAGTTGGGTCAGCGCCGAGGACTGGGCCGCGCGCATGCACCCGGAGGATCGCGAGCGGGTGGTGGGCTTCTGCGTGTCGCAGTCGCAGAACGGTGTCGACCACGAGGCCGACTACCGCGCGCTGACCGCCGCCGGCGACTACGTGTGGATCCGCGACGTGGTGCACGTGGTGCGCGACGACAACGGCGAGGTGGACGCGCTGATCGGCTTCATGTTCGACATCAGCGAACGCAAGAAGACCGAGGAGCAGCTGCTGACCCTGCAGAAGCAGCTGGAGGAGTATTCGTACAAGGATGGGCTGACCGGCGTGGCCAACCGGCGCATGTTCGACACGGTGCTGGCCAGCGAATGGGCCAACGCCCAGCGTAGTCAGCAGCCGCTGTCACTGATCCTGCTGGATATCGACCACTTCAAGCAGTACAACGACCATTACGGCCATGTTCAAGGCGACGATTGCCTGAAGAGCGTCGGCCAGGCGCTGAGCCTCGCGGTCAACAGGCCGCGGGATTTCGTCGGGCGCTTCGGTGGCGAGGAGTTCGTGCTGGTACTGCCGGAAACCGACGAGGCCGCCGCCCGGCACATCGCCGAACGCTGCCGCCAGCAGGTGCGCCAGCAGCGCATCGCCCATGAACGCTCTTCGGTGTCATCCCTGCTCACCATCAGCCTCGGAGTGGGCAGCATCGTGCCGGGTGCCCATGACCGTTCGCTGGATTTCCTCAACGCTGTCGACAAGCTGCTCTACCAGGCCAAGCAGCGCGGTCGTGACCGCCTGGAAGTAGCGGGCATGACTGCCCAATCACCAGGAGGCGATGCCGCCGACGCCCGTGCTTGAGCAATCGTTAACCTGGGCGTAACGATTGCGCCACCTGCTTGATTGATGACCACAGGGTCGCGCTCCTAAGGTGCCTCCACGACAGCGGAACTCGTGGAGTCTTCAATGACAACAACAATATCCCCACCGCCGCAGTGGTCGCGCCGTCGCGCGGAAAAGGCGCGGCGACTCGATCAGGTGCGCAATCTCGCCGATGGCGTGGTGCTGCCTAGCGACAAGATGGTCGCGGTGCTCGAAGCGCTGATCGCCCCCGGCGACCGCGTGGTGCTCGAGGGCAACAACCAGAAGCAGGCGGATTTCCTCTCCCGCTCGCTGGCCAAGGCCGACCCCGGCCGCCTGCACGACCTGCACATGATCATGCCCAGCGTCAGCCGCGCCGAGCACCTCGATCTGTTCGAACGCGGCATCGCCCGCAAGCTGGACTTCTCCTTCGCCGGGCCGCAGAGCCTGCGCATCGGCCAGTTGCTCGAAGACGGGCAGATGGAAGTCGGCGCCATCCACACCTATATCGAGCTGTACTCGCGCCTGCTGGTGGATCTGATCCCCAATGTCGCGCTGGTCGCGGGCTTCCAGGCCGACCGCCACGGCAACATCTACACCGGGCCGAGCACCGAGGACACTCCGGCGTTGGTCGAACCCACGGCGTTTTCCGACGGCATCGTGATCTTCCAGGTCAACGAGATCGTCGACGAGCTGCCGCGTGTGGACATCCCTGCCTCCTGGGTCGACTTCGTGGTGGTGGCCGACAAGCCCTTCTACATCGAGCCGCTGTTCACCCGCGACCCGCGCCATATCAAGCCGGTGCACGTGCTGATGGCGATGATGGCGATCCGTGGCATCTACGAAAAACACAAGGTGCAGTCGCTCAACCATGGCATCGGTTTCAACACCGCCGCCATCGAGCTGATCCTGCCCACCTACGGCGAATCGCTGGGCCTGAAAGGCAAGATCTGCCGCAACTGGACGCTCAACCCGCACCCGACGCTGATTCCGGCCATCGAGACCGGCTGGGTGGAAAGCGTGCACTGCTTCGGCACCGAGCTGGGCATGGAGAACTACATCGCCCAGCGCCCGGACGTGTTCTTCACCGGCCGCGACGGTTCCATGCGCTCCAATCGCATGATGTGCCAGCTGGCTGGGCAGTACGCGGTGGACCTGTTTATCGGCGCCACTTTGCAGGTGGACGGCGATGGTCATTCCTCCACCGTGACCCGTGGGCGCCTGGCCGGCTTCGGCGGTGCGCCGAACATGGGCCACGACCCGCGCGGCCGGCGGCACAGCACACCGGCCTGGCTGGACATGGCGACGCCCGGCGGCGAAGGCCCGGTGACTCTGCTCGAACGCGGCAAGAAGCTGGTGGTGCAGATGGTCGAAACCTTTCAGGAGGGCGGCAAGCCCACCTTCGTCGAGCGCCTGGATGCCGTCGACGTAGCGAAGAAGGCCGGTATGCCGCTGGCGCCGATCATGATCTACGGCGATGACGTCACTCACCTGCTGACCGAAGAGGGCATCGCCTACCTGTACAAGGCGCGCACCCTCGAAGAGCGCCAGGCGATGATCGCCGCGGTGGCCGGGGTGACCGCAATCGGCCTGCGCCACGACCCGAAAGACACCGCACGCATGCGCCGCGAAGGGCTGATCGCCTTGCCCGAAGACCTCGGCATCCGCCGCACCGATGCCAGCCGTGAACTGCTCGCGGCCAAGAGCATCGCCGAGCTGGTCGAGTGGTCGGGCGGCCTGTACAACCCGCCCGCCAAATTCAGGAGCTGGTGATGAATGCACTGACTGCAATTCAGCCGAAGCTTTCTTTAGGGGATTGGCTGGCCGATCTGGCGGTGGACGCGCTGATCGACGAGGCCGACCTGTCGCCCAAGCCGGGCCTGGTCGACCGGCGTGGCAGCGGCGCGCACACCGACCTGCACCTCGGCCTGATGCACGCTTCGGCGCTGGCCCTGTGGCCCAGCTTCAAGGCCATGGCCGAGGCCGCGCAGCAATGTGGCGAGATCGACCTGCATCTGCGTGAAACGGTCGGACTCATTGGCCGCGAAGGCGAGGTGGAGATGCTGCGCGTTACCGGCGGCGTCAACACCCATCGCGGCGCGATCTGGGCGCTGGGGCTGCTCAGTGCCGCTGCCGCATTGGAACCCCGTGAGCTGGCGCCAGCTCAAGTCGCCCTGCGTGCCGCGCGCCTGGCCCTGCTCGATGACCGCGCCGCCCCGGTGACTGGCGACAGCCATGGCGCCCAGGTCTGCCGCCTGTATGGCGTACACGGCGCACGCGAAGAGGCGCAGCTGGGCTTTCCTGCGGTGATCCAGCAGGCGCTACCGCAACTGGCGCGCAGCCGCGCCGCCGGGGCCGGGGAGCAGAATGCCCGCCTGGATGCGCTGCTGGCGATCATGACCCAGCTGGCCGACACCTGCGTGCTCTACCGCGCCGGCATGGCCGGGCTGACCCGCATGCAGAGCGGCGCCCGTGCGGTGCTCGCCGCCGGCGGTTGCGCCAGCCTCGACGGGCGCCGCTGCCTGCGCGAGCTGGAGCGCGACATGCTGCACCTGCGTGCCTCGCCTGGCGGCGCTGCCGATCTGCTCGCCGCCACCCTGTTCCTCGACCGCCTGCAGCATGGCCTGCCGGCGCAGCTTGGGAGTCTGTGAAATGGAAACCCTGTCCTTTGAATTCCCCGCCGGGCAACCGGCCAAGGGCCGCGCGCTGGTGGGCTGCGTCGGCTCCGGCGACTTGGAAGTGATGCTCGAACCCGGCCAGGCCGGCACCCTGGCCATCGAAGTGGTCACCTCGGTCAACGGCAGCGCGCCGCGTTGGCAACTGCTGTTCGAACGCATGTTCCGCGAGCAGCAACTGCCGGCGCTGAACATCGCCATTCATGATTTTGGCGCTACGCCCGGCGTGGTGCGCCTGCGCCTGGAACAGGGCCTGGAGGAACTGAACCATGGCTGAGCAGAACATCCAGCGCCTGCTGGCGCAGCGCAGCTTCACTGAACTCGGTGCCCGCGAGCGGGCCCGGGCACTGCTCGATGCCGGCAGCTTCCGCGAGCTGCTCGACCCTTTCGCCCGGCTGATGTCGCCCTGGCTGCCCAAGCAGGGCATCGTGCCCCAGGCCGATGACGGTGTGGTGGTGGCCAAGGGGCTGATCGATGGCGCGCCTGCGGTGGTGGTCGCCATCGAAGGTGCCTTCCAGGGCGGCAGCCTGGGCGAAGTGGGCGGGGCGAAGATCGCAGGCAGCTTGGAGCTGGCCGTCGAGGACAACAAGGGCGGCACGCCGACCCGCGTCGTGCTGCTGCTGGAAACCGGCGGCGTGCGCCTGCAGGAAGCCAACCTGGGCCTGGCGGCCATCGCCGAGATTCAGGCCGCCATCGTCGAGCTGCGCCAGTATCAGCCGGTGATCGGCCTGGTCGCCGGCCCGGTTGGTTGCTTCGGCGGCATGTCCATCGCCGCCGGGCTGTGCAGCTACCTGCTGGTCACTCGTGAGGCGCGCCTGGGTCTCAACGGCCCGCAGGTGATCGAACAGGAAGCCGGGCTGGACGAGTACGACTCGCGCGACCGTCCCTTTATCTGGAGCCTGACCGGCGGCGAGCAGCGCCACGCCAGCGGCCTGGTCGATGGCTATGTGGCCGATGACGTCGAGGCCATTCGCAGCGAGCTGCACGGGCTGCTCGCCAAGGGCAAACCTGAGCTTGAGCGCAGCCGGCGCCACGCCTGGTTCCTCGAGCGCCTGCGCGCTGTCGACACCTCTGTCCAGGCCGATGCCGCTGCCGTGCGCAGCGCCTACCAGGGAGCATGAACATGACAACTGCACAGCAACAACGCGGCCTGCACTGGTTCCAGGCCCTGGCCGGCGATGCTCAGTCGATCCCCGGACTGCCTGCCTCGCTGCGGGTGGCCGATGGCGAACTGGGCGGCCAGGCGGTGCGCTATCTGGCGGTGATCGCCGATGCCAACAATCCATTCCCTCGCGCCCGCAACGGCGAGGTCGGTCTGCTCGAAGGCTGGGGCCTGGCCCAGGCCGTGGACGAGGCCATCGAGGCGGATCGCGACCAGGCGCACAAGCGCGCGCTGATCGCCATCGTCGATGTGCCGAGCCAGGCCTATGGCCGCCGCGAGGAAGCCTATGGCATCCACCAGGCGCTGGCCGGCGCGGTGGACGCCTATGCCCGTGCCCGCCTGGCCGGGCATGCGGTGATCGGCTTGCTGGTGGGCAAGGCCATGTCCGGCGCCTTTCTCGCTCACGGTTACCAGGCCAACCGCCTGATCGCCCTGCGCGACGCCGGGGTGATGGTGCACGCCATGGGCAAGGCCGCTGCCGCGCGCATCACCCTGCGCAGCGTCGACGAGCTGGAGGCGCTGGCCGCCAGCGTGCCGCCGATGGCCTACGACCTAGACAACTACGCCTCGCTGGGCCTGCTGGCGGAGGTGCTCGATGTCGAGCAGGTGACGCAGCCGACGGCGACCGATCTGTCGCTGGTAAAAGACGCCCTGAGCCGGACATTGGCCGATATCGCCGAGGCCCCGCGCGATCTGCGCAATCGCCTGGGCGCCGCCAATCGCGCGGCTTCCTCCAGGGTTCGCGAGGCCCTGCGTGCGCAGTGGTGAGCGTAGGGCGGGTGAAACCCGCCAATCCTGAATGACGTGAAATGGCGGGTTGCACCCGCCCTACGGAGAACGCATCGATGCACCTGACACCCCGTCCACATGATCTGCTCTGGGGCCTGCGCCCGGAGCAACTGCCGCAGGAGGCGCCGGCCTGGGCTCGCGCCGCCCTGGGCGGGCATGTGCCGGTGGTGGTGCGCCGAGCCCCGGCCGAACCCGGTTGGGTTGCGGTCGGTATCCGTGGCGCGGCGCGCGAACAGCGACATGCCGCCTGGATGCGCCTGAGTGATATCAGCCGGCTGGTCAGCCCGCAGGCAGTGGCACGCGCCGGGCGCTGGCGCCATCACCCTCGGCCATATTGGCCGGCGTTGTGCGCGTTGAGTCAGCTGGCGCCGCGTCTCGACGAGCTGAGCCTGGCCTGGGGCGTGACCGGCAGCCTGGGCTTCGAGCTGGCCAGCGGTATCAGCGCCGCGCACCCGGACAGCGATCTCGATCTGTCGCTGCGTGTACCCCATCCGCTTTCGCGCGACGAGGCGCGGGCATTGTGCGCACTGCTGGATCAAGCGCCGGGCCGTATCGACCTGCAACTGGAAACCCCGCACGGCGCTGTGGCGCTGCGCGAATGGGCCGGCGAGGCGTCACGCGTGCTGTTGAAAACCCAGAACGGCCCGCTGCTGGTCAGCGACCCCTGGCGCCTGCAGCAGGTGGCGGCGTGAGTACGCTCTGGGCCTTCCCTGGTCAGGGCGCGCAGCAGCCCGGCATGCTGCATGCCTTGCCCGAGGCACCGGTGGTGCAGGCCTGTATTGAGCAAGCCAGCGCTGCGTTGGACGAGGATGTACGTCTGCTCGATTCGGCCGAAGCGCTGCAAGATACCCGCGCCGTGCAACTCTGCCTGTTGATTGCCGGCGTAGCGGCGGCGCGCGTGCTGAACGAGCGAGGCCATCGTCCGGATATGGTCGCCGGGCTTTCGATCGGCGCCTATGCCGCTGCCGTGGTGGCCGGCGCGCTGCAGTTTGCCGACGCGGTGCGCCTGGTCGCCTTGCGTGGCGAGCTGATGCAGCGCGCCTATCCCGACGGCTACGGCATGACCGCCATCCTTGGCCTCGACCAGGCCAGCATCGAGCGCCTGCTGGCCGATGCCGAGAGCCCGGTGTACCTGGCCAATATCAATGCCGAAACCCAGCTTGTCATTGCCGGCAGCGATGCCGCCATGGCCAAGGTGGCCGAACGTGCTCGCGCCCTCGGTGCTGGCGCGGCAAAGCGCCTGGCGATGAGCGTGCCGTCGCACTGCGAGCTGCTCGATGAGCCGGCTCGCGCGCTGGCCGCCGCCTTTGCCCGCATCGACTTGCGCGCGCCCCAGGTGCGCTACCTGAGCAGCAGCTCGGCGCGGCTGATCCGTGATCCCGAAGCCCTGCGTGATGACCTGGCTTACAACATGAGCCGCGTCGTCGACTGGCAGGCCGCGCTCGTCAATGCCTATGAGCGCGGCGTGCGCCTGCACCTGGAACTGCCACCCGGCGGCGTGCTGACCGGGCTCGCCCGCCGCGTCTTCGAACCGGGCCAGGCAATCGCCTTCGAGGGCGCACGTCTGGATACACTCGACGCCATGTTGCGTCAGGAGGTAAGCCGCGACCGCTGAGCCGTAGCGTTTACCGAAGCACAAGAACAACAACTTCGATACGTAAGACGAGGACAACAACAATGATCATCTACGGTGTCGCCTTTCTGGCGTTCTGCACCCTGGCAGGCATCTTCATCGGAGAGCTGCTGGGCAAACTCATTGGCGTACCCGCCAACGTCGGCGGTGTCGGTATCGCCATGATGCTGCTGATCTTCCTCGGCAGTTACCTGAACAAGCGTGGCCTGTTCACCGGCAAGTCGGAACAGGGCGTGGAATTCTGGAGCGCCATCTACATCCCCATCGTGGTCGCCATGGCCGCTCAGCAGAACGTTTACGGTGCTCTCAGCGGCGGCCCGATGGCGATTCTCGCCGGGACTGCCGCGGTCGCTATCGGCTTCGCGCTGGTTCCCGCACTGAGTCGTATCGGGCAAAAAAAGTCCGATAGCGAAGCTGCCCCCTCCCTGACCAAAGCGCCGCGGTGACTGCCATGTACGAATCTCTGATGAAGGTCATTACCGGCTATAGCCTGCTCAGCGGCTTCGCCATCGTCGGCATCACCATGTGGGTGTCCTACTGGATGTCCGACAAGCTCACCAAGGGACGCCTGCACGGCTCGGCCATCGCCATTTTGCTCGGGCTTTTGCTCTCCTACATCGGTGGCGTTTACACCGGCGGCCAGAAGGGCCTGGTGGACATTCCACTGTTCGCCGGCATCGGCCTGCTCGGCGGCGCCATGCTGCGCGACTTTGCCATTGTCGCCACCGGCTTCGGCGTCAGTGTCGAAGAGCTCAAGCGCGCCGGTTTTGCCGGGGTGCTGGCGCTGTTCGTCGGCGTGCTGGCGTCCTTCGTGGCTGGCGTGGCGGTGGCCATGGCTTTCGGCTACACCGACGTGGTCAGCCTGACCACCATCGGCACCGGCGCGGTGACCTATATCGTTGGCCCGGTCACCGGTGCAGCCATCGGCGCCAGTTCCGACGTGATGGCACTGTCGATTGCCGCCGGCCTGATCAAGGCGATCCTGGTGATGGTCGCCACGCCCTTCATCGCGCCGTATATCGGTCTGAACAATCCGCGCAGCGCGGTGATCTTCGGCGGCCTGATGGGCACCTCCAGCGGCGTGGCTGGCGGCCTGGCGGCGACCGATCCCAAGCTGGTGCCCTACGGTTGCCTCACTGCAGCCTTCTACACCGCCCTGGGCTGCCTGCTTGGCCCATCGCTGCTCTACTTTCTGATGCGCGGCCTTCTAGGCTGACTCTTTGCCCGCCCTTGTGGCGGGCTTTTTATTTTCCGGCCACCCGTTTGTCCCGGTGTGCACACTTGGCGGAAGTCGGCGGACAGTAGGGTGCGCCGTGCGCACCAGGGACCGTCTGCCTAGGTACGTGGCGTCCTCTACGCCTGCCGGCTGTACATCCGGCACTCGGCCAGCAGTGCCAAGAGGTTCGGGTCGCGCTCCTTGGCCTTGAGGAACACCACGCCGATATGCTGCTGCAAGTGGTACTTGGCCTGCAGCGGAATCAGCTTCACCCGGTTCTCGTACACCGCCGCCACGCGCCCCGGCAGCAGGGCGTAGCCGACGCCGGAGCTGACCATGCTGAGCAGGGTGAAGATGTCCTTCACCTGCATCGCCACCTTGGGTTCGAAGCCGGCCTGCTGGAACACCCGCTCGCCATCGCGGAAGGTGGCGTAGCCTTGAGTCAGGGTGATGAAGGTTTGGTCGCGCAGGTCGGCCAGGTCCACCTCGGTGTGATCGGCAAATGGCGAATCGTTGGGCGCGGCGAGGAAAATGTCGTCGGAGAACAGCGGCAGTTGCTCGCAATCCGGGTCGCTGACGCTGTCGTCAAGGGCGATGAGGATGGCGTCCAGTTCCATGTTCTTCAGCTTGTACAGCAGGTCGACGTTGGAGCCGAGCACCAGGTCGATGTTCAGCTCGCTACGCCGCAGCTTCAGGCCCATGATCAGCTGCGGCACGGTCTTCACCGTCAGCGAGTAGAGCGCGCCGAGCTTGAAACGCTCGGCGCCGAAGCCCGCCGCCTCGCGGGTCAGGCGCACCATTTCCTGGGCGTCCTGGATCAGCTTTTGCGCCTTTTCCTCCAGCATATAGGCGCTCTCCAGCGGAATCAGATTGCGCCCCTCGTGCTTGAACAGCGGGCAGCGCAGCGCGCTTTCCAGCGAATGGATGGCGCGGTGCACGCTGACATTGCTGGTCTGCAGCTCGCTGGCGGCACGCGCCAGATTGCCGCTGCGCATGAAGGCGAGAAAGACCTCCAGCTTTTTCAGGGTCAGTTCTTCATCGATCAGCATGGGCCTGTCCTTATCCAGCGATAGGCGATTGTGCCGCATCCACGAGACTCGGCGGCAATCGGTCGTTGCGACTTTGGTGGCAGATGACGCGCTGTCTGAAATGCCCCGTCGTTTGTCATTTCAATAGTGTTGATGTGATTGCCGGTCAGGCACTACCGTAGAAGCAGTCCCGCATCGGCGCAGGCAATGCCTGCGTCAGGCCCACTGTTCGAGGAATTGCGCCATGAACGATTTCGCTTTGCTGCCCGCGACCTCCGGCCTGCAGGCCCTGCAAGCATTGATTCGCGGCGAGCTGCCGGCGCCCTCCATCGGCGAGACCATGGGTATCAAGGCGGTGCAGGTGCAGGCGGGTAGCATCACCCTGGAGGGGCGCCCGGACCAGCGGCACCTGAACCCGGCCGGGGCCGTGCATGGCGGCTTCGCGGCTACCTGCCTGGATGGCGCCGCGGCGCTGGCGTTGTTCTCCATCCTGGAGGCGGACGTGCCGCACTCGACGGTGGATCTCAACGTCAAGTACGTGCGCCCGTTGCGCCCCGGCGAGGTCTATCAGGTGCGCGGCTGGGTGGTCGAGCGTACCCGCAGTCTGGCGATCTGCGATGCGCAGATCGTCGATGCGCAGGGCAAGCTGTGCGCCAAGGCCACCACCACCTTTGTCATCGGAGTGGCCTAGGCATGAAGGAACTTATCGTTCAGGGCCCCGGCCAACTGGCTTGGGTCGAGGCGCCTGAACCACAACTTACGACTCCGGCCAGTGCGCTGGTCAGGCCCATCGCCTCGGCCTCCTGTGATCTAGATCGTCGTCTGATCGCCGGCACCACGCCGTTCAAGCCGCCCTTTGCGCTGGGCCACGAATGCGTGGCCGAGGTGCTGGAAGTGGGCTCAGCGGTGCGCAACCTGCACCGTGGCGATCTGGTGTCGGTGCCCTGGAAGATCGCCTGCGGCGCCTGTGCCCAGTGCCTGGCCGGACGTTCCAGCGCGTGCACCACGGTACCGCGCATGGCCTGCTATGGCGTACCGGCGGGCGGGCATTGGGGTGGGCTGTTCTCCGAGCAGGCACTGGTGCCGTTCGCCGACGCCATGCTGGTGCCCTTGCCTGCCGGGCTCGACCCGCTGGCGGTTGCCAGCGCCAGCGACAACCTCACCGATGCCTGGGTGGCCGCCAGCCGGCCGCTGGCCACACGGCAGGATGCCCGTGTGCTGGTGGTCGGTGGTACGGAGAGCCTTGGCGTGCTTGCCGTGCAGATGGCGCGGGCCGCCGGGGCGGCCAGCGTGGACTATCTCGACGAGCATCCACTGCGCCAGCAGCTTGCCGCGCGCAGTGGCGCCGGTGTCGATCTGATGGGGCGCGATCTCGACCGCAGCTATGACCTGGTGATCTCCGCTACCCGCGATCATCAGGCGCTGCGAAGGGGGTTGCTGGCGTTGGCGCCCGGCGGGCATTGCTCGTGCATCGGTATCATCTTCGACGATCCGAAGATTCCGCTGTTCGACATGTACCTGCGCGACGTCACCTTCTCGGTCGGCGCCTGCAGCGTGCAGCGGCATATCCCCAAGGTGCTTGATCTGGTGCACAGCGGCTATTGCGATCCGCTGCTGGTCGAGCCGCAGGTGGTGGGTTGGGAGGACGCGCCGCAGGCGCTGATTCAGCCGCTGACCAAGTGCATCGTGGTGCGCGAGCGCATCACCTGATGGCTCTCAGTTGAGCTGCTCGGCCAGTGCCTGCATCACTCGGCGCCAGGCCTCCTGGCCATCGGCGTCGGTGCTGGCCAGCGCCTCGCGCAGGGTTTGTCGTTCCAGCTCGGTGGCCTCGGCTTCCAGCGCCGCGCCCGCCGCGCTCAGTGCCAGCAGCTTGAAACGATGCCGGCCCGGTTCGCGGGTGTATTGCACCAGCGCCTGTTCGAACAGGTGCGACAGCGGGCGATGCAGCGCCTGGTTGCTGATGCCCAGGGTGGTGGCCAGTTCGCCGATGCTGATTGCCTCGGCGCGGGCGATCACATACAGAATGCGATGATGCACGCGGGACAGCCCGCGTGCTTCGAGAAAGCGGTCGGCCGCCACCGTCAGGCCGCGGAAGCCGAAATGCAGCAACTCGAGGCTATGGTCGAGCGGGTCCAGCGATTTCAGGTTCACGGACGCCGTGTTGATCTTTTTCTCGATGACCATAGGACATTCACGCCGGTTGAGGTGCGCACAAGCCTAAGGCTTCGGCCGGTCCTCTCACAACACGCCACAGGAACATGCGCATGCAACTGATCTACGCCGCTGCCTCACCCTTCGCCCGCAAGGTTCGCGTGCTGGCCGCAGAAACCGGCCTGCTGGAACGAATCGAACTGCTTGATACCGCCGTGCTGCCAACCACGCTGAACGAGCGAGTCAATGCCCTCAATCCGCTGGGCAAGATTCCGGTGCTGCTGACCGATGACAGCGAGGCGCTGTACGACAGCCGGGTGATCTGCGAGTACCTCGACACCCTGCACGACGGCCCGCGCCTGCTGCCGCAGGACGCCGCGCGCTGGTCGGTGCTGCGTCTGGTGGCGCTGGCCGACGGGCTGATGGACGCCGCCGTGCTGGCGCGCTACGAAAAGGCCGCGCGCCAGCCCGAGCAGCAATCCCAGGCCTGGCTCGACGGCCAGCTGGGCAAGGTCAAGCGCGCCCTGGCTGAGCTGGAACGTCAGGCCGAGCGACTGCAAGGGCCCGTGGACATGGCGCAAATTGGCGTGGCCTGCGCCTTGGGTTATCTGGATTTCCGTTTCGCCGATCTCGACTGGCGCGCTGCACATCCTCGCCTGGCAGCCTTCCAGCAGGCGTTCGCCCAGCGTGCCTCGATGCGCTCTAGCGCGCCGGTTTGACGGTTCAGGGCGTGATTCCGTCAGTCTTGTTTCTGGCTCGTCCTGGCAGACAGGAGGTATGTCGGTTATTTGACATGAATGCCACTTTCAGTGATGCTAAATAGCCATTATCGAGGCAGGCTGATTTCAGATAAAATGCCATTTATTTGACTTTTATGTTTTGATTATGCCGGCAGTCTGAGATTTGTATCAGAAAATTGACATTATGTTTGCCGTACTGGTATCAATGGCGGCACATATAAGCGTCGCGATTGTGCGCAATGTCTCGGACCTGACTATCGTGCAATACGTGACTGGGGGGATGCCTCGCCAGAGGTTTCTGTGAGATGTAGGCGTACAAGCGCTTTCCAGTTCAGCGGGTTGATCAGTTGAAATTCTCAAAGGGAATAGCCGGACTTTTCAGTCTGGCCGTTGCGCTTTTCGCTAGTACGGCACTTGCCCGCCCCTCCAATGTGGCTTTCTGGTACGCCGACGAGCCGCCGCTGCCCGAGCTTTCGCAGTTCGAGTGGGTGGTCGTCGAGCCCGGGCATGTCTCCCCGTCCGACCTCGCCTATCTAAAGGCTCAGGGCAGTACCGTTTTCGCTTACCTGTCGGTCGGTGAATATGATGGCGACCTCCCTGCCGCTGGCTTGCAGGATGCCGCCAGCACCATCAGAAACAGCGCCTGGAACAGTCAGGTCATGGACCTCGCCGCCCCTGCCTGGCGCGACTATCTCCTTGGCCGAGCCAGCGCTCTGAAAGCGCAGGGTTATGACGGCGTCTTTCTCGATACGCTGGACAGCTTCCATCTTCAGCCCAGGGAATCCCAGGAGCCGCAGCGCCTGGCATTGAAGAGTCTGCTGCAGCAGATGCACCGCCGCGAGCCTGCGCTCAAGCTGTTCTTCAACCGCGGTTTCGATGTTCTGCCTGAGCTGCCCGGCGTCGCTGCCGCGGTAGCCGTAGAGTCCCTGTATGCCGGATGGGACGCTGCGAGTGGCGGTTACCGCCAGGTGCCGCAGGGCGATCGCGACTGGTTGTTGCCACATCTGGACGCCGCAAGGTCACAAGGCATCCCGGTCGTGGCGATAGAGTACCTGCCTCCCGAACAGCGCGAGGAGTCCCGCGAGCTTGCTGCTCGTCTGGTTCGCGAGGGCTTCATTCCCTACATCACATCGCCTGCACTGAACGCGCTGGGGATGAGCTCCATCGAGGTTCAGCCTCGCCGCATCGGTTTGGTCTACGACCCCCGCGAAGGCGAGTTGGAAGACAATCCCGGCCATATCTATCTCGGCGGGCTGCTCGAGTATCTTGGCTATCGCGTCGACTACTGGCCGGCTGATGCTTCGCTGCCGCAGCGCTCGCTCAAGGGGCTGTATGCCGGCGTCGTGGTGTGGATGACCAGTGGCGCCCCGGAAAAGCGCGACATCTTCGAGGCCTGGCTGAACAAGCGACTCGATGAGCAGGTTCCGTTGGCATTCTTCTCCGGTCTGCCGGTGGACAACGACAGCCTGCTCAGCCGTCTGGGCATTCGTACCCTGTCGCAGCCCGTTACCGATGACGCCGTGCTGGAGTCGCATGACGCGGCGCTGATTGGTGGGTTCGAGGCGCCCATGCGCTTGCGTACCCGCGAGCTGCCGGCGCTGACCGTCATCAACCCGCAAACCACCCAGGCAGCTGTGGTCATTCGCGGTGGCGAGAAGCGCTACGTGCCCGTTGCGACCGGCACCTGGGGCGGCTTCGCGCTGACGCCCTATGTGTTCGAAGAGGGAATGGATCACCGTCGCTGGATCGTCGACCCCTTCGCTTTCCTCCAGCGCGCCTTTGCCTTGCCCCCGCTGCCGAGGCCTGATACCACGACGGAGAACGGCCGGCGCATCGCCACCGTGCACCTCGATGGCGACGGTTTCGTGTCGCGCGCCGAGGTCACCGGTACGCCTTACTCCGGCATTCAGGTACTGGATGATTTCATCACCCCCTATCCGTTGCTGACTTCGGTATCGGTGATCGAGGGCGAGGTCGGCCCCAAGGGCATGTATCCGCACCTGGCTCGCGAGCTGGAGCCGATCGCCCGCAAGATCTTCGCCGACCCGAAGGTCGAGGTGGCCAGCCACACCTACAGTCACCCCTTTTTCTGGCAGCCGGAGAAGTCGTCGCAACGTGAGGATTTCGAGGCGCAGTACGGCTACATGATGGCCATTCCGGGCTACAAGACGCTGGATATGCAGCGCGAGGTCGTGGGCACGCGCGACTACATCAATCAGCGCCTGACCACTCCGGAAAAGCCGGTGAAGATGATCTTCTGGTCGGGTGATGCCATGCCCAGTGCCGAGACCATCAAGCTGGCGTATGACAGCGGTCTGCCCAACGTCAACGGCGGTAATACGGTTCTGACCAACGCCTACCCCTCTCTCACCGGGCTCTATCCATTGATTCGCCCGACCGCGGGAGGCCTGCATTTCTACGCGCCGGTGATCAACGAGAACGTCTACACCAATCTCTGGACAGGCCCCTACTACGGCTTCCGCGGCGTGCAGGAAACCTTCGCGCTGACGGACAGCCCGCGCCGCCTGCGTGGCTTTCACCTGTATTACCACTTCTACTCGGGGACCAAGCAGGCCTCCATCCGGGTGATGAAGCAGACCTACCAGGCCATGGTCGACAGCCAGCCGCTGTCGTTGTGGATGAGCGATTACATCAAGCGCGTAGAGGGCCTCTACAGAGCGAGCCTGGCCAGGCGTAGCGATGGTGCCTGGTCGATCAAGGGGCTGGTGGGCATGCGTACGCTGCGTCTCGACCCGGCTCTGGGGTGGCCCGATCTGTCGCGTTCCGTGGGGGTCGCCGGTGTGCGCGACCTGCCGCAGGGGCGTTACGTACACCTCAGTGGGCCCGAGGCGGTGCTGGCGCTGCGCGAAACGCGCGATCCGCGTCCTGCCCTGGAGGAGGCCAATATCCCGCTGACGGCGTGGCGCTACAGCGATGACGGAAACGTCACGTTTTCCTTCGAGGGAGAATTCCCGCTGGCATTCAGCGTGCGTTCGGGCAAGGCGTGTCAGGTACAGGTGGGTGGGAGTCGCTTTCAGGCGAAGGCTGACAAGGGTCTCTGGCACTTCGAATTGCCAATGAAGCGGGTGAGAGATGGAAAGCTTATCTGCAACCAGTAAGCGCGAGCGCCAGACGCGCCTGCTCAACCCCTGGATGATCGTACTCGTCGCGCTCTTCGTGGTGGCGCTGCTGGCTCTTTCCTACAAGAGCGAGGACGTATTCCTCCCTTCTGACGACTCGCCCCCCGACGCGGTGGCCATCAGCTATACGGAGTTGCTGATCAAGGCCCACCCTGAAGACGATCAGCTACGCCTGAGGTTGATCGATCAGTTGATTCAGGTCGGTGACTTCAAGCGTGCGCGCGAGTATCTGGAGCAGCTGCAGGGCCGCCTGCTGACCGTCACGCCGTTCTATGCCGCGATGCTGGATATTCTCAGGGCCCAGGCCGACCCCGAGGGGATTGGCGAAGAGCGACGGGCGCAACTGATCGAGGCGTTGCGCGCGCTGCAGATCGCCGACATGGACAATGGCAAGCTGGAGCGTATTGCGCGCTACGCATTGGAAATCGGCGGCCTGGATGTAGCGGTGACGTCTTACAGGGCCCTTGCCGAACGCGATACCGCGCGGCGTACGCACTGGCTTGGCGAGGCCGCATTGTGGAGCCTGGCGAACAACGATCAAAGCGGCGCCGCGCAGCTTTACCTGCAGTTGGCTGCTGAAGAACCCGACGCTCGCAAGCGCGCCGAGCACCTGCGTGAGGCGTTCAACGCCTTGCGCGCTGCGGACCACTCCGAGCAGGCCGCCGAACTGCTGGTGCAGCATCTCGGCGAGCTGGACGCCGAGCAGGAATCGCTGGATTGGCTCGCCGAGGGTGTGGATGCCGCTCAGGCGGCGCAGCGCTTCGACCTCGCCGACCTGTTCATTCAGCGCTGGTTGAGCCTGAAGGCCGATGACCATCGGGCGCTCAATGCCGATTTTCGCCTCAGCCTGGCGTCCGGCGCGATCGATCGTGCCTGGCAGATCGGGCCGGAGCTGCTGGCGCAGACGCCCGACGATTTCGAGCTGATGGCCGAACTGGCGCGCCTGGCAGAATGGACCGGGCACACCCAGCAGGCATTGAACTACTGGGTGCAGATGCTGGCGCATCGAGAGGACCCGGCGATGCGCGAGCGCGTCTGGCGTTATGCGCTGCAATTGTTCGACTTCGATCAGGTGGTCAGCACGCTTTCGGCCATCGACCGCCAGCGGCAGATGACGGATCAGGAAGTGGATACGCTGGTGTACAGCCATGAAGTTCGCGGCACCCCCGAGGACGCGGAGTCCTGGCTGCGCGCTTACCTGCAGCGCTATCCCAACCATCTGTTCGCCCGCAAGCGCCTGCGCATGCTGCTGGAGAACACTCAGCAGCTCGACAAGGAAGCCGAGCTCTGGGCCAGCATGGCCGAGCGCACGAGCCTGACCACGAAAGATCGCATCCGCTGGGCCAGGGTGCATTGGAACCTCTTCCAGGCGGAGCGGGCCTGGACGGTGCTGACTGCCATGGACGCGGCCGCGGTGGATGACCCGGAGTACTGGCAACTGCGTGCCGACCTGGCGTGGAAGCTCGAGCGGGATGCCGATGTGCGCGAGGCCTACGAGCGCCTGGTCAGCCTCGACGTGCCGCTGGGCCGGGACGATGAGGACCGTCTGATCCGCATCTACTGGGACAAGGAGCCGCGCCGTGCGCTGCAGGTGCTGGTGGACAGCTGGCGCCGCACCGGCAGGGTGGCGCGGCTGACCGTGGCATTGCAGCTGGCCGAGACCTTGCGCGACTGGGACACGCTCAGAGCGCTGCTGGCCGAGGCCGAGCAGTCGCCGGCGGGGCGTGGCAGTTCGCAATACTGGCTCGCTCGTGCGGCGCTGGCTGCCGAGGATGGGCAGTACGAGCAGGCCAACCACTTCTACAAGCAGGCCCTGGCTCAGTTCCCGGAAGACAACCTGGTGCGTCAGCGCATGCTCTGGTTCTACATCGACAACGCCCAGCGCGATGTCCTTGCAGCGCTGCTGCCGCAATGGCGCTCACGCGCCGTTGCCGACAGTCGCCTGTGGCTGCCCTATGCCACCGGCCACATGATGCTCAACAACACGCATGAGGCCTTGCTCTGGTTCCGCCAGTACCTCAAGTCCAATCCAGCCGATCGCCTGGCGTTGGCCGCCTACGCCGATGCCGCCGAGGCGGCCGGTTATGCCGATCTGGCCTGGCGCCTGCGTCGCCAGTTGCTCAAGGACATGGACCGCGCGCGGATCATCGCGACGCCGGAAGGTTATGCCATGTACCTGCGCCTGCTCGCCGGCAGCCAGGGCTCGCTGGTCTCCCTGTCGCAAGCCAGGCAGTTGTGGAACGGCGAACAGGCGACACTGCAGCTCTGGTTCGAACATTTTCTCGAGCGGCTGGATGCTGGCAACCAGGCGGCGCTCAAGGACGACTGGCTGGCCTGGGGCGCGGCGCGCGGCCTCGAACCCGGCAACTACGATCAGATCCAGCAGGCGCTACGCAGCGACAATCGCGAGCAGATGCAGCGTCTCCTGCAGCGCGGCAGCCTGGACGTCGCCCATCAGGTCGAGGTACTCGCCCGCCTGGGACACGACGGCGAGGCGTTGGCCACTGCGCTCAGCGCCCAGGGCGACGAGCAGCCGGTTTCCATTCGCCAGCAATTGCTCAACCAGACCACCGGCATGCTCGAGCGCTCGCCGCAGGGCATCCAGCTGGGTTGGCACAAGATGGATTTCGGCGACCTGGATATGTCCGGCCCTCGCCTGCGCGTCGCGCGCAACCTGGGCGACGACTGGTATGCCGATCTGCAGCTCGACCAGATGCGCTATGACAGCGCCAACCTGGACAGCGCGGTGATGGGCAACGAGCGCAATCTCAAGCTGCATGCCCGCCGGGAGCTGTCCGATGGCGACCTCAGCCTGTACCTCGACAGCAGCCTGCGCGATGACGATGACCGCCATGGCCTGGGCGTCGAGCGGACCTGGCGACTGAGTTCGCGCGACGAGCTGGGCGTCGCCCTGGACTGGCACAGGCTGGCCGATGACACCGGGCTGTTGCGCGCGCTGGGTATGCGTGACGGCCTGGGCCTGAGAGGTCAGCACGGCTTTTCCGCGCGTGACCAGCTGAGCTGGTCGATCACCCACAGCCGCTACAACTCGAGAGGCGGCGATGCGCTCGGCACGGGTAATGCGGTGTCCCTCGAGTGGGGGCACATGTTGTTCTTCGATGATCCCTCCTGGCTGCTGCGCACCGGCCTCGATTACCAGAAGAACAGCGTCGAGAGCGAGGTACCCAGCGAGCTGCTGAGTGCCAACGGAGGCCCCTACATACCCTTCGACACCACGCCGGGCGCGACGATTCTGGGCGAGGAGCTGATGCAGGACCGTTACGGCCAGGTGTATGTCGCCAGCACCTGGCGCCGTGGTTTCCCCGGCGCCCTGAATCGAACCCGTCCGCAGTTCACCTGGATGGTCGACACCATTGCCGGCTGGCAGTGGACGGAAAAGCAGTTCAACTACGGTATCAACCTGGGCGTTGGCGTAGAGCTGTTCGGCGATGACGAGTTGGCGGTGACCCTCGGCTATCAATCCGCCCCGCGTGGTGGAGAGGGTGATGCCGGCGGGTCCATGGGCATTACCTACAGCACCCGCTTCGGGCGCTAAGCAAGGATTCTCAAAGGAGGAATGACGATGCAAATCATCCGTTGCCTGACCCTGGTGGTCATTGCAGCACTCGCGACCGGGTGCTCGAGCTTCACCCGCGAAAGTGGTCAGACGCTGCCGCGTAACGCCTCCTGGGGCGTGGCGCCGCTGGTCAATTACGCCCAGGCCCCGCAGGCCGGTGAGCGCGCCGAGCAGATTCTGATCAGCATTCTGGCTGAAGAGGGCGTGCGGCCGCTGATGTATCCGCAGCCGCCGCGGCAGGACCTGCTGCTGCAGGACGACCGTGAACGCCAGATCCAGGCCCTGGACTGGGCGCGCCAGCAACGTCTGGCTTACGTGATCACCGGCAGCGTCGAGGAGTGGCAGTACAAGAATGGCCTCGATGGCGAGCCAGCCGTAGGCCTCAGCCTGCAGGTGCTGGAGCCGGCCACCGGGCGCGTACTCTGGAGTTCGAGCGGCGCACGTGCGGGCTGGTCGCGCGAGAGCCTGGCGGGGGCGGCGCAGAAGGTACTGCGTGAGCTGGTCGGTAACCTCGACTTCGAGTGATGACGATGCAGTCTGCCCACAAGGATTTCATACTTGCGCCGAGGGCCAGTGGCCGCGTTTCCTGGTGGGAAACCTGCCTGCTGACGCTGCTCGCCCTGGGTTTCGGCTACTGGCTATCGCCGGACGATCCGTTGCTCGTGGCGGCGTCGTTTCCCTGGATGATTCTCGTACCGATACTGCTCGGCGTTCGCTATGGATTCCTGCAAGGGCTGTTCAGTGCGGCGTTGTTCATCGCAGCGCTGTTCGTGTTTCGCTTGGCCGGGCGCGAAATCTATCTGGATACTCCGGCCTCCTTCATCGTGGGGATGCTGCTGTGCAGCATGCTGGTAGGCGAGTTCCGCGACATCTGGGAGCGTCGTCTCGAGCGCCTCAGCCTGGCCAACGAGTACCGCCAGCTGCGCCTCGACGAGTTCACCCGCTCTCATCACATCCTGCGTATTTCCCATGATCGCCTGGAGCAGCGCGTGGCGGGCAACGACCAGAGTCTGCGCAGCTCCCTGCTCAGCCTGCGCGAACAGCTGCGGGCTTTGCCGGGTGATCGTGATGCCCTCAGGACCCTGGCCGACACGGTCATCTCGCTGCTTGCGCAATACGGCTCGCTGCGGGTTGCAGGGCTCTACCGGGTGTTGGACAACGAGCAGGTCGAGCTGCAACCGCTTGCCACGCTTGGCGAGATGGGCGAGCTGAACCGCGACGATGTGCTCCTGCGGCAGTGCCTGCAGCGCGGTGAGCTGGTCAGTGTGCGTTCCGAGGTACTGGCGCGTGGCGAGGGCGGCCGTCATTCCGCGTTGCAGGTCTGCGTGCCGCTGATCGATACCGAAGACCGCATCCTGGCGGTTCTGGCGATTCAGCAGATGCCGTTCTTCATGTTCCACGAACGCAGCTTCAGCCTGCTGGCGATTCTCGCCGGGCATATCGCCGATCTGCTGATGAGCGATGCCCAGGCCCTGCAACTGCCGGATGCCGATGCCCAGCACTACTCGCAACTGCTCAAGCGCTCGCTCAGCGACGCGCGGGACCACGATCTGCCGGCCAGCCTGTTCGCATTCGAACTGTCCGAGGAAAACGGCGAAGAGATTCAGCGCCTCCTGGAGGGCAGCCAGCGCGGTCTCGACGTACAGCTCAAGGCGATCAACGGGCGCGGTCACCGTCTGGTGCTGGTGCTGCTGCCGCTGACCTCGGGTGAGGGTGCGCTGGGTTACCTGGTGCGTCTGCGGCAACTTTTCGCCGAGCGCTTCGGCCAGGGCCGGGAGCTGGAATCGCTGGGTGTACAGACCCATCAGTTCCTGTTCGAGGGCGGTGATGAGCGCGATGCGTTGAGACATTTCCTTTTCAACGAGTGCGCATTGAATGATCAGCAAGTGGCTGTTTAGCGGGGCCGCGCTGCTCGAGATCGGCAGTTGGGCCAGTGCCGTCAGCGATCTTCCCGTGCATCAGGCCGCGTTGCTCTACGCTTCCGCGCATGGCCTGGGCAGCGCCATGCTGGCTGCCGGCATCTGGCTGCTACTGCCGCGTCGCTATCGTTACCCGTTCCCCTGGAGCCCGCTGTTCATCTTCAGCGTCTCGTTCTTCATCCCCCTGATCGGCATGATCGGCGTGGCGCTGGCGCTGTTTCCCGCGCTCTACCTGCCGCGCAAGCGCAAGGTGCAGCCCTGGGAGGCCACCGCCGTTCCCGAGCTGCCTTTCAAGCCGCGCGAGCGCAAGCAGGAGTTGATGTTCAGCGATGGTGGCCTGCAGGACGTGCTGCGTCATGCACGTGACCCCGATCAGCGCTTGACGGCGATCTTCGCGACACGCCGCATGCGCAGCAAGGAAGCCATTCCGATTCTGAAACTGGCGCTGCGTGATCCATCCGATGACGTGCGTCTGCTCGCCTACTCGATGCTCGATCAGCGTGAAAGTCGAATCAACCAGCGTATCGAGCACGCCCTGGCGAGCATGGACAGCGCCAGCACGGACCGCAAGATCGCCCTGCATGGCGAGCTGGCGCGCTGGTACTGGGAGCTGGCATACGTCGGCCTGGCCCAGGGCAGCGTTCTGGATCACGTGCTGCAGCAGGCCTGGAGCCATGTCACGGCCGCGCTGCTGGGCAACCCGGGTGGTGAACTGCACCTGCTCGCCGGGCGTATCGCCATGGAGCAGGGCAACCTCGATGAAGCGTTGGCGCAGTTCGATCGGTCCGCGCAGAGCGGGATGGATGCGATGCAGCTGGCGCCCTATCGCGCCGAAATCGCGTTTCTGCGCCAACGCTATGACGAAGTTGCGCAAATGCTGGCCACGATGCCGGCCGAGCTGTTGCAACGTCCCCCCTTCGCGGCATTGGCTAGATACTGGTTATGAGTGAAAGATCCGCTGTTCCCGACGTGCAGAGCGTCGATGTCTGCCTGTTGCTCGAAGGAACCTGGCCCTACGTGCGCGGGGGCGTGTCGAGCTGGATCAACCAGCTGATCCTGGGGCTGCCCGAGCTGACCTTCTCGGTGTTGTTCATCGGTGGCCAGAAGGAGGCCTACGGCAAGCGCCACTACGCCATCCCCGACAACGTGGTGCACATTCAGGAGCACTTTCTCGAGGACGCCTGGAGCGAGATCCCCACCACCAGTACCCGTTCCAGCCCGGAGTTGGCCGAGCTGATGCTGGATGTGCACCGCTTCCTGCACAATCCGGAGGAACCCAGCGAGGAGCAGGGCAAGGCCTTCGTGGACACCCTGGCAGCCGGTCGTATCGGCCGCGAGGCCTTCCTGCAGAGCCGCGCCAGCTGGGATGCCATCGTCGAGGGCTATACCCAGCACTGCGCCGATCCGTCATTCGTCAATTATTTCTGGACGCTGCGCTCCATGCAGGCGCCGCTGTTCATGCTGGCGGAAGTCTCCAGAACGCTCCCGCGCGCGCGCATGCTGCACTCCATCTCCACGGGGTATGCCGGCATGATCGGCAGCGTCCTGCAGCGCCGCTGGGACTGCTACTACCTGCTCAGCGAGCATGGCATCTACACCAAGGAGCGCAAGATCGATCTGGCCCAGGCGGGCTGGATCGCCGAAAGCCCCGACGAGCGCCTGAGCACCGGCCTCGATGCGGAGGTCAGCTATATCCGCAGGCTGTGGATCCGTTTCTTCGAGCGCATCGGGCTGATCACCTATCGATCGGCGAACTCCATCATCGCGCTGTACGAGGGCAACAGGCGGCGTCAGGTTCTCGATGGCGCTCCCGAGGCGCGTACGCGAGTCATCCCCAACGGTATCGATCTGGCCAGTTGGGATCAGGCGCTGCTCAGCCGTCCTGAGGGCGTGCCGCCGGTGGCCGGTCTGGTCGGGCGTGTAGTGCCGATCAAGGACGTCAAAACCTTCATCCGCGCGATTCGTGGCGTGGTCAGCGTCATGCCCGAAGCCGAAGGCTGGATCGTCGGCCCGGAGGAAGAGGATCCGGATTACGCCGCCGAGTGCCACAGCCTGGTGGCCAGCCTGGGGCTGCAGGACAAGGTGCGCTTTCTCGGCTTCCGCCAGGTGCGCGAAGTCGTGCCGCAACTGGGCGTCATGGTGCTGACCTCGATCAGCGAGGCGCAGCCGCTGGTGGTGCTCGAAGCCTGGGCCGCCGGCACGCCGGTGGTGACCAGTGATGTCGGCTCGTGCCGCGAGCTGGTCGAAGGCTCCACGCCGGAGGATCGCCAGCTCGGTACGGCAGGGGAGGTGGTGGCCATCGCCGACCCTCAGGCCACCTCGCGCGCCATCCTCTCGCTGTTGCGCAATCCGGAGCGCTGGAAGGCTGCCCAGGCCGTCGGCCTGGAGCGTGTGCGGCGTTACTACACCGAAGAACTGATGCTCGCGCGCTATCGCGAGCTGTATCGCGAAGGCACGGAGAGCGCGTAATGGCGGGTATTGGCTTTGAACTGAGGAAGATCCTGTCCAAGGACTCCTACACCTCGACGATGCGCGCCTATCTGTATGCCGGCCTGATCAGTTCCGGCCCTTGGGTATTATCGATCATCAGCGTGATGCTCATCGGCGTGTTGAGCCTGGGGGCGGTGCTACCGGAAACGCTGATCGGCCAGTTCCTGGTCACCGTCACCTACCTGATGGCCACGTCGCTGATTCTCACCGGCGGGCTGCAGCTGTTCTTCACCCGCTTCGTCTCCGACCGGTTGTTCGAGAAACGCCTGGACCTGATCCTGCCCAACCTGGTGGGCATACTGCTGCTGGTGACGATCGTCTCGGGGCTGCTGGCGATCTGCGTGCTGGGGCTGCTGTTCGATCAGCCGTTTTCCTACCGCCTGCTGGTGATGGCCAACTTCGTGGTGCTGTGCAACCTGTGGCTGGTGATCATCTTCCTGTCGGGGATGAAGGCCTACAACCGCATCCTCGGGGTGATGTTCCTCGGCTACTCGCTGATGGTCGCCTCGGCCTATCTACTGCGCTTCCTCAATATCGACGGCCTGCTGCTGGGCCTGCTGATCGGCCACTCCAGCCTGCTGTTCATCTTCCTCTTCGACATCCTGCGCGAGTACCCGGCAGAACGCCTGGTCGCGTTCGATTTTCTCAAGCGCCGCCAGGTTTTCGTCAGCCTGCTGCTGACCGGGCTGTGCTACAACCTGGGCATCTGGATCGACAAGTTCATCTTCTGGTTCAACCCCTCGACCTCCGAAGCGGTGATCGGCCCGTTGCGGGCATCGATCCTCTATGACCTGCCGATCTTCCTCGCCTACCTGTCCATCATCCCCGGCATGGCGGTGTTCCTGGTGCGCATCGAGACCGATTTCGCCGAGTGGTACGAGCGCGTCTACGAGGCGATTCGTGGTGGGGAAACCCTGCAGCACATCGGCTGGCTCAAGGAGCAGATGATCCTGGCGATTCGCCAGGGCCTGATGGAAATCTGCAAGGTCCAGGGGCTGACCCTGGTGCTGCTGTTTCTGCTGGCGCCGCAGTTGCTGTCGTGGCTGGGTATCTCCCTCTATTACCTGCCGCTGTTCTACATCGACGTGATCGGCGTGAGCATTCAGGTGGTGTTCATGGCCTTGCTCAACGTGTTCTTCTATCTCGACAAGCGCGCCATCGTGCTCGAACTCTGCGTGCTGTTCGTCCTGGCCAACGGTGCGTTGACCCTGTTCAGTCAAATGCTCGGCCCGACTTTCTTCGGCTACGGCTTCACCCTGTCGCTGCTGCTGTGCGTGCTGCTCGGCCTCTACCGCCTCAACGAGGCGCTGGATGACCTCGAGTACGAGACCTTCATGTTCAGCCGCTAGCGGCCCATGAGCCGGGGTACCCGGAGCCCCGTCAACCCGGCTGAGCACGTCTTCAGCGCTGCTGCCCCGCCATGCCCGCTCCTCGGCGGGGCTTAAGTCCTCTCCCTGGCGCGAACGGCGCCGGCCATTTCGCGTCATGGCGCAGTCGCCAGGCTGCGCCCATCGCTCGTCCCGCCGCCTGGCCTTGTGTCGGTCGTGTTCTGCGTGAGCACCCCGTGGGCCGCTGATTCCTGCAAGGAACTCGGCTTGGTTCGGCTTCCGCGTTCGTATGAGGGGACAAAAGTTAAGTTGTCACTTATCATACGTCCTACAACTGCGCAGGCGGTTGCGAAACCTCGGCGGCCGCGCCGAGGGCTCATTGATCGTCCCGGAGCGATGTCCTCGCTTCAACTGACAGGAGAACGCAATGCTGAGTCTGACTGGCCACAACTACATCGGTGGCGAGCGCCGCGCCGCTGGCACCACCCTGCTCAAGAGCATCGACGCCAGTAGCGGGGAAGCGCTGCCGTACACCTTCATCCAGGCCACGCCGGAAGAAGTCGACGCTGCCGCCCAGGCTGCCGCTGCCGCTTATCCGACCTACCGCAACCTGTCGGCTGAGCGCCGTGCCGAGTTTCTCGAGGCCATCGCCGACGAGATCGATGCCCTCGGTGATGACTTCGTTGCCCTCGTTACCCGCGAAACCGCCCTGCCGGCTGCCCGCATTCAGGGCGAGCGTGGTCGTACAAGTGGCCAGATGCGTCTGTTCGCCAAGGTGCTGCGTCGTGGTGACTTCTACGGCGCGCGCATCGACCGCGCCCTGCCGGATCGTCAGCCGCTGCCGCGCCCGGATATCCGCCAATACCAGATCGGCGTCGGTCCGGTCGCCGTGTTCGGCGCCAGCAACTTCCCGCTGGCCTTCTCCACCGCCGGTGGCGATACCGCCTCTGCCCTGGCTGCCGGCTGCCCGGTGGTGTTCAAGGCGCACAGCGGCCACATGGCCGCCGCCGAATGCATGGCCAGTGCAGTGATCCGCGCGGCCGAGAAAACCGGCATGCCCAAGGGCGTGTTCAACATGATCTTCGGCGGCGGCGTCGGCGAGATCCTGGTCAAGCATCCGGTCATCCAGGCCGTGGGCTTCACCGGTTCGCTGAAAGGCGGTCGCGCCCTGTGCGACATGGCGGCTGCCCGTCCGCAGCCGATCCCGGTGTTCGCCGAGATGTCCAGCGTCAACCCGGTGATCGTCCTGCCGGGCGCCCTGAAGGCGCGTGGCGCCACCGTGGCCAAGGAGCTGGCTGGCTCCGTGGTGCTGGGCTGCGGCCAGTTCTGCACCAACCCGGGCCTGGTCATCGGCATTCGCAGCGCCGAGTTCAGTGAGTTCGTCGCAGGGCTCAGCGACGCCATCGCCAGCCAGCCGGCGCAGACCATGCTCAACGCTGGCACCCTGCGCAGCTACACCGGCGGCGTCGCGCAGCTCAAAGGCCATGCAAAAGTCAGCCACCTGGCGGGCAACGAGCAGACCGGCAACCAGGCGCAGCCGCAGCTGTTCAAGGCCGACGTGAGCATGCTGCTCGAAGGCGACCATCTGTTGCAGGAAGAAGTCTTCGGCCCGACCACCATCGTCGTCGAAGTCGCCGACAGCGCCGAGCTGACCCGTGCCCTGCAGAGCATGCACGGCCAGCTGACCGCGACGCTGATCGCCGAGCGTGACGACCTCAGCGCCTTCCGCGACCTGCTGCCGCTGCTGGAAGTCAAAGCCGGCCGTGTGCTGCTCAATGGCTACCCGACCGGCGTGGAAGTCTGCGACGCCATGGTCCATGGCGGCCCGTACCCGGCGACGTCCGACGCTCGCGGCACTTCGGTCGGCACCCTGGCGATCCACCGCTTCCTGCGTCCGGTGTGCTACCAGAACTACCCGGATGAGGTACTGCCGGAGGCGCTGCAGAACGCCAACCCGCTGGGCATTCAACGCCTGGTCGACGGCGTGCATACCCGTGACGCGCTGAGCTGATCCGGGCGCTGCAACGAACAATGCCGCACCCTTCAAGGTGCGGCATTTTTCGTTCAGGCGGCTGCAACCTTACTTGGCAGCGGCCTGGGTTTTCTCCACCGCCTGGATGATCACCTTGGCCACATCGGCCGGACGCGACTGTTGCGGCACGTGGCTGGCGGCGACCTCGGTGGTCTGCGCGCCGATCTTCTTGGCGAAGTCGCGCTGCATTTGCGGCACGATCATGCGGTCATCGCTGGCGACGAGGTACCAGGACGGCTTCTGCTTCCAGGCCGCGACGCTGGTGCGGTCATCGAAGGCGGCAGCGCGGATCGGACCCTGCGTGGCGGTCATGATCGCCGTCTGCTTGGCAGGCAGATCCTGCGCGAAGTCGGCGGCCATGCCCTGCGGCGTCAGGTAGAGGAAGCCGTTCTTGTCCGCCGCGATCTGGCTGGAGCCCGGCGCGGTGGGATAGCCGCCGTAGAGCTCGCCGGTGGATTGGCCCGCATTCGGCGCGAAAGCCGCGACATAGACCAGGCTGCGCACCTTGTCGTCGCTACCGGCCTGGCTGATCACCGTGCCGCCCCAGGAGTGGCCGACCAGTACCACGTCGCCGTCCTGGTTGTTCAGCACGCGCTGGGTGGCGGCGACGTCGTCGGCCAGCGAGGTCAGCGGGTTCTGCACCACGGTAACCTTGATGCCCTTATCCTGCAGCAGCGGCACGACCTTGGCCCAGTCGGAGCCGTCGGCGAAGGCGCCGTGAACGATCACCACCGACGGCTTGGCGTCGGCGGCCTGGGCACTGACTGCGAAGAAGGGGCTGGCGATGGCGAGGGCGAGGATCAGCGGCTTGGTATTGAACATGCTTGAATCTCCTGTGCTTGGGGGAGTTCAGTGTCGATAATGCGCCGGTGCCCCGGTATCGGTCGTTTATCCGAGGCCGGCAAAAATAGGAGAGCTGCCCATGCAGGTGAATGACGCCGTCGCGCTGGAAGACGTCATGCTGGCACTGGCCATGGTCGGCGATCTGAGCATGGGGCAGCCCATCGATCAGTCGCGGCGTACCGCGCGCCTGGCGCAATGGCTGGCGCAGGCCTGTGGCGGTGATCAGGCGCAAATCGATGCGGCCCGGCAGGTGGCGCTGCTGCGCTGGTCCGGCTGTACCGCCAATGCCGATGGTTTCATGCGTCTGCTCGGCGACGACGTCGGCGGCCGCCGCGCCATGCTGGCGCACACCCTCGATGCCGCAGGCCACCGCGCCATGCTGCGCACCACGCCATTGGCCGTGGTGCACTGCGAAGTCGCCGGCGAGGTGGCCCGCACCCTCGACTTGCCGGGGCAGGTCGAGCTGGGGCTGCGGCACATCTTCGAATGCTACGACGGCAGCGGCCGGCCGCTGGGCTTGCGTCATCCCGATATTCCGCAGGTGGTCTATCACGTGGTGCTGGCCGGCGATCTGGAAATCCTCTCGCGCGTCCATGGTCTGGAGGCGGCTCTGGAATGGATCGGCGCGCAGGGCGATCGCCGCTATCCTGCGGGCCTCGCCGAGCTGCTTGTCCGCCACGCCGCAGAGTGGCTGGATGCACTGCGCACGCCCGAGGGAATACGGCCTGGCGTCGGGTCGCAGGTCTCGCTGACCCTGGTGGGCGACGTGATCGATCTCAAGTTGTCCTGGTTGGCCGGCCATTCACGCCAGGCTGCCAGCCTGGTGCGCGATGCCGGCCGGCTGTGGGGCTTGCCCGAGGAGCGCCTCGACATACTCGCCAAGGCGGCGCTGATCCATGGCCTGGGCCGCGCGGCCGTGCCCAATCGAATCTGGAGCACGCCCGGCCCGCTGCTCGAAGGCGACCTCGAATCGGTACGCCTGGTGCCCTACTGGACGCACCGCGCCTGTAGCCAGATCGGCGGCCTGAGCGAAGCCGGACAACTGGCCGCGCATGCCTACGAACGCCTGGATGGCAGCGGCTATTTCCGCTCGTTGAGTGGCGAGGCGCTGCAGGCCGAGCATCGTCTGCTGAGCGCCGCGCTGGCCTGGCTGGCGCTGCGTGGCGAACGCCCCTGGCGCGCTGCCTTCAGCGATGAGCAGGCCTCCCGCGTATTGCTGGATGAAGCCGAGCAGGGCCGCTTCGACCCACGCGCCTGCCAGGCGGTGATCAGCGCCGCGCGTGGCGAGCAGGCGCCGCTGGCCAGCAAGCCCGGCAATGGCCTGCTCAGCGAGCGCGAGACGCAGATCCTGCAACGCATCAGCAGCGGGGCGAGTAACAAGGAAGTGGCGCGCGACCTCGGCATCAGCCCGAGCACGGTGCGTACTCATGTCGAGAGCGTGTTCCGCAAACTGCAGTGCTCCACGCGCGCAGCGGCAACCTTGAAGGCGCTGACCCTGGGCGTGATTTGAGGCAGGGGCGACGGCTCAGTCGCCCCCTCCGCCGCCGCCATCGCCCCCGCCGCCCGAGTCGAAGCCCCCGTCACCGAAGCCAGGGCTGGAATCCTGCCCGCTCAGGCCGCTTCTCCTCTTTTTGCCTGCGCGTGACTTGGGCCTTGAGCGTTGCCACGAGTAGATGAAAAGCACCACGAATGCGATAGCGATCAGCGGCAGAATATCCATGCGTTTTTCTCTCCATTGCCTTAGCGATGATCCTGGCGACACCGGCCTGCTGATCTCGGACGCCTACCCAGCGAAAACCTCGCCGCTAGAGAGGCGTCCGAGCCGCCTACAGGGCACTTTCCGCAAGCGCCGGCACGGTGAACTGAAACGCCGACCCCTTGCCCAGTTCGCTCTCGACGACGATATGCCCGCCGTGGGCTTCCACTATGCCTTGGGTAATGTACAAACCAAGCCCGGTCCCGGTTGGATTGCCATCCTTCGCCGTCCAGTAACGGTCGAACACATGAGGCAGGTGCTCCTTGGGGATGCCCTCGCCGGTATCGCGCACCGTAAACAGGATGTCATCACCGACAGATTTCGCGCGCACTCCGACCTTGCCCTGTCGTGGGGTGAACTTGATCGCATTGCCGATCAGGTTCGAGAGCACCTGAAACAGCCGCTCTGGATCAGCGTGAATGCGCAGGTCCGGATCAGCCTCGAAAGAGATGCTGATGTCCTTATCCAGGGCGAGGGGGGCGAGCAGCGATTGCGCCTCTTCGAACATGTGTCCGACATCGAGCTTCTGCGGGGTGATGGTGTAGCGCCCTGCATCGATCTTCGACGTGTCGAGCAAATCCTCGAGCAGGGTATTCATCCGTCCGGCGGCCTGCTGCATGGTGTCGAGTGCCGTGGCGATGCGTCGCGAGGTGTGCGGGCCGTCTGAGCTGAAGGTCTTCTGCATCATGCCGCAGAGCATCGAAATCACCGTCATGGGGTTTCTCAGGTCATGCGATACCACGGCAACCAGCTCGTCACGGGCACGCACCGCCTCCTGCTCGCGGCGGACTTGCCGGGAGAGGTCATGCTCCAGCGCCGAGCGGCGCAGGTCGTTGGCCGCAAACAGATCTCCCTGGCTCCATTTGGTTGAGATACCGGCCATCTCGACCTTCCAGATTTCGAACGATGTACGAGGCCGCAAGCGCAGGCCTGCATCGGAATTTTCCAGATCCATGGGTTTGCGCGGATCGCCGCTCCAGTTGATGCTTTCCTTCACCTCCGGACGAAACCACAACACAGCGTTATCCACCGGTTTGGGCAGGCTCATCGCCAGTACACCGCTGGCCACCTGCGGATACTGCGCTGCGGGCGGATACACAGCAGAAAGGTGATGACTGGAAAACACCGGCTCGCCCCTGTCCTGCAACCATTTGTACAACGCGCGGATTTCCTGGGGCTGCGGGCAGTTGCCGTATCGGTGTAGCTGCTTGTCTTCGATGATGGCGACACCGCCAGCCGCCGTCAGCGTCATCAGCACGTCAGGTCGTCCTGCCAGCCCATCGAAAACGGTCTGCGGCGAATCGATCATTGCCTGATTGAGCAGCGTCAGCGCATCGATTTTCTCTTCACGCTGACGGTTGATCTCCAGCGACTCCATGGCGCTGATCTGTAACGACAACACCTGACCGATAGTCTGGCAGGCGCTGCGCAGCTCATGTGGTACGTGCAAAGGCTGGCGATTGCCGCAACTGATCAGACCCCAGAGTTTGTCGTCCTTGAGCAGGGAGATACTCATCGACGACAGCACACCCATGTTCTTCATGTATTGGCAGTGAATCGGGGAAACGCTGCGCAGCGTGGCGAAGCTCAGGTCCAGCGGGGTCTGCGTGTCGGGACGCAGCTTAGGCACCAGAGGCACCGGTTGGTAATCGGCGTTGGGGATGATGCGCAGCCAATTGGTGCGATACAACTCGCGAGCCTGTTCGGGAATGTCCGAGGCGGGGAAGAACAGACCATTGAAGAGCTCCATTGACGGCGCGGAGGCTTCAGCGATGACCTGACCATGGCCCTCTTCCTCGAAGCGGTAGATGAGTACCCGGTCATAACCTGTCATCGCCTGAATTTCCCTGACACTGACTTCATACAGCTCCTGCAGCGTGGTCGCTACCTGCAGGCGCTGGAGCAGGCGGCCCAGGTTGCTTTTGAGCCCCGCGACGTTTCGCGGCTGGAAATTTTCCACGTGGATTTCCAGCTCCAGGATCAACACGCCCTGATACCGGTGCAACAAACCCTCGAATGCCGTGCCATTGATGTGAAAGTGCAGGGGCCCTGCGTCGGAGAACGCTGGACGCACCAACGCCTCGCGTACTGCCTCGGTATGGGCCTGGCCAATCAGCTTGTGTAACGGTTGGCCGATCAGTTCTTGCGGCGTGTGCGCCAGCAAGGTTTCGACATTGGCGCTGATCTGGATGATTTCCAGAGCGGGCTCGCTGAGTGTCAGCAGCAAGCCATGGGGCTGAATCGCGCCGGGGAAGCGGATCGGCTCGTCGGCGCAGTTGTTCAGCAAGTCTTCAAAGGCATCTTTGTTTTGCGGGGTCATATCAGTACCTCTCTGCTTTCGAGCCAGCGCTCGAAACAGCCGAATGTGGCTCGGGCCGCCATGACAACGGCTCCGCGTTCGCCCGTATCCAGGGATCGGCTACCCAGATAGGCAATGAAATCACGCCAGCGTCGCCCGGTGTCCGCGCCGTAGATATCGAGAAATGCCGCTCCGTTGTCGGCATTCAGGCCCAGCCGCGAAGCCATTTCCCGGCGCAGGATTTGCCCACCGAGCGTTGCCCCTTCGAGCACATATAGAACGCCCAGGCAGGTGGGCCTGCAGTTAATTGCCGGCAATGAATGGCAGATCGGCAAACACTCGATGGCCTCGGCCGACAGGCCTAACGCATGCAGGTCTTTGCACAGTGTGGGTGCTTTGAGGCGCGACACCAGATCGAAATCGGCAGACGTCATGTCGCTGGCGAGCAAAGCGTTTTCAAGCGGCATATAAAAGCCGTAATACGCCTGCATCAGTCGTTGAAAGGCGTTCGTGTCGAGCAGGTCAGAGAAAAAAGGAAGCTGTCTTTCCAGCCTGATGTGCAGTTCCGCGGTACCGGCACGCAGATCTTGCAGCACAGGCACTTCGCGGGCCTTGGCTTGCATGTGGTTGCCCTTGTGAGGGCCACTTGTGGCCAATTTTAAGGTGAGCAGGGGCTAACCCTATCACGCGAGCTGGGATATCCAAGCTAAAACGGCTCAAACCGGATAAGCGTGTCACTGAAGGCCAACCTGGGAATCAGAGCCTGGCTTGCAGTGTGTCGCACCTGTGACTTTGATGTGCGAGAGCCGAGGCACGAGGACATGAGCGCGCCAGGTGCTGCATGGAAGACCCCTTGCCGCAGCATAAGGCCCTGGTTGGAAGTGGCAGCCGTGCCATGCACCCACCAGAAAAAACAAAGGGCCCAAGTTTTCACCTGGGCCCTTGATTGATCTGGCGCATCCGGCGGGATTCGAACCCA
This sequence comes from Ectopseudomonas guguanensis, assembly GCF_900104265.1. Lineage (GTDB taxonomy): Bacteria > Pseudomonadota > Gammaproteobacteria > Pseudomonadales > Pseudomonadaceae > Aquipseudomonas > Aquipseudomonas guguanensis. The sequence continues at coordinate 39,392 of NZ_FNJJ01000017.1, forward strand.
CGACCCCTGCCTTCGGAGGGCAGTACTCTATCCAGCTGAGCTACGGATGCGTTGCGGGGCGCAATCATACGCATGTCGGCGGTTAGCGTCCATTCTGCATGAGTGTGCGTTATTTCGAACGAGCTTTACACTTTTTGGCCTGTGGCAGCCGGTTGACGCAAGTTTTTTATCATTCTTTCGTCGATTTAGCCCCTTCGGCTATTGCCCTTTGCCGTTGCCGCTCCTAGGATTCGTTTGAGATTTCAAACGGTGCGTTCGGTCATTCTGAACCCCCGCACGTTCAACGGCTCTGAATCCATTACCAGGCCTCGCACGGTTCGCTTCCCGGCCCTGCGGGTTCTGCCCGTGACTCCAACGACTTTACCCCGACGCCCGGGCGCCGGAACTGAAGGAGACTGCCATGCAACTGAAAGACCCCCAGCTGCTGCGCCAACAGGCCTATATCGATGGCCAGTGGCTGGACGCCGACAGCGGTCAGACCATCGCCGTGAACAACCCGGCCACCGGTGAGATCATCGGTCATGTGCCGAAGATGGGCCGTGCCGAGACGCGCCGTGCCATCGAGGCCGCCGAGAAGGCGCTGCCGGCCTGGCGTGCACTGACTGCCAAGGAGCGCGCCAACAAGCTGCGCCGCTGGTTCGAGTTGCTGATGGAGAACCAGGACGACCTCGGTCGCCTGATGACCCTGGAGCAGGGCAAGCCGCTGGCCGAAGCCAAGGGCGAGATCGCCTATGCCGCCTCCTTCATCGAGTGGTTCGCCGAGGAAGCCAAGCGTGTCTACGGTGACGTGATTCCCGGCCACCAGCCGGACAAGCGCCTGATCGTGATCAAGCAGCCGATCGGCGTCACCGCCGCCATCACTCCGTGGAATTTCCCTGCCGCGATGATCACCCGCAAGGCCGGCCCGGCACTGGCCGCCGGTTGCACCATGGTGATCAAGCCGGCTTCGCAGACTCCGTTCTCTGCCCTGGCCCTGGTCGAGCTGGCCGAGCGCGCGGGCATCCCGAAAGGTGTGCTGAGCGTGGTCACCGGCAGCGCCGGCGAAGTGGGTGGCGAGCTGACCAGCAACCCCATCGTACGCAAGCTGTCCTTCACCGGCTCGACCGAAATCGGTCGCCAGCTGATGGCCGAATGCGCGCAGGACATCAAGAAGGTGTCGCTGGAGCTGGGCGGCAACGCGCCTTTCATCGTCTTCGATGACGCCGACCTGGACGCCGCCGTCGAAGGCGCGCTGATCTCCAAGTACCGCAACAACGGCCAGACCTGCGTCTGCGCCAACCGTATCTACGTGCAGGATGGCGTCTACGATGCCTTCGCCGAGAAGCTGATCGCCGCCGTAGCCAAGCTGAAGATCGGCAACGGTCTGGAAGATGGCACCACCACCGGCCCACTGATCGACGAGAAGGCCGTGGCCAAGGTGCAGGAGCACATCGCCGACGCGGTGAACAAGGGCGCCAAGCTGGCCCTGGGCGGCAAGCCACATGCCCTGGGTGGCACCTTCTTCGAACCGACCATCCTGGTGGACGTGCCGAAAACCGCTGCCGTGGCCAAGGAAGAAACCTTCGGCCCGCTGGCGCCGCTGTTCCGCTTCAAGGACGAGGCCGAGGTGATCGCCATGGCCAACGATACCGAGTTCGGCCTGGCCTCCTACTTCTATGCCCGCGACCTGGGCCGCGTGTTCCGCGTGGCCGAGGCGCTGGAGTACGGCATGGTGGGCATCAACACCGGCCTGATCTCCAACGAAGTCGCGCCGTTCGGCGGTGTGAAGGCTTCAGGCCTGGGCCGCGAAGGCTCCAAGTACGGGATCGAGGACTACCTCGAGATCAAGTACATGTGCCTGGGCGGCATCTGATCCGGTAGCGAGGGCACGGGGCAATTGGCTCCGCGTCTCTCTTGAAGTGCCATGGTGCGCACGGCGCACCCTACGAGTTCGCGACGCGCCTGGCGCTCTGACTGGGCCGTCGCGAACCAGATCTTCCCCCGCCTCCGGCGGCCCGACGCAGTCGATCATCGTATGCTGCGGCGACCCACCTCCAGAGGCATTTCCTTGCAACCGAGCCGCCCGATGACGGCCATGAGGACACCATGAGCAAGACCAACGAATCCCTGCTGCAACGCCGTGCCGCCGCCGTACCGCGCGGTGTCGGCCAGATCCACCCGATCGTCGCCGAGCGTGCCGAGAACGCCACCGTATGGGACGTCGAAGGCCGCGAGTACATCGACTTCGCCGGCGGCATCGCCGTGCTGAACACCGGCCACCTGCATCCGAAGGTGGTCGCTGCCGTTCAGGAGCAGCTGACCAAGCTGTCGCACACCTGCTTCCAGGTGCTGGCCTACGAGCCCTACATCGAGCTGTGCGAAGAGATCGCCAAGCGCGTGCCGGGCAACTTCGCCAAGAAGACCCTGCTGGTCACCTCCGGCTCCGAGGCCGTCGAGAACGCCGTGAAGATCGCCCGTGCCGCCACCGGCCGCGCCGGCGTGATCGCCTTCACCGGCGCCTACCACGGCCGCACCATGATGACCCTGTCGCTGACAGGCAAGGTGGTACCGTACTCCGCCGGCATGGGCCTGATGCCCGCCGGTGTGTACCGCGCCCAGGCGCCGTGCCCGCTGCATGGCGTGAGCGAGGACGAGTCCATCGCCAGCATCGAGCGCATCTTCAAGAACGACGCGCAGCCGCAGGACATCGCCGCCATCATCATCGAGCCGGTGCAGGGCGAAGGCGGTTTCTACGTCAACTCCCCGGCCTTCATGCAGCGCCTGCGCGCCCTGTGCGACCAGCACGGCATCCTCCTGATCGCTGACGAAGTGCAGACCGGCGCGGGCCGTACCGGTACCTTCTTCGCCACCGAGCAACTGGGCGTGGTGCCGGATCTGACCACCTTCGCCAAGTCCGTTGGCGGCGGCTTCCCGATCTCCGGCGTGTGCGGCAAGGCCGAGATCATGGACAAGATCGCCCCCGGTGGCCTGGGCGGCACCTACGCCGGCAGCCCGATCGCCTGCGCCGCAGCCCTGGCCGTGCTCAAGGTGTTCGACGAGGAGAAACTGCTGGAGCGCAGCCAGGCCGTGGGCGAGAAGCTCAAGGCCGGCCTCAAGACCATCGCCGAGAAGCACAAGGTGATCGGTGACGTACGTGGCCTGGGTTCGATGGTCGCCATCGAGCTGTTCGAAGGCGGCGACCACGGCAAACCGGCGGCCGAGCTGGTAGGCAAGATCGTCGCCCGTGCGCGCGAGAAAGGCCTGATCCTGCTGTCGTGCGGCACCTATTACAACGTCGTCCGCTTCCTGATGCCCGTCACCATCCCGGACGCGCAGCTGGAAAAAGGCATCGCCATCGTCGCCGAGTGCTTCGACGAGCTGGCCTGAGCCGGACCCTGAGCACGCCTGTGCGTGCTGATGAAAAGACCCGCCTTGTGCGGTAATGCTGTTTACATAAGAAATGGTCGTACGCGATTAGTCCCCTCGCCCCTTTGGGGAGAGGGTTAGGGCGGGCCGCGTTCGGAGAGGGGAAACCGGCAGTTTCGCGGTGTTTTCGGCCCTCTCCCCCAGCCCCTCTCCCATAAATGGGAGAGGGGAGCAAAACGTGTGCAACCTTAAGTGAACAGTATTACCGCCCTGTGCGGGTCTTTTTTTGCCCGAGCATTCATCATTGCTTGACGAGGTAAAATGATCGTTTTACCTTGATTCCATGAATATCGACGCCAAGCTTATATCCGTGGCCGAAGAGCTGTTCGACCGTCACGGCTTCAACGCAACCGGCATGGATCGACTGGCGCAGGCCGCCGGGATGTCCAGCCGCACGCTGTACAAGCACGCGGGCAGCAAGAACGAGCTGATCGCCGCCGTGCTGATGACACGTGGACAGCGTTTCCTGCGGCGCCTGGAGTTGGACAGCGTCGCGGCGTTGTTCGATGCACTGGCCAGCTGGATGGGCGAGGAGGGGGCTCGGGGCTGCCTGTTCCTGCGTGCTCAGGGCGAACTCGGCACGGCCCTGCCGGAGGTCACCGAGGTCGTGGCGGCGTACAAGGCGCGCTTCAGCGAGACGGTGCGGCGGATTCTCACCCGTCAGCTGGGCGCCAGCCCCGATGAGGAACTGGTCGAGCAGGTGGTCATTCTCTTCGAAGGTGCCACGGCCGCGGCCAGCTACCGCGGCCCGGCTGCAGTGGCCACGGCAGGGCGCGCGGCGACGCTGCTGGCCCTGCGGGGGCAGGCATGACCCGCGAATGGCGCCTCGGTGTCACGGGCTTCGGCCTGATCGCGGTGTGCTACGGCTTCGCCCGTTTCGCTTTCGGCCTGTTCCTGCCGCAGATCGATGCTGATCTCGCTCTGCCGGACGCCGTTGGCGGCCTGATCGCCGGTGGCTCCTTTCTTGGCTACTGCCTCGCCATTGTCGTCGCCGCACAACTGACCGAGCGTCTCGGCGCGCGTACCGTCGCCTTCGTTGCCGCATCGATCGCCATGCTCGGTATGCTCGGTATCGCCCTCGCACCATCGGCGTTCTGGCTCGCCGCTGCGGTATTGCTCGCGGGCGTGAGCACGGGGCTGGCTTCACCGCCCATGGCCGCAGCAGTGGCGGCGATCGTGCAGCCGCAGCGTCAGGACGGCACCAATACCCTGATCAACGCCGGCACCAGTGCAGGCGTGATTCTGTCCGGCCCGGTCGCACTGATGTTCGGCGCCGAGTGGCGGCTGGCCTACGGCGTTTTCGCAGCCGCGGCATGCGTGCTGGCGGTGCTGGCGATTTTGCATGTGCCGCGTACCGCCGCGCCGCCTGTGCAGGCTCACGCCGGGGCGGCACTGTTCAGCGCTACCCTGAAGCGACTGGTGGTGGCGTCCCTGCTGATGGGCGCGGCCAGCACGGCCTTGTGGTCGTTCGGCAGCGAGATCGTGGCGCAGCGTCTGGGGTGGCAGAGCGCCGGGGCCGGATTGCTCTGGGTGGTGATCGGCGCCGCCGGGATCGCCGGCGCCGGGGCTGGCGCTCTGGTCGCCAGGCTGGGCATCGACTGGGCGCACCGGCTGTGTCTGGCCGCGCTGGCGGCGGCCATCGTCCTGGTCGGCATGGGTGGCGCGCCTGCCCTGGTGCTGCTCGGCGGGGCGTTGTTCGGCGCGGCCTACATCACGCTGAGCGGCATCTATCTGGTCTGGGGCGTGGCTGCATTGTCAGAACGTCCCGCCACCGGGCTGACCATCGCCTTTCTCGGCATTGCCGTTGGCCAGACATTGGGTGCACCGGTGTTCGGCGCTCTGGCGAGCTGGCTGAGCCTGACGCATGCCGTGGTGCTCTTCGCGCTGCTGGCGCTGCTGGCAGGCGCCATGCGCTCGGCTGTGGTCGAGGCTGTGCCCGCGCGCTGAGGCAGCCATTGCGCAGAAAAAGACCCGCGCGAGGCGGGTCGAAGGGTGACAAGCAACAACAGGATTCGGCGAGCCCGGAACCAGTGCGTCAGGCTCGGGGTCAGGTACTTACTTGGGTTCGAAGATTACGTAGACCTTGCGGCAGGCCTCCAGCACTTCCCAGGTGCCGGAGAACCCGGCGGGAATCACGAAGCGGTCGCCGGCGCGTACGATCTTGGCGTTGCCATCGGCATCACGCAGCACGGAAACACCCTGGAGGATTTCGCAGTACTCGTGCTCGGTGTAGTTCACCGTCCACTGGCCCACTGCACCTTCCCAGATGCCGGTGCTGAACTGGCCGCAGGGGCTGCTGTAATGGTTGCGTACGCTCTGCTCGGGGTCGCCCTTGAGCACTTTCTCCGCTGCGGGGCGATAGTGTTCGGCGGCCGTGCCGGCCTGGGCGAAGTCGACGATCTGCTCGATGTTCATCTGGCGGTTCCGTGGTGGTCGGTGGCGCCAGCCGTGCCCCGTACGGGTGCAGCTGGCGAAGTCGTGGCAGCAGTCTATGTTTAAAAAAACGAACATGACAAGGGGCTTTTGCCAGCCTTTGTCAAAAATATTGAAAAGCTACAGGCCTCTGGTTTAGTGTGGCGAGCAGGATTCGGCCAGCGACCTGGCCTTGCAGAATTATTGACAGTGCGCGCCTGGTTCAGGCGCCGCTTCCAACCTGGAGATGCCGGAATGACTAGCCTGACTCGTGCCGACTGGGAACAGCGCGCCAAGACCCTGACCATCGAAACCCGCGCCTTCGTCCATGGCGAATATCGCGCCGCCGAGTCCGGCGCCACCTTCGAGTGCATCAGCCCGGTCGACGGCCGTCTGCTCGGCCAGGTGGCCAGCTGCGACCAGGCCGACGCCGAGCTGGCGGTCAAGGACGCCCGCGCCACCTTCGAGTCCGGCGTGTGGTCGCGCCTGGCCCCGGCCAAGCGCAAGAAGGTGATGATCCGTTTCGCCGAGCTGATCGAACAGCACGGCGAGGAGCTGGCCCTGCTGGAAACCCTGGACATGGGCAAGCCTATCAGCGACTCGCTGAGCATCGACGTCAGCAGCGCGGCCAACGCCATCCGCTGGAGCGGCGAGGCCATCGACAAGATCTACGACGAAGTCGCCGCCACCGCCCATGACGAGCTGGGCCTGGTCACCCGCGAGCCGGTCGGCGTGGTCGCCGCCATCGTGCCGTGGAACTTCCCGCTGCTGATGACCTGCTGGAAGCTCGGCCCGGCGCTGGCCACCGGCAACTCGATCATCCTCAAGCCCTCCGAGAAGTCGCCGCTGACCGGTATCCGCATCGCCCAGCTGGCCATCGAGGCCGGCATTCCGGCGGGCGTGTTCAACGTGCTGCCGGGCTTCGGCCACACCGTCGGCAAGGCCCTGGCCCTGCACATGGACGTCGACACCCTGGTGTTCACCGGTTCGACCAAGATCGCCAAGCAGCTGATGATCTACGCCGGCGAGTCGAACATGAAGCGCGTCTGGCTGGAGGCCGGCGGCAAGAGCCCGAACATCGTCTTCGCCGACGCGCCGGACCTCAAAGCCGCTGCCGAAGCCGCCGCCAGCGCCATTGCCTTCAACCAGGGCGAGGTCTGCACCGCCGGTTCGCGCCTGCTGGTGGAAAACTCCATCAAGGACAAGTTCGTGCCCATGGTGGTCGAGGCGATCAAGGCCTGGAAGCCGGGCAACCCGCTGGACCCGGCGACCAATGTCGGTGCGCTGGTCGACACCACGCAGATGAACAACGTGCTGAGCTACATCCAGGCCGGTCATGACGACGGCGCCAGGCTGGTGGCCGGCGGCAAGCGGGTGATGGAAGAAACCGGCGGCACCTACGTCGAGCCGACCATCTTCGACGGCGTGAACAACGCCATGCGTATCGCCAAGGAAGAGATCTTCGGCCCGGTGCTGTCGGTAATCGGTTTCGACGATCAGGACGAGGCCATCGCCATCGCCAACGACACCGTTTACGGCCTGGCCGCTGCGGTGTGGACCAGCAACCTGTCGCGCGCCCACCTGGTAGGCAAGGCGCTGCGCGCCGGCAGCGTGTGGATCAACCAGTACGACGGCGGCGACATGACCGCGCCGTTCGGCGGCTTCAAGCAGTCCGGCAACGGTCGCGACAAGTCGCTGCACGCGTTCGACAAGTACACCGAGCTGAAGGCCACCTGGATCAAACTGTAACGCTGCGTCACGGGCGGCCGTTGGCCGTCTGAAGGTCCGCCCTTCGGGGCCGACTCATCATGAGTCATACCTGCGGCCGGGTTTCCTTGGGGAAGTCCGGCCGTTTTGTTTGGCGTTGGATCAATGCCGTGTTGGGGGCAGCTGTCATCCATGAGGGCGATGGCCCGGGTTCGTAGGGTGCGCCGCGCGCACCAGCGTTTGTCACCAGGTGCCGGCGCAAGCAGCAACCCCCGGTGCGCACAGCGCACCCTACACAGTGCCCTTGCCGAGCAGGGGCATGGTCTTTTGTTTCAGGGCCACGACATAAAGGAGTCTGGCAATGCGTTGGGGCACCTATTTCGCCGTCTGTGCGGCGGTCATCAGCATCGGCCTGGCGCTGGGCGTGACCATGCCGCTGGTGTCGCTGCGCCTGGAAAGCTGGGGCTACGACTCCTTCGCCATCGGCGTGATGGCCGCCACTCCGGCCGTTGGCGTGCTGCTCGGTGCCTTGCTGGCGGGGCGCCTGGCGGCGCGCTTCGGCACCACCGTGCTGATGCAGCTGTGCCTGCTGCTCGGTGCAGTGTCGGTGGCGGGGCTGGCGCTGGTGCAGAACTATGCGGTGTGGGTTGGCCTGCGCCTGTTCATCGGTGTGGCGCTGACCGTGGTGTTCATCCTCGGTGAAAGCTGGATCAACCAACTTGCTGTGGAGAAGTGGCGCGGCCGCCTGGTGGCCCTGTACGGCACCGGCTATGCCCTCAGCCAGCTCAGCGGCCCCCTGCTGCTGACGGCGCTCGGCACGGCGACCGATGCGGGGTTCTGGACGGGCGTGTGCCTGCTGATCGGCGGCTCGCTGATCCTGCTCGGGCGCAGCGGCGCGCCGCAGGTGGATGCGCACAGCGCCTCCGGGCGCGGACTGCTGGTGTTCTGCCGCAAGCTGCCGGCGATCGCCTGGGCGGTGATGCTGTTTGCCGGTTTCGAAGCGATGATGCTGACCCTGTTGCCGATCTACGGCCTGCGCCAGGGCTTCACTCAGGAAGTGGCATTGTTCATGGTCAGCGTGGTGGTGGTTGGCGATGCGGTGCTGCAGCTGCCCATCGGTTGGCTGGCCGACCGCATGTCGCGGCAGACCCTGTTCCGCGCCTGCGGCGTGGTGCTGCTGCTGTCCAGCCTGGCCATTCCATCCTTGCTGCACACGCCGTTGATCTGGCCGGTGCTGGTGGCCTTCGGTGCCAGCGCCGGTGGCCTGTTCACCCTGTCGCTGATCATGATCGGCGAGCGCTATCGTGACGACGAGCTGGTGCGCGCCAATGCGCACGTCGCCCAGCTGTGGGGGCTGGGCTGCCTGGTCGGGCCGCTGACCACCGGCGCCGTCAGCCAGTGGCTGAGCGGCCATGCGCTGCCTTTGATGATGGCCACCGGTGCGCTGGTGTTCGTCATTCTGGCCAGCAAGCCTGGCGCCTTCAGCGAGATGGACGCGGCACGCGCAGCGCGTTCCTGATCGCGCTCGGGGCTACTGCGCCTAGGCCTGGGTCTGCTGCAGGTCGGCTTCCTCGATGAGCTCGGCGATGGTCGCGCCGATCTGCTTCACCGCCGCCTCGATGGTCGCGCTCGGCGGTTCGGCGTAGTTCAGGCGGATGCAGTTGCGATACTTGCCGGCCGCCGAAAAGATGCTGCCCGGCGCGATCTGGATCTTGTGCGGCAACAGCGCGCGATTGAGCTTCTGGCTGTCGAAGCCCTGTGGCATCTCCACCCAGAGCATGAAGCTGCCCTGCGGTCGGCTGACCCGGGTGCCGGCAGGGAAATAGCGGCTGACCCAATCCACCATCAGGTCGCGGCTGCGCAGGTACTGCGCGCGCATGCGCCGCAGGTGCGGTTCGTAATGCCCGTCCTTGAGATACTCGGCCAGCGCCAGCTGCGGCAGCTGCGCGGTGCTGCCGGTGCCCAGGTACTTCATGTGCACCACCTGCTCCAGGTAGCGCCCCGGGGCGATCCAGCCGACGCGCAGGCCGGGCGCCAGGGTCTTGGAGAAGGAGCTGCAGAACAGCACGCGGCCATCCTCGTCGTAGGACTTGATGCTGCGTGGGCGCGGGTAGCTGTAGGCGAGGTCGGCGTACACGTCGTCCTCGATGATGGCCACATCGAAGCGCTGCGCCAGAGCGACCAGGGCGCGCTTGTTGGCGTCGGGCATGATGTAGCCGAGCGGGTTGTTGCAGTTGGGGGTGAGCTGGATGGCCTTGATCGGCCACTGCTCCAGAGCCATTTCCAGGGCGTCGAGGTTGATTCCGGTGAGCGGGTCGGTGGGCAGCTCCAGCGCCTTCATGCCGAAACCCTTGAGCGCCTGCATGACGCCATGGAAGCTCGGCGAGTCGACCGCGACGATGTCACCGGGCTGGCAGATGGCGCGCACGGCCGCCGACAGGGCTTCGTGGCAACCGGTGGTGACCACCAGGTCCTGGGCTTCCAGTTGGCAGCCGGAGTCGAGCATCAGCCGGGCGATCTGTTCGCGCAGGCGAATATCGCCGCGAATGCCGCCATAGGTGAGTACGTCCGGGTCCTGCCGGCGCGCCTGGCGCGACAGGTTGCGCAGCAGCGGCTTGAGCGTCGGGCTGCTGATATCGGGGCGGCCGCGGCCCAGCTGCAGCATGTCATGCTGCGGCGAGCTGCTGATCAGTTCCAGCACGTGATCCCACTGCGAGACTTCCACGGGGCGCTGGGCGGCGCGACTGATCTGCGGCAGGGCCGGTATCTGTCGTGCTACCGGCACGAAGTAGCCGGATTTCGGCCGTGGTGCGGCCAGCCCCATGTCCTCGAGGTGGCGGTAGGCCTGCTGCACGGTGCTGAGGCTGACGCCGTGCTCCTGGCTGAGGCTGCGTATCGATGGCAGGCGGTCGCCGGGACGGTACAGCCCCTGTTCGATGCGGGTGCCGAGCAGTTCGGCCAGATTCAGATAGAGCGTCATGACAATCGTCCGCCTGTTGCAAGGTGTATGGACAGCAACCAGTACAGATCGCGGTGAAAAATCCCATTCAGGGAAGTTTGACGAGATCTGTATGGAGTTAATAAGAGTTTTTTGAATCTGTCATGACTTTTCTTCTGACGGCATTCTGATCTCCCATGACAGAAGGCAACGGGAGAACAGCCATGACCGGGTTCAGCAATACAGATTTTGTAGCATTAGGTGAGGCCGTGCGGATTACTACGCACAAGGGCGAGGTTCGCTACTTCGGCCGCGACTGGCCGGCCTTCTGGCGGCGCCTGAACACTCGTCGCGTGCTGCTCAAGCTCAACGATCAGCAACTGCACGACATCGGCCTGAGCCGCGCCCAGGCCGAGCGCGAGGCGCGCCTGCCGTTCTGGAACCTGTAGGGGGCCGGCTTCACTGCACGGCACGCCGCAGGAGCGGCTTCAGCCGCGATCTGTAGGCCTACAGCAATTCTTTCAAGCGGTGCCAGGCCATCCCCAGTGCCAGCAGCGGCGAGCGCAGGTGCTTGCCGCCGGGGAAGGTCATGTGCGGGACCTGGGCGAACAGGTCGAAGCCGCGGCTTTCCTGTCCGGCGATGGCCTCGGCGAGCAGCTTGCCGGCCAGATGCGTAGCGTTGACGCCGTGCCCGGCATAGGCCTGGGCGTGGAACACGTTGGGCTGGTCCTTGAGTCGACCGATCTGTGGCAGGCGGTTGGCACCGATGCCGATCATCCCGCCCCACTGGAAGTCGATACGCACGTTGGCCAGCTGCGGGAAGACCTTGAGCATCTTCGGCCGCATGTAGGCGGCGATGTCGGCCGGATCGCGCCCGGAATAGTGGCAGGCTCCACCGAACAGCAGGCGACGGTCGGCCGAGAGACGGTAGTAGTCGACGGTCACGCGCTGGTCGCACAGCGCCATGTTCTGCGGGATCAGTTGGCGCGCCTGCTCTTCGGAAAGCGGTTCGGTGGCGATGATATAGCTGCCGGCCGGCAGCACCTTGCCGCTCAGCGTCGGGTTGAGACCGTGGATATAGGCATTGCAGGCCAGCACCAGGTATTTGGCGCGTACCTGGCCGGTGGCAGTGTGCACGCGCACTTCGCTGCCGTAGTCGATGCCGGTCACCGGGGAGTCTTCGAACAGCTGCACGCCCAGCGACTGGGCGGCAGCGGCTTCGCCAAGCGCCAGGTTGAGTGGGTGCAGATGGCCCGAGCCCATGTCGATCATGGCGCCGTGATAATTGTCGGAGCCGACCACCTCATGGATGCGCTCCTTCGGCACCATGCGCAGTTCGTGGCGATAACCGAGGCTTTCCAGCTCGGCCTTGTCTTCGGCAAAACCGTCCATGTGCGCCGGCTTGTTGGCCAAGTCGCAATAGCCCCAAGTCAGGTCGCAGTCGATGCGAAACTGCTCGACGCGGCTACGCACGATCTCCACGGCTTCCAGGCCCATCAGCTTGAACTGGCGTACGCCCTCCTTGCCGACCACCGATTCGAACTGCTCGACATCATGGCCGACGCCGCGAATCAGCTGCCCGCCGTTGCGCCCGCTGGCGCCCCAGCCGATCTTGCGCGCCTCCAGCAGGGCCACCGAGAGGCCCTTCTGGGCCAGCTCGATGGCCGTGTTCAGGCCGCTGTAGCCGCCCCCGACGATGCACACATCCACCCGCAGTTCGCCACCCAGCGGCGGGTAGGCCAGCTGGCGATTGACGCTGGCGGCGTAATAGGAAGCGGCGTGCTGCGGGCTGTGGACGGGCTGGTGAACGCGGGCGTTCATGTGCGAAATCCTGATTTTGTTGTGTGGAAAATTAAACGCAGCATAAGCGCGTGACTGTTATCACGCCAAGAGACAGGCAGAAAAAAGCAGCCTGCCTTCGCTCATGGCGTTTTGGTCTGTCGCCGCTGAAGCGCTTCTCACAGGGAGTGCCGGGCCGTGGTGGGAAGGGCTTCAGCCGCGACTGGAGGCGTCTGAGCGAATGACATTGCGGCGCCTGGCAGTAAACTTGCCGCTGTCGCTTAAGGATGTCCAATGATGAGCTGCACCGACCGCAAGATCGACCACCTGCGCAGGCAGATCCCGCGCTTCGACTGCGTGCCCGGTTGCCACGACTGCTGTGGGCCGGTCACGGCCTCGTCCGAGGAATTGGCCCGCCTGCCGGTCAAGAGCGATGCCGAGCACGATGCGGCGCTGGCCGAATACAACTGCGTACACCTGGGACCGGATGGCTGCGAGGTGTATGACCAGCGCCCGCTGATCTGCCGGCTGTTCGGTACCACGCCGAACCTGCCCTGTCCCCACGGCCGCGGACCGGAGCAGCCGATCGAGCCGGCGGTGGAGCGCCAGGTGCACCGGCTGATCGCCACCACGCGGCAGCGGCTCGTGTAGGGTTTCGCGGGGCCGCCTAGGCTGTGAGTAGGGTGCGCCGTGCGCACCAATGCATATAAAGCTGGTGCGCATGGCGCACCCTACGGTCCGCAGCCTTGGCTCATTCCGGCACCGGCAGGGCCAGCGATTCCTTCACCTCTTCCATGACGATGTAACTCTTCGACTCGCGCACGTGCGGCAGCTTGAGCAGGATGTCGCCGAGCAGCTTGCGGTAGCTGGCCATCTCGTTGATGCGCGCCTTCACCAGGTAGTCGAAGTCGCCGGATACCAGGTGACATTCCAGCACGTGGGGCAGCTTGAGCACGGCGCGGCGGAATTCCTCGAAGGTGTCGCCGGACTTGTAGTCCAGGCTGATTTCGACGAATACCAGCAGGTTGGCCTTGAGGTTCTGCGGGTTGAGGCGGGCGTGGTAGCCCATGATGATGCCTTCGCGCTCCAGGCGGCGTACGCGCTCGGTGCAGGGCGTGGTCGACAGCCCCACGCGCTCGCCCAGTTCGGTGAAGCTGATGCGCCCGTCCTCCTGCAGGATGCGGAGGATGTTGCGGTCGATCTTGTCCAGTTCACGACGGCTTTGATGCTGGGTTCTCATGGGGAATCCGCCTCTGCAAAACGGCTTTTTGCCAAGAATTCTCGCCAAATATAGCTGTGTATATGGTGAAAAGCACTGCACGGCTCTTCCTATACTGCGCCCATCGACAACAATGGCCTGTAACGCACGCGCCTTGGGCGCGGCGGGGAGAAAAACATGCGTGTTCTGGTTCTCGGCAGCGGTGTGATTGGTACCGCCAGTGCTTACTACCTCGCCCGTCAGGGCTTCGAGGTGGTGGTGGTCGACCGTCAGAACGGCCCCGCCTTGGAAACCAGCTTCGCCAACGCCGGCCAGGTTTCCCCCGGCTATGCCTCGCCCTGGGCCGCCCCGGGCGTGCCGCTGAAGGCCATCAAGTGGCTGCTGCAGAAACACGCTCCGCTGGCGATCAAGGCCACCGGTGACGTCGATCAGTACCTGTGGATGGCGCAGATGCTGCGCAACTGCACCGCCAGCCGCTATGCGATCAACAAGGAGCGCATGGTGCGTCTGTCCGAGTACAGCCGCGACTGCCTCGACGAGCTGCGTGCGGAGACCGGCATCAGCTATGAAGGCCGTCAGCTCGGCACCACCCAGCTGTTCCGTACCCAGGCCCAGGTCGACGCCGCCGCCAAGGACATCGCCGTGCTTGAAGCCTCGGGCGTGCCGTTCGAGCTGCTCGATCGCGACGGCATCGCTCGCGTCGAGCCGGCCCTGGCTGGCGTCAAGCACAAGCTGGCCGGTGCCCTGCGCCTGCCCAACGACCAGACCGGCGACTGCCAGATGTTCACCACCAAGCTGGCTGACATGGCCAAGGCGCTCGGTGTCGAGTTCCGTTTCGGCCAGAACATCCAGCGCCTGGACGCCGTGGGCGACCGCATCAACGGCGTGTGGATCGACGGCAAGCTGGAAACCGCCGATCGCTACGTGCTCGCCCTCGGCAGCTACAGCCCGCAGCTGCTCAAGCCGCTGGGCGTGCGCGCGCCGGTCTACCCGCTCAAGGGTTACTCGCTGACCGTGCCGATCACCAACGCCGACATGGCGCCGACTTCGACCATTCTCGACGAGACCTACAAGGTCGCCATCACCCGTTTCGATGGTCGTATCCGCGTCGGTGGCATGGCCGAGATCGCCGGTTTCGACCTGTCGCTCAACCCGCGTCGTCGTGAAACCCTGGAGATGATCACTGCCGATCTCTACCCGCAAGGCGGCGATCTGCAGCGCGCCGAGTTCTGGACCGGCCTGCGCCCGGCCACGCCTGATGGCACGCCGATCGTAGGTGGCACGGCCTTCCGTAACCTGTTCCTCAATACCGGTCACGGCACCCTGGGCTGGACCATGGCTTGCGGTTCCGGTCGTCTGCTCGCCGACCTGATGGCCAACAAGCGTCCGCAGATCAGCGCCGACGGCCTGGATATCTCGCGTTATTCGCGCAAGGCTCGCGAAATGCACGGCGCGCCGCAGCCGCTGCGCACCTGATAGGCTGCGCGGCCCGGAAATTCAAAGGAGATTCGCAGCATGTCGATCCAGCGCCTGCATGTGGCCAAACGCTACAGCGAAGTGGTGATCCACAACGGCACGATTTACCTAGCCGGCCAGTTGGCCGACGACTTCGGCGGTGACATCCGCGAGCAGACTCGCCAGACCCTGGCCAACATCGACAAGATGCTGGCCGAGGGTGGTAGCGACAAGAGCAAGATCCTGTCGCTGACCATCTTCCTCAAGGATATGGCCGACTACGACGGCCTCAACGCCGAGTACGACGCCTGGGTCGCCGATGGCCACGCGCCGGCCCGTGCCTGCGTCGAGGCGAAGATGTACAAGCCCGAGGTGCTGGTGGAAATGTGCGTGGTGGCTGCCGTCTGAGGCAGTCTCCGCAGTGAACAGTTTTGGCGGCCCGTCGCAGAACGACGTCAAGAATTGTTCCGGACAATTTTTTGTGTTGGCTTCTCGCCCGGCTGTCCCGCCGGGCTTTTTTTATAGCCTGTAGCCCGGATGCAATCCGGGGCTTGGCAACGACCATCCCCGGATTGCATCCGGGCTACGAAATCAGCGAAGCAGTGAGAAATAACGAACCATGCGCCCTGCCCGTGCCCTGATCGATCTCGACGCCATGCGTCACAACTACCAACTGGCCCGCGAGCTCAGCGGCGCCCGCGCCCTGGCGGTGGTCAAGGCCGATGCCTACGGGCATGGAGCGGTGCGTTGTGCACAGGCGCTGGAGAGCGAGGCCGACGGCTTTGCCGTGGCCTGCATCGAAGAGGCGCTGGCGTTGCGCGAGGCCGGCATCCGGGCGCCGATCCTGCTGCTCGAAGGCTTTTTCGAGGCCGACGAACTGGCACTGATCGATCAGCATGAGCTGTGGTGCGTGATTCACGCGCAGTGGCAGATCGAGGCCATCGAGCAGGCTCAGGTCGGCAAGCCGCTAACCCTGTGGCTCAAGCTCGACAGCGGTATGCACCGCGTCGGCCTGCACCCGGCCGAGTACCAGAATGCCTACCGTCGCCTGCTGGCCAGCGGCAAGGTCAGCAAGATCGTGCTGATGAGCCACTTCGCCCGTGCCGACGAGCCCGAGTGCGAGCGTACCGCCGAGCAACTGGCGGTGTTCCAGCAGGCTCGCGAAGGCCTCAGCGCCGAGGTCAGCCTGCGCAATTCGCCGGCCGTGCTGGGCTGGCCACAAGTGCCCAGCGACTGGGTGCGCCCCGGCATCATGCTGTACGGCGCCACGCCGTTCGAGCTGGCTCAGGAGCAGGCCGCGCGTTTGCGCCCGGTGATGACCCTGGAGTCGAAGGTCATCAGCGTGCGCGAGCTGCCGCCCGGCGAACCGGTGGGCTATGGTGCGCGTTTCGTCTGTGAGCGGCCGACCCGCGTCGGTGTGGTCGCCATGGGCTACGCCGACGGCTATCCGCGCCACGCACCGAGCGGCACGCCGGTGATGGTGGACGGCCAGCCGACCCGCCTGATCGGTCGGGTATCGATGGACATGCTCACCGTCGATCTCACCGACCTGCCACAGGCTGGCCTGGGCAGCCGTGTCGAGCTGTGGGGCAAGCAGGTGCTGGCCAGTGACGTGGCCATGGCTGCGGGCAGCATCCCCTACCAGATCTTCTGCAACCTGCGGCGGGTGCCGCTGCTCTATCTCGGCGGCTGATCCAGCCGGCTGTAGAAGAGCATGAACGCCAGTGTTGTAAATTCCGAACGCTATGCCATGATACGAACACTTTTCCGTATCACTCCCAGAGGGGGACCCCAGCATTGGACGTCGGCGTTCGACTGCAATCGATTCGTAAGCTCAAAGGTCTTTCCCAGCGTGAGCTCGCCAAGCGGGCGGGTGTCACCAACAGCACCATTTCCATGATCGAGAAGAACAGCGTAAGCCCCTCGATCAGCTCGCTGAAAAAGGTGCTCGGCGGTATTCCCATGTCGCTGGTGGAATTCTTCTCCCTCGACATGGAGCAGGAGAACCAGACCCAGGTGGTCTATCGCGCCGCCGAGCTGACCGATATCTGCAGTGGCGCCATCACCATGAAGCTGATCGGCAAGGCCCACCCGAGCCGCGCCATTTCCTTCCTCGACGAGACCTACCCGGCCGGTACCGACACCGGTGACGAGATGTATGCCCATGAGGGCGAGGAAGCCGGCATGCTGGTCGAAGGCAGGCTGGAACTGACCGTGGGTAACGAGGTGTTCATCCTCGAGCCGGGCGACAGCTACTACTTCGAGAGCAGCAAGCCGCACCGCTTCCGCAACCCGTTCGACGTGCCGGCGCGCCTGATCAGCGCCACCACGCCAGCGAACTTCTAGGAAGGGGCGGCAGGCCGCAAGCTACAGGCCGCAGGTTAGAAGCGGAAACGTTCGATGCGGTTCTGCAGTCCATACTGATAAGCCTGAAGCCTGAAGCCTGAAGCCTGAAGCCTGAAGCCTGAAGCCTGAAGCCTTCCTCCTGCGACAATTGGGTTGTTTCGGCCAGGGATGCTTACCGTTATACTGGCGCCCGCTCGCGAAACCGTGGCCGCGGGCGTGACTAGCCACGAAGAGGGTGTACCGTGAATCTGATGAAGAAAATGCTGGCAGTACCGGCTGCCGTATTGGCCCTGTGGGCAGTGACTGCTCAGGCCACGACCGATGAAGCCATTGCCGCGCGCCTCAAGCCTGTAGGCGAGGTGTGCGTCATGGGTGAAGAGTGCAAGGGCGTCGAAACCGTTGCCGCAGCCGCCGGCGGTGGTGCGCGTACCGCTGACGACATCATCGCCAAGCACTGCAACGCCTGCCATGGCGCTGGCGTACTGGGCGCTCCGAAGATCGGTGACACCGCTGCCTGGAAAGAGCGCGCCGATCACCAGGGCGGCCTCGACGGCATCCTCGCCGCTGCCATCTCCGGCATCAACGCCATGCCGCCGAAAGGCACCTGCGCCGACTGCTCCGACGACGAGCTGCGCGAAGCGATCAAGAAGATGTCCGGTCTGTAAGACCCGACGCTTCGCTGAAAAAACCGCCCTCCGGGCGGTTTTTTCGTTTAGAGCCTGTTTACGATCTCGCGAGCTAGAGCCATACAAGGAAAAAACAGGCGAGGACGCGGAGTTTACGAGCTGTAAATGAGCAGTCCGAGCCTGTTTTTGACGCGGTAGGGCCGACGCGCAGCAGATCGTAAGCAGGTTATTAGGGCGGTGGCATGCAACCATGCCGGTATCCAGACAGTCCAAGCTGCATTCGTCATGGATGTCGCGAGGAGCGTCAGATGCCGCACCGCTGTACCCTCGAGCAAGCCGTCGACCATGTGCTGAGCGAGATCGACGGGCCGATCCATCTGGGCCTGCCGCTCGGCCTGGGCAAACCCAATCGCTGGGTCAATGCGCTGTATGAGCGCGTGCGGGATCTGCCCGAGCGGCAGCTGACCATCTACACCGCGCTGTGCCTGGCGCGTCCACGTGCCGACCAGGATCTGCAGCGACGTTTTCTCGAGCCGTTCGTCGACCGGGTCTACGGCGATTATCCCGAGTTGCAGTTTCTTGCCGATCTGCACGCCGGCAACCTGCCGGCCAACGTGCGCGTCGAGCAGTTCTTCTTCCAGCCGGGCAGCCTGCTCGCATGCGAACCGGCGCAACAGGACTACATCAGCAGCAACTACAGCCATGTCGCCCGCGACCTCAATGCCAAGGGCCTGAATCTGGTCGCCCAGCTGGTCGCCGCCGACCCCGCGCAGCCCGAGTACTTCAGCCTGAGCTGCAACCCGGATGTGACCCTCGACCTGCTGCCCTTGCTGCAGCGGCGCCGCGCGGCGGGCGAAACCGTGCTCAGCGTCGCCCAGGTTCACCACGACCTGCCCTATATGGTCGGTGACGCCCAGGTGCCGCGCGACACCTTCGATATCCACATCGTCGAGGATGAGCGGACCACGCTGTTCTCCACGCCGAACATGCCGGTAACGCTGCAGGACCACTGCATCGGCCTGCTGGCCAGCGCCCTGGTGCGCGATGGCGGCACCCTGCAGATCGGCATTGGCGCGATGGGCGATGCCCTGGCCGCGGCCCTGATCGCCAGGCAGCAGGACAACGACCGTTATCGTGCCGTGTTGCAGGCGCTGCGCGATGGCGACGGCTGGGCCGCGGAAATCGCCGCCAATGGCGGTCTGGCCGCGCTCGAGCAGGGCCTGTATGGCTGTAGCGAGATGTTCGTCAGCGGTTTGCTGGCGCTGGCCGAGGCCGGCCTGCTGCGCCGTGCGGTCTACCCGGAGCTGCGTCTGCAGCGCCTTGCGCTCGGCGGTGCGCTGGATGATCACGGGCGCCCGCGCAGCGTGCAGGCGCTGCTCGACGCCGGGTTGTCGGCAACGCTGCAGCCGGACGATCTGCGCTGGCTGCGCGACAGCGGCCTGCTGCATGGCGACTTACAGCTGGAGGAGGGCTGGCTGTATCTGCCCGATGGCAACCGGGCGCCGGCCGATCTGCGTGATCCGGACACCCAGGCACGCCTGCAGCCCTGGCTCGGCCGCGCGCAGGGCGGCGTGGTGCTGCATGGCGGTTTCTTCCTCGGGCCGGAGGCGTTCTATCGGCGCCTGCGCGAACTGGATGAAGCCGAGCGACAGCGCTTCGCCATGACCGGCATCCGCTACATCAACGAGCTGTACGGCCAGGAAGAACTCAAGCGTCTGCAGCGCCGCGACGCGCGCTTCATCAATACGGTCTTCACCATGACCCTGCTCGGTGCAGGCGTCGCCGACCAGCTGGAAAACGGTCGGGTGCTCAGCGGCGTGGGTGGCCAGTACAACTTCGTCGCCCAGGCCCATGCGCTGGAGGGTGCGCGTTCGATCCTGCTGCTGCGCAGCTGGCGCGAGTCGGGCGGCGAGGTCAGCTCCAACATCGTCTGGGAATATGGCCACGCCACCATTCCTCGCCATCTGCGCGATATCGTGGTGACCGAGTACGGCATCGCCGATCTGCGCGGCAAGACCGATGCTCAGGTGATCGAGGCGCTGCTCAACATCAGCGACTCGCGCTTTCAGAACGGGCTGATCGAGCAGGCGCAGCAGGCGGGCAAGCTGCCGGCGGATTTTCGCCTCGATCAGCGCTTCGCCAACAACCTGCCCGAACGTCTGCACCTGATACGTGAGCAGCACGCCGGACTGTTTGCCGAATACCCGCTGGGCAGCGATTTCAGCGCGGTGGAGCAGGACCTGGCGAGAGCGCTGGGCTGGCTCAAGAGCAAGTTGCGCCTGAGCGAGGTGCTGGAGCTGGGCAAGGCTACGCTCGATGCGCCGGAGCCGGGCGCCTATTCCGAGCACCTGCGGCGCATGAGCCTGGAAGCGCCGAGCGGCGTGCGCGAGGCCCTCTACCAGCGTTTGCTGCTGGCGGGCCTGCAGGCAACCAGCGGACCTTAGTCGAGGAAGCGCACCTGACCGTTTTCCAGGGCCGCGACACGGGCCAGCGATTCGACGCGATAGCCTTCGCTTTGCAGCAGGTTGCGGCCTTCCTGGAAGGATTTCTCGATGACGATGCCGATGCCGGCCACCTGGGCGCCGGCCTGCTGGATCAGGTCGATCAACGCCTTGGCGGCGTGGCCGTTGGCGAGGAAGTCGTCGATCACCAGTACCTTGTCGGCAGCAGTCAGATGACGGGCGGAAATGGCGATAGTGCTTTCGGTCTGCTTGGTGAAGGAGAACACCTTGGAAATCAGCAGGTCGTCCTTGAGCGTCAGCGACTGGAACTTGCGCGCGAAGATCACCGGAATGCCCAGTTCCAGGCCCGCCATCACCGCCGGGGCGATGCCGGAGGCCTCGATGGTGACGATCTTGGTGATGCCCTGGCCGGCGAAGCGCTGGGCGAATTCGTGACCGATCTGCTGCATCAGCGCCGGATCGATCTGGTGGTTGAGGAAGGCGTCGACCTTCAGCACCTGATCGGAAAGGACAATGCCGTCGCTGAGTATCTTCTGTTTCAAGGATTCCATGGCGCTTCCCCGGCCAGCTGAAAGCGGCGGATTTTCGCTCAAAACCACCTGCATTGTGTAGTGAAACCGACGCCTGCCCGACAGTCGCAGACGGTTGACCGCTCAGGCAGGATACTGGCGCCCGCCAGGGGTAGCCCGGATGCAATCCGGGGCATGGTCAGGACCTTGGCATCGCACGCTCAGGCGCTCTTGGTCAGCCGTCTGAGAATGTCCCTGGGGATGCCGCGGGTATCCAGCGGCAGCTTGTCCGGCGCAGGCTCGATGCCCAGTTCGTAGAGCCAGTTGAGGGCGTACTCGCGCAGTTGCTTGAGCTCGTAGGCCTGCCACTGCTGGCGAATCGGCGCAAAGGCTTCGATCTCGTAATCGAAGGCGCGCAGCGGTTTGCGGCTGGTCAGCGCGGCGCTGAGCAGCGGGTGGGCGTGCAGATCGTCGAGGGTGAACAGGAAGGCCTCGCGCATGGCGAGGCGCTGCGCCATGTCGAGCTGGGGCACCTGGCTGTAACGGTGCGGATCGAGTTCGATCTGCTGGCGCTGTTCGCTGTAGTGATCCTCTGGCGACAGGCTCAGGACACTGCCGCTTTCCAGATCCAGCCAGTGCTCCTGCTGGTCGCGGCCGTTGATCAACTGAATCAGGGCGTCGAGGTCGAGCGTGAATGTGCGCATGGTTTCAGCCCCTGTTTCTGAGCGATGTCTTCTTTCTGACTGGCAAATATGACGAGGGTGCCAGTGGCATCGACGTGGTGGGCTGAAGCCCACCCTACCCCGCTACTCCGCTCAGGCGTAGGGTGGGCTTTAGCCCACCAACCACCCCGACCCTACAGTCTGTAGGGTGGGCTTCAGCCCACCGAATAACCGACCATACACCAGTCAGCCATGACCTCAGCGCTTGAGCATGGCGCGCATGTTGGCCAGGGCGTCGTTGCCGCGCGCAGTCTTGACCTCCACGGGGGCCTCTTCCAGGCCTTCCCAGACCAGATCTTCCTGCGGCAGCTCATCAAGGAAGCGGCTCGGCGAGCAGTCGATCACCTCGCCGTACTGCTTGCGCTTGGCGGCATAGGTCAGCGCCAGGTTGCGCTTGGCGCGGGTGATGCCGACATAGGCCAGGCGCCGCTCCTCCTCGATGGTATCGGCCTCGATGCTGGAACGGTGCGGGAGGATCTCCTCCTCGAAGCCGATGATGTACACCGAGGGAAACTCCAGGCCCTTGGAGGCGTGCATGGTCATCATCTGCACGCCCTCGGCGCCTTCTTCCTCCTCCTGCTGGCGCTCGAGCATGTCGCGCAGCACCAGTTTGCCGATGGCGTCCTCGATGGTCATGTCGCCGTCTTCGTCGCGCTCCAGGGTGTTCTTCAGCGCGTCGACGAGGAACCAGACGTTGCCCATGCGCGCGTCGGCCACCTTGTCGCTGGAGGCGTTCTGGCGCAGCCAGTTCTCGTAGTCGATGTCCATGACCATGCTGCGGATGGCGGCGATCGGGTCGTTCTGCGCGCACTCCTGGCGCACGCGGTCCATCCAGCGGGTGAAGCGCTGCAGGCGCTCGGTGAAACGGGCGTCGAGGTGTTCGCCGAGGCCCATCTCGCCGGCCGCCGCGTACATGCTGATCTTGCGCTCGCTGGCGTAGTTGCCGAGCTTTTCTAGGGTGGTCGAGCCGATCTCGCGGCGCGGCACGTTGATCACGCGCAGGAAGGCGTTGTCGTCGTCCGGGTTGACCAGCAGGCGGAAGTAGCTCATCAGGTCCTTCACCTCCTGGCGGGCGAAGAAGCTGGTGCCGCCGGAGAGGCGATAGGGAATCTGGTGGTGCTGCAGCTTCAGCTCCATCAGCTTGGCCTGGTAGTTGCCGCGGTAGAGGATGGCGAAGTCGCTGTAGGGGCGCTGGGTGCGCAGGTGCTCGGTGAGGATTTCCAGCGCCACCCGCTCGCACTCGGCGTCTTCGTTGCGGGTGCGGATCACGCGGATCTCGTCGCCATGGCCCATCTCCGACCACAGCTGCTTCTCGAACACGTGCGGGTTGTTGGCGATCAGTACGTTGGCGCATTTGAGGATGCGGCTGGTGGAGCGGTAGTTCTGCTCCAGCATCACCACCTTCAGCGAGGGGTAATCCTCTTTGAGCAGCATCAGGTTTTCCGGGCGTGCGCCGCGCCAGGCGTAGATCGACTGGTCGTCGTCGCCGACCACGGTGAACTGGTTGCGCATGCCCACCAGCAGCTTGACCAGCAGGTACTGGCTGGCGTTGGTGTCCTGGTATTCGTCCACCAGCAGGTAGCGGATGCGGTTCTGCCACTTCTCGAGGATGTCGGCGTGCTCCTGGAAGAGCTTGACCGGCAGCAGGATCAGGTCGTTGAAGTCCACCGCGTTGTACGCCTTGAGCGTGCGCTGGTAGTGCAGGTAGACGATGGCGGCGGTCTGCTCCTTCGGATTGCGCGCGTTCGCCAGTGCCTCGTCGGGCAGGATCAGGTCGTTCTTCCAGCTGTCGATGTAGTTCTTGACCTCGTCGGCACCGTCGTCGCCGGAATATTCCTTCTGCATGATGTCGGTGAGCAGCGCCTTGATGTCGCCATCGTCGAAGATCGAGAAACCGGGCTTGTAGCCCAGGCGCGCGTATTCCTTGCGGATGATGTTCATGCCCAGGTTGTGGAAGGTGGACACGGTCAGGCCGCGCGCCTCGCTGCCCTTGAGCAGGGTGCCGACACGCTCCTTCATCTCGCGCGCGGCCTTGTTGGTGAAGGTCATGGCGACGATGTGCTGGGCGCGGATGCCGCAGTTCTGCACCAGATGGGCGATCTTGCGCGTGATCACGCTGGTCTTGCCGGAACCGGCACCGGCGAGCACCAGGAGTGGGCCGCCGACGTAGTTCACGGCCTCTTGTTGCCGGGGGTTCAGTCGGGACATGGGATCGATCACAGGAAAAGGGCCGCGCATTTTAACAGGCCTGGCGGGTTGTGCTGCGACCGTCCGGAACTGTGGCCTGGCGCACGGAATTGAATCGTGGCGCGCTGGGTTATCCGAGTGGATGCAGTACTCTGGTGCTACTTGCCGGTTTTTTGGCTATACCTCAGGATGTGCGTTCACTTTCACCCGGATGTGATTGATTAGACGTCGGTTAAGACGCGTTCAGGCGACACGATTCGCCATCATTCTCGATCATTGGGGGAGGTCGCTTGTCCACGCTCGTCGAACCCATGCGCCTGGTTCTGCTGGCGGATTCGCCTGCCTGGGCCGAATTGTTGCGCGAGCACCTGGGCGCCCTTGGCAGCTACTCTCCGTTGATCACCGCACCGTCCTGGGAAGCGGCCAGCAACCTCTTCGATGATCATGCCAGCGGCCTGCTGCTGGCCACGCCGGAGCGCATGCCCGAGGCCGGCGAATGCCCGCTGCCGATGGTGCTGCTGCTCGAAGAGGAGCCCGCCGAGGAGCCGAGCGGCGTCAGCGACTGGCTGGTGCGTAGCAGCCTCAGCCTCGACGTGTTGCGCCGCTGCCTGCGCTACGCGCGCGAGCAGGGCAGTCTCAGGCACACCCTGCAACGCCTGGCCGAGCAGGATCCTTTGACCGGTATCGCCAACCGCCAGGGTTTCCAGACGCTGCTTGCCGCGCGCCTGGCCGAGTGTGGCGGTCGTGGCCTGGTGCTGGGCCATCTCGACCTGGACAACTTCCGCCACGCCAACGATGCCCTCGGCTATCAGGCCGGTGATCGCCTGATCCTGCAGGTGGTGGGGCGGCTGAAGAGCGTGCTGCAACCCTGCGATCAGCTGGCGCGCCTGGGCAGCGACGAGTTCGCCCTGCTGCTCGATGCACGCCGCGACCCGCAGCGCGTCGAGCGCCTGGCCGAGCGCGTTACCGAAGTGCTGGGCGAGCCCTACTGGGTCGACGGCGAGAGCCTGCTGATCGGTTGCAGCCTGGGGCTGGCCCATGCCCGTGCCGGGGAAGGTGCCGACCCCTTGCTGTGGCACGCGCATATCGCCATGCAGCAGGCCAAGAGCCAGCAGGGCTGCGTGTTCCATGTCTATGACGAACGCCTCAACCGCAGCGCACGCAGCCAGGCCGATCTGGAGAGCGAGCTGCGTCGCGCCCTGCGTCGTGACGAGCTGGAGCTGCACTACCAGCCGCGGCTGTGCCTGAAGAGTGGGCGCATCGTCGGCCTGGAGGCGCTGGTGCGCTGGCAGCACAGCGAGCGCGGGCTGCTCTCGCCCAACGAATTCGTGCCGCTGGCCGAGGAAACCGGGCTGATCGTGCCGCTCGGCTACTGGGTCATTTCTCGCGCCCTGCGCGACATGCAGTGGCTGCGCGGGCGTGGCCTGCCGGCCCTGCACATGGCCATCAACCTGTCGTTCCGCCAGTTCCAGGATAGCCAGTTGCTGCCCACGCTCGGCCGCCTGATCGAAGAACGTGGGGTCGATGCGCAGTGGCTGGAGTTCGAGCTGACCGAAACCGCGGTGATGCGCCGCAGCGATCAGGTACAGCAGACCATGCTGGAACTGGGGCGGCTTGGCGTGCGTTTCTCGCTGGATGATTTCGGCACCGGTTTCTCCTCCTTCGTCCACCTCAACAACCTGCCGATCACCCTGCTGAAGATCGACCGCAGTTTCGTCGGCGGCATGGGTGAGCGCGCCGAGAACCGCCAGCTGGTGCGGGCGATGATCAACCTGGCGCACAACCTCAATCTGGAGGTGGTGGCCGAAGGGGTGGAAAACATCGAGCAATTGGACATGCTGCGCCAGTTCGGTTGCGACCAGGTTCAGGGCTACCTGATCAGCAAGGCCGTGCCGCTGGCCGAGCTGGCGCGCTTTCTGGTGTTCGGCATGCGCCAGCCGCTGCTCGGCGGATCGTAACCCGTAGCCCGGATGCAATCCGGGGAATGCACACGCCCCCGGATTGCACCCGGGCTACGACAGGCAGACCTCGCCCTCGACAGCTTTCGGCCGCTGCAGGCGCGCGGTCTTCCATTGAAAGCCCAGCACCAGGCCGGTGGCCGTCACTGCAAGACCTGCCGCCAGCCCCCACCAGACCCCCTGTGCGCCCCAGCCTAGGGCAAAGGCCAGCAGCCAGGCCAGCGGCGCGCCCACGCACCAGTAGCCGGTCAGGCCGATCACCAGTGTCGTGCGGCCGTCGTTGAGCCCGCGAATCGCGCCCATGGCGATGCTCTGCAGACCGTCGAACAGCTCGAACCAGGCGGCGATCGCCAGCAGGCTCACCGCCAGGGTGACGATATCGGCGAAGGCCGGATCGTGGCGGTCGAGGAACAGGCCGATGATCGCTTCCGGCAGCAGCCAGAACAGCAGGGCGAACAACAGCATCAGCGCTGCGCCCAGGCTCATGCCCAGATGCCCGGCCAGGCGCGACAGGTGCAGTCGCTCGGCGCCGTAGTGCAGGCCGACGCGGAAGGTTACCGCGTAGGACAGCCCCTGCGGCACGATGAAGGCCAGTGCCACCGTCTGCATGGCGATCTGGTGCGCCGCCAGCTGCACGCTGCCCAGGGCGCCCATGCACAGGGTGGCGAAGGTGAACAGCCCCTGCTCGGCGGCGTAGGTGCCGCCGATGGGCAGGCCCAGGCGCAGCAGGTCGCGCATCTGCGCGCGCTGTGGGCGACCCAGGCCGCTGCGCAAGCCGTACAGGCGATAGTGCGGCGCAAGCAGGATATACAGCGCCAGGGCCAGGGCCATGCCGCTGCTGACCAGCGCGGTGGTCATGCCGATGCCGCCCAGACCCAGGCTGGGCAGGCCGAACCAGCCCTTGATCAGCGCATAGTTGATGACGAAGTTGGCCGCGGTGCCGGCGATGCTGATGGCCATGACCGGGCCGGGATGGCCAATGGCACTGGTGAAGCCGCGCAAGGCCATGAAGCACAGGTAGCCGGGCAGAGCCAGCGATAGCGGGCGCAGGAACTCCATGGCCAGGCCCGCGGCATCGGGCGCCTGGCCCAGGTGCGGCAGCAGCGGACCGAGGCCGTTGAGGCACAGCGCGCTGACCATGCCCAGCAGCAGCGCCAGCCACAGACCGTTCTGCAGCAGGCGGGTGACGCCTTGCGGGTCGCCGGCGCCATGGCGGATGGCGACCAGGCTGCCCACGGCAGCGATCACCCCGGTGCAGAAGATCGAGAAGATGAAGTAGCAGGTCGCGCCCAGCGCACCGCCGGCCAACTGCTTGGGACCGAGCATGGCCATCATCAGCGTGTCGGTGAAGATCATCAGCGCGTGGGCCAACTGGGCAGAGATCAGCGGGCCGGCCAGGCGCAGCAGCGCACCGAGCTCGTGGCCAAGGGCATTCTTCATGATGAGTAAAACTTCGGCAGGATAGGCATCCCCGGACTGTCGGAGAATGCGTGATGACAGCTATTCTGTGGTTTTGGTCGGAGAGCCACAAAAGGAAAAAAGCCATGCGAGGCATGACTAAAACTCATGGTATCAGCCGGTGACCCGTCGTCTGCCGCCGCTCTACGCGCTGCGCGCCTTCGAGGCTGCCGCCCGCCATGCCTCCTTCACCCGTGCCGCCGAGGAGCTGGCGATCACCCAGAGTGCGGTGAGTCGGCATATCCGCACGCTGGAGGACTACTTCGCCTGCCGCCTGTTCGAGCGGCATGGCCGCAGCCTGCAACTGACCGATCCGGGGCGCGCGCTGCTGCCGGGGCTGAGCGATGGCTTCGATGCGCTGGAGCGGGCCAGCGCCGCCCTGCGTGCCGACGATCAGGTACTGCGTCTGAAGGCGCCCTCGACCCTGACCATGCGCTGGCTGCTGGCGCGCCTGTCGCACTTTCGCCTGGCCAATCCCGACAGCGAGGTGCAACTGACCAGCGCCTGGATGGATGTCGACAAGGTGGACTTTCGCCACGAGCCCTTCGACTGCGCCGTGCTGCTGTCCGACGGCCAGTTCCCGGACGAGTGGGAAAGCGTGCTGCTGTTCGAGGAATGGCTGATCCCGGTATGCGCGGCGGCCGATGCCGAAGCTGGTGCCTGGTCGCTGGCGCGTCTGCAGGCCGCCGAGCAGTTGCACCCGACGCCGGATCGCCGCGACTGGCGGCGCTGGCTACAGGTCACCGGGCTGAACGAGCAGGTACCGCTGAAGACCGGCCAGCTGTTCGACATGCTCGAACTGGGCATAGTCGCCGCGGCGCGCGGCTATGGAGTGTCCATCGGTGACCTGCTGATGGTGGCCGAGGACGTCAATGCCGGCCGGCTCGGTCTGCCCTGGCCGACCGCGGTGTTCAGCGGGGCCAGCTACTATCTGGTATGGCCGAGAGCGCACCGCGCCCAGGCGCGCCTGCAAAGGCTGCGCGACTACCTGCTGGCAGAGGTGGCGGCGATGCGCTTGCCGGAAGTGGAGCGGCTGTAAAGCTGCGGTCTGGTTCCCTGGTGCGCACGGCCTAGGCGGCCCCGCGACACCCTACGGGTTCGAGCGCGATCCATCCCGTAGGGTGCGCCGTGCGCACCGGCAAGCGCTCAACCCATCCCCGGTCTGTATTGCAGCGCCTCGGCCAGATGTTCTCGGCTGATCTGTCGTTGCTCGGCCAGATCGGCCAGGGTGCGCGCCACCTTGAGCACCCGGTGCGCAGCGCGCAGCGACAGGCCGAGGCGTTCGCAGGCATTTTCCAGCCAGTGCCGATCCGTCTCGTTCAGGGCGCAGTGCCGGCGCAGTCCCGGCAGGTCGAGAAAGGCATTGGCCACGCCCTGGCGCTGCAGCTGCAACTCGCGCGCCCGTGCCACCTTGGCCGCCGCCTCCGCGGTGCTTTCGCCATCCTGCGCCGGCATCTCCAGTGCCGTGCTTTCGCGCGCCACGGTCAGGTGCAGATCGATGCGGTCGAGCAATGGTCCGGACAGCTTGGCGCGGTAGCGCTGGATCTGCTCCGGGGTGCAGCGGCAGCGGTTGCTCGCATCGCCCAGGTAGCCGCAGGGGCAGGGGTTCATCGCCGCCACCAGCTGGAAGCGCGCGGGAAAGCGCACCTTGTCGCGCGCGCGGGCAATGACGATATGCCCGCTCTCCAAGGGTTCGCGCAGCACCTCCAGCACCTTTCTGTCGAACTCCGGCAGCTCGTCCAGAAACAGCACGCCCTGATGCGCCAGGGTGATTTCCCCAGGCTGCGGGCGACTGCCGCCGCCGACCAGGGCCGGCCCGGAAGCGCTATGGTGCGGCGTGCGGAAGGGGCGCTGCGGCCAGTGCTGCAGCGGCGTATGGCTGGCCACCGAATGGATCGCGGCGACCTGCAGCGCCTCGCTCTCGTCCAGTGGCGGCAACAGACCGGGCAGGCGGCTGGCCAGCAGGGTCTTGCCGGTGCCGGGCGGGCCGCTGAGCAGCAGGTTGTGCGCGCCAGCGGCGGCGACCAGCAGGGCGCGCTTGGCGGCCAGCTGGCCCTGCACTTCGGCCAGGTCCGGATACGGCAGACTCTGGCGCAGCAGCCCCTGGGCCTGGTATGGCTCGAGCGCAGCGCTGCCGTTGAGGTGCGCGGCGATCTGCAGCAGATGCTCGACGGCGATGACCTTCAGTCCGGACGCGAGGCTGGCTTCCTCGGCGTTGGCCTGTGGCACCAACAGGGTGCGTCCGGCTTCGCGCGCTGCCAATGCCGCCGGCAATACGCCCTGTACCGGGCGTACCGCGCCGGACAGCGCCAGCTCGCCGAGGCATTCGTATTCATCGAGCGACTGGACCGGAATCTGACCGCTGGCGGCGAGAATGCCCAGGGCGATGGCAAGATCGAAGCGGCCGCCGTCCTTCGGCAGATCGGCGGGCGCCAGGTTCAGGGTGATGCGCTTGCTGGGGAACTCGAAGGCGGCATTGAGAATGGCGCTGCGCACGCGATCCTTGCTCTCCTTGACCGCGGTCTCCGGCAGGCCCACCAGCGTCAGTGAGGGCAGGCCGTTGGCCAGATGCGCCTCGACGGTGACGGCCGGTGCTTCGACGCCGACCTGGGCGCGGCTGTGGACGATGGCCAGGGACATGATCGCTCCTTGATCAGGTGGGGTGCAGTGCCTATCAGGCTGTTGAAAAACTACCTGCGTTGGCAATACTGCGTTAAAAACGGCCTCAAAATGCTCATTTACAGCACGTAAACTGCGCTTTTTCGGCCGTTTTTGCGGGGCCGCCATCGGTATTGTCTTGCCGGCCTCGCCTACGTTTTTCAACGGCCTGCTGTAGGAGCGGCTTCAGCCGCGAAGCCTGTTCGCGGCTGAAGCCGCTCCTACAACATAACCTTAGTCTGCGGCAGTGAGCTTGGCTTCCAGTTCGGCGACCTTGGCTTCCAGCGCTTCGAGGCGGGCGCGGGTGCGGGCCAGTACCACCATCTGACTGTCGAACTCTTCCCGGCTGACCAGATCGAGTTTGCTGAAGCCGCTTTGCAGCAGGGCTTTGAACTGGGCTTCCAGTTCCGCACGCGGCAACGGGCTGTCGCCGCTGAACAGGCGCGAGGCGTGGCTACTGAGGGCGTCGAGCAGGGCTTTGGGCGGCAGCATGATGAGGTTCCGTAAACAGATGGTCGGCAGTGTAGCACGCCACTGCAGGCGGGGCGTTCGGGCATTGGCTGCACGATTTTTGAGCATGTTGCGCCGTGCTGCTGCACCAATATTGTGCGATGGATTCCACCTCGTGCCTCGAGTGAGGCAGCCTGGTGCTGGTAAGAGCCTGAAAGAAAGCGCTTTTATGGGAGCTGGCAAGCTTTCTGCTTAGACCCCAGCGACGCATGCACCGATGCAGTACCGGTGTGGCAGACGAGGCGGGGAGTGCTTCGTCGGGAGCGGTTGGTGGGTATCGGCCAGGCCAGGCTGGAACGGTCGGTGCATTACAAAAGCCAGACACTGCGCTTAGACTTGAGCCGGGTTCGTAATTCCTGGGGCAAGTCCACCTTACACGGGAGAGAGTTTCATGAAGCTAGTCACTGCCATCATCAAGCCGTTCAAGCTGGACGACGTGCGCGAGTCGCTGTCGGAGATCGGCGTGCAGGGCATTACCGTCACCGAGGTCAAGGGCTTCGGCCGCCAGAAAGGCCATACCGAGCTGTATCGCGGTGCCGAGTACGTGGTCGACTTCCTGCCCAAGGTGAAGATCGACGTGGCCATCGCTGACGACCAGCTGGACCGCGTGATCGAGGCCATCACCAAGGCCGCCAACACCGGCAAGATCGGTGACGGCAAGATCTTCGTCGTCAACCTGGAACAGGCGATTCGTATCCGTACCGGCGAAACCGATACCGACGCGATCTAAACCGCCTCCGAACCCCACGCCCCAGGAGTAAACCCATGACTCTGCGAACTTTCGCAGGGCTAGAAGCCCTTTTGTCCTCGAATTCTGGCCATGTGCTGTTTTCGGGGGCGAATGCCGGAGCCGGCGATGCCTTCGCCGCTCTGTTGTGCCAGACCTCTTCGGGTCTCGCGCTCGGCCTAGTGATGGGAATGCCTGGACGCCCCACGGCGCAGGGGTTCCGGTGATTCACAACGAGCGTGGCAACGACCTGTAAAGCATGCGGAACGCGTCCGGCGCCAACCTGGACGTTTCAACCGAACAGCGCACAACAATAGCGCCGGCAAGAGGTGAAAAATGGATAACACAGCATTGACTGCATTGCAGTACGGCTTCGATACCTTCTACTTTCTGATCTGTGGTGCCCTGGTGATGTGGATGGCGGCGGGCTTCGCCATGCTCGAATCCGGCCTGGTGCGCGCCAAGAACACCACCGAGATTCTGACCAAGAACGTCGCGCTGTACGCCGTGGCCAGCGTCATGTACCTGGTGATCGGCTACCACATCATGTACTCCAGCCCGGAAGGCGGCATCCTGCCGAGCCTGGGCTTCCTGATCGGTGACGAGAACAGCGCCGAGGCCGTGCTGGCCGGTGGCGACGACGCGCCCTACTACTCGGCTCGTTCGGACTTCTTCTTCCAGGTGGTGTTCGCTGCGACCTGCATGTCGATCGTCTCCGGTGCCGTTGCCGAGCGCATGAAGCTGTGGGCCTTCCTCGCCTTCGCCGTGGTCATGACCGGCTTCATCTACCCGGTACAGGGCTTCTGGAAATGGGGTTCGGGCTTCCTCAACGAAGCCGGCTTCCTCGACTTCGCCGGCTCGGGCGTGGTGCACATGGCCGGTGCCTCCGCTGCGCTGGCCGGTGTCCTGCTGCTCGGTGCGCGCAAGGGCAAGTACGGCTCCAACGGTCAGGTCAACGCCATTCCAGGCTGCAACCTGCCGCTGGCGACCCTGGGTACCTTCATCCTGTGGATGGGCTGGTTCGGCTTCAACGGCGGCTCGCAGCTGAAGATGAGCACCATCGAAGACGCCAACGCCGTGGCCCAGGTGTTCGTCAACACCAACATGGCTGCCGCCGGCGGTCTGATCGCCGCGCTGATCGTGGCACGCATCCTGTTCGGCAAGGCCGACCTGACCATGGCGCTCAACGGTGCCCTGGCCGGCCTGGTGGCCATCACCGCCGAACCGCTGACCCCGAGCGCCCTGCAGGCCACCCTGATCGGCGGTGTCGGCGGCGTGCTGGTGGTGTTCTCCATCCTCGGCCTGGACAAGGTCAAGATCGACGATCCGGTCGGTGCCATCTCCGTGCACGGCGTGGTCGGTGTCTGGGGTCTGCTGGCGGTCTGCCTGACCAACAGCGACGCCACCCTGGGCGCTCAGCTGCTGGGTATCGCCAGCATCTTCGCCTGGGTCTTCGTGGCCAGCCTGATCGTCTGGAGCATCATCAAGGCGGTGATCGGTCTGCGCGTCAGCGAAGAGGAAGAGTACGAGGGTGTGGATATCGCCGAGTGCGGTATGGAGGCCTACCCGGAATTCACCAACAAGTGATACGCCGGTAAATCGACAAGGGCGCCTTCGGGCGCCCTTTGTTTTTTCTGGCGCCGCGCTAGAATGCGCGCGCTGGAGCCAACGGGAGTGAACCTGGGATGTGGCAGCAACGCATCATCAGCCTGCGTCCGCGCAGTCGCGGTTTCCATCTGGTGACCGAGGAAGTGCTGGAATTATTGCCGGAACTGACGCAAGTGCGTATCGGTCTTTTGCATCTGTGGCTGCAGCACACCTCGGCATCGCTGACGGTGAACGAGAATGCCGACCCCGCGGTGCGTCGCGATTTCGAGCGCTTCTTCAACCGCCTGGTGCCGCAGGGTGAGACGGGCTACGAGCACGATTACGAGGGGCCGGACGATCTGCCGGCGCACTTCAAGGGCAGCCTGCTGGGCTTTCAGCTGCAGCTGCCGATACAGGATGGACGCTTGGCGTTGGGCACCTGGCAGGGGATCTACCTCGGCGAGCACCGTGATCATGGCGGTAGCCGGCGGGTGGTGGCGACCCTGTTCGGGGAGGCTATTTGAATTTTTTCCGGCCGCGCAGTGCAGACTGCGCGGCTGGGCTATAACTAACCTGCTTTTCGCAAGTCATGAGGTTGAACATGAGCGACGAAGACCTGGAACAAGACGACCTGGAAGGGGCTGACGAGGACGAGGGTGAGGAGCTGGCTGCTGCCGATGACGGCGACAGCGGCGACGACGAAGGCGACGGCGAGATCGTAGCCACCGGCAAGAAGAGCAAGGCCAAGGCCGTCGAAGTCGACGAGATGCCCAGCATCGAAGCCAAGCAGAAGGAGCGCGACGCCCTGGCTCGTGCCATGGAGGAGTTTCTCGCCCGTGGCGGCAAGGTGCAGGAGGTGGAACCCAACGTGGTCGCCGACCCACCCAAGAAGCCCGACAGCAAATACGGCAGCCGCCCCATCTGAGGACGGCTCGCTGCAAGGAACCCGCCCCTGTGGCGGGTTTTTTGTGTTCAGTGGTGCGGGGGGCGCCGTGCGCACCGATCTTGTTTGTGGTGCGCACGGCGCACCCTACGGCAGTCAGCGCGTCCAGCTGCCCAGCAATGCCGGCAGCTCGGCCAGGCTGGCGATCTGCGCATCCGGCGTGGTTTCGCCTTCCCAGCTGCGCCCTTGCGGGTTGAACCAGATCGCCCGCATGCCGGCGGCCTGTGCGCCGGCAATATCGTCGTTGGGGTGGTCGCCGACATGCACGGCGCGCTCGGCGGCCACGCCGCCGGCGCGGCTTAGGGCTTCGCGGAAGGGCTTCGGGTCGGGCTTGCCGATGCCCAGCTCTTCGGCGCACAGGGCAAAGCGGAAGTATTCCGACAGTCCTAGGCGGCGCACATCGGCATTGCCATTGGTGATCACTCCGAGCATGAAGCGCTCGGCCAGGGCTTCCAGGGTCGGGTGCACTTCGGCGAACAGCTCGACCTGATGACGGGCGCTGAGAAATACCTGGAATCCGGCTTCGGCCAGCGTCTGCGCTTCGCCGTGCGGGTATCCGGCATCTTCCAGGGCGTGGAACAGGATGCGTCGACGCAGCTCGCTGAGACGATGCTTGAGCATCGGTTCCGCTTCGAGCAGGCGACTGCGCACCGCCCACAGATGCTCGACCGGTACTGCGCCCAGGCGTGGCGCGTGCAGGGCCAGCCAGTTGCGCAGCGCCGCTTCGGCGTCCTGCATCACCGGGGTGACGTCCCACAGGGTGTCGTCGAGGTCGAAGGTGATCAGTTCGATGCTCATTCGGAACCGCCTTTGCGTTTGGCCCTGGGATGGGCCTGGTCATAGACACTGGCCAGGTGCTGGAAGTCCAGGTGGGTGTAGATCTGCGTGGTGGCAATGTCGGCGTGGCCGAGCAACTCCTGCACGGCGCGCAGATCCTGCGAGGATTCCAGCATATGACTGGCGAAGCTGTGGCGCAGCATGTGCGGATGCAGGTGCTGGCCCAGCTCGCGTACGCCGGCCTGGCGCACGCGCAGCTGCACCGCGCGCGGCCCGAGGCGGCGGCCCTGCTGGCTGATGAACACCGCGCCGTCGTTGGGGCCTGCCAGCTTGCGCAGGGGCAGCCATTGCTCCAGCGCCTGGCGTGCCAGGCTGCCGACCGGCAGCTCGCGCACCTTGTTGCCCTTGCCGCGCACGCGCACCAGGCCGGCCGGCAGGTCCAGGCCGTCGAGATCGAGGCCGACCAGTTCCGACAGGCGCAGCCCCGAGGAATAGAACAGCTCGAGCATGGCCTGGTCGCGGCGGGCGATGAAGTCGTCCTCCACCGCACCGTCTAGCAGTTGCGCGCTGCGGTCGGCGTCCAGCGTGCGCGGCAGGCGGCGTTCGCGTTTCGGCGGGCTGAGGCCGGTGGCCGGATCGTGGCGGCACAGACCCTCGCGCAGCAGGTATTGATAGAGGCCGCGGGTGGCCGAGAGCAGCCGCGCCAGGCTACGGCTGGACAGGCCCTGCTGATGCAGGCGGGCGACCAGGCGGCGCAGGTTGCGGGTGTCCAGCTCGGCCCAGTCGCTCAGCCCTTCGGCTTCGCAGAATGCCTGCAGCTTGCCGAGGTCATGGCGGTAGCCGTCGAGGGTATGCACCGACACCTGGCGCTCGCGGCGCAGGTGTTCGAGGTAGGCGGATACGGCGGCTTCAAGCTTCGGGCTGCAGGCTTCAGGCACAAGCGTCATATCTGCGATGCCTCTCCGGTTCTGGCCTGCCGCTTGTAGCCTGCGGCCTGCCGCCGCTTTTAACGTACCGAGCGCAGCGGTGTGGCGAAGCTGGGCAGCACGCGCGCCAGGACTTCGGCGATATAGCCGAGGAACAGGGTGCCGAGCGAGCTCTTGTAATGCTGCGGATCGGCGCTGCCGATGGCGAGAATGCCATGCAGCCCCTGATGGTTGAGACTGACCACGGCGGCGGAACCGACCTGCGCCGCGTCTTCCTTGCCGAACAGGAATTCCAGCTCGTGCGGGCGCAGCACGCCGCAGATGGTCTTGCCGCCACTGAGCAGGCCGCCGACCTGTTGATGCGCCTCGGCCGAGCTGACCGAGCGGCCGACCGGCAGCTTGTTGTCGCTGAACAGGATCAGGCCGACGAAGGGCACCTGGAACTCGTGGCGCAGGCTGTCTTCGACCACGCCGACCACTTCCTCGAGGCTGCCGGCATCGAGTAGATCGAGCACCAGGCGACGGGTCTTGTCGAACAGACGGTCGTTGTCGCGGGCCACGTCCATCAGCTGGCCGAGGCGATGGCGCATCTCGATGTTGCGCTCGCGCAGCAGCTTGACCTGGCGTTCGACCAGCGACACGGCATTGCCGGGCTGGTGCGGAATGCGCAGTTCGGGAATCAGCTCCTCATGGTCGATGAAGAACTCCGGGTGCAGGCGTAGATAGGCCGCGACCGTTTCCGAATCGAGCGGTTTGGGCGAATCCTGCTGGTCGGTCATAGGCGAACCTGTCCTTCGTATACGCGGGCAGCGGGCCCGGTCATCATAACCGGCTGACCTTCGCCTGCCCATTCGATGGACAGTTTGCCGCCCGGCAGTTCCAGTTGCACGGGCGAATCCATCCAGCCCTGGCGAATCGCCGCGACCGCAGCGGCGCAGGCGCCTGTGCCGCAGGCCTGGGTTTCCCCGGCGCCGCGCTCCCAGACGCGAAGGCGCGCATGCTTGCGGTCCAGCACCTGCAGGAAGCCGACGTTGACCCGCTGCGGGAAGCGCGGGTGATGTTCCAGCTTCGGTCCGAGCGTGTGCACCGGGGCGTCGTCGACGCTGTCGACGCGCAGCACGGCATGCGGGTTGCCCATCGACAGCGCAGCCAGTTCGACGCTCTGACCCTCGACCTCGACGCGATAGCTCAGCGCGGCCTGTTCGGCCTGGAACGGCACCTGTTCCGGCTGCAGGCGCGGTGCGCCCATGTTGACGCAGACCTGGCCATCGTTCTGCACGCGCAGCTCGATGATGCCGCTCTTGGTCTCGACGCGAATGACCTTCTTGGTGGTCAGGCGCTTGTCCAGCACGAAGCGGGCGAAGCAGCGCGCGCCGTTGCCGCACTGCTCAACTTCCGAGCCGTCGGAGTTGAAGATG
This sequence comes from Ectopseudomonas guguanensis, assembly GCF_900104265.1. Lineage (GTDB taxonomy): Bacteria > Pseudomonadota > Gammaproteobacteria > Pseudomonadales > Pseudomonadaceae > Aquipseudomonas > Aquipseudomonas guguanensis. The sequence goes on from NZ_FNJJ01000017.1 coordinate 76,121, forward strand.
CGGTAACGGAAGTCGACATCCGGGTGACTCGGCGGCTCGACGATCAGCAGTTGGTCGAAACCGACACCGATGTGGCGGTCGCCCCATTGTTTGGCATGCTTGGGTTGCACGTGGGCGTGCTGACTGATCAGGTCGAGGACCATGAAGTCATTGCCCAGGCCGTGCATCTTGGTAAAGCGCAATAGCATGACGTCGCCCTCAGGCCGGCAGCAGGCTTTCGCCGGCATAGAGCTCTTGGACTGTCTCGCGACGACGCACTTCATAAGCCTGCTCGCCATCTACCAGCACCTCGGCGGCGCGGCCGCGGGTGTTGTAGTTGGAGCTCATGACGAAGCCATAGGCGCCCGCCGAACGCACGGCCAGCAGGTCACCCTCGGCCAGCACCAGCTGACGATCCTTGGCCAGGAAGTCGCCGGTCTCGCAGATCGGTCCGACCAGGTCGTAGTTACGCGACTCGCCTTCACGCGGCTGCACCGGCGACACGTCCATCCATGCCTGATACAGGGCGGGGCGGATCAGGTCGTTCATCGCCGCATCGACAATGGCGAAGTCCTTGTGCTCGGTGTGCTTGAGGTATTCCACCTGAGTCAGCAGTACGCCGGCGTTGGCGACGATGAAGCGGCCCGGTTCGAACACCAGGCCCAGGTCTCGACCTTGCAGGCGTTTGCGCACGGCGGTGATGTAGTCGCCGGCCATCGGCGGCTGCTCGTCGCGGTACTGCACGCCAAGGCCACCACCGAGATCCAGATGCTTGATGGTGATACCGCGTGCGGCCAGTTTGTCGACCAGCAGCAACAGGCGATCCAGGGCATCGAGGAAGGGTTCGAGAGTGGTCAACTGCGAACCGATATGGCAGTCGACGCCGATCACTTCCAGGTTCGGCAGCTCGGCAGCGCGGGCATAGACCGCCTCGGCCTGCTCGATGTCGATGCCGAACTTGTTTTCCTTGAGGCCGGTGGAAATATACGGGTGGGTGCCGGCGTCCACGTCCGGATTGACCCGCAGCGAGACGGGCGCTTTGACGCCAAGCTCGGCAGCGACCTTCTGCAGGCGCTCCAGCTCGACGTTGGACTCGACGTTGAAGCAGTGCACGCCGACTTCCAGCGCGCGGCGCATGTCGTCGCGGCTCTTGCCAACGCCGGAGAAGACGATGCGACTCGGCTCGCCACCGGCGGCCAGTACGCGCTCCAGCTCACCGCTGGAAACGATGTCGAAGCCGGCGCCGAGGCGTGCCAGCACGTTCAGCACGCCGATGTTGGAGTTGGCCTTGACCGCGAAGCAGACCAGGTGCGGCATGCCGGCCAGGGCATCGGCATAGGCGCGGTACTGCCCTTCGATATGGGCGCGGGAATAGACGTAGGTGGGCGTGCCGAAGCGCTGGGCCAGCGCGGACAAGGCAACGCCTTCCGCGAACAGCTCGCCGTCGCGGTAGTTGAAGGCTTCCATGGGGCAGCTCCTGTCAGAGTTCGAAACGGTCTCGGCTGTTGCCGGCGTTGTCGTCGCCCGGCAGATACAGCGGGCCTTTCTGACCGCAGCCAGCCAGCAGGCAAACGGCGGCGAGGAGCGCGAGGGTCAGTCGCTTCATGGGACAGTCCTTGAAAATAAGCGTGAATTGCGCCGGAGTATACCGACCCCCTGCCACCTTGCCTATGCGCCCGGCGCCCGCCTGGCGGGGCGCTGGCTCGATTTGCGTCTGCATCTGGCGTGTGTGCCGAAGGCATTCGTGCCGGCTTGGGTTAGCATGCGGCGAGTAACGAGGAGCCTCGATGGACAATCCCGCGATTCTGGCCGGCTCGGTCTCGGTGGCCTACCTGCAAGGCTTGATCGAACACCTGCAGCGCCACGGGGTGGCGGCCGACGCGCTGCTCGCCCATGCCCAGCTCAGCCCTGAAGCCCTGAGCCAGCGCGATCAGCGTATCGCGGCCAGTGCCTACCTGACGCTGCTGGGCGAAGGCGTGCGCCTGACCGGTGACCCTAATCTGGGCCTGCATCTGGGTGAATCGGTGCGGCCGGGTTATTACGGCGTGCTCGGTTACCTGATCATGAGCTGCGCAACCCTGGCCGACGCGCTGCACCGCCAGGCGCGCTATGCCTCGCTGGTTGGCAACCTGGGGCTGGTCGTGCTCGACGACGAGCCCGCTCGGCCCGACAGCGAGGCGCTGGTCGCCCACAGCTGGCAGCCGTTGTTGGCGCAGCAGCAGCGCCAGCTGAGTGAAGAAACCCTGGCCGGCTGGGTCAGTTTCGGACGCTGGATCAGCGGCCTGGATATCGCGCCGACCGAGGTGCGCTTCCAGCATCCGGCGCCGGCGGATACCTCGGAACATGCGCGCATCTTTCGCTGCCCGGTGCTGTTCGAGCAACCCGACAATGCCCTGATCTTTCCCAAACGTTTGCTCGCGGCGCCGCTGAACCAGGCTGACGCCCAGGTGCGTGGCATGCTCGATGCCTACGCCGATCGCCTGCTGGCCGAGCTCAATCAGGGCAACAGCGTGCTCGATCGCGCGCGCCTGGAGCTGGCGCGCCAGTTGCCGGAGCAGGGGCCTGATCTGGAGGCCATCGCCGCTGCCCTGGCGCTGAGCCCGAGGACCTTGCAACGGCGCTTGCGTGAGGGCGGGCTGTCGTTCAGCCAATTGGTCGACGAAACCCGCCAGCAGCTGGTGCTGCACTACCTGCGAGATCCCGCACTGGAGCTGGCGGAAATCGCCTTTCTGGTCGGTTTCAGCGAGCCGGGTTCGCTGGCGCGCGCATTTCGTCGCTGGACGGGAACGAGTCCGGGCGAGTACCGTCGCCACCTTTGCGCCTAGGCCGCTAGCCTGGTCTTGCGTTTTCGCCTAATTTTTCTGCAGTCGCTGCATCTAGTGAGGACACCCCGATGAGCCTGAGCGAAGCCCGCTTTCACGACCTGGTCGATGCCACCCAGCAGGCGGTGGAGGACATCTTCGACGACAGCGGTCTGGACGTCGATCTGGAAAACAGCGCCGGTGTGCTGACGGTGCGTTTCGATAATGGCAGCCAGCTGATCTTCAGCCGTCAGGAGCCGATTCGCCAGCTGTGGCTGGCCGCGCGCTCCGGTGGCTTCCACTTCGACTACGACGAGGCCGACGGCCGCTGGATCTGCGATACCAGCGACGAACAGCTGGGTGAAATGCTGGTACGCATCACGCTCGAGCAGTCGGGTGCCGAGCTGGAGTTCGATGAGCTCTGAGCCGAACGTGGCGCCGCTGGCTTCGCCGTGCCGGCGCCAGTGTTGCCTCGACGAGCATGAGCAATGCCTCGGTTGCGGTCGTACCCTGCAGGAGATTCTCGACTGGGGCGCGGCCGATAACGCGCGGCGCCGCTTGATCTGCCAGGCCGCCGAGCAGCGGTTGCGCGAGCGCAAACGGGCGCACTGACCCGGCGGTCTTGTTTATTTGTCCGGCTGTGTTAGGGTCGACAGAAAATTCAGCTGAACCCCGCCTTCGGGCGGGGTTTTGCTTTTTTACGGTTTACGCAAGGAGTCCGCCCGGCATCATGAACAGTTCACCGACCATCACCATTACTCGCCTCGATCTGCAGCGTCTGGAGCGCCTGCTCGACAGCCTGGACGAGTTCGGTCCTGGCGCCCAGGCGCTGCAGGCTGAGCTGGATCGCGCCGACGTGGTGGGGCACGACGAGGTGCCGGCTGGTGTGGTGACCATGAATTCGCGCGTGCACTGCCGCGAGGAGAGCAGTGGCAAGGACTATCACCTGACCCTGGTCTACCCGCAGGATGCCGGTGGCGAAGGCACAGTGAGCATTCTCGCGCCGGTGGGCAGTGCACTGCTCGGCCTGTCGGTCGGTCAGCACATCGACTGGCCGGTGCCGGGCGGCAAGCAGCTCAAGCTGACTCTGCTGGCCGTCGAGTACCAGCCGGAAGCGGCAGGCGAATACGACCGCTGACGCGCTGCTGCGTCTGGACTAGAGTGAGGTTTCCAGCCTTCGGCAAGGAAGCCTCGCCATGTCCAGTCTACCCCTGTACTTCCCGCCCACCTACCAGCTGGCGCGTGCCCTGCGCTGTGCCGAGCTGGTGATGCTCGCCTACGATCAATACGCGCAGTGGCTGGCGCAGCAGCGCCCGCGCGACCCCCGGCACTTCCACTGGCAACCGCCGCAGCAGACCGGTCTGCAGCTGTCGGCGCCGATCTGGAGCATTCTCAGCGAGTAGTACGTGCTCGACGAGTCGGAGCCGTTCGGCTTCGCCGCGCGCGATGCGCAGGGCGACTGCTATCTGGTGTTCCGCGGCACGGAGTCGGTGCAGGACTGGCTCGACGACCTCGACCTGGATCAGCGTGCCTACCCCTGGCAGGGCGGCGGCGGCCTGGTGCACGACGGCTTCCTCAAACTCTATACCTCGCTGCGCGACCAGGCGCTGCTGGCGCTGGAGGGCCTGCAGCCGCAGGCCGCGCTCTGGGTCTGTGGCCACAGCCTGGGCTGTGCACTGAGCAGCCTGGCGGTGCCGGACCTGCGCCGGCGCTGGCCCTTCCTGGCGCTGCAGCACTACAACTTCGCCAGCCCGCGCCTGGCCTCGCCGGCCTTCGCCAACTATTACAACGCGCTGGCCGTGCCGACCTATCGGCTGGTCAACGACAGCGACCTGGTCCCCGAGGTGCCGCCGGCGGACAGCGACGGCTGGCTGTATCAGCATCTGGGGCTGGCGGTGACCTTCACCGCCAGCTACGCCGGGGTGGTCGACAATCACAGCATGGGCGACTGCTATCTCTACGCGCTGAACAATCCGCAGTCGCCGATGCGCGGCTAGCTAGCCGGCGAAAGCAGCGTGGCTAGGCCTGCTGCAGCGCGGCATTGAGAGCATCTTCCAGCTCGTTCTTGTAGCGCAGGTAATGCACGGTTTGCGCCTGCTGGCCGGCGAGCACGGCGGAGAGATCGAGGTCGGTGATGTAGCAGGGGTAGCGTTCGCCGCCGGCGCGCTGGGCGAGGATGTGCTGGGCCACGGCGCGATACAGCTCGCGGCCGTACTCCAGTTCGGAGAACTCGCGGTGGTTGCAGTACAGCGTGACATGGCGCTGGCGCCCGTCGCCCGGCTCGACGATGGCCTGCACGTCATAGAACGGGTGGCTGACCTGCGACTCGGGGGCCGGCCTGCGTTCCAGGCGCTGGGCGCGCAGCGGTGCAGCCGGCAGCAACTGGTAGTAGAGAATTTCCAGGGGCGGCTGGTTGTCGCTGCCATCGAGCGGCAGCATGGCGTTGCGCCGATACAGCAGCGACTGCAGGAAGCGCTGCAGGGGCGTGAGCAGGCTCTGCTCGTCGCGAAACGGCAGGCGCCGGCGCCACAGGGCATTGTTCTCGTCAAGCAGGGTCAGCTCGGCCTCGCCGCTGGTCTCGTGCAGGCGGTAGAACACCTGGATGCATTGCGGCCGGCCCATGGGCAGGATCAGCGCCAGGTCGTCGCCCTCCAGGGCATGGCGATCCAGGCGCAGCGGACTGTAGAGCGCCTGCTCGGCGCCCAGGTGAGCGAGCAGTGCGGGCAGGTCGCCCAGGGCGGTATGGCTGACCTGGCCGGGCGTGAGCTGCAGCACGTGATAGTGCTGGCGCACCTGCACCAGGTAGCGCGACTGGCGCCCGTCGGCATAGATTTCGAGCAGGTCGCGCAGCAGCTCCTCGACCCGTTCGGCGATGGGCTGGGCGCGGTTGCGGCAATAGCAGCGCACCACCACCTTGGGCTGCGGGCCGCCCGCCGGCAGGCTGTTGAGCAGGTCACGCAGACAGTCGAGCAGGGCGTCCTGGCCGTCATAGCGGCTGACCTGCAGCTCGTTCCAGCTGTTGAGCACGACCTGATCGAGGGTCAGCACCAGGTTCTCGCGTACCCCGGAATAGCCCAGCGCATCGGTGCGCCCGGTGGTCATGTGCACGTTCATCTGGCTGTGCTGCCTGAGCGGGTCGACACCGACGTTGACCAGCAGCAGGACCTGGCCAGGCACGCTGGCGCGCAGCAGGGCGGCTTCCTCCACCGCCTTCAGGGGCAGGGGGAAAGTCTGCTGCAGGCTGCCGATCAGGTTGGACAGCTCGTATTCGGTGAGGTCGCTGGCGCCCGGGTGCAGCGACAGGCGCGTGCTGCTGTCGATCACGCCGTTGCGATGGCACCAGGCGAGCAGTTCGATCAGTTCGCGCGAGCGCTTCAGCGGCGTGAAGTCGCCCCACTCCTGAGCCCCCACGCTGCCGTTGAACAGGGCCCAGAGGTATTCGTTCGGCGCTTCGGGGCTGGGGTACTGGACCAGGGTCAGGGTGTCCTCGGCCAGGTCCGGAGCGATACCGGGGTTGATGAACTCCACCTTGCCCGCCTTGCGCTCGAAGGCGGCATACAGGCGCCTGCCCAGTACGTTGAGGTCGCGATTGTTCAGCGAGCTGCCGGCCTGGGCGCTACGGGCGAACTGCGAGAGGAAGCGGTAGCTGTAGGTCAGCTCGTTGACCAGCACGCGGCGCTCGGCCGCGACCTGGCGTACCTTCCACTGGCTGCGGCTGTCGAGCACGCTGAGCTGGCGCGCGTGCCAGCCCCACTCGGCGGTCAGGCGCTCGAGCAGCAGGCGCTGCCAGCTCTTGGCGCGGCCGCGGGTCGGCGGGCGGCTGATCTTCTTGTTCACCTTCAGGTACAGGCAACGGCGGATCAGCTCGAGCCGTTCCAGGTCGCCACGGGCGCTGAGGTATTCCTCCAGGCGGCGGTAGACGACGATGTAGGGGTCCAGTTCGTCGAGGTCCAGACGGCCTTCGAACACCGCCTGCTTGAAGCGCAGCGCCAGGCATTCGACCTTCGGGTGCTCGCTGGCGTAGACCTCGGTGAGCAGCAGCTTGAGCGCGGACTTGTACGGCGACTCGATGCCCTTGTACAGCTGCCACATGCCCGCGCCGATGAACTCCTCCGGCGGAATGCGCGCCAGATGACCCAGATCGAGCACGTCCTCGGCGCGCACGAAACGCTTGCTCAACAGGGTGCGGCAGTAATCCTGGTAGCGCGGCTCCTCGTAAACCGGCACCAGCCACCAGATCGGCGTGCGTCCGCCGAGCCAGATGGCGGTGCGGTAGAACTCGTCGAGCAGCAAGTAGTGCTGGGTAGTGCCGCAGTCGTCGGAGGTCAGCTGCGCCTCGCGGGCGCCCTGGGTGAAGCGCTGCGGGTCGACCAGGAACACATGCACCTCGGCACCCTGGGTGGCGGCCCAGCTTTCCAGCTGATCGCACTTCTTGCGCAGGTCCTGCAATTGCTGGGCGGTGAGGTTCGGGGCGTGGCACAGCCAGAGGTCCATGTCGCTCTGCTCGGCCTGCGCCACGGTGCCCAGACTGCCCATCAGGAACAGCCCGTGCAGCGGCGCGGCACCCTGGCCGCGGCGTGGCTTGTAGACGAAGGAGCGGGTCAGACGCTGCACTTCGGCAAGGCTCTCGTCGTCCGGTTCGAAACCGCTGAGGCCTGCGGGCGTGCTGGCCGAGACGTAACCCGGCAGCAGCGGATGGTTGACGTGCAACAGCAGCGGCAACAGCTTGAGCACCAGTTGCTGGCGCGTGGACAGCGCCTCCACGGCGCGCAGCAGGCGGCCCTGGTTGATCTGCAGAAAGCGCGCGCGCAGCTGCGTCAGCACCTTGCGGTCGATGCCGTCATCGATATCGGGGCGTATTTCCAGCGTGCGCGTCATGCTCGAACTCTACCGGGGATGAGGCAAGCCTATCAGCGGCGTGCTCGCCAGTGCAGTGCCTGGACGCTATATCGCCCGCCGAACCCGCCCCTTTAAGGGCGGCCGACGGGCGTTGCGGATTAAGCGGGGGTGGTCTGGCGGGTCGAGAGGATGGTCAGCAGGGCTTGCGCATGTTCGGCGGCATCGATGCCCAGGCTGGTCAGGTAGCCGCCGTCGGCCTGGCTGACCAGGCCCTTCTCGTACAGGCGGGTGATGGCGCCCTGGGCCTTGAACGAGGCGTTGTTGTGCACCTTCAGCCCTTCCTGATGATTGTCCAGGTTGTACAGGGCGAGGATTTCCAGCTCGTCGATCAGTTCGGCAGTGAATGACTTCATGGCGACTCCGGCTTGTTGTTATGGCTCTGGCTCAGTGTAGAGGATGTGCCGCGGCTTGCCCGGCGAACGGCCGCCTACTGGTCGTCGTCCGCTGCCTCTGCCGGTAGCTCGGGCAGTGCACGCAAGGCCTGCTCGTACCAGGCGCCATCGAACGGACGGTCCTCGCGCAGCATGGCGTCGACTTCATGAGCCAGTACCAGCGCCATCAGCTCGAGAATCTCCTCGCGCTCATAGCCGACCAGCGTCAGCTTGTTGTACACCGCCTTGGCGGCAGCCGGTTCGCCGCTTTCCAGCTGATTCTCGATGGCCTGGATCAGCGTGGCTTCGGCGAAGTCTTCGTCTTCCTGGTCGGGGTTCTGGCTCATGATTGCTCGTTTCTCGTGAATGTTCAGTCGCAGGGCTCGCCGACGCCCTTCAGGCTAAGCTTGAAGAACTGCAGGCGGAAGCCGGAGTTCGCGGCTCGCTTGCAAAGGTCTTTGTTGAAGGAGCGGTACTCGGCGATGAAAATCGGCTTGCCCTGACTGCGCATATGGCTGTAGCCGGCACATTCGTTATAGCGGTAGCAGCTCTCGTTGATGGCAAAGTCGAAGTGATCGCCAAGCTCGGGCAGCAGTTCGACAGCGTTCTTCAGACCGATGCTCAGGTCACGTTTGTGCGCTTCGCTGGCCAGCCAGCGATTGAAGTCTATTTGCTGGGCCTGCGTCAGGCCAAGGCCGTTGTCATTGCTGTAGCCGTCCACATTGTCCGGGTCGACACCATCGCAGCCTTTGTCTACGGCCAGATCCAGACGTTTGGAGAGCAATTGGCGCACGTCGTCGCGGCGATAGTCGAGCCAGCGCTCCCCGGCCCAGTCAGGTAATGCCTTGCCCAGGGCCTCCTTGGGATAGGCCTGGGCATCTTCGCGCCAGTCTTCCCAGGTACCGGCACTGAAATAACAGATCACGATCCGACCACCCGCCTTGAGGTTGGTGATGGTTTGTTTCGGCGTGTCGTACAGATCGATGTCGTAGACCAGGCGATTCGGCATCTGCAGCTTGCCATCGAGCTGCATGTGCCAGGACGCATTGGCGGGAATGGTGGCCGGAGTCGCAGCAGTGAGTACCGGGGCGACAAAGGCGAGCAGTGCAAGTAGGGTGCGCATGATGATCCGGGGGGTAGGGGGTGCTCAGTAACCTTAGGCCAGGGTTGTTAGCGCAGCCAGGCGCTCGTCCGCTCAGCCAGCGGCAAAGTCCAGCAGCGCCTGGCCGGTCAGGCGGTAGATGGTCCACTCGCTCTGCGGGCGGGCACCAAAGGATTCATAGAACTCGATGGCCGGGGTGTTCCAGTCCAGCACCGACCATTCGAAGCGGCCACAGCCACGTGCCACCGCCAGCTGAGCCAGGTGACGCAGCAGCGCCTTGCCCGCCCCCAGGCCGCGTGCCTCGGGGCTGACATACAGATCTTCCAGGTACAGGCCGTGCTTGCCCAGCCAGGTGGAGTAGTTGAAGAAATACACCGCGTAGCCGATGGGATGGCCGTCATGCTCACAGATGAGGCCGTGGGTGGTGCTGCCCTCGCCGAACAGGCTGTCGCGGATGCCGGCGGCATCGGTCTTCACCTCGTGCTCGGCCTTTTCATAGATGGCCAGATCGGTGATGAAGCGCAGGATCAGTTCGGCGTCGTCGGGGGTGGCGGGGCGGATGTTTAAAGGCATGGAATGTCTCGTGGCAGTGTTCAGCTGTAAGTGACGGTCAGCCACGTCAATGGCAGGCCAACCAGGCAGAGGAAACCGAGCGCGGCGACCCAGGCGCTGCGCGAACCCATCGGGTCGGCCACGCGCAACGGCAGATTCGGGTAGCGGTCCAGCGTCAAAAGACGTAGTGCCAGCCAGCCGGTGGTGTAGAAGACGTAGCCGATGATGATTTCAAGCACGATCTCGGCGAGTAGCGCCAAGCTGCGCAGCAACAGTTCTGCCATGGGAACTCCTTTTCCCGGGTTTCTCCTGGCCGCCGCTTAGCGGCTGGCGAGAAGCTCGCGACCGCGCACTACCGCCGCGCGCACCTGAGCCGGTGCGGTGCCGCCGATATGGTCGCGGGCATTCACCGAGCCTTCCAGGGTCAGCACGGCGAACACGTCCTGCTCGATCTGGTCGCTGAACTGACGCAGCTCGTCGAGGCTCATCTCGGCCAGGTCCTTGCCGCTCTGCACGCCGTACTTCACCGCGTGACCGACGATCTCGTGGCAGTCGCGGAACGGCAGGCCCTTGCGCACCAGGTAGTCGGCCAGGTCGGTGGCGGTGGAGAAGCCGCGCAGCGCCGCCTCGCGCATGATCTCGCGCTTGGGCCTGATCGCCGGCACCATGTCGGCGAAGGCGCGCAGGCTGTCGCGCAGGGTATCGGCGGCGTCGAACAGCGGTTCCTTGTCTTCCTGGTTGTCCTTGTTGTAGGCCAGCGGCTGGCCCTTCATCAGGGTCAGCAGACCGGTCAGGGCGCCGAACACGCGGCCGCTCTTGCCACGCACCAGCTCGGGTACGTCCGGGTTCTTCTTCTGCGGCATGATCGAGCTGCCGGTGCAGAAGCGATCCGGCAGGTCGATGAACTGGAACTGCGCGCTGGTCCACAGCACCAGCTCTTCGGAGAAGCGCGACAGATGCATCATCGCCAGCGAGGCGGCGGCGCAGAATTCGATGGCGAAGTCGCGATCCGACACGCCGTCCAGCGAGTTGCCGCCGACGGCGTCGAAGCCCAGCAGCTCGGCGGTGATCTCGCGCTGGATCGGGTAGGTGGTGCCGGCCAGCGCCGCCGAGCCCAACGGCATGCGGTTGGTGCGCTTGCGGCAGTCGACCAGGCGCTCGTAGTCGCGCGAGAGCATCTCGAACCAGGCCAGCAGGTGATGGCCGAAGGTCACCGGCTGGGCGGTCTGCAGGTGGGTGAAGCCGGGCATGATGGTGTCCGCCTCGGCCTCGGCCAGGCCCAGCAGGCCCTGCTGCAGGCGGGTGATCTCGGCCAGGATCAGGTCGATTTCGTCACGCAGCCACAGGCGGATGTCTGTGGCCACCTGGTCGTTGCGCGAGCGGCCGGTGTGCAGCTTCTTGCCGGTGACGCCGATGCGGTCGGTCAGGCGCGCCTCGATGTTCATGTGCACGTCTTCCAGATCGACGCGCCAGTCGAAGGTGCCGGCCTCGATCTCGCCCTGGATCTGCCTGAGGCCGCCTTCGATGGCGTCACGCTCGGCGTCGGTGAGCACGCCGACCTTGGCCAGCATGCTGGCGTGGGCGATCGAGCCCATGATGTCGTGGCGGTACAGGCGCTTGTCGAATTCCACCGAGGCGGTGAAGCGGGCGACGAAGGCGTCGACGGGCTCGCTGAAGCGGCCGCCCCAGGACTGATTGGTTTTTTCGCTGCTCATGGTTCGGGCTCTGGATCGGGCAGACCGCATCGGCGGTCGGCATGGCGGACAAAGTGCGTCGATAATAACAGGGTCGACGAGCGTTTCGCCGGGCCGTGTTCGCTGACGCGCGGCCGGCGGCGTTGTCGGCTGCTTCACATTTTCGTCGCGAAGACGGCATTTCGGTGCTTTATTTTGTCCGGCTGGAGCCGTCTGGCTTGCCGGCTCGCAGGGCGACACGGAAACTGCGTCGATGCACACACAATCGCTTGCCAAGAACAAACACAACGCCGCTATCGACGACTTCTTCGTCCCGGAACTGTGCCAGCCCGAAGCGCTGCTGAGCATGGTGCTGCTGGCCGAGTTGCTGGTACTGGTGCTGGTACTCGCCGAGCCGATGACGCCGGGTTTCGACTGGGTGCGCCTGGCCCTGACCTCGCTGTTCGTGCAGTGGATCGTGCTGCTTTCGGCCGCCGTGCTGTGCCGCCTGCGGCCGCTGCTGGCCCGTCTGCGCCCGGCCCTGGCGGGCTGCCTGTGCTGCGCCCTGGTGGTGCTGCTGACCCTGAGCTGCACGGCGGTGGCCGACTACTACGACCTGGGCGGGCCGCTGCCACGCAGTGGCGAGGTGAATCTTTACCTGCGCCATGCCCTGATCAGCCTGATCATGTCCGCACTGCTGCTACGCTATTTCTATCTGCAGAGCCAATGGCGCCGGCAGGAGCAGGCCGAACTGCGCGCCCGCATCGAATCGTTGCAGGCGCGGATTCGCCCGCATTTTCTGTTCAACAGCCTCAACAGCATCGCCAGTCTGGTCACGCTCGACCCGTACAAGGCCGAGCAGGCAGTGCTGGATCTGTCCGATCTGTTTCGTGCCAGCCTGGCCAAACCCGGCACGCTGGTGCCGTGGAAGGAGGAACTGGAGCTGGCGAAACGATATCTGTCGATCGAGCACTATCGGCTCGGTGAGCGACTACAGTTGCAGTGGGAGGTCGATGGCGTGCCGGAGGATCTGCCGATTCCCCAGCTGACCCTGCAGCCTCTGTTGGAGAATGCGCTGATCTATGGCATCCAGCCACGCATCGAAGGTGGTCTGGTGCGGGTCGAAGCGGATTACCAGGATGGTGTGTTCAGCTTGTGTGTCAGCAATCCGTATGAAGAGCGGGGCGAACAGCACCCGTCGCGGGGAACGCACCAAGCGCTGAGTAATATCGATGCGCGTCTGGCGGCACTTTTTGGGCCGCGCGCGAGTCTCAGCGTGGAGCGCCGTGACGGCCGTCATTACAGCTGTCTACGCTATCCTTGTGCGAGACTCACGCAGGAAGCCAGAGCAATATGAATGTCCTGATCGTCGATGACGAACCCCTTGCCCGCGAGCGCCTCAGCCGCATGGTCGGTGAGCTCGAGGGTTACCGGGTCCTGGAGCCCGCCGCCAGCAACGGCGAGGAAGCCCTGACCCTGATCGATAGCCTCAAGCCGGATGTGGTCCTGCTGGATATCCGCATGCCCGGCCTCGACGGCCTGCAGGTCGCCGCGAAACTCTGCGAGCGCGAAGCGCCGCCGGCGGTGATCTTCTGCACGGCGCACGACGAATTCGCCCTGGAGGCGTTCCAGGTCAGTGCCGTTGGCTATCTGGTCAAGCCTGTGCGCCCGGAAAGCCTCAGCGAGGCGTTGAAGAAGGCCGAGCGGCCCAATCGTGTGCAGCTGGCAGCCCTGACCCGGCCGGCCGCGGAAACCGGCGGCGGCCCGCGAAGCCACATCAGCGCGCGCACGCGCAAGGGCATCGAGCTGATCCCGCTGGACCACGTGGTGTATTTCATCGCCGATCACAAGTACGTGACCCTGCGCCATGCGGGTGGTGAAGTGCTGCTGGACGAACCGCTCAAGGCACTGGAGGACGAATTCGGCGACCGCTTCGTGCGCATCCACCGTAATGCGCTGGTGGCGCGCGAGCGTATCGAGCGCCTGCAGCGCACGCCGCTTGGGCATTTCCAGCTGTTCCTGAAAGGGCTGGATGGCGATTCGCTGGTGGTCAGCCGTCGCCACGTGGCCGGTGTGCGCAAGTTGATGCAGAGCCTTTGAGAGCGGCCGCAAGCTTCAAGCTGCAGGTTGAAAGCGAAAAGCTTTTGACGCGGGTTCTGCGCCGCCTTGCACACTGACTGGCCTGAAGCCTGAAGCCTGAAGCCTGAAGCCTGAAGCCTGAAGCCTGAAGCCTGAAGCCTGAAGCCTGAAGCCTGAAGCCTGAAGCCTGAAGCCTGAAGCTGCTGTTATCATTCGCGGCAATCCGTTTTCTGGAACTGCCCCATGTCCCGCGAAATCCGCATCGCCACCCGCAAGAGCGCCCTGGCCCTTTGGCAGGCCGAGTATGTCAAAGCCCGTCTGGAGCAGGCCCATCCCGGGCTCAAGGTCAGCCTGGTGCCCATGGTCAGCCGCGGCGACAAGCTGCTCGATGCGCCGCTGGCGAAGATCGGCGGCAAGGGGCTGTTCGTCAAGGAACTGGAAACCGCCCTGCTGGAGAACGAGGCCGACATCGCCGTGCACTCGATGAAGGACGTGCCGATGGACTTCCCCGAGGGCCTGGGCCTGTACTGCATCTGCGAGCGCGAAGACCCGCGCGACGCCTTCGTCTCCAACACCTACGACAGCCTCGACGCACTGCCAGCCGGCAGCGTGGTCGGCACCTCCAGCCTGCGTCGCCAGGCCCAGCTGCTGGCGCGCCGCCCCGATCTGAAAATCCAGTTCCTGCGCGGCAACGTCAACACCCGTCTGGCCAAGCTCGATGCCGGCGAGTACGACGCCATCATCCTCGCCGCTGCCGGACTGATCCGCCTGGGGTTCGAGGATCGCATCCGCAGTTCGATCAGCGCCGAAGACAGCCTGCCCGCCGGCGGCCAGGGCGCCGTGGGCATCGAGTGCCGCAGTGCCGACAGCGACGTGCATGCGCTGCTGGCGCCCCTGCACCATCACGAGACAGCCCTGCGGGTGACTGCCGAGCGCGCATTGAACAAGCACCTCAATGGCGGTTGCCAGGTGCCTATCGCCTGCTACGCGCTGCTCGAAGGTGACCAGCTGTGGCTGCGTGGCCTGGTCGGCCAGCCCGACGGCGGCCTGCTGCTACGCGCCGAGGAGCGCGCCGCCAGCAGCGATGCCGAGGCCCTGGGCGTGCGCGTGGCCGAGGCGCTGCTGGCGCAGGGCGCCGACGCCATTCTCAAGGCCGTGTACGGCGAGGCCGGCCACCCTTGAGCGCCTGGCGCCTGTTGCTGACGCGTCCTGCCGAGGACTGTGCGGCGCTGGCGCAGACCCTGGCCGCGCAGGGTGTGGCCAGCCACTGCATGCCGCTGCTGGCCATCGAGGCGCTGGCCGAGACCGCCGAACAGCGCAGCACCTTCGCCGAGCTGCAGCGTTACTGCGCGGTGATCGTGGTCAGCAAGCCGGCCGCGCGCATTGGCCTGCAACTGCTGGCGCGATATGCGACACCGACGCCCGATCTGCCCTGGTTCAGTGTCGGTGCTGCCACCGCCGCGGTGCTCGCCGAGCAGGGGCTGCGCGTTCACTTCCCCGACTCGGGCGATGACAGCGAAGCGCTGCTGGCCCTGCCTGCGCTGCACCAGGCGCTTGCTGCAGCTTCTGCACCGCGGGTGCTGATCCTGCGTGGCGAAGGTGGCCGAGAATTCCTTGCCGAGCGCTTGCGCGGCCAAGGCGTGGCGGTCGACTATCTGCCACTGTATCGCCGCGCTCTGCCGCAGTACGCGCCGGGCGAGCTTGGCCGGTGCGTGCGAGCGGAACGCCTTAACGGCCTGGTTGTCAGCAGTGGACAGGGTTTCGAACATCTGCTGCGGCTGGCTGGCGATGACTGGCCGGCGTTGGCTCGGCTACCCTTGTTCGTACCCAGCCCGCGTGTCGCCGAACAGGCACGCGCAGCGGGTGCGCAGATCGTTGTGGACTGTCGCGGCGCCAGTGCCGCGGCCTTGCAGGCAGCCCTGGAGCAGTTTCCGGCTGCCGCCCTCTAAAAGGACGGATACGTGAGCGAAGCATCCACCCCGAAGACGCCAGAAGAACAAACGGCCGGCGAAGCCGTGACACCCAACCCCGCACCTTCTCCCGTCAAGCCATCGCGTAATGGCGCCGCGACCGGGCTTGCCGCCTTCGCTCTGCTGATCGGCCTGGCGGGTGCCGCTGCCGGCGGCTGGAGTCTCTGGCAGCTGCAGGACATGCAGCGCAGGGATCAGCAGCAGGCCGAGGATCTGCAGCGTACCCGTGACGACAGTGCGAAGAAGGTCGACGAGCTGGCCCAGCGTCTGGACTCGCGCCTGTCCGCCCTGCCCAGTGCCGCCGAGCTGGACGAGCGCCGCCGTCTGCTGGCCAACCTGCAGAGCGACCAGCAGCGCATGAGCCAGCGCCTGGAAAGCGTGCTCGATGGCAGCCGCCAGGACTGGCGCCTGGATGAAGCCGAGCACCTGCTGCGCCTGGCCACCCTGCGCCTGTCTGCCCTGCAGGACGTGGCCACGGCCGAGGCGCTGGTGCTGGCGGCTGACGATATCCTGCGTGACCAGGACGATCCTGCCGCCTTCGCCGCTCGCGAACAGCTCAGTCGCAGCCTGGAAGCGCTGCGCACCACGGCGCGGCCGGATCGCGTCGGTCTGTTCCTGCAACTGGGCGCCCTGCGCGAGCAGGCCGCCACCCTCAACCCGCTGGCGCCGACCTTCGAAGGCCAGGGCGACGTGCTCTCCGAGCTGGCCGCCGAGGGCGATGGCAGCGCCTGGTGGAGTGAGTGGGCGAAGAAGCTCTCCGATTACTTCCGCATCGAATTCGATGCCGATCGCAACGTGCGACCCCTGCTGTCCGGGCAGAGCCTGTCGCAGGTGCGCCTGAGCCTGTCGCTGGCGCTGGAACAGGCGCAGTGGGCCGCGCTGCATGGCCAGACCGGTGTGTACAAGCAATCGCTGAAGCAGGCCGAGGAAATCCTCGACGCACATTTCAATCTGGACAACCCGGACAGCCGCGCCCTGCGCCAGCGCTTCGGCGAACTGGCCGATGCCAGCGTCGAGGTCAAGGTGCCGGATCTGAGCGAGTCGATCGATGCGCTGCAGGCTTACCTGCAACGCAAGCAGGCGCAACGCCGGCAGGGGGCCGCCGCGGCCGGGGAGGCGCAATGAAACGCCTGCTCTGGCTTCTGTTGTTTCTGGCCATCGCCGCCGGGCTTTACCTGCTCAGCCTGGCCATCGAGGCTGACCGCGGCTACGTGCTGTTCGCCTACAAGGGTTTCCGTTATCAGTCTGGCCTGTGGGCGTTCCTTGGCCTGCTGGTGGTCGTGGTGGTGCTCTACTACCTGATCAAGTGGACTTTGCGCCTGCTGCTCAGCTCGACGCGTCTGGCCAACCCCTGGTCGCGTCTGCACCGCACTCGTCGTGTGCGGCAGGCTTCCGAGCAGGGCATGCTGGATCTGGCCGAAGGCCGCTGGGCGCGTGCCCAGCGCCAGTTGACTCGTGCCGCCGAGGCCGACAGCCAGCCGTTGATGTATTACCTGGGCGCCGCCCGCGCGGCGAACAAGCTGGGCGAGCACGAACAGAGCGACGCATTGCTCGAGCGTGCGCTGAACAGGCAGCCACAGGCCGAACTGGCGATCGCCCTGACCCACGCCGAGCTGCAGCGCAGCCGTGGCGACAGCGACGCGGCGCTGGAAACCCTGCAGGCCATGCGTCAGCGGCATCCCGGGCACCACCTGGTGCTGAGGCAGTTGCAGCGCCTGTATCTGCAGCGCCAGGACTGGTCGGCCCTGCTCGGCCTGCTGCCTGAGCTGCGCAAGGAGAAGGCACTGCCCGCCGCAGAGCTCGACGAGCTGGAGCGCGAAACCTGGCGCGGCCGTCTCGCCGATGCCGGCCTTGCCGGTCAGGGTCAGGGCGAAACGGCGCTGCAGCCGCTGACGCAAGCCTGGCAGCAGCTGTCCGCGCCGCTGCGCCAGGAGCCCGAGCTGATCGCCACCTATGTCGAGCAGCTGCGCCGTCTGGGCGCTCAGGAGGAGGCCGAGGAAGTGCTGCGCGGCAGTCTCAAGCGCAGCTACGACAGCCGCCTGGCGCGCTTCTATGGCGTGCTGCGCGGCGCCGACCCGGCGCGTCAGTTGCAGACCGCCGAACTCTGGCTCAAGCAGCATCCGCAGGACCCGGCCCTGTTGCTGACCCTGGGCCGCCTGTGCCTGCAGAACCAGCTGTGGGGCAAGGCGCGTGACTACTTCGAAACCAGCTTGAAGCTCGAGCGCCACCCGGAAACCTGTGCCGAACTGGCGCGCCTGCTGGCGCAACTGGGCGAACTCGAGCGCAGCAACCAACTGCTGCTGGAGAGCCTCGGCCTGCTGCATCAAGGGCTGCCACCGCTGCCGCAACCGCAGGGCGCGAGCACCTGAAGGGTTGCGGCCGATTGCCGCGGCAGGCTGGCCGGGCGGACGGAGGGGCGTTCCGGCATGATGAACGCCCTGCGCCGAGCCACGCGGCGCCTTGAAAGGCGCCCTCGCTTTCCTCTACCGTACTGCCCTCGATTTCCCTCCCGGAGCCACCATGCAATTGGCCAGTCCGCGTCCCCTGTTTTTCCTGGCATTCATCGGCTGCGTACTGCTGATGGCGGCTGCGCTGTACCTGGAACACGTCGTCGGTCTGGAGCCCTGTCCGATGTGCGTGGTGCAGCGCATCTGCGTGATCCTGTTCGGCGTGGTCTGCCTGGTTGCCGCGATTCATGGCCCGGGGCGTGTCGGCCAGCGTATCTACGCTGTTCTCGCCCTGTTGTTCGCGGCTGCTGGTGCTGCCACCGCAGGCCGGCAGATCTGGTTGCAGAGCGTACCGGCCGACCAGCTCGAAGCCTGCCTGCCGAGCCTGGAGTTCATGATGCAGGCCCTGCCGATGCAGGACATCGTGCGCCTCGTATTCCAGGGCAGTGCCGATTGCGCCGAAGTGAAGTGGACGCTGTTCGGCATGAGCATTCCCGAGTGGAGCCTGCTCGGTTTCATTGGCATGCTCGGTTTCTGCCTGTTGCAGCTGCTGCGTCGCAACTGAGAATGCGAATTGCACGAAGCCACGCCGCTCGTGGCTTCTCGATTAAACGCTCGTATGAAATTTTCTCGTGGCGATGCCTTGATGGTGTTTGCCTGCGGGCATAATCTGGCTCGCACAAAGCGTCGGAAAAACGCCATTTTGCGGTTGCCTTCCCAAGACCAGGCAGCGATTGACGGAAAATCGGCGGGAATGTCTTAACGTCGCGGCGATGGCCCGCAGGGGCGTCAAGGATGGCAGGCTACAAAACGTCTCGGGAGCGGATGTATAACCGGCATTATCGATAAGGGAAGCGAGGTTCATCATGCTTGAGAGTTGTCGGAACGCACAGGAACGTTGGGGTGGGGTTCACCAGTTGATCGATCGTTGGCTGGGTGAGCGTCGCGAGCTGGTGCAGGCCTACACCGCCCTGACCAAGGCGCCGCAGGCTCCGACCATCAATTGCGAGTCCGTGCAGGGCTTCTGCGAGTTGCTGGTGGACTACGTCTCGGCCGGCCACTTCGAGGTCTACGAGCAGCTGACCAGCGAGGCCAAGGCCTTCAACGACAAGCGCGGCCTGGAGCTGGCCAAGCAGATCTACCCACGCATCGAAGCCATCACCGAGGTCGCGTTGGCCTTCAATGACCGCTGCGACAACGGTGACTGCCGCGACAACGCCTCGCTGGTGACCGAGCTCAATCGCCTTGGGAAGTTGTTGCACGAGCGTTTCGAGCTGGAAGACTGCCTGATCGAGGTGCTGCACAACGCCCATCAGGAACAGGCAGCCGAAGCGCTCTGACCGCTCGATGTCAAAAAAGCCCGGTTCTGAGTCCGTAAAACTGTTCAACTAAGGTTGCACACGATTGGCTCCCCTCTCCCATTTATGGGAGAGGGGCTGGGGGAGAGGGCAGAAGACTCCGTAAAACTGCCAGTTCCCCCCTCGCCGAACGCGGCCCGCCCTAACCCTCTCCCCGGAGGGGCGAGGGGACTGATCGAGCTAGACCGTTTTTTTAAGTGAACAGCATTCCGGATCTGAGTCCGGGCTTTTCATTGTGGATCAGGGCAGCGCTCAGTTGGCCACGTCCAGCAGGCGCAGGTCGAACACCAGAGGCGCGTGGGGCGGTATCAGGTCGCCCGCGCCTTCTTCCCCGTATGCCTGATCCGATGGGATCACCAGGCGCCAGTGCGCGCCCTTCGGCATCTGCAGCAGCGCACTGCGCCAGCCGGCGATCAGGCTGTCGAGGCGGAACCACTGCGGTGTAATGCTCTCGTCGAAGACGCTGCCGTCGGCCAGCTCGCCGCGATAACTCACCTGTACCCGGCTGCGCGCAGTGGGCTTGGCTCCGCTGCCGGGATTGAGCTCGGTCACCAGCACGCCATTGGTCAGCGCCCTGACACCAGGGCGGCGACTTTCCGCGGCGAGAAAACGCTGCTCGGCCTCGATGGCCTTGGCCTGGCGCTGTGGCGAGGCCTCGATACGCGCCTCGTGCTCATCGAGCAGTTGCTCGATACGCCCGGCGTCGAGCCGCAGCGGTTTGCCCTCGTAGGCCTGGCGCAAGCCTTCGAGCAGTTCGTTCAGCGGCAGGTCGGGCACCTCGTCGTGCAGGCGCTCGCCGAGGCGTACGCCGAGGCTGTAAGCCAGGTCCTGCTGATGCTGGTCGGCCTGCACGCCGAGGCTGCAACAGATGGCGAGGGCGGCGAGTACGGCGCGGCTCATGACGATCTCTCCCGATGGATATGCCTACGATTATGCCAGGCGAGCGGTGCCCGTGCCGTGATCGCCAAAAGGCCTATGGCGAGGCGCCTCGCCTGCGTCTAGTATGGGCGCATCCACATCCGCCAGGAGGCGCGCCATGTCGGCCAAGAAGAAGTCCGTGACTACCCCGTTGCACCTGCTCCATCAACTGTCTGCCAGCCTGCTCGAGCATCTCGAAAATGCCTGCTCGCAAGCGCTGATCGATGCCGAGAAACTGCTCGCCAAGCTGGAGAAGCAGCGCGGCAAGGCTCAGGAAAAACTGCACAAGGCCCGCAGCAAGCTGCAGGACGCCGCCGTTGCCGGCAAGGCCAAGGCACAGGCCAAGGCCAAGGACGCAGTCGCCGAGCTGGAAGAGCTGCTCGATGCGCTCAAGGCCCGCCAGAGCGAAACCCGTGGTTATATCGCCCAGCTCAAGCGTGACGCTCAGGAGAGCCTGAAGCTGGCGCAGGGGGTGGGTAAGGTGAAGGAAGCCGCCGGCAAGGCGCTTGACGCGCGCGAAACCAAGGCCGCAGCACCGGCAGCCAAGCCGGCCGCAGCGAAGCAACCCGCAGCGGCCAAGGCACCGGTGAAGAAGGCGGCGACCAAGCCTGCTGCAGCCAAACCGGCCAGCCAGCCCGCCGCCAAACCCGCTGCCGGCAAGTCTGCAGCGGCCAAGCCGGCCACAACCAAGGCTGCCGCCAAACCCGCTGCCGCCAAGCCGGCAGCGAAGCCCGCCGCCGCGAAAGCGCCGGCAACCCCGGCCAGCAAGCCGGCAGCCAAGCCAGCTGCAGCCAAGCCAGCCGCTAAACCCGCCAGCAAGCCGGCCGCGGCGAAGAAACCGGCCGCCGCCAAGGCGCCGGTGAAGAAGGCTCCGGCCAAGCCCGCTGCCGCCAAGCCGGCCGCGGCACCTGCTGCTCCGGCTGCGCCCGCCGCACCTGCCGCCGGCAACGGGGCTGCCGCACCGGCTGTTCCGAGCGCGTCCTAAGCGAGACGAGCGGCGCCGCGCAGCACCTGCAGCGCGGCGCTGTTATCGCCTGCCAGGGCAAGCAGCCAGTCGCCTTGCACCTCGTCGTCCGGCCAGTTCTCGGCCAGCGTCTGTAGTCGCTCGAGCAGCACCCGCTCGGCCTGCAGTTCCAGCTTCCTGATCTGTTCGCGCAGGGCGGCGAGTTGCGCATCCTGGCCTGCCGCCGTGCGCCAGTGACGGCGCGTCTGCCGCAAGGGCGAGACCACCTCGCGTTGCCAGGGGCCGGCCACTTCCGTCAATGCGCGCAGGCGTTCATCCAGGCAGCGTACGCCGCGGCCCTGCAGCCAGGCGCCGGTCAACAGCAGGCAGACGTCGCAGCCTGCGTCCTGCAGCTCCAGGCAGGCCTGTTCCACGCCCGGTCTGGCGTAGAGTTCGAGGGCGAAACTCCACAGATCCTGCACGCGGCCTCCGGGGCGATTTGGTAGACTCCGCGGCCATTATGATCCGACTCCAGAACCTCACTCTACAGCGTGGTCCGCAACGCCTGCTCGAAGGCGCCGAGCTGACCCTGCACGCCGGCCAGAAGGTCGGTCTGATCGGCGCCAACGGCGCCGGCAAATCCAGCCTGTTCGCCCTGCTGCGCGGTGAGCTCGGCCCCGACGCCGGCGACTGTCAGCTGCCGCCGGACTGGCGTATCGCCCACATGCGCCAGGAGGTCGATAACCTCGAGCGTCTGGCGGTGGACTACGTGCTCGACGGTGACGCCCACCTGCGCACGATCCAGGCCGAGCTGGCCCGGGCCGAGGCCGCCCATGACGGCAGCGCGATTGCCCGCTTGCACAACGAACTGGACAACGCCCAGGGCTACAGCGCCGATTCGCGGGCGCGCAAGCTGCTGGCCGGCCTGGGGTTCACCAGCGAGCAGATGGACAGGCGCGTCGGCGACTTCTCCGGTGGCTGGCGCATGCGCCTGAATCTGGCCCAGGCGCTGATGTGCCCGTCCGAGCTGTTGCTGCTCGACGAGCCGACCAACCACCTCGACCTCGACGCCATCCTCTGGCTGGAGGAGTGGCTCAAGGGCTATCCCGGCACGCTGCTGCTGATCTCCCATGACCGCGATTTCCTCGACGCCGTGGTCGATCACGTGGCGCACCTCGAGCAGCAGAAGCTGACCCTGTACCGCGGCGGCTACTCGGCCTTCGAGCGCACCCGCGCCGAACGCCTGGCGCAGCAGCAGCAGGCCTTCGAGAAGCAGCAGGCGCAGCGTGCGCACATGGAAGACTTCATCCGCCGCTTCAAGGCCAAGGCGACCAAGGCGCGCCAGGCACAGAGTCGCATCAAGGCGCTGGAGCGCCTGGAAGAGCTGGCGCCGGCGCATGTCGACTCGCCTTTCGACTTCGTTTTCCGCGAGGCGGACAAGGTCTCCAGCCCATTGCTGAACCTGTCCGAGGCGCGCCTGGGTTACGGCGACAAGACGGTGCTGGAGAAGGTCAAGCTGAGCCTGGCACCCGGCGCGCGCATCGGCCTGCTCGGCCCGAACGGCGCGGGCAAATCGACCCTGATCAAGACCCTGGCCGGCGATCTCGCCGTGCTCGGCGGGGAGCTGGCGCGTGGCGAGAACCTGGCCATCGGCTATTTCGCCCAGCATCAGCTCGATGCCCTCGATCCCAAGGCCAGCCCGCTGCTGCACTTGCAGCGCCTGGCGCCGAGCGAGCGCGAGCAGACCCTGCGTGATTTCATCGGCGGCTTCGATTTTCGTGGCGAGCGCTGCGACGAGCCGGTGCTGAATTTCTCCGGTGGCGAGAAGGCGCGCCTGGCCCTGGCGCTGATCGCCTGGCAGAAACCCAACCTGCTGCTGTTGGACGAGCCGACCAACCACCTCGACCTGGAAATGCGCCTGGCGCTGACCATGGCCCTGCAGGAGTTTTCCGGCGCGGTGCTGGTGGTCTCCCACGACCGTCATCTACTGAAAAGCACCACCGACGAATTCCTCCTGGTGGCTGACGGGCGCATCCAGCCGTTCGAGGGCGATCTGGACGACTATGCGCGCTGGCTGGTGGATTTCCGCGCCCGCCAGCAGCCGGTCGCAGCGCCGGCCGCCGGTGCCGAGAAAACCGACAAGCGCGCCCAGCGCCAGGCCGCCGCGGCGCTGCGCCAGCAGCTGGCGCCGCACAAGAGACAGGCCGACAAGCTCGAGCAGGAACTGGGCAAGGTGCAGGAAAAGCTCGCCGCCGTGGAAAGCCAGTTGGGCGACAGCGGCCTGTACGAGTCCGCGCGCAAGGAAGAGCTGCGCCAGCGCCTGGCCGAACAGGCGCAGCTCAAGGCGCGTGAAGCCGAGCTGGAGGAAGCCTGGCTGCTGGCCCTGGAAACCCTGGAGGCCTTGCAGCAGCAACTGGAGGAGGCCGAGTGATGGAACAGCTTGAACTGTTGATGGCCTGGCGCGACCCGCTGATTCGCACCGGCCAGGTGCTGCTGATCATCCTCCTGGCATGGCTCGCCCAGCGCATCCTCACGCGCGCCATCAGCCGCCTCGGCGAGCGCTACAGCCTGCTGCCGGCCGAAGTGCTGCAGCCGCTGCGCGGCCTGGTGCGCTGGCTGATCATGGGCAGCGCGCTGCTCATGGTGCTGGAGCGCCTGGGCGTTTCGGCGACCGTGCTGTGGACGGCGCTGACCGGTTTCACCGCCGTCGCCGCGGTGGCCTTCTTCGCCATCTGGAGCGTGCTGTCGAACATGTTCTGCGCGCTGCTGATCTTCACCATGGGCCCGTTTCGTCTGGGCGACATCGTCGAGGTCATCGACAGCGCCGACAAGCCTGGCGTGAAGGGTCGGGTGATCGCCATCAACCTGTTCTACACCACCTTGCAGGACCTCGACGAAAACGCCGCCGGCGCATTGTTGCAGGTGCCCAACAGCCTGTTCTTCCAGAAGTCGGTGCGCCGCTGGCGCTGAGTGCGGGGGCAGGAGTAGGCTGTATCGCTCTCCCCTGATTTCAGCTTCTCGAGGTACGCATCATGGCATTGGAAACCTGGCTCGCTTTCTTCGTCGCCTGCTGGGTCATCAGCCTGTCGCCGGGTGCCGGCGCCGTGGCCTCGATGTCCGCCGGCATGCAGTACGGTTTCTGGCGCGGCTACTGGAACGCGCTCGGCCTGCAGCTCGGCCTGGCGCTGCAGATCGCCATCGTCGCCGCGGGTGTGGGTGCCATCCTGGCCACCTCGGCCCTGGCCTTCAGCCTGATCAAGTGGTTCGGTGTGGCCTACCTGGTGTTCCTCGCCTACAAACAATGGGTCGCCCTGCCCAGCGATCTGGACAGCGGTGCCGCCGAACGTCCCATCGGCCGTCCGCTGACCCTGGTGCTGCGCGGTTTCCTGGTCAACTTCAGCAACCCCAAGGCGATCGTCTTCATGCTCGCGGTACTGCCGCAGTTCATCGATCCGCATGCACCGCTGGTGGCGCAGTACCTGGTGATGGGCGTGACCATGATCACTGTGGACCTGATCGTCATGGCCGGCTACACCGGCCTTGCCTCGCGTGTGCTGCGCCTGCTGCGTACGCCCCGCCAGCAGCGGGTGATGAATCGCAGCTTCGCCGCGTTGTTCGCCGCCGCTGCCGGCCTGCTGGCCACGGTCAAGCGCGCCGCTGTCTGACGCTCGTTCGGCCTCGACCGGATGTCGGTCGAGGCCAGTCGCGGCGCCGCTCCGTTCGGCTGAATGTTACGAGATATTTCAGATTGTTCTTGTGCTGAGTCGTTAGGCCGGCAACAATTTAATGCCACCCATTCTCGTTTGGGATGCATTAATGATCCGCTTTCGTTTCCCCCTTTCCTGGCTGATGCTGCCGTTGCTGGCCGGCCTCAGCTTTATTGCCGTTGGCGAACCGCTGGATGGCGCCGCCCAGGCGCTGCAACTGATTGGCTACATCGGCGCTGACTACCCTTCCACCGTCGCGGGTGGCCAGGTCGTCGACGCTGGCGAATACCAGGAGCAGCTGGAATTTCTCGATGTGCTGCAGGGGCTGATTGTCGCCTTGCCGGCCCAGGCAGGGCGTGCCGAGCTGGAGCAGGGCGTGGCCGAGCTGCGCCAGGCCGTTACCCAGCGCAGGCCCGGTGAGGAAGTCTCCAGCGCTGCCCGGCAGCTGGGCGCGCGCCTGGCCGATCTTTACCAGGTGTCGCTGACGCCGCTGCTGACTCCGGACCCGGAGCGTGGTGCGCCGCTCTACGCCCAGCACTGCTCGGTATGCCATGGCGATAGCGGCCTCGGCGACGGGCCGGCCGGCATCGGTCTGGAGCCGCCGCCAGCCAATCTGCGCGACGCCGCGCGCCTGGATCGGCTGAGCCTTTACGATCTCTACAACACCCTCGGCCTGGGCATCGAGGGCACCGACATGCCAGCCTTCGCCGACCAGCTCGACGACCGTCAGCGCTGGGATCTGGCTGTTTATATCGCTGGCTTCACCGCTGCGTCGGCGCAGGGTCAGGCACCTTTCGCCATGAGCGAACTGGCCGGCCGCACGCCTGCCGAGATCGCCGCTGCCGGGGGCGATGTCGCCGCGTTCCGCGCCCAGCGCGCGCATCCGGTGCTGGAGCAGCGCGGCCCGCAGCAACTGATCGGCTACACCCGGGAAACCCTGGAGCGCAGCCTGCAGGCCTACCGCGATGGTGACCGCGAGCAGGCCTATGACCTTTCCGTCGGTGCCTATCTGGAAGGTTTCGAGTTGGTCGAAAGCGCCCTCGACAACCTCGATGCGGTGCAGCGCAAGACCACCGAGCGAGCCCTGATGGCCTACCGGCAGGCGCTGCAGGATGGCGCCGGCGTTGCGCAGGCGGCTCAGGCGCTCGAGCTGGCCAAGGTCGAGCTGGACAAGTCCGCCGCGCTGCTCGCCGATGGCGCCATGGACGGTAGCCTGAGTTTCTTCGCCAGCCTGCTGATTCTGCTGCGTGAAGGCCTGGAAGCCATTCTCGTGCTGGCGGCGATTCTCGCCTTCCTGCGCAACACCGGGCAGCAGCAGGCGGTGCGCAGCGTGCACATCGGCTGGGGGCTGGCACTGCTCGCCGGGGTCGCCACCTGGGCGGTGGCGGCTTACGTGATCGACGTCAGCGGCGCCCAGCGCGAACTGCTCGAAGGTATCACCGCGCTGTTCGCCAGCGTCGTGCTGCTGTGGGTCGGCGTTTGGATGCATGACCGCCGCCATGCCGCGGCCTGGCAGGATTACATCAAGAGCAGCCTGGTGGGCGGCGGCGGACGTTTCGGCTTCGCCGTGCTGGCGTTCTTCTCGGTCTATCGCGAGCTGTTCGAAGTCATCCTGTTCTACGAAACCCTCTGGCTGCAGGCCGGCCCTGCCGGGCACGGTGCCGTGCTGGCCGGTGCTGCCGCTGCTCTGGTGCTCTTGCTCGGCCTGGCCTGGGTGATCCTGCGCGGCTCGCGCAAGCTGCCGCTGGCGACCTTCTTCGGCATCAATGCGGTGCTGCTGTGCGTGCTGTCCGTGGTCTTCGCCGGCCATGGCGTGGCCGCGCTGCAGGAAGCCGGCGTGCTCGGCACGCGCCCGGTGGCCTTCTTCGAGTTCGACTGGCTGGGCATTCACGCCGACGCCTGGAGTCTTGCGGCGCAGGGCCTGGCCCTGGCCGGTATTGCGCTGCTGTACGGGCGCAGCCTGCTGGGTGAGCGCCGACGCCTGGCCGAGCAGGCTTGAAGGCGTGACGCGGGGCGGTTTTACCGCCCCGTTATCCAATAGCGTGAACCGCTGCCACGACAGCGAGTCTCAGTGCACCTAGGCTGCTTCCAATTCCTTTGCCGAGTGCACGCATGTCTTCCTCGATCCATTCCACTCATTACGCCGACAGTCCTGATCTGGCGTTGGCCGCTCTGCGTCATCCCACCCTGGAGCAGGCGCTGTCTGCGGCCTGTGCCCAGCTTGCAGTACGCGAGGCCTTTCTCGCGGCGTTGCGTGACCCGGCCATCGGCCCGCAGCCAAGACTGCTGCTGGCCATTTCCGGTGCCGACGTGCGTGGCCAGCGGCGCCTGGCGGCGCTGGTTGCCGAGCTGCTGCCGGACGAGGTGGAGCTGGACCTGATCGAACTGGCCGACGACAACCTGTCGCGCGCGGTGCGCGAGCGCTGCCAGCCGTTCTACAACGCCTGAGGCGTTCGCGCTGGCATACTGGGCGCTGGTTTTTTCTGCGGAAGTTGCTGCATGCGCGTATGGATCGACGCCGACGCCTGCCCTCGGGCGGCGCGGGATCAGGTGGTCAAGTTCGCCCTCAAGCGGGGGTTCGAGGTGGTGCTGGTGGCCGGGCAGGCCGTGGCGCGGCCGAATTTCGCCTGCGTGAAACTGGTCGTGGTGCCCAGCGGGCCGGATGCGGCCGACGATCATCTGGTCGAGCATGCCGTGCCCGGCGAACTGGTGATCTGCAGTGACGTGCCGCTTGCCGACCGCCTGGTGAAGAAGGGCGTGGCTGCGCTCGACCCACGCGGGCGCGAGTTCGACGAGCGCAACATGGGCGAGCGCCTGGCGGTGCGCAATCTGTTTACCGATTTGCGTGAGCAGGGCCAGGTCGGCGGTGGCCAGGCGCCCTATTCGGAAAAGGACCGCCAGGCCTTTGCCAATGCGCTGGATCGGATTCTTACGCGCTTGAGTCGCTAGCGGCAGGCTAACTAGGCAATGACCGTAGGAGCGAGCTCTGCTCGCGAATTTCCTGAGGCTGGGCGCTTCGCGAGCAGAGCTCGCTCCTACAGAGGCATCCGTTCAGTGCTGTAGCCCGGATGAAATCCGGGGATGACAAACGCTCTGTCAGCCACACAGATAGGTACCGGTGCCCACGGCCACCAGCACGCCTTCGTCGTTATGCAGCTCCATGCGAATCACCGCCACCTTGTTGCCCGCGCGCAGCGGCAGGGCCGTGGCGGTGAAGCGCTGACCGCGGCCAGGGCGCAGGTAGTCGATGCGCAGGTCTATGGTGCCGAGCCTGGACAGCTTGCTCATGCGCTCGGCTGCAGGCAGGTGCTGGTGGTTGGCGAAGGCGCCGATCAGCGCCATGGCGCCGCCACAGACGTCGAGCAGCGAGGAAATCACCCCGCCGTGCAGGATGCCGTGGACGAAGTTGCCGATCAGCTCGGGCTTCATCGGCAGGTGCATGGTCACCCGCTCGGGGCTGAGTTCGTCGAGCTCGATGCCGAGCACCTGATTGAAGGGGATGCGCTGGAAGAAGCTGGCCACCGCCTGCTGCAGGTCGGGGCTGAGGACGAAGGGCTGGGTCATGGCAGGGGCTCCGGAAAATCCTGTCGCCACGCTGCCGCAGCACGAGCGGCTTGACCAGCGGCGCGGCCGGACTGCCCTGGCCAATGACCGAAGCGCCCTTTAGAGGCGCTGGCTGGCAGGGTGGGGCGGGCGGCGTTGCGCTTCAGCTTCCGTATCTATGAGCGTGGGCTGAAGCCCACCCTACAAACTCCAGGGTTCCGGCCGGTAGGGTGGGCTTCAGTTTCGTAGGGTGGGCTTCAGCCCACCTGGGTCAGTGGTGCGTCAGTTCCAGTACGCGGTCGACCATCTTGTTGATGCCCGATGCCGCCTCGGCGATGGACTGGGCGAGCATGTAAGCGGGCGTGGTCACCAGCTTGCGTTGCTCATCCTCGACGATGTCGCTGACCTCGCACTCGTGGTGCTCGGCGCCCATCTGGGTCAGGGCCGCGGCGGTGTCGTGGTCGCTGCCGATGGTGCATACCACGCCGGCGCCGAAGATCTTCGCCGCCAGCGCCGGCGCGATGCACATCAGGCCGACCGGCTTGCCGGCGTCGACGAAGGCCTTGCACGCGGCCAGCACGTCCGGCTGCACGGTGCAGTTCGCGCCACTGGTGGCGAAGTCGGAGAGGTTCTTCGCCACGCCGAAACCGCCCGGCAGGATCAGCGCATCGAACTCGGCCACGTGCAGCTCTTTCACGTCCTTGATCTTGCCGCGGGCTATGCGCGCCGATTCCACCAGCACGTTGCGCGTCTCGTCCATCTCGTCGCCGCTGTAGTGATCGACCACGTGCAGCTGCGGCACGTTGGGAGCGAAGCACTGCACCACTGCGCCGCGCTGATCGAGGCGCAGCAGGGTGATCACGCTTTCATGGATCTCGGCGCCGTCGTAGACGCCACAGCCGGACAGAATCACTGCCACTTTCTTGCTCATGCTCGACTCCTGGTGAGGAAAGACGCGACCTTGAAGCGGGCGCGGGTGTTACCGATTCCTGGGTTGTCGCCAAATGCCACTCGGGCTGTCACCTGCCGCCGCGAAGCCTGGCGAAGCTGCGCATAGGATGAATAACAGCTCATTCCCGACACAAGTACAACGATATGGCGCGGTCATGAATTACGTTCTCTACGCAGTGCCCTTCTTCTTCCTGCTGATCGGCCTGGAGTTACTCGCTGACCGCTGGCGCGGCATGCGCACCTATCGCCTGGCCGATGCCCTGAACAGCCTCAGTGCCGGCGTGCTGTCGCAGGCCACCGGGATCCTCACCAAGGTGGTCGGCCTGCTCACCTACGCCTTCGCCTGGGAGCAGCTGGCGCTGTTCGAACTCTCCGAAGGCAGCCTCTGGGTCTGGGTTTTCGCCTTCGTCCTCTACGACTTCTGCTATTACTGGAACCACCGCCTGGGCCATGAGCGCAACGTGCTCTGGGCCGCGCATGCGGTGCATCACCAGAGCGAGGACTACAACCTCTCCACCGCCTTGCGCCAGACCAGCACCGGCTTCATCTTCGGCTGGATCTTCTACCTGCCGATGGCCGTGCTCGGCGTGCCGCCACTGGTGTTTCTCACGGTGGCGGCGCTGAATCTGCTCTACCAGTTCTGGGTGCACACCCGCCATATTCCAAAGCTGGGCTGGTTCGAATGGCTGTTCATCACCCCGTCCAATCATCGGGTTCACCATGCGCAGAATCCTATCTACATGGATCGCAATTACGGCGGTGTGTTCATTGTATGGGACCGGCTTTTTGGCACCTTTCAGGAGGAGCTGGACGAGGAACCGGTGATCTTCGGCGTGACCGTGCCGCTGGCCAGCTGGAATCCGCTGTGGGCCAATCTGCAGGTCTACGCCGGGCTGTGGAGCGATGCCCGGCGCGCCGGATCCTGGTGGGACCGCCTGCGCATCTGGTTCATGCCCACCGGGTGGCGTCCGGCCGACGTGGCCGCGCGCTATCCGCAGGTCAAGGCGGACCTGAGCAACTTCCGCAAGTTCGAGGTGCCGCTGGGGCGTGGCGCGCAGGTCTATGCACTACTGCAGTTCGTCTGCTACTTGCTGGCCGGCGTATGGCTGCTGGCACAGGGCGATGTGCTTTCGATCGGTGCGGTGCTGCTGGCCTGTCTATGGATGGCGCTGGGTCTTTGCAGCATCGGCCTGTGGCTGGAGAACCGCAGCAATGCCTGGCAGATGGAGTGCCTGCGCCTGGCGAGCAACCTGCCGGCGTTCTGGCTGGCCGGTGAACTGGGCATGCTGAGGTTGGATGCCAGTGCCTGGGCCTGGCTTGTCGCTTACAGCCTGGCCAGCCTGCTCGGCATCTGGCTGGCCCGCGGTTCAGCCGCGCCGGCGCTGACGCCACCGGTTTAGCCAGGCGAGGGACAGTAGCAGCACCACGGCCGCGAGCAGGATCACCTGATAGTTGCGCAACTCTTCCAGCAAACCGCCCATGGCATTGCCCAGGCTGTAGGCCAGCAGGCTGATGCCGCCAGCCCAGACGCCGGCGCCGATGGCGTCGAGCAGCAGATAACGGCGCCAGGAATAGCCGGACAGGCCGATGGTCAGCGGCATCACCGTGCGCAGACCATAGAGGAAGCGGAAACACAGCACCCACAGGTCCGGGTAACGCTTTATCAGCGCGCTGGCGCGTTCGCCCAGCGGTTGCCAGCGTGGTTTGCGCGCCAGCAGCGCGCGGCCATGACGACGGCCGAGGTAGTACCACAGCTGATCGCTGGCGAAGGTGCCGAGGAAGGCGCACAGCGCCACCCATTCGATCTCCAGCACGTTGCGCACGGCCATGTAGGCGGCCAGCAGCAGGGATACTTCACCCTCGAGGAAGGTGCCGAGTATCAGTGCCGGGTAGCCAAACTGGCGGATAAGCTCTTGGAGCATGCCGTGCGCTCGATGATGTGGTGCTGAAGACTACTCCGACCGCGAGGAACCCGGAAGGTGGCGGCCCATGCCACAATGCGCGACTGCTGTGCGACCCGCCGTCGCACGCGGTCATGTGACCGTCATCATTTGGTCATAATGGTCGCTTATAACCGTCACACTGGCCCGCCCGTGCGGGCTCTGGAGTCTGCCGTGAGCGTTACCCCCGCCAATCGTCTGTTCCCCGCCACCCGCCTGCGTCGCAACCGCCGCGACGATTTCTCCCGCCGTCTGGTTCGCGAAAATCGCCTGAGCGTCGATGATCTGATCCTGCCGGTGTTCGTCCTCGACGGCGAAAACCGCCGCGAAGCCGTGCCGTCGATGCCGGGTGTCGAGCGCCTGTCCATTGACCTGCTGCTCAAGGAAGCCGAACACTGGGTCGAGCTGGGCATTCCGGCGCTGGCGCTGTTCCCGGTCACCCCGCTGGAGAAGAAGTCTCTCGATGGCGCGGAAGCCTGGAACCCGGACGGTATCGCCCAGCGCGCGATCCGTGCCCTGCGGGCGAAATTCCCCGAGCTCGGGGTGATCAGTGATGTGGCCCTCGACCCGTTCACTACTCATGGTCAGGACGGCATCCTCGACGAGTCCGGCTACGTGCAGAACGACATCACCGTCGATGCGCTGGTCAAGCAGGCGCTGTCGCATGCCGAGGCCGGTGCGCAGGTGGTGGCGCCTTCGGACATGATGGATGGCCGTGTGCAGGCGATCCGCGAGGCGCTGGAGCTGGCCGAGCACGTCAACGTGCGCATCATGGCCTACTCGGCCAAGTACGCCAGCGCCTACTACGGCCCGTTCCGCGATGCGGTGGGCTCGGCAGCCAACCTCGGCAAGGGCAACAAGCTCGGCTACCAGATGGACCCGGCCAACGGCAACGAGGCGCTGCACGAGGTGGCGGCCGACCTGGCCGAGGGCGCCGACATGGTCATGGTCAAACCTGGCATGCCCTACCTGGACATCCTCTGGCGGGTGAAGGATGCCTACAAGGTGCCCACATTCGTCTACCAGGTCAGTGGCGAGTACGCCATGCACATGGCCGCGATCCAGAACGGCTGGCTGAGTGAGGCGGTCATACTGGAATCGCTCACCGCCTTCAAACGTGCCGGCGCTGATGGCATCCTCACCTATTTCGCCGTACGGGCGGCGGAACTGCTAAAACAAGGGCGATGACGCCCTCAGGAACCCAGCGATGAACAGCGAAGGACTCAACAGCGAAGTGCTCGACAATGATCTGCCTCAGGCCGAGGTGGTCGCCGAGACGCCAGTGGTGGAAACCCCGCCGCCGGCTCCGATTCCCAGCCTGGATGACAGCAGCCTGTACATCCACCGTGAACTGTCGCAGCTGCAGTTCAATATCCGGGTGCTGGAGCAGGCGCTGGACGAGTCCTATCCCTTGCTCGAACGCCTGAAGTTCCTGCTGATCTTCTCCAGCAACCTCGACGAGTTCTTCGAGATCCGCGTCGCCGGCCTGAAGAAGCAGATCAACTTCGCCCGTGAACAGGCCGGCGCCGACGGCCTGCAGCCGCACCAGGCGCTGGCGCGCATCAGCGAGCTGGTGCACGAGCAGGTGGACCGGCAGTACGCCATCCTCAACGACACCCTGTTCCCGGCGCTGGCCAAGCACAACATCAACTTCATTCGTCGGCGGTTCTGGACCACCAAGCTCAAGACCTGGGTGCGCCGCTATTTCCGCGACGAGATCGCGCCGATCATCACCCCCATCGGCCTCGACCCGACCCACCCGTTCCCGCTGTTGGTGAACAAGAGCCTCAACTTCATCGTCGAGCTGGAAGGCATCGACGCCTTCGGTCGCGACTCGGGCCTGGCCATCATCCCGGCGCCGCGCCTGCTACCGCGTATCATCAAGGTGCCAGAGGAAGTCGGCGGCCCCGGCGACAACTACGTGTTCCTCTCGTCGATGATCCACGCCCACGCCGACGACCTGTTCCAGGGCATGAAGGTCAAGGGCTGCTACCAGTTCCGCCTGACCCGTAACGCCGACCTGTCGGTGGACACCGAGGACGTCGAGGACCTGGCGCGCGCGCTGCGTGGCGAGCTGTTCAGCCGTCGTTATGGCGATGCGGTGCGCCTGGAAGTGGTCGACACCTGCCCGAAACACCTGCGCGACCACCTGCTCAAGCAATTCGGCCTGACCGAGAGCGAGCTGTACCAGGTCAATGGCCCGGTCAACCTCACTCGCCTGTTCAGCATCACCGGCCTGGACAACCACCCGGAGCTGCAGCACGCGCCTTTCACCCCGGTGATCCCCAAGCTGTTGCAGAATTCGGAGAACATCTTCAACGTGGTCAGCAAGCAGGACATCCTGCTGCTGCACCCCTTCGAGTCCTTCACGCCGGTGGTCGACCTGCTGCGCCAGGCAGCCAAGGACCCGCACGTGCTGGCGATCAAGCAGACCCTGTATCGCTCCGGGGCCAACTCGGAGATCGTCGATGCCCTGGTGGAAGCGGCGCGAAACGGCAAGGAAGTCACCGCGGTGATCGAGCTGCGAGCGCGTTTCGACGAGGAGTCCAACCTGCAGCTGGCCAGCCGCCTGCAGCAGGCCGGCGCGGTGGTGATCTACGGTGTGGTCGGCTTCAAGACCCACGCCAAGATGATGCTGATCCTGCGTCGCGAGAACGGCGAGATCGTCCGCTACGCCCACCTCGGCACCGGCAACTACCACGCCGGCAATGCCAAGCTGTACACCGACTACAGCCTGCTCACCGCCGACGTGGCGCTCGGCGAGGACGTGGCCAAGCTGTTCAGCCAGCTGATCGGCATGGGCAAGACCCTGCGCATGAAGAAGCTGCTGCATGC
This sequence comes from Ectopseudomonas guguanensis, assembly GCF_900104265.1. GTDB lineage: Bacteria > Pseudomonadota > Gammaproteobacteria > Pseudomonadales > Pseudomonadaceae > Aquipseudomonas > Aquipseudomonas guguanensis. The sequence goes on from NZ_FNJJ01000017.1 coordinate 110,189, forward strand.
GCCCTTCACCCTGAAGAAGACCCTGCTTGACCTGATCGCCAAGGAAACCGCCGCGGCGGCCGAAGGCAAGCCGGCGCAGATCATCGCCAAGTTCAACTCGCTGACCGATCCCAAGGTGATCCGCGCGCTGTACAAGGCCAGCCAGACCGGGGTGAAGATCGACCTCGTGGTGCGCGGCATGTGCTGCCTGCGTCCGGGCATCGCCGGGGTGTCGCACAACATCCAGGTGCGCTCGATCATCGGCCGCTTCCTCGAGCACACGCGGGTGTTCTACTTCCTCAACGGGGGTGACGAGAAGATTTACCTGTCCAGTGCCGACTGGATGGAGCGCAACCTCGACAAGCGTGTGGAGACCTGCTTCCCGGTCGAGGGCAAGAAGCTCATTACCCGGGTGAAGAAGGAGCTGGAAAGCTACCTGACCGACAACACCCAGGCCTGGGTGCTGCAGCCCGATGGTCGCTATGTGCGTCAGCAGCCGACTGGCAACCAGAACCCGCGCAGCGCGCAGTCCGGCCTGCTGGAAAAACTCACCGCCCCGGTCGTCGTCGCTCGTTAAAAGCGGCTGCTTGCAGCCCTCTGATGACCCTCTCCCGCTTGCGGGAGAGGGTGCCCGAAAGGCGGGAGAGGGTTTAGAGGGCCGCCTGCTGTAGATTTGCAACGCACCGCTTCCTGCGCCGATGAGCGCCTGATCGCTGGCGATCAGGCCAGGGTGCGGAGCGGGGTGCCCGAAGGGCGGGAGAGGGCGTGTAAGGGCGCGTGCCGCAGTGATGGCCTTCTCCCATTTACGGTTGAGGGCGCAGCGGTCGCGCACCCTCGTCTAAGAAGAACGGGCTTATTTCAGTCTTGTTGGGTGGCGGGTTTCACCCGCCCTACGCATCACCCGCCCTACAGGCCTAGCCGCGCCGTAGGGTGCGCCATGCGCACCGGGCGCTCAACGCACGCTCAAGGTCAGGTCGATACGCTTGAGCCACTCCGCTTCGGCTTCGAAATCGGCCTGAGTCAGCGGGTTGGCTGCCAGCCAGCCATCGGGGAACTGAATTTCCAGGCTGTTTTCGCCGGCCGCGAACTGCACCTGTGGCATGTCCTGGGTGCCGCGGATGTGGTGGAAGAGGATGGCGAAGCGCAGCAGCACGCACAGGCGTATCAGCTTGACGCCTTCCTCGCCGAACTCGGCGAACTTGTCCCTGGGGATATTGCGCCGGTGGCCGCGCACCAGCAGCGCGAGCATCTGCTGGTCCTGGCGCGAGAAGCCGGCCAGGTCCGAGTGTTCGATCAGGTAGGCGCCGTGCTTGTGATACTGGTAGTGGGCGATGTCCAGGCCCACTTCGTGCACCTTGGCGCCCCAGCTCAGCAGTTCTCGGTGCCAGTCGTCGTTAAGGCCCCAGTCGGCTGCGACCTTGTCCAGCGCCGACAGCGCCTTGGCCTCCACCCGTGCCGCCTGGTCGGTATCGACGTGATAGCGCTCCATGAACGCTGCCAGGGTGCGCTCGCGCACGTCCTCGTGCTGGTGGCGGCCGAGCAGGTCATACAGCACGCCTTCACGCAGCGCGCCTTCGGAATGGCTCATGCGCTGAATGTCGCAGGCATCGAAAATGGCTTCGAGAATAGCCAGGCCGGCGGGGAAGATGCTGCGACGATCCGGCTTGATGCCGTCCAGGTCGATCTTCTCCACCTCGCCCAGCTTGAACAGCTTGCGCTTGAGCCACGCCAGGCCCTCGGCGGTGACCTCGCCATTGCCCAGGCCGGCAGCCTTGGTCGCCAGGCCGATGGCCTTGATGGTGCCCGAGGCGCCAACGGCATCCTCCCAGCCCAGGCGACGCAGCCCCTGCTCGATGCCCATCAGCTCCAGGCGGGCAGCGGTGTAGGCCTGGGCATAGCGTGCCGGAGTGATCTTGCCGTCCTTGAAATAACGCTGGGTGAAGCTGACGCAGCCCATCTGCAGGCTTTCGCGCAGCAGCGGCTCGAAACGCTGACCGATGATGAATTCGGTGCTGCCGCCACCGATATCGGCGACCAGGCGCTTGCCTGGGGTATCGGCGATGCTGTGAGAGACGCCGAGGTAGATCAGGCGCGCTTCCTCGCGGCCGGAAATCACCTCGACCTGATGGCCGAGAATCTCCTCGGCGCGGCGGATGAATACCGCGCGGTTGCGCGCTTCGCGCAGGGCGTTGGTGCCAACGATACGCACGGCGCCTTCCGGCAGGCTGTTGGTGAACTGGGCGAAGCGGCGCAGGCAATCCAGGCCGCGCTGCATCGCTTCCTCGCTGAGCTGGCGCTCGTCATCCAGGCCTGCCGCCAGCTGGACCTTGTCGCCGAGGCGCTCGAGGATACGTATCTCGTGATTGTCGGCCTTGGCCAGCACCATATGGAAACTGTTCGAGCCCAGGTCGATGGCGGCGATCAGGGGAAAACTCTCGGCAGGGGCTTGGGGCATGATTGCGGCATCTCGTTCGATTTCCGCGCATCCTGCCATGACTGAGCGCATGAGCCAACGCATACGGATGTCGCATGAAACTGGTCTAGACCTGTGGTTATTGCAGCTCCAGCACATTCAGGGGTTGTTTCAGCAGCTGTTCGTCGCAGTTGTGCCCCTCGCCGCCGCGGTCCACCACGAGGAAGCGGCCGGGATGCTGCAGGCATAGCAGCGGGTGGTGCCAGGTGCCACGCGCGTAGTTCACGCCCTGGTCCGGCGCGCTGATGAAGGCGCGTATTTTCGACTCGTCCAGCTCGCCAGGCGGGGCGACGACGATCAGCATGCGTCCGCCGTCCACCGGGTAGAAAGCCTGGCTGCCAAGCGGATGACGCTCGAGCATGCGGATCTCGATGGGCGCGTGCCCGGCCTTGCCCTCGAAGATATTCACCAGAGTTCTTGGCGATTCGCCGGCCAGCTCCACCTGCACCAGGTCGTGGTAGCGGGTGGTGGTGCCGGCATTGATCGGGAAGGCTGTGGCGCCGGCCGTTTCGATCACGTCGCCGAAGGGTGCGAAGGCTGCGCGGGTCAGCGGCTCGATGCGCAGCGGCAGGGGCGCTGGCGCGTTCACAGGTTCACCGAGCCGATGAAGTTGCGCAGTTCCTCGGTCTGCGGGGCGGCGAACAGGGCTTTCGGATCGCCGATCTCGTGCACCTTGCCCTGATGCATGAACACCAGCTTGTCGCCGACTTCGCGGGCGAAGCGCATCTCGTGGGTGACCATGATCAGGGTCATGCCCTCGCTGGCCAGTTGCTTGACCACCGCCAGCACCTCGTTGACCAGTTCGGGGTCGAGCGCCGAGGTGATCTCGTCGCACAGCAGCACCTTGGGCGACATGGCCAGGGCGCGGGCGATGGCCACGCGCTGCTGCTGGCCGCCGGAGAGGCGCTCGGGGTAGGCGTCGAACTTCTCCGCCAGGCCGACGCGCTCGAGCATCTGCCGGGCGATCTTCTCGGCTTCGGCGCACGGGGTTTTCTTCACCACCTGCGGCGCCAGCATGACGTTCTCGCCAACGGTCAGGTGGGGGAACAGGTTGAACTGCTGGAACACCATGCCGACTTTCTGCCGCAAGCTGCGCAGGTCGGCGCGGGCGGCGTCGATGTACTCGCCGTCGACTTCGATGACGCCGTCGTTGATCGACTCCAGACCGTTGAGGGTGCGCAGGAAGGTGCTCTTGCCCGAGCCGCTGCGGCCGATGATGGCGACCACTTCGCCTTCCTCGACCTTGAGGTCGATGCCCTTGAGCACATGGTTGTCGCCGTAGTACTTGTGCAGGGCGGTGACGTTAAGCAGTGACATTCAGCCTCCTTTCCAGGCGGTATGCAGCGAGCGAGAGCGGGTAGCAGAGCAGGAAGTAACCGAGGGCGACGAAGCCGTAGACCATGAACGGCTCGAAGGTGGCGTTGGCCAGCATGCTGCCGGTCTTGGTCAGCTCGGTGAAACCGATGATCGAGGTCACCGCAGTGCCCTTGACCACCTGCACCGAGAACCCGACGGTGGGCGCCACGGCGATGCGCAGCGCCTGCGGCAGCACCACGTGGCGCAGGGTTTCCAGGCGGCTCATGGCAAGGCTTTCGGATGCCTCCCACTGGCCACGGCTGATCGACTCGACGCAGCCGCGCCAGATCTCGGCGAGAAAGGCGCTGGTGAACAGCGTCAGCGCCGTGGCCGCAGCCAGCCAGGGCGACACGTCGACGCCGAGCAGGGCGATGCCGAAGAACACCAGAAACAGCTGCATCAGAAGCGGTGTGCCCTGGAACAGTTCGATATAGCCACGGGCCAGGATGCGCGGCGCCGCCAGTGGCGACAGCCGTGCCAGCAACACCAGCAGCCCGGCGATGCCGCCACAGACGAAGGCCACCAGCGACAGCAGCAGCGTCCACTGCAGGCCGGTGAGCAGGTTGCGCAGGATGTCCCAGAGAGTGAAGTCCATCAGCGCTCTCCCATGATGAAGCGGCGGCCGAACCAGGCCAGCAACTGGCGAATCCCGACGGCCATGAGCAGGTACAGCGCGGTGGTCAGCAGATAGGTCTCGAAGGCGCGGAAGTTGCGCGACTGGATGAAGTTGGCGGCGAACGACAGCTCCTCGGTGGAAATCTGCGAGCACACCGCCGAACCCAGCATGACGATGATGATCTGGCTCGACAGCGCCGGCCAAACCTTGCCCAGCGCCGGGCGCAGCACCACATGGCGGAAGGTCTCGAAGCGGCTCATGGCCAGTGCGCTGGCGGCCTCGAGCTGGCCGTGCGGGATGGCCTGGATGCCGGCGCGGATGATCTCCGTCGAGTAGGCGCCGAGGTTGATCACCATCGCCAGCACGGCCGCCTCCCACTCGCTCAGGCGCACCCCGAGCGACGGCAGGCCGAAGAAGATGAAGAACAGCTGGACGATGAACGGCGTATTGCGGATCAGCTCCACATAGACGCCGAAAATCCGGTCGAACGGACGGATGCGCCAGGCGCGCAGTATCGCCCCGACGATGCCGAGACCGACCCCCAGCAGGGTGCCGATCGCCGTCAGCGCGAGGGTGAAGGCCGCGCCTTGCAGCAGCAGGTCGCTGTGCTGCAGGACGGCGGCGAAGTCGAACTGATACGCCATGGCTTAGCGCTCCGTCAGGCTCAGAGATCAGCCGGCAGAGGCTGCTTCAGCCATTTCTGGCTGAGCGCTTCGAGGCTGCCATCGGCCTTGGCGTCGGCGATGATGGTGTTGACCTTGTCCAGCAGCGCGGCCTGGTTCTTGTTCACACCGACGTAGACCGGCGAATCCTTGAGCTTGAGCTTCATGCTCGGTACGCGCTTGGGGTTACGCTCGGAAATGGCCACCATCACCACGTTGCCGCTGGCAATCAGCTCCACCTGACCGGACAGGTAGGCGGCGATGGTCGAGTTGTTGTCCTCGAAGCGCTTGATGGTGGCGCCTTTGGGGGCAACGTTGCTCAGCTCGATGTCCTCGATGGAGCCGCGGGTGACGCTGATGGTCTTGCCATTGAGGTCTTCGAGGCTGGAGACGGCGGCGTCTTCAGGGCCGAACACGCCGAGATAGAAGGGCGCATAGGGCGCCGAAAAGTCGATCACCGCTTCGCGCTCGGGGTTCTTGCCCAGGCTGGAAATCACCAGGTCGACCTTGCCGGTGGTGAGGAAGGGAATGCGGTTGGTGCTGTTGACCGGGGTCAGCTCCAGTTTCACCGCCAGCTTGTCGGCCAGCAGTTGCGCGGTATCGATATCCAGGCCGCGTGGTTTCATGTCCGGGCCGACCGAACCGAACGGCGGGAAGTCCTGCGGTACGGCGACTTTCAGTACGCCCGCCTTGCTGATGTCATCGAGTGCATCGGCGTGAGCGGTGCTGGCGCCAAAGGCCAGGGCGGCGAACAGGGTACCCAGCAGGGTGCGGTGAAATGTGCGCATGTCGAACTCCCGATCAAATGAAGGAAAACCCAGCGTTTTGCCTGATCCGGTTAGTGCATCGGCTGTGCCAGATTCAATTAATTCAGGGCTTTAATCGCTGCGGGCGAGTGGAAACAAGGTCTTACTGGTCTGAACAGTTGGCGTTGCTGACCAGGTGGTCAGAGATCCTTCTGGGCCATCTCGGTGCGTTCTGCTGGCGGGCTGTTCCATAAGGGCGCGTCGCTTGCCTGGACAGCCATTGAGGCCTTACAAAGGCGCCTTGACTGGACTGACCGGCCCGAACAGCAATGAATGCTTCCGCTCCCCGCGCGGTACCCGAGTACGCCCTGCAGGCCATCCGCCGCCTGATCGAGGAGGAGGGCTATCGCCCCGGCGATGCGCTGCCCTCGCAGCGCGACCTGGCCGAGCGCCTGGGCGTCAGCCGTGCCTCGCTGCGCGAGGCGTTGTCATCGCTCAGCGCGCTGGGCCTGGTCAGTGTGCAGGCCGGCAAGGGCGTGTTCGTCCAGCAGGCGCCGAAAGCCGAGGCAGCCGGTGCTTTCGTCTGGCCATTCGCCGCGCAGGTGTCGGCCGCCGACACCTTTCAGCTGCGCTTCGCCCTGGAGGGTTTCGCCTGCGGCCTGGCGGCCGGGGTGATGACTGCCGAGGAGCTGGACATCCTCGAAGACAACGTCGAACAGATGCGTCGTGAGCTGCGTGCCGGCGACTTCGAGCAGGCGACGCGCCTGGACTTCGAGTTCCACCAGCGCATCCTCGCCGCCAGCGGCAATCAGGCGATGTTCGCCCTGGTGACCTCCAGCGCCGACATCTTCCTGGAAAGCCAGAAGCTGCCGTTCATCAGGCCGGAGCGGGCCATGGAGACCTGGCAGGAGCACCGCAAGATCCTCAAGGCCCTGGCTCGGCACGCCTCCGGCCCGGCGCAAAAGGCCATGCAGCAGCACATCCGCGCTGCCGCGCTGCGTACTGGAATAGCCTTCATCACGCTGGGTGATTGAAACTATTGAGTGGCTCAATCGCCAGTGCCTTTCGGTGTCAGTCAAGCCGGGCTATGATGGCGCCACTTTTGGTTGCCTGCCGTCCATGGCGGCAATCCTTCGGGCCGTCGCAAGCGACGTCAAAAATTTCTCCCGGCAATTTTTTGCTTCCGCATATACGGAGACTTTCCATGAGTGAATTCATCACCAACGTCAGCGACGCCAGCTTCGACCAGGATGTCATCCAGGCTGAGGGTCCGGTTCTGGTGGACTACTGGGCCGAGTGGTGCGGCCCGTGCAAGATGATCGCGCCGGTGCTCGACGAGATCGCCAAGGACTACCAGGGCAAGCTGAAGATCTGCAAGCTGAACATCGACGAGAACCAGGAAACCCCGCCGAAGTATGGCGTGCGCGGTATCCCGACCCTGATGCTGTTCAAGAACGGCAACGTCGAAGCGACCAAGGTCGGCGCACTGTCCAAGTCGCAACTGGCTGCCTTCCTCGACAGCAACATCTGAGAAGTAGGGTGGGCTTCAGCCCACCGAGCTGGTTGCAGGTGACGTGGTGGTGGGCTGAAGCGGAGCGCCGCCCGGCCCACCCTACGGCACTGCAAGAAGCCCCGCTGGTCGCGGGGTTTTTTCTTTTTCGGGCTAGACGCTGTTTTTTCACGGTGTTAAATTCGGCCCCGTTGCATTTCCTTATGCAGCCCTCTGCACGCCGTCGCCGATTCATTCCAATACGAATTCGTTCGCGATCCTGTCGCCTTCTCTGCGGCGCGGCCTCTCAAGCTAACAGCTTTCTTCTCCTCTCGATGATCACGTCATTCCTATGAATCTGACCGAACTCAAGCAAAAGCCGATTGCCGAACTGCTGGACATGGCCGAACAGATGGGCCTGGAAAACATGGCCCGTTCGCGCAAGCAGGACATCATCTTCGCCCTGCTGAAAAAGCATGCCAAAGGCGGCGAGGAAATTTCCGGTGACGGCGTGCTGGAGATCCTCCAGGACGGTTTCGGCTTCCTGCGCAGTGCCGACTCCTCCTACCTGGCCGGCCCGGACGACATCTACGTCTCGCCCAGCCAGATCCGCCGTTTCAACCTGCGTACCGGTGACACCATCGTCGGCAAGATCCGTCCGCCGAAGGAAGGCGAGCGTTACTTCGCTCTGCTCAAGGTCGACAGCATCAACTTCGACCGCCCGGAAAACGCCAAGAACAAGATCCTGTTCGAGAACCTCACGCCGCTGTTCCCGAATCAGCGCCTGACCATGGAAGCCGGCAACGGCTCCACCGAGGACATCACCGGTCGCGTGATCGACCTCTGCGCACCGATCGGCAAGGGCCAGCGTGGCCTGATCGTCGCTCCGCCGAAAGCGGGCAAGACCATCATGCTGCAGAACATCGCCTCGAACATCACGCGTAACAACCCGGAAGTGCACCTGATCGTTCTGCTGATCGACGAGCGCCCGGAAGAAGTGACCGAGATGCAGCGCACCGTGCGCGGTGAAGTGGTCGCCTCCACCTTCGACGAGCCGCCGACCCGCCACGTGCAGGTCGCCGAGATGGTGATCGAGAAGGCCAAGCGCCTGGTCGAGCACAAGAAGGACGTGGTCATCCTGCTCGACTCCATCACCCGCCTGGCGCGTGCCTACAACACCGTGATCCCGAGCTCCGGCAAGGTCCTCACCGGTGGTGTCGACGCCCATGCCCTGGAGAAGCCCAAGCGTTTCTTCGGCGCCGCGCGCAACATCGAGGAAGGCGGCAGCCTGACCATTCTCGCCACCGCGCTGATCGAAACCGGCTCGAAGATGGACGAGGTGATCTACGAGGAATTCAAGGGCACCGGCAACATGGAGCTGATCCTGGATCGCCGCGTGGCCGAGAAGCGCACCTTCCCGGCGATCAACATCAACAAGTCCGGCACCCGCCGCGAAGAGCTGCTGACCGGCGAGGAAGAGCTGTCGCGCATGTGGATCCTGCGCAAGCTGCTGCACCCGATGGACGAGATCGCGGCCATCGAGTTCCTGATCGACAAGCTGAAAGCGACCAAGACGAACGACGAGTTCTTCCTGTCGATGAAGCGCAAGTAAGACGTTGCGCTATGCCACAAGGCCGGGGAAACCCGTAGTGCTGTTCACTTAAGGTTGCACGCGTTTGGCTCCCCTCTCCCATTTATGGGAGAGGGGTTGGGGGAGAGGGCTGAAGACACCGTATAACGGCCAGTTTTCCCCTCTCCCTAACCCTCTCCCCAAAGGGGCGAGGGGACTGATCGCACTTGACCGTTCCAAAGTGAACAGCATTCCGGGGAAACCCGGCCTTGTCGTATCTGGAGGCTTTCAAGCCTTCTGAAAGCCCGACTTCGGCGCTAAACTTTGCGGCCGACTCCTGCCTGTCCGACACGAGGCTCCTGCATGCAGTATCGCGACCTGCGCGACTTCATCCGTGAACTGGAAAAGCGCGGCGAACTCAAGCGTATCCAGACCCCGGTTTCGCCCATTCTGGAAATGACCGAAATCTGCGACCGCACCCTGCGCAAGGGCGGCCCGGCGCTGCTGTTCGAGAAGCCCGCCGGTTTCGACGTGCCGGTACTCGGCAACCTGTTCGGCACGCCCAAGCGCGTGGCCCTGGGGATGGGCGCGGAGGACGTCTCCGAGTTGCGCGAGATCGGCAAGCTCTTGGCCTTTCTCAAGGAGCCGGAGCCGCCCAAGGGCCTCAAGGACGCCTGGAACAAATTGCCGATCTTCAAGAAGGTCATCTCCATGGCGCCCAAGGTGGTCAAGGACGCGCCCTGCCATGAAGTGATCGAAGAGGGCGATGACGTCGACCTCGGCAAACTGCCTATTCAGCATTGCTGGCCGGGCGACGTGGCGCCGTTGATCACCTGGGGCCTGACCATCACCAAAGGCCCGAACAAGGAGCGGCAGAACCTCGGCATCTATCGCCAGCAGGTGATCGGCCGCAACAAGGTGATCATGCGCTGGCTCAGCCATCGCGGCGGCGCGCTGGATTACCGCGACTGGTGCCAGAAGCATCCGGACAAGCCTTACCCGGTCTGTGTCGCGCTTGGCGCGGACCCGGCGACCATCCTCGGCGCCGTGACGCCAGTGCCCGATACGCTGTCCGAATACGCCTTCGCCGGCCTCTTGCGCGGTCATCGCACCGAGCTGATCAAGGCGATTGGCAGCGACCTGCAGGTGCCGGCCAGCGCCGAAATCGTGCTCGAGGGCGTGATCCATCCGGGCGAGACCGCGCCGGAAGGCCCCTACGGCGATCACACCGGCTACTACAACGAGGTCGACACCTTCCCGGTATTCACCGTCGAGCGCATTACCCGCCGCCGCGATCCGATCTATCACAGCACCTACACCGGCCGCCCGCCGGATGAACCGGCAATCCTCGGCGTGGCGCTGAACGAGGTGTTCGTGCCGATCCTGCAGAAGCAGTTCCCCGAGATCACCGACTTCTACCTGCCGCCGGAAGGCTGTTCCTACCGCATGGCGGTGGTGACCATGAAGAAGCAGTACCCAGGCCATGCCAAGCGCGTAATGCTGGGTGTGTGGTCGTTCCTGCGACAGTTCATGTACACCAAGTTCGTTATCGTCACCGACGACGATATCAACGCACGGGACTGGAACGACGTGATCTGGGCGATTACCACGCGCATGGACCCCAAACGCGACACGGTGATGATCGACAACACGCCGATCGACTATCTCGACTTCGCCTCGCCGATCTCCGGCCTGGGCTCGAAGATGGGCCTGGACGCCACCCACAAGTGGCCGGGCGAGACCAGCCGCGAATGGGGCCGCGCCATCGAGAAGGATCCGGCCGTGGTGGCGCGTGTCGACGCGCTGTGGAGCGAGCTGGGAATCGATTGATGAACGTCACCCTGCAACCCTCCGGCATCACCCTCGCCCTGCAGCCGGGGGAACGCATCCTCGATGGCGCTCGCCGTCTGGGCTACGACTGCCCGCAAAGCTGCCGCAACGGCAACTGCCATATCTGCGCCGCGCTGCTGGTGGAAGGGCGCGTGCGGCAGAACGGCGCCGAGCTGGATCACGGCGAGCTGTTCACCTGCCTGGCCGAGCCGCTGGAAGACTGCGTGCTGCACTGGGATGGGGTGTTGGCGCCGGGCGAGTTGCCGGTGCGCGAGCTGAGCTGCCAGGTGATCGAGTGTCAGGCGGTGGGTGGCGATGTGTTCCGCGTGCGTCTGCGCACCCCGGCTGGCAAAGTGCCGCGTTATCACGCCGGGCAGTACCTGCTGTTGCAGCGCCCGGATGGCGAGATGGCGGCCTTCTCCCTGGCTTCGGCACCGCATGCCGGGCGTGAGCTGGAGCTGCACATCCTCGCCCGCGAGGAGAGCAGCATCGCGCTGCTGGAACACCTGCGCAGCAGCGGCATGGCTCGCGTGCAGATGCCATACGGCGACACCCATCTCGCCGAGCTGCCCGATGGCCCGCTGGTACTGATCGCCGCCGGTACCGGCATGGGCCAGATGCACAGCCTGATCGAGCATTGCCGCGCTGCCGGCTTCGCCCACCCGGTACACCTGTATTGGGGCGCACGCCGGCCCGAGGACTTCTACGAACTGCCGCACTGGGCCCAGTGGCAGCAGCTGGACAATCTGCACCTGCACCAGGTGGTCAGCGACCAGTGTGGCTGGCAGGGCCGTTGCGGCCTGTTGCACGAAGCGGTGCGCGAGGACTTCCCCAACCTCAAGTCGCTGCACGTCTACGCCAGCGGCTCGCCGGCGATGGTCTACGCCACGCTCGACGCACTGGTCGAAGCCGGCATGGATGCCCACCAGATGCGCGCCGACGTATTCGCCTACGCGCCGCGCTGAAGGTTGAGGATCTACGAGGCCGTCAAGGCCGCCTTTCATAGGCATCTCTGCCCGGGGCCTGCGGCCTGGGGGCTCGCCCATCGGGTGGGCCGGAGTCAGGTGCTCGGGTCCCGTTCCTGATTCTTCCAGGCTCCATTCGTCGGCTAAGCAGTGAACAATGCCCGCAAATGTGAAGTTGTTCAGTTTTTAGACATGTGATGTCAAGGTGCCATGTGCTTTAATCGGCGCCGTTTTTCCGACGTCGTTTTTCTGCTATTCAAAGGACTGAAGGCATGCCTTTCCGTTGTAGACCTTTGGCCGTATGGCTTTGCTTGTTGTCTCTTCCCTTTACCGCATTGGCGCAGACGCCGGGCGACCGTGAACTGATCCGCGAGCGTCAGGAGCGCCTGCTGCAGGAGCAGCAGCGCCGCCTCGAAGAGCTGCAGCAACTTCCTGGCGAAACGCCTCAACTGCAAGCCGCACCCGTCGAAGACGAACGCTGCTTCGATATCGAGCAGATCCGCCTGGACGGCGCCACTCTCCTCGCTGAGAACGACCAGCAAACCATCCTGCAGACCTTTGCCGGTCAATGCCTGGGCGTTGGCCAGCTCAACGAGCTGCTCAAGGCCATCACCCAGTTCTATATCGACCGCGGCTACGTCACCTCGCGCGCCTACCTGCCGCAGCAGGACCTGTCCTCGGGCGAGCTGCGCGTCATCGTGGTCGAAGGCCGCCTGGAAGGGCTGGACAGCTCCGAGTTGGCCAGCGACCGCGAACTGGCCATGGGCTTCCCCGGCCAGCCAGGCGAAGTGCTGGACCTGCGCGAACTGGAGCAACTGGTCGACCAGCTCAACCGCCTGCCATCGCGTCAGGCCCAGCTGGAGCTGGTGCCGGGAGAGGAAGTAGGCGGCAGTCGCGTTAGATTGCAGGGCCAGCGCGACAAACCCTGGCGTGCCGGACTCAACCGCCACAACGACGGCCAGAAGAGCACCGGCGAGCAACAGTGGGGCCTGAGCTTCGACTGGGACAGCCCGCTCGGCCTGGCCGATCAGCTCAGCCTGCGCGCCAACCGCGATGCGGTGAGCGACAGCTACCGCCACTCTCACAGCCAGAGCCTGATCTACCAGGTGCCCTACGGCTGGTGGAACTTCAGTTACAGCTACAGCCAGAGCTATTACCGCACGCATAGCGAGGGTGGCGGCTTCCTCTTCGAGCAGGATGGCGACAGCAAGACCCACGCCTTGCGCGGCGAGCGTGTGCTGCATCGCGATAGCGTCAGCAAGACCTCGCTCAACCTGGGTGCCAGCCACCTGCGCACCAACAACTTCCTGCTCGGCAACCGCATCGACACCTCCAGCACGCGCCTGTCCGAAGCGCAGCTGGGCTTCAACCATGGCCGCCGTATCGGCAGCGCCTTCGTCAACGCCGATCTTGGTTGGCAACGCGGTATCGGTGCCTTCGACGCCCAGCGTGCCGGCAACCCACAAGCCAGCCAGCCGGTGGCGCGCTACAACAAATACACCCTGGCCCTGAGCTACCTGCAGCCGTTCGCGCTGTGGGGCGAGTCCTTCAGCTTTGACAGCCTCGCCTATGGCCAGAAGAGCGAAGACGTGTTGTTCAGCCCGCAGCGCATCAGCATCGGTGGATTGAGTTCGGTGCGCGGTTTCAAGGATGAGTCCTTGTCCGGCGACACCGGTGGCTACTGGCGTAACCAGTTGCGCTGGCGCCGCCCGGTGACCTGGGAGGCGCTGCGCCCCTTCGTGCACGAGTACAGCCTGGCCTTCGCCTATGACGTTGGCGTGATCCACGGCAGCCGGCACAACCCCGAGCAACGTGGCCGCATGACGGGCAATGCCCTCGAGTTCGCCCTGCGCGGCCAGCACCTGGCTGCCTCGGTGAGCTTTGCTCATGCCCTGGAGCGCCCCGACGTCATCGAGCGTGACGAGCGCCCGGTCTATTTCCGATTCGACCTGTTCTTCTGATTGCCCGGCCGGATGGCTGGTTGGAGTATCGACATGGACGTACGCAGTCCCCTGTTTCAGAACATCGCCCTGATCGTTGCCGGCGTGCTGTTTCTCAACCCTATCGTTGCCACTGCGGCGCAACTGGCAGTTGACCAGGCCGCAGGTGGCAACACCTCCCTGACCCAGGCCGGCAATGGCGTGCCCGTGGTCAATATCGCTACGCCCAATGGCAGCGGCCTGTCGCACAACAAGTTCAGCGACTACAACGTCGGCCAGCAGGGGCTGATCCTCAACAACGCCACCGACAAGCTGCAGAGTACCCAGCTGGGCGGCATCATCATCGGCAACTCCAATCTCAAGAACGGCGCCGCCGGGCTGATTCTCAACGAGGTCACTGGCGGCAACGCCAGCCAGCTCAAGGGCTACACGGAAGTGGCCGGGCGCTCGGCTGCGGTCATCGTCGCCAACCCGCACGGCATCACCTGCGATGGCTGCGGCTTCATCAACACCCCGCGCGTCACCCTCAGCACCGGCACCCCGGTGATCGAGAATGGCCGCCTGCAGCGCTTCGACGTCGACGGCGGGCAGATCGCCATCGAAGGCCAGGGGCTCAATGCCGGCAACCTCGACCAGTTCGACCTGATCACCCGTAGCGCGCAGCTTAACGCCGAGCTGCACGCCAACAAGCTCAACATCATCACCGGCCGCAACGAGGTGGATGCCACCACCCTGGCCGCCACCGCCAAGGCCGACGACGGCTCGAACAAGCCGATGCTGGCCATCGACAGCTCGGCCCTGGGTGGTATGTACGCGGGCGCCATCCGCCTGGTCGGCACCGAGCAGGGCGTGGGGGTAAAACTGGCCGGCGACATGGCCGCCAGCGCCGGGGATATCCAGATCGATGCCAACGGCAAGCTGAGCCTGGCGCAGACCTCGGCCAGTGGCAACCTGGAGCTCAGGGCCAGTGAGGTGGAGTTGGCCGGCAAGACCTACGCTGGTGGCAAGGCCGACGTCGGCGCCCAGAATCAGATCGAGGTGCAGCAGAGCCTGGCAGCAGCGGGCAACGTCAATCTGCGTGGTGCACAGGTCTTCAACCAGGGCGTGATCGAAGCGGGTGTCAGGCCTGACAACAGCCGCGCTGCCACGGACCTGAACATCAGCGCCCAGCAGGTGCGTAACACCGGGACCCTGATCGGTAATGGCCAATTGCAGGTCAATGCCAGCCAGGTGCTGGACAACCAGGGCGGCACTCTGAGCGGTACGACTCTGACCAAGGTCGAGGTCGGGCATCTGAACAATCATCAGGGGCGGATTCTTGCCGATCAGCAACTGCAGATCAGTGGCGAGAGTTTCAACAATAGCGGTGGCCTGGTGCAGAGCCAGGGCGATGCTGGATTGCTGGTCGAGGGGGCCCTGGAAAACCGTCAGGGCGATATCCACGCCAATCGGAATCTGGAGCTGCGGGCCGGCAATCTCGATAACCGCGACGATGGCCTGATCGTCGGCCAGGCTCTTCTGGATGCTCATGTCGATCAAATTGACAACCGCGGCGGTGCGCTCATTGGCAAGCAGGCACTGAGTCTGAACGCCCAGCGGATCGACAACAGTGCTCAGGGGCTGATCAATAGCTCTGGCAGTGTGGTGCTCACCACCAACAAGCTCGACTCCTCCAATCAGGGCGAGGTTTCCGCCAAGGGCACTCTCGCTGTGCAGGCCAATGAGTTGGTGCAGCGTGGTGGACGCCTCATAGGCGAGAGCGATGTCAGCCTGGATTTGCAGGGCGGCAGCTTGGATAACCAGGCTGGTGTGATTGTGGCTCGGAACAAGCTGATGCTTACCGATGCCGCAACCCTGGATAACCGCGGCGGTACGCTCAGCGCTAAGGAAGGAGTCCAGCTCTCGGCAGGACGGATCGACAACCAGGATGGCGGCCTGATCAATAGCGCCGGCGCGCTTGACCTGCGGGCCGATCATCTTGACTCCTCCAACGCGGGCGAGGTGTCGGCGAGCGGTGCGCTGGATATCCAGGTGGCCGAGCTGGTGCAGCGCCAGGGTCGTCTGCTGGGCGAGACCCAGGCTCATGTGCAGGTGAGCGGTCTGCTTGATAACCGCGGCGGCGTACTCAGCGGCAAGCAGGGTCTGGCGCTGTCTGCCGAGACGATCGACAACCGGGATCTCGGCCTGATCAACACGCTGGGTGGCTTGGACTTGAGAGCAGGCACGCTCGACTCCTCACAACTGGGAGAGGTGTCTGCATCCGGCGATATTCAGCTCAGGCTTTCGCGGCTGATACAGGAGCAGGGGCGGCTGATTGGTGCTGCCCGCGTGAATCTTGAGGTCGCCGGCCAGGTGGATAACCGCGGTGGCGTCATTCATGCCAAGCAAGGGCTGAGTCTGCTGGCCGGGCAGATCGACAACACCGGTAAGGGGCTGATCAATAGCTCAGCCGCCTTGGCGCTTCAGGCTGACGAACTCGACTCCTCCAGCCTGGGCGAAGTCTCCGCCCAGGGTGATATCAGCCTGAGTGCTAAACAGTGGGCGAACCAAGGCGGTGCCCTGCTCGGGGACGCCAATGTCAGCATCGATATGGGCAATGGCAGGCTCAGCAACCAGGGCGGTCTTATCAATGCAGGTAAGAAGCTGACCCTGCAGCAAGTCGCCGCGCTGGACAATCGCGGTGGTGAATTGTCCGCGGCGAAGGATATCGAGATTGGCAGTGCGCTCTTGGACAACAGCCAGGGCGGACGCATCATCGCCAGCGAACACCTGGCGCTGAGCGCTGGAGAGTTGGTCAATGGCGCAGGTGGCTTGCTCTCGGGCTGGCAGGGTTTGAGTGTTGAGGGCGATCGCCTTGACAATAGTGGGCGGGGAACCCTGTCCAGTCGTGAGGGCGCCCTGAAGGTCGAGTTGACCGGGGCGCTGAATAACAGCGATCACGGGGCGCTGGTCAGTCGCGGCGACCAACGGATTACCGTCGCCAGTCTGGACAATCGCGAGGGCGGAATCCTGTCCAGCGAGGCTGGACTTGAGCTGAATGCCACCGAGCAGCTCGACAACCGGAATCAGGGGCTGGTTGCAGCCAGCGAGCTCGATATTCGAGCCAGGCAGGTGCTCAACGGCCAATCAGGCCGGATTGACGCCACTGATACGCTCGTCCTTGCCGCGCAGACACTCGACAACCAGGGCGGTCGCATCAGCTCTGCTAATGCCATGCGCGTGCTGCTGACCGGCAGCCTGCGCAATGGTGGTGCTGGCCAATTGGTCAGTGGTGGTGCGTTACTGCTCAAGGCCGGCAGTATCGACAACCGCGGGGGGCAACTGATCAGTCGCAGTCTGTTGGACGTCTTTGCTGCCAGTCTGGACAACAGCAGCTCCGGCACCCTGGCGGCTGATGGGGATCTGACCCTTGAGGTGGGCGGTGCGCTTCACAATGCCAACGACGGGTTGATTTACAGCAGACAGGGTAGCCTGGCTCTCGTGGCCAATGAGCTGCTCAACGACGCTGGCAGTCTGCAGGCGCATGAAGACCTGCGCGCCGAGATCGATCAGACCCTGAGCAATCGGGGAGGGCAGATCGCCAGTCGAACCGGCAATCTCGAACTCCAGGCACAAAGCCTGGACAACGGTTTCGCAGGTGTTCTCGACAGTGCCTTGGGTTGGTTGCGACTGAACCTGGCGGGTCTGTTCAACAACAGCAGTGGTACCGCTCAGGCGAAACGCGACATCACTCTGGCTAGCGGCCAGGTAGACAACTCTGCAGGCCATCTGTCCTCACTGGAAGGCGACAGCCGGATCATTACCGATACGTTCACCAATCAGGGTGGCGGTCTGTATGCGCATGGCTTGCTGAGCGTCCAAGCCGGCAGCTTCGACAATCAAGGAGGTTCGAGCGCAGAGGGCGGTAAGGTTTCGGCGCGGATCATCGACTTCAGCCTCGGTGGCGCTCTTAACAATCGCCACGGACTGATCGAGGCCGGCGACAGGCTCCTGCTGCGCTCCACCAGCCTGGCCAACGCACAAGGCACGCTACGCTCCCTCGGCCAGTCGGGTACCAGTCATCTCAGCACCACCGTAGGGGCGTTCGACAATCGTGGTGGTCTGCTCGAAGTAGCCAACCACAACCTCTCGTTCGAATTCGGCGAGCTGCTCAACACGGGAGGCACCATTTCCCACGTGGGCAGCGGTGATTGGGGCCTGTCCACCAGTGAAATCATGCGTGCCGGCGGCACCTTGATGACCAATGGTGTGCTCGATATTCGCGCCGGTCAGTGGACCCTGGATGGCACCTTGCAGGCTCGAGAGCTGACCCTGAGCGTCGATGATTTCACTCTGGGCTCCGGGGCTCGGTTGCTGGCCACCCAGCGGCTGATTGGCGAGGGGCTTCGTTGGGTCAACCAGGGGCTGATCGCCAGCGATGGTGGCCTCGAACTGACGTTGAGTGACAGCTATGCAGGCGGCGGTGGGCTACGCAGCTTGGGCAGTCTGGACCTGCAGGCTGCCAGCCTCGATCTCGCGAGTACAGGCAAAATCACCAGTGGCGCCGATGCGCTGCTGACTGTCGGTGGCGTGATACGCAACGCTGGGCAGATCGCTTCTGCGGGTGATTTCACGCTTCGCGCTGCCACATTGAACAACCATGGCACGCTTGGTAGCGCCCAGACCCTGAGTCTTTATGCGCCTGTCCTGCGTAATGAACATGGCCTGATCTTCAGTGGGCAGGACATGCTGCTGCGCACTGGCCAGTTCACCAACCAGCGCGGCAGCGTCTACAGCCTCGGTCGACTCGATATCGCCGCCAATGACGCCGATGGCTGGTTAGACCGCTTGGAAAACATCTCCGGCTCAATGGAAAGCGCGGGCACCATGCGCATCCAGGCCCGCGAGCTGAGCAACCGGCGCGAGAGTTTCAGCACCGAACTGCGAATGGTGTCCGGCAGTTTCGACGTGTACTCGGATGACCGTTGCAAAGGCAAGGGCTGCGAGTTGTATTTCCGTTCAGTCGAGAACTACGAGGATGTTGTCATCGGTAGCAAGGACTCACCTGCTGCCTTCATCACCAGCGGCGGTGATTTCCGTTTCAACGGATCGACCTTCGAGAACCAGTACAGCACGGTTTCCGCAGTCGGCGATATCGCCATCTCTACCGACGTCCTGCGTAACACCGGTGCAGGTGGCGGCGAACAGCGTCATTTAAACAGCGGCTACTACACCCGTGATCGTTCGGCGTACAGCACCTTTATCGACAACAAGAACCTGTTCAATCTCTACAATAATCCTGCCTCGTCCAGCTATCAGCCAGGTGCAATATCCGTGGCCGGTATTCTTGCGTCCGTAGGTAATCAGGGCTTCTACGACACTACCTCATACTCGGTTCCCATCTCGGGGGCAGTAGCGGCATCAGCGATCATCCAGGCCGGCGGAGCGGTGAATATCAACGCCAGCCAGCGGATAGACAACAGTGTGGTGCGTGCGAACTACGCAAGCGGTGGGCCGACAGGCGGGCATGACACCAACGTAACGCTGAGTGGCCACATCAGCGCGCCAGCCATCACCGCGCAACTGCCGCCAGATCTGGCGCAAAAACAGGTCAACCCCGTTCAACTGCCCGGTTTTAGCCTGCCCGTTGGCGAAAATGGCCTGTTCCGCCTGAGCGCCCAGGCGGGGCAGTCGACGCAGCCGGGTGCTGAGATTCAGGCCAGCCAGGCGGGATCTGGTAGCCAGGTTATGGACGCAGTGGTCAACGGCAACGCCGTCGGTGCGCCCTCGAACCAGCACGTGCAGACCATCGCTGGTCCACCCGATAACAACCGTTCGCCGGCCGCGCACAAGTACCTGATTGAAACCAACCCGGCGCTGACCAATCTCAAGAACTTCCTCAACTCCGACTACCTGCTCGGTAATCTGGGCTACGACCCCGATCAGGCTCAGAAACGCCTGGGTGATGGCCTTTACGAACAGCACCTGATTCGAGAAGCGGTGGTGGCTCGCACCGGGCAGCGTTATCTGGCCGGGCTTACCAGTGACGAAGCGATGTTCCGCTATCTCATGGATAACGCCATCGCGAGCAAGCAAGCGCTTGGGCTGTCGTTGGGTGTAACCCTGACCGCCGAACAAGTAGCGGCACTGACCCACGACATCGTCTGGCTGGAGGAGCACGAGGTGCTGGGCGAGAAGGTACTGGTGCCGGTGCTCTACCTGGCCCAGGCCCAAGGCCGTCTGGCTGCGAACGGTGCATTGATTCAGGGGCGCGATGTAAACCTGATCAGTGGCGGCGACTTGCTCAACCAAGGCACCCTGCGTGCCAGCGCCAATCTCAGTGCCACGGCAAGCAACATCTTCAACGGTGGCTTGATGGAAGCAGGGGAGCGCCTGCAACTGCTGGCTACCGACAGCATCCGCAACGCTCAAGGCGGCATCATCAATGGTCGTGAGCTAAGCCTGACCGCGCTGACCGGGGACGTAATCAACGAGCGCAGCGTAACCACCGTGCATGCTGCAGGAGGCAATGATCGGCTGCGCAACGACATCGTCAACAATGCAGCACGCATCGAAGCGCGTGGCGACCTGACCATCAGCGCCGGTCGCGATATCCAGAGCCTGGGCAGCGTCATCCAGGCTGATGGCAATGCGTTGCTCAGTGCCGGTCGTGACCTGAGCCTGGTCAGCCAGGCCGAAGTCGACACTTACGAGTATCGGCGCAGGCGTGAGCAGGGTTACGACAACAGCATCACCCAACATGGCTCCAGCCTCGAGGTCGGCGGCAGTCTGACGCTTTTGGCACAGCGGGATCTGGCTGTGGTCGCCAGCCAGGTCAAGGCTGATGGCGATATCGACATGGCTGCCGGCAGCGACCTGGTCATCGCCTCGGCGGCCGATGAACAGCATCAATATGCCTATCGCAAACAGGGCAAGACCAAGACGACACAGCAGGCCGATAGCGTCGTGCAGCGCAGCAGCGGCATCAGTGCTGGCGGCGACCTGGTGATGCAAGCAGGCAATGACCTGGTGCTGTCTGCCAGCCGCCTGGAGGCCGAGGGCGACGCTTACCTGTACGCGGGTGGAGAGCTGGCACTGCTGGCTGCCCAGAACAGCGAGTACTCGCTGTATGACATGAAGAAAAAAGGCTCTTGGGGCAGCAAGAAGACCCAGCGCGACGAAGTCACCACCGTACGCAACGTCGGGAGCTCCATCACCACCGGGGGTGATCTGATCCTGATCAGCGAAGGCGACCAGCTGTACCAGAAAGCGCGCCTGGAAAGCGGCAACGACCTGATCCTCGACAGCGGCGGCAGCATCACCTTCGAGGCGGTCAAGGATCTGGATCAGGAGAGCCATGAGAAGAGCAGCAACAGCCTGGCCTGGACTTCAGCCAAGGGCAAGGGCAGCACGGATGAAACCCTCTATCAGAGCCAGTTGATCGCCAAGGGCGACCTGGTGATACAGGCCGTGGATGGCCTGAAGATCGACGTCAAGGAGGTCCACCAGCAGAGCGTCAGCCAGACCATCGATGCCATGGTCAAGGCCGATCCCGAGCTGGCTTGGCTCAAGGAGATGGAACAGCGCGGGGATGTCGATTGGCGGCAGGTGAAGGAGATTCATGACTCCTTCAAGTACAGCCATTCGGGGTTGGGGGCTGGGGCGCAGATGGTTATTGCGATTGTAGTAGCCTATTTTGCCGGCCCTATGCTTAGCCAAGGTATTGGTTCTATAGGTGGCGCTGCCGCTGGCTCAGGGACTGCAATGGCCGCATCGGGGACAGCCACCTTGTCGGCTGTGGCTGCTGGCGCTACTGCGGGGTCAACGGTTGCGGCTGGCTGGGCCAACGTGGCATTGACTGCGGCCGCTACTGGGGCAACTACAAATGCTGCCGTCAGCACCATCAATAATCGCGGCAACCTCGGGGCAGTGCTGAAGGATGTGACCTCCAGTAGCAACCTCAAGGGTTACGCGACCTCGGCCATCACCGCTGGCTTCACCTCAGGGATGCTGGACAGTGCCTTTGGTGTTACGGGCGATAACATCAATAAAGTCACCAAAGGCTTTGACCTCAGCAAGGCCAGTGATCTAGCCAAGTTCGGCTCCTATCTCGGTGCGCAGGGCGCAGTGCAGGCCGTAGCGCAAACCGCGATTCAGGGCGGTAGCCTGGGTGGCAATCTGCAAACAGCCTTAACTGGCCAGATGCAGCACCTGCTGCAGGCGGGGGTCTTCCATGGCGTGGGTGACTTTGCCGATGGCAAGTGGGTGGAGGGGATCAAGTGGGCGGAAGGCAGCCCTGAGAAAATCGCTCTGCATGCTGTTGTGAGCGGTTTGCTCAGTGAAGCAACGGGGGGCGACTTCAAGACAGGTGCGCTGGCTGGAGGTGCCAACGAGCTGCTGGTCGAACAGCTTGCAGGTGTGATCAAAGGTGACAAGGGCCTGGAGCTTATGGTGTCGCAACTGATCGGGGTTGCGGCGGCCACGGCAACTGGTGGCGACCCGGCCAAGGCGGCGGAGTTGGCGAAGAATGCGACGGCTTATAACAGGCAGTTGCACAGTGCCGAAGCCAAGCTCTTGGATGAATTGGCTCAGCGTGATCCAGAAAGAGCTAGAGCATGGGACGCAGCCGCTTGTGCACTGGTTTCCTGTGCTGCTGGTATACCGCCCAGTGATCCCAACTATGAATTTCTTACCGCCTTACAGGCGGAGGGGGCGCAGTACCCAGAACTTCAAGTCAGCCTTCAGGAAAGTGGCTTGTTTAGCTACTCACTTAGTGAGCGGTTTAACGACGCGGTTTCCAGTCGTGGGGAGGGGCTTTATTACACCAGCGCTGC
>NZ_FNJJ01000018.1 GCF_900104265.1 Ectopseudomonas guguanensis
CCAGATTCAGCCTTGCAAGCCCTTCGTTTAACTTAACTCATTGATTAACAAGAAGTTTTTGAAGCGCTTCATCGCTGAAGTGGCGCGCATTCTACCGCCAGCAGAATGCGCGTCAAGCTTATTTTGCAGTTTTGTTACTCAGCCTTGAGGGTGACGCGCGCAAAGGCCTTCTTGCCAGCCTGGCAGACATGGGTCGAACCCACCTTGAACAGGAAGGCGCGATCGACCACTTCACCATCGACGCGCACGCCCCCCGAACCGAGCAGATCGCGAGCCACGGCAGCATTCTTGACCAGGCCTGCCTTATTAAGGACGGATGAGATCGGCATATCTTCAGCCGAAACCAGCTCGACCTCGGGCAGATCCTCCGGCAGCTCACCATCCTTCATGCGATTGCCCGCAGAGCGGTGCGCATTGGCAGCCGCCTCTTCGCCATGGAAACGCGCAACCAGTTCCTCTGCCAGCTTGATCTTGATGTCGCGCGGGTTAGCGCCCTGCTCGACATCACGCTTGAACTGCTCGATCTCTTCCATGGAGCGGAAGCTGAGCAGTTCGAAGTAACGCCACATCAGAGCATCCGGCATGGACACCAGCTTGTTGTACATCACGCCCGGTGCCTCCTGGATACCCACATAGTTACCCAGCGACTTGGACATCTTCTTCACGCCATCGAGACCTTCCAGCAGCGGCATGGTGACGATGCACTGCGATTCCTGCCCATAGGCGCGTTGCAGTTCGCGCCCCATCAGCAGGTTGAACTTCTGGTCGGTGCCGCCCAGCTCGACGTCAGCCTTGAGCGCAACGGAGTCATAGCCCTGCACCAACGGGTAGAGGAATTCGTGAATGGCGATCGGCTGGTTGCTGGTGTAGCGCTTGTCGAAGTCGTCGCGCTCGAGCATGCGCGCCACGGTGTACTGTGACGCCAGACGGATGAAGTCAGCCGGCTTGAGCTGATCCATCCAGGTGGAGTTGAAGGCCACCTCGGTCTTGCTCGGATCGAGGATCTTGAACACCTGCTGCTTATAGGTCTCGGCGTTATCCAGCACCTGCTCGCGAGTAAGCGGCGGACGAGTAGCGCTCTTGCCACTGGGATCGCCGATCATGCCGGTGAAGTCGCCAATCAGGAAGATCACCTGATGACCGAGCTCCTGGAACTGGCGCAACTTATTAATAAGGACGGTGTGGCCGAGGTGCAGATCAGGCGCAGTCGGATCGAAACCTGCCTTGATCCGCAGCGGCTGACCACGCTTGAGCTTTTCGACCAGCTCAGCCTCAACCAGAACCTCTTCCGCACCACGCTTGATCAGCGCCAGCTGCTCTTCGACCGACTTCATGACAAACCCGCAACCACTGGAAATTGAAAGGGAACCAACCATACAAGATCATGAACTAATTACAAGTTTTGCCCAGGGTAAACGCCCTGAGCACACGCTCGGCATGTCAAGGGTTGCCCCAAGCCGATTTTGGTTATATTTTATACAGTTAATGCACATTCCAAGAAAACGCCTCACGCCATGACGCAAAATATTCCTAAAGCCCCGCCCTACCCTAAGAGCCACATCCTGGCTGCTAGCGGTGTAGCTGCGCTGCTGAGCCTGGCTCTGCTGGTGTTTCCTTCGCGTGAAGTCGAAGCGCAGAAAACCTTTCTCGATCTGGATCTCGGCAACGACGCCGAGATGGTGCTGCAGGAAAAGGACGACCTTCGAGCGGGACTGCCAGTGCCAGGCGCCGCCTCTCCCTTCGCCAAGATCGAGCAGAGCGCGGACACCGCCGAAAACAGCGCAGAAGACGCTGACGAGAATCTCCTAGAAACAGCCGACACTCCCCCTCCTTCCGACCCCAACCACCACAACATCACGGTTAGCAATGGCGATACCCTATCCACCGTATTCGCCAAAGTCGGCCTGAGCGCCAACGATTTGCACGAGGCGCTCAACAGTCACAAGGACGCCAAGCAGTTCAGCCGTCTCAAGGTGGGTCAGGTGCTGGAGTTCGAACTGAACGAAGACGGCACGCTGAAGAATCTGCAAAGCAAGCTCAGCGACCTGGAAACCATTCGCCTGAGCCGTACCGACAACGGCTTCGACTTCCAGCGCGATCAGGTCAAACCCGAGGTGGTCACCACCTATAGCCGCGGCGTGATCAATAGCTCGCTGTTCCTCTCTGCAAAGCGTGCAGGTCTGTCGCATAGCCTGACCATGGACCTGGCCAACGTCTTCGGCTACGACATCGACTTCGCCATGGATATTCGCGAAGGCGACGAGTTCGAAGTGATCTATGAAGAGAAGGTGGTGAACGGCAAGCGTGTCGGCACCGGCAACATTCTCTCGGCGCGCTTCACCAACCGTGGCAAGACCTACACCGCGGTGCGTTACACCAACAAGCAGGGCACCACCAGCTACTACAACGCCAATGGCGAAAGCATGCGCAAGGCGTTCATCCGTACCCCGGTGGACTTCGCCCGCATCAGCTCGCGTTTCTCCACCGGCCGCAAGCATCCGATCCTGAACAAGATCCGGGCGCACAAGGGTGTCGATTATGCAGCACCGCATGGCACGCCGATCAAAGCGGCCGGCGACGGCCGGGTGACTCTGGCCGGCCGCAACGGCGGCTACGGCAACACCGTTATCATCCAGCACGGTCAGCGCTATCGCACGCTCTACGCGCACATGCAGGGTTTCGCCAAGGGCATTCGCAATGGCGCGAACGTCAAGCAGGGGCAGATCATCGGCTACATCGGCACCACCGGCCTGTCCACAGGACCGCACCTGCATTACGAGTTCCAGGTCAACGGTGTACATGTCGACCCGCTCAGCCAGAAGCTGCCGATGGCCGACCCCATTGCCGCGAGCGAGAAGCAGCGCTTCATGCAGCTGAGCAAGCCGCTGATGGCACGCATGGACCAGGAAAAGGCCACCATGCTGGCCTCCAACCAGCAATAAGCCGTGCCCCTCTATATTGGCGTGATGTCCGGGACCAGTCTGGACGGACTGGACATCGCGCTGATCGATCAGGATCAGCGCTCCCGTCTCCTCGCCACGCTCTACCGCCCCATGCCGGAACGACTGCGCAGCGATCTGCTGGCGTTGTGCTCCCCTGGGCATGATGAGCTGGCTCGCGCGGCCATTGCCGAACAGCATTGGGTGGAACTGGCTGCCGCCGCCATCAACGAGTTGCTTGAGCAACAGAACCTGAGCGCACAGCAGATCCGCGCCATCGGCAGTCACGGCCAGACCGTGCGCCACGAACCGGCGCGCGGCTTCACCATTCAGATCGGCAACCCGGCGCTACTGGCCGAGCTCACCGGCATCAGCGTGGTCGCGGACTTCCGTCGCCGCGATGTGGCCGCTGGCGGTCAGGGTGCTCCTCTGGTCCCGGCCTTCCACCACGATCTGTTCGGCGATGGCCAACGGCACGTCGCGGTGCTCAATGTCGGTGGCTTCAGCAACCTCAGCCTGCTTTCACCCGGCCGTGAGGTCCTGGGGTTCGACAGTGGCCCGGGCAACGTTCTGCTCGATGCCTGGATTCAACATTGCCTGGGGCTTGCCTATGACCGAGACGGCGCCTGGGCGGCCAGCGGTAGCGTTGACAACGAGCTGCTGACGCGCCTGCTGAGCGATCCCTTCTTCGCCACTCAGGGCCCGAAGAGCACTGGTCGGGAGCTGTTCAATCTCGATTGGCTGCTTGGCCATCTGCAAACCTTACAGCCACTGGCCAGTGAGGACGTTCAGGCGACTCTCGTGGAACTCACCGCGCGCAGCATCGTCGGCGCGCTACGCGGCGCTCAGGCGCAGACAGACGTTCTGCTGGTCTGCGGAGGTGGCGCTCACAATGCCTGCCTGATGAAGCGCCTGAGCGAGATGCTGCCGAACACGGAAGTCAGCAGCACCGCTGCCGAAGGCGTGGACCCGGACTGGGTCGAAGCCATGGCCTTCGCCTGGCTGGCGCACTGCGCCCTGGAAGGCATTGCGGGCAACCGCCCGAGCGTCACCGGCGCGAAGGGCCTGCGCGTTCTCGGCGCCATTTACCCCGCCTGAAAACGAAAACGCCGCGCATCGAGCGCGGCGTCCGCCACCAGTCATAGACCTCAGATCGAGAAGGACGACCCACAGCCACAGGTGGTGGTGGCATTGGGGTTCTTGATCACGAAACGCGATCCTTCCAGCCCCTCCTGATAGTCGACCTCGGAGCCCACCAGATACTGGAAGCTCATGGCGTCGACCACCAGGCTGACGCCCTCGCGCTCGACGATGGTGTCGTCTTCGGCTACATCCTCATCGAAGGTGAAGCCGTACTGAAAGCCCGAGCAACCGCCGCCCGTGACGAACACGCGCAGCTTCAGACGCGGATTGCCTTCTTCATCGACCAGAGTCTTCACCTTGCTGGCCGCACCCTGGGTGAAGTGCAAGGGGGCAGGGGTGAAGGTTTCGACGCTCATGCTATAACTCCCGGCGCCATGCGCCACACTGCGTTGGCAGGTTCATGAAACCACCTGCGTTGCCTGGCCGTCATCAACGACAGCCTGCTGGGCACGCATTATCCGCTTGCCCTAGAAAATTGGTCAACTATTGCTCGACTTCCAGCGAGGCAGGAAGCTCGAGTGGACGTTCGCCGTCCTTGAGGTGGCACAGGCGCCCCTCGATTTGCGCCCCCATGGCCATTTCCATCAGGCCGTACTGCAGGTTGCCGCGAACCCGGGCGCGTGCCCCCAATTCCAGATGGCCACTGGCGAACACGTCTCCGTTCACCTCGCCGTCGATCACGATATGGGGTGCACGTATCTCACCTTCAACCACGCCACCAACACTGACGCGTACCAGCCCTTCGCTGGCCAGCAGATTACCGGTGACCCGACCATCCACCTGCACTGCGCCCTGAAAGCGCATGTCGCCTACCAGCTCGGCACCCGCAGCAATCAGACTGGTCTTGCCGCTGAAACGCTGCAGGTCGGGTTTGGTCTTGTCTTTACTCCACATGGGGGGTTACCGCTCCTGATTTTATCCATTCGAATGTACGGCTCAGCGGCTTGTCGCCCTCGACCTCCGCCTGAACCTTGACCTGACGTGGCTCGAAGCCGTCAGGCAGTTGTAGCTCGCCGAAGCGCCCCGCCTCGGGGAAAGACTGGAAGTGCTTGAAGGAGAACGGGATGCTGCTCTCGCTCACTTCGTCGGACAGCGCGGCCAACTCCAGGGTCGCCGACTTGCCGTTCTGCTGCCCCTCGACGGTGATACGCAAACGCCCCTGCAATGCCTCGTCACTGGCGCCGACTCGGCTCATCAGCAATTTGTAGCGAAATCGCTGCGGCTGGTCCGTGGCTTGCAGCTCGAAGGCGCGAATGCGCATGCCCTCGCGACGACTGGCCGGCGCCAGCACGCCCTTGTAGAAGGCCAGGTCCTGTTGCTGCTTGAAGATCTGTTCCTCCAAGAGCTTGATGGTCCGCCTGTTCTGCTCCATGGCCTGCTGGGTGACCTTGTCGCTGCTGCCAACCACCGCAAGGCGCTGACGCAACAGCTCCAGCTCCTGATCCTGCTCGGCGAGCCGGGCCAGCAGCGCTTGCGTGTCCTCGGGCCTTTGCTGGGGCTGCGCCTGCGGCCAGTGCCAGCCCAGAGCAAAGGCCGCCGGCACGGCGAGCACCAGCATCACCAGCAGCAGGCGACGCCTGCGTTCCCGTCGCGGATCGCTGAGGCGGACCTCCCAGCCCGGTGTCACGGCAGCAGGGCCGCGTGCGACAGACCAAGACGTTCGTCGAGACCGAAGAGGATGTTCATGTTCTGCACGGCCTGGCCGGAGGCGCCCTTGACCAGGTTGTCGATCACCGACAGGACCACCACCAGGTCGCCGCCCTGCGGGCGGTGCACGGCGATGCGGCAAACATTGCCGCCGCGCACGCTGCGGGTTTCCGGGTGACTGCCGGCCGGCATCACGTCGACGAAGGGCTCGCCGGCATAACGTTTCTCGAACAACGCCTGCAAATCCACCGAGGTATCGGCCACGCGAGCATAGAGAGTCGCATGGATGCCGCGGATCATCGGCGTCAGGTGCGGTACGAAGGTCAGGCCGACCTCGCCACCAGCGGCCAGGCGCAGCCCCTGGCGAATTTCCGGCAGGTGACGGTGGCCCTTGACCGAGTAGGCTTTCATGCTCTCGCCCGCCTCGCAGAACAGCGAAGCCACGCTGGCGCCACGGCCGGCGCCGCTGACGCCACTCTTGCAGTCGGCGATCAGGCTGCTTGCATCGGCCAGGCCGGCTTCCAGCAACGGGATCAGGCCGAGCTGGGCCGCGGTCGGATAGCAGCCGGGGACGGCGATCAGGCGCGCCGTCTTGATCGCCTCGCGGTTGACCTCGGGCAGGCCGTACACGGCCTCGCTCAGCAGCTCGGGCGCGCCGTGCGGCTGGCCGTACCACTTGGCCCACTCCTCGGCGTCCTGCAGGCGGAAGTCGGCGGACAGGTCGATCACTCGCGTGCCGGCAGCGAGCAGCTCACCGGCCAGGGCATGGGCGACGCCGTGCGGGGTGGCGAAGAACACCACGTCACAGGCGCCCAGGGTGGCGACGTCCGGCACGCTGAAAGCCAGCTCCGGATAGTGGCCGCGCAGGTTGGGGTACATCTCGTCGACGCGCAGGCCGGCCTCGGAACGGGAGGTGATCACGGCCACCTCTGCCTGCGGGTGTTGCGCCAGCAGACGCAGCAGTTCGACACCGGTGTAGCCCGTGCCGCCGACGATACCGACCTTGATCATCACATGCCCCTTGCAAAAGCCATTGGAAAGCTGCCGATGATAAAGCCGCATCGGCCAAGCTCCAACCGCAGAGGTGACGCAGGCCGTCGCCTGCCTCTACTATCGAGACCATTTTTCAGCGTGAGAGGCGAAAATGCTCTATCTCTGGCTCAAGGCTCTGCACATCATCGCCATGGTCTGCTGGTTCGCCGGCCTGTTCTATCTGCCGCGCCTGTTCGTCTATCACGCCATGAGCAGCGATGCCGCCAGTCACGAACGTTTCTGCATCATGGAACGCAAGCTGTATCGCGGCATCATGATGCCGTCGATGATCGCCACGCTGGCATTGGGCATCTGGCTGCTGACGCTCAATCCCGGATATTACTTCAGCCAGGGCTGGATGCACGCCAAGCTCACCCTGGTGGTGGCACTGGTGATCTATCACCACCTGTGCGGCGCCCAGCTCAAGCGCTTTGCCCGCGGCGAGAACAGCCGCAGCCACGTGTTCTATCGTTGGTTCAATGAAGCGCCGGTGCTGGCCCTGCTGGGCATCGTAATCCTGGTCGTCGTCCGCCCTTTCTGAGGAGTTCGCCATGTCTCTGCCCGCCCTGCTCGAACAACGCCTGCGCCTGCCTCTGGTAGCTGCGCCGATGTTTCTGGTGTCCAACCCGGCACTGGTCAGTGCCTGCTGCAACAGCGGCATCGTCGGCAGCTTTCCAGCACTAAACCAGCGTGAGAGCGCCGGCTTCGCTGCCTGGCTCGACGAGATCGAAGCCAGTCTTGCGGCTGACGCCGCGCCCTTTGCCGTCAATCTGATCGTGCACAACAGCAACCCGCGGCTGCAGGCGGATCTGGCCATCTGCGTCGAACATCGCGTGCCCATCGTCATCACCAGCCTGGGCGCGGTCAAGGAAGTGGTCGATGCCGTGCACAGCTATGGCGGCCTGGTGTTCCATGACGTGACCACCCGCCGTCATGCGGAAAAGGCCGCCGAGGCCGGTGTGGATGGCCTGATTGCCGTGGCAGCCGGCGCTGGCGGCCATGCCGGTACCTGGAGCCCCTTCGCCCTGCTGGCGGAGATTCGGCAGTTCTTCGACAAGACCGTGCTGCTGTCCGGCTGCCTCAATCACGGCCACGAAATTCTCGCTGCCCAGCTGCTCGGCGCCGATCTGGCCTATATGGGCACACGCTTCATCGCCACCACCGAGAACAATGCCTCGGCCGATTACAAGCATATGATCCTCGACGCACGGGCCGCCGATATCATCCACACGCCCGCCGTATCCGGCGTGCCGGCCAGTTTCATGCGCCAGAGCCTGGAGCAGGCCGGCTACGACCTGAAACAGCTGCAGAACAAGGGCGACATCAACTACGGCGAGAAGCTCAAACCGATGGACGAAGAAGCCAAGGCCTGGAAGACCGTCTGGTCGGCCGGCCAGGGCGTCGGCGGTATCGACGACCTGCCGTCGGTCCAGGAGCTGGTAGCGCGGCTCGACCGCGAATACCGCGCCGCGCTGACACGCAGCCAGCAGTTGGGACAACGCTGGCCGCGATGAAGCGCCGCCACCTGCTGGGGCTGAGCGCACTCGGACTGCTCGGCGGCTGGGCGCTGCGACCGGGCGATCACGGGCGCGAGCATGACGCCTACTTCGCCGTACTCAACCGGCACCTGCAGCGCGACGGCGAGGGCGTGCCGACCCTGCTGCTCGACCTCGACCGGCTCGATGCCAATGCCGACCTGCTGGCGGCACGGTTGGCTGGTCGCCTCGAACTGCGCCTGGTCGCCAAGTCCCTGGCCAGCACCGGTCTGCTGGAGTATCTGGCCAAGCGCCTGCAAACCCAGCGCTTCATGGTCTTTCACCAGCCGCAACTCAATCGCCTGGCCAAAAGCTTTCCGCAGGCCGACCTGCTGCTGGGCAAGCCCATGCCGGTGGCCGCGGCACTGAATTTCTATCGCCAGCTGCCGCAACACCTGGGTTTCGCTCCCGACCGCCAGCTGACCTGGCTGATCGACAGCGAGCAACGCATGGCGCAGTACGCCGAACTGGCCAAGGCGTTGGGACGACCGCTGCGCATCGCGCTGGAGATCGACATCGGCCTGGAGCGCGGCGGCTTCGCCACACCACAGGCCCTGGCTCAGGCTATGCAGCAGCTTCACCAGCTACCAGGGCTGCAGCTGCAAGGGCTGATGGGGTACGACGTGCAGGTCGCCCACACCCCACCCTGGCAAGGCCAGGTCAAAGCATTTACCGCAGCCGACACACGCTATCGCCAGTTTATCGCCAGCGCCCAGGCGTTCAGCGCGCTATGGCCGACTAAACCGCTGTTAAATGGTGGCGGCAGCCTGACCTACCCGCTGCACAGCCAACAGCACAGCGCGCTCAATGAAGTCGCCATTGGTTCTGCCCTGCTCAAGCCCGCGGAGTTCGACACGCCCTTGCTGCAGGAACATCAGCCGGCACTGTGGATCGCCAGCCCGGTACTCAAGGCGCTCGACGGCGCCCTGCCCTACCTGCAGTCGCTGCAGCCGCTGCTCGCAACCTGGAACCCCAACCGCCAGCACGCCTATTACCTCTACGGCGGTCGCTGGCCGGCGCAGCCCGTTTCACCGGCAGGTCTGGACTACGATGCGCTGTACGGCCGCAGCGCCAATCAGGAACGCCTGATCGGCAGCGCTGCCACGCGCCTGACCGACCAAGACTGGGTATTTCTGCGCCCGGCGATCAGCGAAGGCCTGCTCGGTGATTTCAGCGAAATACGTCTACTACGCCGCGGCCAACTGGTCGGTCGCTGGAGCACAATGGGCAATGCCTGAAATTCCTCGGTAGCGAGGCCTCAGGCCGCTTGTATACTGGCCTTACGGCACTCTAGGCTTATGCCTCGCCTGGCGCCGAACGGGCGCTTCGCTCACCTCAACTTCCCGCCGACAAGGAAGCTCGCATGAACCCACCGCGCTACAAGATAGTGTTCGACGGCCAACTGATGCCCGAGGCCTCGTTGGAAATGGTCAAGACAAACCTGGCCCGCCTGTTCAAGAGCGACCTTGCCCGAATAGACAGCCTGTTCAGCGGCACGCCGGTGGCGCTCAAGCGTGATCTGGGCGAAGGCGAGGCGGAGCAGTACCTCACCGCGCTGCAGAGGGCGGGAGCCAAGGTACGCAAGGAGCTGGATCAGGCCGCCAGCCTGAGCCTGGTGCCGACCGAGGCTGAAACCGTGCAGGCC
Source organism: Ectopseudomonas guguanensis (assembly GCF_900104265.1). GTDB lineage: Bacteria > Pseudomonadota > Gammaproteobacteria > Pseudomonadales > Pseudomonadaceae > Aquipseudomonas > Aquipseudomonas guguanensis. Next base: position 9,942 of record NZ_FNJJ01000018.1, read on the forward strand.
GAGCAGGTCAAGCAGGCCGCTGCACCGCACATGACCTGCCCGAAATGCGGCCATGAACAAGCCAAGGCAGCGGAATGCTCGGCCTGCGGCATCATCATCGAGAAATACCTCGCGCGCCAGGCGCAACTGGCCGAAGCCGCTCCAGCTCCAGCAGCTGTCGCAACGGCCGCATCGCCCTATGCACCGCCCCAGGCGAATGTCGCCGAGCAGTTGCCGCAGTACTCCGAACTCAAGGTGCTCGGCGTCAGCGGCCGGATCGGTCGCGTGCGTTACCTGGGCTGGCTGATGGCGATGACGCTGTGTTTCATCCCGATCATGTTGATCGGTACCGGCATTGCCGCGATGTCCTCGACCCTGGCCATCCTGGCGCTGGGCATCGTCAGTATTGCCGCGGTGGTGATCGGTATCTTCATCGGCGTGCAGCGCCTGCATGACATCGGCTGGTCCGGCTGGTTGCTGCTGGTGCACCTGATCCCGGTGGTCGGCAGCGTGTTCGCCCTGCTGATGCTGATCATTCCGGGCACCCAAGGCGTCAACCGCTACGGCCCACCACCGCCCCCCAACAGCACCGCAGTGAAGATCCTGGCCTGGTTGTTCCTGCTGGTGCCAGTGACCGGCATCATCGCCGCCATCGCCCTGCCCCAGTACCAGGGGTACGTCGAGCGTGCCGCCGAATATCAGGAGCGGTAACCCCTCTACCATGCGCAGTTATGCATTGATCACCGGCGCCTCCAGCGGCATCGGCCTGGCCCTGGCCGAAGCCCTGGCGCGCCGGGGTCGCAATCTGATCCTGGTAGCACGCAGGCGTGACGCCCTAGAGAGCATCGCCTGCGAGTTGGCGCAGCGCTTCGGCGTCGAGGTGCTGTTTCGCCTGTGCGATCTGAGCGAGCCGCTGCAGCTGTCCGGCCTGTTACTGGAGCTGGAAGAAGGTCAGTGGCAGATCGACCTGCTGGTGAACAATGCCGGCCTGGGTTGCGCCGGCCCGTTCCTCGAGCAGGACTGGAGTCGCGAACTGGAACAGCTGGAGGTCAACGTGCTGGCACTGACCCGACTGTGCCATGCGCTTGGCCAGCGCATGGCCGAGCGAGGCGGCGGACAGATCCTCAACGTCGCCGCGGTGGCCGCCTTTCAACCAGGCCCCTGGATGAGCAGCTACTACGCCAGCAAGGCCTATGTGCTGCACTTTTCCGAAGGCCTGCGCGAGGAGCTGAAAAGCCGCGGCGTGCGCGTGTCGGTGCTCTGCCCCGGGCCAACCCACAGCGCCTTCTTTCGCGCGGCGCAGATGGACGTCAGCCGTCTTGCCGGCAGCAAGCTGATGATGAGCGCCGAGGAGGTGGCGCTGATCACCGTGCGCGCGCTGGAAAAGAACCGCGCCATCATCATTCCCGGTTGGCGCAACCGCCTGCTGGCACTGAGCCCACGCCTGGGGCCACGCTGGCTGGTGCGCAAACTCAGCGGCCGCCTGACCCGTCCGTTCACCGGCGTCAGCCGGCGTTGACCGTGCGCCCGTCGGCCCACTGGCGCAACGCCGTCAAACGCTCGGCCATCACTACAGACAAAGGCGCCGTGCTCTGCAGCGCACGCAGCAGCAGAGCCTGATCGACCGCCTGTTGCTGCGCCTGCCCGGCGTACAGCGCGCTGACCACGGCCTGCTCGATCTCCGCACCGGAAAAACCCTCGCTGGCCGCGGCGAGCTGCGCCAGGTCGAAGCCGGCGGGCTCCAGTTCGCGGCGCTGCAGGTGTATTCGGAAGATATCGGCGCGCACCTCGGCATTAGGCAGATCGACGAAGAACAGCTCGTCGAAACGCCCCTTGCGCACCAGCTCAGGCGGCAGGCGGTCGATGGCATTGGCCGTGGCGACAACGAACACCGGCGCCTTGCGCTCGGCCATCCAGGTCAGCAGGGTGCCCAGTACACGCTGGCTCACGCCACCGTCATGGTCGCCACTGGCCAGGCCTTTCTCCACTTCGTCCATCCACAGCACGCAAGGCGCCATCTGTTCGGCCAGGCGCAACGCCTCGCGCAGGTTGCGCTCGGTCTCGCCGAAGAACTTGTTGTACAGACAGGCAAAATCCAGGCGCAGCAGCGGCAGGCCCCAGAGACCGGCGACCGCCTTGGCCGCCAGGCTCTTGCCGCCGCCCTGCACGCCAACCAGCATCACCCCCTTGGGTGCATCGATGCCCTTGCCTTCGAGAAAGCCGGCCTGACGCTCGGCCAGCCAGCGCTTGAGATTGAGCAGGCCGCCGACATCGGCAAAACGTGCGGTGTCATATTCGAAGCTGAGCACGCCCTCCAGATCCAGCAGCTGGAACTTGGTCTTGTTCAGCTCGGGGATGTCTTCCTGGGTAATCGCCCCGTCATCGCAAATGACGTTGCGCGCCAGCGCACGCGCTTCGGCATGACTGAGGCCGCGCAGGTTCTTCACCACCTGCTGCAGGGTGCGGTTGTCGGTGCGCACGCGTGAGCCGCGGTTACGCTCGCTCCAGCGCGTCGCCTCGTCACGCACGATGCTCAGCAGTTCATCCTCCGACGGCAGCGCCAGACTGAAGCGCGCCGCGTAACGCTGTACTTCGGCCGGCAGCTTGAGCGCATGCGACACCAGCACCAGCGTCGGCTTGTGCGCTGCCTCGTTCATGGCAATTTCCTTGAGCAGGCGCACCAGCCGGGGGTTGTCATCGAGAAACGGATGCAGATCGCACATCACGTAGAGGTTCGGCTGCGGATCGGCCTTGATCATGCGCAACGCCGCTTCCGGTTCCAGGGTTGGCGACTCGTCGACCGGCGCGCCGCCGAAGCCCAGGCGCTGCAAGCCCTCGGTTACCGACCAGGTGTGCAGGCCAAGGCCGCGCCTGACCGCCAGGCCGGTCAGGGTTTCCAGCACGCGCATCTCGTCCCAGGACTCGATCACCACCAGCTTGACCTTGGAATCCAGCACCAGCCCCAGATCATGAATATCGTTCTTCAACACCTGCTCCTTGTGAGGTTTGGCCAGTCAACCGTGCAGGGTTACTATCCGCGGTTTCGCAGAATCGGAGCTCACAGCATGGACCGTCTGAACAGGCAGATCGTCGCCGCAGGTTTCGCGCCGTGCAAGTGCTGAACGCGCGCCGCGTCACAGCCGTCGTATCCATTGCCATCGCCACGGGTGCGCTGCTGGTGAACCGAGCGGCCGTCGCCATCGAGGCCATCAGCGATCCGCTATCCAGCGGCGGCCAGGGCCCTGAAATGGTGATTGTTGTGGCTGGCGAGTTCGCCATGGGCGATGCCAGCGGTCGCGGCAATGATAACGAGCGCCCGCCACGCACCATCGTTTTCGATCAGCCCTTCGCCATCGGTCGCTACGAAGTCACTTTTGCCGACTGGCAGAAGTACGCCGAAGCGAACAAGTTGCCCATGCCCGATAACGAGGGTTGGGGCCTTTCGTCGCAGCGCCCGGTGATCCACGTGTCCTGGCGCGATGCCCACGCCTATACGCAGTGGCTGTCGCGCGAGACCGGCGCGCGCTATCGCCTGCCGACCGAAGCCGAATGGGAGTATGCGGCGCGTGGCGGCAGCCAGAGCTACTACTGGTGGGGCGACGAACTCGACAGCAACGAGCAGGCACCGCGCGCGCATTGCCGCGGATGCGCCAGCTCGCGCCTGCTGCGCAACAAGACGGCAACCGTGGGCCAGTTTCCGCCCAATGGCTTCGGCCTGCATGACACCGCGGGCAATGTCTGGGAGTGGACGGCTTCAAGCTATACGCAGCGCTTCGACGGCAGCGAAACGCAGAGCGCCGGGCTGCTCGACAACAGCCCGCGAGTGGTGCGCGGCGGCGCCTGGAACAGCGGCCCGACCTACCTGCGCAGCAGCATGCGCGACCTAAAGCAGCCGCATCATCGCGACTATGCGCTGGGGTTTCGTGTGCTGCGCGAACTGCCCTGAGCGCGGACGTCCCCCTCACTTTGCAGTAGACTAGCCGCGTAGTGTTTTTCGGAGGTGCCCCATGGCCAGCGAACGCCAGTATTCCCCCGTCGACCGTCTGCTGCTGCAAGCCGATGCCGCGCTGCGTACCCTGCTGCCCTTCAGCGGCGCATCGGGCCGCCCTTCGCCGGCCATCGTGCAAAACGATACGGAACTGAGCAGCGAGGAATCACGCCATGTCGCCGGCCTGATGCGCATCAACCACACCGGCGAAGTCTGTGCCCAGGCGCTTTATCAGGGCCAGGCGCTGACGGCCAAGCTGCCGGAGGTGCGCAGCGCAATGGAACATGCCGCCGACGAGGAGATCGACCACCTGGCCTGGTGCGAGCAGCGCATTCGCGAGCTGGGCAGCCATCCCAGCGTGCTCAACCCCTTGTTCTACGGGCTGTCCTTCGGCGTGGGTGCGGTGGCCGGGCTGGTCAGTGATCGCGTCAGTCTGGGATTCGTCGCCGCCACCGAAGACCAGGTGTGCAAGCACCTGGATGAGCATCTGGAACAACTGCCCGAGCATGACGCCAAGTCACGGGCCATCCTCGAACAGATGCGCATCGACGAGCAGCAGCACGCCAACAGCGCCCTGGCAGCGGGCGGCGTACGCTTCCCGGCGCCGGTGAAGTTCGGCATGACCTTGCTGTCGAAGGTCATGACCAAGAGCACCTACCGCATCTGAAACGAACGAGGGCGCCAATCGGCGCCCTCGTCGTCTCCAGCGAACCTCAGCCCAGTTCGACGATTTCGTAATCGTGGCTGATGTCCACACCGGCACGGCCGAGCATGATCGAGGCCGAGCAGTACTTCTCTGCCGACAACTCCACCGCCCGCTTGACCTGGGCTTCCTTCAGCCCACGGCCCTTGACCACGAAATGCAGGTGGATCCTGGTGAACACCTTGGGCTCCTCGCCGGCGCGCTCGGCGTCGAGGAACACTTCGCAGCTTTCCACGGGCTGGCGCCCCTTGCGCAGAATGCTGACCACATCGAAGTTGCTGCAGCCGCCAAGGCCGATCAGCAGCATCTCCATCGGCCGAATGCCGAGGTTGCGACCGCCGGCATCGGGCGGACCGTCCATCACCACGGCATGGCCACTACCGGACTCGCCGAGGAACAGGGCTTCACCGGCCCACTGCACACGCGCTTTCATCGATATTGGCTCCCAGAATGGAAAAGGCCGGCAGATTAGCACAGGCGAGCCAGGCTTCGATGTGGCCCGAATACGCTAAAGTTCCCCTGGGTTGTGTTACCCAGGTCGCAAAAACCTTTCTAGTCATCGCATGTCTGTTAAGCTGGCGCCGGAATGCTGGCACACTTGGCCGGATAACTAATAAGAAATTGCCGTTGGACAAAGGCCTTCACTTTTCATATTCGGGACTCGGGCATGGTAGCTATTACCCTTACACCTAAAATCAAGAACCTCGACAAGCTTCTTGCGCATTGTCATCGTCGTCGTTACACCTCCAAAAGCACCATCATCTACGCAGGCGATCGCTGCGAAACCCTGTTCTTCATCGTCAAGGGCTCGGTCACCATCCTCATCGAGGATGACGACGGCCGCGAAATGATCATCGCCTACCTCAATGCCGGCGACTTCTTCGGCGAGATGGGCCTGTTCGAAAAGGAAGGCGCGGAGAAGGAACGCAGCGCCTGGGTTCGCGCCAAGACCGAATGCGAAGTGGCGGAAATCAGTTACGCCAAGTTCCGCGAACTGACCCAGCAAGACCCCGACATCCTCTTCGCCCTCGGCAGCCAGATGGCCGAGCGCCTGCGCAACACCACGCGCAAGGTCGGCGATCTGGCCTTCCTCGATGTCACCGGCCGCGTCGCCCGCACCCTGCTCGATCTGTGCAAACAGCCGGACGCCATGACCCATCCGGACGGCATGCAGATCAAGATCACCCGTCAGGAAATCGGTCGCATCGTCGGCTGCTCGCGGGAGATGGTCGGCCGCGTGCTCAAGTCCCTGGAGGAACAGGGCCTGGTGCACGTCAAGGGCAAGACCATGGTGGTGTTCGGCACGCGCTGAACCAGCCCAAAAGAAAAAGCCGGCTTGATCGCCGGCTTTTTCATGCGTGCTATTCGGGGTCGCTGCCGACCACCGCAGCGCGGCCGCGCTCGGGAAAGAACAGGCGCTGCAATTCGCTACCCGGATTTTCCGCGCGCATGAACGCCTCGCCGACCAGGAAGGCGTAGACCTCGCTGATCTCCATCAGCTCGACATCGGCGCGATTGAGAATGCCGCTCTCGGTCACCACCAGGCGGTCACGCGGAATGCGTGGCAGCAGGTCGAGGGTGGTTTCCAGGCTGACCTCGAAGGTGTGCAGGTTGCGATTGTTGATGCCCACCAATGGCGTATCCAGGGTCTGCAGCGCGCGCTCCAGCTCCTCGCCGTCATGCACCTCGACCAGCACATCGAGGCCGACGTCCTTGGCCACCGAGGCCAGTTCGGCCATGCGCACGTCATCCAGACAGGACACGATCAGCAGCACACAGTCAGCCCCCAGGGCGCGTGCTTCTACGATCTGGTAGGGATCGACCATGAAATCCTTGCGGATTACCGGTAGCGCGCAGGCCGCGCGGGCCTGCTGCAGATACTGGTCGGCGCCTTGGAAGAAATCGATATCGGTGAGCACCGACAGGCAGGTGGCACCACCTGCCTCGTAGCTGCGGGCGATATCGGCCGGGACGAAGTCGGCGCGCAGCACGCCCTTGCTCGGCGAGGCCTTCTTGATCTCGGCGATTACCGCTGGCTGCTTGCGCGCTGCCTGTTCCAGCAGGGCGCGGGCAAAGCCGCGCGGCGCATCGGTGGCGCGGGCGGCCGCCTCGAGTTCGGCGAGGCTGACCTGGGCGCGGCGCGCGGCAACCTCCTCGAACTTACGGGTGACGATTTTCTCCAGTACGGTTGGCACGCTCACCCTTCGTTCTCCTGTTTGAATACCGCGGTAAAGGACACCAGCTCCTCCAGCTTCTCGCGCGCCAGCCCGGTGTGCAGGGCGTCATGCGCCAGCTGGATACCTTCGCGCAGGCTGCTGGCGTGATCGGCAGCATAGAGCGCAGCGCCCGCATTGAGCACGATCATGTCGGCAGCCTTCTGGCCGTTCTCGGTCTTGCGCCGGCCGAGGGCATCGCGGATCAGTTCCAGCGACTGCTCGGCGTTGTCGACGGTCAGGCCGATCAGGCTCTGGCTCTTGATGCCGAAATCCTCGGGCTGGATGCGGTACTCGCTGACCACACCGTCCTTGAGCTCGGCGACGAAGGTCGGCGCGGCCAGGCTGATCTCGTCCAGGCCATCCTGCGCATGCACCACCAACACGTGCTCGCTGCCCAGGCGCTGCAGCACTTCGGCCATCGGCCGGCACAGCGCCTGGCTGAACACGCCGATGACCTGATGTTTGGCGCCCGCCGGATTGGTCATCGGGCCAAGCATATTGAAGATGGTGCGCAGACCCAGCTCGCGACGCGGGCCGATGGCGTGCTTCATCGCGCCATGATGGGACGGGGCGAACATGAAGCCGACACCGACGCTTTCCACGCAGCGCGCCACCTGCTCGGGCTTGAGCCCCAGGTAGACACCGGCGGCTTCCAGCAGATCGGCGCTGCCGCTCTTGCCGGATACCGCGCGGTTGCCGTGCTTGGCCACCTTGCCGCCGGCCGCCGCGACGACGAAGGCCGCTGCGGTGGAGACGTTGAAGATGTTCATGCCATCGCCGCCGGTGCCGCAGGTGTCGACCAGGCGCTCGGCATCGATCACCACCGGCGCGGCCAGCTCACGCATGACGCTGGCGGCGCCGACGATCTCGTCGATGGTCTCGCTCTTCATGCGCATGCCCATGAGGAAGGCACCGATCTGCGCATCGGTGCACTGGCCGGTCATGATTTCGCGCATGACCGCCTGCATTTCCTCGGTGGTCAGATCGAGCTGAGAGACGATGCGATTGAGGGCTTCCTTGATATTCATGCGCGCACGCCTCCGGTCTGCTTGAGGAAGTTGGCGAACAGTTCGTGGCCCTGCTCGGTGAGGATGGACTCGGGATGGAACTGCACGCCCTCGATGTTCAAAGTCTTGTGGCGCAGGCCCATGATCTCGTCGACCGAGCCGTCTTCATGCTGGGTCCAGGCGGTGATCTCCAGGCAATCCGGCAGGGTCTCGCGCTTGACCACCAGGGAATGATAGCGGGTCACGGTGAGCGGGTTGTTCAGACCGGCGAACACGCCCTTGTCCGCATGGAACACCGGGCTGGTCTTGCCGTGCATCACCTGGCGCGCGCGCACCACGTCGCCGCCATAGGCCTGGCCGATGCTCTGGTGGCCAAGGCAGACGCCGAGGATCGGCAGCTTGCCGGCGAAACGCAGGATGGCCTCGATGGACACGCCCGCCTCGGTCGGCGTGCACGGGCCGGGCGAGACGACAATGCGCTCGGGCTTGAGCGCTTCGATCTCGGCGATGCTCAGTTCGTCATTGCGGATCACGTGCACGTCGGCGCCCAGTTCGCCCAGGTACTGCACGACGTTGTAGGTGAAGGAGTCGTAGTTGTCGATCATCAAAAGCATGGTACGGCTCCTGTTATTCCTGGGCCTGGGCGGCAGTCTGTTCGGCGAGCGCAACGGCGCGGAACATGGCGCGGCGCTTGTTCAGGGTTTCTTCCCACTCCAGGGCGGGCACCGAGTCGGCGACGATGCCGGCGCCGGCCTGCACGTGCAGTTCGCCGTCCTTGATCACCGCGGTACGAATGGCAATCGCAGTGTCCATGTTGCCGTTCCAGGCGTAGTAACCGACCGCACCGCCGTAGACGCCGCGCTTGACCGGCTCCAGCTCGTCGATGATTTCCATGGCGCGGATCTTCGGCGCACCGGACAGGGTGCCGGCCGGCAGGATGGCGCGCAGCGCGTCCATCGCCGACAGCTCGGGTTTCAGCTGACCGGTGACGTTGGAGACGATATGCATGACGTTGGAATAGCGCTCGATGACCATCTTCTCGGTCAGCTTGACCGAGCCGATCTGCGACACGCGGCCGGTGTCGTTACGGCCCAGGTCGATCAGCATCAGGTGCTCGGCGATTTCCTTGGCGTCGGACAGCAGGTCGTCTTCCAGCGCCTTGTCCGCCTCCTCGCTGGCGCCGCGCGGGCGCGTACCGGCGATAGGGCGCACGGTGACCAGACCGTCCTCGACGCGCACCAGCACCTCCGGCGAGGAGCCGACCACATGGAAGTCGCCGAAGTTGAAGAAGTACATATAAGGCGTTGGGTTGATGCAGCGGAGCGCACGATACAGGTCGATCGGTGCCGCCTTGAACGGGATCGACATGCGCTGGGAGATCACCACCTGCATGCAGTCGCCGGCCAGGATGTACTCCTTGATCGAACGGACCGCCGCCTCGTAGTCGCCCTGGCTGTAGCTGGAACGGAACGCCGGTTCCTCGCCCAGCGGCGCGGACAGGTCCACCCCCAGGCGCGGGGTGATCGGCTGACGCAGCTTGTGCAGGATCTCGCGCAGACGCGCATGGCCTTGCTCGAAGGCGTCCGGCTGGACCGGGTCGGCCAGAACGATGCCGTGCATCTTGCCGGCCAGGTTGTCGAATACCACCACCGCGTCGGAGACCATCAGCAGGATGTCCGGCGTACCCAGCGCATCGGGATTGACCCCAGCAGCCAGTTTGGGCTCGACGTAGCGCACGCTGTCGTAGCCGAAATAGCCGACCAGGCCACCGTTGAAGCGCGGCAGACCGGCAATGGTCGGCACCCTGTAGCGCGCCTTGAACTGCTCGACGAACTCCAGCGGGTCGGCGCATTGGTGGCGCTCGACCTCGACGCCGTCGGTGCTGACCACCACGTCATGGCCATGCACGCGCAGCACGGTGCGCGCCGGCAGGCCGATGATCGAATAACGGCCCCACTTCTCGCCGCCCTGCACGGATTCGAGCAGGTAGGAGTTGGGCGCGTCGGCCAGTTTCAGGTAGATGGACAGCGGCGTGTCGAAATCCACCAGGGTTTCGCAGGCCAGGGGAATGCGGTTGTAGCCTTCGGCGGCTAAACGCAGGAATTCTTCATGGGTCATGATCAGCCTCATGGCTCGGGGAAAACGGTCGGGTGCAAACGGGCCGCGCGCAGCGGCAGGACGAAATCAGGCGCGCCAGCGCCAACGGGCCAGGGCCTTGATGACCTTCATCCAGAGTTTGCAGCTAACCACCACGGTGCGATCTCGACAGGCGGGGGAATAAGGAGAGCGGCCAAGGTAGCAGCTACACGCCAAGCGCTGCAAGCGGGGCAAAGCGATAGCTTGGCAGGAGCGGATTTATCCGCGATCTCAATCGCCGGTTTCGCGGCTGAAGCCGCTCCTACAAAAAAGCCGAATGGCACGGCTGAAGATTCGTCAGAGCAACTCGGCGAGGCTATCGACCACCAGGCTCGGCTCTTCCTCGATGATCGGCCGGCCATGGTTGTAGCCGTAGCTAACCGCGACGCAGGGCACGCCGGCAGCGCGGGCGGCCAGCACGTCGTTGCGCGAGTCGCCGACGAATAACGATTGCGCCGCCTCGACGCCTGCCAGGCGCATCACCTGCAGCAGCGCCGCCGGATCGGGCTTCTGCTGCGGCAGGGTGTCGCCGCCGATGATCCAGCGAAAGTAGCCACCCAGGCCGACCTGTTCCAGCAACGGCGCGACGAAGCGCTCCGGCTTGTTGGTCACCACCGCCAGTTCGACGGCAGCGGTGCTCAGCGCTTCGAGCAGCTCGTGCACACCCGGGTAGAGCGCGGTCAGGTCATGACAGTCGGCGTAGATATCGAGAAAGCGCGCCAGCGCCTGCTCCGTCTCGGCCTCGCCCACCGCGGAATGATCCAGGCCACCGGCCAGGGCGCGCCGCACCAGCACGCGGGCGCCATTGCCGACCCACTCGCGAACCTGTTCCACGCCAGCCGGCGGGCGGCCCAGTTCGACCAGCATGCGGTCGACCGCTGCAGCCAGATCGGGCACCGAGTCGATCAGCGTGCCGTCCAGGTCGAACATCACCAGGCGCGGCAGCTCGCCGCCGCACAGCGCGCGCAGCGGTCTCATCCACGCACCTGGGCCAGTTCGGCGCGCATGGCGTCGATCACCGCCTTGTAGTCCGGCTGATTGAAGATGGCCGAGCCGGCAACGAAGGTGTCGGCGCCCGCCTCGGCGATCTCGCGGATGTTCTGCACGTTGACGCCGCCGTCGATCTCCAGGCGGATCTCGCGACCGCTGGCGTCGATCAGCGCACGGGCTTCACGCAGCTTGTCGAGGGTACCGGGGATGAACTTCTGCCCGCCGAAGCCGGGGTTGACGCTCATCAAGAGGATCATGTCGACCTTGTCCATCACGTACTTGAGTACGTCCAGCGGAGTAGCCGGGTTGAATACCAGGCCGGCCTTGGCACCACCGCTCTTGATCAGTTGCAGGCTGCGGTCGATGTGCTCGGACGCTTCCGGGTGGAAGGTGATATAGCTGGCGCCAGCCTCGATGAAGTCGCCGATGATGCGATCCACCGGCTTGACCATCAGGTGCGCATCGATGGGCGCGGTGATGCCGTATTTGCGCAGCGCCGCGCAGACCATCGGGCCGATGGTCAGGTTGGGCACGTAGTGGTTGTCCATGACATCGAAGTGGACGATGTCCGCCCCGGCGGCGAGTACGTTGTCCACTTCCTCGCCCAGGCGGGCGAAGTCGGCGGAAAGGATCGACGGGGCGATGGCGAAGGGTTGCATGGCGCACCTCTAAGGGCTTGGGTCACGGTGGCGCGCATTGTAACGGTTGAAACGGTTGCTGGCAGCGCCGCCAAGACGGGCGCGCCAATTCGCCTCACAGCAAAAGGCCCCGCCGGTTTGCCGGCGGGGCCTTGGTCTTGCAGTTGCGACGGTTTATTCCGGCGTCGAGGTGCGCAGCTTCTCGCTACGTCCGCGCAGCCACTCCAGGGTCAGCAGCAGCAGGATGGAGAAACCGATCAACAGTGTGGCGGCGGCGGCGATGGTCGGCGACAGGTTCTCGCGGATGCCGCTGAACATCTGTCGCGGCAGGGTGGCCTGCTCGGGGCCGGCGAGGAACAGGGTCACCACCACTTCATCGAACGAGGTGGCGAAGGCGAACAGAGCACCGGAGATCACCCCCGGCGCGATCAGCGGCAAAGTCACGCGGCGGAAGGTGGTCAGCGGCGAGGCGCCGAGGCTGGCGGCGGCGCGCACCAGATTGTGGTTGAAGCCCTGCAGCGTGGCCGACACGGTGATGATAACGAAGGGCACGCCCAGTACCGCATGCACCAGGATCAGCGAGATATAACTGTTGCCCATGCCCAGCGGGGCGAAGAACAGGTAGCTGGCGACACCGATGATCACCACCGGAACGATCATCGGCGAGATCAGCAGGCTCATCACCAGCGCCTTGCCACGGAACTCGCCACGGGTCAGGCCGATGGCCGCCAGGGTACCGAAGACCATGGCCAGCAGCGTCGCGGCCGGGGCGATGATCAGGCTGTTTTTCAGCGAACGCATCCAGTCGGCGGACATGAAGAAGTCTTCGTACCAGCGCAGCGAGAAGCCCTGCAGCGGGTAGACCAGGAAGGTGCCGGAGTTGAACGACAGCGGCACGATGACCAGCACCGGCAGGATCAGGAACAGCAGCACCAGGGCGCAGATGATACGCAGGCCGTAGTACCAGAGGCGCTCGACGGGTGACATGTAGGGGCTGAGCATGGGTTTTACTCCAGTGAGCTTTCAAGCTCCCCTCTCCCGCTTGCGGGAGAGGGGTTGGGGGAGAGGGTTTGGTAAACAGCCACCCTCTCCCGCCCTTCGGGCACCCTCTCCCATGAATGGGAGAGGGTCATCAGATGGTCTGCTACGCAGACCGCTTTTTAACCAAGCCTCAGCTTGCTGGCACCGACCAGCCAGCTGTACACCACGTAGAGCACCAGGGTCGCAGCCAGCAACAGGCCGCCAAGGGCCGTGGCCATGCCCCAGTTGATGGTGGTGTTGGTGTAGAAGGCGACGAAGTAGCTGATCATCTGGTCGTTCGGGCTGCCCAGCAGCGCCGGGGTGATGTAGTAACCAATCGACAGGATGAACACCAGCAGGCAACCGGCGCCGACACCGGCCAGGGTCTGCGGGAAGTACACCCGCCAGAAACTGGCGAACGGATGACAGCCGAGCGACACCGCCGCGCGCATGTAGCTGGGCGAGATGCCCTTCATCACGCTGTAGATCGGCAGGATCATGAACGGCAGCATGATGTGCACCATGGCCACGTAAACACCACTGCGGTTGAACACCAGCTGCAGGGGCTGCTCGATGATGCCCAGCGACATCAGCGCGCTGTTGATCAATCCGCCCGACTGCAACAGCACGATCCAGGCCGCCACCCGCACCAGAATCGAGGTCCAGAACGGCAGCAGCACCAGAATCATCAACAGGTTGCCGGAGCGGGTCGGCAGGTTGGCCAGCAGATAAGCCAACGGATAGGCCAGCACCAGGCAAATGGCGGTGATCACCAGGCTCATCCAGAAGGTGCGGGCGAAGATGTCCAGATAGATGGCCTGATCCGGCGTGGCCTTGGCCAGCTCACCGAGATCGTCGATACGATGATCGAGCGCAGCCAGCAGGTAATAGGGAGTAACCGGCGAGGCGTTACGGCGGATCACCTGCCAGTAGGCGGGATCGCCCCAGCGCTCGTCCAGGTCGAGGAAGGCCTCCTGGTAGGACGCCGGCTCCTCGCGCAACGGCAGCTTGCGTGCGGTGCTGCTGACCAGACTGCGAAAGCCCGCCAGCTCCATGTTCAGGCGCTTGGACAGATCGCCCAGGCTCTGGTTGCGGCGCGCCTCGACGATGTCGCTGGCAATGGCCTGGTACACCGACTCGTCCGGCAAACCACGACCATCCCAGGCACTGATCGCCTCGACGGTGCGCGGCAGACTGCCGACCACTTCCGGGTTGTCGACGCTGCGCAGCAACAGGGCGCCAATAGGCAACAGGAAGGTCAGCAGAAGGAACAGCAACAGCGGCAGGATCAGCGCCTTGGATTTCAGACGATTGAAACGCTCGGCACGGGCCAGACGCTGCTTCAGGCTCGGCCCGGGCAACTCGGTGGCAGGCAGTACGGCGGCCATGGACAACTCCGCAAGCAAGAAGAAAATTCAGACGGCCCTGCCAGCAGGCAGGGCCGGATAGGCGACTTAGCGCGCGGCCCAGGCGTTGAAGCGTTGCTCCAGCTGCTCGCCGTAGTCAGCCCAGAAGGTCACGTCGATGGCCACCTGGTTGGCGATGTTTTCCGGCGTGGTCGGCATCAGGTTCAGACGCTCCGGCGCCAGCAGCTCGATGGCCTGCTTGTTGGCCGGCCCGTAGGCGATGTTCTCCGAATAGGTCTTCTGCGCTTCGGGCTTGACCGAGAAGGCGATGAACTGCTTGGCCAGCTCGACGTTCTTCGCGCCACGCGGGATGGCCCAGGAGTCGAAGTCATAGATGCCGCCGTTCCACACCACCTGCAGGTTGCTCTCGCCCTGCACCGCAGCGATACGGCCGTTGTAGGCCGAGCTCATCACCACGTCGCCAGAGGCGAGGTACTGCGGCGGCTGGGCGCCGGCTTCCCACCACTGGATGTTGGGTTTGAGTTCATCAAGCTTCTTGAACGCGCGATCCTGACCTTCCTTGGTGGCCAGCACCTTGTACACGTCCTTGACCGGCACACCGTCAGCCATCAGGGCGAATTCCAGGGTGTACTTGGCGCCCTTGCGCAGGCCACGCTTGCCCGGGAATTTCGCTACGTCCCAGAAATCGGCCCAGCTGGTCGGCGCCGCACTGAGCTTGTCGGCGTTGTAGGCCAGCACCGTGGACCAGACGAAGAAGCCGACGCCGCACGGCTGAATGGCGCCATCAATGAAGTCGGACTCATCGCCGAACAGCGCCGGGTCGAGTTCCTCGAACAGACCTTCATCGCAACCGCGGGCCAGTTCCGGCGACTCCACCTCGACCAGATCCCAGCTCACGCTGCGGGTATCGACCATGGCTTTGACCTTGGCCATTTCACCGTTGTATTCGCCGCCCAGCACCTTGTTGCCGGTTTCCTTCTCGAAGGGTTCGTAGAACGCCTTGACCTGCGCCGCCTTGTTCGCGCCGCCGAAGGATACCGCTGTCAGGTCCACCGCCAGTGCCGGCATGGCGCAGCTAACGCCCAGGGCCAATGCCGCCAGCTTCAGGGATTTCGTCATTCTTATCAGCTCCTCTGTGTTACGGGGTAAAGGTGAAGCACTGCGCGAAGCGCTCACTCGGCTTGGAGTGGGTCGAGCGCGCGGACATGCTCGACAGACCAGCCGAGCGGAACCAGGTCACCAACCGCCAGCTGCGGATCGAGCTCGGCCACGGGTTGCTTGACGTAGAAATCGGACTTGCCGCAGACCTCCATGCGGATGCGCACGTGATCGCCCAGGTAGATGAACTCGGCGATGCGCCCGGAGAAACGGTTCGGGCAGGCCTCGCTATGACCGTTGAGGCGGATGCGCTCAGGACGGATCGACAGGCTCACCGCCTCGCCCACGGCGCCGACGTTGACCGCCGTGGCGCGCACTTCCTCGCCGCGTGCCAGGCGCACCACGCACTCTTCGCCATCGCGGCTGACCAGCTCGCCGGCCAGGCGGTTGTTCTCACCGATGAACTGGGCGACGAAGGTGTTGTGCGGCGCCTCGTAGAGGTCGCGCGGCGGGGCGATCTGCTGGATCTCGCCCTGGTGGAACACGGCCACGCGGTCGGACATGGTCAGCGCCTCGCCCTGGTCGTGGGTCACATAGACCACAGTCACGCCCAGGCGCTGGTGCAGGTGCTTGATTTCCATCTGCATGTGTTCGCGCAGCTGCTTGTCCAGCGCGCCGAGGGGTTCATCCATCAGCACCAGTTGCGGCTCGAAGACCAGCGCACGGGCCAGTGCCACGCGCTGCTGCTGACCACCGGAGAGCTGGCCCGGATAACGATTGCGGAAGCTGTCGAGCTGCACCATCGAAAGGGCGCGCTTGACCCGCTCGCTGATGTCGGTGCGCGACATGCCGCGCACGCTCAGCGGGAAGGCGAGGTTCTCGGCCACGGTCATGTGCGGGAACAGCGCATAGTTCTGGAACACCATGCCGATGTCACGCTTGTGCGGCGGCAGTTTGTTCAGCGAACGGCCGTCGAGGAGGATCTCGCCGGCGGTCGGGGTTTCGAAACCGGCCAGCATCATCAGGCTGGTGGTCTTGCCGGAGCCGGACGGGCCGAGCAGGGTCAGGAACTCGCCCTTGCGGATATCCAGGTTGAGGTCTTTGACGATCAGCGTCTCGCCATCGTAGCTCTTCTGCACGCCGCGGAAGCTCACCAGTACATCGTTTGCCATCACACCACACCCTTGTTCTTGTCTCAGGCCGATGACCGAAGATTAGGGCGACGAGGCAGGGTGAAAAATCGGGCGGGATGACAAGCTGATATCAGGCGCGAGGAGAATCTGCTGTAGGAATTGCCCTACAAAATCCGAGTATTTGCTTTGGTTTTCGAGCGCCCGACGAAGCGTAGGAGCGGCTTCAGCCGCGAAGCTCCCGTGGTCAACTCATCGCGGCTAAAGCCGCTCCTACGAAAGCTCCCGATCAGACCAGACGGTGCTCCATCGCGTAGCGCACCAGATCGGCCATCGAATGGGCCCCGAGCTTCTGCATCAGGCGCGCCTTGTGCGTGCTCACGGTCTTGTTGCTGATCGCCAGGTGCAGGGCAATATCGTTGACGCCCTCTCCTCGCACGAGACGCTCGAATACCGAGAACTCGCGCTCGGACAGTTGTGCATGAGGCGGGCGCGAGTCGGTCAGGCCAACCTCGAAAACCATGCGATCGGCCAGAGCCGGGTCGATATAGCGACCACCGCTGGCCACCTTGCGAATCGCGGTGATCAGCAGCGCCGGGTCGCTGTCCTTGGTGGCGTAGCCGGCAGCGCCAGCCTTGAGCGCACGGGCCGCCATCTGCGCCTCGTCGTGCATCGACAGCACCAGAATCGCCGGCGCCTCGGTCAGCGCGCGAATGCGCGGAATGGCCTCCAGACCGTTGACGCCCGGCATGGAGATATCCAGCAGCACCACGTCGCAAGGCGTACGGCGCAGTACCTCGAGCAGTTGCTCGCCGTTGCACGCCTCGCCCGCCACCTCGAGATCGCGGGCCATGCCGATCAGTTGCTTGATGCCTTCCCGCACGATGGTGTGGTCTTCGGCCACCAGTACCCGAATCACGCCGTGACCTCCTCATCCAGGGTTATGCGCGCGTACAGCGTAGTGCCCTCACCCGGCCGGCTGTCAATCTGCAACTGGCCGCCGAGCATGAGCATGCGCTCCTGCATGCCGACCAGACCGAAGGACTGCCCGGGCTTGCGCATGGCGGCATCGAAACCCTTGCCATCGTCGGTCACCGACAGGCACAGATTGCCCGCTTCCTGCCACAGGCGCACCACCACACTGTGCGCGCCGGCATGACGCATGACATTGGTCAGTGCCTCCTGGAGGATGCGGAACAGGCCAATGGCCTGAGCATCGGGCAAACGCGGCAAATGCTCGGGCACCTCCACCAGGCAGGGGATCTGCGTGCGCTCCTCGAAGCGGCGTACCTGCCATTCGATGGCCGAGGCGATACCGGCATCGAGAATCGGTGGACGCAGCGCCGTGGCCACGTCGCGCACCAGTTGAAACAGCTGGGCGATCAGACGCTTCATGCTGGCCAGGCGCTCATCCAGTTCGGGAATCTGTCCGGCGCAAACCAGCTCGCACATGGCGGTTTCCAGCTTGAGCACCGTCAGCACCTGGCCCAGTTCGTCGTGTACCTCGCGGGCGATACGCGCCTTTTCCTCCTCACGCACGCTTTCCAGATGCGCAGACAGTTCGCGCAGGCGCGCCCGCGAGTCGGCCAGCGCCAGCTCGGCCAGCTTGTTCTCGGTGATGTCCCAGAGAATGCCGTCCCAGACCACCCGACCACCGCCGAGCGGGCGCGCGGTGGTGCGGATGTCGGCCCACAGCACCTCCTGCTCGGCGGTGAGGATGCGCCCCTGCCAGTACCAGTCGCTCTCGCCTTCCAGCGCCAGCGTCTGGCTGTTGAGGTAGCTGGGGAGATCCTGCGGGTGCACCAGGCTGCGAATGCCGCGATCCTCACGCTGCAGCTCATGCGCCGGCCAGCCGACCATCTCCTGACTGGCCTCGCTGATATAGGCGAAGTTGACCGCCTGCCCCGGCCCGGCGCGCTCCAGGCGAAACACCAGGCCGGGCACGTTGCCGGCGATGCCCTTGAAGCGCGCCTCGCTCTCTTCCAGTGCCGCGCGCGCACGGCGACGCTCGGTCACGTCGCTGAGAAACACCACCAGATATTCGGCCTGACGATAGCGCAGAAAGCTCAGCGAAACGTCGGCCGGCATGCGGCTACCGTCGGCGCGCAGGCAATCGATTTCGAAACTTGTCGAGCCACCGCCCTGTTCGCGCACCTGCTTCCACAGGGCGAGCCAGCGATCCATGTCGAGGCCCGGTTCCAGCAGGCTCAGAGGCTTGTCCACCAGCTCACCGGCGGCGTAGCCGAGCATGCGTTCGGCGGCGCGGTTGGCATAGCGCAGGTGACTGTCCCAGTTGACCCAGAGAATGCCCACCGTGCTGTGATCGATGGAGAACTGGCTCAGGCGCAGCGCCTCGGCCGCCTGCTGGTGGCGGTCCAGCTCGCCGCGTGCGCCCAGCAAACCCCGTTCGAGCAGGCGCGTCTGCTGGCGCTGGCGGTAGAGCGCCGTGGCGCCGATCAGCAGCAGCAGCGCAAGAAACAGCGTGAGGGTCTTCCAGAAGCCGACAAAATCGCTGGACTGCGGGTAACGCAAGGGCATCCAGGTTTCGCGCAGTTCCTCCAGCTCGCGCGCAGGCAGTGCCTGCAGGGTCTGGTCGACAATGGCGGACAGCAGCGGCTGGTCGCGGCGCGTGGCCAGGCGCAGCAACTGCGGCAGGCCGATGTCGCCGACGATACTCAGGTTGGCGAAGCGTGATTCATGCAGCAGCTGGCTGAGGCTCGCCTCATCCAGCACCGCGTAACTGACCTCCTGGTTCAGCACCAGCTGCAACGCGGCGCGTTCCGAAGGTGCGGCGCGCAGGCGCAGGTTGGTATGGGTGCGTTCCAGGTATTCGGCAGCCTGACTCGGCGAGTGCAGGGCCACCACCTGCTCCAGCGGCAACTGGTCGAGATCCACCGCACCATTGCCGCTGCGCTCGCCGACCACCAGATGCGGCACGCGCAGGTAGGGCATGGAGTAATGCCAGATGCGCAGGCCGGCTGGCGTCTGCTGCAGCCCCGGCGCCAGGTCCACCTCACCCGCGCTGGCCGCTCGCTCCAGTGACTCGTGGTCCGCATACAGGCGCCAGTCAGGGGCAACGCCCATGCCCTCCAGCAAACGCTGCATCAGCTCGACATTGGCCCCGGTCAGTTGCCGATTCTGACCGCGCTGAACCCAGGGCGCCTGCTGCACCAGGCCTACACGCAGCACGGGATGATCCCTTAGCCAGGCACGCTGCTCGGCATCGAAAGCCGGGCGCAAGGGCATGCGCTGACTCTCAGCCCAGGCGTTGGAGATCACCAGCAGCAGCAACAGGGATAGGGAGGAAAGAAGGGACTTCATGCACGGCGAATCCGCTGACGCGATCCCCTACCTTACTCCAGTCTTGCCCGAGTCGCCTGACAAAAGCGGAGCGCGGCATTAGGCTCTGTAGCAGACGATCAGGAGCCTCATCGATGCGCCTTCATTCACTAGCACTGCTCGGTTTCTGCCTGCTGTCCTGCCCCGCGGCCTGGGCCGAGAAGCCGGCCGGGGACGCGCCGGCCGATAGCGTCGACGCCCCCGCTGCGAACGAGCGCCCGCTACTGCCCGAGCGCAGCGTCAGCGAGGCGCAGACGCTGGAGCAACGCCTGGACAAACGTGAGCAACAGATGCTGCAGGCTGGCGCCGAGAGCTTTCTCGCCCTGTGGCTGCCGGCCAACGTCGGCGAGCCCAGCGGTGCGGTGATCCTGTTGCCTGGCGACGTGGAAAACGCCGATGGCGCGGCCGCAGTCGGCCCGCTACGGCGCAAGTTGCCCGATGCCGGCTGGCACAGCCTGAGCATCACCCTCCCCGATCCCGACGGCGACCCGCTACCGCCGCGCACCGCCGCCGTCGACACACCCGCGCCAACTGGCGAGGAAGCCAGCGACGCGGAGGCGCAAAGCACTGCCGAGGATTCGCCGGAGCCCACGGCCGCACCCGCCGCCACGGCACTCACTCCCGA
Organism: Ectopseudomonas guguanensis; assembly: GCF_900104265.1. GTDB lineage: Bacteria > Pseudomonadota > Gammaproteobacteria > Pseudomonadales > Pseudomonadaceae > Aquipseudomonas > Aquipseudomonas guguanensis. The sequence goes on from NZ_FNJJ01000018.1 coordinate 30,178, forward strand.
GCAGCGGCGCCAGGCGCACGTCGAACGGGTGATGACGCGCATCGAGGCGGCCGTCGCCTTTACCGAACAGCAACAGGCCAAGGAGATCGTGCTACTGGGCCACGGCAGCGGCGCTTACTGGGCTGCGCGTTATCTGAGCGAGCGCAAGCCGGGCAATGTGCACAATCTGCTGATGGTCGCAGCCGAGTTGCCAGCAGGCTTCGCCCCACCACTGGACGAATTGGTGGCGCAGCTGCCGGTGGCCACCGGCGACTTCTATTACAAGGATCAGTTCACCGACCGCACTGCGGCGCTGAAACGCCTGCACGCGAGCAAACGCGCCAAATTGCCCACCTATATCCAGGTGTCGATGAAGGCTCTGCCGGGGAATCTGGACGTGCAGCAGGAGCAGCTCTACCGTCGTCTGCGCGGCTGGCTACAGCTGCATATCCGCGCGACCGGCAGCTAGCGCAAGCCCAGGCGCTGGCGGATCAGCGCATAGGCCTGATGCAGCTGACGGGTGGTTTCGGTCGCTTCCCGAATGCGTTCGGGCGAAGCGCCGGAGCCAGCCAGCTTGTCCGGGTGATGGCGACTGAGCAGGCGCCGGTAGGCGCGCTTGATCTGCTCGGGCTCGCTGCCCTCGGCGACGCCCAACAGACGCAGCGCTTCCTGATAGCTGCCGCCCGTCGGTGCCGGTTGCTGGCTTCGACGCGGCGCATATTCCTCGCCCAGGCTGTCGAGCCGGGCACTCTCCCAGCCGAGCCATTTGCCCCACAGCAGGATCAACTCGTGCTCGCTGGGCGATACTCGCCCATCGACCCAGGCCATGCGCCAACAGGCCCGCAGCATCGCATCGGCGCGCTGGCGCTGGCGCTGCAGCGGCCCGCGCAGGTTGTCGCGCCCGGTCTTGCCCCGGGCGAAGGCTTCGATAGCACGGCGCTGAGCAGCGGCATCCAAGCCAAGTCGCTGCATTTCCGAGCGCGCCTGCTGGATATGACTCTGCACCACACGGCCGTCGCTCTTGGCCAGGCGACCGAGCATGAGAAACAGCAGATCATCGTCGGCTGGAGCCGCGCGGCCGCCCAGACGTTCGCGCAGATTGTCCCAGCCATGCAGGCGTAAACGACGATCCAGCACCTGCCCGAGCAGACCGCCAAGCAAGGCACCCGGGATGCTGGCCAGGGCCAGTCCGGCCGCAGCGCCTAGCAGAGTCGCCGGCCAAAGCACCTAGCGTGCCTCCTGCAGCAGACGCTCGACTTCAGCCAGACGCTCGTGCGTACCGACATCGATCCAGCAGCCGCCGTAGTGCTCACCACTGACCTGCCCTGCCGCCATCGCCTCGCGCAGCAACGGCGCCAGCTTGAAGGCGCCTGGAGCACAGGCAGCGAACAGACGCGGATGCAGCACGGCAAGGCCGCTATAGGTCAGCCGCTCGCCCATCGTGCCGCTGTCCTGCACCTGGCCGGCGGCCAGGACGAAGTCGCCCTGGGGGTGGTGCGCCGGGTTATCCACCAGCACCAGATGCGCCAGACCGGCGAGCGGTTGGCGTAACGCGGCAAAGGCGTAGTCGGTGAAGACATCGCCGTTGACCACCACGAAGGGTTCATTGCCCAGCAGGGGTAGCGCCTCGAAGATGCCGCCGCCGGTTTCCAGCGGCTCACCTTCGGCCGAATAGAGGATGCTCACGCCAAAGCGCGCGCCATCGCCGAGGTAATCCTCGATCTGCTGGCCCAGCCAGGCGTGATTGATCACCAGCTCGGTGAACCCGGCGGCGGCCAGGGCGCGGACGTGATACTCGATCAAGGGTACGCCGGCCGCCTTCACCAGCGGCTTCGGCGTATGCAGGGTCAGCGGACGCAGGCGCTCGCCCTTGCCAGCGGCGAGAATCATCGCCTTCATGCAAGCGCCCCTTCTTCTGTCGCCAGGCTGGCGAACAGCTCACCCAGCTCGGTCAGCTCCGGCCGGCGCGCCAGCACCGCCTGGATATAGGCGAAGAAGCGCGGTACATCGCCCAGATACTTGGGCTTGCCGTCGCGATGGCAGATGCGCGCGAAGATGCCGATGACCTTGAGGTGGCGCTGCACACCCATCAGATCGCTGGCGCGCAGGAAGTCCTCAAGCGATGCCTGCACCGGAATGCCAGCCGCCTGCGCCCGCTCCCAATAGCCCTGCAGCCAGCCTTGCACGCGCTCCTCGGGCCAGCTGAGAAAGGCATCCTTGAACAGGCAGGTGATGTCATAGGTAACCGGACCATTGACGGCGTCCTGAAAGTCCAGCACGCCGGGGTTGGGTGCGCTGCGCATCAGGTTGCGCGGCATGAAGTCGCGGTGCACCACGACCTTGGGCTGCGCCAGGGCACTGTCGATCAGCAGTTGGCTAACGCGTTGCCAGGCGGATTGCTGCTCGGCGGTAAAGGTACGCCCCAGATGGCGCTGCACATACCACTCGGGGAACAGCTGCAATTCACGACGCAGCAAGGCGTCGTCGTAATGCGGCAGGTTGCCATCGAGCGGCAGGCGCTGCTGCTTGAGCAAGGCCTCGATGGCATCGTCGAACAGCTTATCGGCGTTGTGCTCGTCGATCACGTCCAGGTAGGTCTGGCGGCCCAGATCATCGAGAATCAGAAAACCCTGCGCGAGGTCGGCAGCCAGTACCTGCGGCACATGCACGCCAGCACTGGCCAGTAGTGCAGCGATACGGACGAAGGGCTCGCAGTTCTCCTGCGGAGGAGGCGCATCCATCAGGATCAGGCTGCGCTCCCCCGCCTGCCAGCGGAAATAGCGACGAAAACTGGCGTCGCTGCTGGCGGGAGTGAGTTCGGCGGCAGGCACCGTTCCCCAGCCGCGTGCGGCGAACAGAGGGGACAGTTGCCCGGCGAGCCAGGTTTGCAGCTGTTGCAGACGTACATCGTGTTCAGACATCAAGGGGTCTCCGACGGCGCTAGCCGTTGCGCGGGTCATGCTTTATTATCCAGCATCTTTTTCAGCCCATCGAGAGGCGTGCGGCCCCTGGGCCGGTAGCGCGCAGGAAGCCCGGACTAACAAGATGGCAGTAAAACACCCCGCGTTCCGCAAGAAATTCCCGCTGCTGGTTACCGGCAGTTTTCTGGCCTTACAACCCGTGTTCAGCCTACAGTCCCTTGCCGCCGAGCAATATGATTGCCAGGCGTCGCCAACGGGCGGCTGGGCATGCGCGCCGAAATCGGCAGCCAGCGCCCTGCCCCCGCGCCCGGTGCACAGCCGTGATGCGGTCAGCAGCAGCGGCTCGACCGGCACGGCCGCAGCCAAGCAGGACGCCACTGCGGTGCTGGTTACCGAGAGCAAGGGTCGCGCCCTCGCCTCGCGCAGCCCAGATTACAGTCACTTGGACTGGGTACCGCGCGATAAGTTGACTGCCGCACAGCTGGCCGAAGCCGGCCCCTACTGCGCTGGCGCCTACATTGAGCCACTGCGCCCGGGCATGGATGACACCACGCCGCTGGACGAGTCGCCGATGTACGTGTCGGCCAAGGCTTCGCGCTACGAGCAGGAAAAACAGATCGCCACCCTCGCCGGTGACGTGGTTCTGCGCCAGTCCGGCATGCAGGTCGAGGCCGACGAAGCCAGCCTGCATCAGACGGAGAACCGCGGTGAGCTGGTCGGCAACGTGCGCCTGCGCGACAAGGGTGTGCTGGTGGTCGGCGACCGCGCGGACCTGCAACTGGATAACGGCGAAGCCCGCATCGACAACGCCGAATACGTGATGCACCAGGCCCACGTGCGCGGCAGCGCGCTCTACGCCAAGCGCGAAGAGACCGCGATCATCCGCCTTAAAGACGGCACCTATACCCGCTGCGAGCCGGGCGACAATGCCTGGCACCTGAAGGGCAACAACGTCACCCTGAACCCGGCGACCGGCTTCGGCACCGCGACCAACGTGACGCTGCGGGTCAAGGACATTCCGGTGTTCTACACCCCGTACATCTATTTCCCGATCGACGACCGTCGCCAGTCCGGCTTCCTGCCGCCGAGTCTCGGCACGTCGAGCAGCAATGGGTTCTCGCTGCAAACGCCCTACTACTTCAACCTGGCGCCGAACTACGACGCCACGCTGTATCCGACCTACATGGCCAAACGCGGCCTGCTGATGGAAGGCGAGTTCCGCTACCTCACCGAAAGCAGCGAAGGTCAGGTCGGCGGCGCCTGGCTCAATGACCAGGAAGACGAGCGCAAGCTGCAGTCCGAGTACGAAGACCAGCGCTGGATGTACAGCTGGCAGCACAAGCAGGGCCTGAACTCGCGCCTGCTGGCCGAGGTCGACTACACCGACATCAGCGACCCCTACTATTTCCAGGATCTGAATACCGATCTGGGCATCGAAACCACCAGCTACGTGAACCAGCGCGGTACGCTGACCTACCGCGGCGACAGTTATGTCGCGCGCCTGAACCTGCATGCATACGAGTTGGCCAACATCACCGATGTGACCCCGTACGACCGCCTGCCGCAGATCACCCTGGACGGCAAACTGCCCTTCAACCCGGGCGGTCTGGATTTCACCTACGGCACCGAATACGTACGCTTCGACCGCAATCTGCGCTCGGGCTTCTTCGTCGACAAGGACGGTGTAACCGGCCGTCCGCAAGACCTGTGGTACGACGAGCGCCTGACCGGCCTGAACCGTGCCGACGGCGAACGCCTGCACCTGGAACCGGGCGTCAGCCTGCCGCTGGACTGGAGCTGGGGCTTCATCAAACCCCAGGTCAAGTACCTGCAGACTCAGTACCAGATCAACCTGGATGGCAAGGGTAAATCCGAACTCGCGACCAACGATCCGAACAATCAGTGGTTCGGCGTCGACTACAAACGCTCCCCGAATCGCGGCGTCGGTCTGTTCAGCCTCGACAGCGGCCTGTACTTCGACCGCAACACCCAGCTGTTCGGCAAGGACTTCCGTCAGACCCTGGAGCCACGTGCCTTCTACCTCTACGTACCGGAAGAAGACCAGGCCGACATCCCGGTCTTCGATACCGGCGAGCCGACCTTCAGCTACGCCTCGCTGTGGCGCGAGAACCGCTTCAGCGGCAAGGATCGTATCGGTGACGAGAACAAGCTGTCGCTGGGCGTGACCAGCCGCTGGATCGAGCCCAATGGTTTCGAACGCCAGCGCTTCAGCATCGGCCAGGCCTTCTACTTCGAAGACCGCAAGGTACAGATGCCGGGTATCGACTACCGCGGCCGCCAGGACGCGACCTCGGACGTATCGCCCTACGCACTGGAGTACCTGTATCGCTTCAACCGCGACTGGCGCTTCTCCTCCACCTTCAACTGGGATCCAGACCAGCACGCCACCCGCTCGGGCAGTGCGATGTTCCACTACCAGCCGGAAGACAATCCGAACAAGATCGTCAACCTGGGCTATCGCTATCGCAACGACACCGTGCGTTACGATCGCGACAGCGGCACCTGGACCACCAACCCGGACTACGGCACACCGGGTAGCCCCAACTACATCAAGAACTACTACAAGATCGACCAGCATGACTTCTCCGTCATCTGGCCGCTGGCTCCGCAGTGGAGCCTGATCTCGCGCTGGCAGTACGACTATGGCCGCAACCGTACCCTCGAAGCCTTCGGTGGTTTCGAATACGACAGCTGCTGCTGGAAGCTGCGCCTGATCAACCGCTACTGGATCGACTACGACGAAGTCAGCCTCGACCCATCGCGCAACGACGAGCCGGATCGCGGCATCTTCCTGCAGATCGTCCTCAAGGGCCTCGGCGGCGTTGTTGGCAACAAGGTGGAAACTTTCCTCGACCAAGGCATTCAAGGTTACCGTGAACGTGAAGACCAAGCTTTCTGATCGCCTGCGCCCCCTGCTGTTGGGCGCAGCGCTGCTGGCGGCAACGGCTCAGGCCCAGGTTCGCCCCCTCGACCGCGTCGTGGCCATCGTCGACAACGACGTGGTCATGCAGAGCCAGCTCGATGCGCGCCTGCGTGAAGTGCAGCAGACCATCGACAAGCGCGGCGGTGCCCTGCCGCCCGAGCACGTGCTCAGCCAGCAGGTGCTCGAACGCCTGATCATCGAGAACATCCAGCTGCAGATCGGCGAACGCTCCGGCATTCGCATTACCGATGAGGAGCTGAACCAGGCCATGGGCACCATCGCCCAGCGCAATGGCATGAGCCTCGAGCAATTCCGCGATGCCCTGGCTCGTGACGGTCTGTCCTATGCCGATGCCCGTGACCAGGTGCGCCGCGAGATGGTCATCAGCCGCGTGCGCCAGCGCCGCGTGGCCGAACGCATCCAGGTGACCGACCAGGAAGTGCAGAACTTCCTCGCCTCCGATCTGGGCAAGATGCAGCTGTCGGAAGAATTCCGCCTGGCCAACATCCTGATTCCGGTATCCGAAGGTGCGTCCTCCAACGAAATCCAGGCCGCCGACCGACAAGCGCAGGAGCTGTATCAGCAACTGCAGCAAGGCGCGGACTTCGCCCAGCTGGCTGTTGCCCGCTCGGCCAGCGAAAACGCCCTGGAAGGCGGCGAGATGGGCTGGCGCAAGGCCGGTCAACTGCCGCCGCCGTTCGACAGCATGATCAGCCAACTGAACTTGGGCGAGGTTACCGAGCCGGTGCGTACACCGGGCGGCTTCATCATCCTCAAGCTGATCGAGAAGCGTGGTGGCGATACTCAGGTGCGCGACGAGGTGCATGTTCGCCATATCCTGATCAAGCCCAGCGAAATCCGCAGCGAAGAAGAAACCCGTCGCCTGGTCGAGCGCCTGTACCAGCGCATCGTCGCCGGCGAGGATTTCGCCGAGCTGGCGAAGAACTTCTCGGAAGACCCGGGCTCTGCACTCAATGGCGGTGACCTCAATTGGATCGACCCCAATGCCCTGGTGCCCGAGTTCCGCGAGGTGATGAGCAACACCGCCAGCGGCGAACTGTCCAAGCCGTTCAAGAGCCCCTATGGCTGGCATGTGCTGCAGGTCTTGGGCCGCCGCGCCACGGACAACAGCGAGGAGTTTCGCAAGCAACAGGCCGCCAATCTGCTGCGCAACCGCAAGTACGATGAGGAACTGCAGGCCTGGCTGCGCCAGATCCGCGACGAAGCCTACGTCGAAACCAAGCTGTAACAGCCGTTTCGAACCGAAAGCCCGGCCTAGCGCCGGGCTTTTTCGTTCCTGGCCCGGCAGCGTAAACTGGCGCCCCATGCCATCCCGAGAGCGACCATGACTGCCCAGCAATGCTTTGCCCTTACCCCAGGCGAGCCCGCCGGCATCGGCCCCGATCTCTGCCTGCTGTTGGCTCAACAGGCGCAACCTGCTCCGCTGGTCGCCATCGCCAGCCGGGCGTTGCTCGCTGAACGTGCAAGGCAACTGAGGCTGGATATCGAACTCCTGGAGGTCGGCCCAAAGCAGTGGCCAGACCGTCCTGCCCCCGCAGGCGCGCTGTATGTCTGGGATACCCCGCTGTCAGCCCCGGCGCATGCCGGCCGCCTCGAACCGGCCAACGCCGGCTACGTGCTGGAAACCCTCACCCGCGCCGGACAAGGCTGCCTGGAGGGCACCTTCGCCGCGATGATCACTGCACCGGTGCACAAAGGCGTGATCAACGAGGCGGGCATCGCCTTCTCCGGGCACACCGAGTTTCTCGCCGAGCTGACCGCGACCGAACAGGTGGTGATGATGCTGGCCACTCACGGCCTGCGCGTGGCGCTGGTCACCACGCACCTGCCGCTGAAAGATGTGGCGGCTGCCATCACCGCCGAGCGCCTGGCGCGTGTCACCCGCATCCTGCATGCCGATCTGCAAAGCAAATTCGGTATCGCCCAGCCGCGCATCCTGGTCTGCGGGCTCAATCCGCATGCAGGCGAAGGCGGCCATCTGGGCCGCGAGGAAATCGAGATCATCGAGCCGACGCTGGAACGTCTGCGCAGCGAGGGCATGAACCTGATCGGCCCCTTGCCCGCCGACACCCTGTTCACTCCCAAGTATCTCGAACATGCCGATGCGGTGCTGGCCATGTACCACGACCAGGGCCTACCCGTGCTCAAGTTCAAGGGCTTCGGCGCGGCGCTGAACGTGACCCTGGGCCTGCCGATCATCCGCACCTCGGTCGATCACGGCACCGCTCTCGATCTCGCTGGCACCGGCAAGGTCGATACCGGCAGCCTGCAGGTGGCGCTGGAAACCGCCTATCAGATGGCTGGCAGCCGCCAGCGATGAACCACTGAGACCGTGGTACGCGCCGGAGGCTCCATTCGCTGGTAGACTGTGCGACTTTCTTTTTTGCATCCAGCCTCGAGCACTGCACCTCGAGGCGCTGCGCGGAGCCGCACATGTCCGAATACCAACACCGCGCGCGCAAGCGCTTCGGCCAGAACTTCCTGCATGACGCCGGAGTGATCGACCGCATCCTGCGCGCCATTCGCGCCAAGGAAGACGAGCGCCTGCTGGAAATCGGTCCCGGCCAGGGCGCCATCACCGAGGGTTTGCTCGGCAGCGGTGCGCAGCTCGACGTGATCGAACTCGACCTCGACCTGATCCCCATCCTGCAAGGCAAGTTCGGCGACAATCCGCGCTTTCGCCTGAATCAGGGCGACGCACTGAAGTTCGACTTCGCCCGCCTCGAAGCGCCGCCACGCAGCCTGCGCGTCGTCGGCAACCTGCCCTACAACATCTCCACGCCGCTGATTTTCCACCTGCTGGACAACGCCCCGCTGATTCGCGACATGCACTTCATGCTGCAGAAGGAAGTGGTCGAGCGCATGGCCGCCGGCCCGGGCGGTGGCGACTGGGGTCGCCTGTCGATCATGGTGCAGTACCACTGCCGCGTGGAGCATCTGTTCAACGTCGGCCCCGGCGCTTTCAACCCGCCACCCAAGGTGGACTCGGCCATCGTGCGCCTGGTGCCGCATGAAACCCTGCCACATCCGGCCAAGGACCACCGCCTGCTCGAACGCGTGGTGCGCGAAGCCTTCAACCAGCGCCGCAAGACCCTGCGCAATACGCTCAAGCAGCTGCTACCCGCCGAGGCCATCGAAGCGGCCGGGGTCGACGGCAGCCTGCGACCGGAACAGCTGGACCTGGCTGCCTTCGTTCGTCTGGCCGATCAGCTCGCCCTGCAGCCCTCGTCCGCACAGGACTAAACTGCCAATACGTTAAACGGATTTCCTGCATGTCCGACCCTCGCTATCAGATCGACGTCAGCGTCACCACCCGCTATCTGGCTGCACAGTCGCAGCCGGAGCAGAACCGCTATGCGTTCTCCTACACCGTGACCATCGTCAACAATGGCGAGTTGCCAGCCCAGCTGCTGTCGCGTCACTGGATCATCACCGACGGCGACGGCCGTGTGCAGGAAGTTCGCGGCGCGGGGGTGATCGGCCAGCAACCGCATATCGAGCCGGGCGCCAGCCATACCTACAGCAGCGGTACGGTCATGGCCACTCAGGTCGGCACCATGCAGGGCAGCTACCAGATGCTCGCCGAGGACGGCAAACGCTTCGACGCGATCATCGCCCCCTTCCGCCTCGCAGTACCGGGAGCCCTTCACTGATGGCCGTCTATGCCGTCGGCGACCTGCAGGGCTGCCTGGATCCGCTCAAATGCCTGCTCGAGCAGGTGGCATTCGACCCCGCACGGGACCAGCTGTGGCTGGTGGGCGATCTGGTCAACCGCGGCCCGCAGTCGCTGGAAACCCTGCGCTTTCTCTATTCCATCCGCCACGCCCTGATCTGCGTGCTGGGCAACCATGACCTGCACCTGCTGGCGGTCGCGCACAACATCGAGCGCCTGAAGAAGGGCGACACCCTGAGCGAAATTCTCGACGCACCGGACCGCGCCGATCTGCTCGACTGGCTGCGCATGCAGAAGCTGGTGCACCACGATGCCGAGCGCAAGGTGACCCTGGTGCATGCCGGCATCCCGCCGCAATGGAGCCTGGCCAAGGCGCTCAAGCGCGCCGCCGAAGTCGAGGAAGTGCTGCGCGACGATGCCCGCCTGCCACTGTTTCTCGATGGCATGTACGGTAACGAGCCGGCCAAGTGGAGCAAGGACCTGCACGGCGTGACCCGCCTGCGGGTCATCACCAACTATTTCACCCGCATGCGCTTCTGCACCGCCGATGGCACGCTGGATCTGAAGAGCAAGGAAGGCGTTGGCAGCGCGCCGCCCGGCTTCGCCCCCTGGTTCAGCCACCCGCAGCGCAAGATGCGCGGCGAGAAGATCATCTTCGGCCACTGGGCGGCGCTGGAAGGCAACTGCAGCGAGCCAGGCCTACATGCCCTGGATACCGGCTGCGTCTGGGGCGGTGCGATGACCCTGCTGGACGTCGACAGCGGCGAACTTCATCGCTGCACCTGCCCCAAAGAGCGCCCTTAGAATCACTTGAAGGTCCCGAACATGAGCGAATTCAAGCGTATTTCCCCGCAACAGGCCCAGGAGCTGCGCAGCAACGGCGCGGTGGTGGTCGACATCCGCGACCCGCAGAGCTTCGCCAACGGTCATATCAGCGGCTCACGACACCTGGACAATCACTCCCTGCACGATTTCATCACCCACGCCGACCTCGACGCGCCGCTGATCGTATCCTGCTACCACGGCAACTCCAGCCAGGGCGCCGCCGCCTATCTGGCGGGCCAGGGTTTCTCCGAGGTGTACAGCCTCGACGGCGGTTTCGAACTGTGGCGCGCCACCTACCCAGGCGAGACGGCGCAAAGTTCCGAAGAATAAATTTCTTCACGCGGCAGGCCGCGCCCGCTCTGGCCTGCCGCCACTTCCCGACGCACGGTAACATCCAGTTATCGTTGTCTCGCCCTTGACGCACAGCAGAACGAACTATTCTGTTACTCAGGCCATCCCACTGAAGGTAGAGCCGGCCAACCGGCATCGGGCCATCGGTAACGACTTTTAGGTTTTGGGGGATAGTTCCCGGCTTCTGCGGAGCCGGCGCCACCCAGCACCTGCATGCACGACCGATCCCCGAGCCAGCTTTCAGCATCGAGCGAGGTGAAGTCATGAGCATTTTCAGTCACTTCCAACAACGTTTCGAGGCGACCCGCCAGGAGGAGTACTCGCTGCAGGAGTACCTCGAACTGTGCAAGCAGGATCGCAGCGCCTACGCCACTGCGGCCGAGCGCCTGCTGATGGCCATTGGCGAGCCGGAACTGCTGGACACCTCCAGCGACCCCCGCCTGTCACGCATCTTCTCCAACAAGGTGATCCGCCGTTATCCGGCATTCGCCGACTTCCATGGCATGGAAGAGTGCATCGACCAGATCGTCTCCTACTTCCGCCACGCCGCTCAGGGTCTGGAGGAGAAGAAGCAGATCCTCTACCTGCTGGGTCCGGTGGGTGGCGGTAAATCCTCGCTGGCCGAAAAGCTCAAGCAGCTGATGGAGAAGGTGCCCTTCTACGCCATCAAGGGCTCGCCGGTGTTCGAATCGCCGCTGGGGCTGTTCAACGCCACCGAAGATGGCGCCATCCTCGAAGAGGATTACGGCATCCCACGGCGCTACCTCAACTCGATCATGTCGCCCTGGGCCACCAAGCGCTTGCAGGAGTTCGGCGGCGACATCAGCCAGTTCCGCGTGGTCAAGCTGTATCCGTCGATCCTTAACCAGATCGCCGTAGCCAAGACCGAGCCGGGCGACGAGAACAACCAGGACATCTCCGCCCTGGTCGGCAAGGTGGATATCCGCAAACTGGAGGAATTCCCGCAGAACGACGCCGACGCCTACAGCTACTCGGGCGCGCTGTGCCGGGCCAACCAGGGTCTGATGGAATTCGTCGAGATGTTCAAGGCGCCGATCAAGGTGCTGCACCCGTTGCTGACCGCAACCCAGGAAGGCAACTACAACAGCACCGAGGGCCTTGGCGCGATTCCCTACAGCGGCATCCTGCTGGCCCACTCCAACGAATCGGAATGGCACAGCTTCCGCAACAACAAGAACAACGAAGCCTTCATCGACCGTATCTATATCGTCAAGGTGCCCTACTGCCTGCGCGTCACCGACGAAATCCGCATTTACGACAAGCTGTTGATCAACAGCTCGCTGGCCAAGGCGCACTGCGCGCCGGATACCCTGAAGATGCTCGCCCAGTTCAGCGTGCTGAGCCGCCTCAAGGAGCCGGAAAACTCCAACATCTACTCGAAGATGCGCGTCTACGACGGCGAGAACCTCAAGGATACCGACCCGAAAGCCAAGTCGATCCAGGAGTACCGCGACAGCGCCGGCGTCGACGAAGGGATGAACGGCCTGTCGACCCGTTTCGCCTTCAAGATCCTCTCCAAGGTGTTCAACTTCGACCCGCACGAGGTGGCCGCCAACCCGGTGCACCTGCTCTACGTGCTGGAGCAGCAGATCGAGCAGGAACAGTTCCCCGCCGAGGTGCGCGAGCGCTACCTGCGCTACATCAAGGAATACCTGGCGCCGCGCTACATCGAGTTCATCGGCAAGGAAATCCAGACCGCCTACCTGGAGTCCTACAGCGAGTACGGGCAGAACATCTTCGACCGCTACGTGTTGTACGCCGACTTCTGGATTCAGGATCAGGAATACCGCGATCCGGAAACCGGTGAAATCCTCAACCGCATGGCCCTCAACGAGGAGCTGGAGAAAATCGAGAAGCCGGCCGGCATCAGCAACCCGAAGGACTTCCGCAACGAGATCGTCAACTTCGTGCTGCGCGCCCGCGCCAACAACAACGGCAAGAACCCCACCTGGCTCAGCTACGAGAAGCTGCGCGTGGTGATCGAGAAGAAGATGTTCTCCAACACCGAGGATCTGCTCCCGGTCATCAGCTTCAACGCCAAGGGCAGCAAGGAGGATCAGCAGAAGCACAACGACTTCGTCAAACGCATGGTCGAGCGCGGCTACACCGAGAAGCAGGTGCGCCTGCTTTCCGAGTGGTACCTGCGGGTACGTAAATCGCAATAAGCGGCCTCAGGCCACAGGCTGCAGGCTCCAGGCGAAAGCGCTTGCAGCCTGCAGCCTGTGGCCTGCAGCGCCCGGAGGGCTCGTATGAGTTATGTGATCGACCGGCGCCTGAATGGCAAGAACAAGAGCACGGTGAATCGCCAGCGCTTTCTGCGGCGTTACCGTGAACACATCAAGAAGGCGGTGGAGGAAGCCGTCAGCCGGCGCTCCATCACCGACATGGAGCACGGCGAACAGATCAGCATTCCCGGCCGCGATATCGACGAGCCGGTGCTGCACCATGGCCGTGGCGGCAAGCAGACCATCGTCCACCCCGGCAACAAGGAATTCACTACCGGCGAACGCATTCCACGCCCGCAAGGCGGTGGCGGCGGGCGAGGCAGCGGCAAGGCGAGCAACTCCGGCGAAGGCATGGACGAGTTCGTTTTTCAGATCACCCAGGAGGAATTTCTCGACTTCATGTTCGAGGACCTGGAGTTGCCCAACCTGGTCAAGCGCCACCTCACCGGAGCCGACACTTTCAAGACCGTGCGCGCGGGCATCAGCAACGAAGGCAACCCCTCACGCATCAATATCGTACGCACCCTGCGCTCGGCCCATGCGCGGCGCATCGCCCTGTCCGGCTCCAGCCGCACCAAACTGCGTGAAGCCAAGGCCGAGCTGGAACGCCTGCGGCGTGAGGAGCCGGACAATTTCGGCGATATCCAGGCCATTCAGGAGGAAATCGAACGGCTCAGCGCACGTATCCATCGCGTGCCCTTCCTCGATACCTTCGACCTCAAGTACAACCTGCTGACCAAGCAGCCCAACCCCAGCTCCAAGGCGGTGATGTTCTGCCTGATGGACGTGTCCGGCTCCATGACCCAGGCCACCAAGGACGTCGCCAAGCGTTTCTTCATCCTCCTGTACCTGTTCCTCAAGCGTAACTACGACAAGATCGACGTGGTGTTCATCCGCCACCACACCAGCGCCAAGGAAGTGGACGAAGAGGAATTCTTCTACTCTCGCGAAACAGGCGGCACCATCGTTTCCAGCGCGTTGAAGCTGATGCAGGAAGTCATGGCCGAGCGCTATCCGATCAACGAATGGAACATCTATGCCGCCCAGGCGTCGGACGGCGACAACTGGAACGACGACTCTCCGGTGTGCCGGGATATATTGATCAACCAGATCATGCCGTTCGTGCAGTACTTCACCTACGTCGAGATCACCCCACGCGAGCACCAGGCGCTGTGGTTCGAGTACGAACAGGTAGCCGAAGCCTTCGCCGACAGCTTCGCCCAGCAGCAACTGGTGTCCGCCGCGGACATCTACCCGGTGTTCCGCGAACTGTTCCAGCGTCGCCTGGTGAGTTGAGGGCCAAGCCATGAATGCCAGTACGAGAAAGCGCGAGCCGATCTCCACCGGTTCGGAATGGACCTTCGATCTGATCCGCCAATACGACAAGGAAATCGCGCGCATCGCCGAACGCTATGCGCTGGATACCTACCCGAACCAGATCGAAGTGATCACCGCCGAGCAGATGATGGATGCCTACGCCTCGGTCGGCATGCCGCTGGGCTATCACCACTGGTCCTACGGCAAGCACTTCCTCGCCACCGAAAAAGGCTACAAGCGCGGTCAGATGGGCCTGGCCTACGAGATAGTGATCAATTCCGACCCGTGCATCGCCTACCTGATGGAGGAAAACACCATCTGCATGCAGGCCCTGGTGATCGCCCACGCCTGCTACGGCCACAACAGCTTCTTCAAGGGCAACTACCTGTTCCGCACCTGGACCGACGCCAGCTCGATCATCGACTACCTGGTGTTCGCCAAGCAGTACATCATGCAGTGCGAAGAGCGCCATGGCATCGATGCCGTGGAGGAGCTGCTCGATTCCTGCCATGCGCTGATGAACTATGGTGTCGACCGCTACAAACGCCCCTACCCCATCTCCGCCGAAGAGGAGCGACGGCGGCAGAAGGACCGCGAGGAACACCTGCAGAAGCAGATCAACGACCTGTGGCGCACCATTCCCAGAAACGCGGACAAGGGCGGCGGCAAGGACAGCAAGCGCTTCCCCGCCGAACCTCAGGAAAACATCCTCTACTTCCTGGAAAAACACGCGCCCCTGCTGGAGCCCTGGCAGCGCGAGGTGATCCGCATCGTGCGCAAGATCGCCCAGTACTTCTACCCGCAGCGCCAGACCCAGGTGATGAACGAAGGCTGGGCCACCTTCTGGCACTACACCCTGATGAACGACCTGTACGACGAGGGTCTGGTTACCGACGGCTTCATGATGGAGTTCCTGCAGTCGCATACCAGCGTGGTCTACCAGCCGCCGTTCGACAGCCCTTACTACAGCGGCATCAACCCCTACGCCCTGGGTTTCGCCATGTACCGCGACATTCGCCGTATCTGCGAAAACCCTACCGAAGAGGACAAGCGCTGGTTCCCCGACATCGCCGGCAGCGACTGGCTGACCACCCTCAAGTTCGCCATGACCAGCTTCAAGGACGAGAGCTTCATCCTGCAGTTCCTCTCGCCCAAGGTGATTCGCGACTTCAAGCTGTTCGGCATCCTCGATGACGACCAGAAGGACGAGCTGCTGGTGCCGGCCATCCATGACGAGCCCGGCTACCGCACCATCCGCGAGCTGCTGGCAGCGCAGTACAACCTGGGCAATCGCGAACCCAACGTGCAGATCTGGAACATCGACCGCCGCGGCGACCGCTCGCTGACCCTGCGCCACCAGCAGCACGACCGCAAACCACTGGGCGACTCCACCGGCGAAGTGCTCAAGCACCTGCACCGGCTATGGGGCTTCGACATCCACCTGGAGGTGTGTCAGGGCGACCAGCTGATCACCACGCAGCACGTGCCGCCACGGGGCAGCGCGGAAGGAGAAGGCGACTACCCGCGGCTGGATCTGATCATTCCACCCATTTGATCGGTTGCCGGCCGTGGCCCTGCCCCTCAGCATCGCAGGCAGACTCCGCGAGACGCCGTGCATGCGCCTATTTCTCGTCATTCTGCTATGCCTGGGCCTGGCCACCTGCTCCAGCCATGTGCCCCAGGCGCGCATCCTCAGCCCTGCCGATGCCTCGCTGGCCGGGCGTCATGGCTTCGAACTGATCGACCCGCAGGCCAGCCTGGAGGGCGAAGCGCCCTTCCCCGAACGCTATCGCCAGTTACCGCACCTGTTGCGCCACGGGCTGTCCACCCGCGGTTATCACGAAAGCCAGCAGCCACAGCTGCGCGTCTATTACTGGCTGGCCGTGCAGGACGGCCCGCTGCTGTTCAAGGTCGACACGCCGCCGCCCGACCCGCTCGGCCCCTACCAGGCCATCCATCGCTTGCGTGACGAGACCGGCACCCTGCGCCTGCGCCTGACCGACCTCGACCAGCGCATCCTCTGGGAGGGCGTGATCAGCACCGGTCTGAGCCCTGCGCGCGACAGTGCCGAGCTGCTGGAGCGCGCCGTGCAAGTGCTGACCGATCAGATCCCGCAAGCCACACCGTAGCCCGGATGCAATCCGGGGATATCCGCGCGAACGTCCCGGATTGCATCCGGGCTACCTCCCTGGCGACGCCGTAGCACGACGCAGCCTTGCGCGATCTTCGGTATCCTCTGCGCTCAGCGGAGGAACACACATGCAGATTTACAAAGTCGGCGGGGCAGTGCGTGATCGCCTGCTCGGCCGTCCCGTCACCGAGAACGACTGGGTCGTGGTCGGCGCCAGCGCAGAGCAGATGCTGGAGCTCGGTTATCGCCCGGTGGGCGCCGATTTTCCGGTGTTCCTGCACCCGCAGACCGGTGAGGAATACGCCCTGGCGCGCACCGAGCGCAAGAGTGGCCGCGGCTATGGCGGTTTCACCTTTCATGCCAGCCCGGACGTCACGCTGGAGGACGACCTGATCCGCCGCGACCTCAGCGTCAACGCCATGGCCGAGGACGCCGCAGGGAATGTGATCGACCCCTATGGCGGCCTGCAGGACCTCCAGGCACGCGTCCTGCGACACGTGTCCCCGGCCTTCGCCGAGGACCCGCTGCGCGTACTGCGTGTCGCCCGCTTCGCGGCGCGCTATGCCCCGCTCGATTTCAGCGTCGCGCCAGAAACGCTTGAGCTGATGCGCCAACTGGCCGACTCCGGCGAGCTCAGCCACCTCACAGCCGAGCGCAGCTGGAAGGAAATCTCCCGCGCGCTGATGGAGCCGCGCCCGGATGTGTTCATCCAGGTGCTGCGCGATTGCGGCGCGCTGGCGGCGCTGCTACCGGAAGTGGACAAGCTGTTCGGCGTGCCGCAACCGCAGGCGCACCACCCTGAGATCGATACCGGCGTGCACGTGCTGGGCGTGCTGCGCCAGTGCGCGGAGCACGAGCAGCCGCTCAACGTACGCTGGGCCTGCCTGCTGCACGATGTCGGCAAGGGCCTGACGCCGGAGGCTGAGTGGCCGCGCCATATCGCCCATGAACACAAGGGGCTGCGCCTGATCCAGGCGATCAACGAACGCTGCAAGGCGCCGCGCGACTGCGCCGAGCTGGCGTTGCTGGTGGGCGAATTCCATACCCATGGCCACCGCGCACTGGAATTGCGCCCGTCGACGCTGCTGGAGTTGCTGCAACGCTTCGACGTGTTCCGCCGCCCGCAACGCTTCGCCGAGTTCGTCGCCGCCTGCGAGATGGATGCGCGTGGTCGTAAGGGCCTGGAGCAGCGCCAGTACCCACAGGCCGCCTACCTGCTCGGCGCCGCCGAGGCCGCACGGCAGGTGGCGGTCAAACCGCTACTGGAGAAGGGCTTCAAGGGTGCGGAGCTGGGCGAAGCGCTCAACCGCGAGCGCCTGCAGGCACTCAAGGCCTACAGACAGCAGCACGCCTCGTAGGAGCGGCTGGGCGGCATTCCGTTTCAGCCGCGATCATCACAGCTCCGCGGCCCGCCTTTTCGCGGATGAATCCGCTCCTACAGGTCGAGCACCTGCAACAGTCCACGTAGCCCGGATGCAATCCGGGAGACAGGTGCTGCCGATGCCCCGGATTGCATCCGGGCTACGAAGAGCGCGCTGAGGCCAGCCCCCCGGATTGCATCCGGGCTACGCAGAGACCAGCAACTCGGCCGGGGTCAACTCGGCGCCGCGCCACTGGAAGGCGGCTGGCCATAGCTGCTGATCGATCTGCGCCGACGCCCACAGCTCGGCGAACGAGCGACCATCGACCGGGTGGCACACTTGTGGCGCGAGCAAAGCCAGCGGCCAGAGTACAAAGGCATTTTTGAGGATTTCCGCGCGCGGCAGGATCAGGCCGTTGAAGTTGCCGACCTGCTCGCCATACAGCAGCACATCGATATCCAGAGGCAAACCCTTGCGCTCCGGTGCGTAGCGGCCGTTATCGGCCTCGATGAACTTGAGCCGGCGATCCAGCTCCGGCAAAGGCAGATCGGTTTCGCCCACCACCACCAGATTGAAGAAGTTGCCGCTCTTGATGCCCACCGCATGGCTTTCGAAGACCGGCGAGCAGCGCATATCGCCGAGCAACCCGGCCAGTGCATCGAGCCCGGCGACAAGATGAGTCTCGCGCTCGATATTGCTGCCGAGGCCGAGATAGACCCGAGTCAGAGGCATCCGCGCTCGATCTCCACACCCACGCCGCCACGTGCGGCCGGTACTGCGCCGGGCTTGGTCAGCTTCAGGCGAATCCAGGGAATGCTGAATTCTTCCATCAGGGTCTGCACCAGACGCTCGGCGAAGGTCTCGACCAGAATGAACTGCGACTCGGCGGCAAAGGCCTGGATACGCGTGGACACGCTGGCATAGTCGAGTGCCAGCTCGAGGTCGTCACCGGCTGCGGCCGGGCGGTTGTCCCAGGCCATCTGCAGGTCCAGGCGCAGGCACTGGCGAATATCGCGCTCCCAATCGTAGGCGCCGATCACCGTGTCGACTTCCAGCCCCTCGATAAATACTCTGTCCACCGCACTCTCCGCGCCACGACAAGGGCGCTGCACCTCGTTAGAATCGGGCCACCCCATGCCCTGGAATGGCCACCATGTTCTGGCTTCTGGCAGTCCTTGCCTACCTGCTCGGTTCGTTGTCCTTCGCCATCCTGCTCAGCCGACTCGCTGGCGGGCCGGACCCGCGTGCCAGCGGCTCGGGCAACCCTGGCGCCACCAACATGCTGCGCGTGGCAGGCAAGAAACTGGCCGTCATGACGCTGATCGGCGACCTGCTCAAGGGCCTGCTGCCGATCCTCATCGCCAAGCTGCTCGGCCTCAGCCTGCATCAGCAGGCCTGGGTCGGCCTGGCAGCGGTGATCGGCCACCTCTACCCGCTGTACTTCCGTTTTCGCGGCGGCAAGGGCGTCGCCACTGCCGCCGGCATGCTGCTCGGCCTTTATCCACCGGCTGCCCTGCTCGCGCTGGCGGCCTGGGCGCTGGTATTCCTGCTGACCCGCACCAGCTCGCTGGCCTCGCTGATCGCCACGCCGCTGACGCTACCGCTGCTGGCCTGGCAACAACCGGCGGCCCTGCTGCCGGCCTGCGTACTGACCGGGCTGATCGTGTGGCGCCACCGCAGCAACCTGCGCGATCTGTTCGCCGGACGCGAACGGCGTTTTTGATTCGATAACAAAAACTGTAGGAGCGAGCTCTGCTCGCGAATTTTTCGGTTCGCGAGCAGAGCTCGCTCCTACGCGTAAATCCCTTGGGGCGCTCACAGCGCCGGCAGCGACTCCATCGGCCAGCGCGCCTGCACCTTGATCGCCAGATCTTCATGCTGCCCTGCCAGCAAACGCTGGCAACCGGCATAGGCGATCATCGCGCCGTTGTCGGTGCAGAAACGCGGACGCGCATAGAACACCTTGCCCTTCATCTCGCCCAGCATACCTTCCAGATGCTCGCGCAGCGCCTTGTTGGCACTCACCCCGCCGGCGATCACCAGGCTCTTGAGCCCACTCTGCTTTAGCGCAC
Organism: Ectopseudomonas guguanensis; assembly: GCF_900104265.1. Taxonomy (GTDB): domain Bacteria; phylum Pseudomonadota; class Gammaproteobacteria; order Pseudomonadales; family Pseudomonadaceae; genus Aquipseudomonas; species Aquipseudomonas guguanensis. The sequence continues at coordinate 50,019 of NZ_FNJJ01000018.1, forward strand.
GCTTGCACTTGATGGTCAGAGTCTCAACCACCGCCTGCTGGAAGGCCAGCGCGATGTCGCGACGGGCTTGGTCGAGGTCGTCGCCGTTGTCGCGGCATTGCTGCCAGGTATTCAGAGCGAAGGTCTTCAGGCCGCTGAAACTGAAATCCAGACCCGGCCGATCGGTCATCGGTCGCGGGAAGACGAAGCGCCCCGGCGTGCCCTGCTCGGCCAGCTTGGCGATCTCCGGACCGCCGGGGTAATTCAGGCCCATCAGCTTGGCGGTCTTGTCGAAGGCCTCCCCGGCGGCATCGTCCAGCGACTCGCCGAGCAACTGGTACTGGCCGATGCCATCGACCCGCACCAGTTGGGTGTGGCCACCGGACACCAGCAAGGCGACGAAGGGAAAGGCCGGCGGCTGCTCTTCCAGCATCGGCGCCAGCAGGTGACCTTCCATATGGTGCACACCGACGGCCGGCACGCCCCAGGCGAATGCCAGCGCCTGCGCGCAGGAGGCGCCCACCAGCAGCGCCCCGACCAGGCCAGGGCCGGCCGTGTACGCCAGTGCATCGATATCGCTGGCCTGCTTGCCGGCTTCATCCAGCACCTGGCGAATCAGCGGCAACATGCGCTTGACGTGATCACGCGAGGCCAACTCGGGCACCACGCCGCCATACACACGGTGCAGGTCGATCTGGCTGAACAGGGCGTCAGCCAGCAGGCCGCGCTCGCTGTCGTAGAGCGCGACGCCGGTTTCATCGCAGGAAGTTTCCAATCCCAGTACGAGCATGGAGCTTGAACCTTGGTTTGCCGCGTGGAACAAAGGCGCGCATGATAAGCGCCGCCCGGCGGAGCGGCCAGCGCTTTTCGATCAGAGGGCTTTGCATTCCTCGGCCCGAGGCGGTAACATCCGCAACCCTTAAAAACCGACGCAACCCGAGCCATTTGCCGGGAACGCGTTCACCCCGGTAATTAAAGATAGGTACGACCTGGATGCCAGCCGTCAAAGTTAAAGAGAACGAACCCTTCGACGTAGCCCTGCGTCGTTTCAAGCGCTCCTGCGAAAAAGCCGGTGTACTGGCTGAAGTCCGCAGCCGCGAATTCTACGAAAAGCCGACCGCTGAGCGTAAGCGCAAGGCCGCTGCCGCTGTTAAGCGTCACGCCAAGAAAGTGCAGCGCGAGCAGCGTCGCAGCGTCCGCCTGTACTAATCAGTACGCGTGATGCCCGAATGCCCGGCCTTGGTCGGGCATTGCTTTTTCAGGAACTCCGCCTCACCTCAGGTGAACGGCGGAGTTTTCTGCTTTCTGAGTGCCCACGCGGGCGACTATGCTGAGCGTCTATGGCCGGCCTGATTCCACAGTCCTTCATCGATGACCTGCTCAACCGCACCGACATCGTCGATGTGGTGAGTTCGCGCATCCAGCTGAAGAAGACCGGCAAGAACTACAGCGCCTGCTGCCCGTTCCACAAGGAAAAGACCCCCTCCTTCACCGTCAGCCCGGACAAGCAGTTCTACTACTGCTTCGGTTGCGGCGCCGGCGGCAACGCCCTCGGCTTCGTCATGGACCACGATCAGCTGGAATTTCCCCAGGCGATCGAGGAGCTGGCCAAGCGCGCCGGCATGGACGTGCCGCGCGAGGAAGGCGGTCGCGGGCGCACGCCACGCCAACCGGTGGACTCGCCGCTCTACCCGCTGCTCAATGCCGCCGCCGAGCACTATCGCCAGGCCCTGAAGAGCCATCCGCAGCGCAAGTACGCCGTGGATTACCTCAAGGGCCGCGGCCTGACCGGTGAAATCGCTCGCGACTTCGGCCTCGGCTTCGCCCCGCCCGGCTGGGACAACCTGCTCAAGCAACTGGGCACCGACGCCCTGCAGCAGAAAGTCATGATCGACGCCGGCCTGCTGATCGAGAACGCCGAGAACGGCCGGCGCTACGACCGCTTCCGCGACCGCATCATGTTCCCCATCCGCGACAGCCGCGGCCGGGTGATCGCCTTCGGCGGCCGTGTACTGGGCGACGACAAGCCCAAGTACCTGAACTCCCCGGAAACCCCGGTATTCCACAAGGGCCAGGAACTCTACGGCCTGTACGAGGCGCGCAAGCACAACCGTGATCTCGACGAGATCATGGTGGTCGAAGGCTACATGGACGTCATCGCCCTGGCCCAGCAGGGCCTGCGCAATGCCGTGGCGACCCTGGGTACGGCCACCAGCGAAGAACACCTCAAGCGTCTGTTTCGCATCGTGCCCAGCGTGCTGTTCTGCTTCGATGGCGACGCCGCCGGGCGCAATGCCGCCTGGCGCGCCCTGGAGTCGACCCTGCCAAGCCTGCAGGACGGTCGCCGCGCGCGCTTTCTGTTCCTGCCCGAAGGCGAAGACCCGGACACCCTGGTACGCGCCGAAGGCACCGATGCCTTCCGCGCACGCATCAACCAGCATGCCCAGCCGCTGGCTGACTACTTCTTCCAGCAGCTTTGCGAAGAGGCCGACCCGCGCTCGCTGGAAGGCAAGGCGCACCTGGTGACCCTGGCAGCGCCGCTGATCGACAAGATTCCCGGCAACAACCTGCGTGCCCTGATGCGCCAGCGCCTGAGCGAGATCACCGGTCTTTCCGGCGAAGCCATGAGCCAGGTTGCCAGCGCCCCGCGCAGCCATGCGCCCAGCACGCCCAGCCACGCGTTCAGCAGCGACTACCCGGATTACGGCGACATCCCCGACAGCGCCTACTACGACAGCCTGCCGGATGTCGGCGGTTACGAGCAGCCCGCCCCGCCCCAGCAGCAACACTACGAACGCAGCCACGAAGGCGGCAAAGGCAGCTGGAAAAAAGACGGCAGCGGCAAGTGGAACAAGAAGGGCAAGGGCGATTTCGCGCCACGTGCCCCGCGTACCGCGGTGAGCGTCGAATCACCACACCTGATCGCCCTGCGCACCTTGCTGCACCACCCACAACTGGCGCAGAAGGTCGAAGATGTCAGCCATTTCGCCGACGAAGATGACACCTACGCGCAGCTTCTCGTGGCGCTGGTCGGTGCCCTGCAGAAAACGCCCAACCTGCGTTCGCTGCAACTGATCGCCCGCTGGCACGGTACCGAACAGGGACGCCTGCTGCGGGCCCTGGCAGAGAAGGAATGGCTGATCCGGGGCGACAACCTTGAACAGCAGTTTTTCGACACCATTACTACACTTGCACACAGTCAATCGCAGAGGCGGCGTGAAAAGGCGCTCCGCAGCATCCTTCATAAAAGCCCCAGCGAGCTCACAGACGAGGAGAAGACATTGCTCAGAGAGCACTACAGCCTGACCGCCTCGCCGAGCAGCAAGTCCCCAACTGGCGCCTAAAGCCCAAACTGAGGTATAATCCTCGGCTTGTTTTCAGCCCGCCAAGACCTTCAGTGGATAGGGTGTTATGTCCGTAAAAGCGCAACAGCAATCTCGTTTGAAAGAATTGATCAGCCGTGGTCGCGAGCAGGGTTACCTGACGTACGCGGAGGTCAATGACCACCTGCCGGAAGACATTTCCGATCCGGAACAGGTGGAAGACATCATCCGCATGATCAACGACATGGGGATCAACGTATTCGAGAGTGCTCCGGATGCGGACGCCCTGCTGTTGGCCGAAGCCGACACCGACGAGGCTGCAGCCGAAGAAGCCGCTGCCGCCCTCGCCGCCGTTGAGACCGATATCGGCCGCACCACCGACCCGGTGCGCATGTACATGCGCGAAATGGGTACCGTGGAGCTGCTGACCCGCGAAGGCGAAATCGAAATCGCCAAGCGCATCGAGGAAGGCATCCGCGAAGTCATGAGCGCCATCGCTCACTTCCCCGGCACCGTCGAAGGCATCCTCGCCGAGTACAACCGCGTCACCACCGAAGGCGGCCGCCTGGCCGAAGTCCTCAGTGGCTACATCGACCCGGATGACGGCAGCGTGCCCGACGAAGCCGCCGCCCCCGTTCCCGTCAAGGAAGGCGCCGCCGCTGAAGAAAGCGACGACGACGAAGAAGACGAGAGCGGCGACGACGAGGAAGAAGAAGGCGATGGCGGCCCGGACCCGGAAGAAGCGGCTCGCCGCTTCACCGCCGTGGCCGAGCAGCAGGAAAAAGTCCAGAAGGCCCTGAAGAAGCACGGTCGCGGCAGCAAGCAGGCCACCGAAGAGCTGGCCGCACTGGCCGAGCTGTTCATGCCGATCAAGCTGGTGCCCAAGCAGTACGACGCCCTGGTTACCCAGGTGCGCGATGCCCTCGACCGCCTGCGTGCGCAAGAGCGCGCCATCATGCAGCTGTGCGTACGTGATGCGCGCATGCCGCGTGCCGACTTCCTGCGCCTGTTCCCGGGCAACGAAATCGACATGGACTGGGCCGCCGACCTGGCCAAGGGCAAGGCCAAGTACGCCGAAGCCCTGGGCAACCTGCAGGGCGACATCCAGCGCTGCCAGCAGAAGCTGGCCGACCTGGAAGCCGAGTGCAGCCTGAGCCTGGCCGAGATCAAGGACATCAACCGTCGCATGTCCATCGGTGAAGCGAAAGCTCGCCGCGCCAAGAAGGAAATGGTCGAGGCCAACCTGCGTCTGGTCATCTCCATCGCCAAGAAGTACACCAACCGCGGCCTGCAGTTCCTCGACCTGATCCAGGAAGGCAACATCGGCCTGATGAAGGCAGTGGACAAGTTCGAATACCGTCGCGGCTACAAGTTCTCGACCTACGCCACCTGGTGGATCCGCCAGGCGATCACCCGCTCGATCGCCGACCAGGCGCGCACCATCCGTATCCCGGTGCACATGATCGAGACCATCAACAAGCTCAACCGCATCTCCCGTCAGATGCTCCAGGAAATGGGTCGCGAGCCCACTCCGGAAGAGCTGGGTGAGCGCATGGAAATGCCCGAGGACAAGATCCGCAAGGTATTGAAGATCGCCAAAGAGCCGATCTCCATGGAAACCCCGATTGGCGACGACGAAGATTCGCATCTGGGCGACTTCATCGAGGACAGCACCATGCAGTCCCCGATCGACGTGGCCACCGTCGAAAGCCTCAAGGAGGCCACTCGCGAAGTGCTGGCCGGCCTCACCGCCCGTGAAGCCAAGGTCCTGCGCATGCGCTTCGGTATCGACATGAACACCGACCACACCCTCGAGGAAGTGGGCAAACAGTTCGATGTCACCCGTGAGCGTATCCGCCAGATCGAAGCCAAGGCGCTGCGCAAGCTGCGCCACCCGACGCGAAGCGAGCACCTGCGCTCCTTCCTCGACGAGTGATACCAGAACCCCCGGCCCAGGCCGGGGGTTTTGCTTCAGGCCTGCCTGTGAGGAATGCCCGGGCGCCTGACGGCGCTCGCTACGACTGAAGTCAAACTGCCATCTGTGGCTCACAGGGCTACACTGCAACGGACACTGGTTGCGAAACGAGGCCGTTATGCCGCGCTTGCCGGCCATTTTGTTGTTGTGCCTGGCGTACTGGACGACCCCGGCCCTGGCCCTGACCCTCAGCGAGGAGGAACGCACCTGGCTGGCTGCCCAGACGGAGCTGCGCCTGGGTGTGGACACCTCCTGGCCCCCGTTCGAGTTCCGCGACGACCAGGGCCGTTACCAGGGGCTGACCGCCGACTATGTCAGGCTGATCGAAAGCCGCCTCGGCCTGAAGCTGCAACCTGTCGAGCCGAGCAGCTGGAGCCAGGTGCTGGAACAGGCCCGCGCCGGCCAGCTGCATCTGTTGCCGGGCGTGATGTCGACGCCCGAGCGCCAGAGCTATCTGGTGTTCACCCGCCCCTACCTGGATTTCCCCATCGTCATCCTGGCTCGCAACGGCGGGCCGCAGCCAAGAAAGCTCAACGACCTGTACGGCCTGAGAATCGCCGTGGTCGCCGACTACGCCCCGCACGAACTGCTGCGCCAGCAGCACCCGGACCTCAGCCTGCTGCCACTGCCCAGCGTCGCCGCGGCGCTTCAGGCGCTGGCCACCGGCCAGGCGGACGCGCTGGTAGGCGATCTCGCATCCAGCGTCTGGAGCCTGCGCCAGCTAAAGCTCGACGGCCTGTATATCAGCGGCGAAACGCCCTATCGCTACCAACTGGCCATGGCCGCGCCGCGCGACCACGCGATACTGGTCGGCATCCTCGACAAGGTCTTCGCCGAGCTCGGCCCCGCCGAAATCGCCGCACTACAGGCCCCCTGGATCGGCAGCGTGCTGGACAAGCGCAGCGCCTGGCGCGAAACACTGCTCTACGGCCTGCCCGCACTGCTCGGCCTGCTGGCCATCATCGCCATCATCCTGCGCATCAATCGCCGACTGAAAAGCGAGATGCGCAACCGCGAAGCACTGGAGCAGGCACTGCGCAGCCGCGAGCAGCACTTTCGCGACCTGGTGGAAAACCTCTCGGCCATCACCTGGGAGGCCGAATCCAGCGGGCTGACCTACACCTACGTATCGCCGCACGCCGAGAAGCTGCTCGGTTATCCCCTGGAGAAATGGCTCGAACCCGGTTTCTGGCAGCGCCATCTGCATCCGGATGATCAACAGCGCGCGCTGCGGCGCTGCCTGGAGCAATGCACCGCGGGCGAAGATCACACGCTGGAGTATCGCCTGCTGGCGGCCGACGGCCGCGTGGTGTGGGTGCGCGATACCGTCACCCTGCTGCAGCGTGGCGACCAGCAGGTGGTGCGCGGCCTGATGATCGACATCAGCGAGACCAAGCAGACCGAACAGGCCCTGCGCCTGTCGGAGCAGAAGTTCGCCTCGGTCTTCCAGCAGTGCCCGGACATCCTGGTCATCGCCCGCCGCGCAGACGGCGTGCTGCTCGAGGTCAACGCCGCCTTCACCGAGCACACCGGTCTCAGCGTCGAGCAGGCCATCGGCAAGACGGCTACCGAACTGGATATCTGGGGCGTTCCCGGCATCGGCCCGAAGCTGCTGCTGGGCCTGCAGGACCAGAACATGCGCAACCTGGAGATGCCCTTTCGCCGCGCCGACGGCAGCCTGTTCACCGGCCTGATATCGGCCGAAGCCTTCCAGCTCGCCGACGTGCCCGCGCTGGTCGTGGTGGTGCGCGACATCAGCCAGCTGAAGGCCACCCAGCAGCAGTTGCAGATTTCCGAGGAAAAGTTCGCCAGGGCCTTCCACGCCTCGCCCGACGGCCTGCTGATCAGCCGCATGCGCGACGGTTTGCTGATAGAAGCCAACGAAGGCTTCAGCCGCATCACCGGCTACAGCTTCGACGAGGCTGCCAGGCAGAGCACCCTCAGCCTCGGCATCTGGGCCGACCCGACGGACCGCGAACGCATGGTGCAATCCATCCGCGAGCACGGCAGCGTACGCGACATGATCGCCCGGGTGCGCACCAAGAGCGGCCAGCTGCGCCTGTGCGAGCTGTCGGCGCAACCCTTGCCCCTTGGTGGCGAAGACTGCCTGCTGACCATCGCCCGCGACATCACCGAGCGCCAGCAGATGCAGGAAGAACTGCAGCAGGCCGCCACCGTGTTCGAAAGCACCGCCGAAGGCGTGATGATCACCGACCTCGAGCAGCGCATCACCGCGGTCAACCGCGCCTTCACCGAAATCACCGGCTATGCCGAGGCCGAAGCCCTTGGCCAGAAGCCCAGCCTGCTTGCCTCCGGCCAGCACGACCAGGCCTTCTACAACGCCATGTGGCATTGCCTGGCAAGCAACGGCCACTGGCAGGGCGAGATCTGGAACCGGCGCAAGAACGGCGAACTCTATCCCGAGTGGCTGACCATCAGCGCGGTGCGCAACGCCGACAACCAGATCACCCATTTCGTCGGCGTGTTCGCCGATATTTCCAGCCTCAAGCACGCCCAGGCCCGCCTCGACCACCAGGCCCACCACGACCCGCTGACCGGCCTGCCCAATCGCCTGCTGTTCGAGAACCGCCTGCGCAGTGCGCTGGACGGCTCGCGCGCCGAAGACAAGGCCGGCGCCGTGCTGTTCCTCGATCTCGACCGCTTCAAGCAGATCAACGACAGCCTCGGCCACCCGGTTGGCGACCAGTTGCTCCGCGCCATCGCCGCACGCCTGAAGCTACAACTGCGCGACATCGACACCGTTGCCCGCCTCGGCGGCGATGAATTCATCATCCTGCTGCCAGGCCTGCAGCAGGCAGCGGATGCCGAGCAGGTGGCGCAAAAACTGCTCGACTGCTTCAGCGCCCCGTTCGATATCGACCATCACGAGTTCTTCGTCAGCGCCAGCATCGGCATCAGCCTCTACCCCAAGGACGGCGCGGATGTCGCCACCCTGGTCAAGAACGCCGATGCCGCCATGTACCAGTCCAAGGCCAAGGGGCGCAACCGCAGCGAGTTCTACACACGCTCGCTGACCTTCCAGGTCAACGAGCGCATGGCCATGGAACAGGAGCTGCGCCGCGCCCTGGAGCGCGACGAGCTGCGCCTGTTCTACCAACCCAAGTACTGCCTGCGCAGCCAGCGACTGGTCGGCGCCGAAGCGCTGGTGCGCTGGCCGCACCCGGTGTTCGGCGACATCCCGCCGGATCGCTTCATCCCGGTGGCGGAAGAAAGCGGGCTGATCCTGCCACTTGGCGACTGGGTACTGCAGGAGGCCTGTCGCCAGTTGCAATGCTGGCAGGACAGCAACCAGGGCTTCGGCCCGTTGTCGGTCAACCTTGCCGGCGCCCAGCTGCACCAGCCAAGCCTGGTTTCGCGCATCGGCGAGCTGCTGCAACAGCACGGTCTGGCGGCCGAGCTGCTGCAAATGGAGATCACCGAAAACTTCATCATGAACCAGGCCGGCGATGCGCTGGACATTCTCCACAGGCTCAAGGAACTCGGCGTACAGCTGGCCATCGACGACTTCGGCACCGGCTACTCCTCGCTCAGCTACCTCAAGCGCCTGCCGCTGGACGTGTTGAAGATCGACCAGTCCTTCGTCCGCGGCCTGCCGGACGACCCGCACGACCTGGCGATCACCCGCGCCATCATCGCCCTGGGCCACAGCATGCAGCTGACGGTGATCGCCGAAGGGGTGGAAACCAAGGCCCAGGAACTCTGCCTGGCCGCCGAAGGCTGCCTGCAGATCCAGGGCTATGTGATCAGCCGCCCACTCTCGGCAGAAGCCTTCACCCGGAAATTTCTCCCGCCAGGTCAAGCGGTTGGCGCTGGCGAGAACGCGTCGGTATAATCCGCCGGCCTTCTGGGGGCCTATAGCTCAGTTGGTTAGAGCAGAGGACTCATAATCCTTTGGTCCACGGTTCGAGTCCGTGTGGGCCCACCACCTTCAAAGCCGCGCATTGCGCGGCTTTCGTGTCTTTGCACATCTCAAATGGCCCCCCTCCTCACTCGCCTCCACGCTCTGAGAAGCTGCGTAGCCATTGCCTACGAGAAAATGTAGCCCAAGAGCTACAAAAAACGATCAACAGGCGTATCCTGTAGCCCACGAGACACAATAATAGATTCAGGCTGCTTGTAGAGCTGTAGCCCAGGAGCTACATTTTCCGGCATTACTTCGATTTTTGACGCCCAGGGGCTACAAATGACCTCTCTCTACGACGTTTCGGAAATGCTGAAACAGGCGCGCGGTGACGCGAAACTGAGCCAGGAAGCGCTGGCCAGTCGTGCTGGCGTCTCGCGCACCACGGTAGCGCGCATGGAAACCCTGGCCAAAGGCGATATGAGCGTCTCGGTGCTGGTTCGCCTGCTGGAGGCGGCAGGCTACGACCTGAAGCTGGTCAAGGCCGGGCATCAACGCACGGTTGAAGACATTCTCGACGAGCAACGCTCAGGGAGTGCTTGAGCATGATCCTCGACGTCCACGTCAGCTCACGGAGGGTGGCCAAGCTCTATCGGGAGCGCGATGAATATGTGCTGAAGTACCTTCCGGGCACAGTAGCGGAAGACTTCGTCAGCCTGACGATGCCGGTACGGGAAGAAGCATGGCGCTGGCCACGTGACCTCTTCCCGTTCTTTCGGCAGAACCTGCCCGAGGGGTATTTGCTAGGCGTCATCCGCGAAGAGTTCGGCCCACTGCTCGATGGTACCGATCTCTCACTGCTGGGCGTGGTGGGCGGCACCGGTATCGGCAGAGTCTCGGTCACGCCAGAGGGTGTTGAGCCTGGCGTCGAAATGGCGCCGCTGGAGATAGAACACCTGCTCAAAGCGGAAAACACCAGCGAACGATTCGCCGCACTGGTGCGGCAATACGCTCGGGTCGCCGTATCGGGGGTCGTGCCAAAGTTCATTGCCACCGACGCCGTCGCCCCTCGGGAGCCGCTGGGCAAACCGACCCTGCGCACCGGCTTTCACATCATCAAGGGCTCCGACGAAACCACCCCTTTTCTGGGCTTCAACGAGTTCTACACCATGCGCGTGCTGGAGCGACTGAATGTCGTGCCGGTCGCTGCCTGCCGCATGTCTGACGACGGCAAGGTCCTGGTAGTGGATCGCTTCGACATGGACGAACACGGCATCCCCCGCTACGGCGTCGAGGATGCCTGCGGGCTGCTGGGTTTACCACCCCATGAAAAGTACTCGCCCACCACCGAACGGGTGTGGAATGCCACACGCGCCTACATCCCCGCCGACCGCCTGCAAGCGCAGCGCGAGCACCTGGGCTGGCACCTGCTGACCAACTACGTGGTGCGCAATGCCGACTGCCACGCGAAGAACATCGCGCTGTTCTACTCCTCCCGAGCGGACGTAGGCTTCACGCCCGTCTATGACCTGGTGACCACTCAGGCCTACCCGCGCTTCGCCAGCAACCCGCCTGGCCTGTCCGTTGGAGGCAGGCAAACCTGGACACCGGGTCGATCTCTGGAAACCTTCTTCAAGGCCGTGCTGGGCATTACCCCGAGCAAATACGCAGCCATGCTCGAGCAACTCTGCGAATCCGCCGTAGAGGTCGGCAAGGAAGTCATCGAAGCCGCAAAGAACGAGCCCGCCTGGCGCGACGTAGCCAAGCATATGGTGCATGCGTGGAACGAAGGCATGGAAACAGTCCGCTGCCCCAAGGCCGCCCCGCACTTTCGTGGCCTCGATAGCGCCATCGAAGACGCCGGCTTCTCCGGCCCGCGCAAACCTGAGCGCAGCAGAGAAGTGATTGGCCGCTCCGAATTACTGGCGAAGAAGCGCTGACCAGCAAGCGACACAACAGTCCAACGAACATCAGGTAAGAAGACGGTGAGCCAGATGGTCCTTATTCGGCTCACCAATTGAGCCGAATAGATGCGCTAATCGGCTCATTAACAAAAGCCGCGCTCAGCCCTGCGCAATACCCCCAAACCTGGCGCAACCGCCTAGCGGCCATAGAACAATGGTCGCAACCCCCTTGAGCCTTTAAAGGCAATTAGCCATTATCCGAATCAGTGCCAGGCATCTGGATTTCGGCACACCTGCTCGCCCAGCCATCAAGCAGCTCTGCTCAAGGAAGAAAATGGATTACAGCCCGATAGTCGCCCAGGTCTGGGGCATGCTGACCTGGTTCATCCCGGCAGCCTTGCTGATCGGCCTTTTCAAATCGCCCTGGGCCAAGGGGCAGATCGGTGAACTGCTGGTGCGCCTGTTCGCCCACTGGCAGCTGGACAAGCAGACCTACCGCCGCCTGCACAACGTCACCCTGAACACGCCGGACGGCACCACGCAGATCGACCACGTATTCCTCTCGCCCTACGGCATATTCGTGCTGGAAACGAAGAACATGAGCGGCTGGATCTTCGGCAGCGAGAAGCAGGCGCAGTGGACGCAGAAGCTTTACAAACGCACCTTCAAATTCCAGAACCCGCTTAGGCAGAACTACAAACACCTCAAGGCTCTGGAAGCCACCCTTGGCGTCAGCCCTGAGCACCTGCACTCGGTCATCACCTTTGTCGGCGGCAGCACCTTCAAGACCGAAGTGCCGGCCAACGTGACCCAGGGCATTGGCTTTATCCGCTATATCCAGTCATTCCAGCAGGCGGTATTCAGCGCGGCTGAAGTCGACGCCATGCTGCACGCCCTGCAAACCGGCCGTCGCGCCCCGACCCTCGCTACGCACCGAGAGCATGTGCAAAACCTCAAGCGCCGTAGCGATCCGACAGCCGAGCGGCAATGCCCGAAATGCGGCGGTGCGATGCTGATTCGTACAGTGAAGTCAGGGGCCAAGGCGGGGCAGCAGTTCTGGGGATGCTCTGCGTTTCCCAAGTGCAGAACTATGCAGAGTCTTTGATATATAGAAGAGGGAGGCCACCAATGCCCACGTTCAAGAATGAATCTCTGGTCTTGATCCCCCCTTTATTGCCTTCATTGCCATTAGGGCGGGTAATTCCTCGAAGTCAATGAGAAACCTCGAAAGGAGTAGCAATATGGCGGTACCACTGGATGGAGTGTTGAGTCAGGCCCAGCGCGAGAGCTTAGAAATTGTCAGCTTCATCTTCCACATCATCGACGCAGATGCTGGAGAGGATGAAGACGTTGTTTTCCTTGATGAGGTGCAACTACAGGCCGCTCAAAAGAAGTTCTTTCTAGATCGGCTGCGTGACATCGCCGAAGGCACACAGTATGTGTTCAAGCAGGACGCCGTACACCTGAAAGAGAAGTGCCAACAGCTGATTGAGGCTCCGGATCGATTCATCGAGCTTTCACGCCAGATCACCACAGATTTTTCTGGCCGACACCAAGGGCAGATGTCCGCTGGCGTATTCATCGTGTCCATTGTGAAGTACCTAGCGGCTGCACATGATTGGAGACAGCTAGTTTTCCTAGTAAAAATGGATAAGCAACCCTCGTTTACTTACAGCTATGAGGAAAAGGATGGTCGAAGAGTTGCTGTTATCAATGAGGTTCAGAACTCTCTCAATGAGAGCAAGAACGCCATTCAGAAGAGCGCCTTGATAGATGTATCTGACCAGTTCGCGTGGGATGTACTAGCTTTTGACCGGGTGAAGAAACCGGGGCTGGGTGACTACTTTAGAGCTTTTCTCGGGGTAACAGAGCGCCAGCAGGACGCCGTATTGACGAGGGCAGCCCATAGCCAGGTACGAAAGTGGGCGAAAAAGCTGACTCCTGAACAGCTACCGCCCGGGGAGGATCTGAATACCTTTGCAGGCAGGTCGCTCAACTACCTTAATGACCATGACGTCTTTGAGACAGACGATTACCTCAACGCCGTGGTACGTGACGAAGATGCTGATCGTAAGGCAGAGCTAATGGGGTCTTTGCGGGAGGTTCTTGCCGAAGCAGGCGTCGCAGGGCAACAATTCCGCCCCCAACCCGGATCGTTGCGTACTAGCGAGCGAAAGCAGGTCTACCAAACGCTTGAGGGTGTCACTATTTCTTTTGAAGGGAGCGCCGAGGCGGTTGGCCTGGCTATCGAACCACTAGGTAACGGCCGGGCCCGAGTTACAATTGAAACGAATCGGCTGGACGCCAAAGGTTGAGGAATCATGCCCGCTATAGCGGATCTACTTAAAGCGATCCTTGAACTGCGTGACCATGCCACGCAGTTCTTTGATGAGAGCTTTCGCCTAACGGTGGAGGGCGAGTCGCTGAGTGGTGCCGTAAAGGCAGCCCTTCAAAAGATCGATGTACTAACCAGACAACTTGACCTTGATGCACCTACTGTCATGATCTCTGGTGCAGCAGTGGACACAGCCGAACTGGCATCGGACACCTTCGATGACGAGCCATGGAGGCTCGTCTTTGGCAAGTCCCCACTTGCTCAGAAAATGCGCGCCAGGGACGATGAAAATACGCTGGTGTTCTTCACGACTGAGGGCTTCCTGGAATGGGGGGAGCGTATTGATCCGTTCCAATACCCCGGTAAAAATGAGCCCGATCTAGCTCGCCCAACGACGATTCGTGTCAACGGGCTGACCGCCGGATTTGGCGGGCCGTTGCTTTGGGTATTACCGCCGACGGGGCAGGCCTCGAGCGTCCCGACCAACAAACTCCCTGATCAGTCTGATGTGCATGGGTTGATTCACACCAATGCAGTTAAGCCTCTGCGGGTTTGCCCAAGCGCCTATGCGCTAACTTGGGGAGATCTCGGCAGCCCTGCGGCGAAACATCTGGTTCGCTTGAGTGCATGCGTCCTAGCTGCGTGCCTAGTTCAAGAGTTGAAGCACACTGACGATGGCTATGACGCCACCCTTCGGGGCACCAAAAGACTTTCATTGCCGCTCTACGACAGCAGACAAGAGGTAAGTGCAGAGGCTCATTGCCAACTGGCAGAAGCCGTCTGCTGGGTCTATGAGGAGCGTCCCGAGACCCGCCTCAGGCTTGTAATGGATCGATTGTCCATTGACATCGAGCATGGCCAAACGCTTTTGGCGGGAGCAGAGAAATACCTTGCGGTAGCACTGCAACAGGCCCGAGACAGCTACACCTTTGTGATTCTTGACCGTAAGGATGCCTATCACAAAGAGGTTCGCGAACTGATGAAGGACATGAAGTCCCAAGCTGATCTGTACGCATCCAAGGTCAGGGATCTGGTGAGTTCGCTTACCCGAGACATTCTCAGCGTTTTGGTTTTCATTGGGTTCTCCTTCATAGCCAAGTTCGATCAGAGAAACATTCACGCTCTGCTGGAAAGCACCGAGCTATCCGTGCTGGTTAAATTTCTGGCGGGCTACTTGTTGCTTTCTTGTGTTCTTCAATTCAGCTCACATCTCCGAGACGCAAGCCTTGCTTACGAAGAGAGCAGAACCTGGCTCGATGTGCTGCAGCATTACTCCTCTCGATCTGACAAACAGGATCGATTCCTCACACCGATAGATAAGCGCCGAGTAACGCTTTTCTTCGCGATGGGAATAATTGGCGTGATCTACGCTATCCTGATTCTGATTACTTGGAACTTACCCTTTACAGTCGAACTGCTACTTGCCCAGTAGCAAGCACTCACAACTCCGATAATGGTAGCGTGTTCGTTGGGCGGCGTCCGCCGTGCCCCCCCCGCAGGAATGAGCCGGACAAGCTCTTATGTGAGCATCGCCATTACCGACGATGTAGCTAAGACTCAAGATAGCGAAAGCAGGGATTTAAGGCCTCAAAGGTACAAAAAACAGTACACTGGCGGTACAGTGCCTAGCTTAGGTTGCTTTTGCAAAATTTCGCTCAAATCCAGTAACGTCGCTGCTTTCAGCTTATTTTACTTGCGCTGAGCTACTCACGGTTTTACTGGGCTCGCGGCGTTTCGAGGCAACTCATAATCCTTTGGTCCACAGCCAAAGCCTCAGAGCGGACTGACCTGCCCATACTCCGGGGCCGTTTCTCCGGTCGTCAGCCACAGTGCGTACTTTTTAAAGCGCGGGTGGTTGGCGACTTTGAGGAACGGGGCCAGCCCCATGTCAGTGATTGAGGCTTCGTACTTCTTCCAGCTGCTCAAGCTGATATCGACTTCCCGGCAAAAATCTTCCTGGGTCAGGTTTTCCTTGGCCCGTATCGCCTTCATTTTTGCCGGTAAATCCAATTTAACCCCCTTGACAGGTTCCAATATTGGAACCATCATTAGTTCCAATATTGGAACCTTTAAGTTCTGAGTTCTGGCAGGGTATCAAAAGCCGTTCACCCTAGACACGCTACGCGTGCGCATTCCCCTGCCCGCTCGTTCGAAACCACTCGCCACTAGCGACTGACAGCCGGGAGGCCTTATGGAAAATGCCTTTATCCCCATCGTACTGATGCGGCATAACCGCCCCTTGCGCGGGGTGCTGATCGACCGCCAGCCATGGGTCTGTGCCCGTGAGTTTGCGCGGTTGCTGGGCCATCGCCACCCGGAGCGCATCTGCCGGCTGATGGATGCCGATCAGGTGCGGACGGTGCACTTCCAGTTGGCCAGTGGGCAGTTGGAGGCGGTGGAGGTACTCAGTGAGTCAGGCATGTACAGGGCGTTATGGCGCTTCTCGCATCCGGAGAACCGTCATCTGCGTCGCTGGCTCAGCCATGTGGCCTTGCCGGCGCTGCGCGACAGTGCGGCGCGGGCCGATCACGAGCCATCCCGCTGTCTGATGGCCTGGGACAACCAGCAGGTCAATCTGCTGGAGTGGCAGGGTGAGCTGTGGATCGCCCTGGGCGAGTTGCCGCGCTTCCATCGACAAGCCCAACCAGCGCAACACAGACCCCAATCGTGGTTGGCGCGCTGGTGGCGTGGACGTTTTCCAATCGGAGCGGCGCGCTGAAAGCAGAGCAACTGGTGACAGAGCACCAGCTGATCACGGCCATCAGCATGTGAGGTATGAAGTAGCCCTCTCCCACCCGCAGCCATCTAACCGCCACACTTTTCCCTGAACCTTTGCCCTATCTGCCCGGTCGGCTTTAAGAACCGTCGCGCTCCGCGGCGCAAGCAAAGGATGCGCGATATGCCGAACCGCGCCAGCAGGATCGACGTTTCACAACTGCAACTCGAACAGCTCTGGCAGCGTTATCAGCGGGTGCGCGCTGCCACGGAACGGCTCTGCGAGCCGCTGGAGCGTGAGGATTACGTGATCCAGAGCATGCCGGACGTCAGCCCGCCGAAGTGGCATCTGGCACATGTCACCTGGTTCTTCGAGGCCTTTGTGCTGCAGCCCTTCCTGCGCGGCTATCGTCCGCTGGATGAGCGCTACGACCATCTGTTCAATTCCTACTACAAGACCCACGGCACGCCCTTCGAGCGGGCGCGGCGGGGTTTGTTGTCGCGGCCGACGGTAAGCGAGGTGTACGCCTATCGCAGCCATGTCGATCTGGCCATGGCGCAGCTGCTCAACCGGATGGGCAGCGACCTCGACGACGAGGTGCTGCAGCGGGTAGAGCTGGGGCTGGAGCATGAGCAGCAGCATCAGGAGCTGCTGCTGATGGATATCAAGCACATCCTGGCGCAGAACCCGTTGCGCCCGGTCTATCGCCGCGACCTCAAGCCGGGCGGCGCCGAGGCGAGCGAGTTGCGCTGGATCAATGTCCCCGCTGGGTTGCGCCATGTCGGCCATGCCGGCGACGACTTTGCCTTCGACTGCGAGCGGCCGCGACACCGCGTGTTCGTCGAGGCCTTCCAGCTCGCCAGCCGGCCGGTGAGCAATGGCGAGTACCTGGCGTTCATCCGCGATGGCGGTTATCGCAGCACCGCGCTGTGGCTGGCGGACGGTTGGGACCATATCCAGCGCGCCGGCTGGCAGGCGCCGCTGTACTGGCAACGCGACGGCGACGACTGGCTGGAGCTGACCCTGGGCGGCCCGCGCGAGCTGGATCTGGATGCGCCGGTCTGCCACCTGAGCTACTTCGAGGCCGAGGCCTTCGCCACCTGGGCGCAGGCGCGTTTGCCGCGCGAGGAGGAGTGGGAAGTGGCCGCGCAGGACGAGCCGCTGTGGGGCAACTTCGTCGAGAACGATCATCTGCAGCCGGTGGCGGCGGGCACGAGCGCCGGCCTGCAGCAGCTCTACGGCGATGTCTGGGAATGGACCGCCAGCGCCTACCGGCCCTACCCCGGCTTTCGCCCGCTGGGCGGCAGCCTGGGCGAGTACAACGGCAAGTTCATGTCCGGGCAGATGGTGCTGCGTGGCGGCAGCTGCGCCACGCCTGAAGACCACGTGCGCCCCACCTATCGCAACTTCTTCTACCCCACGATGCGCTGGCAGTTCTCCGGCCTGCGCCTGGCCAGGGAGCTTTGAGCATGGCATTGGCAATCCGTACCCACGAACAGTCGATCAGCCCGGAGCAGCAGGCGCTGCGCGAGGAAGCGCTACGCGGCTTCGCCGCCCGACCGAAGGCGATGTCGCCGAAGTTCTTCTACGATCACCGCGGCTCGCAGCTGTTCGAGCTGATCTGCCAGCAGCCGGAGTACTACCCGACGCGCACCGAGGAGACCATCCTGCGCCTGGCCGCGCAGGATATCGCCACGCTGGCCGGGCGCAACGCCAGCCTGGTAGAACTGGGCAGCGGCGCCAGCCGCAAGGTCCGCCTGCTGCTCGAGGCCCTGCGCCCGACGCGCTACCTGGGCATCGATATCTCCCGCGAATTCCTGCAGGTCTGCACCCGCCGCCTGGCCGCGGACTATCGCTGGCTCGAGGTGCACGCGCTGTGCGCCGATTTCAGCCAGCCGTTCAAGTTACCCGCCGAGGCGCTGGGGCAGCGCCCGTTGGCGTTCTTCCCCGGTTCCAGCATCGGCAATTTCGACCCGGATCAGGCCCGCGCCTTTCTGCGCAACCTGCACCAGGCCCTGCCGGCGGGTAGCGGTCTGCTGATCGGCGTGGATCTGGTCAAGGATCGAAAGGTACTGGAGCGCGCCTACAACGATGCGGCCGGGGTCACCGCGCTGTTCAACCTCAACCTGCTCGAACGCATCCGCAACGAGCTGGACAGCGATATCGATCCGCGCCGCTTCCAGCATCGGGCTTTCTACAACGAGGCCGAATCGCGCATCGAGATGCACCTGGTCAGCCGACAGGCGCAGCAGGTGCGCATCGAGGATCGCGTGTTCGACTTCGCTGCCGGCGAGACCCTGCACACGGAGAATTCCTACAAGTACACGCCCAGCGGATTCTGCGGCTTGGCAGATGAATGCGGCTTCGCCGCCGTCGCCATGTGGCGCGACCCGGCGCAGCTGTTCAGCGTGCATTTCTTGCGGAGGGAGTGAAGGACGGCAAAAAACCCACCGTAGCGTAGGGTGGGTTAGCGGCGCCGAATGCCGAGTATTCCAGACGCAGATGAAGGTGGTGCGCCGCGTAACCCACCAGACGATGGACGGCGTTGCGCCGATGGTGGGTTACGCCGCAGCCGACACTGCGAGTCGATCGGCAATGTCACAGGCGGCTAACCCACCCTACGAGAGCAGCGCTCGGCGCCGCTTGCCCAAACACATCAGCCAATAAGGCCTCAGCGTTTGGCGATGATGTACACCGCATGCACGATGCCGGGGATGTAGCCGAGCAGGGTGAGCAGGATGTTCAGCCAGAACGCGCCGCCAAGCCCCACCTGAAGGAACACGCCCAGTGGCGGCAGGAGGATGGCGACGAGGATGCGGATAAGGTCCATGGGAGTACTCCTTGTAGGTGGTACTGTCACAGACCCGGTACAGCGCCCTGCAGTTCAGGTTGCGTGCCTGATGCGCTCATTCTCGGCAAGGCCAGACACCACAGCCCGCTCCCTCCCGTACCCTGCCGGCCGATTCGGGCAGGCCGGCCGCTGCGAAATCAAAGCCGCACGTCGAGCTTGTCCAGCAGCAGTTCGCTCGGCAGGTCGGCGCTGACCAGCTGATTGCGCCCGCGCTGCTTGCCGCTGTACAGGCGGCGGTCGGCGGCGCGGTACAGCTCGGCAACGCTGCGACCGTCCTGGGGCCAGGTGGCCAGGCCGAAAGTGGCGGACAGCGTGATCGGCTCACCGTCGTACTCAAGCGGCTGCTCGGCGATCTGCTGGCGCAGCTTGTCCACCAGCGGATCGGCGCCGGCGCTGTCGGTATGGCGCAGCAGCAGGCCGAACTCCTCCCCGCCCAGGCGCCCGAGAAAATCGGTGACGCGCAGGCGCTGCTGCAGGATCTGACAGATATGCAGCAGCGCCAGGTCGCCAGCCTCGTGCCCCCACCGGTCATTGACCTGCTTGAAATGGTCGACGTCGAGCAGAACCAGCACCAGATGCCCATCGCTGCGCTCGGCCTCCCGGATGGCACGCTGCAGGGCGTGCTGGAAGCTGCCGCGGCTGGCCACGCCGGTCAGCGAGTCGGTCTGTACCAGGCGCTCCAGTTCCTCGTAGGCCTGCATGCGCAGGCCGTCGTAGATGTGCACGAAAACCAGGATCAGCACGCCACACAGGGCGGCGTTGCCCAGATCGATCAGGCCGAGGGTGTCCAGCTTCAGATGGTTGTCGGTGAAGTACAGCAGCAGGCCGGCGAACATGAACGGCGCGGTGAGCAGGAAGGCGCGGCGCTTGCCCAGCAGCAGGTAGGCCAGCAGCGGGATCATGTACAGCCAGACGAACGCTGCCGCCGAGGCGTCCGGCATGACGATGATGTAGAGAATGAAGCAGAAGGTCGGGATCAGGTACAGGTAGATCCACAGATACAGATGCCGCGCGCGCTCGATGCGCCAGGCGCCGAACAGCAGCAGCGCGGTGCACAGCACTTCGAGGATGGCGAAGGGGTAATTGCCGGCCAGGCTCTGCAGCACGGCGAAGCCGCCCAGGGTCAACCCGGTGGCGAGCAGGATGGTGCGCATCAGCGCGCGCTTGCCCGACTCGCGTAGCCCTTCGCAATGCCCCGCGCCCACGTCCCTGTGATCGTTATGCTTGCCATCCAGCATCTTCGCGCCCGCGTCATCCCAGAAAGATGCGCACCATTGCGCATCCCGCAACTATAGCCAGCATTGCATGACAGGCATGGCCGCTGCCAATCCTCTACCGCCCCCGCGCCGGCTACCGACGCGCCTTGCCGTCGGCTTCAAGCCCCTCCCATAATCGCCGACACCTGAATTCGGACCTTCGCCCATGGCCATTTCCCGTGACGACCTCGACCAGCACGGCCTGATTATCGGCGTGTCGCCCGAGCGCTTTCGCGCCGTGGCCATGCCGCTGCTGTTCGACCACCTCGACGCCCAGTGCGAGGGCACCATCGCGGTCAATCGCCAGGCACGCATCGTCTGGATCAACGACAAGTACGCGCAGAAGGTCGGCATCACCGACCCGCGCAGCGCGCTGGGCAAGGAGGTCGAAGAGGTGCTGCCGGCCAGCCGCCTGCGCGAGGTGGTGGAAAGCGGCCAGCCGAGCATGCTCGACCTGATGGCGTTCGGCGACGAGCACTTCGTGGTCACCCGCATCCCCCTGCGCGACGAGGACGGCACCCTGGTCGGCGCCCTCGGTTTCGTCCTGTTCGACCGCGCCCGCCATCTCAAGCCGCTGATGGCCAAGTACGCCAACCTGCAGACCCAACTGCTCGCCACCCAGCACGAGCTGGCCAAGGCGCGCCGTGCGCGCTACACCATCGCCGGCTTCATCGGCGCCAGCGCGGCGGCCAGCGAAGTCAAGCGCCAGGCGCGCCGCGCCGCGCAACTCGACGCCACGGTGCTGATCCGCGGCGAGACCGGCACCGGCAAGGAGCTGCTGGCGCAGGGCATCCACAACCTGTCGCCGCGGGCCAATGGCCCCTTCGTCGCGGTCAACGTCGCGGCGATCCCGGAAACCCTGGTCGAGGCCGAGCTGTTCGGCACCGCGCCGGGCGCCTTCACCGGCGCCGAGCGCAAGGCGCGCATCGGCAAGTTCGAGGTGGCCAACGGCGGCACGCTGTTTCTCGACGAGATCGGCGACCTGCCGCTGCCGCTGCAGGCCAAGCTGCTGCGCGTGCTGCAGGAGCAGGAGGTGGAGCCGCTCGGCTCCAACCAGGTCAAGCCGCTCAACGTGCGGGTGATCGCCGCCACCCATATCGACCTGGAAGCCAAGGTGGCGGCCGGGCAGTTTCGTGACGATCTGTACTACCGCCTCAACGTGCTGGCCCTGCGCGTACCGCCGCTACGCGAACGCGCCAGCGACATTCCTGCATTGATCGAGCATCTGCTCGATGACCTGGCCAACCGCTCCGGCCTGGCGCCGATGGAGCTGACGGACGATGCCCTGGCCCTGCTCTGCGCACAGCCGTGGAAGGGTAACGTGCGTGAGCTGCGCAACCTGCTGGAGCGGGCGCAACTGGCGGTCGATGGGCGGCTGGATGGTGAAGCGTTGCGCGCTCTGCTGATCGATCCCGTCGCGCCGAGTGCGCTGGCGCCCGTTGCGCCGGTGCTGACGGGCACGGCGCAGACCCTGGCCGAACAACTGGCGCAGGCCGAACGCCAGGCCCTGCAGGCCGCGCTGGCCGCTACCGACGGCAATCGCCAGCTGGCCGCCGAACGCCTGGGCATATCCCGCGCCGGCTTCTACGCCAAGCTGGCGCAGCATGGGCTGGGGCGAAAGGGCTGAGCTCTGGTTGCTGGTTGCTGGTTGCTGGTCGTGGGAGCGGCTTCAGCCGCGATTGTCACCGGACCGGAAATCGCTTCGCGGCTAAAGCCGCTCCTACAGAGACCGTTGCTGGCCGCAATCGCGTAGCCCGGATGAAATCCGGGGGCAGGCGTCGCAAAGCCCCGGATTGCATCCGGGCTACGGTATTGATTGCTGGTCGTGGGAACGGCTGGGCGGCACTCCGCTTCAGCCGCGATTGTCACCGGGCCGGAAATCGCTTCGCGGCTGAAGCCGCTCCTACAGAGACCGTTGCTGGCCGCAATCGCGTAGCCCGGATGAATTCCGGGAGCAGGCGTCGCAAAAGCCCCGGATTGCATCCGGGCTACGCTGCGGTGTTTTTTCAGGACGGAGCAATCCAGAAATTTGGACATGTGTCGCGCCAGCCGAGTCCATTAATTTGGACCAATCCAGAAATCCAGACACGGGTTCACGGCTCGGCTGGCCATCCAGACCTCGCGCGTAATCGCGAAACCTGCGCCAAACGGGCCTTGCAGGGCCTTCGCCGAAAGTCCTATGCCGGTCTGGCACGACTCTGGCTCTATATCCGGCAAAGCTGCGCTGCCTCCAGCGCGCTTTCGCAGACAACGGCCCTGAGCCGGCAGAACAACAACAAAAGGAACCACCCATGGGTACCCTCGGTATTCTGATTTCTCTCGCCTTGTTGATGTACCTCGCGTACCGCGGCATCAACGTCCTGATCCTCGCTCCGCTGCTGGCCCTGCTGGCGCTGCTGTTCGCCGGCGACGTCGGCCTGCTGCTGCCCACCTACACCCAGGTGTTCATGAAGGCCATGGGCGGCTACGTGATCCAGTTCTTCCCGCTGTTCCTGCTCGGCGCCCTGTTCGGCAAGCTGATGGACGACTCGGGATCGGCGCGCGCCATCGCCCACGGCATAGTCGCCAAGGTCGGCAGCGAGCGGGCCATCCTGGCCATCGTGCTGGCCTGCGGCATTCTCACCTACGGCGGCGTGTCGCTGTTCGTGGTGGCCTTCGCCGTGTATCCGATCGGCGCTGCGCTGTTTCGCGAAGCGGGCATTCCCAAGCGCCTGATCCCCGGTGCCATCGCCCTCGGTTCGTTCACCTTCACCATGACCGCCCTACCCGGCACCCCGGCGATCCAGAACGCCATTCCCAACCCCTTCTTCGGCACCGACGCCTTCGCCGCGCCGGGCCTGGGGGTAATCGCCGGCCTGATCATGTTCGGCCTCGGTACCTGGTGGCTCACCGCGCAGTCGCGCAAGCTGATGGCTGCCGGCGAAGGCTACGGCGAGCACCGCGATGATCCGGTCAGTGAAGAGCGCCGCGACATTCCCGGCTTCTGGCTGGCGCTGCTGCCGATCTTCGTGGTGATCGCGTTGAACTTCCTGATGGCCAAGCAAATCCTGCCGGCCGTGGACACCAGCTACCTGGCCAAGCCGGAATACGGCGGCCTGCAGGACGCCAAGTCGCTGATCGGCATCTGGTCGATCATCGTCGCCCTCAGCGCCGCCATCGTGCTGCTGATCGCCCTGCACTGGAAACGCTGGATGGACCTGAAGAAGAGCGTCAACGAGGGCGCCTTCGGCTCCATGCTGCCGATCCTCAATACCGCTGCCGAGGTGGGCTACGGCACGGTGATCGCCTCCCTGGCCGGCTTCGTGGTCATCCGCGACCTGGTGCTGGGCGTCTCCAGCAACCCGCTGATCTCCGAAGCGGTGGCGGTGAACATCCTCGCCGGTATCACAGGTTCGGCCTCCGGCGGCATGTCCATCGCGCTGAAGACCCTGGGTGAGCAGTACCTGACCATGGCCAACGCCGCCGGCATCAGCCCCGAGTTGCTGCACCGCGTCGCCGCCATGGCCTCGGGCTGCATGGACACCCTGCCGCACAACGGCGCGGTGATCTCGCTGCTGGCGATCTGCAAGCTCACCCACCGCGAGTCGTACAAGTTCATCTTCGTCAACACCGTGGCCTTCCCGCTGGTGGCGCTCGCTGTCGTCATCACCCTGGGCACCCTGTTTGGAAGCTTCTGACGAACATGGTGCCTTCGGGCGCCATGCTGTCCGTAAACCGTGTGGTTCAACCGCTTTCGAGTACCCGCAATGAGCAAGATCATGACCGCCGCCGAAGCCGTGGCGCGTATCCAGGACAACGCCAACCTGGCCACCGGCGGCTTCGTCGGCATCGGCTTCGCCGAGCAGATCGCCATCGCCCTGGAGCAGCGTTTCCTCGCTGAGCAGGCGCCCCGCGATTTGACCCTGGTGTATGCCGCCGGGCAAGGCGACGGCAAGGGTCGCGGCCTCAACCACCTGGCCCACGAGGGCCTGGTGCGGCGGGTGATCGGCGGTCACTGGGGGCTGGTGCCGGGGCTGCAGAAGCTGGCGGTGGACAACCGCATCGAGGCCTACAACCTGCCGCAGGGGGTGATCTCCCAGCTGTTTCGCGACATCGCCGCCGGCAAGCCGGGGCAGCTGTCGCGGGTCGGCCTGGGCACCTACGTCGACCCGCGCCATGGCGGCGGCAAGCTCAATGCGCGCACCACAACCGACCTGGTGCGGCTGATGCCCATCGACGGCGAGGATTACCTGTTCTACCCGACCTTTCCCATCGACGTGGCGGTGGTGCGCGCCACCAGCGGCGACCCCGACGGCAACCTCAGTTTCGAGCGCGAGGCGCTGACCATCGAGAGCCTGGCCATCGCCATGGCCGCGCGTAACTCCGGCGGGCTGGTGATCGCCCAGGTCGAACGCATCGTCGAGCGCGGCTCGCTGAATGCGCGCGAGGTGAAGATCCCCGGCATCCTCGTGGACTGCGTGGTGCAGGCCGAACCGGCCAACCACCAGCAGACCTTCGCCACCGCCTACAACCCGGCCTTCGCTGCCGAGACGCGGGTGCCGGTGGACAGCTTGGCGCCGATGCCGCTGGACGTGCGCAAGCTGATCGCCCGCCGCGCGGCCCTGGAGCTCAAGGGCGGTGCGGTGGTCAACCTCGGCATCGGCATGCCCGAGGGCGTCGCCGCCGTGGCCGCCGAGGAAGGCGTGATCGAGCGCCTGACCCTGACCGCCGAGCCCGGCGTGATCGGCGGCGTGCCGGCCTCGGGGCTGGACTTCGGCGCGGCGAGCAACCACAGCGCGCTGCTCGATCAGCCCTACCAATTCGACTTCTACGACGGCGGCGGCCTGGACATCGCCTTCCTCGGCCTGGCCCAGGCCGATGCGGCGGGCAACCTCAACGTGTCGAAATTCGGCTCGCGCCTGGCGGGCGCGGGCGGTTTCATCAATATCAGCCAGAACGCCAAGCAGGTGGTGTTCGTCGGCACCTTCAGCGCCGGTGCGCAGGACATCCGCATCGAAGGCGGCCAGCTGCGCATCGTCCAGGACGGCGAGCTGCGCAAGTTCGTCGCCGAGGTGGAGCACCGCACCTTCGCCGGCCGCCTGGCTGCCGAACGCGGCCAGCCGGTGCTCTACGTCACCGAGCGCTGCGTGCTGCGCCTGAGCAGCGAAGGGCTGGAACTGATCGAAGTGGCGCCGGGTGTGGATATCCAGCGCGACATCCTCGCGCGCATGGACTTCGCCCCCATCGTGCGCCAGCCGAAGCTGATGGACGCACGGCTGTTCCGCCCCGAGCCCATCGGCCTGGCGCAGTGCCTGGAAAACCTTTGAGCGTGAACTCGCGGGCCTGAACGGGCCCGTTTTTTTGGCCGGCACGCGACGCTTCGCTCGCGCCATGCGCGGGCAAACAACCTGAACCATCCCCCGCCCCCTCCGTCGTAACTGCAAGACGACGAGCCAGGGAGACGGAGCATGAAACCCCGATTCAAACCCTATCGTGGCCCCTCGGGCGGCTGGGGCTCGGCCTATTCGGTGGGCAACATCCTGCTGCGCGAGCGTGCCCCGCTGACCGGCGCCATGGCCTTGCTCAGGCAGAATCGGCCGATCAGCGGCTTTGCCTGCGTCAGTTGCGCCTGGGCCAAGCCGCACCCCTCCAAACCGCTGGCCTTCTGCGAGAACGGCGCCAAGGCCACGGCCTGGGAAACCACCAGCCTGCGCTGCACCCCGGAGTTCTTCGCCCAGCACCGCCTGAGCGAGCTGCGCAACTGGAGCGATTACGACCTGGAGCAGCAGGGCCGGTTGACCCACCCGATGCGCTGGGATGCCGGCAGCGACCGTTACCTGCCCGTCAGCTGGGACGAGGCCATCGCCGAGATCGGCGCCGAGCTCAAGGCACTCGACGACCCCGATCAGGCGGTGTTCTACGCCTCCGGCCGGGCCTCGCTGGAGGCCTCCTACCTGTGGCAGCTGCTGGCCCGTCGCTTCGGCACCAACAACCTGCCGGACAGCTCCAACATGTGCCACGAGAGCACCTCGGTGGCGCTGCCGGAGAGCATCGGCGTACCGGTCGGCACCGTCACCCTCAACGACTTCGCCAAGACCGACGGCATCCTCATCTTCGGCCACAACACCAGCAGCAACAGCCCGCGCCTGCTGCACGACCTGGAGGCCGCGCGCGGCCGCGACGCGCCCATCCTCACCTTCAACCCGCTGCGCGAGCGCGGCCTGGAGCGCTTCACCGACCCGCAGTCGCCGACGCAGATGCTCAGCGGCCACTCCATCGTCGTCAGCACCCACTATCACCAGGTCGCCATCGGCGGCGACGTGGCGGCCATCGCCGGCATCTGCAAGGCCCTGCTGGCGCTGGACGACGAGGCGCTCGCCAGCGGCCAGCCCAGCGTGCTGGACCGCGTCTTCATCGAGCAGCACACCCAGGGCTTCGAGGCCTTCGAGCAAGCCGTCCGCGCTTATGCCTGGGCGGACCTGGAGCGCCGCAGCGGTCTGACCCGCGGCGCCATGGAGGGCGCGGCCAAGGTCTATGCCGGCTGCCAGCGGGTCATCGCCATCTACGGCATGGGCCTGACCCAGCATCGCCACGGCGTGACCAACATCCAGATGCTGGTCAACCTGCTGCTGATGCGCGGCAACCTGGGCAAGGAAGGCGCCGGCATCTGCCCGGTGCGCGGCCACTCCAACGTGCAGGGCCAGCGCACCGTGGGCATCACCGAGAAGGTGGCGCAGGTGCCGGTGGAGCGGCTGCGCGAGCAGTTCGCCTTCGAGGTGCCGGCAGAGGATGGCGTCAGCACCGTCGATGCCTGCGAGGGCATCATCGCCGGGCGCATCCGCGCCTTCCTCTCGCTGGGGGGCAACTTCGTCCGCGCCGCACCGGACAGCCATCGCCTGGAACCGGCCTGGAGCAAGCTGCGCCTGACCGTGCAGATCGTCACCAAGCTCAACCGCAGTGCCCTGGTGCATGGCGAGAAGGCCTACATCCTGCCCTGTCTCGGCCGCACCGAAATGGACAGGCAGGCCAGCGGCCTGCAGTACCACACCACCGAAGACAGCACCGCCTGCATCCGTGCCTGGCAGGGGGTGGTCAAGCCGGCCGGCGAACTGCTGCGTTCGGAGCCGGCGATCATCGCCGCGCTGGCCAAGGCCACCCTGCCCGACAACCCGCTGATGAACTGGGACGCCTGGGTGGCCGACTACGGGCTGATCCGCGAGGCCATCGCCGGCAGCTATCCGGAGATCTTCCACGACTTCAATACGCGCATGCTCGAGCCCGGCGGCTTTCACCGGCCGCTGGGGGCCAGCCAGCGGCAGTGGGCCACCGACAGCGGCCGGGCCAATTTCGTAGTGCCCAAAACCCTGGCGATGAACGACGACGTCGAGCCGGACCCGGAGCGCCGCGACGTGCTGAACCTGATGACGATCCGCAGCAACGACCAGTTCAACACCACGGTGTATGGCTACAACGACCGCTTCCGTGGCGTTCGCGGTACCCGCTCGGTGATTCTCATGCACCGCAACGACATGACCCGGCTGGGGCTGAACGAGGGTGATCAGGTGCAGGCCAGCACCGCCGTGGACGATGGCGTGCCGCGCTCGGTCGGGCCGCTGCGCGTCACCCCGCACGACATACCCGAAGGCTGCTGCGCCGCCTACTACCCCGAGTGCAATGCGCTGCTGCCGCTCTGGCACCACGAGGAGAAGGCCAAGGTGCCGGCGGCCAAGTCGATCCCGGTGACCCTGCGCCGCCTGATCGCCATGGCCCAGACGCGCTAGCTAGCGCATGTCGACCTTATGCCGCGCGGCATACAGGCAGATCATCTCCATCGCCAGGGTGGCGCCGGCCAGCGCGGTGACTTCGGCATGGTCGTAGGGTGGTGCCACCTCCACCACGTCCATGCCCACCAGGTTGATGCCGCGCAGGCCGCGCAGGATCTCCAGCGCCTGGTGGCTGGATAGCCCGCCGCATACGGGCGTGCCGGTACCGGGGGCGAAGGCCGGGTCGAGGCAGTCGATATCGAAGGTCAGGTACACCGGGTGGTCGCCCACCCGTGCGCGGATGCGCTCGGCAATCTGCTCCGGCGTGCTGCGTTGCACCTCGCGGGCATCGAGTACCTGAAAGCCCATCACGTCATCGTTGGTGGTGCGCAAACCGACCTGCACCGAGCGCGCCGGGTCCACCAGGCCCTCGCGCGCGGCGTGGTAGAACATGGTGCCGTGGTCGATGCGCTGGACCTCCTCGTCCGGCCAGGTGTCGCTGTGCGCGTCGAAGTGGATCAGCGCCAGCCTGCCGTGCTTGCTGGCATGGGCCTTGAGCAGCGGGTAGCTGATGAAGTGGTCGCCGCCGAGGGTCAGCATGGCGGCGCCGGCCTCGAGGATCCGCGTGGCATGCGCCTCGATCGCCGCCGGGGTGTGCTGCGGCGTGCCGTGGTCGAAATGGCAGTCGCCGTAGTCGATGCAGGCGAGCACATCGAAGGGGTCGAACTCCCAGGGGTAATGCCGCGCCCAGGCCGACTGGATCGAGGCGGCGCGGATCGCCCGCGGCCCGAAGCGGCTGCCGGGGCGATTGGTGGTGGCGGTGTCGAAGGGCACGCCGCTGATGACCAGGTCCACGCCATTGAGGTCGCGGGTGTAGCGCCTGCGCATGAAGCTGGTGATGCCGGCATAGGTCGGTTCGGCCGCGGTGCCGTAAAGGCTGGCGCGGGTAATGGCCTGGTCGTTGTCGAAGGCTTGGTCCATGGGTCGGCTACTCGTTTCGGTGATGTTCGCGAGCAGAGCTCGCTCCTACGGGCTCAGTACTGGCTGCGGAAGGTGGTCCACAGGCGGGTGCGCTGGCGCTGCTCGCGCGGACCCTGCACCTGCTCGGGGAACAGGCGCTCGCGCACCGCGGCCGGCGGGTAGATATCCGGGTCGCCGCGCACCGCCTCGTCCAGCAGCGGCGTGGCGGCGGCATTGGCGTTGGCGAAGAACAGCGCGTTGCTCAGCTCGGCGATGGCCTCGGGCTGCAGCATGAAGTCGATGAAGGCCCGCGCCGCCTCGGGGTTCGGCGCATCGGCGGGAATCGCCATGGTGTCGAACCAGATGAGCGTGCCCTCGCGCGGGATGCGGTAGACCACCTCGAACGGCTGCCCGGCCTCGACGGCGCGCGCGGCGGCCATGCCGGCGTCGCCGGTGTAGGTCAGCGCCAGGCACAGGCTGCCGTTGGCCAGATCGTCGATATGCCGGGCGCTGCCGACGTAGCGCAGGTTCGCCTGCAGGCCGGCGAGCAGCGCCCGAGCAGCCTCGAGATCCTCGGCCGCATTGCTGTAGGGCGCCTTGCCCAGGTAGTTGAGGGCGATGGCGATCACCTCCTGCGGCGAGTCGAGTACGGCGATGCCGCAATCCTTGAGCTTGCTGGCGTATTCGGGCCGGAACAGCAGATCGAGGCTGTCTAGCGCTACGCCGGGCAGACGCTGCTCCAGCGCCTGGCGGTTGAGGCCCAGCCCCACGGTGCCCCAGGTATAGGGCACGCCGAAGCGATTGCCGGGGTCGACGCTGGCCAGCTTGGCCAGCAGCTCGGCGTCCAGATTGCCGGCATGCTTCAGCTCGCCGACCGGCTGCAGCGCCCCGGCCTGGATGGCACGGGCCAGACCGCTGGAGGCGGGAAAGACCAGGTCGTAGCCGCTGCCGCCGGTCAGCAGCTTGCTTTCCAGCACCTCGGTGCTGTCGAAGGTGTCGTACTTGACCCGAATGCCGGTCTCGGCCTGAAAACGCGCCAGCGCCTGCGGCGCCACGTAGTCGGCCCAGTTGTACAGGTTGAGCTGTTTCGGCTCGGCCATCAGCGGCGTGGCGATGACCAGAAGCAGCAGGCTTGCAGCGAGACGCATGGTTCGATCCTCGGGCAGATGCGGTTGGCCGCGCCTCTCTGCGGAGGCTGGGCATGGCGGCATGCTGCGCCCGCCGTTGCTTCTGATAAATACGAAGTGATCTACTCCAACATCGATCCTCATCAATGTATGGAGCCGCCATGCTCAGCCAACTGCGCGACCTCGATCTGCAACTGCTGCGGCTGTTCGTCACCGTGGTGGAAAGCGGTGGCTTCAGCGCCGCGCAGGGCGAGCTGGGCATCGGCCAGTCGACCATCAGCACGCAGATGGCCAAGCTGGAAACGCGCCTGGGTTTTCGCCTGTGCGAACGCGGCAAGGCCGGCTTTCGCCTGACGGCCAAGGGCGAGCAGGTGCTGGCCGCCACGCGCAAGCTGTTCACCGCCATCGAGACCTTCAAGGGCGAGGCCCAGGGCATGGCCGACAAGCTGCTCGGCGAGCTGCGCATCGGTCTGTCCGAAGCGCTGCCCGATCAGGTACTGGAGCGCCTCGGCGTGGCCATCGGGCGTTTCCGCCGGCGCAACCAGGCGGTGCAGATCGAGCTGCTCAGCGCCATGCCCGCCGAGCTGGAACGGCGTCTGCTGCAGGACCAGCTGCAACTGGCCATCGGCTACTTCTCCGGCAGCCAGACGGCGCTGGACTATCACCCGCTGTTCGACGAGCGCCAGCGCCTGTATTGCGGCCACCAGCACCCGCTGTTCGCACGTGAGGCGCTGAGCGTCGATGACCTTCAGGGCTGCGACCGCGTCGTGCACCCCTACCGCTTCATCAGCGCCGACGAGCCCTGGCAGGGCGGCACCAGCAGCGCGCGCTGCGAGCAGGTCGAGGGCAGCCTGGCGCTGATCCTCTCCGGCGCTCACCTGGGCTATCTGCCCGAGCACATCGCCCAGCCCTGGGTGGCCCGCGGCAGCTTGCGCGCCCTGCCCGGCGACTGGGACTTCACCGTGCAGTTTCGCCTGGCCAGCCACCGCGGCCATGCGCCCAGCGAGGCGCAGAAAGCCTTCGCCGAAGATCTGCTGCGGGCGTTCGGCGCATGATGATGCAGGCGCCCCGCACCGGCTGAAACATCCGGGGTCTATAGTGGTTCATTCCTCACCACAGCCTCCGGAGTACACATGAGCAAGACCTACAATGTCGCCGTGCTGGTCGGCAGCCTGCGCAAGGCCTCCATCAACCGCAAGCTGGCCCTGGCGCTGGCCGACCTGGCGCCGGCCTCGCTGAATCTGGAGATCCTCGAGATCGGCGACCTGCCGCTGTACAACGAAGACGCCGACGGCGATTCCGCTCCGGCCTCGTACGCCCCCTTTCGCAGCAAGCTCAAGGCAGCCGATGCGGTGCTGTTCATCACGCCCGAATACAACCGCTCGATCCCCGGGGCGATGAAGAACGCCATCGACGTCGGCTCGCGCCCCTA
Organism: Ectopseudomonas guguanensis; assembly: GCF_900104265.1. Lineage (GTDB taxonomy): Bacteria > Pseudomonadota > Gammaproteobacteria > Pseudomonadales > Pseudomonadaceae > Aquipseudomonas > Aquipseudomonas guguanensis. The sequence continues at coordinate 81,481 of NZ_FNJJ01000018.1, forward strand.
CGGCCAGAGCGGCTTCAGCGGCAAGCCCGGCGCCGTGCTCAGCGCCTCGCCAGGCGCCATCGGCGGCTTCGGTGCCAACCACCACCTACGCCAGTGCCTGGTGTTCCTCGACGTGCATGTGCTGCAGCAGCCCGAGGCCTATCTCGGCGGCGCCGGCAGCTTCTTCGACGAGAACGGCGTGCTCAGCGATGGCATCAAGCCGTTCCTGCAGAAATTCATCGACGCCTACGCCGCCTGGGTGGCCCAGCACGCCTGATGCGCTGCGCCGCCCGCCGGGCGGCGCCTCGTTCTGCCGATATGCCCTGATCCACGGCCTGAATGACACTGGTCACTAGACCGACCGGTCTACATACTCCCAGGCATGACCAAGACCACTCGCGACAAACTGATCGACGCCATGATCGATGCCCTGCAGCGCAAAGGCCTGCATGGGGTCGGCCTGAGCGAACTGCTGGCGGGAGCCGGTGCGCCCAAGGGCAGCCTGTACCACCACTTTCCCGGCGGCAAGACCGAGCTGGCAGTGGCCGCCATCGAACGCATCGGCCAGCGCGCCGAGCAGGCCTTCGCCACGCTGTTCGAGCGCCAGTCCGAGCCGCTCGAAGCGCTGGCCACCTGGCTGCACGGCGCACTCGGCCAGCTGCAGGAAAGCGCCTTCGAACGCGGCTGCCCGCTGGCCACCGTCGCCCTGGAAAGCGGCCCGGAGGATCACGAAATCCGCGCGGCCCTGGCCAACGCCTTCGTCGCCATCCGCCAGGCGCTGCAGCAGCAGTTGCAACGCCATGCCTACCCGCAGCCGCAGGGCCTGGCTGCCCTGTTCGTCGCCCTCTACGAAGGAGGCCTGCTGCAGGCGCGCGTCGCCGGCAGCAGCGAGCCGCTGAAACAGGCCGCCGCCACCCTGCTCCACCTGACCCGCCAGCACCGCACGGAGTCCATGCCATGAATGCGCCCATCCGCAGCGAAACCCAGCCCCTGCTCGCCCTCGACGATTATCCCCTGGCTGCCACGCGCTACTTCGCCGAGCGACCCCGCGCGCAGTTGCTGATCGCCGGCGCCACCGGGGTGCCACAGGGGTTCTATCGGCGCTTCGCCGAGCATGCGGCCAGTCGCGGTTTCAACACCCTGACCCTGGACTACCGCGGCGTCGGCCAATCCAGACCGGCCAGCCTGCGCGGTTTCGAGATGGACTACCTGGACTGGGCTCACCTCGACCTGGCCGCCGCGGTGGATCAGCATCGGCATGCCGAACGCCCGCTGTTCATGGTCGGCCACTCCTTCGGCGGCCATGCCTTCGGCCTGCTGCCCAATCATGATCAGGTCGCCGGCTTCTACACCTTCGGCACCGGCGCCGGCTGGCATGGCTGGATGCCCAGGGCCGAGCAGGTTCGCGTGCTGGCCATGTGGCGCGTGATCGGCCCGCTGATGACACGCTACAAGGGCTACCTGGCCTGGAGCAGGCTGGGCATGGGCGAGGACCTGCCCATGGGCGTGTACCGCCAGTGGAAGCGCTGGTGCCGCTACCCGCGCTACTTCTTCGACGACCCGCAGATGCCCGGCCTGGCCGAGCGCTTCGCCCAGGTGAGCACCCCCATGGTGGCGCTCAACGCCCTGGACGACCTGTGGGCGCCGCCCGCCTCGCGCGATGCCTTCATGGCCGCCTATGTGAATGCGCCCTACCAGGCGCGCACGCTCGACTCGCAGGCCGAAGGCCTGGGCAATATCGGCCATATGGGCTACTTCCGCCCCGCCGCCCGGCGTCTGTGGGACGAGACCCTGGACTGGTTCGAGCAACTGCAGGCCGGCCGCCAGGCGGCCTGACCGCGTAGGGTGCGCGCGGCGCACCCGGACCTAGAGTCGCCAACCACGTAGGGTGCGCTGTGCGCACCGACCATGGCGGCGGAGCATTGGTGCGCGTGGCGCACCCTACGGACCTAGTCGCCATCGCGTAGGGTGCGCTGTGCGCACCGGCCGTGGCGGTGGAGCATTGGTGCGCGTGGTGTTCAGCCGGGGGACATGGTAAACACCTGTCGGGAGACATGGGTAACAGGTTGATGATCATGTTGCCCGCTGCCTCAAGTCTATCTGGCGTAGCGTTTTTCGAATGAAGACCACATCGTAGACGCCATCTTCGGCGGTTGGGCGGATAGCGACATTCTCTCCATACAAACCGCCACTGACGAAGACGTTGAGCCCTTTGAAAGACACCTGTCCGGTCCGACGGACTCTCATCACGTGGTCTTCCGGTTCGTATTCGATTGTTGGCAATTGCTCCGGGTAGCTGCGGGGGCTGGGTCGATAGCGCTCTATGGGCGGTCGTTGGTCCAGGGCTTCGTGCGGGCGGTAGTG
>NZ_FNJJ01000021.1:0-34352 GCF_900104265.1 Ectopseudomonas guguanensis
CCGACAAGGTCATCGTCAAGAACGTCTTCAGTGGCACCAGTTCCACTGCTACGGTCAACAGCAATGCACTGATCGAACGCCTGGAGTTTGCTGACGGCTCCTCTCTGACCTGGGCGCAAATCACCCAGCAGGGGCTGATGCAGTTTGGCACCGATGGCAAAGACGAGATGATCGGTTACTCCGGTATCGACGAGATGCACGGCGGTGCAGGTAACGATGTCATCGATGGCGGCACCGGGACCAATCGCCTCTATGGCGGTGCCGGTAACGACACCCTCAAGGTCAGCACTACTGCCCGCGACAACCTCTTCGTCGGCGGCACCGGGGATGACACCCTCCATGGCAGCTTCTACAGCGACACCTACCTGTTCAACCTCGGCGACGGCGCCGACACCATCTACGAAATCGCTAACGGATATGCCAATGTCACTGACGTGCTGCGTTTCGGCGAAGGTATTGGTGCCGAGCAGATCTGGCTGGGCCGCAGCGGTAACGACCTGCAGCTCCAGTTACTGGGTACCGATGACCAAGTTTTCATCAAGAACTGGTACAGCAGCACGTCCAGCCAGGTTGAGCAGTTCCAACTAGATGATGGGCGCGCGCTAAGCTCCAGCCAGGTCAATAACTTGGTGAATGCCATGGCAGCCTTTGGCGCTCCCGCTGGTGGCGAAAGCGGCCTGACACCGACTCAGAAGGAACAACTGGACTTGGTTATCGCAGCCAACTGGCAGTAGTACGCATAGATAAGGGCTGGTAATCCAGCCCTTATCCTTAGCTGCACGCAGAACTTCCCCGGAATGCGCGCCGGTTCATGAAACCCGCCTTGTGCCGGCACCGTGCTTTCGCAAGAATGCGCGCTCTCTGTCGATGACCGATGAGTCAGCGACAGCATGCCAACAATAACCGGGCATCGATCCGGTAGTCCCCGAGGGGGCGAGGCCGGCGTCATCCGCCAGGCCGAACCCTGCAAGCCATCCCAATTCGCATCCAGGCCCGCCAGTTTCGGCGCAGGCCTCGCCGTGCGTTTTCCGTAAAAGGTATGTCGATGTTCAAGACCTCTCTGGCGGTTGCCCTCGCCACCCTGCTGTGCTCTGCCCAGGCCCTGGCCGAACCGATCCTGATCAAGTTCTCCCACGTGGTGGCGGAGGACACGCCCAAGGGCAAGGGCGCCCTGATGTTCAAGCGCCTGGCCGAGGAACGCCTGGCCGGCAAGGTACAGGTGGAGGTGTATCCCGACTCCACGCTGTTCGGCGATGCTGACGAGCTGCAGGCGCTGCGCGACAACAAGGTGCAACTGCTGGCGCCGTCGCTGTCGAAGTTCGAGCAATACACCACGCAGCTGCAGGTGTTCGACCTGCCCTTCCTGTTCGATGACCTGGAGGCGGTCAAGCGCTTCCAGAAGCGCGAGAAGAGTCGCGAGCTGCTGCGTTCGATGGCCAGCCACGGCATCTACGGCCTGGCCTACTGGAACAATGGCATGAAACAGCTCTCGGCCACCCGCGCGCTGCACACGCCCGCCGACGCCGCCGGCCTGGCGTTCCGCATCCAGCCGTCGGAAATTCTCGAGCAGCAGTTCGCCCGGGTCGGCGCCAGCAGCCTGCGCCTGCCGTTCGCCGAAACCCGCGCCGCCCTGCAGGCCGGGCGCGTACAGGGTGCGGAGAACACCTGGTCGAACCTCGCCAGCCAGCAGCTGGGCGCGCTGCAGCCCTATGTCACGGAAACCGATCACGGCGTGCTGAGTTACATGCTGGTGAGCAATTCCGGCTTCTGGACCAGCATCCCTTATCAGATTCGCGTGCAGTTGGAGGCGATCATCGACGAGGTCACCCTGGCGGTGAATAGCGAGGCCGAAGCGCTCAATGCCCGCGATCGCCAGCGTCTGACCGCGGCCGGCAGCCAGCTCGTCAGCCTCAGCGGCGAGCAGCGTGCCGCCTGGCGCGCGGCGATGCAGCCGTTGTGGCAGGAATACGAAGGCAGGATCGGCAGCGACGTGCTGCGTGCGGCGCAGACGGTCAACCGCCGCTGACCGTCCTCTGCCAAAGACCTGCAGCCGGCGCTACCGGCGCCGTTGCAGGCCGCCGGGCACTCAGGCCTCTTTGGCCTGCAGGCCGGCGTAAAGGCGGGTCAGCTCGTTGAGCTGGCGGAACAGCGAGTCGGTGCTGACGGTGATCGCGGTCGGCACGAAGTCCTGCGCGGCGTGCAGGTCGATGCCCTTGAGGGTAAAGCCCCAGTGGGCACGGGCGCGGCGCTGCGCGTTGGCGATCTCCTCGTTCGGCGTACCGCGGGCTTCCAGTTCCTTGAGGATGGTTTCGAAGTCGCTCACGGCCTTGTCCAGCTTGGCGTCCAGGTCCGGCGCCGGCACACGCCAGGACTTGGCCATGTAGAGCATGGCGATGCGCTGGGTCTGCACGCGTGCCCAGCCGGTGCGGTGCACGGAAGCGCCCATGGCGCCCAGATGCTTGCCCATCAGGTCGCTGACATTCTGCGCCTGCTGCAGCAGCTCCTCGCTGGTGGCGAGCATTTGCGCCGCCTTGGCCTGCTCCGGCTTGGCTTCGATCTGCTGGCGATGGACGGCCCAGGTGGCATCGACCTTGGCCAGCGCGGCCTTGATTTCGGCAGTCGGCGCATAGCCCGCCAGCGCCTTCTGGCTGGCGTCGAAGCGCTCGATGGTTTCCTTCAACTGGCGCTGGGCAGCATCGACACGCACATCGGCGCCGATCATCAGATAGTTCTTGGCCATGCGCTGGGTCAGCGAGCGCTGCAGACCGGCCATATTCATGGCTTCGGAATCGCTCAACTGCGCCAGGCCGGGCATGCTCACCAGCGCGGTGCAGGCGAGCAGAATGAGGGTCAGGTACTTCTTCAACACGTCGGTACTCCAATTTTCGAGAACGGGGCTATGCACCGCTGGCGAATGCCGGCAGTGACGAATGAACCCTTGAATACGGGGTTTTTATTGGAATGCGGGGGGCAGTTCTGACGGGCACTGGGCCCAGATGCTGCGGGAAAGGGCGCCATGATAGCTGTTAAAGTGCCATCATTCTGTGCGGCCGGTCATGAAGCGGACGACTGGTCGTCATCCACCTCGCCGCAAGATAAAAAAGCCGCCAGTCGCCCAGCAACACAGGGGAAGACGACTGACGGCCGAGGCGCTGGCGCAATCCTGATCAGGACAGCAGGCTGACCACCGTGGACCTGCTGATGTTGGCCTGGGCCACCACGGTCTGGGTCACCGCGGCGTAGCTGCTGGGGCTGCGGCGCATCAGGTTGAACACCTCGCCGGCGAAGTCGCGCGCCCATTCACGTTCGTTCTGCTCGGCATGGCGGGCGAGAAACTCGCGGATCTCTTCCTGGCGATGGCTGAGCTGCTCGCGCAGCGCGCCAATCTTGTCCAGCGCCGCCACCACTTCGTCCAGCGCCCGGCGCATCTCGCGCGCGCCGTCCAGGCGGGCGGCATCGGGCAGGCGCAGCAACTGGTCTTCCTGGCTGACCACGGGCGCCGCGGCCTTGGCCGCCAGCTTGCCCTCGCCCTGCACGCGCAGCTCGCCCTTGAGCTGCTGCCATTCGCTTTCGCGGGCGCTGAATTTCAGCGCGCCGCCGTTATCCACTTCGGCGCGGATGCCGGCCGGGCCAAGGCCGGCATTGAAGCGGCGGAGAATCTGCTGCTCGCTCAGGCCCTCGTCGAGCACCACCGCCAGCGGCTCGGCCAGCTTGCGCCCGGCGCTGAACAGCAGGGTTTCCTTGCCGGCCTGCTGGATGGTCGCCATGGATTCCAGACCCTGCAGGCTGAAGCGGCTGCGCACCGGCTCGGTGAGGCGCAGCTTGAAGCTGGCATCCAGCGCCTCGCTGGAACGCTGGCCGCGCTCGGCGAGCAGCTGACGCACCTGTTCCAGCTCGCGCTTGAGGCCTTCGCGCTCGCCGGCCTGGGCATTGCTCAGCTCGCGGCTGAGGCTGAGCTTGAGCTGGCCGAGGCGCCCGGCCAGTTCGCCGAGGTAGCTGTCGGCGGCCTGCATCGAGGTCAGTTGCTGGTTGAGCTGCAGGTTGAAGCTGGTGCTCTTGCCGCGCGGCTGCGCCGCGGGCTCGGCGGGCATCTGCTTGCGCTGGCGCTGCACCGCCTGCTCGCCCTGCACCGGGCGCCGCGCCTGCGGATCGAGGGCGGTGACGACCGGCAGCTGTTTGTCGACCTTGATCACAGGCGCCACTCCTTAGAGAAGACTGAACAGCGACATCTGGTTGATCTTCAGGTAGGTCTTCTGCGTCGCGCCGAGGGCCAGCTGATAGTTGTTCAGGTCGATGGTGGCACCGGCGTAGTCCAGCTGCGACAGCTCGCCTTCGATCTTCTGGTTGACCAGCGAGACGTCCTCGTTGCTGTCCTTGAGCAGGCTCAGGGCATTCTGCCGGCCGCCCAGCTCGGTGATCGAGCCGAGCACCCGGCCATGGGTGTCATCCAGTGCGCCAAGGGTATCGACGATCTGCTGGCGTACGGCCGGGTCGGTGACGTCCAGCGCCGGGTCGCGCAGCGTGTTGATCAGCCCGCGCAGCTGGTTGAGCATGTCCACGCCCGCGCCGAAGACGCTGGCCGCGGTGACGTTCTCGTCCACCAGCACGCCGTTGGCCACGGCGGCCTGACGGTGCTTGTCGTTGCCGGTGACGCTGTAGGTCTGGGTCGCGGCATCGAAGGCCAGCGCCGGGGTGTCGCTGAGGGTGCCGGAGAACAGGTAGCGGCCCTCCTCGTCGCGCACGTTGGCGAAGCTGAAGATGGTGTCCTCGATGATCGACAGTTCGCCAGCCATGGCCGCCAGGTCTTCGCTGGTGTTGGAGCCGTTGGCCGCCCACAGCAGCAGGTCGCGCACGTTGAGCATGGCGTCGGAGGTGGACTTGAGGTTGGCCTCCTGGGTCGACAGGCTGCCGGAGACGTTGGCGATGTTCTTGCGAAACTGCTCCAGGCTCGCCTCCTCGCGCTGCACGCGCAGCACCCGCACGCTGGCGATGGGATCGTCGGACGGCAGCAGGATGCGCTTGCCGGTGGCCATCTGCTGCATCAGCTTGCCCAACTCGGCGGAACTGGCGTTCATCGAGTTGTGCATCATCGAGGTGATCTGCGAGTTGGTGATGCGCATCATGGCTGAATCTCTCTGAAGCCGCGTCAGAAGGCGGCAAGCATGTCGTCGAACAACTGGTTGGCGGTGCTGATCACCTTCATGTTGGCCTGGTAGGCCTGCTGGTAGGTCATCAGGTTGACCGCTTCCTCGTCCAGGCTCACGGCGCTAACGCTGTCGCGCTGCGATTGCGCCTGCTGGGTCACGGCGGTGGCGGATTTGAGGTCGGCCTGGTTCTGCCGGCTGTCGCTTGCCACCTGGCCGAGCAGGCCGGCGTAGGCGTCGTTGAGGGTGACCTGGCTGCCGTTGAGGGTGATGGTCTGGTTCTTCAGGCCGAGCAGGTCGAGCAGCACCTCGTTGTTGCCGCTCTCGCCGGCGGCCGAGGAGAACGCCAGTTGCTCGGCGGTCAGGGCCTCGACACGCAGCAGGGCGGTGGTGCTGTTGGGGTCGTAGGCGAACAGCGGCTGACCGGGGTTGCCGGCCAGGTCGAAGCCGGTGGCCAGCACGTCGTTGACCATCTGCGTCAGCTGGCTGGCCATGTCGTGCAGGGCCTGCTGGTTCGGCCGCAGGCTGGCGTACTCGACGTCATGCAGACCACCGAAGGCGCCGCCGAAGCCGTCCTGGCGCAGCGGGAAGCTGGTGCCGGCGAAGGCCAGGCTGACGTCCTGCTCGCCGCTCGCGGTCATCGCCACCTTGAGCTGGCCGGCGGTGGGCCCGGCCACCAGCGGCTGGCCGTTGGCCAGGGCAACGCTGACCGAGCCGTCCGGGGTTTCGTTGACGCGCAGCTTGGCGAACTGGCTGAGCTGGCCAATCAGGCTTTCGCGATGATCACGCAGCGCGGTGCTGTCGCCCTTGACCGACTCGGTCTCGACGATCTTCTTGTTGAGCAGAGCGATGTTCTCGGTCAGGCCGTTGATCTCGGTGGCCATGGCGCTGCGCTGCTCCTGCAGCGCCTTGATCTGCGCGTCGATGTTGCTGTTCAGGCCGTTGAAGCGCTGCGCCAGGTTGCCGGCCTCGCTGATGATCTGCTGACGCAGGGCGATGGAGCCCGGCGTGGCACTGGCCTCGCTCAGGGCGGCAAAGAACTGGTCGAGGCCGGCGCTGATGCTCGAACCGCTGCCGGACATCAGTGCTTCCAGCGCGGTCAGGTACTGCTGCGAGGCGCTGTAGAAGCTCTGCTCGGTGGTGGCGCGCCACAGCTGCTGGTTGTGGAATTCGTTGGTCATGCGGCGGATGCTGATCACCTCGACGCCGCCGCCGACGCTCAGCCCGCCCTGCCCGGCCAGCGACCCGGTGATGGTCTGCAGGCGGCTGAAGCCGGGGGTGTTGACGTTGGCGATGTTCTGCCCGGTGCTGGCCAGGGCGACCTGGCTGGCACGCACGCCGCTGTAGGCGATCTGGTTGAGGATGCTCACGAATTAACTCTCCTGCCGCTCGAAGCGCATCGGCTGAGCGAAGGCCGCCAGACGCGGCGCACGGGCGTCGTCGGCAGCGGATTGGGCTGTTACTGAGGACAGGGCGACGGAATCGGCGGCGGACTTAAATTCGCCGCGCACCAGCGCCTGCTTGCCGGCCACGGCGCCGAGCAGCAGGCCGCTGTCGGCGCTCAGGGCACTGGCCAGCTGCTGGCGGGTCTGCGCGCTGAGCGGGCTGCTGGCCTGGGCATCGCGCGCAGGCGCGGGCGCCGCCTCGGTCTTGGCCAGGTCGCCGAGAATCTTGCGCGTGTAGTCACGGGTTTCCTGGAAGGGAATACACTCGATCCAGGCGCCGGTGGCGATCTCGCCGCGGCGCGGGTCGCCGTGCACCTTGAGCCATTCGTCGACGCGGCCGGGGCCGGCGTTGTAGGCGGCCAGCGCCAGGGCCTGGTGCCCGTCGTAGCGCTGCAGCATCTTGTCCAGGTAGGCGCTGCCGAGACGGCGGTTGTACGCGGCATCGCTGGTCAGGCGCGCCTCGTCGAACGGCAGGCCGAGCTCGGCGGCCATCTCCCGCGCGGTGTCCGGCATCAGCTGCATCAGGCCGCGCGCGCCCTTGGGCGACACGGCATCGACGCGGCCGGCCGACTCCTGCTGGATGACCCGCTCGACCAGGGCGAGAAAGCCCGCCGACCCCTTGTCCCAGGCCTGGCCGAGGCTTTCGACGCCGCGCTGCCAGGTGCTGCGCAGCGGCTCCAGCAGGCTGCCACTGCGCGACGGCAGCTCGGCGACCCGCGCCGCTGCCGCGGCGGCCTCCAGGTCCGGCGTCAGGGACGCCGAGCCGGACAGCTGCTTGACCAGCATGTCGGCGATGCCGGTCTGCTTGCGCCCGGCCAGGGTCTCGGCCAGTACTTCGTCGTAGAAGTCGCGCATGGTGTCCATCTCGCGGCTGCGCATCGGGTTGCCTTCGGCGAGCACGTCGCTGGCCTTGCGCATCTGCTTGAGGATCTGCTGCAAAAACAGCGCCTCGAACTGCTCGGCGGCGGCCTGCAACTGCTGCTCGCGGGCGGTACCGATTCCGTCGGCGCTGCCGCGGTGGCTGTTCATGTGTTGGGCGAGGGAAACGATGCTCATGGCTCAGATCACGATCAGTTCGGCATTGAGGGCACCGGCCTGTTCCAGCGCCTGGAGGATGCTCATGACATCGTCCGGAGTGGCGCCGAGGCTGTTCACGGTGCTGATGATGCTGTCCAGGCTGGCGCCGTCGGGCCACTTGAACATGGCGTTCTTGTCCTGGCTGACGGCGACGTCGGAGCGCGGCACCACAGCGGTCTGGCCGCTGGAAAAGGCATTGGGCTGGCTAACCTGCGGGTTCTCGCTGATGGTCACGGTCAGCGTACCGTGAGCCACGGCGGCGGCCTTGACGCGCACGCCCTGGCCGACCACCACGGTACCGGTGCGGCTGTTGAACACCACCTTGGGCCGCTCGCGGCCTTCTTCCACTTCGAGACCCTCCAACATGGCCATGAAGCCGATGCGCTGGGTGCTGGTAATGGGTGCGCGAATGGCGATCTTGGTCGAGTTCAGGGCGCTGGCGGTGCCGCTGCCGAAACGGCCGTTGACCGCCTCGACCACCCGGGCGGCGGTCTGGAAGCTGGGTTGGCGCAGGTTGAGCATGACTTCGTCACGCTCGCTGAAGTCGCTGGGGATCATCCGCTCGACGGTGGCGCCGTTGGGCACACGGCCGCTGTTGGCCGAGTTGATCGCCACGCTGGAGCCGCTCTGGCCGGTGGCATTGAGGCCGCCGACGACGATGGCGCCCTGGGCCAGGGCATAGGTTTCACCGTCGACGCCCTGCAGCGGGGTCATCAGCAGCTGGCCGCCGCGCAGGCTCTTGGCGTCGCCCAGCGAGGCGACGGTGACGTCCACCGTCTGCCCCGGGCTGTAGGACGGCGGGATTTCCGCGGTGACGGTGACGGCGGCGACGTTCTTCAGCTTGGGATCGACGTTCGGCGGCAGGTTGATGCCGAACTGCTTGATCATGTTGGCCACCGACTGGCTGGTGAACTTAACCTGGTTCTTGTCGCCGGTGCCGTCGAGACCGACCACCAGGCCATAGCCGATCAGCTGGTTGCCGCGGATGCCTTCGATGTCCACCAGGTCCATCAGCGGCACGGCGGTGGTCGACAGCGGCCAGGCCAGAAGCAGGGCGACGAGTGAGCGTTTGAGCATGACCAGGCCTCAGAGCGGGAAGATCGGGTGGGTGAAGAAGCGCGTCAGCCAGCCTGCCGAGTTGCTGTCGTTGAGCACGCCGCGGCCGGCGTAGGAAATGCGCGCGTTGGCCACGTTCTGCGAGGACACCTGGTTGCTGCGGTTGATGTCGTCGACCCGCACCAGGCCAACCAGGCGGATGTACTCGTCGCCCTGGTTGAGGCGCAGGGCCTTCTCGCCCTTGATCAGCAGGGTGCCGTTGGGCAGCACCTGATGCACGGTGACCGCGATGGAGCCGCGCAGGGTGTTCTGCTGCGAGCTGCGCGCCGAGCCGTTGAAATCACGCTCGGCCGCAGCGGAGCTTTCCAGCTGGTCATACTGCTTGCCCAGCACGGTGGGAACGCCCACCGAAACCCCGGACTTCTTGCCGAAGCTGGTGCCGGCGCTCTTGCTCGACTGGGTGGACTCGTCCAGCACCACGGTGAGGATGTCGCCGACCCGCACCGCGCGCTTGTCGCCGACCAGCGAGCCGCTGTAGCCGCTGCGGAACAGCCCGCCGCTGGTGGTCGGCGGCACGCTGTAGTCCAGCGCCAGTGGCTCGTAGTGGCTGGAGTCCTCGTCGGGCAGCATCTCGTTGAAGCTGGCGCAGCCACCCAGGGTCAGCAACAGGGCAAGCGGGAGCAGGCGTTTCATGGCGGTCACACGGTCTGGTTGAGGAACTGCTGCATGCCGGACGCGGCGTCAAGCACCTTGGCGTTGGCCTCGTAGGCGCGCTGGATGGAGATCATCGCCACCATGGCCTCGACCACCTGCACGTTGGAGCCTTCCAGCACGCCCTGCTTGATGGTGCCCAGGCCCTCTTCGCCCGGCACGCCCTCGACCGGCTCGCCGCTGGCCACGGTTTCACGATAGAGGTTGCCGCCGAGGGCTTCCAGGCCACCCGGGTTGGTGAAGTTGACCAGAGTGATCTGGCCCAGCTCCGACGGCAGGGTGTCGCCGGCCAGCACCGCGGTGACGATGCCGTCGCTGCCCACGGTGAAGCGGCTGCTGCCGGCCGGCACTTCGATGTTCGGCGTCAGCGGCAGGCCCTGGGAGTTGACGATCATGCCTTCGGCGTTGAGCTGCAGCTGGCCGTTTTCGGTGTAGTAGATGTCGCCGTTGGGCGCTTCCACCTGGAAGAAGCCGGCACCGATGATCGCCAGGTCCATGGGCTGGCCGGTGGTCTGGATGCTGCCTTCGGTGAACACCTTTTGCGTGCCGGCCACGCGCACGCCGCTACCCAGCTGAATGCCGGAAGGCACGGTGTTGACCTGATCGGCCTGGGCACCGGGCTGCAGCTCGATGGCGTAGAACAGGTCCTCGAACACCACGCGGTCGCTCTTGAAACCGTTGGTGTTGACGTTGGCCAGGTTGTTGGCCACGGCGCTCATGGCCTTGTCCTGGGCGGCCAGGCCGGTCTTGCTGACCCAAAGGGCGGAACTCATGTGCGTTACCTCGTTTGTCTGTAGCCCGGATGCGATCCGGGGAAATGTTCCCGGATTGCATCCGGGCTACGCGTCTTGTCCTGTCACCCCGTGGGGTGGGCCGGCTTCAGTGTGTAGGGTGGGCTTCAGCCCACCATTGCAGAACGAGCCGGTGGGCTAAAGCCCACCCTACGGTCCTGCGGGCCTACGAACCGCGAATCATCCGGTTGCCGGCCTCGGACAGGTCCTCGGCGGCCTTCATCATCTTCACCTGGGTCTCGAACAGGCGGTTCAGGCTCATGGTCGCCACCAGCTGATCGATGGCACCGACGTTGCTCGCTTCCAGATAGCCGGAAACCAGCACCGGCGCTTCCATGTCCTCGGCCGGCTGGCCATCGGTTCGCGCCAGCAGTCCGCTGGCATCCTTGGTCAGGTCGGCAGCGTCGACGTCGACCACACGGATGCGATCGACCTCGGCGGTCACGAAATCGCCGCGCGGGATCACCGACACCGTGCCGTCGCGACCGATATGCAGGCTGTCGTACTCCGGCAGCACGATGGGGCCGCCCTCGCCCAGCACGGCGCGGCCGTTCAGGGTCAGGCGCAGCTCGGCGTCGACCTGCAGCGCGCCATTGCGCGTGTAGCGCTCGGCGCCGTCGTCGCCCTCGACGGCGAACAGGCCGCGGCCCTGGATCGCCACGTCGAGGTCGCGGCCGGTCGCCATCAGTTCACCGGGCGCCAGGTTGACGCCATTGTTCTTCACCCGCGCCAGGTGTCGGCTGTCGTAGCCGTAGCCTTCCACGGCGACGGCCTGGGCCTGCTCCAGGTCGGCACGGAAGCCGGGGGTGTTGACGTTGGCCAGGTTGTTGGCGCGCACCGTGAGCGAGCTCATGGTGCGGCTGGCGGCGGTCATTGCGGTATAGCCGAGACGGTCCATGGGTCAGCCTCAGATCGCGCCGAACAGCACTTGGGTGAGTTCCTTGTTGGTGGTCAGCACCTTGGTGTTGGCCTGGTAGTTGCGCTGGCCCTCCATCAGGCCGACCAGCTGCTGGGTCAGGTCGACGTTGGAGTTCTCCAGCGAACCGGCCACCAGTGCGCCGAACGGGCCGACGCCGGGCACGCCGATCAGCGCCGCACCGGACTCGGCGGTTTCCACCCAGGCGGTGCCGCTGACGTTCTTCAGGCCGCCGGCATTGGCGAAGTTGGCCAGCGCCACCTGGCCCTGCAGCATGCGCTGGCCGTTGCTGTAGTTGGCGTAGACCATGCCGTCCTTCTCCACCGACAGGCCGGTCTGCTCGCCGGCCGCGTAGCCGCTGGCGCGGTTGTTGGTGACGACGAAGTCGGAGCCGTACTGGCTGGAGTTGCTGTAGTCGATGGCGATGTTCATCGGGTCCACGCCCGGCAGCGGGAAGCCGACGGCCACCGGACCGACCGGCGCAGTGAGGCTGCCGTTGGTGCCGAAGGTCAGTGCCTGCGGGCCAGCGACCGCGGCGCCGTCAGCGTAGTAGTGGGCCTCCCAGCTGTTGTCGGCGGTCTTGACGAAATACTGGGTCAGGGTGTGTTCCTTGCCCTGGGAGTCGAACACCTTGGTGGTGTAGGTGGAGTTGTAGGTGTTGACGTCCGCCGGATCGAAGGGCGCGGCAGTCGGCACGCTCTGGTTGGAGTCCAGGTTCATGACGAACTTCAGGCTGTCGGTGGCGCGCGCCGGCAGGTTGGCGTTCTGCAGCTGCAGGTCGCCCATGGCACCTACCTGCAGGTTGCCGGCGGCGTCTACCGGGTAGCCCTGCAGCTTCTGCCCGCTGGCGCTGACGATGAAGTTGTCCTTGTCGGCGCCGAACACGCCGGCGCGGGTGTAGCTGACGTCACCGTTGCTGCCGCGGGTGACGAAGAAGCCACCGCCGGAGATGGCCAGGTCCAGGCTGCGCCCGGTGGTCACCAGGGAGCCGCCCTGGCTGATGCTCTGGGTGGTGGCCAGCACTTCCACGCCCATCGCCTGGCTGTCGGCGTAGATGCTGCCGAACTCGGTGCGCGACGACTTGAAGCCGGTGGTGCCGGCGTTGGCGATGTTGTTACTGATGGTGTTGAGCTGTTCGTTGACGGCGCTGAGGCCGGTCATGGCGATGTTGAAACTCATGGCGACTGGACCTTTGAATTGAACGAATGGGAGGGTTCAGAGCAGACCGGCGGTCTGCGTCTGGCCGAATTCGGTGATGTTGTAGAAGGGCACGGAGCCGACGCCGATGACTTCCAGCACCGGGCCTTCGGCGCTGACGCGCACCTGGGTGACGCGGCCGGCCATCTCGACCTTGGGGTACTCGCCGCTGTCGCTCTTGACCTCAACCTTGTAGCTGCCCGGCGCCAGGCCCAGGGCCTTGGGGTCCAGTTCGAAGGGCACGCGCCCCGGCGCCTGGGAACCGAGGTCGATTTCCTTCTTCACGCCGTTGCTGTCGGTAATCACCAGAGCCAGCTTGCCGGCGGCATGCTCGAGGTTGACCTCGCCCCTGGCCTTGTCCGCGCCCAGTTCCAGCCGCTCGGTGGCCACCTTCACTTCCTGACCGACCAGGCCGGCTGCGGTAAGGGTCTGCAGATTGTCCAGCAGCACCAGGTTGCTCTTGCTCAGCGAGGCCATGTTCTCCAGGCTCTTGACCTGGCTCATGGCGGCGAACTGGTTGAGGAACTCGGTGCTGTCCACCGGCTTGGTCGGGTCCTGGTTCTGGATCTGCGCGACCATCAGGGTGAGGAAGTTGTTTTCCAGCTGGGTCGCGTCACTGACGTTGACCGCCTGTTTGACCGCCTCGTCGATGCCGTAGACGGAAGTGTTCTGGTTGTTGTTGCTGACCGCGGTCATCAGGATTCTCCGAGCTTGAGCAGGCCCTGCTGCATGCTTTTCAGGCGATTGAGCACTTCCACGCTGGTCTCGAAGCTGCGAGTGGCCGACATCATGTCGGTCATCTCCTCGATCTGGTCGATATCGGCGTAGAACACGTAGCCCTGGTCATCGGCCAGGGGGTTGTCCGGCTCATAGCGGCGCACCGGCTCGCGGCCGGCGGTGACCACGTCGAGCACCTGCACATGGGCGCCGCCCATGCCCACGCCGCGGGTCAGCTGGTCGTTGTTGTAGACGGCGGCGAACACCGGCTTGCGCGCCTGGTACACGTCCTCGGCCTTGGCCGCCGCCGAGTCGGCGTTGGCCAGGTTGCTGGCCACGGTATTCAGGCGCACGGTCTGTGCGTTCATCGACGAACCGGCGATGCGGTAGATGGAGTCGAAAGCCATGCTCAACGCCCCTCGATGGCCTGTTTCAGGCCGCGGAATTTCATGCTGAGAAAGGTCAGGCTGGTCTGGAAGTCCATGGCGTTCTTGGAGAACGCGGCCTGCTCCACACTCAGCTCGACGCTGTTGCCGTCCTGCGACGGCTGGGTCGGTACGCGGTACTTGAGCTCGGCGCTGCTGGCGGCGAAACGCTGCTGCGGATCGAGGCGCTGCATCTCGCCGGCGAAGTCGATATCACGGGCGAGGAAGCCCGGGGTGTCCTCGTTGGCCAGGTTGGCCGCGAGAATTTCGCTGCGCTGCATGCGCAGTTCGAGCGCGCGACCATGCACGCCCACCACGTCATCAATCCGTATACTCATTCACCGGTACCCTTAACCCAAGGTTGTGCCCAGGTGCCTTGAGCACAAAGCGTGCCCAACCCAAAAGAGAGTCGTATTGCATTGATTTTTCAGGGTTTTACCAGAGCAATCGGGGACTTTCGCGTCGCCCTTTTTCCGCATCGGCGTATCGCCGGGAGGAAAAGCGGAAAGGCTTTTTCCGCCTGCGCGTCGGTGCTCTTCCTCCTCGTGACGCAGCCGGCCACGGTGGCGCATGCGCAGGCGGATGCCGCCAGCCAGATCGACCAGGCGATCGCCGCACACATGCAGCAGCAGCTCGCCGCCGAGGCCAAACGCCAGGCCTGGCAGGGCATGCGCCACAGCCTCGATACCAGTCTGCTGAGCAGCGCCGAGCGGCTGCCGGCCTGCAGCCGGGCGCTGCGCGTGACGGTCGGCAGCGATGATCCTGCCGCGTTGTCGCGCCAGCGCCTGGAGCTGAGCTGCGCAGATACCCCCGGCTGGAGCGTCACGGCCCTGGTGCAGGCCAACGTCCTCCTGCCGGTGGTACACGCCGCGCGGGTGATAGAGCGCGGCCAGACCATCGCCGCCGAGCAGCTGCAACTGCAGGAAGTGAACATCGGCAAGGCATCGCGCGGCTTCTACAACAGCCTCGATGAGGTGGTCGGCCAGGGTGCCAAGCGCCGTGTGCGCGCCGGCCAGCTGATCGCGCCGAACCTGCTGGCTGCCCCCCTGCTGATTCGCCGTGGCCAGCAGGTGACCATCATCGCCAGCCAGGACGGCATTTCCGCCTCGGCCACCGGCGAGGCGCTGGCCAATGGCCGCGCAGGCGAGGTGATCCGCGTGCGCAACCTCGGCAGCCAGAAGGTGATCGAGGCGCAGGTGGTGGAAGAAGGCGTGGTGACCAGCACCTTCAGGTAGGCTGTCATGCCACGTGGGCGGCGCTTGCGCGGCGAGCGGGTCTGGCGGCTCGCGGCTAAAGCCCCTCCCACAAATATCCAAGGCGGGTGCAACCCGCCACTCTTATCAGGCGGGTTTTCTGCCGCCCTACGCCCAGCCTTCCAGGCGCATGGTGGCGCGCACCAGGCGCTGCTCTTCCTGCTCGATCTCCTGCAGGTTGTCGCGAATGCTGTGGATATGGTCGCGCGCGGCGCGCTGGGCCTGTTCCGGCAGACGTTCGATCACCGCGTGATACAGCCGTGAATGCTGGCGGTCGATCTGCCGCTTCTGCGCCGGACGGTGGTAGAGGTTGTTCACCGAGGCGAACACGGTGCTCAGCATCAGGTCGGTCAGCGACTGCAGGGTGTGCACCAGCACCGGGTTGTGCGAGGCCTCGCAAATGGCCAGGTGGAAGGCGTGGTCGAGGCGCGCATGCTCGCGCGGGTCGACCGGCTGCTCCTGGGCATGGGCCGCCAGCATCTCTTCATAACGCCGGGTCAGCAGCACGAAATCCGCCTCGGTGCCGCGCAGCGCCGCCAGCCGCGCCGACTCTCCCTCGAGCAGGCCGCGTACCTCGAGCAGGTCGTAGAGCGTGCGCGGCTGCGAGTTGAACAGGTGCATCAGCGGGCTGGCGTCGCGCTCGCCGCTGAGCTTGGCCACCCGTGAATCACGGCCCTGCGCAGTCTCGATGATGCCGCGCCCGCGCAGCACCTTGAGCCCTTCACGCAGCGCCGAACGGGAGATGCCCAGCTTTTCGCACAGGCGCCGTTCCGACGGCAGCGGCTGGCCCACCTTGAGCACGCCATCGACAATCAGCCGCTCGATACGCTCGGCCACCACATCGCTCACTTGGCGCCGTGCGGCGCCCTGATCCGCCTCCATTTCCGCCCTCCCCACACTGGTCGTACCAGTTTTAACGGACATCTGCTTTCAGGCCATAAGCCATAGCACAGGCCAGAAAGCATAAGCCCTTTATCGGAATCCTGGTGAAAGCCTGACGAAAGAAACTGGTCCTACCAGCACCATGGAGGATGGACGGGAAAAATCAGACGGCCTAAACATAGCGCCCATGGTCGCGGCATGACCGCCAACAAGAACAACGTCCACGATTGAGCCTGCCATGAGCATTCTGTACGACGAGCGCGTCGACGGCGCGCTACCCAAGGTCGACAAGGCCGCGCTGCTGGCCGAGTTGCGCCAGTGCCTGCCCGACCTCGACATCCTGCATACCGCCGAAGACCTCAAGCCCTACGAGTGCGACGGCCTGTCCGCCTACCGCACCACACCGATGCTGGTGGTGCTGCCCGAGCGCATTGAGCAGGTGCAGCAGTTGCTGCAGCTCTGCCATGCCCGTGGCGTACCGGTGGTGGCGCGCGGCGCCGGCACCGGCCTGTCTGGCGGCGCGTTGCCGCTGGAAAAGGGAATCCTGCTGGTGATGGCGCGCTTCAACCAGATTCTCGAGGTCAACCGCGAAGGCCGCTTCGCCCGGGTCCAGCCCGGCGTGCGCAACCTGGCGATTTCCCAGGCGGCCGCGCCCTTCGACCTGTATTACGCCCCCGACCCCTCGTCGCAGATCGCCTGCTCCATCGGCGGCAACGTCGCCGAAAACGCCGGCGGCGTGCACTGCCTGAAGTACGGCCTGACCGTGCACAACCTGCTCAAGGTCGACATCCTCACCGTCGAGGGCGAGTCCATGACCCTCGGCAGCGACGCCCTGGACGCGCCAGGTTTCGACCTGCTGGCGCTGTTCACCGGCTCCGAAGGCATGCTCGGCATCGTCACCGAAGTGACGGTCAAGCTGCTGCCCAAGCCGCAGGTGGCCAAGGTGCTGCTGGCGGCCTTCGACTCGGTGGAGAAGGCCGGCCGCGCCGTGGGTGACATCATCGCCGCCGGCATCATCCCCGGCGGCCTGGAAATGATGGACAACCTGGCCATTCGCGCCGCCGAAGATTTCATCCATGCCGGCTACCCGGTGGAGGCCGAAGCCATCCTGCTCTGCGAGCTGGACGGCGTGGAAGCCGACGTTGCCGACGATTGCGAGCGCGTGCGTGAGGTGCTGGAAAAGGCCGGCGCCACCGAAGTGCGCCTGGCTCGCGACGAGGCCGAACGGGTGAAATTCTGGGCCGGACGCAAGAACGCCTTCCCCGCGGTCGGGCGCATCTCGCCGGACTACTACTGCATGGACGGCACCATCCCACGTCGCGAGCTGCCCGGCGTACTGCGCGGCATCGCCGAGCTGTCCGAGGAATACGGCCTGCGCGTGGCCAATGTGTTCCATGCCGGCGACGGCAACATGCACCCGCTGATCCTCTTCGATGCCAACGTGCCGGGCGAGCTGGAGCGCGCCGAGGCCATCGGCGGCAAGATCCTCGAGCTGTGCGTCAAGGTCGGCGGCAGCATCACCGGCGAGCACGGCGTCGGCCGCGAGAAGATCAACCAGATGTGCGCGCAGTTCAACAGCGACGAGATCACCCTGTTCCATGCGGTGAAGGCGGCGTTCGACCCGAGCGGCCTGCTCAATCCGGGCAAGAACATCCCCACCCTGCACCGCTGCGCCGAGTTTGGCGCCATGCACGTGCACCACGGCCAACTGCCCTTCCCGGAACTGGAGCGTTTCTGATGTCGCATGATTTCGACGCCAGCGCCGCGCTGCTGGAACAGGTCAACCACGCACTCAACAGTGCCACCCCGCTGCGCATCCAAGGCAGCGGCAGCAAGGCCCACTTGGGCCGCGCCACCAGCGGCGAGGTGCTGGATACCCGCCAGCATCGCGGCATCGTCAGCTACGACCCCACCGAGCTGGTGCTCACTGCCCGGGCCGGCACGCCGCTGGCCGAGATCGAGGCAGCGCTGGAGGCCAACAACCAGATGCTGCCGTGCGAACCGCCGCACCTGGGCGATGGCGCCACCCTGGGCGGCATGGTTGCTGCCGGGCTGTCCGGCCCGCGCCGACCCTGGGCCGGTTCGGTGCGCGACCAGGTGCTCGGCACCCGCGTGATCACCGGCCAGGGCAAGCTGCTGCGCTTCGGCGGCGAGGTGATGAAGAACGTCGCCGGCTACGACCTGTCGCGGCTGATGGCCGGCAGTTTCGGCTGCCTCGGCCTGCTCGCCGAAGTCTCGCTCAAGGTGCTGCCCAAGCCGCGCCAGGTGCTCAGCCTGCGCCTGGAAGTGGACGCCCTGCATGCCCTGAACAAGCTCGCCGAATGGGGCCAGCAGCCGCTGCCGATCAGCGCCGCCAGCCACGACGGTGCCGCGCTGCACCTGCGCCTGGAAGGTGGCGAAGGCTCGGTTCTGGCCGCGCGCCAACGCCTGGGTGGCGAAGAGATCGACAACGCTTACTGGTACGAACTGCGCGAACAACGCCTGCCGTTCTTCAGCGCCAGCGGCACGCTCTGGCGCCTGTCGCTGCCGGCCAATAGCGGTCTGCTCGACCTGCCCGGTCGCCAGCTGATCGACTGGGGCGGCGCGCAGCGCTGGCTGAAGACGGACGCCGACGGCGAGCTGATCCAGCGCGTGACGGCCAAGCTCGGCGGCCATGCCACCTGCTTCGCTGCCGGCCAGGCGCAACCTTTCCAGCCGCTGGCTGCCCCTCTGCTGCGTTACCAGCGCCAGCTGAAGAACCAACTCGACCCCCAGGGCATCTTCAACCCTGGCCGCATGTACGCCGAGGTATAAGACGTGCAGACCAATTTGAGTGAACAGGCCAAGCGCCTGCCGCGCGCCGAGGAAGCCGAACGCATCCTGCGCTCCTGCGTGCATTGCGGCTTCTGCAACGCCACCTGCCCGACCTACCAGCTGCTCGGCGACGAGCTGGACGGCCCGCGCGGGCGCATCTACCTGATCAAGCAGATGCTCGAAGGCGGTGAAGTGACCACCAAGACCCAGGAACATCTGGATCGCTGCCTGACCTGCCGCAACTGCGAGACCACCTGCCCATCCGGCGTGCAGTACCACAACCTGCTGGATATCGGCCGCGAAGTGGTCGAGCAGGCGGTGCCGCGGCCGCTGAACGAACGCCTGCTGCGCCAGGGCCTGCGTGCCGTGGTGCCACGCCCGGCGCTGTTCAAGACGCTGACCCAGACTGGTCTGGCCCTGCGCCCACTGCTGCCGGCCGCGCTCAAGGCCAAGCTGCCGCGCGAGGTTCGCCCGGCCAAGCCACGCCCGACCACGCAGCACACGCGCCGTGTGCTGCTGCTCGAAGGCTGCGTGCAGCCGGGGCTGTCGCCCAACACCAACGCCGCCACCGCGCGCGTACTCGATCGCCTCGGCATCAGCGTCACGCCGATCCGCGAGGCGGGCTGCTGCGGCGCCGTGGACTATCACCTCAACGCCCAGGAAGCCGGGCTGCAACGCGCGCGGCAGAACATCGACGCCTGGTGGCCGGCCATCGAGTCCGGCATTGAGGCCATCGTGCAGACCGCCAGCGGCTGCGGCGCCTTCGTCAAGGACTACGGCCATCTGCTCGCCAGCGATCCCGCCTATGCGAGCAAGGCGGCGCGGGTCAGCGCCCTGGCCAGGGATCTGGTCGAAGTGCTGCTGGGTGAGCCACTGGAACAGCTGCAGGTACGCGCCGAGCAGCGCCTGGCCTTCCACTGCCCCTGCACCCTGCAGCATGCGCAGAAGCTCGGCGGCGCGGTGGAGGGCGTGCTGACGCGCCTCGGCTTCGGCCTGACCGCCGTGCCGGACAGCCATCTGTGCTGCGGCTCGGCCGGCACCTATTCGCTGACCCAGCCGATGCTGTCGCGGCAGCTGCGCGACAACAAGCTCAACGCCCTGGAAAGCGGCAAACCGGACGCCATCGTCACCGCCAATATCGGCTGCCAGACCCATCTGGACGGCGCCGGACGCACGCCGGTAAGGCACTGGATCGAGATAGTCGAGGAGGCAATGGGATGAGCCACGCCTGTGGGAGGCGCTTTAGCGGCGAGCTTTTATCGCGGCTGAAGCCGCTCCCACGGCTATTCTCCGGTAGCCCCGATCAAATCCGGGAACACCCATGACGTAAATCCCGGATTGCATCCGGGCTACGAAACCGCGAACACGAGGTATGCCATGCAACACAAAGCCGTACTCAGCCAGAACGAAGTCGCCCAGATCATCGAGGCGGCCCGCAGCGAAGCGCAGCAACAGGGCTGGGCCGTGGCCATCGCCGTGGTCGACGACGGCGGCCACCCGCTGGCCCTGGAACGCCTCGACGGCTGCGCGCCGATCGGCGCCTATATCGCCACCGAAAAGGCGCGCAGCGCCGCTATCGGCCGCCGCGAAACCAAGGGCTACGAGGACATGGTCAACGGCGGCCGCACCGCCTTCGTCAGCGCGCCGCTGATCACCTCGCTGGAGGGCGGCGTGCCGCTGCTGGTGGATGGCCAAGTGGTGGGCGCCGTGGGCGTGTCCGGGGTCAAGGCCGAGCAGGATGCGCAGGTGGCCAAGGCGGGTATTGCGGCGCTGTAAGCAGCGCGCATCGTTTTCTCCCCTCTCCCGCTTGCGGGAGAGGGGCTGGGGGAGAGGGCTGGAAGCGACGCGAAACGCCGCTATTCCCCTCTCCGTACGCGGCCCGCCCTAACCCTCCCCCAGAGGGGCGAGAGGACTGATCGAGGCGAGACGAAATTCATAGGCATCCCAGGCAAGCGGATGCAGACAGGAGAACTGGAAAATGACCGAACGCGTGCAATGTCAGCGCCTGCAGGTAGCCGCCGAGCTCAAGCAGTTCATCGAAAGCGAGGTGCTGCCCGGCAGCGGTGTCGAGGCGGCGGCCTTCTGGAGCGGTTTCGATGCGTTGGTACATGACCTGGCACCGCGCAACCGCGCCCTGCTGGCCGAGCGTGATCGCCTGCAGAGCGAGCTGGATGCCTGGCATCGCGCCCATCCCGGCCCGATCACCGACATGAGCGCCTACCGCTCCTTCCTCGAATCCATCGGCTATCTGCTGCCGCAGCCGGAGAAGGTCAAGGCGACCACCGCCAATGTCGACAGCGAGATCGCCACCCAGGCCGGCCCGCAGCTGGTGGTGCCGGTGATGAACGCCCGCTACGCACTCAACGCCGCCAATGCCCGCTGGGGATCGCTGTACGACGCCCTGTACGGCACCGATGCGATCAGCGAAGAGGGTGGCGCCAGCAAGGGGCCGGGCTACAACGAAGTACGCGGCGCCAGGGTGATCGCCTTCGCCCGCGCCTTCCTTGACCAGGCCGCGCCGCTGGCCCAGGGCTCGCACGCCGACGCCAGCGCCTATGCCGTGGTCGCCGGCCAGCTGCAGGTTACCCTGAGCAGCGGTGCACAGACTTCCCTGGCGCAACCGGAGAAATTCGTCGGCTTCCAGGGCGAGGCCGCCGCGCCGAGCGCCGTGCTGCTGAAGAACAACGGCCTGCACTTCGAGATCCAGATCGACCCGGCGAGCTCCATCGGCCGCACCGATGCCGCAGGGGTGAAGGACGTGCTGATGGAAGCGGCGCTGTCCACCATCATGGACTGCGAGGACTCCGTAGCCGCCGTCGATGCCGCCGACAAGGTGCTGGTCTACCGCAACTGGCTGGGTCTGATGAAGGGCGACCTGGCCGAGGAGCTGGACAAGGGCGGCAAGCGCATCACCCGGCGCCTCAACCCCGATCGCGTCTACACCGCCGCCGATGGCAGCGAACTGACCCTGCACGGCCGCTCGCTGCTGTTCGTGCGCAATGTCGGCCATCTGATGAGCAACCCGGCGATCATCGATGGCGAAGGCCATGAGATTCCCGAGGGCATCCTCGATGCGGTGGTCACCAGCCTGATCGCCCTGCATGACCTCAAGCGTCGCGGCAACTCGCGCACCGGCAGCGTCTATATCGTCAAACCGAAGATGCACGGGCCGTTCGAAGTGGCCTTCGCCAACGAGCTGTTCGGTCGCGTCGAGCAACTGCTGGGCATGCCGGCGGGCACCCTGAAGATGGGCATCATGGACGAGGAGCGGCGTACCAGCGTCAACCTCAAGGCCTGCATCGAGGCCGCCAGCGCGCGTGTTGCCTTCATCAACACCGGCTTTCTCGACCGCACCGGCGATGAGATGCACACGGCCATGGAAGCCGGCGCGATGCTGCGCAAGGGCGACATGAAATCCAGCGCCTGGATCGCCGCCTACGAGCGCAACAACGTGCTGGTCGGCCTGGCCTGCGGTCTGCGCGGCAAGGCGCAGATCGGCAAGGGCATGTGGGCCATGCCGGATCTGATGGCAGCCATGCTCGAGCAGAAGATCGGCCACCCGAAAGCCGGCGCCAACACCGCCTGGGTGCCGTCGCCGACCGCCGCCGTGCTGCACGCCCTGCACTATCACCAGATCGACGTGCAGGCGGTACAGAGCGAGCTGGAACTGATCGACCTGGCCAGCCAGCGCGACAGCCTGCTGAATGACTTGCTCAGCGTACCGGTCAGTGCCGAACGCCCCTGGAGCGCCAGCGATATTCAGCAGGAACTGGACAACAACTGCCAGGGCATCCTCGGTTACGTGGTTCGCTGGGTCGAGCAGGGCGTCGGCTGCTCCAAGGTGCCGGATATCCACAACGTCGGCCTGATGGAAGACCGCGCCACCCTGCGCATTTCGGCTCAGCACATCGCCAACTGGCTGCACCACGGCGTGGTCAGCGAGGCCCAGGTGCGCGAGACCCTGCAGCGCATGGCCCAGGTGGTCGACGGGCAGAATGCCGGCGATCCGGCCTACCGGCCGATGGCGCCGAACTTCGAGCAATCCCACGCCTTCCGCGCCGCCAGTGATCTGGTGTTCAAGGGCCGCGAGCAGCCGTCCGGCTATACCGAGCCGCTGCTGCATGCCTGGCGTTTGCGTTTCAAAGAGGAGGTTTGAATGACTGTGGGAGGGGCTTCAGCCGCGAGCTTTCTATAGCTTGCTTGTCGCGGCTAAAGCCCCTCCCACACAAAGCGAGTTCGCAGCCGTGGATGGCCTGAAAGCCTCCACCGAGCAGTAACAAGCCCTGACGGTTTCTGACCGTCGGGGCTTTCGAGCATGAGCGCGGCGGCTGCCGTCGCGGCTCGCGGAAAGGCCGGTGCCGTGGCGCCCGGCCCTTCCAGATGCGTGGCGCCGGGTAGTCCCGGAAAACTGTGGTTCACAAGAAAAAGAAGGAACCAACCCATGAGTCAAACGCTGCTGTCCATCCTGGCCTTCGTGCCGCTGGTGCTGGCGGGTGTACTGCTGATCGGCTTTCGCTGGCCGGCCAAGTATGCGATGCCGCTGGTGTTCGTCCTCACCGCCCTGATCGGCCTGCTGGCCTGGGACATGTCCCTCAACCGGGTCATCGCCTCCAGCCTGCAGGGGCTGATCCTCACCGCCTCGATCCTGTGGATCATCTTCGGCGCCATCCTGCTGCTCAACACCCTCAAGCATTCCGGGGGCATCGCGGCGATTCGCCGGGGCTTCTCCAACATCAGCCCGGATCGCCGCGTGCAGGCGCTGATCGTCGCCTGGCTGTTCGGCTGCTTCATCGAGGGCGCCTCCGGTTTCGGTACCCCGGCCGCCGTGGCCGCGCCACTGCTGGTAGCCCTGGGCTTCCCGGCCCTGGCCGCAGTGGTGCTGGGCATGATGGTGCAGTCCACACCGGTGTCCTTCGGTGCCGTGGGTACGCCAATCCTGGTGGGCGTCGGCGCCGGCCTGGACAGAACCGGCATCACCGAACAACTGGTGGCCACCGGCAGCACCTGGGAAACCTTCTTCCACCTGATCTATTCGCGGGTGGCCATCACCCACGGCCTGATCGGCCTGCTGATGCCGCTGATCATGGTGATGATCATGACGCGCTTCTTCGGCCGCAATCAGAGCTGGAAGGAAGGCCTGGCCATCGCGCCGTTCGCCATCTTCACCGCCTTCGCCTTCTCCCTGCCGTACATGGCCGCCGGCGTGTTCCTCGGCCCGGAATTCCCCTCGATGATCGGCGCCCTGGTCGGCCTGGCCATCGTGGTGCCGGCAGCCAAGGCCGGCTTCCTGCTGCCTAAGGAAAGCTGGGACTTCGCTGACCCCAAGGACTGGCCAAGCGAGTGGATGGGCCGGATCGAGATGAAGCTGGAAGAAGTGGCCGGCAAGGCGCCGATCTCGGTGCCGATGGCCTGGGCACCCTATCTGCTGCTGGCGGTGTTCCTGGTGATCTCGCGCACCTTCCCCGAGGTGAAAGCGGCGCTGATGAGCCTGAGCTTCGGTTGGAAGGACATCCTCGGCGAGACCGGCGTGTCCGGCACCATCGAGCCGCTGTACCTGCCGGGCGGCATCCTGTGCATGGTGGTGCTGGTGACCTTCTTCCTGCATCGCATGCGTTTGTCCGAACTCAAGGCGGCAGTGGGCGAGTCGAGCAAGACCCTGCTCGGCGCCGGCTTCGTGCTGATCTTCACCATTCCCATGGTGCGCATCCTGATCAACTCGGGGGTCAATGGCAGCGACCTGGCGTCGATGCCGGTGGCCATGGCGCAGCTGGTGGCCGACAGCGTCGGCGGCGTGTATCCGTTCTTCGCCCCGGCGGTGGGCGCGCTGGGTGCCTTCATCGCCGGCTCCAACACCGTATCCAATCTGATGCTGTCGCAGTTCCAGCTCAACGCGGCGCAGCTGATCGGCGTGTCCGGGGCGATGATGGTGGCGGTGCAGTCGGTCGGCGCGGCGGCGGGCAACATGATCGCCATCCACAACGTGGTAGCGGCCTCGGCGACCGTCGGTCTGCTCGGCCGTGAAGGCATTACCCTGCGCAAGACCATCCTGCCGACGCTGTATTACCTCGCCATGGCCGGGGTGATCGCGCTGGTGGCGATGTATGGCATGGCGCTGAGCGACCCGCTGATGACCGCTCGCTGACGCCACGGGCCGTGCACGCACGACCCGACTTTGGTTGGCCACCGGCCGGCGGCGATTGCCACCGGCCGGCTTGGCGCATCCACGCAATTGCGGTAGCTTGCCGGCACCGTGAGATTCACCCGAGGTCGATATGAAGAAGTGGCAATGCGTGGTCTGTGGACTGATTTACGACGAGAGCCAGGGCTGGCCGGACGACGGCATCGCCCCCGGCACCCGCTGGGAAGACGTGCCGGAAGACTGGCTGTGCCCTGACTGCGGCGTCGGCAAGATGGATTTCGAGATGATCGAAATCGGCTGATCAGGCCTGGTTTTTAAATAAACGGCGACCCTCGGGTCGCCGTTTTTGTTTGCGCGACGTCCCGTAGGGTGCGCCACGCACACCACGAGTCGCCAGCACAACAGCCGGTGCGCACGCGCACCCTACGCAGCACAGCCCGTACCAGCACCGCAGCACCGTAGGGTGGGCTTCAGCCCACCAGCGATGCCTGAAAGCGGATCACCGCCCGCCCCCACAAGGCTGAACAATCATCCGCGCTACGCCGCCTAACCCCCATCACGCAGCCTCCCGCCAAGGCCGCGCCAGAGCCTTCGCACCCTCACTGCAGAAAAAACCGCCAACGTCATTTAAGCAGCGCCAAAAGCCGGTCGCCCTTCACTTACAGCAGGCAATCACAGCCAGCTTCACTCAAGCGCTCACGCACGAAGGAATACTCAAATGGCTCTGTCGATTCATACCAACTACTCCTCGCTGATCACCCAGACCAACCTGTCCAAGACCAACAACGCCCTGGGCACCAACCAGCAGCGTCTGGGCACCGGTTTCCGCATCAACTCCGCTGCCGACGACGCCGCCGGCCTGCAGATCGCCACCCGCCTCAATGCCCAGTCGCGCGGCATGGACGTGGCCATCCGCAACACCGGTGACTCCATCTCCCTGCTGCAGACCGCCGAAGGCGCGCTGACCGAGATGACCGACATCGTCCAGCGCATGAAGGACCTGTCCACCCAGGCCGCCAACGCCACCGCCAGCGAGAAGGACCGTGACGCCCTGCAGGCCGAATACGACCAGCTGGGTCAGGAACTGGGCAACATCATCAAGAACACCAAGTACGCCGGCGAGAACCTGTTCAGCGACGGTACCACCACCGACGGCAGCGCCGGCAAGTTCGGCGCCGCGATGGACTTCCAGATCGGTGCCAGCGCCGCCGAAACCCTGAGCCTGGACGTCAGCACCAAGCTGACCGACCTGGCCACTGCCCTGGGCGGCCTGTCCGCTCAGTACGCCACTCCGGACGCCACCACCCCGGGCACCGAGATCGCCGGCACCGACGGCAGCGCCGCCAACGGCATGATCGACACCCTGAGCGACGCCCTGGACAGCATCGGCGAACTGCGCGCCCAGTTCGGTGCCAACATCAACCGTCTGAACCACACTGCCAACAACCTGGCCAACATGAAGGACAACACCGACATGGCCAAGGGCCGCATCATGGATGCCGACTTCGCCAAGGAAAGCGCCAACATGAGCAAGAACTCCATGCTCATGCAGTCGGGCATCTCCATGCTCAAGCAAGCCGGCCAGATGCCGGGCATGGTCATGTCCCTGCTGGGCTGATCCCGCGTCATCCGGGCGCAACGGATTGCGCCACCCCTCCTACGCCCCGCACTCGCGGGGCGTTCTTCTTGGTCAGTCGACCAGGCCCTGCGCCATCACCAGAACCGATCAAACGCAATAAATCCGCGAGATGATCGGATTGCGTGGGCATTTAGCCCGGATCACGCCTGCTTCATTGGCGAAGTAGCCAGTAATGAGCTAAACCTCGAAGGCTATTCGCGCCCGGTCAGGCGCCGGCATCTGGCACAAGACTTGCCACTGCATTTCCCTGACGCCAGAATGCCGACCACTCATCGCCCGGATTTTTCCAATCGGAAACGCCGCTCGCCTCAAGGACCGCATGAATTCCAGCTCCGATACACCGCTCGCCGAGCCGGGAAGCAATATCGCCTGCCTGATCATCAAGACCGGGCGCAGTGACTGCTATGCGCACTTCTACCCGGCGCTGTATCAGCTCACGCTGGTCCGGGGCGGCATCGAAGAGAAGATCGACCTGGGCTACTCCGGCAGCCGCCTGCTCGAACGCCTGCTGCAGGAGCCGGGCGAGGTGGTATCGCGCGACGAACTGATGAATCACGCCTGGGCCGATCGGGTGGTCGGCCAGGGCAGCCTGAACCAGCAGATCTATACCCTGCGCCAGGTGCTGGGCGACGAGAAGAGCCGGGAAATCATCCAGACCCTGCCGCGCCGCGGCTATCTGCTCAACCCCAACTACCTGGTCTACCCGCCGAGCATCGACGACATCGGCGCGGTCAGTGAACCCCCGGATGCCTCGACGCCGCAACCGGCCTTTCTGCGCCACCACAGCCGTCAGCGGGCATCCTGGCTGATTCTGCTGAGTGTCTTCAGCCTGGCCGGCATCGCCTTGTTCGCCACGCTGTACGGCATCAGCCAGCCCCGGGACGTGCATGACAGCGAAATGACCCTGGGCTCGCTCAAGGTGCGCTACCTGGATCAGGACGCGCACAGGTTGCAGCAGCTGATCCTGCAGACCCACGGTCTGAGCAGCCGCCTTGCGGTACTGGCCAGCAAGCCGGCGCATCTCGTGCTGCGCCTGCATGGCGGCTTCTACGAACTGCTGTGCCTGCAGCCCAATGGTGGTGCACGTTCACTGATGCTGCACGAAAGCCAGCTGAGTCAGGTGGCCGACGCCCAGCTGAGCAGGTGTCTGCCATGAGCCAGCCCAAGCAGTGCGGCATCAGCGGCGGCTGGCTGCTGACCATGCTCGCCACGGCCCTGGCGATGCTGCTGGGCATGCTCGCCCTGTGGCTGAACTTCCTCTCCAGCGCCGAACTCCAGGGTCGCTACCAGTCCACCGGGCAGGTGCAGTTGAGCAATGGCCAGGTGCTGGACATCAGCCACAGCCTGCAGGTCAACAACGGTCGTTTCTATGCCATGACCCGGCAGGGCGACAGCATTCTGGAAACCTCCGGCGTGGTGGACTACGGCTTCCTCGGCAATTACCGCCTGCGCGTCGAGGACGGCCAGGTCACCGGCCTGGCCAGCGAGATCGACGACGAACTGGTGTTCAACCTGCTCTATGGCCGCCACAAGGGCTCGACCATTCGCCTGACCTCGGTCGACAGCTGCCTCTATGCGCTGGAAACCCGCCAGGTCTACTGCCCGGCGCGCACGCCCTAGGGCCAGCCACGCCACCCTTCAGGACTCCGGCAGACTGAGCTGCACGCCTTCGGCGCGCACTTCCGCGCGCACCTGGGCCTCGCCGAACAACTCGCGGTACAGGCCTTCGGCCTGACGGGTCAGCAACAGCAGTTCGATACGCCGGTTGGCGCCGTTCTCCGGGTCGTTCGGCAGCAGCGGCATGCCGTCTGCCTGGGCGGCCACCTGCAGCACGTTGCCGCTCGGCAGGCCGGCCTCGACCAGCACGTTGCGCGCACGCAAGGCACGGTCGCCGGAGAGGTTCCAGTTGTTGTAGCCACCGACCACGCCGCGGTAGGGCATGGAGTCGGTATGGCCGCTGATGATCAGGTGGTTTTCCACCCGCCCCAGAATGCCGGCCAGACGCCGCAGCAGGGTCTCGAAATGCGGATTGAGGTGGGAGCTGCCGCGGTTGAACATGAAACGCTGGGCGTCGTCCTTGATCAGGATGCGCAGGCCCTGCGGCACCACCTGGACTTCGATGTTGGCCTCGGCATCCAGCTGCAGGGCCAGCTCCTTCATCAGCTTGGCCAGCTCCTGCATCTGCAGCGGCTCGGCGAAGTGCGGGCGACGCGGCTCGCCGGGCTGGCCCTCGCCCAGGGCAGCACCGGGGTCTTCCTGCGGCGTGCGCGCGCGGTTCTCGGGGTCGCGGCGCGGGGCGACCTGCACCGGCACGCCATCGAGGTCCAGCGGCGTGGTGCTGTTGCCGTCGAAGATGCCGGCACCGCCATCGACCAGCGGATTGTTCAGCATGTCGGCATTGGCGCGGCTGGCGTCCTGGGTCTGCGGCTGGATGATCCACAGCACCATGAACAGCGCCATCATGGCCATGGTGAAGTCGGCGAAGGCCACCTTCCAGGCACCACCATGCTCGTCGTGACCGCCCTTCTTGCCACGTCGCTTGATGATGATCTCGTGGCCGTCACCGCCGCGCTGTTTCATGCGGCGTCCCTTTCGTCTTCGTAACGGTTGACCCAGATTTCCAGCTGCTTGAAGGCCGGCTTGACGTCCTGCTCGATCAGCTTGCGCCCGGCGTCCACCGCCAGCAGCGTGGGCTTGCCGGCGACGTGGGCGACCAGGGTGGTACGCACGCATTCGAGCGCCGACATCTCGGTCTTGATGCGCTGGCCCATGGCGCTCGACAGCGGCTCCATCACGCAGTAGCACATGAAGATGCCGAGGAAGGTACCGACCAGCGCGGCCGCCACGTGGGCGCCGATCTCGGCCACCGAACCGCCGATGTTGCCCATGGTGATGACGATGCCGAGGATCGCCGCGAGGATGCCGAAGCCCGGCATGGCCTCGCCGATCTTGTGCAGCGAACGCGACGGCTGCAGCAGCACGTGCTCCATGGCTTCCAGCTCCTGCTCGAGGAAACCTTCCAGTTCATGGGCGCTGATCTTGCCCATGGCCATCAGGCGGAAGTTGTCGGCGATGAAGGCCATCAGGTTCTTCTCCTGACGGATCAGCGGGTACTTGCCGAACAGCTCGCTCTGCTCGGGCTCCTCGATGTGCGCATCGAGCACCTTGAGGCCGCCTACATCGACCATTTCCAGCAGCTCGTAGAGCAGCATCAGCAGCTGGCGCTGGAATTCCTCGCCGCGCTTCTTGTAGACGAACACGCCCTTGATCTGATGCAGCATCTCGATCAGCACATCCTTGGGATTGGCCACCACCAGGGCGCCGAAACCGGCACCGACGATGATGATCACCTCGGCCGGCTGCCAGAGCATGGCCAGCTCGCCATGGGCCATGACGTAGCCACCCAGCACGCAGGCGACGATGATCAATGCACCTAGTAACTTCTGCACCCTAGCCTCTCTCGTTCAGGTAGCGACTGGCCTTGGCGATCGCCTGCTTGCTCAGCTGGCAGACGCGCGCGTCGCTCAGCTCCAGCACCAGGGCGATTTCCTTGAGGCTCAGCTCGTGTTGGTAGTAAAGGGTCAGCACCAGCCGCTCGCGCTCGCTGAGCTGGCTCAGCGCCTGGGTCAGCAAACGCTCCTTGAGCACTCGTTCCTCGACCGCACTGCCGCCACAGGCGAAGCCCTCGTGACCGTTCTGCAGCAGCTCGTCGAGGCTTTCGATGGCTTCGCAGGCATCGGCCTGGAGGTACTCCTGGTAGGCCTTGGCATCGATGCCGGCAGCGACGAGGATTTCCTCCTCCTGCGGCACGCGACCGAGCTGGCGTGCCAGCTGGCGAATGGCGTCGCGGATCCTGTGGGTCTGCTGCCGCACCTGGCGTGGTCGCCAGTCCTGGCGACGCAGCTCGTCGAGGATCGCGCCACGAATGCGCAACGCGGCGAAGCGGCCGAACTGCTCGTCCGGCGTGCCATAGCGGCGCAGGCATTCGAGCAGGCCCATCAGGCCGATCTGCTCCATGTCCTCGCGGTCGAGCACCTGGTTGGCCTGCAGCGACAGCTGGCTGACGATGCGCTTGACCAGCGGCAGGTACTGCAACAGCCACTTCTGCTCGGCACCGGGGGCGAACAGCGCGGCACCGCCCTGTTCGGCGGCATAGCGGTAGTCGATGGCGCAGTTGGCGTTCATGGATAGGCTCTCGGTTTCGGGTCCGCTCAGTCGCTCGCCGCGCCCTACTGGACGATCAGCTTGCTGACCAGCACGTTGGCGAAGGGCATCGCCAGTTTCTTGCTGGCGAAGTCGTCGAACAGCACCCGCTCCAGGGTGCTCTGCAATTCGGGAATGGGCATGCCGCGCAGCTTCTCGAAGCTCATCGAGGACAGGTGCGCCACCACCGAATTGCGCACCATGGGGTCGATCTGCTCGAGCTTCTTCGGATCGGTCTCCAGGTCGGTCTGCAGCACCAGGTCGAGAACGAAGTAATGCTCGCGGGTTTCGCCCTGCAGGCTGACGATCACTTTCTCGATGGGGAAGAAGCGGTATTCACTGTTGGCTTCCTCCGTTTCGCTGCCGCCATTGCCAGCGGCAATGCCCAGCACGGCCTGGCCGGTCTGCATGGACTTGAGCGTGGCGTAGTTGAAGACGCTGCCGCCGATCACCACCAGGGTGTTGAAGATGACCAGCAGCAGGAGGATGCGCGGCATTGTCATGACTACTCTCGATTCACTAACGGGAAATTAGACGGTGACCAGCACATCGCTGGCCGACGCCGTGGCACTACGCTCGCCAGCGGCCGGCAGCGAGACGGCTGCGGCCACCTCGTCCTCGGCGAGCCAGGCCCGAGCCTGCGCCTGTTGCTGCTGGCGACCGCCCTGGGCATCGGCGGAGACCTGCACGTTGACCTGCACGAAGTGTTGCCCCACCAGCTCCTGGCGCAGGCGCTCGCTGGTCTGCTGCAGCAGGCGGGCGACGTCGGCGTTGGCCGCCGACAGCTGCACGCTGAGGCGCCCGGACTCGTGGCTGAGGAAGATTTCCAGGCTGCCCAGCTCCGGCGGATCGAGGCGAATGGTGGCGTTCTGGATACGCTGGTTGATCTGCAGCTCGACCTGTTCGCGCAGGCTGTGCAGCATCTGCTCGCCCCACTGCGCCTGCGGTGCATGCAGCTTGAGCGCACGCTCGGGTCCTTGCGCAGCGGGCGCGGCCGGGGCATGGCCTGCCCCGCTCGGCGTGGCCTTGTCCGCGTCGGCGCTGGGCAGGCGCTCGAGTAGCGACACCTCGACGCCGTCCTCGCTCACCACGGGCGAAGCGCTGGTTACCGCGACCTCGGCGGTCATCAGTAGCCTCGATGCTGCCACCGGTTCGCTCAGGCCGGACACGGCGGCATTGACCACGCGCGAGGTATCCGCCGGCAACTGCGGCTGGGCAGAAGGCATCTGGGTCCGTTCGAAGGGTGCGCTCGGCAACATGACGAGCGGCTCGACCGACTCGACCGGTTCGGCAGGCGCCTCACGCACCTGTTCCTGCGCCGCCGGCTCCGGCACATCGCGCGCCTCGATGCGCACGGCCTGCTGGCCGAGCACACTGGCCAGCCATTGCTCGGCGTCGGCTTCGCTGACGTGACGGGTTTCAGGGGCAACGCTCGGCTCTTGCAGGGCCTGTGTGTCGGCAGCGGCGAAGCCCTGCACGGCCAGCTGCAGATCGAACGGCCGAGCCGCATCCTCGGCGCTGCCGGCCTGGGCGAAACCCGGCGCCAACGGTTGCTCGGCGGAGCCGCCCGGGCTGACCCGAGCATTGCCATTGATCAGTTGCAGCACCCTTTATCTCCCGGCTTGATACAGATCGACGCGCATGTAAGCGCTACGCCCCTCGGCGTATTCCAGATGCGTCAGCAACAGCCGCCGCACCTTCTCGCATTCCTCGGCACAGGCGATGCGCGCCTGGCCGTGCAGCTGGCGCAACTGCTCCTTGGCCGCGCGCACTTCGTCGCTCAGGCTTGGCAGGCCGGCCAGCAGTTGCAGGCAGGCGCGAATCAGCGCATCGATCTCGCCGATGCGCGTCCAGTCGCCCTGCTCCAGCGCCTCGGCCAACTGGCCGTGCAGGTGCCGCAGGGCACGCAGTTCACTTGCGCGCTGCATTCACGCCTTCCCAGCCTTCGCGCAGCACGCCGAGCAGGCCGACCACCTCGTCCAGACCTTCCAGCGACAGGCTGACGCTGACGTCGGAGAGGCGATAGATGCAGTAGTCGTACAGGCGCGCCAGGCCCTGCACCAGCTCGCCGCCGTTCTCGTAATCGAGGGCGCTGTTGAGACCGCCGAGGATGTTCAGGCACTTCTCCAGCGACTGGCCCTTCTGCTGGTAGCGCTTGGCCTCGATATGGCCGCGGGCGCGGGCCAGCTCGTCGAGCAGGCCGTCGAACAGCACCAGCACCAGCTCGTAGGGCGAGGCCGCGGCGGCGCGCGCCTCGAGGTCGACGGTGCGGTAGCTGTCGTAACTTTCGTTGAGGTTGTAGGCAGTCATCAGAACATTCCGTAGGTCTGTTCCATCGCCGCCATGGTCTGCATCAGACCGGTGTACTGGCGGAGATAGCGGGCGTAGTAGGAGTCGTACTGCTTCTGGATGGTGTCGAACTGCTGATCGACACGGCGCAGCTGGGTGTTGAGGGTGTCCTTGCGGTTGGTCAGCAGGCCGCCGGCGCTGCTGGTGTAGACCGCCAGGTTCTTGTCCAGGGTGTCGAGCAGGTTGCCCTTGTCGGTGAACAGCTTCTCGAAGCCTTCCGGGTTGGCCGCCACGGCCTTCTCGAAGCGCGCGTTGTCGATGGTCAGCTTGCCGTTACGGTTGGCGACGATGCCGAACTCGGTGAGGCTGGCGCCGCCGAACGAGGTGCGCACCAGCTGGTTGAGCATGGTCTCGATGGCACGCACGCTGGCATCGCCGGCCAGGGTCGCGCGGCCGCCGCTCTCGCCGCCGCTGGCGGTGAGCGAGTCGAAGCTGGTCATCAGCGCGTTGAAGGCATTGACGAAGGCCTGCGCCTTTTCCTTGGTGGCTTTCTGGTCCTGGCCGACCTCGATGGTCAGCGGCGTATCGCCGGCCTTGTGCGCCTTGCTGAAGGTCAGGCTGACACCATCGATGATGTTGTCGAAGGTGTTGCTGGTGCTGCTCAGCTCGATGCCGTTCTCGCCGCCCAGGCGCACGATGGCGTCCCTGGCCACCGAAAGCTCCTGACGCCCGGCCACGGCGCCCTCGAAAGCGGCGTTGCCGCTGGCGCTGAGGCTGATGGCCTGGTCGGCGCCGGTCTTGTCGCTGGTCAGCACCAGGTTGACCTGGCCATTGCTGCGCACCAGGGTCGCCTTGACCCCGGTATTGTCGCCTGCGCCGTTGATCGCCGCGGCCAACTCGTCGAGGGTGGCCACCGTGCTCAGGTCGATGGCGAAGGCATCGCCACCCTGGCCGATGGTCAGGCTGCCGCTACCGAGGCTGGCGTCCTGCAGGCCCTGCAGCGCGAGCTGGCCCTTGCTGGCCAGCTGCTGGACGAAGAAGTCGTAGCTGCCGGCCACCGCCTTGGTCCCGACCGTGGCACTGGCATAGCCCTCCTGGCTGAAGCTGGCGCTGTTGACCAGCATGCTGCTGCCGGCCAGCTTGAGGCCGCTGGCAGCGCTCTTGAAGGTTTTCAGCGCAGTATCCAGGGTCGTCAGCGCGCTGAGCTGCGCCTTGTACGCCGCCTGGTTGCGGTTGGCCTTGGCCAACTGGCCCTGAATCTCGTACTGGGCCAGTTGGGTCGCCATGCTTTGAACGTAATCTGAATCGATAGCCATAGTCGGACACCCGTTTTCCTGTGAGATAGCAATAGCGGTGCCAACAGCTGAAACCCTTGATCCAGAGGGCTTTCGGCGATCCGCCAGGTGAAAGATCCTTTCCGCTCGGGGCATGGCGGACGGCAGGCGGAAGGGCGACTTCCGCCTGCGTCGCGCCGAAGGCGGACGTGCTTCTTACACAGGCGACCCAGCAGTGCCCTGGCTTAAGTGAAACGCGGGGCGGCATTGAGGGAGGAGGGGCGGCTTCAGCCGCGATACGACGGACAACACCGCAAGCCCTGATCGCGGATAAATCCGCTCCTACAGAAGCAGGGTGCAGGGAAGAGCGCATCGAACCGTGGGAGAGGCTTCAGCCGCGA
>NZ_FNJJ01000021.1:34687-49523 GCF_900104265.1 Ectopseudomonas guguanensis
GAAGCAGGGTGCAGGGAAGAGCGCATCGAACCGTCGGAGGGGCTTCAGCCGCGACCTGGGCATCTTCCAACACCTGCAGCTTACTCGCCGCCGACGGCGAAGTTGGGCAGGCTGTTGACCGGCTGGGCGAAGTTGAAGGGGATGGATTCGACCGCCAGGCCGACATTGCGCTGCACCACGAAATGCAGGTGCGGACCGGTGCTGTTGCCGGTATTGCCGGAACGCGCGAGCAGATGGCCGGTGGCCACGCGCTGGCCCTCGCGCACGGCTACCGAGCCCTTCATCAGGTGCAGGTAGACGCCCATGGTGCCGTCGTCGTGCAGGATGCGCACGAAGTTGCCGGCCGGGTTGTTGCCGCGGCCGCTCTGCTGGTTCTCGGTCTTCACCACCACGCCGCCGCGCGCGGCGACGATGGGC
This sequence comes from Ectopseudomonas guguanensis, assembly GCF_900104265.1. Taxonomy (GTDB): domain Bacteria; phylum Pseudomonadota; class Gammaproteobacteria; order Pseudomonadales; family Pseudomonadaceae; genus Aquipseudomonas; species Aquipseudomonas guguanensis. The sequence continues at coordinate 35,105 of NZ_FNJJ01000021.1, forward strand.
GTGCCCTCGGGCATGGCGATGTCCACCGCGTAGCGGCCCTTGGGGGTGAAATGGCTGTAGGTGCCGCCGGCGCCCTGGGTCTGGCGGAACGGGCCACCGCGCCAGGGCAGCGGGTAACGATGGATGCTCGGCTGCAGGCGTGGATCGCCCAGGGCATAGCGCAGTTTGGGTTTGTAGCGCAGCGGCTTGGACGGGTCCTGCGCGGTGAGCGTGGCCAGGCGGATATTGCTGCGCGGCGGCAGCACCCAGCGAATGGGTTTGTCCGGCGCACCGATGGCGTTGTCCACCTGTTCGAGCTTCAGCTCGATTTCCACCGGGGCGTACAGGTCGTTGCGGATCAGCAGGGTCTCGCCGGCTTCGTGCTTCTTGGTTTCCAGCTTCACCTGGTTGTCCAGGCGCTCGACCATGCGGTCGTTGAACACGAACACCTGGGCGCCGGGCGCGGCCTGGTCGCTATAGGTCACCACGCCGTTCTTGTCGACGTACTTGTAGATGGTCAGCGCCGCGACCTGGCCGCTGAGGGCCAGCAGGCTGCAGAGAAAGAACAGACGCCCTAGCATAAGACTCGGATCTAATGGCTTTTCGATATCCGGGTTAGCAAGACTAGCAGCGCACCACGCAGCGCGCGAGACACCGACCGTCAGGCTGTGATGCGGCTCACCGCCGCTGGTCGGCCTGGTGCGTAAGCGCCTCGGACTGCATCCGGGCTACGCACCGGGGACGAAGTGCTTCTGCGCGGTGCCGCGGGCGATCAGGCGCGACAGGTAATCGAGTTTCTGCGGATCGCGGTCGACGAAGCGAAAGGTCAGTTGCAGCCATTCGCTGTCGGGCTTGGGCTCGAAGGCCGCCACTGCATGCAGGTAGCCGTTGAGCCGCGCGGTTTCCGCCGCCTCGCCCTGTTCCAGGTCGAGCACCGCGCTTTCCAGTACCTGCGGCAGCTGCTCGGTGCGCCTGACCACCAGCAACGCCTCCTTGAGGCTCAGTGCCTTGATCACGCAGGCCATGCTGCCGAACGGCAGACGCAGCTGGCCCTGGCCACGACCGGCCGGTGCCTTGCCAGCAGGCGCTGGCGCGGTGCTTTGCGCAGCGGAAGCGGCAGGTGCCGGCGTCGGCGCGCTGGGCTTGACCACCTCGGCCTTGCCGCCGGTCAGCGCGGCCAGCGAGTCGTTGGCAAGGCCGCCCGTGCTGAGCATCTTCGGCGGCGCACTGGCGGCCAGGGCCTGCAGCTTGCCGGCACGGCTCAGCGCCTTCTTCACCTTGGTCACCAGCTGTTCGTTGGAGAAGGGCTTGCCGATGTAGTCGGAGACGCCGGCCTGGATCGCCTGCACCACGTTCTCCTTGTCGCCACGGCTGGTGACCATGATGAAGGGCGTGGTCTTCAGGTCGTCCTGCTCGCGACACCAGGTCAGCAGTTCGAGGCCGGACATCTCCGGCATTTCCCAGTCGCAGAGGATCAGGTCGACCACCTGACGGCTCAACATCTGCTGGGCCTTGCGGCCATTGATCGCTTCCTCGATCTGTACGCCGGGGAAGTTATCGCGCAGCCCTTTCTTGACCAGATCACGGATAAAGGTCGCGTCATCCACCACCAGCACACTGACTTTGCTCATCGGCCACTCCTGTACGAATGGCAGTAAGCATAGTCATGGCCAGTGGCCTAAGGCCAACGGAAAAACGCCGGAGGCGCAACAAATCGCGCAAACGAAACGGCCCGGGAAGTCCCGGGCCGTCGGCACGAAGCGGGCATTATTCCTGGGGCTTGCCCTGGACCTCTTCGCGCATGCGGGTCAGGCCGATGTGACGCACATCGGTGCCGCGCACCAGGTAGATCACCAGTTCGGCGATGTTGCGCGCATGATCGCCGATGCGCTCCAGCGAACGCAGCGCCCAGATCACGTTGAGCACGCGGGAGATCGAGCGCGGGTCTTCCATCATGTAGGTGACCAGCTCGCGCAGCGCGGTCTTGTACTCGCGGTCGACGGTCTTGTCGTACTGCGCCACGGACAGGGCCAGGTCGGCGTCGAAACGGGCAAAGGCGTCCAGCGCCTCCTGCACCATCCTGCGCACCTGGTCGCCGATGTGACGGATTTCCACGTAGCCCCTGGGCGACTCGCCTTCTTCGGTCAGCAGGATGGCGCGCTTGGCAATCTTGGTCGATTCGTCGCCGATGCGCTCCAGGTCGATCACCGACTTGGAGATGCTGATGATCAGGCGCAGGTCGGAGGCGGCCGGCTGGCGACGGGCGAGGATGCGGATGCACTCCTCATCGATGTTGCGCTCCATCTGGTTGATCTGGTCGTCGATCTCGCGCACCTGCTGGGCCAGGCCGGAGTCGGCCTCGATCAGTGCGGTGACGGCATCGTTGACCTGCTTCTCCACCAGGCCGCCCATGGCCAGCAGGTGGCCACGCACTTCCTCGAGCTCGGCGTTGAATTGCTGGGAGATGTGCTGGGTAAGGTTGTCTTTGTTGATCATGTTTCGCTCCGCGAAAGTCCGGGTAGGGTGCGCCGTGCGCACCACAGGGCAGCTGCAGTTGGTGCGCACAGCGCACCCTACGGGCCGCTACTCAACCATAACGACCGGTGATGTAGTCCTCGGTCTGCTTCTTGGCCGGGTTGGTGAACAGGGTATCGGTATCGCCGAACTCGATCAGCTTGCCCATGTACATGAACGCGGTGTAGTCGGAAACGCGCGCCGCCTGCTGCATGTTGTGGGTCACGATGACGATGGTGTACTTGCTCTTGAGTTCGTAGATCAGTTCTTCGACCTTCAGCGTGGAAATAGGGTCCAGCGCCGAGCAGGGTTCGTCGAGCAGCAGCACTTCCGGCTGCACCGCCACGGTACGGGCGATCACCAGACGCTGCTGCTGACCACCGGACAGGCCCAGGGCCGAGTCATGCAGACGGTCCTTGACCTCGTCCCACAGCGCTGCGCTCTTCAGCGCCCATTCCACCGCCTCGTCGAGCACGCGCTTGCTGTTGATGCCCTGGATGCGCAGGCCGTACACCACGTTTTCGTAGATGCTCTTGGGGAAGGGGTTGGGCTTCTGGAACACCATGCCTACGCGACGACGCAGCTCGGCCACGTCCTCGCCCTTGCGGTAGATGTTGCGCCCGTCGATGTTGATCTCGCCTTCCACACGGCAACCGTCGACCAGGTCGTTCATGCGGTTGAAGGTACGCAGCAGGGTGGACTTGCCGCAGCCGGACGGGCCGATGAAGGCGGTCACGCGCTGCTTGGGGATGTCCATCTTGACGTCGAACAGTGCCTGTTTCTGGCCGTAGTACAGGTTCAGGCCCGGCACGGCGATGGCCGTGGTCTCGTCGGCCAGGCTCAGGCTCTGCTTGTCGCGGCCAAGGGCGGCCAGATCGATACCGTGGGTATGGGTTTCGTGTTGCATACCAGTCTCCTTCGGAGGCTATAGGCTTCAAGCTGCAGGCTACAGGTCGGCTCTTGCCCGAGGCCTGCAGCCTGTCGCCTGCAGCAGAATTAGTGATCCAGCGCCTTGTACTTCTCGCGCAGGTGGTTACGGATATAGACCGCGGTCAGGTTGAGCAGGGCGATGACGATCACCAGCAGCAGCGCCGTGGCATACACCAGCGGGCGCGCGGCCTCGACGTTGGGGCTCTGGAAGCCGACGTCGTAGATGTGGAAGCCCAGGTGCATGATCTTCTGATCCAGGTGTAGGTAGGGGTAGTTGCCGTTGAGCGGCAGGGTCGGCGCCAGCTTCACCACACCCACCAGCATCAGCGGGGCCACCTCGCCGGCGGCGCGTGCCACGGCCAAGATCAGGCCGGTCATCATCGCCGGGCTTGCCATCGGGATCACCACTTTCCACAGCGTCTCGGCCTTGGTCGCACCGAGCGCCAGCGAACCTTCGCGCACCGCACGCGGGATACGGGCCAGGCCTTCCTCGGTAGCGACGATGACCACCGGCAGGGTGAGGATCGCCAGGGTCAGCGAGGCCCACATCAGGCCAGGCGTACCGAAGGTCGGCGCCGGCGCGGACTCGGGGAAGAACAGGCGGTCGATCGAGCCGCCCAGTACGTAGACGAAGAAGCCCAGGCCGAACACGCCGTAGACGATCGAGGGTACGCCGGCCAGGTTGTTCACCGCGATGCGGATGACCCGGGTCAGGGTGCCCTGGTGGGCGTATTCGCGCAGATAGACCGCGGCGATCACACCGAAGGGGGTGACCACCACCGCCATCAGCATCACCATCAGCACGGTACCGAAGATGGCCGGGAAGATGCCGCCCTCGGTGTTGGCCTCACGCGGCTCGGCGCTCACGAACTCCCACAGCTTCATGGCATAGAAGCCGAACTTGTCCAGGGTGCTCATGGCGTTCGGGCGGAAGGCACGGACGATCTTGCCCAGGGCGATCTCGGTCTGCCGGCCATCGCTGGCACTGAGGGTCACGCTGTCCCGGTTGATCTGCTGGGTCAGGGCCACCATGCGCTCTTCGAGCACCTTGTATTCGGCGTTCAGCGCGTCGCGGCGGGCGTCCATGTCGGCCTGCGCGGCGGCGTCCAGCTTGCCTTGCAGCTGCAGCTTGCGGCCTTCCAGGCGGATGCGCTCGAGGCCATGGTTGATGCGGCCGATGTCCTTCTTCTCCAGGCGCACCAGCTGCGCATGCAGCTCGTCGACGCGATCCAGGCGCTCCTGCAGGGCGGGCCAGGCGGCATCGCCCTCGGCGACGACCTGGCCGCTTTCCTTGACGTTGATCAGGTTGCCGTAGAAGTTGCCCCACTCGCGGCGCTCCAGCACGGTGATGTCGGCCGGTTTGCGCGGGTTGCTCAGCCACTCGCCGACCACCCAGGTGAAGTCGGCGCCGAACAGCTCGCGGTTACCGACCTTGAGCAGCTCGCGAGTCATGAACTCGCCGCCTTCTGCAGCGACCGGCAGGCCGGCCGCGGCCAGTCGGGCACGCGGTACCTCCTCGACCTGCACCACCTCGCCCAGCATCACCCGGGCTTCCTGACCAGGCACCTGGTAGTCGGCCTCGAGAATGTCCGCCGGCCAGAAGTGCCCCAGGCCACGGGTGGCGATCACCGCCAGCAGGCCCAGGGTCATGATGATGGCGATGGCGACTGCGCCACCACTCATCCACACGCCCGGGGCGCCGCTCTTGTACCAGGATTTCAGGTTGTTCTGTTTCACGGCATCACACCTTGAATGAAATCATTCTTTACCGCCCCTCTCCCGCTTGCGGGAGAGGGGCCGGGGGAGAGGGCTCGTGATTTCACACAACCCTCTCCCGCCCTGCGGGCACCCTCTCCCATGAATGGGAGAGGAGTATCTTGCTCCCCTCTCCCGCTTGCGGGAGAGGGGCTGGGGGAGAGGGCTTGGGCGCGCGCCGGCACCACCCTCTCCCGCCCCTTCGGGGCACCCTCTCCCATGAATGGGAGAGGGTCATCAGTTGGCCTGCTGCGCAGGCACTTTTCTTACAGACTCGAGTACCGGGTGCGCAGGCGCTGACGGATCAGCTCGGCCAGGGTGTTCATCACGAAGGTGAACATCAGCAGCACCAGCGCGGCGAGGAACAGCACGCGATAGTGGGTACCGCCGACTTCCGACTCGGGCATTTCCACGGCCACGTTGGCAGCCAGGGTGCGCATGCCTTCGAAGATGTTGATGTCCATGATCGGCGTGTTGCCGGTAGCCATCAGCACGATCATGGTCTCGCCCACGGCGCGGCCCATGCCGATCATCAGCGCCGAGAAGATGCCGGGGCTGGCGGTGAGGATCACCACGCGGGTCAGGGTCTGCCAGGGCGTGGCACCCAGGGCCAGGGAGCCGAAGGTCAGGCTCTTGGGCACGCTGAACACCGCATCTTCGGCGATCGAATAGATGTTCGGGATCACCGCGAAGCCCATGGCCAGGCCCACCACCAGGGCGTTGCGCTGATCGAAGGGAATCCCCAGGTCGTTGGACAGCCACAGGCGCATGTTGCCGTCGAACAGCCAGTTTTCCAGGTGACCGCTGATGCCGATGGAGAACCAGCCGACGGCGATCACCACCGGGATCAGCAGCGCCGCTTCCCAGCCTTCGGGAACGCGATGGCGGATGGACTCAGGCAGCTTGGTCCAGAGGAAACCGAACAGCAGGATACCCACCGGCGTCAGCAGCAACAGGCTGAAGATGCCAGGTAGGTGGTTCTCCAGGAACGGTGCGAGGAACAGGCCGGCGAAGAAGCCGAGGATCACCGTCGGCAGCGCCTCCATCAGCTCGATCACCGGTTTGACCTTGGTGCGCATGCGCGGCGCCATGAAGTAAGCGGTGTAGATCGCCGCGGCCACGGCCAGCGGAGCGGCCAGGAGCATGGCGTAGAACGCCGCCTTGAGGGTACCGAAGGCCAGCGGCGAGAGGCTCAGCTTGGCTTCGAAGTCGGTGTTGGCGGAGGTCGACTGCCAGACGTAGTCAGGCTCCGGGTAGCTTTCGTACCAGACCTTGCCCCACAGCGAGCTCCAGGAAATTTCCGGGTGCGGGTTGTCGACCACGAAACGCTGCAGCTTGCCGTCCGACTCCACCAGCACACGGGTGGCGCGCGGCGACAGGGCGGCGATGGCGGTGCCGTCTGCAACCTGCTCCCTGAGCAGGGTACGGTGCGCAGTGCTGTGGAAAACCCCCAGGCGGCCATCGGCATCCAGCGCCATGAAGCCCTTGCGCCGTTCCTCGGGAAGAATCTGGGTGATCGCGCTGCTGCCCAGCTGGAAGCTGCGGATGGACTGGAAGGTGGACTTGCCGTCCTTGTCACGCACCATGAACCACTGCTGGATGCCGCCCTTGGCGTCACCGATCATGATCGAGATGCCGCCCAGCAGGCTGGTGGCGCTGGTCACGCTATTGGAGGCGTCCTTGAGCAGCTCGTAGCGACCGTTGAGGCCGCGCTTGCGCAGGTCGAAAACGTCGGCGCTGGAATCGCCGTTGAACACGTACAGCCACATCTGCCGCGGGTCGAGAATCAGCTGGCTGATCGGCTCGCCGATCTGCGGCAGGTTGATGCGCTCCTCGCTGACGCTCACTTCACCGGTGAACAGGTTTTCCTCACGGCCGAGGCTGATCAGGTGCAGCTCGCTGCCGGTGGAGCCGGCCAGCATCAGGGTGCCGCTGTTGAGGTTGACGGCCACGTGCTCCAGCGCACGGCCCTGCGGGTCGACTTCGATCGGCGCCTCGCCGTAGGGGTAGTCGATCTGCGGCGCGATGGTGCGTACGTTGTCCGGGTAGGTGATCTTGTAGTTGTGCTGGATGATCAGCGCCTGGCCGTTGGACAGGCCGAGCGCCACACGACGGCTGCCTGGCTGATCCTGACCGACGGAGGCGACGGTGACGCCTTGCGGCAGCGGCAGTTGCACACGCTGCAGCGCCTCGCCGTTCTTGAGCTGGAAAAACTGCACGGCGCCGGCATCGTCCAGGCGCATGGCGACCTGGTTCTGTTCTTCCACCGCCAGCAGCAGCGGCGCGCGCGCCTCGGCCAGCCAGGCCGGTTGCTGCACCTTGCGCGCCTCCAGCTCGGCGCCCTGGAACATGGGCAGCACGACATGGGCGAGGTAGAAGAAGATCAGGGTGATGGCACCGAGCACCGCCAGACCACCGATGGAGACGTACCAGCGCGCCATGCGGTCCTTGAGGGCACGCAGGCGTCGCTTGCGTTGCAGGGCGGGGGTGTTGAAATCGATCCCCAGGGGATTCTGTGAGCGATTCACGGATTCGTTTGCCAAGTCATTCATGCGAGAAGTCTCTGCGCGGGCTCAAGTGCAGCGCATAGGGCTGTCCAGACGTGTCAATCTAGCGAGCTTGTATGACAGAAAGGTTACAGTCAGCTGACATGACGAAGCCCACCACTCGCAGGAGTGGCGGGCCACATCGACCGGCAGTGAAGCCGCCGGCCGATAACGTCAGGCGCTGAGGATTACAGGCCCAGTTCCTTCATGGTCTTCTCGACCACTTTGGACGGCAGCGGGATGTAACCATCCTTGACTACCACTTCCTGACCCTGCTTGGACAGCACCAGCTTGACGAACTCGGCGTCCAGCGGGCTCAGCGGCTGGTTCGGCGCCTTGTTCACGTAGACGTAGAAGAAGCGAGCCAGCGGGTACTTGCCGGACAGGGCGTTGGTTTCGTTGGCTTCTTCGACCTGACCGTTCTTGTCTACCAGCGGTACGGCACGAACGCTGGAGGTCTTGTAACCGATACCCGAGTAGCCGATGGCGTTCAGGGTGCTGGAGATCGACTGGACAACCGAAGCCGAACCCGGCTGCTCGTTGACGTTGGCCTTGAAGTCGCCTTTGCACAGGGCTTCTTCCTTGAAGTAGCCGTAGGTGCCGGATACCGAGTTACGGCCGAACAGCTGAATCGGCTTGCTCGCCCACTCGCCGGTCAGACCGACGTCACCCCAGGTCTTCAGGTCCTTGTCTTCGCCGCACAGACGGGTGCTGGAGAAGATCGCGTCAACCTGCTTCATGGTCAGCGACTTGATCGGGTTGTCCTTGTGCACGAACACGGCCAGGGCGTCGATGGCCACAGGAACGGCGGTCGGCTTGTAGCCATACTTCTCTTCGAAGGCCTGAATTTCGCTGTCCTTCATCGGACGGCTCATCGGGCCCATGTTGGCGGTGCCTTCGGTCAGAGCGGGTGGCGCAGTGGAGGAACCGGCAGCTTGAATCTGGATGTTGACGTTGGGGTAGTTCTTTTTGAACTCTTCTGCCCACAGGGTCATCAGGTTGGCCAGCGAGTCGGAACCGACGCTGGACAGGTTACCCGAGACGCCGGAAGTCTTTTCATAGGTCGGCAGAGCCGGGTCGACGGCAGCCACAGCAGATACGGCGCTTACGCCAGCGGCGGCGAAAGTCAGGGCCGCCATCAAACGCTTCAGTTTCATGCCTTGCTCCTAGCAGGATGGTGTTGTGTTGGATGGAACTGGCCCAAGTATCAGCAGGCCTGGTGACCACTGTATGAAACGAATGTGACAGTTAAATGAACGTCGGCGACGTTTCGCTTTGGCAGAGAAAGCGCTTTGGTGAAAGGCGGGGTGATACCGGACTGGCAAATAAGTGTGTGCTGCCGATGGCTTGGCCTCCCTGACGGGACCGGGTCGCGAGCTTGCAACATCTCTGGAAGATCAAAGTCGGCAGCGTTTGGCTTTTGCTCTTGAAGCGCGATCTCACAGACGACACCCAAGTCCCCTTCAGGAGCCCGAGTGGAATCGCCGTGGAAGGGGTTGAGCGACATGGATGTCGCGAGAGCCGTGATGGGCCAGGGATGGCCCTTCACGGCGTGCCCCTGGAGCGGTGATGGAGCGAGGGAACCCCGGCGCAGCCGGGGCCGTATGAATGGGGTGCCCTTCTCTTTGGTTACTTTCTCTTGGGCAAGCAAGAGAAAGTGACTCGCCCGTGAGGGGCGAAACAAGATGAAAGATCGACACGCCAATGATCTTTGCCCGGATATAAATAGCGCAAAAGAACACACAAACTTGCCAGTCCGATCTGCCCAACAAAAAAGCCCCCGCACGCCTTGCATGCAGGGGCTCTGAACGGCGCAGCAGGAAGTTACTGCATGTTCTGCTTCAGCGCGCGCATGCGCTCATGGCACGCCCGCACCTTGGGCATTTCCACTGCCAGCAGCACACGGACGTCCGGATCGGCGCTTTCCAGCGCATCCTCGAAGGCATGCAGGATGCGATCTTCCGCCTCCTCGAGCTGCGCGACGTAGGCGGCGTCCTCGTCCTTGGACAGGGTCGCGCGGGTGTCGGCGTAGAACTGACGCAGCTTGCCCAGCATGGTGCCGCCGGAGGCAGGCTCGCTCTGGTTGGCTGCGACCTTGACGCTCAGCGCATCGATCACCTGGGTCTTGGCGCGCACCATGTCGCGAAACAGGGCCTGCAGGCGGATGTCCTTGACCTCGTCGTGGGCATGCTCGTAGAAGTGCTTGCCGTCACGGGTGATTTCGATCAGTTCGTTGAGTTGTGCGGTCTTGCTGCTCATGGATTCACTCCTTGGCGATGGAACTTGCGGGTTGGCGGCCGTTCCAGCGGCCGTTGGGGGTCTGCACTCAGCTGCTGATGCGCAGGGCATCGGCGTCGACGCCGCGCACACCGCGGATGTTGCGGGCGATTTCCACTGCCAGGCGCTTCTCCGCGCTGCTCAGCACGCTGCCGCGCAGGCTGACCAGGCCGTCGGCGGTGTCCACCGAGATGTTCATGGCATCCAGATTGCGGCTGTAGAGGAAGCTGGCCTCGACCTTGCTGGTGATCCAGCTGTCGCTGATGTCCTCGCGCGCGTCGTCCAGGGTGGCCTGCACTTCGCTGCTGGTGCTGTCGGCGGTGCTGATGCTGAGGTGGTTGAACACCTCGCGCACGCCATCGGTATTGGCCGCCAGCTGGCCCGCCAGCTCCTTGGCCACCGGGGTCTGGGCATTGCCGCTGAGGGTGACGTTGCCGGTCTCGCTCCTGACCTGAATGTCCAGCCCACGCGTGGTGCTGTTCCACAGCAACTTGGACTTCACCGTGGCGACCAGGCTGGCGTCTTCCAGGCGCTGCACCATGGCCGGCGGATTGCCCTCGACGGCGTCGCCGCCGACCTCGATGCGATTGTCCACCGAGTCGATGCCCTCTATGCTCAGCGCCACCTGCTCGGCCAGCTCCTTCTGCACCTCGTTCTCGACCTTGCCGCCGAGAGTGGCCACGCCATCCTCCACGCCGATTTCAAGCTTGAACGGATTGAGGTGACGATTCAGCGCGAAGGCTGTCCAGATCGAACCCTCCTGGCGAGCGGCGTCCAGTTGCGCGGCCAGCGCGCCCTCGGTCGCCTGGCTGGCCAACGGGGTGAGGCCGAGCAGCAACGCGGTGCTGGCGGCCAGCATCAAGGGCTTGAACGGGGGCATGATTTCACTCCTGTTCGTGGGAGGATACGGGTGATCTCGCAAGCCCCGTGCCAGCCCGAGAGACCGTTAATTTCCTTTGAAAACAGTCGCTTGAAGATAATAAAGGCACTCTGCCTGCATGCAGGGTGCAGTATCGGCGCGATCAGGCCGTGCAACTTGCACGGTTTTTACCTGACTAAGCTGCATTGACCAGCCACACGGAGCACATACATGGCAGTTGCAGAGCAGACCAGCGGGCGCATCCTGTTGGTGGACGACGAAGCGGCAATCCTGCGTACCTTCCGCTACTGCCTCGAGGACGAGGGCTATGACGTCGCCGGCGCCAGCAGCGCGGCGCAGGCCGAAGCTCTGCTGCAGCGACAGGTGTTCGACCTGTGCTTCCTCGACCTGCGCCTGGGCGAGGACAACGGCCTGGACCTGCTGGCACAGATGCGCATCCAGGCGCCGTGGATGCGCGTGGTGATCGTCACCGCCCACTCGGCCGTAGACACCGCCGTCGATGCCATCCAGGCCGGCGCCGCCGATTACATGGTCAAACCCTGCACCCCCGATCAACTGCGCCTGGCGGCGGCCAAGCAACTGGAAGTGCGCACCCTGGCCGCACGCCTGGAAGCCCTGGAAGGCGAAGTGCGCAAGGCCAAGGACGGTCTCGACTCGCACAGCCCGGCGATGATGTCGATCCTGGAAACCGCGCGTCAGGTTGCGGCTACCGACGCCAACATCCTCATCCTCGGCGAATCCGGCACCGGCAAGGGCGAACTGGCCCGCGCCATCCACGGCTGGAGCCGGCGCGCCAAGCGCACCTGCGTGACCATCAACTGCCCGTCGCTGACCGCCGAGCTGATGGAGAGCGAGCTGTTCGGCCATGCCCGCGGTTCCTTCACCGGCGCCAGCGAAAGCACCCAGGGTCGGGTCAGCCAGGCCGATGGCGGCACCCTGTTCCTCGACGAAATCGGCGATTTCCCGCTGACGCTGCAGCCTAAGCTGCTGCGCTTCATCCAGGACAAGGAGTACGAGCGCGTCGGCGACCCGGTCACACGCCGCGCCGACGTGCGCATCATCGCCGCCACCAACCTGGATCTCGACGAGATGGTGCGCGAGGGGCGCTTTCGCGAAGACCTGCTGTATCGCCTCAACGTCATCACCCTCAAGCTGCCGCCGCTGCGCGAACGCCACGAGGATGTGATGACCCTGGCCGAGCGCTTTCTCGCCCGCTTCGTCAGCGACTACGGCCGCCCGGCCTGCGCCTTCAGCCCCGAGGCGACGGCAGCCCTGCAGGCCTATCACTGGCCGGGCAATATCCGCGAACTGCGCAACGTCATCGAGCGTGCCAGCATCATCTGCCAGCAGGAAACGGTGGAGATCGCCCACCTCGGCCTCGGCGGCAGCGGCGAAGCGCCGAGCAACGCCGTACGGGTCGGCGCGCCGATGAGCCTCGAGGAGCTGGAAAAGGCCCATATCGCGGCGGTACTGGCCAGCAGCAGCACCCTGGACATGGCGGCCAAGACGCTGGGTATCGACACTTCGACCCTCTACCGCAAACGCAAGCAGTACAACCTCTGACCATGGGACCACCATGAAGCTGTCGATGAAGCTGCGCACGCGCCTGTTCCTCAGTATCTCCGCGCTGATCACCGTGGCCCTGCTGGGCCTGTTGCTCGGCCTGTTCAGCGTGACGCAGATGGCGCGCAGCCAGAGCGACCTGATCCAGCGTGGCTTCAGCGCCGTGCAGATCGGCCAGAAGCTGCGCCAGCACCTGGGCGACGAGCTGATCGCGCTGATCGACCAGCAGCCCGATGCGCAGCGCCTGGAAGGCATCCGCCAGTCGTTCCGCGCCGTCTTCGAGGAAGGCCTCAAGGCCAATCTCGGTCAGGACTACGTAAAGGGACTGGAGCGCGCCTCAGCGCTCTACGACGAGATGGGACGGGTCGCCGCAGAGGCGATGCCGGACGGCCAGACGCCGCATAACCTGGGCACCCACAGACCCTTCACCGAGGCCTTCCAGCGGCTGCGCAACCACCTGCTGGACCAGCAGGATCAGCTCGTCGCTTCGGTGATCGCCGCCGAACTCAGAGCCGGCGAGCGCTCCCAGCTGATCGCCGGGCTGCTGGTGCTGACCGGCCTGGCCGTGCTGGCGATCGGCGTGCTCACCGCCCACGGCATCGCCCGCCGTTTCGGCGCGCCCATCGATATGCTGGCGCGCGCTGCCGACCAGATCGGCCAAGGCCGCTACGATGTGGTGCTGCCGGTGTCGCCGGTGCTGGAGCTGGCAGTGCTGAGCCGCCGCTTCGGCCTGATGACCGAGGCGCTGCGCGAATACCACTCGAGCAATCTCACGCAGTTGCTCAACAGCGAGGGGCGGCTGAAGGCGGTGCTCGACAGCATCGACGACGGCCTGGTGATACTCGACGCCCAGGGCCGAATCGAGCACGCTAACCCGGTGGCGCTGCGCCAGCTGTCCTGGCAGGCCGATATCCTCGATCAGCCGATCGGCCCGCTACTGCCGGGCCATGCCGTGGACGAGGCGCTGCACCAGGTGCTCGCCGGCGAACTGTTGCGCGAACCGCCGGCCGACCTGCAGATCGAGCGTGACGGCGAAACCCGCTTGCTGGCCTGGGCCCTGACGCCGGTGCAGGTCCGCGAGGGCGGTAGCGTAGGGGCAGTGATGGTGCTGCGTGACGTCACCAAGCAGCGCGCCTTCGAGCGCGTGCGCAGCGAGTTCATCCTGCGCGCCTCCCATGAGCTGCGCACGCCGATCACCGGCATGCACATGGCCTTCAGCCTGCTGCGCGAACGCCTGTCGCTGCCGGCGAACGGCCGCGAGCAGGAACTGGCACGCACGGTCGAGGAAGAAATGCACCGCCTGGTGCAACTGATCGACGACCTGCTCAACTTCTCGCGCTACCAGAACGGCGTACAGACCCTGCAGCGGCGCCCCTGCGACCTGGCCGAGATGCTCCAGCAGACGCCGCAGCGCTTCGCCGCCAAGGCCGCCGAACGCGAAGTGGAGCTGCTGTGCGAGGTGCATGAACCGCTGCCGCGCCTGAACCTCGACGCGGTACAGCTGCAGCGGCTCATCGACAACCTGACCGACAACGCCCTGCGTTACAGCAACCCGGGCGACGCGGTGCGCCTGCAGGTGCGCCGCCATGGCGAGCAGGTGATCGTCAGCGTGCAGGATGAAGGCGAAGGCATTCCCTTTGAACAGCAGAGCCGCATTTTCGAGCCCTTCGTCCAGGTCGGCAGACGCAAGGGGGGTGTCGGCCTGGGCCTGGCGCTGGCGCGGGAGATCGCGCAGCTGCACGGCGGCCAGCTCGGCGTTCGCTCACGCCCCGGCGAGGGCGCGAGCTTCTATTTCAGCCTGCCGGTCTGAGGTGTCGCCGCGAACCGGGCGAGAAGGCGGACAATAAAAAGGTCCTTCGCATAGTTGGGGGAAGTGCAGGTTGACACCGGACTGGCAAGTTTGTGTGCGTATCGCTTGCGGACTTAGCACTATCCATTACCGCGTGTACTGAGCGTTTGGGTTGCGCCCCTTACG
>NZ_FNJJ01000022.1 GCF_900104265.1 Ectopseudomonas guguanensis
TCAGCAATCGCAAATCTCTTACTTAAAAGAGTAACTCTCGAATTCACGAGTGTTGCTTTGTGATGCTGATAATCTGTCGACTATCAGTCTTACCTCACAAGCACCCACACGAATTGCTTGATTCAGTTGTTAAAGAGCAGTTGGTTAAGCTTTTCGTCTCAACCGAGGCCGCGCATTCTACATCAGCCCTTCCTTCTGTCAAGCTGTTTTTCGAATTTATTTCCGAAGAAACTCTTTTCTACTCAACCACTTGAGCCTTCGATCAGAACTTCTTCTCTCCAGCGGGAGGCGCATTCTACAGCGTTCAAAACCGCTGTCAACCACCTCTTTCAACCGCCTTCGATCCATTCAACCGAAGCACCGACAGGATCAAACCACCACCCTACCGACCGGCGCGCATTCTACACACCAGATTCAGCCTTGCAAGCCCTTCGTTTAACTTAACTCATTGATTAACAAGAAGTTTTTGAAGCGCTTCATCGCTGAAGTGGCGCGCATTCTACATCCAGCAGAATGCGCGTCAAGCTTATATTTCAATTTTCTTTGGATTCTCTCGAAAAAGGACGCCCGCTCTCTGTAATGCGCTCGCGACAGCGGAGAGACGCATCAGCAGCAGCGCACCACCGATCAGCGCGTAAACGAGCCACTCGCCCAGGTCGGCCCGCACCACCCAGAGCATATGCAACAGGGCCAGCAGCAGGATGGCGTAAACCAGGCGATGCAGCGCCTTCCACTTACGGCCCAGCTTCCTGATACTGAAGCGATTGGAAGTAACGGCCAGGGCAAGCAAGCCAACGAAAGCCAATGCCCCAACGATTATGTAGGGCCGCTCGGAAAGATCGCGTAGCACCAGCTCCAGCCGCAACCCGGCAATAAACAGCACATAGCCCAACAGATGCAGAACGGCATAGGCAAAGCACCACAGCCCAAGCTGGCGCCGCACGGCAATCCAGCCTCCCCAGCGAGTCAGCTGCTGCAGCGGTGTCATGGCCAGGGTAATCAGCAGAAGGATCAAGGCGCCGAGACCCAGGTTATCCACCAGCACCTTGCCGGGGTCAGGCCCCAGCAAATTGAAGACGGCGCAGTACAGCCAATACAGCGGCGGCACCGACGCCACCAGGAATACGCCAATGCGCCAAAGCCTGTAGCGCATCAGTAATACCTCGCCAGGTCCATGCCTGCGTAGAGGCCTGCGACCTCCTCATAGCCATTGAACATACGGGTATCGATCACATTCGGACTGAACAGGCCACTGGGCAGACGTCGCTCGGTCGCCTGCGACCAACGCGGATGGTCGACCTGCGGATTGACGTTGGCATAGAAGCCATATTCGTTAGGCGCGATGCGCTCCCAGGTAGTCTTGGGTGCCTCGTCCACCAGACTGATGCGCACGATGGATTTGATGCTCTTGAAGCCATACTTCCATGGCACCACCAGGCGCAACGGCGCGCCATTCTGGTTCGGCAGCACACGCCCGTACATACCGACAGCCACAAAGGCCAACGGATGCATGGCCTCATCCAGCCGCAGCCCCTCGACATAGGGCCAAGCGATCAGCGAGAACCCCGAACGCTGCCCCGGCATGCGCTCACGATCGACCAGCGTCTCGAAGCGCACATAGCGAGCCGACGAAGTGGGTTCGACCTGCTTGAGAAGATCAGCCAGAGGGAACCCCAACCAGGGAATGACCATGGACCAGGCTTCGACACAACGCAGTCGGTAGATGCGCTCCTCGAAAGCGTGCGGCTTGACCAGATCCTCGATGGCATATCGTCCCGGCTTGCCCACCTCGCCATCGACCATCACCGTCCAGGGCTCGACCTGCAGCTTGCCGGCATTGGCTGCCGGGTCGCCCTTGCCCGTGCCGAACTCATAGAAGTTGTTGTAGTGCGTCGCATCCTTGAACGGCGTGATGCTTTCACCTTCAACAGTGATCGCTTGCCAGCGCGCGGCCGCCAGTTTCTCTTCGAACCAGCCAGGTGCCTTGGCGGGCTCTACATCGCCATAGACACCTTGGGTCTCTGCGCCGGCCCAACCCGGCATCGCAGCCATAGCCGCCAATGCCAGCGAGCCCTGCATCAGCTTGCGCCGGGAGAGATAAATCGATTCAGGAGTGACTTCGGACTCGAGAGCCCGAGAAGGGGGAGGAACTCGGATGAGCATGGTGACTCCGCGACTACAGTTCGAGAAACGAACTGTAGACCACGGAGCGCAGGAGAAATTACAGGGTCAGGCAGATTTACGACGACGCAATTGCAGCAGGTACTGAATGGGGCCGGAAAATGCGTAAGCCAGGAAAATCAGCAACAGAATGCGCGGCGGATCGCTGAACACCACGGCGAAGACCAGCACAACCACCAGAATCGCGACGAAAGGGACACGCCCCTTCAGGTCCAGATCCTTGAAGCTGTAGTACTTGATATTGCTGACCATCAGGCAGCCGGCGGCGGCAACCAGCAGCGCCACGGCGAAGGACATGTTGGAGCCCTTGATGCCGAAATCGCTGAATGCCCAGACCGTACCGGCGACGACACCCGCGGCAGCCGGGCTGGCCAAACCGATGAAATAGCGCTTGTCGACACTGCCGATCTGCGTATTGAAGCGGGCCAGACGCAAGGCGGCGCCCGCCACATAGATGAAGGCGACCATCCAGCCGACCTTGCCCATGCTGCCCAGCGCCCACTCGAATGCAAGGAGGGCCGGCGCTACACCGAAAGCAACCATGTCGGACAGCGAGTCGTACTCGGCGCCGAAGGCGCTCTGAGTGTTGGTCAGGCGTGCGACGCGGCCGTCCAGACCATCAAGCACCATGGCCACGAACACGGCGGCGGCGGCGACATAGAAGTTGCCGTTCATCGCGTTGATGATGGAATAGAAACCGGCGAACAGGTTGGCCGTGGTGAACAGGTTGGGTAGCAGGTAGATACCACGGTGGCGCACCTTGCGCCCTTCCGCGTCGCGGCCTTCCTCTATGTGCTCGTCGATCGGCAGCAGGCTTTCCAGGTTATCGCCAGCCGGCTTTTGATCCTCGGGACCTTCACTCATGAACAGCACCTTGCAACGGGTTTGACGAATTTCGACCGGAACGAGTGAACTCAGTTCGCCTCGCGGTGAGCTGGCTTTATACCAGAAGCCTCGCCCCAGAACGAAAAAACGCGGCATAAAGCCGCGCTCTTTCGCACATCGCAGACCTTAGTTCTTGGTCTTGTCGACGATCTTGTTGGCAGCGATCCACGGCATCATCGCACGCAGCTGTTCACCGATGACTTCGATACCGTGAGCGGCGTTGTTGCGACGCTTGGCGGTCATCGACGGGTAGCCGGTGGCACCTTCGCTGATGAACATCTTGGCATATTCGCCGTCCTGGATGCGCTTCAGAGCATTGCGCATGGCCTGACGGGATTCGGCGTTGATCACTTCCGGACCGGTCACGTACTCGCCGTACTCGGCGTTGTTGGAGATCGAGTAGTTCATGTTGGCGATGCCGCCTTCGTACATGAGGTCAACGATCAACTTCAGTTCGTGCAGGCACTCGAAGTAGGCCATTTCCGGCGCGTAGCCGGCTTCGACCAGCGTTTCGAAACCGGCCTTGACCAGTTCGACGGTACCGCCACAGAGAACGGCCTGCTCACCGAACAGGTCGGTTTCGGTCTCGTCCTTGAAGGTGGTTTCGATGATGCCGGTACGGCCGCCACCAACGCCCGAGGCGTAGGACAGGGCGACGTTCTTGGCGTTGCCGGAAGCGTCCTGGTAAACGGCGATGAGGTCAGGAATACCGCCGCCCTTGACGAACTCGGTACGCACGGTGTGGCCCGGGGCCTTCGGCGCGATCATGATCACGTCCAGGTCGGCACGCGGAACGACCTGGTTGTAGTGGATGGAGAAACCGTGGGAGAAGGCCAGGGTCGCGCCCTTCTTGATGTTCGGCTCGATCTCGTTCTTGTACAGCTGGCCCTGGAACTCGTCCGGAGTCAGGATCATGACCAGATCGGCAGCGGCAACGGCGCTGGCGACGTCGGTCACTTTCAGGCCATGAGCTTCGGCCTTGGCAACGGTCGCGGAGCCTTTACGCAGACCGATGGTGACATCGACACCGGAGTCCTTCAGGTTGCAGGCCTGGGCATGGCCCTGGGAGCCATAACCGATGATGGCGACTTTCTTGCTCTGGATGATGGAGAGGTCGCAATCTTTGTCGTAATAAACTTTCATGTTCTTGGCTCTTTTGAATCGAAAGGGATGGGGTGCTAGCACCGCGACAGGGACACCTTAAGTGATCCGCACCATTGCGTAAAATGATATATTTGCAACACAACATGCCGATATATGAAACGCAATGGACAGCCATTCCCTCCGACTGTTTCTCTCTCTCGCAGACAATCTGCACTTCGGCCGCACCAGCCGCGAGCAGCATGTCAGCCCTTCGGCGCTCAGCCGCAGCATCAAGCAACTGGAGGACGAACTGGGCGCAGCCCTGTTCGTGCGCGACAACCGCTCGGTGCGCCTGACCCGCGAGGGACAGCAGTTTCGCGAGTATGCGAGCGAGGTCATGAATGGTTGGCAGGCGATTCGCCAGACCTTCATGCAGGATCAGCTGAACCTGCATGGCGAGCTGTCGCTGTATTGCTCGGTCACCGCGAGCTACAGCTTTCTCTACGACATCCTCAGCAGCTTCCGCCAGGACTACCCGCGCATCGAAATGAAACTGCACACCGGCGATCCAGCCAAGGCCGTCGAACGCGTGCAGCAGGGGCTGGAGGATCTGGCCATCGGCGCCCTCCCCGACAGCCTGCCATCTGGCGTGGAGTTTCAGTCGATCACCCGCTCGGAGTTGCGCTTTATCGGCCCGCTAGCGCCGCAACTGCTGAACGAGGAACAGCTTAAGCATCCAACTGCCGAGAGCTGGAAAGACGTGCCGATGATTCTTTCGGAAGAAGGCCTGGCAAGGACGCGCACCGATCGCTGGCTGAAAAGCCACAATATCAAGCCGCGCATCTATGCCCAGGTCAGCGGCAACGAAGCCATCGTCAGCATGGTCAGTCTGGGCTTCGGTATCGGTGTCGTGCCGCAGATCGTGCTGGATAACAGCCCGCTGACCGCCCGCATACGCATCTACGACATCCAGCCACCGCTCACCGCGTACGACATTGGCCTGTTCGCCCTGGAAAAACGCCTCAAGGACCCGCTGATCGCCGCTTTCTGGAATCGCCAGCGCTGAATCTCAGGCAATAAAAAAGCCCCGCACCAGGCGGGGCTTTTTATTAGCACAGCGATCAGATGCTCAGCACCTTGTCGCCGCGAGCGATGCCGGTGACACCGCTGCGCACGGTCTCCAGGATCGACGCGGTGCCGATGGCCTGGATGAAGCTATCGAGCTTGTCGCTGGTACCGGTCAGCTGCACGGTGTAGACGCTGCTGGTCACGTCCACGATCTGGCCGCGGAAGATGTCGGTGGTGCGCTTGACCTCGGCGCGCTGGGCGCCGGTGGCCTTGATCTTCACCAGCATCAGCTCGCGCTCGATGTGGGCGCTTTCCGAAAGATTGACCAGCTTGACCACCTCGACCAGTTTGTTGAGGTTCTTGGTGATCTGCTCGATCACCTCGTCATGGCCAACGGTGGTGAGGGTCAGGCGCGACAGCGTCGGATCCTCGGTTGGCGCAACGGTGAGGCTTTCGATGTTGTAGTTACGCTGGGAGAACAGACCGACCACGCGGGACAGTGCGCCCGGCTCGTTTTCCAGCAGCAGGGAGATGATATGTCGCATCTTAGGTCCGCTCCGTCTTGCTCAGCCACATGTCACGCATCGCACCGTCTCTGATCTGCATCGGATAGACGTGCTCGCTGGAATCCACCGCGATGTCGAGGAACACCAGGCGATTCTTCAGGGCGAAGGCTTCCTCCAGCTTGGGCTTGAGGTCCTTCAGCTGGGTGATGCGCATGCCGACGTGGCCATAGGCCTCGGCCAGTTTGACGAAGTCCGGCAGCGACTCCATGTAGGAGTGCGAATAACGGCTGTTGTACTGCATGTCCTGCCACTGGCGGACCATGCCGAGAGCACCGTTGTTCAGGTTGACGATCTTCACCGGCAGGTCGTACTGCAGGCAGGTCGACAGCTCCTGAATATTCATCTGGATGCTGCCTTCACCGGTGACGCACGCCACGTCGGCATCCGGGAAGTTCAGCTTGATGCCCATCGCGGCCGGGAAACCGAAGCCCATGGTGCCCAGGCCACCGGAGTTGATCCAGCGGTTGGGCTTGTTGAAGCGGTAGTACTGCGCCGCGAACATCTGGTGCTGACCGACATCGGAGGTGATGTAGGCATCGCCACGGGTCACGTCGCACAGGGTTTCGATCACGGTTTGTGGCTTGATGATCGAGCCGTCGCCCTCGTTGTAGGGGAACAGGCGACCGTTGCCACGCCACTCGTCGATCTGCTTCCACCAGCTGGCGACGGTGTCCTTGTTCGGGGTTTCACCGATTTCCTTGAGGATGGCGACCATTTCGGTCAGCACGCTGTCCACCGGGCCAACGATCGGGATATCGGCCTTGATGGTCTTGGAGATCGAAGCCGGGTCGATGTCGATATGGATGATCTTGGCGTTCGGGCAGAACTTGGCCGCGCCGTTGATCACACGGTCATCGAAGCGCGCACCGACCGCCAGGATCACGTCGGCATGGTGCATGGCCAGGTTGGCGGTGTAGCTGCCGTGCATACCGAGCATGCCGATGAACTGGCGGTCGGTACCCGGATAGCCGCCCAGGCCCATCAGGGTGTTGGTCACCGGCAGGTTGAGCATCTGCGCCAGCTCGGTCAGCGGCGCGGAAGCACCGCCCATGATCACGCCGCCGCCGGAATACATGACCGGACGCTTGGCGGCCAGGAGCATCTCGGCAGCCTTGCGGATCTGCCCGGAATGGCCACGTACCGCCGGGCTGTAGGAGCGCAGCTTGACCTTCTTCGGGTAGACGTATTCGAACTTCTGGGTCGGATCGCCCATGTCCTTGGGAATGTCCACCACGACCGGGCCGGGACGACCGGATTCGGCGAGATAGAAGGCCTTCTTCAGCACCTCGGGGATTTCCGACGGGTGCTTGATGATGAAGCTGTGCTTCACGATCGGGCGGGAAATACCGACCATGTCGGTTTCCTGGAAGGCATCGGTACCGACCATGGCACTCGGCACCTGGCCGGAGATCACCACCATCGGAATGGAGTCCATGTAGGCGGTGGCAATGCCAGTGATGGCGTTGGTCGCACCGGGGCCGGAAGTCACCAGCACCACACCGGCCTTGCCGGTGGCGCGGGCGTAGCCGTCAGCCATGTGAGTCGCTGCCTGCTCGTGACGCACCAGGATGTGAGTCACTTCCGGTTCTTTGAACAGGGCATCGTAGATATGCAGGAGAGCACCACCAGGGTACCCATAGATGTACTTAACGCCTTCGTCACGCAGGAAGCGGACGACCATTTCAGCGCCGGATAAGAGCTCCACGTTGTTCACCTCTTGAACGCCAGTATGCCACCCGCAACGGGTAGCCCTAAGTAGGTTCTTACTGTCAGCGGACATGCACGACGGTGATCGTGGATTCGGAACATCAGCTTGACGAGTAACGGAGCAGCCCATGGTCTTGCGGGGCTGACCCTCCCAGCGCGAGGTAACGCGTAGCGGGTGTCACGGTTCGGCGCGGGTAGCGCCTCTTTTCCCCGAGCTGGAGGACGCTTGCGGCGGACTCCACTGAGGGGTGAAGCTGGATTGTTCGGGTTCGGCGAGGGCAAGTCAAGCGGCGCGTAACCTATTATTCGACTTGGCGCTGTGACGCAGCGCAGGATGAAGATTGCCGGCTTTTGGTTATAGTAACCGGCAGCACCGCAGCTCTCGATAAAGGAAACAGCATGCGCCACATGATTCTCACTGGCACCCTGATGCTCGCCCTGAGCACGACTGCCATGGCCAGCCAGATTTACAAGTGGGTCGATGACAAAGGCGTGACCCACTTCGGCGCGCAACCTCCGCAGGACCAACAGGCCACGACCATCAATACCGCCACACCGCCTCCCCGGCCGGCAACAAGCACGCCAGCTCCCGGCGCCGGAGAGCAGGCCGACCCCGAGCAGGCGGCCATCGACAAGAAGGTCAAGGAAGACGTGGCGAAGCAGGAGGCCGAACGCAAGCAGTACTGCGAAACCGCTCGCACCAACCTGGCTCAGCTGGAAAACAACCCACGCGTCAGGATTGAGGACGGTGGCGAGGTACGGCGTATCGGCGAAGACGAACGCCAGGAACGCATCACCGAGCTGAAGAAATCCATCGCGGAAAACTGCAAGTGATGCGTTACGCGCACGCCCTCAAGGCGTGCGCGTAAGCAGACGATCGAACTCGCCAAGCAGTTCGACCAGCCGACGCGCAACGCTCGGCTGCTGCTGATAGACCATCTCGGCCATCGCCTGAATGCCCGATACCGAGGGCAAGGCGCCGCCGCTTTCCAGCAGCGCCTTCATCCGCGGCAAGAAGATCCATTGCAGCCATTGCTCGAATGTCAGGGTATCGACGCAGAAAGGTTCGGCACTAGCCAGAGCCTCGGCGCTCGGCGCCTCTGCCTGCCACCACCCCTGCACGCGCAGCTCGCGCTCGATCAGCAGCAGATGCTCGGCCAGTGCATTAACACGCGTATCCATCAGAGATTGACTCGAGCACGCTCGCGGGCCTGGGCGGCGCCAGCGGGATCACCCTGGCGCTCGCGGGCGCGGGCAATCAGATCCCACAGGCTGGCCTGCAGCGCAGGACGACCACTGGCTTGAGTCAGACCACGACGAGCCAGTTGCTCGGCCTGCGCGGCATCGCCCTGAGCCATACGTACCTCGGCAAGACGGTAGAGCACCTGCGGCTCACGCGGCGCGATACGCTGGGCACGCTCCAGGCTGGAAGCGGCACCATTGAGATCGCCACCGCCCTGCTGCTGCTGGGCGGTGGTCAGCAGTGCGAGCACCGGGCCGTCCAGCTGCTCGTCGGCCGCCAGACCGCCACCACTGGGAATGCCACTGGGCATGCTCGGCGCGGGAGAGCTGAAACTCCCCTGACTCGGCGCAGACGGCTGGCTGCTCATGGGTGGATCGAAAGTCAGGCCGCCACTGGAGGTGATTGGTTGCGAATCGGTCTGCAACGGTGCCGACACTGCACCCTGCGGCACCATCACCACCACCCCGGAATCTTCTTCGATACGTTGCGGCGCAGCGGCTGGGCTCGGACTGGCCGAGGGAGCAGAACCGCCCGAGGACAGCGGTGCGCCGGCATCGATCACCGGAATCGAACCCTGCGGTACCGTACTGCAACCACTCAGAACCGCCGTTGCCAGCATCGTGGCAAGCCACTTCTTGTTCACATCCAATCCTCTTCAGGTCACACCGAGCCACTCGACCCGGCTGTCATTCCAACCAGCCCCGCACCCAGTCCATCACCGAATCGACCGGTGCCTGGATACCGCAAGCGGAGCCCGGGGCAGGTTCACTGCCGCGAATATAAGGCATCTGCACCGCATTCGGGCAGCCCGATGCCGAGCCCAGCCCAGTCTGACGGTCGACCCAGGCCTGGGTGACGTTGTCCGGCATCGGCATGTCCAGCGGCAGCGGATCGGCCTTGCGCATGAAGCTGGTCCATACCTGCAGCGCACCGGTTGCACCGGTCAACGGGGTAGGGCCATTGTCGTCGCGGCCGAGCCACACCACCGACAGCAGATCCTGGCTGAAACCGGCGAACCAGCTGTCGCGCGAGTCGTTGCTGGTACCGGTCTTGCCCGCCAGATTCAGCGAGCCGGGCAGCTGGCTGTACACCGAACGCCCCGTGCCTTCACGCATGGTGCGCTGCATGGCGTTCTGCACCAGGTAGATGGCGCCCGGATCGAAACGCTGCTGGATCTGGAAGGGATAGCGGCCGAGCGGCTCGCCATCAGCGGTCAGCACGCTGCGAATGCCACGCAACGGCGTATTGAAGCCGCCATTGGCCAGGGTCTGGTACATGCCCGCCACTTCCATCGGGGTCAGCGCGCCAGCCCCGAGCAGCATCGACGGATAGGCCGGCCACTTGCGCTCCACGCCCAGCCGTTCGAGGGTCTTGAGCACATTGGGTACACCGATTTCCAGGCCGAGCTTGGCCGTGGACAGGTTGTAGGACTGCGCCAACCCCTGATACAGGTAGATGGTGCCGTGAGCCTTGCGGTCGTAGTTCTGCGGCGTCCAGACCTGGCCGTCCTGGCCCTTGATGGAGAAGGGCTCGTCCTCCAGCCAGCTGGTCAGGGTGTACTGGCTCGGGCGCTCCAGCGCCGACAGGTAGATCGCCGGCTTGATCAGCGAGCCGATCGGCCGCACCGCGTCCAGGGCGCGGTTGAAGCCGGCGAAACGGGGCTGGCGGCTGCCGATCAGCGCCTGGATCTCACCGGTCTCGGGGTTGGTCACCAC
The DNA here is from genome assembly GCF_900104265.1 of Ectopseudomonas guguanensis. GTDB lineage: Bacteria > Pseudomonadota > Gammaproteobacteria > Pseudomonadales > Pseudomonadaceae > Aquipseudomonas > Aquipseudomonas guguanensis. Next base: position 10,449 of record NZ_FNJJ01000022.1, read on the forward strand.
CATGCCGGCCTGCACTTCGTCCACGCCCTTGCGTCCGGCCAGGCGCTTGAGCGTCTCGGCCAGCGCCTCTTCAGCCTTGAGCTGCAGGATCGGGTCGAAGCTGGTGAAGATGCGCAGGCCTTCTTCGGTCAGATCCTGCTCGCGGTAGTCTTGGCGCAACTGACGCTTGACCAGATCGAGGAAGGCCGGGAACGAGCTGTCGGCCATGCTGCCGCGCGAGGTCACACCCAACGGCTTCTGCTTGGCCGCGGCAGCCTCCTCAGCGGTGATGGAGCCCTGCTCGGCGAGCAGATCGATCACCAGATTGCGTCGCGCCAGGGCACGTTCAGGGTTGCGCCGCGGATTGAAATAGGTCGGTCCCTTGACCATGCCCACCAGCAAGGCGACCTGCTCGAGCTTGAGTTCGGAAACCGGCTGACTGAAGAAATACTGACTGGCCAGACCGAAGCCGTGAACGGCGCGTTGACCGTCCTGACCGAGGAACACCTCGTTCATGTAGGCCTCGAGAATCTCGCGCTTGTCGTAATGCAGCTCCAGCAGCACGGCCATCATCGCTTCGGTGACCTTGCGCCCCAACGTGCGCTCGTTGGTCAGGTAGAAGTTCTTCACCAGCTGTTGGGTCAGGGTACTGCCGCCCTGCACCAGACGCCCCGAGGTAGCGTTGATCCACAGCGCACGAGCGATGCCCTTGGGCGATACGCCGAAATGCTCGAAATAGTCGCGATCCTCGACCGCCACCAGCGCATCGATCAGATAAGCCGGCACCTGATCCAGCTTGATCAGGATGCGATCCTCCTGATGCGCCGGATAAAGCCCGCCGATCAGCAGCGGCTCGAGCCGCGCCACGGCCAGATTGCTGCCGTCGGCCTGGGTCAGCCCGGCGACGTAATCACCGGAGAAGCGCACGCGCACCTTCTGCGAAGGCTCGGCGCCCTCGTAGAACTGGAAGCCGCGACTGTGTAACTCGATGTTGTTACCCGCCACCGCAACCGCGCCCGGCCCGTTGGCGGCACTTTCACGGCGGTAGCCCAGGGCGTCCAGCTCGCGCAGGAAGTCGTCCTTGGCCAGCTTCTGGCCGACGAAGAGTTCCAGCGGCCTGGCATAGACCTTGGCGGGCACCGTCCAGCGCTTGCCGGAGAATTTCTCCTGCACCACGGCATCGAGGTAGACGGCGAAACCGGCCAGGATCACCAGGCCGACGAGGCCGAGCTTGAGGCCCCAGGCGAGCCAGGGACGCATGCCGGAAGAACGGGGTTTTCTGTTTGAGCGGGGGGAGCGTTTTCGAGTCATGGCGGGATTATACGCACTTTACATGGGGGCCAGCAGCGCCGCCCGGATGGTTTGCAGAGCAGCTCACAGCGGCCATAATGCCCAGCTCGAACAGCGTCTAGAACAAGGATCGAACGTGAGCCAAGCCCTGATTGCCGCATTGCAGAACCCGGCCCTGTATCCGCATCCCGTGGAAGGATTTCAGGTGATTGAGACCCACATTTCCTGGGTTTTGCTCACTGGCCCCTATGCCTACAAGATCAAGAAACCGGTCAATTTCGGCTTCCTCGACTTCACCGAGCTCGACGCACGCCGTCACTTCTGCGAAGAAGAGCTGCGCCTCAATCAGCGCCTGACCGAGGATTTGTATCTGGAGGTGTTGCCGATCGGCGGCAGCGAAGACGCGCCCAGCCTCGATGGCAGCACACCGGCCATCGAATATGCCCTGAAAATGCGCCAGTTCCCGCAGGAGCAGCTGCTCAGCGCCATTCAGGCCCGCGGCGAGCTCAACGACGGCCATATCGATGCACTGGCCGAGCAGATCGCCACCTTTCACCTCAACGCACCCAAGGTGCCGCAGGAACATCCGCTGGGCAGCGCCGAAGCGGCGATGTTCCCGGTGCAGCAGAACTTCGAGCAGATTCGCCCCATGCTCAGCGAGCAGGCGGACCTGCAGCAGCTCGACGCCCTCGAAGCCTGGGCACAGTCAAGCTACGAACGCCTGCAGCCGCTGCTGACCGAGCGCAAGGCGCAGGGCTTCATCCGCGAATGTCACGGCGATATCCACCTGGGTAACGCCGCCCAGATCGACGGTCGCGTGGTGCTGTTCGACTGCATCGAATTCAACGAACCCTTCCGCCTGACCGACGTCACCGCGGATATCGCCTTCCTCGCCATGGACCTCGAAGACCGCGGGCTCAAGTGCCTGGCACGCCGCTTCATCAGCGGCTGGCTGGAGCGCACCGGCGATTATGCATCCCTGCAGTTGCTGAATTTCTACAAGGCCTACCGCGCCATGGTCCGTGGCAAGGTCGCGCTATTCCGTCTGGGCCAGGAGCAGGACCCCGTGCAGCGCGCGGTGATTCTGCGCCAGTATCGCGGCTATGCCGCGCTGGCCGAGAGTTACAGCGCCATTCCCTCGCCTTTCCTGGCCATCACCCACGGCGTCTCGGCGGTCGGCAAGAGCCACGTTGCCATGCGCCTGGTGGAGGCGCTGGGCACCATTCGCCTGCGTTCGGATATCGAACGCAAGCGCCTGTTCGGCGAGCAGAGCAACGCCGCCAAAGGGGAACTGGCCGCCGGCATCTACAGCGCCGACGCCAGCCAGGCGACCTACCAGCGCCTGCACCAGCTGGCGCATGAGATCTTGCAGGCCGGTTTCCCGGTGGTGATCGATGCGACCTATCTCAAGGCCGCGCAGCGCAAGGCCGCCAGCGAGGTCGCCGAACAGACCGGCGCCCCCTTCCTGATCCTCGACTGTCATGCCCCGGAAGCGGTGATCGCCAGTTGGCTGGAGCAGCGTCAGCACGAAGGGACGGACCCGTCCGATGCGACGCTGGAAGTGATCCAGACCCAGCAGGCCAACCGCGAACCGCTCGACGCCGAAGAGCAAAGCCACAGCAAGCGCGTCGATACGCATGACAGCGCCAGCCTGGACAGCCTGGTAGAGCGCATTCGCCAGCGTCTGCCTGGCATCTGACCTACCCCGGCAGCAGGCCCCTTCGCCCTGCCGGGCAAAGCGCGGCGGGGCTTCTATACTGGCGGTGAGTCCACCACTGGTACCCGCCATGAGCCAGCCGCGCCAGCTTGATCATCCACTCTACGCCCTGCTGCACAACGACGACGTCAAGGGCTTCAACGCCAAGAAACCCAAGGACGCCGAGGTGGACCTCTCGGGCGGGGATTTTCGCGGGCTGGACCTGCGCAACCTGGATACCGAGGGCGTCAACTTCACCGACGCCTACTTCCGCGGCGCCGACCTGCGCGGACTCGACCTGCGCAAGGCCAGGATCGAAGGCGCCAGCCTGGCCCACGCACAGATTTCCGGCGCCTATTTTCCCGTCGAACTGACCGCGGACGAGATTCTCATGTCGGTGAATTTCGGCACCCGGCTGCGCTACCGCACCAAGTAGCGCAGTGCGCACGCAGACGCCAGGCACGCAGGCAATTGGCCGCTACACTTTCGGCACGCCATCGTGAATCTTTCTTCGCCCGCACGCACGGAGGCCCGATGAACGACGAACTGCAACACCTGAAGAACCTCGGCAAGACCTCCGCGCAGTGGTTGCACGCCGTGGGTATACACAGTGCCAACGACCTGCGTCGCTACGGCGCCGTCGGCGCCTATCGGGCGGTCAGGGCGCGCGGCTTTCGCGCTTCCAAGGTGCTGCTTTATGCCATCGAGGGCGCCCTGCTCGACGTGCACTGGAATGAGCTGCCACCCGCGCACAAGGCCGAACTCAATGGCCAACTGGACGAAGCCCAGAGCCACAACAAGAGCTAGCTCACAACACCAGCGCAAGGTGATTTACTCGCGAGGCCGCGCAGCCTATTGTTTCAGGGACCTTCGTGTGGTCAGCCAGCCCAGCCAGTCAAGGAATTACGGTTATGTATTTACTCGGGGAGCAACCGGCCTACGCCGATCAGCTGATCAATCGCCTGCAGAGTATCCCCACTCAGCTGCTGGAAGGGCTGCAACCCGCGGGTGAGCCGCTGCGTCTGGAGCGCGTCGACGACCTGGCCAAGGTATTGCCTGGCAACCAGTTGTTCATCATCGAGAATGGCCTACTGCATGCAGTGGTCGATGAACGTCCGTTGTTCTATCTGCAGGAAGGTGACCTGGTTGGCCTGCGTCAGGGCATCGACCTGCCCTCCTGCCGCTACAGCAGCGAAGAACCCATCAGCCTGATCCCCTATTCGCGCAGCGAAGTGTTCCAGCACATCTACGCCAGCGAGCAGCGCCAGGAGCTGTTCATTCAATACCTGATCGGCCATACCGCCCTGCTTTCCGACGCGCTGGCCCGCCTGAAGCAGCCGGAGATTCGTCCGGCGACCGGTTTCCAGCACTTCGCCGCCGGCGAGGAGCTGATTCATCAGGGCGATGAAGCCGACCACGTGTTCATCATCATCGAAGGTCACGCCGAGGCCTATGTCGACGGCCAGAAGGTCGGCGACGTGCAGAAGGACGAGATCTTCGGCGCCATGGCTGTTTTCACCCGCGAGAAACGCAGCGCCACGGTGGTCGCCAGCGAACCCTGCACGGTCATGGTGATTCCCAAGGAGCAATTTCTCAGCCTGATGCAAAGCAACCCCCGCATCGCGCACAGCCTGATCGAGAGCATGGCCCGACGCATCGACCTGCTCAACAAGGAAGTCACTCAGCTGCGCCTGCCTGAAGAGCCCTGAGCCTCCGCCAGTCATGACCATCCCCGGCAACGCCGGGGTTTTGCATTTCTGGGCTCGTCAATTTTTCTGAGAGAAATTCTCAAAAAGGCGTTGACTATGAAATGAGAATTGTTATTATTAACTCAACTGGTCGCGAGATCAGCCGATAAGCTAAAGAGACCATTTCAGTCGGACTCTTCAGATTATCTCCTCATCAGGCTAATCACGGTTATTGACCCGGCTCTTGCCGGGTCTTTTTTTGTCTGCAGTTTGACCTTGGCGCGACAGCAGCAACCAGCCGATAGCTATCAGTCGTCGACCTGAGCCAGCCAGTCGGGCAGGTTGAAATGCAGGCTTATACGGCTGATCAGCCCGTTGTGGATTTCGAAGAAGGCGCCCACGCGCATTTCGTAACGTTGCCCGCAGGCCTCCGGCAACCCGTCATCGGTGGCCAGGTATTCGCCGATCACGCGGTACTCGCAGGCCGCATGGCGTCCCTGTGGTTCGGCCAGGATGACCAGCGACTCGATGGTCTCGCGATAGCAGCGCAGTTGCCGCTGCAGAAACGCAGCGAAGGCGTCGCGGCCGTGTTCGGCGAAGCCCTGGTTGGGCTCCAGAATCAGCTCGTCGCTGACCAGCGCCAGGCAGGCGCGGCTGTCGCGGTCATTGAGGGCATTGAAATAACGTTGCAGCAGGTCGCGAACGTCGACAGGCATGGCGCAGGCTCCACATCGGCAAAGCGCCGAGAATACCGTGCACGCAGCATGCGAAAGGCGGCTAGGGTCGCAGTTTGGCGCAGTGATCCTGTGCAGGTTGCGCAGCCGTGAACCAGACGTAGTCAGCCATGGACGCGTCTACCGAACGGCCGACCTCGGCCAATATCAGTATCGTGCTGCCCGCCGGCGCGCCGAGGTCAGCGAGGTGCAGCGGCACGCCGAGATCCTTGCGCACGTGGAAGGCACCGGCCAGCAACAGAGCGGGTTGCGGCGCGGCCAGCAGCACCTCGGCCATGCGCCGGTCGCGCTGCTGCTGCACGGCGAGCATGGCCGGCAACTGGCTGTCCGGCAGCAGGCCGCAATGCGACTCGCGGATATCTTCAAGCAGGCGTGCCTGCACGTCGGCGGCGCTGGAGCGCTCGCCCTGCAGCGTCGGGCGCTGGCGGTAGATCTGCATGATCTCGGCGCGATCCAGATTGGCCGCGAGCAAGGGATAAGGCTGGCGCAACTGATGCAGAACCAGCGGCCCATACAGCGACCAGTCCCAGCCGGGCTGCCAGGCCAGGGCGTCGAACGGATCGCCGGGCGATCGCCCCTCACGAGCCGCCATCTGCGCCTGGTCGACCTTGGGTTGCTGATCCGGATTGAGCATCTCCATCAGCACGCTACCCTGCGGCCGCTGCCTGGCCAGCTCGCGCAACAGCCACAGCTGCAGGGCATGGTGATCGGGGTTGTCGTGCTGCTCGCCGACCAGCACCCGCTCGGCCCGTGCCAAACGCTCGAGCAACTGCTGCGGACTGATCGTGCGTCCGCTGGCCAGCTCGACGATACGGCCCAGTTCGGCATGCTCGCGTCCTTCCGGGGCGAGCGGGGCCGGTGGCGGCAAGGGCTTTTGAGTCTGGCAGGCAGACAGCAGCAGCAGACAACTCAGCAGTACGACTCGCATCGAGGGCTCCGACATTCAGCGCGCGACGATCAATGGGTGGCCGCGTTCGGGATGAGTCTGCACCAGCACTTCCAGACCGAACACGGCCTGCAGCGGCTCGGCGCGCAAAACCTCGGCGGGCGTGCCCAGCGCATGCGCCCTGCCCTGCTCCAGCAACAGCAGGCGATCACAGTAGCGCGCTGCCAGGTTGAGGTCATGGAGAATCACCAGCACGGCCGCGCCGGATTCGGCCAGACGGCGAACCGCCTGTAGGCAGGTGTGCTGATGCAGCGGATCGAGCATCGAGGTCGGCTCGTCCAGCAGCAGAATCTGCCCCTCACCGCCTGGCCACAGCTGCGCCAGCACCCGCGCCAGGTGCACGCGTTGGCGCTCACCGCCAGACAGGGCCAGGTAGCTGCGCCCGGCCAGATGTGCAGCATCGGCTGCCTGCAACGCCTGCTGCACGATCTGCGCATCGCGCACGCGTCCGCTGTCATGCGGCAGCCGGCCCATGGCGACCACCTCTTCGACACGGAAGGCGAAATTCAGGCTCGAACTCTGCGGCAGGACGGCCAGACGCCTGGCGCGCTCCGGCCCGGACCAGGCATCGAGCGCACGCTGATCCAGCGTCACCTGCCCGGCACTGGCCAGCAGCTCGCCGGTCATCGCCGCCAGCAAGGTACTCTTGCCGGCGCCGTTCGGCCCCAACACGCCGAGCACCTCACCGGGGCGCAGTTGCAGGTCGATGCCGCTGAGCACCACCTGCTGCCCGCGGCGAATTTCCAGCTGTTCGACCCGCAGCATCAGCTCCGCCCCCGCACCAGCAAATAGAGAAAGAACGGCGCGCCGATCAACGCCGTGACGATACCGATCGGCAACTCGGCAGGTGCCAGTGCCAGACGTGCAACCAGATCGGCCAGCAGCAACAGGCTGGCACCGGCCAGTGCGGAGGCCGGCAACAACAGACGATGATCGGGGCCGACCAGCAAACGCATCAGGTGCGGCACCACCAGGCCGATGAAACCGATCAGGCCGGCGGCGGCCACCGCAGCGCCTACACCCAGCGCCGTGCAGAACACCAGCTCGCGCTTGAGTCGCTCGACATCGAAACCGAGGTGGCGTGCCTCCGACTCGCCGAGCAGCAGGGCGTTCAGCGCCCGCGCCCGTCGTGGCAACCACAGCGCCACGGCCAGCGTGGCCAGCAGCAGCGGCCAGAGCCGCGCATAGCTGGCACCGTTGAGACTGCCCAGGTTCCAGAACGTCAGAGTGCGCAACGTGGCATCGTCCGCCAGGTAGGTGAACAGACCAATGGCCGCACCGGCCAGTGCGGTCAGCGCGATGCCGGCCAGCAGCATGGTCGCCACGTTGGTCTGCCCGTCGCGGCGACCCAGGCGGTAGACCAGCGCCGTCACCAGCAAGCCGCCAACGAAGGCGCAGGCTGACAGCAGATAAGGCGCGAAAGCTTCCGGCAAACCGCCGAAGGCGGCACCGCCGACGATGGCCACCGCTGCGCCCAGCGCAGCGCCGCTGGAAACGCCAACCAGACCGGGATCGGCCAGCGGATTGCGAAACAGCCCCTGCATTGCCACACCGCACAGGGCCAGCACCATACCCACAGCCAGCCCGAGCAGGGTACGCGGCATGCGTATCTGCGACAGGATCAGTTCGGCCTGCTGAACCGACGCATCCGCCTCGAAGGGCAGACCCAGCAGGCGCAGGGCCGCACGCAAGGTATCGCCCAGCGGTAGACTGACCGGTCCGAGCGCCAGCGAAAGCCACAACACGAGCACGAGCAGCAGGCCCAGTGCGATGAACAATGGGCGCGTGGAAAAAGGTGAGGTCATGGCTCGCGCTTGGCTTCGGCAGTCAGGGGTTGGCTGGCAGGATAAAAGCCTGCGGCGAGCATCGCCAGCCCATCCGGTACGCGCGGCCCAAGGCCGCCGACCAGCAGGGTCGGGTCTAGCGCCAGCAAACGCCCCTCGCGCGCAGCGCGGGTACCGGCCAGGGCCGGGTTCTGCTGCAGCAGGGCCTGCCTCGCGGCATCGCCTTCCAGAGCGCGATCAGCGACCACCACCACTTGCGGATCAAGAGCCAGCAGCGCTTCGCTGGACAGTGCCTTGTAGCCGTCATGACTGGCCAGGTTGCGCCCCCCGGCACGGGTGATCAGCCAGTCCGCCGCCGTATCGACGCCGCCCACCAGCGGACTGCCGCCGGCATGCCCAAGCAACAGCAAAACACCAGGCGCGTCCTGACTGCGCTGCGCCTGCTCGACCCACTGCTGCTGGGTCTGCAGGCGCGCCTGGTAATCGGCGAAGGCGCGTTGCCCTGCTGCCTCATTACCGAGCAACTGCCCCAGGCGCTGCAGGTTGGCCTGCAGACTGTCCAGCTCGGCCCGTGCCGTCAGGCGCTCGATGCGCACGCCAGCCGCCGCCAGCTGTTCGAGCACTGGCGGCGGCCCCATCTCCTCGCTGCCGAGCAGCAGGTCCGGGCGTAGCGCGAGAATGCCCTCGGCCGCCAGCTGACGCTGATAACCAACGCTGGGCAGCCTGGTCAGCGAAGCTGGATGACGGCTGGTGGTATCGACACCGACCAGCTTGCTCTCGCCGCCCAGCAGCACCACCCACTCGCTCAGGGCACCGCCTGAGCTCACCCAGCGCTGCGGCAAAGGCTCGGCAGCCAGCACCAGATTGGGAAACAGCAGGACGGCCGCCAGGCCGCCCAGGATATTGGCAAGACGCATGGTCTGGACTCCCCCGCTCAGGCCAGCACCGGTAGCGACTCGGCCAGCTCGCGCCAATCGTCGCGCTCGGCCATACCCGGCTTGCGCGCACCGAACAGCTGGATCACCAGTTCGCCGTCTGCGTCGAAGGCCTCCAGGCTGGTGATCACGCCATCGACACTGGGTTTGCGCACACGCCACAGCTCGACCACGCCGCGGGTCTGCAGGTGCAGGTTGAAGTCGGGATCGAGCACGTTGAACCAGCTGTCCATCCAGCGCAGGTTGTGCACCGGGCCGGTGTGAATCTGGATGCAGTGGCGGTTGCCGACGAACACCATGATCGGCACTTCGCGGGCAGCGGCCTGCTCCATCAGCACCGTCAGCTCGGAGGTCGCCAACGGCTGCGCCCACTGCTCGCCGGCCAGGCGCAGCGCCTGGGTGCGGGCAACCTCATGTTTCTTCAGCAGGGCGAAGAAATGGTGGGTGTCCTGCAATTTCGCCCAGCCATCGCGCAGCGCCTGGCTGTCGATCTCGGCGTCGGCCTTGCGCGCAGGAGCCACGGGCGGCGGCAACAATTGCAATTCGGCGCTCTGTTCACCGGCAAAGCGCTCGATCAGTGGCTGCCAGGCGCTCAGCTCACTGCGCTCGGTCAGGTAGACCTTGTGCACGGCAACGCCTTGCTGGTCGAACACCTGGATGCTGCGCTGGGTGCCCTTGGCGGTTTCCTCGGCAACGGCGAACACGCTGGCCCAGCCACCGAGAAATAGACGCAGATCGATATCGGCAGACACCACCAGGCCCATCTGCCCGGAGGCGGCAACGCTCACCTCGCGGTATAGCCCCTTGCGCTCATGCACGCAGTGCTCGTTGCGAGTCAGCACCATGACGTGCCCCAGGCTGCCAAGAGCCGGTAGCAGCTCGGCCCAGTCCGGGCGCAGGCGCCGTGCATCGACGCCCAGGCGGCTGGCGGTCAGCTCGGCCTCGCTGACACCCAGCTGCGCCGCCGCTTCGCGGGCACGCAGGCGGGGCTGCTCATGACGCAGCGCCTGCCAGGACTGGTAAAGATCGGCAGCCGGCGCGGCCAAGGTATTTGCGCTACTCATCGGGATTTCCTCTCTCACGGGCGGTTACCACCACCGTCGCCGACACGAGCGCGTACCGACACGGCAGTGCAATTTGAGAGAACGATAATCTACCTGAGAATTATTTGCATCAGTTAAATAATCTGGTTAACGTCTTGCGCCGTCGCCAACCAGGCAGTCGCAGAACTGCCAAGCATGCATTGGAGTATCACCATGCTCGTTCGCCCGCCCTACCCTCGCCGCCCCTGGCTTGCGCTGCTGTTGCTGTGCCCTTCCCTGGCCCTGGCCGCTACCCCGGCCGAACTGCCCGACGTAGAAATAACCGCCGCTGCAGCCAAGCAGCCGTTGCCAACCACCACCCAGACCGATGCGCAGACGCTGGAACGCCGCCAGATCCGCAGCTTCGATGACTTGTCCCGACGTGCCGAGCCCGGGGTGAACTTCAACCGCAGCAACAACAGCATCAACATCCGCGGCCTGGACCGCGACCGCGTACTGACTACCATCGACGGCATCCGCATGCCCTGGCTGAACGATGCCGTGCGCGAAGTGAACGGCGGCCTGGACAGCATCGACTTCCAGAGCCTGTCCGCGATCGACGTGGTGCGCGGCGCCAACTCCAGCCAGGTTGGCTCCGGCGCCCTGGGCGGAGCGCTGCAATTGCGCACGCTGAACCCGGATGACCTGCTGGGCGACAAGGACGAGTTCGCGGGCCTGATCAAGAACGACTACGACAGCGCCGACCGTAGCTGGGGGCTCAATGCCGCCCTGGCCGGTCGCTTCAACGACACCGCCTGGCTGCTCCAGGCCGGTGGGCGCAAGGGCAACGAGCTTGAAAACCAGGGCAACCGTGACGTACTGGGCAGCCAGCGTACCGAAGCCAACCCCAGCGATACCGACCAGCACAGCCTGCTGCTCAAGGTCCAGCAAAAGCTCGGTGGTGGGCACCGAGTCGGCGTGACCGCCGAACTGTTCGAACGCACCGAGGACATGGACAGCCGCATCAACCAGGGCACCGCCAACTACCCTCGGCACTACGACACCCAGGAAAGCAACGAGCGCAAGCGCCTGTCCTTCGATCACCAGTACCGTGCCGAGCACGCAGAAGGCCTGCTCGACTGGGCCGACACCATCGTCTACTGGCAGAAGCTGCGCCGCGAGGATGAGGTGGAGGCGACCCGCGCCGGGACGCTGGCCGGCCCCTTCGGCCGCAGCAACGAGATCGAGAAGACCCAGTACGGCATCACCAGCACCCTGGGCAAGCAGCTGGGCCAGCACAATCTGACCCTGGGCGCGGAGTGGAGCCGCATCGAGGCCGAACAATACAGCAGCGGCTACGATGCCTGCCCCAGCGTGCTGGTACCGCCCTTCCCGCCGCGCCCGGACAGCACGCCGGCCGGCATCTACTTTGCCTGCATCAACCTGCACACCAATCAGGCCGAGATGCCGAAAACGCCGGGCACTCTGTATGGCCTCTATCTGAAAGACGACATCGCCCTCAGCGACACCCTGACCCTGACGCCCGGCCTGCGCTACGACCGTTACGAATACAAGCCCAGGAGCGGCACCAGTGGTTACGTGCTGGCCGGCGACAGCGTGATGCTCACCGAGAACAAGGACTCCAACTGGGCCGGCAGCCTGCTGCTGACCTGGCAGGCACACGAGCTGGCTACGCTGTACGCGCAGTGGGCAGAGGGCTTCAAGGCCCCGGACGTCAACGAGCTGTACAGCACCTTCACCAACTCCGGCATGGGCTACGCGCGAGTCGGCAACCCCAACCTCAAGCCCGAGAAAAGCACCGGCTACGAGGTCGGCGCGCGCCTGGGCGACAGCCATCTGGGCGGCTCCATCAGCCTGTTCGACAACCGTTACAGGAACTTCATCGACAGCATCACCGCCAACGAAGCGGACTACGGCTTCCAGGCCGGCGAATTCCCGACCTTCTTCGAGGTGATGGAGAACCGCGACAAGGTGCGCATCTATGGCGCCGAAGGCACCGCACACTGGCAGTTCGCGCCCTCCTGGCAGGCCTGGACCTCGGTCGCCTGGGCCGTAGGCAAGGACCGCGAAACCAAGCAGCACCTGAACTCGGTCGCCCCGCTGACCGGCACCCTCGGCCTCAGCTATACCCAGCAACACTACGGCGCGGACCTGATGCTGACCGCCGCGCGCCGCCGCGACAAGGTGGAGAACGATGGCGACTTCAAGGCCCCCGGCTACGGCGTGGTCGACCTCACCGGCTACTGGCAACCGGCCGCGCTGGACGGTGTGAGGCTGCAGGCCGGTCTGTTCAACCTGTTCGACAAGAAGTACTGGAACGCCCTCAACGTGCCCAGCGCTGGCGGCCGCACCACACCGCAACCGGTCGACTACTACAGCGAGCCCGGGCGCAGCTTCCGCGTGTCCGCCTCCTGGCAGTTCTGAGTTCCACTTGGCGCAGGGATGCGCCCTCCTGCTTCCTGCGGGATAATCGCGCCATCTGAAACGGAGAACGCGATGATCCGCCTATGCGCCCCGAGTGAGCTGGCCGAAGGTCAGAGCCGGGGCTTTGTGATCGACCCGTTGAACCTGCTTCTTGTACGTCGCGACGGCCAGGTCCACGCCTACCTCAACCGCTGCCCGCACCGCGGCATCGCCCTGGAGTGGCAGAAGGATCGCTTCCTTGACGACAGCGGCAGCCTGATTCGCTGCGCGACCCATGGCGCGCTGTTTCTCATCGAGAGCGGCGAATGCGTGGCCGGGCCTTGCGAAGGGCAGGCGCTGCAGAGGCTGGAATGCAGGGAAGACGCGCACGGGATCTGGATCGAAGGCGCTGCAGCCAGGTAGCCCGGATGCAATCCGGGGATGGGCGAAAACTGGATTCCCGGATTGCATCCGGGCTACGCCAACATCGCGCCCACCGTGCTACCGAAACAGAAGCTGGTGCGCGCAGCACGCGCTACGTCAATACCTCCAGCCGGCGAACCAGGGCGATCCCCTCGGGACTCAGCTCGGCGCCGTAGGCCAGCACCTCCACTCCCGCGGCCTTGGCATCACGCAACCCCGCCGCGTACGCAGGATCGATCTCCGCCGCCGCCCGCACGGCGCGAATGCCGGAGAGGTTCACGCAATACAGCTGCACCGTGCGCACACCCGCCTGCGCCAGCGCCGCCAGTTCGCGCAGATGCCTGGCGCCGCGCTGCGTCACGGCATCGGGAAAGGCCGCCACGTCGCTGCCATCGAAGCCCAACGTCACGCTCTTGACCTCGACATAGGCCGGCCCGTCCGGGTAATCCAGGCGAAAGTCGGCGCGGCTGTTCTCCACCCCGTAAGCCACCTCGCGCTTGAGCGCGGTAAAGCCAACCAGCTCGGTGATAAGCCCGGCGCGCAGCGCCTCTTCCACCAGCGCGTTGGCCCGTGCGGTATTGATGCAGGCCAGGCGCCCTTGCGGCGTTTCGCTGATTTCCCAGCTGCCCGGCAGCTTGCGCTTGGGATCCTTGCTGCGGCTGAACCACACCCGGCAGCCTTCGCTCATGCAATTGAGCATCGAGCCGGTGTTGGCGCAGTGGATGGTCATCTGCTCGCCGCTGGCGGTCTCGATATCGGCGAGAAAGCGCTTGTAGCGACGCAGCAGGCGCCCCTCTTCCAATGGCGGATCAAAGCGCATCGGGCTTCCAGCTCTTCAAACCGCGGGCGATGCGCTCGACTGCCTGCTGCAGGCGCTCGACATTCTGCGTGTAGGCGAAGCGCACATGGTGCCCGGCCTGGTGACGGCCGAAATCCAGGCCCGGGGTGAAGGCCACGTGCTCGGTTTCGATGAAGTGGCGACAGAAGGCGAAGGCGTCGCCGCCAAAGGCGCTGATGTCTGCATATAGATAGAAGGCACCTTCAGGCGTAGCGGCGATACCGAAGCCCAGCTCGCGCAGCGCCGGCAGCAGATAGTCGCGGCGGCGTTGAAATTCATGGCGGCGCTCTTCGAGGATCGCCAGGGTGGCCGGCTCGAAGCAGGCCAGCGCGGCATGCTGGGCCATACTCGGTGCGCTGATGTAGAGATTCTGCGCCAGCTTTTCCAGCTCCGGCACGGCGGCAGCGGGCGCCACCAGCCAACCCAGGCGCCAGCCGGTCATGCCGAAATATTTGGAGAAACTATTGAGGACGAAGGCATCGTCGTCCACTTCCAGCACGCTCGATGCATCGCAGCCATAGGTCAGGCCATGGTAGATCTCGTCCACCACCAGGTGACCGCCACGCTGCTTGAGGCAGGTCGACAGCGCCGCCAGCTCATCCTTGTGCAGCAGCGTTCCAGTCGGATTGGCCGGCGAAGCCACCAACGCGCCGACGCTGTCGGTATCCCAGTGCCGCTCCACCAATTGCGGGGTCAGCTGGTAACGCACGTCCGGGCCGACCGGCACCAGCTGCGCGGCACCTTCGACCAGGCGCAGGAAGTGGCGATTACAAGGGTAGCCCGGGTCGGCCAGCAACCAGTGCTTGCCCGGGTCGACCAACAGGCTGGCGGCCAGCAGCAGCGCCCCGGAGCCACCGGGCGTGACCAGGATGCGCTGCGGGTCGATACTCAGGCGGTAACGCTCGGCGTAGAAGCCGGCGATCGCCTCGCGCAGCTGCGGCAGGCCGCGCGCCGCGGTGTAGCGCGTGTGCCCGGCGGCCAGCGCGGCCTGGCCGGCGCGGATGATCGGCTCGGCGGTGGTGAAGTCCGGCTCGCCGATCTCCAGGTGAATGACATCGTGACCGGCCGCTTGCAGCTCGTTGGCACGCGCCAGCAAGGCCATCACGTGGAAGGGTTCGATGGCGCGACTGCGCGCACTGTAGAGCTGAGCCATGGGCCTGCCTTCAAGGTTGCGAGGCGCGGATTCTAGCAGGGCGGCTCGAGGCCGCGGCAAGGACGCGAAAGCGCCGCTACGCTTGCTGGCCAGTCTCGTGCAGATTTCGTTCACACCCCGGGCAAGGCGGAGACAACCGGGAGTAGCGCGCCCCGATTCGATCTGGTAAGTTCGCCCGCTTGCAGTCGCAGGGCCGGACAAACGCCTGGCAATGGAATAACCTGCGCGATGGATTCGAAAGAGTGAGAGGCGTCATCCATGCCCACAAAAGAAAAAGCCAAAAGCACCAGCCAGCTGATTCGTGGTTTCGAGCCTTATCAAGAGAAGAAGGGCGAGGAATACATGAGCGAGCCGATGCGCGCTCACTTCACCAGCATCCTCAATAAGTGGAAGCTGGAGCTGATGCAGGAAGTCGACCGTACCGTGCACCACATGCAGGACGAAGCGGCCAACTTCCCCGACCCGGCCGACCGCGCCAGCCAGGAAGAAGAATTCAGCCTGGAACTGCGTGCCCGTGATCGCGAGCGCAAACTGATCAAGAAGATCGACGAGACCCTGCAGCTGATCGAAGACAACGATTACGGCTGGTGCGATTCCTGCGGCGTCGAGATCGGTATTCGCCGCCTTGAAGCCCGCCCGACTGCGACCCTGTGCATCGATTGCAAGACGCTGGCGGAAATCAAGGAAAAGCAGATCGGTTCCTGATCTGACGACGGGGCGCTTAGGCGCCCCGCTCTGTTTCTGGCCTTCGCTTCATGAACACCTCCTACATCGGGCGCTTCGCCCCTACGCCCAGCGGTTATCTGCACTTCGGCTCGCTGGTCGCCGCCCTCGCCTCCTACCTCGATGCCCGCTCCGTTGGCGGTCGCTGGCTGCTGCGCATGGAAGACCTCGACCCGCCACGGGAAGTGCCTGGCGCACAGGATGCGATCCTGCGCACCCTGGAAACCTATGGCTTCGAGTGGGACGGCGAACTGGTGCGCCAGAGCGAGCGTCACGCCGAATACGCCGCCGTGATCACCCGCCTGTTCAGCCAGGGTCTGGCCTACGCCTGCATCTGCTCGCGCAAGCAACTGGAGGGCTACGGCGGCATCTACCCGGGCTTTTGCCGCAACGCCTGTCATCCCGATCGCGACGCGGCCATCCGCCTGCGCGTACCGGAGCTGGACTACCACTTCATCGACCGCGTGCAGGGCGAATTTCGTCAGCACCTGGGGCGAGAAGTGGGCGACTTCGTGATCCGACGGCGTGATGGGTTGTTTGCCTATCAGCTCGCCGTGGTGCTGGACGATGCCTGGCAGGGTGTGACCGACGTGGTGCGCGGCGCCGACCTGCTCGACTCCACCCCTCGCCAGCTCTACCTGCAGGAACTGCTCGGACTGCCGCAACCACGCTACCTGCACGTGCCGCTGATCATCCAGCCGGACGGCCACAAGCTGGGCAAGAGCTACCGTTCGCCGCCCCTGCCCGCCGACCAGGCCGGGCCTCTGCTGCTACGCGCCCTGCGCGCGCTGGGCCAGCAACCGCCCGCCGAACTGCACGGCGCGGCGCCTGCCGAGCTGCTGGCCTGGGGCATCGCCAACTGGGACGCCACGCGCATCCTGCACAGCCGCACCCTGGCCGAAGCGCAATTGCGCTGAGCCGCGCTACACAGGGTAGGGTGCGCCGTGCGCACCAACGCCTCCAGAGAATCTCGCACGACCTCGGTGCGCACGGCGCACCCTACGTACCTGAAGTTTGTGGCTTGAAGCGCGCGGCATCCTTTACCATCGCGGCATCTTTCGACGAGATGTCACATGTATATCTACCGACTGGTTCTGATCCTGGTGGTGGGGATCTACCTGTTCTCCCCAGCCATCATGGACTGGTGGATCGACCCCAATGGCGCCTGGTACCGGCCCTACCTGCTGTGGCTGATCCTGATCGTCGTCACCTTCATTCTTCAGAGCCAACGCGATGCTGACGAGCTTTAGCCTGAGCGAACTGATCCTGATCAGCGCCGGCTATCTGCTGATGCTCTTCGGTGTCGCCTGGGTCAGTGAAAAGGGCCTGATCCCCCGCTGGATCATCCGCCACCCGCTGACCTACACCCTGTCGCTGGGCGTGTACGCCAGTGCCTGGGCCTTCTACGGCACGGTCGGCCTGGCCTACCAGTACGGTTACGGCTTTCTCGCCAGCTACCTCGGGGTTTCCGGGGCCTTTCTGCTGGCCCCCGTGCTGCTCTACCCGATCCTGCGCATTACCCGCACCTACCAGCTGTCATCGCTGGCTGATCTGTTCGCCTTCCGCTTTCGCAGCACCTGGGCCGGCGCACTGACCACCCTGTTCATGCTGATTGGCGTGCTGCCGCTGCTGGCCCTGCAGATCCAGGCGGTGGCCGACTCCATCGGCATCCTCAGCCGCGAGCCGCTGCAGGAAAAAGTGGCGCTGAGTTACTGCGGCCTGATCATCCTGTTCACCATTCTGTTCGGCGCGCGCCATATCGCCACGCGCGAGAAACACGAGGGCCTGGTGTTCGCCATCGCCTTCGAGTCGCTGGTCAAGCTGGTCGCCCTCGGCGTGATCGGCTGGTACGCGCTGTATCAGGTGTTCGGCGGCCCGCGTGAGCTGGAGCTCTGGCTGGTGCAGAACCAGGCGGCACTGGCCACGCTGCATACGCCGTTGCAGGAAGGCCCGTGGCGCACCCTGCTGCTGGTGTTCTTCGCCTCGGCCATCGTCATGCCGCACATGTACCACATGACCTTCACCGAGAACCTCAACCCGCGCGCCATGGTCAGCGCCAGCTGGGGCCTGCCGCTGTTCCTGCTGCTGATGAGCCTGGCCGTGCCACTGATCCTCTGGGCCGGCCTCAAGCTTGGGGCCACCACAAACCCGGAATACTTCACCCTGGGCCTGGGTATCGCGGTCAACAGCGAAACCCTGGCCCTGCTCGCCTATGTCGGCGGTCTGTCGGCCTCCAGCGGCCTGATCATCGTCTCGACGCTGGCGCTGTCCGGCATGGCGCTGAACCACCTGGTGCTGCCGCTCTACCAGCCGCCAGCCGAAGGCAACATCTACCGCTGGCTGAAATGGACACGACGTGCGCTGATCGTGGCCATCATCATGGCCGGCTACGGCTTCTACCTGCTGCTCGGCGCCCAGCAGGATCTGGCCAACCTGGGCATCGTCGCCTTCGTCGCCACCTTGCAGTTCCTGCCCGGCGTACTGTCGGTGCTGTATTGGCAGACGGCCAATCGCCGCGGTTTCCTCGCCGGCCTGCTGGCCGGCATCAGCGTCTGGGCACTGACCATGCTGCTGCCGCTGCTGGGCAATCTGGAAGGTTTCTACCTGCCACTGTTCAACGTCATCTATGTGCTCGATGACGCCAGCTGGCACCTGGCGGCCATCGCCTCACTGGCGGCCAACGTGCTGATGTTCACCCTGGTGTCGCTGTTCACCGAGGCCAGCCCGGAGGAGAAGAGCGCCGCCGAAGCCTGCGCGGTGGACAACGTGCGCCGTCCGCAACGGCGCGAGCTGGTCGCCGTGTCACCGCAGGACTTTGCCGCACAACTGGCCAAGCCGCTCGGCGCCAAGACCGCGCAGCGCGAAGTGGAACAGGCCCTGCGCGACCTGCACCTGCCCTTCGACGAGAGCCGCCCTTATGCCCTACGCCGCCTGCGCGACCGCATCGAAGCCAACCTGTCCGGCCTGATGGGGCCGAGCGTGGCGCAGGACATTGTCGAAACCTTCCTGCCCTACAAGTCCGGCACCGAAGGCTATGTCACCGAGGACATTCACTTCATCGAAAGCCGCCTGGAGGATTACCAGTCGCGCCTCACCGGCCTGGCCGCCGAGCTCGACGCCCTGCGCCGCTATCACCGCCAGACCTTGCAGGAGCTGCCCATGGGCGTGTGCTCGCTGGCCAAGGACCAGGAAATCCTGATGTGGAACCGGGCCATGGAAGAACTCACCGACATCCCCGCCCAGCGCATCGTCGGTTCGCGCCTGAGCACCCTGGCCGAACCCTGGCAGAGCCTGCTGCAGGACTTCATCGAACGCCCCGACCAGCACCTGCACAAACAGCATCTGGCACTCGACGGGCAGATTCGCTGGCTGAATCTGCACAAGGCAGCCATCAACGAACCGCTGGCGCCCGGCAACAGCGGCCTGGTGCTGCTGGTCGAGGATCAGACCGAAACCCAGATGCTCGAAGACAAGCTGGTGCACTCCGAGCGCCTGGCCAGCATCGGCCGCCTCGCCGCCGGGGTCGCCCACGAGATCGGCAACCCGATCACCGGCATCGCCTGCCTGGCGCAGAACCTGCGCGAAGAACGCGAAAACGACGGCGAGCTGACCGAAATCAGCGGGCAGATTCTCGAGCAGACCAAGCGTGTGTCACGCATCGTCCAGTCGCTGATGAGCTTCGCCCACTCCGGCAGCCACCAGCGCAGCGACGAGCCGGTGTGCCTGGCCGACGTGGCGCAGGACGCCATCGGCCTGCTGTCGCTGAACAAGCGCAACTTCGACATCCAGTTCTACAACCTGTGCGATCCGCAGCACTGGGCGTGCGGCGATCCGCAGCGCCTGGCCCAGGTACTGATCAACCTGCTGTCCAACGCCCGTGACGCCTCGCCACCCGGCGGCGCCATCCGCGTGCGCAGCGAGGCCAGCGAACATACCGTCGACCTGATCGTCGAGGACGAAGGCAGCGGCATTCCCAAGGCGATCATCGACCGCCTGTTCGAACCCTTCTTCACCACCAAGGATCCCGGCGAGGGTACCGGCCTGGGCCTCGCGCTGGTCTATTCGATCGTGGAAGAGCATTATGGACAAATAACAATCGACAGCCCGGCCGACCCCGAGCGCCAACTGGGCACTCGAATTCGGGTCACCCTGCCGAGACATGTCGAGGCGACGTCCGTAGCGATGTAAACAGCGAGAGAGGCTGCCACTGGCACCTCCGTGACCGTCGAGAGACCGAATTGATGCCACATATTCTTATCGTCGAAGACGAAACCATTATCCGCTCTGCCTTGCGCCGCCTGCTCGAACGCAATCAGTACCAGGTCAGCGAAGCCGGCTCGGTACAGGAAGCCCAGGAGCGCTACAGCATTCCCTCCTTCGACCTGATCGTCAGCGACCTGCGCCTGCCTGGCGCGCCGGGTACCGAACTGATCAAGCTGGCCGAAGGCACGCCGGTGCTGATCATGACCAGCTACGCCAGCCTGCGCTCGGCGGTGGATTCGATGAAGATGGGCGCGGTCGATTACATCGCCAAGCCCTTCGACCACGACGAGATGCTGCAGGCCGTCGCCCGCATCCTGCGGGATCGCCAGGAAGCCAAGAGCGCACCGGCGCCAACCACCGCCACCACCACTCGCGGTAACGCTGCCGAGAAGGCAGTGGACAACGCCAACGGCGAGATCGGCATCATCGGCTCCTGCGCAGCCATGCAGGAGCTCTACAGCAAGATTCGCAAGGTCGCGCCTACTGACTCCAATGTACTGGTTCAGGGCGAGTCGGGTACCGGCAAGGAGCTGGTCGCACGCGCCCTGCATAACCTCTCCAGACGCGCCAAGGCGCCGCTGATTTCGGTGAACTGCGCGGCCATTCCGGAAACCCTGATCGAGTCCGAGCTGTTCGGCCACGAGAAAGGCGCCTTCACCGGCGCCAGCGCCGGGCGTGCCGGCCTGGTGGAAGCGGCCGACGGCGGCACCCTGTTCCTCGACGAAATCGGCGAACTGCCGCTGGAAGCCCAGGCGCGACTGCTGCGCGTGCTGCAGGAAGGCGAGATTCGTCGGGTCGGCTCGGTGCAATCGCAAAAGGTCGACGTGCGCCTGATCGCTGCCACTCACCGCGACCTCAAGACCCTGGCCAAGACCGGCCAGTTTCGCGAAGACCTCTATTACCGCCTGCACGTCATCGCCCTGAAGCTGCCGGCGTTGCGCGAGCGCGGTAACGACGTGATCGAGATCGCCCAGGCCTTTCTGGTCCGTCAGTACACACGCATGGGCCGCGAACCATTGCGTTTCGCCCATGATGCCGAGCAGGCAATCCGCCATTACCCCTGGCCAGGCAACGTGCGCGAGCTGGAAAACGCCATCGAGCGCGCGGTGATTCTCTGCGAGGGGGCGGAAATTTCTGCCGATCTGTTGGGTATCGACATCGAGCTGGACGATCTGGATGACGAGGATTTCGGCCTGCCGGCGACAGCCGGGCAAAGCGCTGGCAACAGCCACGAGCCGACCGAGGACCTGTCGCTGGAAGACTACTTCCAGCACTTCGTCCTCGAACACCAGGACCACATGACCGAGACCGAATTGGCGCGCAAGCTGGGCATCAGCCGCAAATGCCTGTGGGAACGCCGCCAACGCCTCGGCATTCCGCGGCGCAAATCCGGCGTGACCAGCGGCCCTTGACGCCGCGGCTGCGGTGACAACCTGCCCGCACAGGGGTTTCACAGGTTGTTACCGTTTCAATATCTCGTAACAAAGGCCGGGTCTAACGGTAACGAAAACCCGGCTTTTTTATCCCCCACCGAACACCCCATGTCGTCACAAACCCTTGATTTACAAGGAATCGCAAAAACTGGCACGGCATCTGCTTTATCTCTGGCACAACAACAATAACAAGCAATGCCCTACACAATAAGAACAAGACGTAACGACTCCAGAACAACAAGAACAACAAGGTACGGAGGCGCAGCTAACTGATTCTTTTGGAGAGGAGTTGCCGCGAGGGGTTCGCCCCAGCGACCAGGTAGAGAACAATAAAACTGCCCTGAGGCAGCGCCAGAACTGGTTGATTAAGGCAGCATCAGCGTCCAAAGAAATCCGTTTGCTATTGGCTCCCCATTCTAGGGAGCACCCGGTAAGCCACGGCGAGCCGGGAAGGGCCGAACAACAAGAACAACAGGCCCTCAATAACAATAAAAACAGAGCACGCACCAACTTGGGGGGGAGCTTCGGCTCCCCCAGTAGCTTCCGGTCCTCGAATCCCCGCCTGCCGCCCTTCTACACACCTGTTCCCGACACGATGCTAGAATCCGCAGCAATCATGCGGTCATCGTTCCGTATGCCGTCGAAACGGGCTGCCGAAGCAGACGCCAGGATGGCGTTCACCGATCGTGAGCGAATCCAAGGTTGCCGCCTTCAACGCCGCCATGCCCTCCCAGGCAGCAGCTCGACAGCATATGGTGCAGGCCGGTCACTACTCCAAACAGTGCATCCCATGCTGAAAAAGCTGTTCAAGTCTTTCCGCTCACCTCTGCGCCGTGCCCCACGCCCACGCAGCACTCCCGAAGTGCTGAGCAGTCGCCAACATCCGCTTCATCGCAACGAGATCAGTCGTCACGCCATCAGTGTGGTCGAGCGCCTGCAGAAGGCCGGCTACCAGGCCTATCTGGTCGGCGGCTGCGTTCGCGACCTGCTGCTGGATCTCGATCCCAAGGATTTCGACGTGGCCACCAGCGCCACGCCCGAGCAGGTACGGGCGGAGTTCCGCAACGCCCGGGTGATCGGTCGCCGCTTCAAGCTGGTCCACGTGCACTTCGGCCGCGAGATCATCGAAGTGGCGACCTTCCGCGCCAACCATCCGCAAGGCGAGGAAGAGGAAAACAGCAACCAGGCTGCCCGCCACGAAAGCGGCCGCATCCTGCGCGATAACGTTTACGGCACACTGGAAGACGACGCCCAGCGCCGCGACTTCACCATCAACGCGCTGTATTACGACCCGACCCAGGAACACATCCTCGATTACGCCCGCGGCATGCACGATGTGCGCAACCACCTGGTGCGCCTGATCGGCGACCCGGAGCAGCGCTACCTGGAAGACCCGGTGCGCATGCTGCGCGCAGTACGATTCGCCGCCAAGCTGGACTTCGAGATCGAGAAGCACAGCGCCGCGCCGATCCGCCGCCTGGCACCCATGCTACGCGACATTCCGGCAGCACGCCTGTTCGACGAAGTGCTCAAGCTGTTTCTCGCCGGTTACGCCGAATACACCTTCGACCTGCTGCTCGAGCACGACCTGTTCGCCCAGCTGTTCCCGGCCAGTGGCGAGGCGCTCAAGCGCAATCCCGAGTACACCGAAAAGCTGATCCGTCAGGCGCTGATCAACACCGACGACCGCATCCACGATGGCAAGTCGGTCACCCCGGCCTTCCTCTTCGCCGCCCTGCTCTGGCCCGCGCTGCCGGCCCGCGTGCTGCAACTGCAGAGCAAGGGCATGCCACCGATCCCGGCGATGCAGGAGGCCGCCCACGAGCTGATCGCCGAGCAGTGCCAGCGCATTGCCGTGCCCAAGCGTTTCACCATCCCGATTCGCGAAATCTGGGACATGCAGGAGCGTCTGCCGCGACGCAGTGGTAAACGTGCCGACCTGCTGCTGGAGAACCCGCGCTTTCGCGCCGGCTACGACTTCCTCCTGCTGCGCGAGCTGGCCGGCGAGGACACCGGTGGCCTGGGCGAGTGGTGGACGGACTACCAGGATGCCAATGACAGCGAGCGCCGGCAGATGATTCGCGACCTCGCCGGCAAAGGCGAAAGCACCGGCAACGCCCCGCGCAAACGCCGCCGCAACAACAATCGCCGCAAACGCAGCGAAAGCGGCGACGAGTGATGGAGCGGGTTTACATCGGCCTCGGCAGTAATCTGGCCGAGCCCCTGCAACAGTTGCGTGCGGCCCTGGACGCCATCGCGCAACTGCCGCAGAGCCGCCTGCAGGCACAATCGTCCTTCTACATCAGCGATCCGCTCGGCCCGGCTGTCCAGCCACGCTACGTCAATGCCGTGGCGGCGCTGGATACCGAACTGGAGCCCTGGCAGTTGCTCGATGCGCTGCAACGCATCGAGCAGGAGCAGGGTCGCGTGCGCAAGGCCGAGCGTTGGGGCCCGCGCACCCTGGATCTGGACATCCTGCTGTTCGGTGAACGTCTGCTCGACGACGAGCGGCTGACCGTGCCGCACTACCATATGCACGCCCGCCCCTTCGTGCTCTATCCCCTGGCCGAGCTGGCTGCCGATCTGCAACTACCGGACGGCCGCAGCCTTGCCGCCCTGCTGCAAGCCTGCCCCTTCAGTGGCCTGGAACGTCTGCCGCAGTAGCCCGGCCGGCCCCTGTGGGAGGGGCTTGAGCCGCTCTCCGACAAGCTCGCCGCTGAAGCGCCTCCCACAGGGCGGTCCGTTGCGCAACCCGGCATCCCGCGCATTGGCGGTAACGCCAGTAACAGAGCGGTAACACCCGCAATTGACTTCACGCCCCCCCATCAGGACTATAGGCGTCCCGTTGCCCAGCGACGGGCGCACCTTTGATGCCAATCCAGGCCGGATTGCCGCCGGATAGAAGCGGTATACCGAGCCTGAGCGAGGACCCTTGAAATGCCTGACGTTACCCTGACCACCCTGCAGAGTCACAAGCAGAACGGTGAAAAGATCGCCATGCTGACCTGCTATGACGCCACCTTCGCCCACGCGGCCTGCCAGGCCGGGGTCGATGTGCTGCTGGTCGGCGACTCCCTGGGCATGGTCCTGCAGGGCCACGACAGTACCCTGCCGGTCAGCGTCGAGGAGATGGCCTATCACACTGCCTGCGTGAAACGCGGCAATCAGGGCGCACTGATCCTCACCGACCTGCCGTTCATGGCCTACGCCACCAGCGAACAGGCTCTGCACAACAGCGCCCGGCTGATGCAGGCCGGCGCCCACATGGTCAAACTCGAAGGCGCCGGCTGGCTGGCCGAACCCATTCGCCTGCTGGCCGAGCGCGGCGTACCGGTCTGCGCGCACCTTGGCCTGACCCCGCAGGCGGTGAACATCCTCGGCGGCTACAAGGTTCAGGGCCGCCAGGAAGCCCAGGCGCGGCAGATGCGTGCCGATGCCATGGCGCTGGAACAGGCTGGCGCGGCCATGCTGCTGCTCGAGTGCGTACCCAGCGAACTGGCGGCGGAAATCACCCAGGCGGTGAAGATCCCGGTGATCGGCATCGGCGCCGGCGCCGCTACCGATGGCCAGGTGCTGGTGCAACACGACATGCTCGGCCTGTCGCTGTCCGGCCGCACGCCGAAGTTCGTGCGCAACTTCATGGAGGGCCAGAGCAGCATTCAAGGCGCCCTGAGCGCCTACGTCCAGGCGGTCAAGGACGGCAGCTTCCCCGCCGCCGAACACGGTTTCTCCGCATGAACACAGTCAAGACCCTGCGCGAACTGCGCGCCGCCGTGGCCCAGGCCCGCGCCGAGGGCAAGCAGATCGGCTTCGTGCCGACCATGGGCAATCTCCACGCCGGCCACGTTTCGCTGGTGGAAATCGCCGCCCAGCGCGCCGACTTCGTGGTCGCCAGCATCTTCGTCAATCCGCTGCAGTTCGGCGCGGGTGAGGACCTGGACAAATACCCGCGCACCCTCGCCGCCGATCAGGAAAAGCTGCTGGCGGCTGGCTGTCACCTGCTGTTTCACCCCGATGTTGCGGAAATCTACCCGCACGGCATGGGCGACCAGACTCGCGTCAGCGTGCCGGGCGTATCGGAAGGACTCTGTGGCGCCAGCCGCCCGGGCCATTTCGAGGGCGTGGCGACCGTGGTGACCAAGCTGTTCAATATGGTCCAGCCCGATCTGGCCGTTTTCGGCGAGAAGGACTATCAGCAACTGGCGGTGATCCGCGCGCTGGTGCAGGACCTGAACATGCCGATCCAGATCATTGGTGCGCCGACCCAGCGCGCCGAAGACGGCCTCGCCCTGTCCTCACGCAATGGCTACCTCGATGCCGCGCAACGCAGCACGGCGCCAACGCTGTATCGGAGCCTGCAGGCGATAGCCGAAGAGTTGCGCCGCGGCGCCCGTGACTACGCACGACTGATCGACGCCGCGCAGGAGCAACAGCGCGCAGCGGGCTTCGTTCCCGACTACCTGGAAATCCGCAACGCGGTGACGCTGCGCCCGGCGCAGATCGACGACCGCCATCTGGTGATTCTCACCGCGGCACAGCTGGGTGGCACCCGCTTGATCGACAATCTTGTGGTTGAACTGCCGAGTCAGTAGCTGCCTCCAAAGGCAGACGGTTACACTCTTAGAGGCCCGGATCGTTCCGGGCCTTTTGCTTTTGCGGATCAGGAGCTCCGATGGCCTATTACCAGCAGCCTCAAGACGTCACCACCCTGCCTGCCTGGCAGGCCCTGCAGCAGCACCGCGCCGAAATGGCCGGCTTCAGCATGCGCGAGGCCTTCGCCGCGGATGCACGGCGCTTCCAGCGCTTTTCCCTCGATAGCTGCGGGTTGCTGCTGGACTACTCGAAGAACCTGATCGATGAACGCGGCCTGGAACTGCTGATCCAGCTGGCCGACCAGGCCGGCCTGCACGAGTCCATCGCCGCCCTGTACAGCGGCGAGCAGGTCAATGCCTCGGAAGGCCGCGCCGCGCTGCACACCGCCCTGCGCAGCCCGATCGGCCGCCGCCTGCTGCTCGATGGCCACGACATCATTCCCGAGGTGCACCGCGTACTGAACCAGGTCACCGAGCTGGTCAGCCGCATTCACAGCGGTCTGTGGCGCGGCTACAGCGAAAAACCGATCAAGGAAGTGGTGAACATCGGTATCGGCGGCTCCTTCCTCGGCCCGCAACTGGTTTCCGAGGCGCTGCGCCCCTTCACCCAGCGCGGCGTGCGCTGCCACTACCTGGCCAATATCGATGGCAGCGAATTCCGCGAACTGACCGCACGCCTCAATCCGGAAACCACCCTGTTCATCGTTTCCAGCAAGTCCTTCGGCACCCTGGAAACCCTGAAGAACACCCTGGCCGCGCGCGACTGGTACCTGGCCATGGGCGGCCCGGAAGAAGAGCTGCACCGCCACTTCATCGCCGTGACCAGCAACCGCAAGGCCGCCATCGAGTTCGGTATCGGCGAAGAGAACATCTTCCCGATGTGGGATTGGGTCGGCGGGCGTTATTCGCTGTGGTCGGCCATCGGCCTGCCCATCGCCCTGGCCATCGGCGTGTCCAACTTCAAGGAGTTGCTGGCCGGCGCCTATGCCATGGACCAGCACTTTACCCAGGCGCCCCTGGCCGAGAACATGCCGGTGCTGATGGCCCTGCTGGGCATCTGGTACACCAATTTCTGGGGCGCGCAGAGCCACGCAATCCTGCCCTACGACCACTATCTGCGTAACTTCACCAAGCACCTGCAGCAGCTGGACATGGAGTCCAACGGCAAGAGCGTGCGTCAGGACGGCACGCCGCTGGACATCGCCACCGGCCCGGTGATCTGGGGCGGCGTCGGCTGCAACGGCCAGCATGCCTACCACCAGCTGCTGCACCAGGGCCGCCTGCTGGTGCCGGCGGACTTCATCGTCCCGGTCAACAGCTACAACCCGCTCTCGGACCATCACCAGTGGCTGTTCGCCAACTGCCTGTCGCAGGCCCAGGCGCTGATGCAGGGCAAGACTCGCGAAGAGGCCGAGGCCGAACTGCGCGCCAAGGGACTGAGCGAAGACGAGGTGCAGCGTCTGGCGCCACACAAGGTGATCCCCGGCAACCGGCCGAGCAATATCCTGGTAATGAACCGCATCGCGCCGTTCAACCTCGGCGCACTGGTGGCGCTGTACGAGCACAAGGTGTTCGTGCAGAGCGCCATCTGGGGCATCAACGCCTTCGACCAGTGGGGCGTGGAGCTGGGCAAAGAGATGGGCAAGGAAGTCTACCAGCGCCTCACCGGCGCCAGCGACGAGCCAGCCAGCGATGCATCCACCCAGGGACTGATCGAGCACTTCCGCTCGCAGCATCGCGGCTGATCGTTCCGCCGCGGGCGCATCCGTGCGCCTCAGCGGCAGAAGCGCTGACGATACTCCCCGGGCGTCACCCCCAGCGCCCGGGAGAACGCCTGCCTGAGGTTGTACGTGTTGCCGAAGCCGCTGCGCTGGGCGACGCGCTTGAGCGACACCTCTCCCGCCTCCAGCAACTGGCAGGCGCGATCCAGACGCAGATGCAGCAGCAACCGGGCCGGCGTCACCCCGAGTTCGGCCTGGCAGTGGCGATGCAGGGTTCGCGGCGACAGGTTCATCCAGGCCGCCATGCTCTCGACGTCCCAGGCAGTCGCCAGGGACTCGCGCAGTTCGCTGAGCAAGCGTTGCATCAGGCCATCGGCGGGCGCCTGCTGGGCCAGCAGCTCGGTGCTGAACTGGCGCTGCCCTCCAGGCCGTCGCAGGTACATCACCAGCCCCTTGGCCACCTGCAGCGAAACGTCGCGCCCGTGGTCCTCCTCCACCAGGCTCAGACAAAGGTCCATGCCCGCGGTCACCCCAGCCGAGCTGTAGAAGGCGCCATCACGGATGAACAGGCTGTCATGCAGGACCTCCACGCTCGGGTGCAGCCGTTGCAACAGCTCGGCATAACGCCAGTGGGTAACCATCTTGCGCCCTGTCATCAAACCGCTCTGCGCCAGCAGGAAGGCACCTGTACACACCGAGGCACAGCGCGCCGCCAGCGGCCCGGCTGCGCCCAGCCAGCGCGCCACCTGCCCCTGCTGCAGGGCGCGCTGAACACCGTATCCGCCGGCCACCAGCAAGGTATGGCCGGCCAGCTCCTGCGGTTCGGGCAACGGCTGGGTGGCCATCGACAAGCCGCTGCTGGACACCACCAGACCGCCTTGCGGCGATATTGCCTGCAACTGGTAGGCCGGTCGGCCAGCTGCCGGCAGATGCTCATCCACTGCGGCGAACACGTCGGCCGGCCCGGTGGCATCGAGCAACTGAAAATCGGGAAAGACCAACAGCAGAACCCGGTGCGTCATCGCTTGCTTCTCGCATCACTGGCAGGTTTTCACTCTTTTATGACATATGCGCCAACCCTGCACACGACAAACTGATCGTCCATTCCAGGCAAGGGAAAGATGTCATGTGCAGAAATTGGCTGATCGCCGGATTGCTGGGCGTGCTGCAGGTCACCGGCTGCGTCCATGCCGCAGACGAGCGCCTGCCCGGCTACCAGCCGCGTTTCGGGCGCGAACGGCCCGTGGTGGTGGTGGTCGCGCAAAACCGGATGACCGAGCTGACGGACTTCGTCGTGCCGCTCGGTGTGCTGCGGCGTGCTGGCGTCGCGAGGGTAGTGGCGGTGGCGGGCGATCCGGGCGCGGTGCAGTTGATGCCGGCGCTCAGCGTACGCGCCGACGCCAGCATCGCCGAGTTTCAGCGCGACTTCCCCCAGGGCGCCGATTACCTGATCGTGCCCGCCGTGCACGACAGCCAGGAGCCGCGCCTGCTGGAGTTCATCCGCCAGCAGGCGGCGCTGGGCGCCAGCGTCATCGGCATCTGCGACGGCGTGCTGGCGCTGGCTCATGCCGGCCTGCTGCGCGGGCGCCGAGCAACCGGACACTGGTATTCCCGCGAGCAGCGCCTGAGCGACTTTCCCGGCACCCTGTGGCAGGAAAATCGGCGCTATGTGGTAGACGGCCAACTGATGACCACCGCTGGCGTCAGCGCAGCCCTGCCGGCGTCCCTGGCGCTGGTCGAAGCCATTGCCGGCACGGCCAAAGCGCGCGAACTGGGCCAGGAGCTAGGGGTCGACGATTGGTCTACCCGCCATGACAGCGAGGCGTTTGTCCTTGGCCGCCAAGGCTACCTGACGGCGGCGGGCAACTACCTGACACGCTGGAGACACGAAACCTTCGCAGTCACCCTGCTGCCCGGGATAGATGAAGTTAGCCTGGCACTGCGCGTGGACGCCTGGGCGCGCACCTTCCGCACTCAGGTGCTGGGCGTAGCCACTCAGCCAGTATTCAGCGCCAGCGGGCTGGAGTTCATACCGCAACGCACCGAATCCGGAGGATTGCCACCGCTGCCGGGAGGTGCCGTGAACGCCGCGCAAACGTTTGACGAGGCGCTCGCGGCAATTGCCAGTCGTTACGGAGTGGCGACCGCCAATCTGGTCGCGGCCCAGCTCGAATATCGGCAGAACGCAACGGCCCGGCAGCATGTCGAAATGCTTAAGCCTTGAACCAAGCGCCTGCTTGGGTGCAACCTTGTGGCCGTTGCGGACAAACAATTACAAGGACCCCGCCATGTTCGAGATCACTCGCCATCCCGTGCAAGATGCAGTGCGCCAGCGCGCGCACCTGGACAAAGACGCCTACCTGCGCCTGTACCAGCAGTCCGTCGAGCAGCCCGATACCTTCTGGGCCGAGCAGGCCAAGGCCTTCCTCGACTGGTTCAAACCCTGGGATCAGGTGCACAGCAGCGACCTCGCGCAGGGCCGTGCCGAATGGTTCAAGGGCGGCCAGCTCAACGTCGCCTACAACTGCATCGACCGCCATCTGCAACAACGCGGCGAGCAGGTCGCGATCATCTGGGAAGGCGACAACCCGGCCGAGTCGGCGCACATCACCTACAACAAGCTGCACCACAACGTCAGCCGCCTGGCCAACGTGCTCAAGCGCCGTGGCGTGAAAAAGGGCGACCGGGTGTGCATCTACATGCCGATGATTCCCGAGGCGGCCTACGCCATGCTCGCCTGCGCGCGCATCGGCGCGGTGCATTCGGTGGTGTTCGGCGGCTTCTCCCCGGATGCCCTGCGCGATCGCATCCTCGATGCCGACTGCCGCACCGTGATCACCGCCGACGAGGGCGTGCGTGGCGGCAAGTACATCCCGTTGAAGAACAACGTCGACAAGGCCCTGCAGAGCTGCCCGAACGTGTCCACCGTGGTGGTGGTCGAGCGCACCCAGGGCGACGTCGCCTGGGTGGAAGGCCGAGACCTCTGGTACCACCAGGCGCTCAAGGAAGTCGATGCCGACTGCCCGGCCGAGCCGATGGACGCCGAGGACCCATTGTTCATCCTCTACACCTCGGGCTCGACCGGCAAACCCAAGGGCGTGCTGCACACCACCGGCGGTTACCTGCTCGGCGCGGCGATGACCCACAAGTACGTGTTCGACTACCACGAGGGCGACGTCTACTGGTGCACCGCCGATGTCGGCTGGGTCACCGGGCACAGCTACATCGTCTACGGCCCGCTGGCCAACGCCGCCACCACCCTGATGTTCGAGGGCGTGCCCAACTACCCGGATGCCTCGCGCTTCTGGCAGGTGATCGACAAGCATCAGGTCAATACCTTCTACACCGCCCCCACCGCCCTGCGCGCGCTGATGCGCGAAGGCGAGGCGCCGGTCAAGGCCACCTCGCGCTCGAGCCTGCGCCTGCTCGGCACGGTGGGCGAGCCGATCAACCCCGAAGCCTGGGAATGGTATTTCCATGTAGTCGGCGACATGCGCTGCCCCATCGTCGACACCTGGTGGCAGACCGAAACCGGCTCGATCCTGATCACCCCGCTGCCAGGCGCCACCGACCTCAAACCCGGCTCGGCGACCCGCCCCTTCTTTGGCGTACAACCGGTGCTGCTCGACGAGCAGGGCAAGGAGATCGAAGGCCCAGGCGCCGGCGTGCTGGCGATCAAGGCCAGCTGGCCGAGCCAGATTCGCAGCGTCTATGGCGATCACCAGCGCATGGTCGACACCTACTTCAAGCCCTACCCCGGTTACTACTTCACCGGCGACGGCGCGCGCCGCGACGAGGACGGCTAC
Source organism: Ectopseudomonas guguanensis (assembly GCF_900104265.1). Classification (GTDB taxonomy): domain Bacteria; phylum Pseudomonadota; class Gammaproteobacteria; order Pseudomonadales; family Pseudomonadaceae; genus Aquipseudomonas; species Aquipseudomonas guguanensis. The sequence continues at coordinate 41,899 of NZ_FNJJ01000022.1, forward strand.
TACTGGATCACCGGCCGTGTCGATGACGTGATCAACGTCTCGGGGCACCGCATCGGCACCGCCGAGGTGGAGAGCGCTCTGGTGCTGCATGATGCGGTGGCCGAGGCGGCCGTGGTCGGCTATCCGCACGATGTGAAGGGCCAGGGCATCTACGCCTATGTCACCCTGATGAACGGCCAGGAACCGTCCGACGAGCTGAAGAAGGACCTGCTGACCCTGGTCGGCAAGGAGATCGGCAGTTTCGCCAAGCCGGAGCTGATCCAGTGGGCGCCGGGCCTGCCCAAGACCCGCTCGGGCAAGATCATGCGACGCATCCTGCGCAAGATCGCCTGCAACGAGCTGGAGGACATGGGTGACACCTCGACCCTGGCCGACCCCAGCGTGGTCGACAGCCTGATCGAGCAGCGCCTCAATCGCTGAACCCTCCGTAGGGTGCGCCGTACACAGCAGGTCACTCGCCGCAGCGCATGAGGGTGCGCGCGGCGCACCCTACGGACCTGCGCCTTGCGTCTGCCGAGCCGAGGTTCGACACTGCGCACCATGGAAAGCCTACGTCGTCAGATCGAAAAACAGGTGCACAGCCTCACCGGCGCCTCGCTGGGCGTGCTCGACCTCGACCAGCCGCGCGGTGATGCCGGCCTGTTCGGCCCCGAGTCGATGGTCTGGGAGGTCCATGCCGACTTCACCGCGATGATGGTCGGCGGCATCTCCGCCCTGCTCCTGCAGATGCTTCACCCGCTGGCTTTGGCCGGCGTGTGGGATCACTCCAGCTTTCGCCAGGACATGCTCGGCCGCCTGCGCCGCACCAGCCTGTTCATCGCCGGCACCACCTACGGCGGACTGCACGATGCCGAGCAATTGATCGACAAGGTGCGCCGCATCCACCTACAGGTGACCGGCAGCGCGCCGGACGGTCGCCCCTATAGCGCCAGCGATCCCGAGCTGCTGACCTGGGTGCATGTCTCCGAGGTGAGCCAGTTTCTCGCCGGCTACCTGCGCTACGTCGACCCGCAGTTGCCGGTGGCCGAGCAGGATCGTTACTACCGCGAAGTGGCACTGATCGCCGAACGCCTCGGCGCGCAGGATGTCCCTCAATCGGCTCAGGCCGTCGCCGACTATCTACAGCGCCTGCGCCCACAACTGCTCTGCGATGAGCGCACCCGCGAAGTGGTGCGACTGCTCTACGCCGCGCCGATGCCGAGCATCCTCGCCAAACCTTTCGGCAACCTGATGCTGCAGGCCGGCGTCGACCTGCTGCCGGACTGGGCCAGCGACCTGCTCGGCGAACGGCAGGCTGCCTGGCGCCGGCCGCTGATCCGCGCCAGCGTGCAACGCACCGCCAACCTGCTGCGCTGGGCCGTGAGCAACAGCGCCGCCCAGCGCGCGCGTCGGCGCCTGGCGCCGTAGGGCGGGTGCAACCCGCCAACACTGGGGTGGAGGGTTACGCCGGCCCTCCGGGAGCCACCCCGTTAGCGAAACGCGCCTCGCCGAGGGTGGCTGGCCGGTCACGGTCAGCCATGCGACCATCCGCTCCTTTCCGGTCATTGTCTGAACCGATTCGAGGACCAGCATATGCAAGACGTCGTCATCGTCGCCGCCACCCGCACCGCCATCGGCAGCTTCCAGGGCAGCCTGGCGGAGATTCCCGCGCCCGAACTCGGCGCCATCGTCATCAAGCGCCTGCTGGAGCAGACCGGCCTCGACGCCGCCCAGGTCGATGAAGTCATCCTCGGCCAGGTGCTCACCGCAGGCTCCGGCCAGAACCCCGCGCGCCAGGCCGCCATCCGCGCTGGCCTGCCCCATGCCGTGCCGGCCATGACCCTGAACAAGGTCTGCGGCTCGGGTTTGAAAGCCCTGCACCTAGCCACCCAGGCCATTCGCTGCGGCGATGCCGAGGTGGTGATCGCTGGCGGCATGGAAAACATGAGCCTGGCGCCCTACGTGCTGCCCAAGGCCCGCACCGGCCTGCGCATGGGCCACGCTCAGCTACAGGACAGCATGATCCTCGACGGACTGTGGGATGCCTTCAACGACTACCACATGGGCATCACCGCCGAGAACCTGGTGGAGAAATACGGCATCAGCCGTGAAGCGCAGGACGCCTTTGCCGCCGCTTCGCAGCAAAAGGCCGTGGCCGCCATCGAGGCCGGGCGCTTCGACGCCGAAATCACGCCTGTTTTGATCCCACAGCGCAAGGGCGACCCCGTCGCCTTCGCCCGTGACGAGCAGCCGCGTGCCGGCACCACCGCCGAATCCCTGGCCAAGCTCAAGCCGGCGTTCAAGAAGGACGGCAGCGTCACCGCGGGCAACGCCTCCAGCCTCAACGACGGCGCCGCTGCCGTGCTGCTGATGAGCGCGAGCAAGGCGCAATCGCTCGGCCTGCCGGTGCTGGCGAAGATTGCCGGCTACGCCAATGCCGGCGTCGACCCG